>NZ_BOOO01000016.1 GCF_016863275.1 Planotetraspora mira
CGACAAGATTAGCAGCCCTTGAGACCACCTTGATCCGAAAGGCGAGCACCCATCCGCATTGCCGTGCCGTCCCCGAACCGGCCCGAAGCCGGCCGCGATCACTCGGGCGTCGCCCCCGCGACCGGCGAGCACGCGTCACGGGTGCCGCGGCCCCCCTTCGGGGCCGTCCCGGAATGTCCTTTCAAAGACGCGAGCGTCCGGGGACAACCGGATCGTTCTTTCAAGCATCTAAGTAGCGCGACGGCGAGCACGCCGGCGACGCGCAACGGGTCGGGGAGAGGGACGGGCATGAGGGGTGAGGTGTCCTCAGCAGCGGTTTCGCTTGACAGGACGGCGTCCCGAATCGAAGTCACAGCCCCCGCGCAACCGGATGTCAAGTCGCCCGCAATCGCCTCACGTTACGAACATGATGCGGGAGTCTTCACTCGGCGGCAGCCAAGCCGCCTCTGCTCCCGCCGGTGGAGGTGGCCATCATGACGCGGTCGGAGTTCGACGACATTCGCGCACACATCGCGGCCGAGGACCCCCGGTCGGGCGGTCTACTCGACATCGCCCGGGAGTTGCTCGACGACCTCGAGCAGGCCCGCATGCGCGAGTCGATCCTGCGCACCTACTACTTGGGGTTGCTCACCGCCGCCCGCGCGACCGTCGCCGCGGACATGGCCGGCGACGCGTCGCCGATGACGTTCCTGGAGCACGAGCTCGGCAAGCACGGGCAGATGCCGTCGGGCGAGCAGATCGAGCGCATCCTGTCCGACGCGCGCACCGCACAGACGCTGCTGGCCCACCTGGGCGAGCCGGCGCCGGCGCCCCGGCGCTCGGTCCCGATCCGCTTCGGCGGTCGCTGCGTGGGCACCCCCCGCAGGCTCCGCGGCTGACGAAGCCCGCAGAGCCGCGACGGAAGACGACGGGGCCGATCCGGCCCCGCGCACACGGGGATACGCCGGATCATCCGCCAGGGATGAGGTCGTGCACGAACACCACGTTGGGATACGCGGGGTTGTCCGTGTATCCCTGGACGTTGCCGAGATACGCGCGCTGGTAGTTCGACACCCAGGGGACCGCGACGACCGCGTCCTCATCGATGAGCGTCCGCTGGAGATTGAGATACGCCTTCTCCGCGGCGGAGCGGTCCGTGGCCACGAGTGACGGCAGCTTGTCGATCTGGCTGTCCAGAGCCTTGCTCTTCATGTAGGTGAGGTTGAAGGACACCGGGTCGCCGCTGTGGAAGACGTTGAGGAACCACGAATAGGCGTCCGCGTAGTCCGGCCACCAGTACATGACGAAGATGTCCTGGCGCTTGGTGAGATCCTTCGACTTGCCCTGGTCCCACTGCGCGTTCCACTGCATCGCCAAGGCGTTCACCTTCACGTTGAGCTGACTCAGCGTCCCGGTGAGCTGATTGACGAGCACCTGCTCGTCGTCGTCGCCCTCGGCGTAGGTGAGCGTCAACTCGAGTTGCTTGCCGCCGGGGCCGTACCCCGCCTGCTGGAGCAGCGTGGTCGCTCCGGGGATGTCCTGCTTCGGAGCGACCTTGCTCGAGTGGCCGAGCAGTCCCTCGGGCACCAGTCCGTTCGCCTTGGCCCCCGCACCCTTGAGCGCCTTGATCAGACCGTCGTAGTCGATGACCTTCTGCATCGCTTGGCGGAGCCGTATGTCCTTCAGGGGACCCGACGCGGAGTTGAACAGAACGAGCATGTTCTGGAACGAGGGGACCTGCAGCGTACGCACCCCGGCCGTCATGTCGGCCTGGCGGTAGAGGGCGGGGTTGAGCCGCTGCACGTAGCTCACCTCGCCGCGGAGCAACTGCTGCCACGCCGTGTTGAGGTTGGGCGTCACACGGAACTCGACGTTCTTATAGTGCGCGCCGTCCCAGCCGCCCCAGTACCCCTCGTAGGCGCGCAACGTGAGCTCCGTGCGCTGGCCCTTCTTCCAGGCCCCGACCGTGTACGGCCCCGAGCCGGCGTCCTTGCCCTGCTGGAACCACTTCGTGAGGTCGCCCGAGCCGGCGGCCGCGGTGTCGTAGATGTAGGCGGAGTAGTCGGCCGAGGCGATCAGGTCCAGCGGAGCCGGGTACTTGAGCGTGAACTCGACCGTGAGCGGGTCCTTGACCGTGATGTTCTGGACGCAGTCCCAGATGTAGGCCGCAGGACCAGCGAGCCGCTTGGTCCTCTCGATCGACGCCTTCACCGAGGTGGCGTCCAGTGGCCTGCCGCTGTGGAACTTCACGCCGTCGCGCAGCGTGAACGTCCAGGTCTTGCCGTCCGACGACGACGTCCACTTGGTCGCGAGACGCGCTCCCGCGCGCTTCGTCACCGGGTTGTAGACCGTCAGCGAGTCGTAGATGTTCTGCATCGCGATCACCTCGTTGGAGTACGAGGTCGCGGGATCCCAGTCGGTGATGACGTCCAGGTTCGATACGTAGACGAAGTTCGAGTCCTTGGGACTGGTGGTGGTTCCGGCGGTGGTCTCGGCCACCGAACCCCCACCGCAGCCGGTCAGGGCCAGGGCGGCCACGAGACCTAGGACGAGCAGACGGCGCATGCGGCGTGAGGTCCTTTCCACCATGAGCTACCATGATCGAAACTACCGCATGATCACGATTCAAAATGATATTTCGCGATATCTCAACGCAGAACTCTCATTTGAAACATAGCGCTGCTAACCTCTCTCCCTGTCTCACAAGAGTTCAGCGGAAGCTCATCATCCCCATCGGGACGAGGTGCCATGAGTCCCCGTAGGCGTGACCGGTCGATCAAGTTCAGGCTTATCGGCCTGCTCGTGGTGCCGCTCCTCTCGCTGGTAGCCCTGTGGGCGGTCACGGCCGGTGTGACCATCGGCGACAGTCTCCGCTTGAGGACCTACAACACCCTGTGGTCCACGCTCCGTCAGCCCGCCGACAAGCTGATCGTCGAGCTTCAGCGGGAGCGTCTCGACTCCGCGCGCTACCTCGGGTCGGCGAGCCGCTCGGGCCGCTCCGAGATGGAGGCGCAGCGGCTGCGCACCAACACCGCCCGCGACTCCGTCCGGCGACTGGCGCTCTCCGACTCCTCACGCTCCGCGACCACACCGGCCATGCGCTCCCAGGTGGACGAGATGCTGGACGGCCTGGGCCAGCTGGACGAGATCCGGGCGGAGATCGACGAGGGCCTGTCGGACCGCCTGCGCGCGATCGAGACCTACAACCTCGTCTCCGACTCGATCTACCGGATGCACTACAGCCTGGCGCTGATCGACGACATCCCGATCTACCAGCAGTCCCGCGTGGTCATCTCCCTCGGCTACGCCAAGGAACTGCTGACCCGCGAGCAGGCGATCGCCTCCGCGGCCTCGGCCTCCGGCACGATGACCGTCGAGGAGCGCAAGCTCTTCACACAGCTCGTCGGCAACCGGCGGTTCCTCATCGACCAGGCGCTCCCCGAGCTGGACGAGGGTCTGCGCCAGATGAACGTCAACCTGATCACGACTCCGCTCTACCAGCGGCTCCGGCTGCAGGAAGAGAAGATCATCTCCGGAGGTGCGCTCACCGCCCGGACGGAACAGGTCTGGCAGTCCACCTCCGACGACATCGCCGCGTCGTTCCAGCAGGCCCAGACGGACGCCGGCACCAAGCTGACCGAGCGTGCGGCGCCCATCGCCGACTCGATCCTCACCCGGGCCGTCATCGCCGGTGGCGCAGGACTGCTCGCGGTGCTCGCCTCGATCCTCATCTCGCTGCGCTTCGGCTCCCGCATCGCGCGTGAGCTGGCCACCCTGAGGCAGGCCGCGCTCGACCTCGCCAACGTGCGGCTGCCCCGCGTGCTGGACAAGCTCAAGAAGGGCGACGAGGTCGACATCGCCACCGAGGCTCCGCCGATGCCGGCCATCGGCCAGACCGCGGAGATCCAGGACGTCGGCCGCGCCTTCTCGACCGTGCAGCAGACCGCCGTCGAGGCCGCGGTCGGTCAGGCCAAGCTCCAAAGGGGCGTCGGTCAGGTCTTCCTCAACCTGGCCAGGCGCAGCCAGACCCTGCTGCACCGGCAGCGCACGCAACTCGACGGCATGCAGCGCCGTACGACCGAGCCGGAGACCCTCGAGGACCTGTTCCGCCTCGACCACCTGACGACTCGAATGCGCCGCCACGCCGAAGGCCTGATCATCCTCTCCGGCTCGGTGCCGGGCCGGGCCTGGCGCAAGCCGGTCCCCCTGTACGACGTCGTACGCGGCGCGGCCGCCGAGGTCGAGGACTACGCACGGGTGACCGTGTTCCCGATGGAGGAGCACCGGCTGGACGGCACGGCCGTCGCCGACGCCATCCACCTCATCGCCGAGCTGATCGAGAACGCGACGATCTTCTCGCCGCCGCACACGTCGGTCTCGGTGCGCGGAGAACTCGTGGGCAACGGCTTCGTGGTCGAGATCGAGGATCGCGGCCTGGGCATGACCCCCGAGCGGCTGGACGAGCTCAACGAGCGCCTGGCCAACCCGCCGGAGTTCGATCTCGCCGACACCGACCGGATGGGCCTGTTCGTGGTCTCCAGACTCGCCGCACGTCGCGAGATCTCCGTGACACTCCGGCCCTCGCCGTACGGCGGGACGACCGCGATCGTGCTCCTCCCCACGGCGCTCATCGACTCTCCGAAGGATCCCGACCTCGCGCGCCTCGCGACGGACGAGGTCACGCCGGAGGACATCATTCTTGCCTCGCTCAGCCGGGGAACCCAAGACAACCAGGAGCCCGGCGAGGAGAGGTCATGACCGAGCGCACCCACGACCAGTGGCTGGACGAGGAGGCAGGGCCGGTCGTCCCGGCCTACGCGCTGACCCGCGGGCGGGTGCTGCCCGCGAACAAGGCGATCGACCTGGTGGCCATCGTGACCGCCACAGGCGGGCCCACCCCGGTCAGCCTCAACCCGGAACAGTGGATGATCCTCAGCCTCTGCGCGCGGGCGACTCCCTTGGCGGACATCGCCGCGGCGATCGACCTTCCGCTGGGCGTCGTGCGCGTGCTGGTGGGCGACCTCCACGAGCAGGGACTGGTGCAGGTGCGCCCGCCCGCGAGCGTGTCCCAGTTGCCGAGCGCGAGCATCCTGACCGAGGTGATCAGCGGGCTGCGCGCCCTCTGATCCAGTCTGAGTCTCCAGTCTGAGCCAGATGGCCGCGCAGCCCCTGAAGGCGTCTAGAACGCGTGGGGGTAGTGCCGCCTCGCGTGCCCGGCGGTGATGTACCCCTCCCGCAGATCGGCCTGGACGGCCTTGGGGTCGCGTTCGGACGGCGGGCCGTACCCGCCACCCGATCCGGTGCGCAGGTGGACGACCGCGTCCTTGGGCAGGAAGATCCGCGTCTTCAGCGAGAACTCCTCCTCGCGCCCGTCGGGGTATTCGACCGTGAGCCGGTTGGGCCGCCCGGCCAGACCGCCGGACAGGCCCCAGGGCTCCAGAGCGGTCCTGGCCAGGCCGGCGGTGAGGTACTGGTCCTCAAGCACGCGGAAGGAAAGGTCGAGCCCGAGCCCGCCCCGGTACGTTCCGGCGCCGCCCGAGTCCTCGGCCAGGGCGAGGCGCTCGATGCGCCAGGGGTTGCGGGCCTCCCAGATCTCGGCGGGCGTCAGGCGGGTGGCCGACTCGGAGATGTACATCAGCGCGCTGGCGCCGTCCGCGGCGGGAGACGCGCCCTGCCCGACCGGGTGCGGCGCTCCGTCGGCCCAGGGCTCGCCGGTCGCCTCCCTGTTCCCCCACCACACCAGGGCGTTGATGTCGCCCCCGCTCGCCGCCGGCACCGAATCGGGCACGGCCTCGGCCAGCGCGCGGATGATGAGCTCGATGGCGTGGTCGGACGGGATCCCGTACATGAAGCAGGGGGCCGGCCGTACGGGATGGAAGAGCGACCCGCGCCTGGTGATCAGCTCGAGCGGCCGGAAGTGCCCCTCGTTGGGCTGCTCGCCCGAACCCGCGAGGAAGGCCACGGCGATCCGGACGGCCGCCACCGTCGAGGGGAGCGGGCAGTTGACCGGGCCGCCCACCTGGTCGGGGCAGTTCGTGAGGTCGACGGTCACCGACGACCCGCTGATCGCGACCTCGACGCCGAAGCGGATCGGCAGGCCGTTCACGCCGTCGGAGTCGATCACGCTCTCGGCCGTGTAGACGCCGTCGGGCAGCTGATCGAACCAGCCGCGCACCAGTGCCTCGCCGTGGGCGTACATGCGGGCCACGGAGCGGCGGAAGGTGTCCAGACCGTAGCGGCGCACCAGCGCGCCGAGCGCCTCGGCTCCCGTCCTGGCCCCCGCGACCATGGCGTTGATGTCCCCGATGACCATCTCCGGCATCCTGCTGTTGGCCAGGATCATCCGGTAGACGTCGCTCACCAGCCGGCCCGCGTCGTAGAGCTTGACCCCGGGGAAGATGGTGCCTTCCTGGTGCACGTCGACCGTGTCGGTGCAGTAGGGGTCCTTGCCGCCGATGTCGAGCCAGTGCGCCTTGATCACGGCGTAGCCGACGAGGACGTCCCCCTCGCCGGTGAAGATCGGCACGACCATCGCGGCGTCCTGCGGGTGCGAGCCGGTCCCGTAGGGGTCGTTGTAGAGGATCACGTCACCGGGGCACAGGGCGCATGCACCGCCGACGGCCTCCACCGCCTCCTGCACGCAGAACCCCAGCGTGCCCATGAACGCGGGCAGTGTGGGCGCCTGGGCGAGCATGCACAGGTCGACGTCGTAGAACGCGACGGCGAAGTCCAGCGCCTCGTAGATGATCGGTGAGAACGCGGTGCGGATCAGTGACTGCTTCATCTGCTCGGCGGCGGCGTTGAGCCCCTGGCGGATGATCTCCGTGGTGACCGGGTCGGCTCCGTCGCCGAGCCCGGGGTTCGCCTCGGTGTAGCGGGTGCGGACGATGCTCGTCATCGGTCGCCGTCCTTCCGTGTGATCAGCAGACAGCCGCTGGGATGCGCCTCCGCGGTGAAGCCCGCGTCCACGTACGTCGTCGCGGTCGGCTCCACCACCAGGAGCGGTCCCTCCGCGGGCCCGGAGAATCCCTCTCTCGGCACGACCTGGGCGTCGGCCCAGGCGCGCCTGCCGAACGACCACAGGCGGGTCGTCCCTCCCGCGGACGCGCCAGACGGCGGCGCGGGCACCAGCGGGCGCGCCGCGTCGAGCACGATCCGCGTCGTCGCCCTGACCGTGACCACTTCCAGCGGGTCGGGCAACTGGTGACCGAAGGTCCGGTGGTAGGCCTTGGAGAACCGGTCCGCGACCGCCGCGACGTCGTCCTCACCCAGTCGCAGGGGGACCGTCAGCGTGTGCTCCTGGCCGCGATGGCGCAGGTCGAGGTCGACCTCCCGTACGGCTCCCGCCGTGGACAATCGCTCGAACAGCGCGCCGGCCATCGCCTCGATCGCCGGCAGCGCCTCCTCGTCGAGGGGCCGGACCATCGTCCGGGCAGCCGAGCGCACGACGTCGGCCTGGACGAGCCCGACGGCGGAGAAGTTGCCCGCGTTCGGCGGGACCACGACCGTGTCGACGTCGAGTTCGGCCGCGAGGAGACAGCCGAACAGCGGGCCCGCCCCTCCGAACGCGACGATGGCCGCGCCGCGCGGATCGACTCCCCGCTCGACCGTCACCCCGCGCACCGCCTGGGCCATGTTGGCCGCAGCGATCCTGATGACCCCCTCGGCCACGGCGTCGGTGCCGGCGATCCCGGTCGGCTCCGCGAGGGGCGACAGCACCTCGGCGGCCTTCTCCGGGGAGAGGGATATCCCGCCCGACATATGGCCTGCGGGGATCATGCCGAGATGCAGGGCGGCGTCGGTGACCGTGGGCTCGGTGCCGCCCCGCAGGTACGACGCGGGACCGGGCACGGCGCCCGCGCTGCGCGGGCCGACGCGGAGCAGGCCTCCCGCGTCGGCGTGGGCGACGGACCCGCCGCCCGCCCCCACCGATCGCACGTCGACCCAGGGGCTCTGCAGCGGGAGGCCGACGACCTCCCCATGGAACATCAGGGGAAGCCTGCCGTCCTCGATCAGGGCCGTGTCGAAGCTGGTGCCGCCGACGTCGGCGGCGACGGCCGTGCGGAGCCCGAGGGTCTCCGCGAGCCTGGCGGTGGCAACGGCCCCGGCGACCGGCCCCGAGAGGATGGTCTCGAACGGCCGCGCGGCCGCCTCCGCGAGTGTGAGCGCGCCGCCGCCCGAGCGGGTCACGAGGAGCTCGCCGGCGAATCCGCGCTCCCGCAGCTCCCGCTCGAGGTTGTGCAGGTAGGGGCCCATCCGATGGCGGACGAAGGCGTCCACGACCGTGGTGCAGGTCCGCTCGTACTCCCGGTACTCCCCCGACACGTCGTGGGACAGCGAGATGGGCCCGTCGAACCCGGCCGCGCGGAGCAACTCGCCGGCCAGCACTTCGTGACGGGGATTCGCGTAGGAGTTCATCAGGACGATCGCGACGGCGTCGACTCCCTCGGCCGCGAACAGCCGGGCCGCCTGCCGTACGCTCTCGGGGTCGAGCTCCCGGACCACCGTGCCGTCCGCGGCGACCCGCTCGGCGGCCTCGGCCCGCAGCCGGCGCGGCACGAGCGGCGGCGGCGGCGTCCAGAAGAGGTCATAGGGATCGTCGCGGTCGCCGCGCCGGATCTCGAGCACGTCGCGGAACCCGGCCGTGGTGATCAGCCCCACCGTGGCGCCGCGGCGTTCGAGCAGCGCGTTCAGGCCGACGGTCGTGCCGTGGACGAAGTGGCCGCTGCGGGCCAGCAGTTCAGGGGGCACCGCCGCGTCCACCGCGGCCAGTACGCCGAGCTCGGGCGCGGACGGTGTGGTGGGCTGCTTGGCCACCCTGATCTCGCCTGTCGCCGCGTCGTGGAGCACGAGGTCCGTGAAGGTTCCGCCGACGTCCACTCCGATGACCGTTGCCATGACTGGCAACGTAGGACCACGGTGAGGTGGCGTCGATGTGGCCTCACAACGACGAGACGGCGTCCGTTGTGCCGGGGAGACATTCCCGATCGAGAACGACGTGACAGGCCACGTGGAGGGCGAACCGGGTCTGCGGATCCGACAGGTCGGCGCCGAGCGCCTCGCTGATGCGCCTGATCCGGTGGGCCACCGCGTTCGGGTGCAGATTGAGCAGCTCGGCGGCCCTGGTCCGCGACCCCCAGCTGTCCAGATACGCCTTGAGCGTGGGCACGGCGTGGTCCGCCAGCACGCCCAGGCCGTCCAGAGGGGCCAGCATGTCCCGGGCGGCGACCAGCGCGCTGTCGCTGCCGCCCAGTTCGGCGAGGATCGCGTAGGCCCCCAGCCGGTCGAACCGCGCCACCTCGCCCGCGACCGCCCGGCCGGCCGCCGCCCTCGCCTGCGACGCCGTACGGCGCAGCCCGTCGGGGCCGGGCTGGCAGGTGCCGATCCCGGCGGTCAGTCGCGGCCACGCGTCGTTCGGAAGGTCGGCGACGGCGCGCTCGTCCGTCGTGAACAGGACGAGGATGCCGTCCTGCCAGCGGGTGACGACCGGAGACCCGGCGAGGTCCTCACCCCAGGGAGCCGTGGCGACCGCTTTGCGCACCCGCCGGGTCGTGACCTCGGCCGGACCGGCGGGAGAGTCGGGATCGCGCAGGAAGACGGCGACGTGCCAGCCCTCCACCGGCACGCCCTCGTGCCGTGCGCGGCGGGCCGCGGTCCTGACCTCCTTCACCCCCACACGCAGCAGGGCGAGCACCGCCTGCTCGCGGGCGCCCTCGGCGGCGCGGGCCGACGCGCGCACGCGGCCCAGGGTGGTGGCGACGACGCCCGCGACGATGGCGGCGGCGGGATCCTCTCCGTCCCAGCACACGTAGCCGTCGGGACGGCCGTCGACCCGGATCACGGCCGAGTTGGCGGATGGTCCCGCCACCTCGGCCACGCCGTAATCGACGCCGATCGCGCCCGAGGCCGCCCGGAGGATGTCGTCCTCCCCCGCGCCCTCGATCGCACCGAGTCCCTCGATCGCGTCACGGGTCCTTCGCAGAAGCAGGCTGGGGTCGGCTCGCAACACCGCGCTGAGACCGAGGACCGTCTCGGAGAGCGGCTGGTCGGAGGCGCCTGCGAGCAGCGCGACTCCTGCCCTGCGCGCCGTGCCGACGATGTCCGGCGAGGTGCCTGAGGGGCCGGGCACCACGATCGCGGCCAGTTCCCTGCGGCCCGCGACCGTCAGCGCCTCGAGCACGCCCGCTCCGTGCATGGCGTGGCGGGACAGGATGGCGAGCGCTCCCCGCCCCGCCGACTCCAGTTCGCGCATCTCGTCGACCAGGATGACGCTCTCGACCGGCCGGGCGTCCCAGGGGCCCGCGACGAGCGTCAGCCGTCTGCCCGCAGGCGTCCGAAGCAGGTCACTTACGTGGTGCATGGGGGACCTCACCTTCGGCCAGCACGTCCTCGGCGCGATGACATGCCACCATACGCCCTTGTACGTCCCTGACCTGGGGTGCCTCCTCCCCACAGACGTCCACGGCGAACGGGCACCGCAACCGGAACGGGCAGCCCGACTCCGCCGGCTTCGCCTCGGTCCGCCCGCCGGGGCGGGGCGGCTCCCCGCCCAGCCGCGGCACCGCGTCGCGCAACGCCAGCGTGTACGGGTGGGCGGGACGCGTGAGCAGGTCCGTCGTCGGGCCCGACTCCACCACGCGGCCGGCGAACAACACGTGCGACGTACGGCAGAGCCGGTCGACGACGCCGAGGTTGTGCGTGATGAGCAGATACCCGAGGCCGTGCTCGGCGGCCAGCCCCTCCAGCAGGTCGAGGATCCTCGCCTGCACGGTGACGTCGAGCGCGCTCGTCGGCTCGTCCAGCACGAGCAGGCGGGGCTCCACGGCCAGAGCGCGGGCGATCGCGACCCGCTGCCGCTGACCGCCCGACATCTGGTGCGGCCTGCGCGCGGTCAGGGCGGAGTCGAGGCCCACGTCGGCCAGGAGTTCCGCCACCCTCGCGCGGCGGTCGGCCTTCGCCATCCGGTGGTGCGTGGTCAGCGCCTCGCTTATCGACGCCTCCACGGTCATGCGGGGGTCGAGCGCCTCACTGCCGTCCTGGAAGACGGGCTGCACGTCGCTGCGGAACCGGGCGCGCTCCTTGCGATCGAGCGACGCCAGGTCGCGGGAGCCGTACGTGATCGTGCCGGAGCGCGGGCGCAGCAGCCCCAGCAGGGCGCGGGCGAGCGTGGTCTTGCCCGAGCCGCTCTCGCCGATGAGGCCGATCCCGCCCTCGCCGACCGACAGGCTGACGTCGTGGACGACGGCCGTGTGCCCGTAGGCCAGGGTGACCGTCTCCGCGCCCAGCACGGCGGGCCGCTCGCTCATGTCTCCTCCTCGCCCGGCCGCTCACCGGAGTGGCCGGGGAGCCGGGGAACCGCGGCGATCAGCTCGCGGGTGTAGGCGTCACTCGGCCGGGTGAAGACGGCGTCGGCCCGGCCGCACTCCACCACGGCGCCCTCCTTCATGACCACGACCCGGTCGGCGATCGTGGAGACGAGGGCCAGGTCATGGGAGACGAACAACACGGCGAGGCCGCGCTCGTCGCGCAGGCGACGCAGCACGGCGACGACCTCGGCCTGCACGGTCACATCGAGCGCGCTCGTCGGCTCGTCGGCCAGGATCACTTCCGCGCCGAGCGCCAGCGCGAGCGCGATGGCGAACCGCTGCGCCTGCCCGCCGGACACCTGGTGCGGATAGCGCCGCAGGATGGCGGGATCGAGCAGCACCGCCGCGACCGCCTCGTCGGCCCGGCTGCGCGCCTCGCCGCCCTTGACTCCGTGCCGGGCGAGCGCACGGCGCATCAGCGTGCCGAGCCGCATTGTGGGGTTGAGCGCGGCCTGCGGGCTCTGCATGACCAGAGCGGCCCGGGAGCCGCGGATCCGCAGCAGGTCGGCGGGGGCCGCCGTGAGCACGTCGACGTCGCCGACGCGGATCTCCCCGGAGACGGCGGCGCCCTCGACGAGGCCGAGCGTGGCGAGCAGCGTCGTCGTCTTGCCCGACCCGCTCTCGCCCACGATGGCCACGCACTCCCCGGCGGCCACATCCAGCTCGGGGACGGAGGCGATCAGCCGGTCGCCGATCCTCACGGCGAGGTTCCTGATCCTGATCATCGAGCCAGCCTCGCCCTCAGTCCCTCGCCCAGCACGTTGAAGGCGAAGGCCGTGATGAGGATGGCCACGCCGGGGCAGGTCACCACCCACCAGTCGGTGGTGAACAGCGACTGGCCCTGCTGGACCATGAGGCCCCATTCGGAGGTCGGCTCGTGGGCCCCGAGACCCAGATAGGACAGGGCGGCCGCGGTGAGGATGACGCCGCCGCCGTCGAGCGAGAGCTGCACGAGAACCGGCGTCAGGGAGTTCGGCAGGACGTGCCGGAAGACGATGACCGGCGCCGGCACCCCCAGGCAGCGGGCGGAGTCGACGAACCCCCGTGTGGACACCGACGCCGCCACCGACGCGGTGAGCCTGGCGTACCACGGCCACCAGGTGACCGCGATGGCCACGATCACGGTCGTCACGCTGGGCTGGAGCACCACGGCGAGGGCGAGCGAGAGCAGCAGCGCCGGGAAGGCGAGGAAGACGTCGGTGACCCGCATGATCACGTCACGGACCCAGCCCCCGGCGTACCCCGCCACGACGCCGAGGACGACCCCGACGACTCCGGCGATCACCAGCACGGCCACGGCGATCAGCAGCGACGTCCGCGCGCCGTAAAGGACCCGGCTGAGCACGTCGCGGCCGACCTGGTCGGTCCCGAACCAGTGGGCTCCGCTGGGCGGCAGCAGCGCCTCGAGTGGATGGGTGGCCGAACCGCCGTCGTCCGGGTACGGCGCGATCAGCGGGGCCAGCAGCGCGGCGAGCACGATCAGCGCGAGCAGCACCGCCCCCACGGTGGCCAGCCGGTCCATCCCCGCGAGCCCGCGCAGTGCCGTACGGCGAAGCTGTGGCTGGAGCGTGGGAGCCCCGGCCGGTCCTGAGACGGTCATCGCGACCTCACCCTCGGGTCGATCACGCCTTGGACCAGGTCCACGGCCAGGTTGGCGACGACGTACAGGATCGCGACGAGCAGGGTGACCCCGGCGATCGCCGGAGTGTCCAGCGAGCGGATGGAGTCGGCGGCGTATCGGCCGAGTCCCGGCCAGTTGAACACGGCCTCGACGAGGAAGCCGTTCACGATCGAGTACGCGAAGACGAGCGCGATGAGCGACAACACCGGGTTGAGCGCCGGTCGGAGGGCGAACCGGGTGAGCACCGCCGTCTCGCCGAAGCCGAGGGCCCGTTCCAGCCGGGCGTGGTCACGGGACGACTCCTCGATCAGGGCGGCACGAGTCATCTGGGCGATCACACCGGCCGGGTAGGCCGCGATCACGAGAGCCGGCAGCACGAGGTGCGCCAGCGTGCTGCCCAGGATCGGCCAGTTGCCGGTGAACAGCGCGTCCACGGCGGTGATGTTGGTGTAGACGTGCAGCGGGCTCGTCGCGTCGAGGTTCGCGTCGTACTCCCCCGCGACGGGGAACCAGCCGAGGCCGCTGGCGAAGAGCGTCTGCAGGGCCAGAGCGAGCCAGAACACGGGGACGGACACGGCCAGCATCGAGGAGATCCGAATCGACAGATCCGGTAATTTCCCCTTGTAGCGGGCGGCAGCGATCCCCAGAGGAATCCCCACCACGATCGCGACGACCAGGGCGGCGCCGACCAGTTCCAGGGACGCGGGGAACGCCTGGAACAGGTCGTCGCGGACCGGCCGGCGGGTGTGCAGGCTCGTGCCCCAGTCCCCGCCGAGCAGGTCACGCACGTAGCTCCAGAGCTGGACCGGCAGCGAGTCGTTCAGCCCGAACCGAGCACGCGCCGCGGCGAGCTCCGCCGGCGACGCCCTCGGCCCCGCGTACGCCACGGCGGGATCCCCGGGGACCAGCCGCATGATGACGAACGTGAGGATGACCACGCCGGCCACGACCAGGACAGCCTGGCCGAGCCGGCGGGTCAGATAGCGGAGCATGCCTCAGGCACCGGGCTTGAGGTCGTAGACGAACACCACGTTGGGGTAGGCGGGGTTGTCCACGTACCCCTGAACCGACTTGGCGAAGGCCCGCTGGTAGTTCTGCACGTACGGCACCGCGACGGCGGCCTCCTGGCCGATGATCTTCGACTGCAGGTCGGCGTACGCCGCCTCCGCCCCCGCCTTGTCGATCGCGGTGAGCTCGGGCAGCTTGTCGATCTCCTTGTCGATCCCGTCGTTCTTCATGTAGGAGAGGTTGAAGGAGATGGGGTCCGCGCTGCGGAAGACGTTCACGAACCACGAGTAGGCGTCGGCGTAGTCCGGATACCAGTACATGATGAAGATGTCCTGGCGCTTGGACGTGTCCTTCGACTTGCCCTGGTCCCACTGGGTGGTCCACTGCAGCGGCTTGGCCGTCAGCTTGACGTTGAGCTTGTCGAGCGCCGACGTCAGCAGGGTGACAAGCACCTCCTGGTCGCTGTCGCCCTGGGCGTAGGTCAGGGTGAGGTCGAGCGGCTTGCCGCCCGGCCCGTAACCGGCCTCCTTCAGCAGCGCCTCGGCGCCCGGGAGGTCCTGCTTGGGCGCCTGCCCCGGCGTGAAGCCGAGCAGGCCGTCGGGCACCAGACCACTGGCCTGCACGCCGGCGCCCTTCAGCGCGGCGACGAGACCGTCGTAGTCGATGGCCTTCTGCACCGCCTGGCGCAGCTTGACGTCCTTGAGCGGGCCGCTCTCGGTGTTGAACAGCGCCAGCAGGTTCTGGAACGAGGGCGTCTGCGAGGTCTGGACGTTCGCGGTGCCGCTCGCCTGCTGGAACAGCTGCGAGTTCAGTCGCTGGACGAAGCTCACCTCACCGCGCTGCAGCAACTGCCACGCGGTCGTGAGCTCCGGGGTCACCCTGTAGGAGATCTTGGAGTAGTGGGCGCCGCTCCAGCCGCCCCAGTAGCCGTCGAACTTCTTCAGCGTGAGCTCGGTCTCCTGGCCCTTCTGCCACGAGTCGATCGTGTACGGGCCCGAGCCGGCGTCGTGTCCCTCGTTGAACCACTTCGCCAGGTCACCCGTGGCGGCGGTGGTGTCGTAGATGTACGAGGCGTATCCGGCGGAGGCGACCAGGTCGAGCGCCGTCGGGTACTTGAGCGTGAACACCAGGGTGGTGGCGTCCTTGGCCTCGATCTTGTCGACCGCGCCCCAGATGTAGGCGGCGCCCTGCCCGACCTTCATGGTGCGCTCGATGGAGGCCTTCGCCGCGGCGGCGTCGAGCGGCTTGCCGGTGTGGAACGTCACCCCCGGCCGCAGGGTGAAGGTCCACTGCTTGCCGTCCGGCGTGCTGGTCCAGGACGTCGCGAGCCGCGGCTCCGCCTTCTTGGTCTGCGGGTTGTACCTGGTCAGCGACTCATAGACGTTCTCCATCGCGATGATCTCGTTGGAGTACGAGCTCGCGGGGTCCCAGTCCGTGACGACGTCGAGGTTCGGGACATATACGAAGGTGGCGTCAGCCGCGCTCTGAGACGTGCCCGGCTGCGGGGAGTCTTCGGTGCCGCGGACCTTGCCACCCCCGCACGCGGAGGTGAAGGCCACGACGGCCACGGCTCCCGCCGCGAGCAGACGCTTGTGCCAGCGCATTTGTGGGGGTTCCTTTCGTTTCCACCGGCCTACCGGCTGAGTGGACCGGCAGCCTTTACCTGCAGGCGCACAGCGGGCTCCGGCAGGTAGCTGAGGGGGATCTCGCTGAGCTCCACAATCTGGACCGACGCCGGATCGGCCCCGGCGGCGACGGCCCTCGCGGCCGCCTCCTCCTTGGCTTTCTCGATCAAGGCAGCCCGGGCGTTTCCGTTTCCGGTCGGCACGATCGTTTCGAGCCGGCCACTCGCGAGCGCGATCGCCGCGCCGACCGCGTTGGCGACCTCCGCGTGGCGCGGCCGGATCACCTCGCTCGCCCCCGGAATGCGTCCCGCCAGCAACAACGCGCCCCCGCCCACCGCGATGAGCGGCCGGTCGGCCTTCCCCAGCGCCACGCGGTCGACCGCGTCCGCGACCAGTTCGTCGGCCCGCGCCACGGCCTCCGCCAGCCGGACCCGCCACTGGTCGGGAACGCCGTGCGTGCCGACGGTCCCCCTGCCCGCGGCCACCGCGGCGTCGGTCATCGTGGGCGTCGGCCCTCCGAAGACCAGTGCCTCCCGGCCGATCCGGTAGCCCACCGAGCGGGGCTCCGCGCCGACCATCGTGCCCCCGCCGAGGGCGATCGACAGGATGTCGGGCATCCGGAAGTTGGTCGTGACGCCGCCGATCTCCACGGCCGCGGCGGACTCCCGGGGGAACCCGCCCACGAGGACACCGAGATCCGTCGAGGTGCCGCCGACGTCGGCGACGATCGCGTCCTCCACGCCGGACAGGTAGGCCGCTCCCCGCAGGGAGTTGGCCGGCCCCGAGCCGATGGTCAGAACGGGATAGCGGGCCGCGTAGTCGACGGCCATCAGCGTGCCGTCGTTCTGCGCGAAGAACGTCTCCACCTTCAGCCCGCGCGAGTCCAGCGCGTCCTGGAGCGCGGTGGTGACGTCACGCGCGACGCCGTACAGGGCGGCGTTGAGCACCGTGGCGTTCTCACGCTCGAGCAGCCCCAGCGAGCCGATCTCGTGGCTCAGACTGACCGCGACGTCACCGAGCTCGGCCCGGATTATCTCGGCGACCTGGTTCTCCTGGTCCGCGCTGCCCGGGCTGAAGACCCCCGCGACGGCGACGGCGTCGGCCTCGCTCCCCACGTCGGCGAGGAAGCGCTTGACCGCGTCCGTGTCGAGCGGGGCGATCGGCCGCCCGTCGACGAAGTGGCCGCCGCGCACGATCGCCGCGCCCGCCGCCACCACGTCCCGCAGATCGGCGGGCCAGTCGCTCAGCGGAGGCACGGACGTCGTCGCCGGAAGACCGAGCCGCAGCACGGCGACCCGCCCGAGCGACCGGCGCTCCAGGATGGCGTTGGTGGCGTGGGTGGTGCCCAGCATGACGCGGGTCACCAGCGAGGGGTCGTCGAGCTCGGCGAGGACGGCGTCAAGCGCGGCGCGCAGGCCCTCGGTCACATCGGGACTGGTCGGCCGCTTGGCGGTCGCCACGACACTGTCGGTCTCGTCGAGCACCACGGCGTCGGTGTTCGTGCCGCCCACGTCGATCCCGACGCGGAGGCGACGGCGCTGGTCAGGTCGCTCGCTCATGGCGCGATCTTCTCGACGGGAAGGTAGTCGAGGTCGTAGCCGAAGGCCCGCGGACCGGCCGTCTCCAGGCCCTTGGGCGTGCGCCACAGCGGGTCACAGGGCCACGCGAGCACGGTCACCCGCTGACCATAGCGGAGCCCTTCCGTCTGGACGGCGGTCGCCGCCTGAGTATCCACAACTGTGATCAAATCGGGCACCATCGCTCTCACCCGGCCGTCCTCGACGGCGACGAGGTTCTCGTTCTGGATCTCCAGGCCGAGCGTCCTGCCGCGGTCGTCACCGGTCCCCTCAATCGTCACCGTGCCCCGGACGAAGCCTCCGGTGGTCCGCCGGTCCAGGTCGGTGAGCTTGCCCGTGATGAGCCGTACGGCGCCGAGCTCGTCCTGCAGGGCGGCCAGCGGATCCTGCGCGCCTTCCGTCGCCCGGCCGATCGCGATGGCCCGGCTCACGGTCCCCTCGATCACCGCGCCGCGGCACTCGCGGGCCGTCAGGACGTAGTCGGCCATCAGCGCGCTGGAGCCCGAGGCCACGCACACCGCGCGGGCGATCTGCTCCGACCACAGACCGTCGACCGGACGGATCGTCACGACGTTGCCGACCACATCGGACATGATCACGATGTTCGCCGGAACGCCGGCGACGTACATCGACACCATCTGGACCTCGGGGAACGCGCGTCCCATGGCGTCGGCGTCCAGCAGCGGCAGGCCGAGCCTGGCCGCCCACGCCACCGGGGCCACCCCGTTGCCGCCGCCGATCTCCGACGACATCACGGCCGCCGGGGGCCGGCCGAAGATGCGTTCGACCTCGTCGCGGATCCGGACGGGCTCGTCCTCGGCGTGGATCATCTCGTGGCTCACGGTCGGCGCGCCGATGCCGGAGAGCGGGAGGATCAGGGCGTCTTCCGGAAGTTCGTCGAGCCGGACGAGCGGGACCTCCCCGTACTCGAGGATGGCCCGGCGTGCGGCCAACCCTCCGGCGCGGACGTCACCGCCGCCCCCCGTCCCGAGCACTGCGCAGCCACGGGCCAGGGCGGGCACGTCGTCAGTTGAAATGCGGGCCTGCATGGCGGGAGCCTTCACCACTCACCGGTCCGGACTCAATGTCACCCTTCGACACCACTCCGACATACGTTGTCGTATCACGACAAAAGGCATATCGACCGGCGGAAACGCAGAAGGCCCGGAGGAGATCCTCCGGGCCTTCTGACCTTTGTAGCGGGGACAGGATTTGAACCTGCGACCTCTGGGTTATGAGCCCAGCGAGCTACCGAGCTGCTCCACCCCGCGTCGGTATGCCTTAACCATAGCGCTCCCATGGAACCGCGGCAAATCAATGGAGGGCTCCGCTGGAATCGACGGCCCTCAGGACCCCGAGGCGCTCAAGGGGATCGTGGATGGGAACCGCACGCAGACGAGGTGGTCGGGAAAAAGTGGTGCGGCATGACGAAGGCCCCCGAACCTAACCCGGTTCGGAGGCCTTCGTTTCTTTCGTAGCGGGGACAGGATTTGAACCTGCGACCTCTGGGTTATGAGCCCAGCGAGCTACCGAGCTGCTCCACCCCGCGTCGGTAATGCAAGATTATCCGGCGCGGGGAGAAGTAGCAAATCGGGGGCTCAACCACTCGGTGAGGCGCTCGGACTCGCCGGCGGCGAGGCCGGGGGCGTGGACGTAGGCGTGGCTGTGGGCGTCGCAGACGGCGTGGCCGTCCCCTGCTGACTCTGGATCTTGTTCAGGTCGTCCAGGGCCTGCCTCAGCTGGTCCTGGGCCGTACCGTAGGCCGTCCAGTCGGGCGGGTTCGCGGACAGCGCCTTCTGCGCGTCCTCGTACGCCTTCTGCGCCTGCGCGATGACCGACGTCAGCGTGCTGAGGTTGGTCGGATTCTGCTGTGGCGGGGACTCCGGATTGGCGGGTGCCTGCGCACCGGTGCCGAAGACCTGATCCAGGGCGTCCTTGAGCGTGTCCGCCGAGCCGACCTTGTCGCCGAACATGACCAGGACGCGCCTGAGGATCGGATAGGGCTCCTGCCCCGCCCCCTCGGCCGTCTGGACATAGACCGGTTCGACGTACACCAGCCCCCCGGCGAACGGCAGGGTGAGCAGGTTGCCGTACAGGATCTGGGCCTTGCCCAGCCCCAGGATGTTGAGCTCGCCGGAGAACCGGTTGGTGAAGGTGTTCTGCACCTGCCCCGGACCGGAGATCGTCGTGTTGGCCGGCATCCGCAGGATCTGCAACTGGCCGTAGCCGGGCCCGGGGTTGGCGTCCACCGCCATGAACGCCGCCAGGTTCGGTCCCTGACGGGGCACGAACGTGGTGGTCAGCGAGAACGACGACTGGGCGCCGGGCATCTTGACCGACAGGAAGTACGGCGGCTGCTTGATGTTCTTCTCACCGGACGACGGGTCGTCGGGGACGTTCCAGAAGTCCTGTCCGCTGTAGAAGGCCGGCGCGTCGGTGATGTGGTAGCGCGACAGGACGTCACGCTGCACCTTGAACAGGTCCTCCGGGTAGCGCAGGTGCTCCTTGAGCTGCGGGCTCATAGCCGTCTGCGGCTGGATGACCCCGGGGAACGCCTTCTCCCAGGACTTCAGCACCGGGTCCTGCGAGTCCCACTCGTAGAGCTTCACGGTGCCGTCGTAGGCGTCCACCGTGGCCTTGACCGAGTTGCGGATGTAGTTGATCTGGTCGCGCGGCTGGGGCGCGATCGCCCGCGGGTCGGTCGCGGTGTCCCTGATCATGTCGGAGAAGCTCTTGCTCTCCGAGTACGGGAACTCGTTCGCCGTCGTGTACGCGTCGATGATCCACACGATCCTGCCGTCGACGACCGCCGGGTAGGGGTCGGAGTCGAGGTTGAGGAACGGCGCCACCTTGGCGACCCGCTGGGCGGGGTCCCGGTCGTACAGGATGCGGGACTGGGAGTTGATGTCGCCCGACAGCAGCAGGTTCTTCTCGCCGTACTTGACGGCGTAGAGCAGCCGGTTGAAGAACGAGCCGAGCGGCACGCCTCCCGAGCCCGTGTAGGTGTTGTTCGACTGGCCGGTCCCGCCGCTCTCGGGGAAGTCGAGTTCCTGCGGCTTGTTCGGCGAGCCGCCGACGACGACGTAGTCGGTGCCGCGCTCCCCGAAGTAGACGCGGGGCTCCTTGAGACCGGTGTCCGTGACGAGCGACCCCGATGCCGGCATGTCCTTGGCGTCGAAGTCGGGAAGCCCCTCGGAGTCGACCTCGTTGCCGGGGGCGGCGACGAACCCGTAACCGTGGGTGTAGACCAGGTGCCGGTTGATCCAGTTGTCCTGCTCCGCGGGCGGGCCCGTGAGCTCGCGGACCGCCACCACATGGTCGCGGACGCTGCCGTCCGCCTCCTTGTAACGATCGACGTCCAGCGGGTCGGCGAAGTCGTAGAACCCGCGGATCCGCTGCTTCTGCTGGAAGGTCTTGGCCACCAGCACCGGGTCGAGGAGCCGGACACCGGACACGGTCTCGTCGGTGGTGGCCTGGCCCGCCTCCGGCGTTCCCTTCGCCTGGTACGGCACCACCTTGACGTTCTTCACTCCGTACGCTTCGCGGGTCTCGTCGATGTTCCGCTTGATGTACGGCTCTTCCTTGCTCTGCTGGGTCGGCTTGACCTGGAACTGCTCGACCAGGACCGGGTAGACCGTGCCGATGAGGATCGCCGACAACACCAGGAGCCCGAACGCGACCCCGGGCCACATGCCACCGGGCCGGACCACCCCGGCGAAGAAGATCAGTGCGCAGATCAGCGCGATCCCGGCCAGGATTCCCTTGGCCGGGAGCACCGCGTTGATGTCGGTGTAGGAGGCCCCGTAGACGAAGCCCCGGTTGGAGAAGACCAGTTCGTAGCGGTCGAGCCAGTACGCCAAGGCCTTCAGCAGGACGAAGACGCCCAGCAGCACCGACAGATGGCTACGGGCCGCCCGGGAGGCGCTGACTCCGCCCGGCGACTGCACCCGGAACCCGCCATAGAGGTAGTGCACGATCGCCGCGAGGATGATCGACAGGATGACGGCCGTGAACAGGAAGGTCAGCACCATCCGCAGGAACGGGAAGGTGAACATGAAGAACGACACGTCGACGTGGAACTGCGGGTCCTTGTGGCCGAACGGCGTGCCGTTGACGAACAGCAGCCAGGTCTTCCACTGCCCCGCGATCGACGACCCGGTGAACAGTGCCAGGACGCCCATGCCGACCAGGAAGACCAGTCGCCGATGCGGGTCGACCGACAGCCGGTAACGATCGGCTCCCTGCGGCGTCCCGAACATCCCCGGCCCGAACATCGGGCGCATGCGGTGGGCGAGCACCATGTTGCCGCCCACGATGCCCACCATCAGCGCGGCGCCGACGATGAAAAGCAGAATCTGGGTGAGCAACATCGTCGAGAAGACCGACGAGAAGTTCACCGAATCGAACCACAGGAAGTCTGTGTAGATCCCGTCGAAGATCAGAAGTAACACCACGATGGCTACGAGCGCGATCGTGACGGGAATGAGAAGTCTCGGCCGACGGGGCAAGCGCATCGCCCGTCCGGCTCCGGGGCTCCGGAAGCTCAACGCCATCCCCTTGTCTCAGAGAGCAACGGTCCGTGCCTGGAAACCTACACCGCGAAATCTGAGGGTGGGTGATCCAGGAAGCCGGGTGTCAACCAGGCTAGCCCGCGGTGCAGGCGGGTACGTCGCCGGAACCCGTGCGAAGCGTGTCCAGTGCCTTGATCGCGCCCGAGAGAGTCTCGACCTTGACGAGCCTGAGGCCTTGGGGAACGGCCTTCACGGCGTCTCCGCAGTTGTCCGCGGGCGTGAGGAAGACCGTGGCTCCCGCGGCCTTAGCGCCGACCATCTTCTGCTCGATCCCGCCGATGGGCCCGACGTTCCCCGCGGGGTCGATCGTCCCCGTGCCGGCCACCGACTTCCCTCCGGTGATCGAACCCGGGGTCAGCTTGTCGTAGATGCCGAGCGAGAACATGAGCCCCGCGCTGGGGCCCCCCACGTCGCCCACGCTGATGTCGACCTTGAACGGGAACTTGTACGACGTCTGCATCCGGACGCCCACCACGGTCCTGCCGTCGTCCGCCTTGCCCGCGGTGAGCGTGACGTCGGTCGAAGATCCCCCGCGCCGTACGGTGAATTTGACCGGGTCGCCCGCCTTGTGCTTCTGCACGGCCGTCGCCACCGACTCGAGCGCCGTGACCGGGGTGCCGTCGACGGCGATGATCACGTCGCCCGGCTTGAGCTTCCCGTCGGCGGGCGCGCCCTTGTCGGTCTGCGCCACGGAGACGGACTCCTCGATCGGGACCTTCAGCGCGTTGAGCGCCGCCGCGGTCGCCCACTGCTGGGAGTCGGACATCTCCTGGGTGTTCTCCTGCTCGACCTGCTCCAGCGACGAGGTCCGGGGGAAGATCGCCTCCTCCGGCACCACGGCGATCGACGGGTTGGCCCAGCCGCGAAGCGCGGTGAGAAGGTCGAGCCGGTTGTCGGGGCCGCCCTGATAGGCGACGGTGACCAGGCTGAGCTTGCCGTCGGTGGGGTAGGTCTGGTGGCCGTCGATGGTGATCACCGGCTTGCCGTTGGCGTCCCCGATCGTGTTCTCCGTGGGGCCGGGGCTCAGCGCGACGTACGGCACGGGCAGCATGGCGCCGAACAGCGCGAGCACGACCGTCAGGAACCCTGCCACCATCAGGGCCAAAGCGCGTCGGGACATGGACGAACTCTATGCGTTCGCCCGGGCGCTAATCACAGGCCCCGACCCACTCGGCGTCTCCGTCGGTGAACTCCTGGTGCTTCCAGATCGGGACCTCCTGCTTGAGGTCGTCGATCAGTCGGCGGCAGGCCTCGAACGCCTCCCCCCGGTGAGGGCAGGCCACCGCGACGATCACCGCGATGTCACCCAGCCGGAGGTCGCCCACGCGGTGCACCGCGGCCAGGGCCGTGACCGGGTAGTCGGCGGCCACCTTCTCCGCCACGCGCCGGAACACCTCGGCCGCCGACGGGTGGGCGGAGTAGGACAGCAGCCGAACCGGCCTGCCGTGATCTTGCTCACGTACCGTCCCGACGAAGAGCGACGTTCCTCCCGCCGCGTGATCGCCGACGGCGCCCAGCACCTCGTCGACGGACAACGGGGTGTCACGAATCCCCAGCAACCGGATGACGTCCACCCCATGAGGTTAGTACGGCTCAGCGCCTCAGGCCGAGGACGGCGTGATCAAACCCGCGAGTGGAACGCGAGGGCCGCGCCCGTGCCCGCTTCCCAGCGACCCACACCAAGCCCGAGTCGAACCCGCGGGCCGCTGCGATCAGGAGCCCGAGCCTCACCACTGACGCGAGGGGCGCGGCCGTGTCTGGACTGAGGAGTGAGCGGGGAGCGAGGAACGAGCGACCCCGAACGACGAAGGAAGACGCGGCCTCTAAGGCGCCCCGAGCCTGCCTCGCCGGAGGCGAGGCAGGCGAACGCTACCCCCGAGCCCGCCTCGCCGCAGGCGAGGCATTTATATGCGCCGCTTTCTGCGGGCGGCGCGGACGATCGCGGCGGTGCCGATGACGGCCACCGTCGCACCCGCGGCGGTGATCGTGGCGTCCTTGCCGGACAGGCGCCGGCCCACGACGGCGTGCCGTCCCTCCCGAAGCTCCAGCAACTCCTGGAGTGCCGCGTCGTTCGTCCAGGCGGGTTTCCAGCCGGCCTCACGGAGCGTGGCGGCGTCGACCACCCAGGGGTAGACGACGTAGTGCAGGTCGGTGGCGGGGGCCGGGGTGATCCCCAGCCGGTGCAGCCGCTGCGCCGTGCCGAAGGTCAGCCCCGCGGGCAGTTCCAGGCGGCGCAATCCGGAGATCTCCTCCACCTGGTCGGTCTCCAGCCAGCCGTCGGAGCCGACCGCGACCACACCGCTCACCTGGCCGAGAGCGGCGACCTCCAGCGCGGACACCAGGTCGTCGACGTGGCAGAACTGCCAGTGGGGCAGGCAGCCCTTGACCACCAGAAGCCGGGGAGCCTCGAAGTGCCGGGTGACGACGGTGTCGATCCCCTGCCCGACGAGCGCCGCCGGCCGGAGGACGGTCACCTCCAGGCCCGGGTGGGAGCGCGACGAGCGCCGGACCAGCGACTCGATCTCCAGGAAGTCGCCGACCAGCCCGGTGTCGGGCTCGGCCGCGACGGGGGCGTCCTCGGGCAGCGGCACCTCGTTGTCGGCGGCCGCGCCGTACACCATGGCGCTGGTGACCAGCACCACCCGGCGTACCCGGGCCGCCGCGCAGGCGGTGAGGACGGTCTGGGCGGCCCTGACGTTGTAGCGGCGGCGCTCGGCGGCGTCGGAATCCAGCGACATGTCCGTGCCCAGATGGACCAGGACGTCCACGTCTGAGATGCGGTTCGCCAAGAGCGGATCCCGGATGTCGAGCACCCTCCAGGTGACGTCGGGCACGTCGCCACGATGGTCGTCGATGGCCACGACGCGGCGGAAATCCGCAGACGAGGCCACTTTTGAGAGGAACGCCCTGCCTATACCGGAGGCGCCGCCGGTGACGGCGACGACGGGCGGACGGAGGCGTTTCGAGGTAGGCACGAGGTCCTCACTTTGCACTGATCCGCCCCGCGGCGGATAACGTGGCGGATGTGGACTACTCCATCCTGCACGAGGTGGCGCGGTGACTGACCTGCCAGGTCGCGAAAACGACCCCAACGAGAACCCGTTCGCCATGTTCGGCAGTCCGGAGCAGGTCGCCGCTGCCATGCGGCAGTTCGCGGACATGTTGTCCGCCTCGCCGGACGCCGGACCGGTCAACTGGGACATGGCGAAGAACATCGCCCGGCATGTCGTGGCCGCTGAAGGTGACCCGAGCGTAATGGAGGGCGAGCGCCGCCAGATCGTCGACTCGCTCAATCTGGCCGATCTGTGGCTGAACGAGGTGACGACCCTTCCGAGCGGAGTGGTGAACCCTCAGGCCTGGAGCCGGTCGGAGTGGATCGAGAAGACGGTGCCGGTCTGGAAGCAGCTGTGCGACCCGGTCGCCGCCCGCATGGTCGAGACCATGGGCGGCACGCTGGGAGCCGCCGGGCTGCCGCCCGAGGCGCAGGCCATGGCGGGGCCGCTCATGGGCATGCTCAAGCAGATGGGCGGCATGATGGTCGGCCAGCAGATCGGGCAGGCCCTCGGGACGCTCGCGCGCGAGGTCGTGGGGTCGTCCGACATCGGCCTGCCGCTCTCGGACACGGCCGCGCTGCTGCCTGGCGGGATCGCCTCGTTCAGCGCGGGGCTGGAGACGCCGTCGGAGGAGATCCGGCTCTACCTCTCCCTGCGCGAGGCCGCACACCACCGGCTGTTCCAGCATGTCCCGTGGCTCCGGGCGCATCTGCTCGGGGCGGTCGAGGAGTACGCCCGGGGCATCACCGTGGACGTCTCCGCCCTGGAGGAGAAGCTTCAGGGGCTCGACCTGAGCAACCCGGAGCGGATCCAGGAGGTCCTGGGCGGCGGCGAGCTGCTCAAGCCCGAGGAGACCGAACGGCAGAAGGCCGCGCTCGTCCGGCTGGAGACCGCACTCGCCCTGGTCGAGGGCTGGGTCGCCACCGTCGTCGACGCGGCAGCCGAGGGCAAGCTGCCGTCCGCCGCGGCCCTGGCCGAGACGGTACGGCGCCGCCGCGC
Source organism: Planotetraspora mira (assembly GCF_016863275.1). Classification (GTDB taxonomy): domain Bacteria; phylum Actinomycetota; class Actinomycetes; order Streptosporangiales; family Streptosporangiaceae; genus Planotetraspora; species Planotetraspora mira. The sequence continues at coordinate 25,800 of NZ_BOOO01000016.1, forward strand.
CACCGGCGGGCCCGCGGAGCGGACCTTCGCGACCCTGGTCGGCCTGGAGTTGCGCCCGCGGAGGCTGCGCGAGGCGGCGGCCCTGTGGAAGACGCTGGGCGACGAGCGGGGGATCGACGGCAGGGACGCCGTGTGGGGTCACCCCGACCTGATGCCGACGGCAGGCGACCTGGACGATCCGGAGAGCTTCGTCAAGGGTGAGGCCGAGCTCGACATGTCCCTGTTCGAGGAGGACGGGAAGCGCCCGGACGCGGACGGCACGGACGAGACCGGCGGCAGGGACGGCTCCGGCTCCTCGGAGTGACATGCCCTCGCAGTGACATCCCCTCAGAGTGACGCCATCTTGGAGACGACCCCCTTCGGAGACTCTTCGGAGACGGCTATTCGGAGCGTCGGACGGCGAAGGCCGTGACGTGCCGCCGGTAGGCTGCCGCGGTGAGTCTCCATGGTGACGCCCGAGCCGTACTGGAGGGGTGGACGGCCCCCTCCGCCGATGAGGAACTGCTGCGCAAGGAGTTCCTCGAGCACCTGCGAGCTCACGATGACGCGATGTGGCGCGAATGCGTCCGCGGCCATCTGACGGCGACGACCGCGGTGTTGTCGCACGACGGCACGCGGGTGCTGCTCACCCTGCACCCCAAGGCGGGGATGTGGCTCCCCATGGGCGGGCACTGTGAGAGATCGGACACATCACTCGGCCAGGTCGCCCTGCGCGAGGCGGTGGAGGAGTCCGGCATCACCGGGCTGGTTCCGCTGGACGGCCCGCTCGCCCTGGACAGGCACAAGGTCTGGTGTCACCCGCCGCACAGCTGGCACCTCGACGTGGAGTACGGCGCCGTCGCCCCGCCCGAGGCCGAGGCCGTGATCAGCGACGAGTCACTCGACCTGCGCTGGTTCCCGATCGAGGAGATCCCCGAGTTGAGCGACGAGGCGACCCGGCGTCTGGCTCGCAGGGCCCGCGCGAGGCTTGCCACCGCTTGATGATGTTTCGCACGCAATCCTCAGGTCCGGCTTACGCGTGGTTTCACCTTCGCTCGTTAGGGTCGGCAGCATGACCAAGGCGTACGCAGGCGGCGTGATCGCGTCACCTCCGCGACGCCAGTGGCGAGTGTCTCCCGCCTTCGCGTGGGTCGCGGTGGCCCCGTTCATTCTCTGGACGGCCGGGCGGCTGACCGGCGTCGACCAACGGCCGGTGATCGTCGAGTTCATCACGCTGACGCCGTATGTGGCGGCCGCGTCGCTGGGAGCGGTGCTGATCGCGCTGGCCTCCCGCAGCCGGGCCGTCATCGCCGTGTCGGCGGCCACGTCCACGCTTCTGGCGGCGATGGTGCTGCCCCGGGCCCTCCCCTCGGCGCCCACGGCCACCGGGCCGACGTTGAAGATCCTCACCAGCAACATGTTCTTCGGCAGCGCCGATCCGAAGACCATCGTCGATCTGGTGCGGCGGCTCAAGCCCGACATCCTCAGCACCCAGGAGCTCACCCCCGCCGCCGTCGAGGCCCTGGACGCCGCGGGCCTGGAGGAGTCGCTGCCGTACACGCTCAACCAGGCGGCGTTCGGCGCCTACGGCAGCGGAATCTGGTCGCGATACCCCCTCACCCCGATGCCGGACTTCGCCCTCCAGGGCAGCCGCAACATGCCCCGGGCCCGGGTCGCGGTGCCAGGCGGACCGCCCGTGGAGATCGTCGACGTGCACACCATCTCCCCGGTGGGCCGGGACGTCTACGAGTGGCGGGCGGACATGGCGTCGCTGCCGGCGCCGTCCTCCGATGTGATCAGAATCCTCGCCGGCGACTTCAACGCGAGCCTCGACCACTCACCGCTGCGGGACGTCCTCGCCCGGGGCTACGCGGACGCGGGCGACGCGACCGGGACGGGGCTGCACCCCACCTGGCCCGCCGACTGGCGCATCCCGCCCATGATCACCATCGATCACGTCCTGTACGACAAGCGGGCCTCCGCGGTCACCACCAGCGTGCACACCGTCCCCGGCACCGACCACCGGGCGCTGTTCGCCGAGCTCCGCCTGTGATCAGGTGAGGAGGGCGCGGGTGTTGTCCCACCCTTCGAGGCCGGGATCGAGTCGTGCGATGTCCGTGGGCTTCCTGAGGCGATGCCAGCCGGGACCGGTCGCGACCATGCGGCGTCCGGGGGCCTGACCGCGGAGCGTCGCGACCACGTCGGGCTCGTCGAAGTCGGGGACGGCCCAGTCCGGCAGCGGCAGGCGGGAGGCGATGGCCACCGCTCCCCCGCCCTCGGCCGGGCAGACGGCGATCGGGGCGCGTCCCAGCTCCCGGAAGAGCTTTCCCACCAGGAGCGGCGGCAGATCGGGGGCGTCGGCGCTGATCACCACGGCCTCGGTGCCGTACGGCAGAGCCGCGAACGCCTCCGAGGGGGAGCCGACGGGGATCACGGGCGTGCCCGGCCAGGCGATGGCGTCCAGATCGGGGACTCCGGCTGAAAGGATCACCGGCTCGACGAGTTCGAGGCCGGCGACCATCTCGTAGGTGTCCTCCGCCATGGCGAGCAGGAACTCCTCCGGGTCGACGCCCGGGGGCGAGGCGTCCGTCATCCCCGCCGTGACGAGGACCGCCACGATCCGGGTCAACACTCCTCCGCTGAGCCGCTGGCCCCCATGGAGAACCCCTCGAGGAACCCTCTGGCGCGTTCCGCCCGTGGATACCGCTCGACCAGTTCCCAGAAGGCGGGGCCGTGGCTGGGGACGAGCAGGTGGACCAGCTCATGCATGATCACGTAGTCGACGACCCAGGCAGGCATCCCCTGGAGCCGGGTGGACAGCCGGATCGTCCCGTGGTCGGGAGTGCAGGAGCCCCACCGGTGGCGCTGGTTCTCGACCCACCTGACGCTGGTGGGAGTGGCCTTGTCGTCCAGATAACGGGTCGCCAGGTCCGCCGCTCGCTCGAGCAGATCGTCGTCGCTCGGCCGTCGCCGTTGCTCTTTGGCGGCGAGCCGGTCGAGCATGCGGCGTACCCATTGCTCCTCGTCGGTCAGGCTCAGACCTGCCGGGAGCAGCACGATGGTTTTGTCTCCATCGCGGTATGCGGAAACGGTTCGCCGCCGACGTGTGCTCCGACGAACCTCGACTGTCTCGGGGGGCACATATGAAAGGTAGCCGACACGCGCGGATTTCCACAGGGGGGGAGTTATGTTCCCCCTGGTCAATCGAGCGAACGTGACCTTGCGAGCGCGAAAACGACCGCCCTCGCGTAGTTCACCCGCCACATTCACCCCGGTAATTATCCACAACCCCGAAGATTCCGGCCTCACCAGGGGCGGCGTGTGGCAAGGTCTGGCGACTATGAGGCCCCGTCTGAAGCCCGTTCTGCGCCGTGTAGACCGCGACGAGCACACCCTCCAGCTCGGCGTCCATCCCCACCGGGCCGTCGTCCTGACCGGCGTCGAGCCCGCCGTGCGCCGCCTGATCGACAGCCTGGACGGCACCCGGACCCTCACCCAGGCGGTGGCCGAGAGCGATCTCGACGACTCCTCGGCCCGCGAGGTGATCGCCCTGCTGACGGCTCGCGGCGTGATCGACGACGCGGCCGTGCGTCCCGAACCCCTGGCAGACCTGACCAGGGCCGAGCGTGATCGGCTCCGTCCCGACATCGACGTCCTGTCGCTCACGTCGCCGGACGGAGGGATGGGCGCGGTCGAGCGCCGGAGATCGGCGCGGATCCGCGTGCACGGCGCGGGGCGGGTGGGCGCCCAGATCGCCGTCCTGCTGGCCGCCTCGGGCATCGGCCACCTCTGCGTCGTCGATCCCGGTACGGCACGGCGGGAGGACGTCGTCCCCGGCGGACTGGGCTGGTCGCAGGTCGGGACGGCCAGGGAGGAGGGAGCGGTGGCCCTCGCCCGCGAGATCGCGCCCGGTGTCAACGCCTGGAGCGGCCGATCGGCGTCGCAACTGAGTGATCACGGCTCCCGTCCCGATCTCGTGATCCTCGCGCCCGTCGGACCGCTCGACCCCGTGCTGGTCCGCGAGCTCGGTGCCGAGGAGATCCCGCATCTTCTCGCCACGGCCTTCGAGGGCTGCGGCCTGGTGGGACCGCTGGTGATCCCGGGAGTGACGCCCTGCCTCGACTGTCTCGACCTGACCCGGCGCGACCGCGACCCGTCCTGGCCGGCCGTCAGGGCACGACTCGGCGGCTATCCCGCCGGTGAATCCGCCTGTGACACGACCCTGTCGTCGCTGGTAGCGGCGCAGGCCGCGGGGCACGCGATCGCCTTCGTGGACGGGGCGGACACGCCGGCCGGGAGCCTCGACATCCTCCCCGATCGGCGATGGCGGCACCGGTCGTGGGAGCGTCATTCACAATGTCAATGTGGTCGAAACGACCCAAATTCGCTAACAATGGTCGCGTGACCGACCTTCCCCATCGCGCTGTGACTCGTTCAGCCAAGCTTGCCTCGCTCCCCCTCGGGTTCGCCGGCAGGACCGCGATCGGGCTCGGCAGACGGCTCGGCGGCGCATCCGCGGAGATCGTCACCAGGGAGATCCAGCAGCGGACGGCGGACCAGATCTTCAAGGTGCTCGGCGAGCTCAAGGGCGGGGCGATGAAGCTCGGCCAGGCCCTGTCCATCTTCGAGGCGGCACTGCCACCCGAGTTCACCGAGCCGTATCGGGCGACGCTGACCAGGCTGCAGGACGCCGCTCCCCCGTTGCCCGCGGCCAGCGTCCACCGGGTCCTCGCGGAGCAACTCGGCGACGACTGGCGGGACAACTTCGTCGAGTTCGACGACCACCCGACCGCCGCCGCCTCCATCGGCCAGGTGCACCGGGCCGTCTGGCACGACGGGCGCACCGTCGCCGTGAAGATCCAGTATCCGGGGGCGGGCAAGGCCCTGCTCTCCGACTTCAACCAGCTCGCACGGCTCGGCAAGCTCTTCAGCGTGATCCTCCCCGGCCTGGACATCAAACCGCTCCTCAACGAGCTCAAGGAGCGGGTGGCCGAGGAGCTCGACTATCTGAACGAGGCCGAGGCCCAGCACGCGTTCGCCCAGGAGTTCATGGGCGATCCGGACTTCGTGGTGCCCGACGTCATCGCGGCGAACGAACAGATCCTGGTCACCGAGTGGATGGACGGCACCCCCCTCTCCAAGATCATCACTGATGGCTCGCAGGAGGACCGGGACCGGGCGGGCCTGCAACTGGTCCGATTCCTCTTCTGCTCTCCGGCGAGGGTCGGCCTGCTGCACGCGGATCCGCATCCGGGCAACTTCCGGGTGCTGGAGGACGGCCGCCTGGGGGTGCTCGACTTCGGAGCGGTCAACCGCCTGCCCGAGGGTTACCCCCCGATGTTCGGCAAACTCACGAGGATCTTCAACCAGGGCGACATGGAGTCGGTGGTCCGCGGTCTGCGGGATGAGGGCTTCATCCGGGAGCACATCGAGGTCGACGTCGACGCTCTGCGCTCGTTCCTCGCCCCCTACGTCGAGCCCACCCAGGTGGAGGAGTTCACCTTCACCCGGGAGTGGCTGCGGCACCAGGCGGTGGCCGTCGCCGACCTGCGCCCGACCAACGTGGTGCGTCAGCTCAACCTGCCGCCCTCGTACGTGCTGATCCACCGGGTGCATGCCGCCGGGGTGGGCGTGTTGTGCCAACTCGGCGCGACCGCCCGGTTCCGCGACGAGGCCATCCGGTGGGTTCCCGGCTTCGCCGACGACCCCGGTGAGCCGGAGGACACCGCACTCGCCGCATCCTGAGCTCGCGCCTCCTGAGCTCTCGCCTTCTGAGCTCGCCCGGACCGCGGCGTCCGATATGGCTAGGCGAATGTGGTGAGCACGACGCGCCGGCCGGGTTCCGTGGGCGCGGTCCAGGCGTGTTCGACCTGGGAAAGCGGGAGCGGCAGCGCGGCGGCGGTGAGGGCACCCGTCGAGAGTTCTTCGATCAAGGACGGCAGCTCGGCGACGATGCCGGCGGCGGTGAGCGATCCCTGTCCGCTTCCCATGATCCGCAGGTTGGCCGCGCGGAGAACGAAGGAGGGCAGGGTGATGTCCGGCCCGGCCGTCGACCCGATCTGAATCCAGTCCAGGGGGGCGCTGCGTTCGGTGCGGCGGGTGAGCAGGGCGGGGACGGCCAGCTCGGTGGGGATGCCCCAGGTATAGTCGATCACGACGTCGACGTCCGCGGCGGCCTCGCCGAGCCGGTCGGCGGCCTCGGCCGGGTCTCCTGCCAGGGAGACCACACGGGTGGCGCCGAGATCGGTGAGCAGGTCCAGACGTTGTGGGTCGCGCCCGGCGGCGACGATGTGGGCCGCGCCGAGACGGCGGGCGATCTGCACGGCCATCTGGCCCGCGTTGCCGGTGGCGCCGAGCACCAGCACGCTCTGCCCGGCCTGGAAGGCGACCCTGCGGCGCAGTGCCACCCATGAGGACATGGCGGGGTTCATCGCTGCCGCGATGATCACCGGGTCGGCGTTCTCCGGCAGCGGGACGGCGCGGCGTGGATCGAGGAGTGCCTGCTCGGCCATCGTGCCGGGTGCGTCATCCTCTGCCACGAAGTACACGCGACGCCCATCGGGCAACCGTCCCACACCGTCGACGCCGGGGATCAGGGGCAGGCGCCACGACGATCTGACGCGCCGGCCCCCTCCTCGACACCGTCGAGTCCTACGACGTGACCGGCGGCAACGCGGTTGCCGTACAGACCTGGGGGCGAAAAGGGGAAGGCCCCGGTCCACATCGGACCGGGGCCGTCGCGTCTTCAGGCACGTCTGCCGTCACACACGCGATAACGCGTCACTGAGGCGGCGGGAGGCGCGCTCCATCCGCCGACGAGCCTTGCGCACGCTGTTGACCCGGCTGGCGAGCCGCTCCTCCTCCGCCTCAAGGTGGAGGGTTCGTATTCGCTCGTGAACCAGTTCTTGATTCAGATACAACGACGCGCTCGGGGAGAGGTTCATTCGAGTGGTTCCTTTCGGATTGCTACTGCTTTTTACTGGCGAAATTGCGGTCAGGCCGCTACGGGGGCCTTCCTGGGACGCCCCCTCGGGCGCTTGCGGGGTACGACTACCCCCCGCAGGATCAGTTCGCCGCCCCAGACGCCCCACGGCTCCTCGCGCTCCAGCGCGCGGGCCAGGCAGGCCTTCTGGATCGGGCATCCCCCGCAGAGCGCCTTGGCGAACTCGACGTCCTCGGGAGACTCGGCGAACCACAGGTCGGGCTCGGTACGACAGGGGATTTCGGCTTCGATCAGGTCCATGACCGGGGCCGCCATCTGCGTCACCTCTTCGTTCGTTTCTGGTCTGGTTGTCCTCGTGGGTGGGCGGGAACGTGGCCGGACAATAAGAAAGGCCGCGGATCCTTTGCGGATCCGCGGCCTGGAGAGAGGAGACCGGTCAGGTTATGACTGGTTCTCTCCAGGCGTATTGCGGACCCTGCGCCCCACCATTGGCGGTGCGGTCGGTCTGCTCATCGCTCATCGGTCGGACCACAGGGATCCGGACATAAGCGGGGGTGCCGTGGCTGGCCACGCCGGCGAGGTCGCCGAAGGCTGACGTCCCACGCTCTCTGGCGATCGGAGCCTGGGCGCGAACGGCCTTGCCACCCGACAGTTCGATCTGCGCGATGACGGCGGCCAGGCATGCGAAAGCGAGCCACGTGGCCAGGAACACGGTCATGTTCTCCACGGGACTCACCTCCACTCGAATGCGATCGGCCGGACGGACCGTCCGGCGGTTTCCTGCGACCTCATGACTGCTGAGATCAGTCATGACCCTAAACGCGAACCGCAGGGGTGGGCAACCTATTTTCTACCTGCGATTTTCACGACTTCATGACATCTTCGCTGACCCTGATCATGCACTCCTGAACCACCGACACCGCCAGGTCACCCGAGGGCGTGAACATCTCCCCGCGGGCGAGGCCTCGCGCGCCTCCTGACCAGGGCGACTCCTGGGCGTAAAGCAGCCAGTCGTCGGCGCGGAACGGCCGGTGGAACCACATCGCGTGGTCGAGCGACGCCCCCCGGACATTCGAGGAGCCCCAGGCCAGGCCGTGCGCGAGCAGCACGGTGTCCACGAGCGTGAAGTCGGAGGCGTAGGCGGCGAGCACCACGTGCAGCAGCGGATCGTCGGGCAGGTCGGCGTCGTAGCGGAACCACACGTGGTTCTCCGCGCTGATCAGGCTCGGGTCCTTCTGCGCCTCCCAGGTCAGCGCGTTCACGTAGCGTGCGTCGACCGGGCGCGGCCTCGACAGGTAGTCGCGCCACGCCGGATCGTCGCCGACGACGTTGACCATGCGCTCCTGGAAGGTGGGCAGCGTCTCGGGGTCGGGCACCCGCGGCATCGTCACCGCCTGGTGAGAAACCCCTTCCTCGTGGATGTGGAAGGACACCGACATCGTGAAGATCGCTTTACCGTGCTGGACCGCCACCACGCGCCGCGTCGTGAACGAGCGGCCGTCCCGGATCCGCTCGACGTTGTAGACGATCGGGATGGCGGGATCGCCGGGCCGGATGAAGTAGGCGTGCAGGGAATGAACCATGCGGTCGGAGGGGACCGTGCGACCGGCCGCCACGAGCGCCTGCGCGGCGACCTGACCGCCGAAGACCCGCTGAATGCGCTCCTCTGGGCTGCGCCCCCGGAAAATGTCCAGCTCGATCTGCTCGAGGTCGAGCAGACCCAGCAACTCCTTGAGCGCCGAGTTCACGGGGCCTCCATCACGCGGGGGATTTATTACTCATCAGTAACACTAGTGGCGGCGCGGCACAGATCCAGAACGGCTTCGCCGTACCGGTCAAGTTTGACGCGTCCGATCCCCGCGATCGCGAGCAGGCCCTCCTCCGATGTCGGAACCCGCTCCGCTATGGCCTGCAGCGTCACATCGGTGAACACGACGTAGGCGGGGACCTTCGTCTCCTTGGCCACTGCCGACCGCCAGGACCTGAGGCTTTCCAGCAGAGCCTCATCGTAGTCGGCGGGGCAGGTCGCGCAGCGGCCCAGCTTCTGCTCGGCCGCCACGGACAGGGTCTTGCCGCAGATCCGGCAGTGCAGCGGCGCCGCCGTCTTCTTGGCGCCGCCGGAGGGCCGCTCCACACGGCTCACGACGGGGGTACGCGGCGACAGGCCGTCGAGGAAGCGTGAGGGGCGGCGGGAGCGGCGGCCGCCGGGCGAGCGGGCCAGCGCCCACGACAGGTGCAGGTGCTCGCGGGCGCGGGTGACCCCCACGTACAGCAGGCGCCGCTCCTCCTCGACCTGCTCGGGGGTCTCCGCGTAGATGATCGGCAACATGCCCTCGGTGAGGCCGATGAGGAAGACCGCGTCCCACTCCAGGCCCTTGGCCGCGTGGAGCGAGGCGAGCGTCACCCCCTCGACCGGCGGCGCGTGCTGCTCGGCCGCCCTGCGCTCGAGTTCGGCGACGAAGGCGGCCAGGTTGGCGCCCTCCGCCGCGAGGTCCTCCGCGAGATCGGCGAGGGCCTTCAGCGACTCCCACTTCTCCCTGGCCTTGCCGCCACTGGGCGGCTCGGCGGTCAGTCCGATCCCGGACAGGATCGCGTGCACTCCGGGGGCCAGCGGCTCCTCGTCGTTGGCCGACCGGGCGGCGCCCCTCAGCAGCACGACCGCCTGCCGTACCTCGGGGCGCTCGAAGAACCGCTCGGCGCCACGCAGCAGGTACGGCACGCCCGCCTCGGTGAACGCCTGCTCGTAGGCCTCGGACTGGGCGTTGATCCGGAACAGCACCGCGATCTCGCGGGTGGGCACACCGTCGGCGATCAGCTTCTTGACCGTCAGCGCCACTCCGAGGGCCTCGGCCGGCTCGTCGTCGTACTCGGTGAAGACGGGCTCCGGCCCCTCCGGCCGCTGCGCGACCAGTTCCATCCGGTGCACCGACCGCGCGATCACCCGGTTGGCCAGCGTGACGACCTGCGGCGTCGACCGATAGTCGCGGATCAGCCTGATCACGCTGGCGGAGGGATGCTCGACGGCGAAGTTGGTGAGGTAGTGCGGGGTCGCCCCGGTGAAGGAGTAGATCGTCTGGTTCGGGTCGCCCACGACGCACAGGTCGTCGCGCCCGCCGAGCCAGGTGTCCAGCAGGAGCTTCTGGAGTGGGTTGACGTCCTGGAACTCGTCCACGACGAAGTAGCGGTACTGCTGCCGGATCTGGGCGGCGACCTCGCGGTGCTCGGTCATGACGGCCGCGGTGAGCTCGAGGATCGTCTCGAAGTCGATCAGGTTGCGCTGGCGGCGCAGGGTCTCGTAGCCCTCGTAGAGCCGGGAGACCTCCTCGGGCGCGACGGGAGGAGTGCGCCGGGCCTTCACCGCTGCGGCAGGGTAGTCCTCTGGGGCGACCTGGGTGACCTTCGCCCACTCGATCTCGCTGGCGACGTCCCTCAGCTCACCGCGGTCGGGATTCTTCCGCAGGCGCCGGCAGGCCTCGATCAGCAGCGGCAACTTCGACTCGACCACCTGGGGCGGATCCCCGCCGATGACCCGCGGCCAGAAGTAGCTCAGCTGGCGCAGTGCCGCGGCGTGGAAGGTCCGCGCCTGGACGCCGGGGGCGCCGAGTTGGCGCAGCCGCTGCTTGAGCTCGGCGGCCGCCCGGGTGGTGAAGGTGACCGCGAGAACGCCCTGCGGATCCACGATCCCGCTCTGCACGGCGTAGGCGATGCGGTGGGTGATGGCGCGCGTCTTGCCCGTGCCCGCACCCGCGAGCACGCACACCGGGCCGCGCACCGCCTCAACGACCTCGCGCTGTTCGGGATCAAGGCCCTCGAGGACGTCCAAATGGGCTCCCAATATGCGATGCGGACGGATGTACTGGCATCATCCTTCCAGCAGCCGCCCTGGCGTGTCCTGAGACCGGGTCGGCACACGGTACCAGCGGGGAGGGAACCAGCCCGTGCGGAAAGCCGTGGGCGCGGCGATCGGGGTCGGAGCGCTCGCCCTCACCGCGATCCTGTTCGTCTTCGCCGGACAGAGAGCGGTGCCCGAGGCGGTGAAGTCCCCGGCGGCGGTGACGAAGCCCACTCCGGTCTCGTCGCCCAAGCCGTCTCACAAGCCGACGCCCACCACCCGGACGCTCGCCTCCGCGACCGACATCAAGGTCCGCACGGTGGCGTACGGCAGCGGCCCCCGGCGGCGGATGGACGTCTGGTGGCACACGAAGGGGCCGCGCCGCCCGGCGGTGTTCGTCATACACGGCGGATGGTGGTCGGGCGGCGACAAGAAGACCATGACCACCGTCAGCAGGACCTACGCCCGCCTGGGCTACACCGTGGTCAATCTCGACTACCGGCTCTCGGGGGACGCGCGCTGGCCGGCCCAGCGAACCGACACGATCGCCGCGATCGCCGCCGCGCGCGCTCAAGCCGCCCGGTACAACACCGACCCCGACCGCTATGTCCTCATCGGCTTCTCCGCGGGCGGTCACATCGCGGCCGCGGTCGGCACCTACGGGAACGGCCTTCCGGGCCTGCGCGGGGTCGTCGGCGTCTCCCCCGTGATCTCACCGCTGACGTCCTACGCCGACGGGGGCGAGGGCGGGAGCCACGACCAGCGCAAGCTCCGCAAGACCGCCACGGCGCTCGCCGGGGGATGCGCCCCCTCCGAGTGTCCCGACGTCTGGGCGAGCATGGAGGTCTCCGACCACGCCTCGGCCGGCGACGCCCCGATGCTCGACGTGCACTCGCAGGACGAGTTCGTCCCGCCGTACCAGAGCGAGTTGCTCCAGCAGGCGCTGAAGACGTACGGCGTGCCGATGTCCATCAAGGTCATGCCGGGCACCCAGCACAGCGCGCCGCTCTACCGCGAAAAGGGCGTGGCCAAGACCGTCGAGGACTGGATAGCGGCACGACTCGAGTCCGACAGGTGATCACCGAACATGGTTCGGGAAAAGGGCCGGAACTGGGAACACGACGCGGATCCGCCGTGTTGACGGTGATTACTCGGCTCTGCGCACGGAAGGACGATCATGTCGCTCACGGTCTACACAACCAGTTGGTGCGGCCCCTGTAAGCGGCTCAAGAGCCAGCTGACCCGGGAGGGCATCGCCTACAGCGAGGTCGACATCGAGCGGCATCCCGACGCGGCCGAGTTCGTGATGAGCGTGAACAACGGCAACCAGGTCGTCCCCACGGTCGTGACCGACTGCCACACGATGACCAACCCGTCGGTCGCCGAGGTGAAGCGCCACCTTCAGGGCGCGTGCTGAGCGCGGCTCAGCCCGTCACCAATCGCCGGGGATCGGCTTGCCGTACCAGGTCTCGATGAGCCTGCGGGCGATCGAGACCTGGCCGGGCAGGCGAAGTCTTCCGGACTCGACCTGGGCGGCCAGTTCGTCCCGCGACAACCACTGGGCCTCGGCGATCTCGACGGGGTCCATGACGATCTCGGTCGTGGTCGCGCGGGCGACGAAGCCGAGCATCAGACTCCGCGGGAACGGCCATGGCTGGCTCCCCATGTAACGAGGAGCGGTGACCGTGATGCCGACCTCCTCCAGCACCTCGCGCATCACGGCGTGCTCCAGCGACTCGCCGGGCTCGACGAACCCCGCCAGGACGGACATGCGCCCCTCGGGCCACTCGGGGCCGCGGGCGAGCAGCACGCGGTCCTCGTCGTCGTGGATCAGCATGATCACCGCGGGGTCGACCCGGGGGAAGTGCTGGCTCCCGTCCTTCGGGCAGACCCGCATGTGGCCGGAGGATGTGATCGTCGTACGGCTCCCGCACCGCGGGCAGAACTCGTGAGTCGTGTGCCACGCCTCCAGGGCGACGGCGTACACGACGAGTCCCGCGTCGCGATCGTCGAGCAGGGCGCCCGTCTGCCTCAGCCCCGCGGCCTCGCCGGGCGGGAGCGGAGCCTGGACCGCGAAGTAGGCCACGCCGTCCGGGTCGACGCCGAGGAGGTAGCGGGGACCCTCCGGCGCGTCCAGCGGAGACAGGAACACCACGGCGGCGCCGTCGGTGAACCTGCGGATGACGGTCTGGCCGTCGTGGACGACCAGGACCCGCGTCTTCTCGTCGGCCCACACGCGGGCCAGCCACTCCTCGTCACCCCGGAGCGCGGCCGACCGGTCGATCGCGTTCCGTGCCAGCAGCAGCGGGCCGAGCAGGCCTTCCGAGATCTCCACGGCGTCATCCTTCCACGGGTGCCTCCACAACACGCTGCCGCCGGTGGCGATTCCCGGCGCGAACCGATCTGACCGTGGCTAGGATGCGACGGGTTAGGTTAGGCTTACCTACGGAGGATCTGCGTGCGGCTCTACCTCACGGCGCTCAACCCGACCGACTCCGTGATGGACGGTTTCCTGCCCGCCGCCGCCGCGCTGGGGTGGGACGTCACCGTCCTGACCGACCAGCCGGGCGGATATCCGGACCATGAGGCCATCGAGACCGACGTGCGCGACCCCCGCGCGGTGATCGACGTCATCGCCGGTCACCATCGGCCCGACGTCGTCTTCTCCAACTCCGACCACCTCCAGGCGGAGACCGCGCTGGCCGCCGGTTACTTCGGCCTGCCGGGCAAGGACTGGCGCGCCTGCGTCACCGCCAAGAACAAGGCGCTCACGCGCCGCCGTCTCACGCCGGTGGAGACCGTCCGGTCCGTACGGCTCCCGCCGGGGGGCGACCTGCCGCCGGCCCTGCCGTACCCGGTCGTCGTGAAACCGGCGATGGGCGTGGCCAGCGAGGACGTCGTGCTCGCCGCAGACGTCCACGAACTGGCCGCGGCCGTCTCCGAGATCAGGAAGCGGCGGCCCGACGACGTCCTGGTCGCGGAGGAGTTCCTCGACGGCCGCCTCCACACGCTGGAGACGCTGGGCGACGGGCGGACCCTCCGCGTCCTGGGCGGCTTCAGGACCACACTCGGCCCGTTGCCGCACTTCGTCGAGGAGCGCCTGGACTGGCACCCCGATCCGGGCGGCGAGCACGTGACGCACGTGACCGCCGCGCTGGACGCGATCGGCGCCGGCTTCGGGGTGTGTCACACGGAGTACGTGGTCACGGAGGACGGGCCGCGCATCGTCGAGGTCAACTACCGGCTGATCGGCGACAACTGCGACTTCCTGCTCGGCGACCTCGTCGGCGGGCCACTGCACGAATGGGTCCTGCGCGTCCACGCGGGCGAGCCTCTGGACGCGCTCGGCGGCCGGGAAGGCCCGCGGGACGACCTGTTCGGCACGGCGGTCAGCCTGATCGCCGACCGGTCGGGCGTCGTCACGGCGGCGCCGTCGGCCGTGTCTCCGGACGAGCCGTCCGGCGACACGGCCGGGGTCCGGCTCTGGCACCGCCCGCTGCGCGCGATCGGCGACCGGGTGGAGGTGACCCACACGAACAGGGACTACCTCGGCATCGTCCGGGCGATCGGCCCCGACCAGGTCACCGTGGACGCCGCCGTCGACTCCTTCCGCGCACTCCGGCCCTGGACGATCGCGTGACCGAGGTGCGCGGCAGGGAGACGTACCTGGGGGCCCGCGTCCTGGACACCCTGCTCCGGGAGGACTACGCGAGCATCGCGTCCCGCCTGACGAGCGACAAGGACGGCGTCGCCGTCGTCCTGGCCTCCGGCAGGCGGGTGCGGCTGGCCGTCGGCTCTCCGTTCCAGGACTTCGCCGTCGCCGAGGGGAGGGCAGGCCAGAACGGAGGACCGACCCTCGCGGAGGTGCTGCACACCCTCGCCGTGATCGCCGACCCCGCCGACGCAGCCGGGGTCGCGGCCTTCACCAGGGAGTGCCACGAGGCGCTGGCCGCGCTGGTGCTCCATGACCGCCACCGCGCGGAGGTCGCGGCCCGGCTCCGCGGCCGGGAGCGCACACTCCTCTTCTACGAGGCGCTGGCCGCGACCGTCGACCATCCGATCTATCCGACGGCCCGGTGCCGTCTCGGCGTCTCGGAGGCGGACCTTCTCGCCCACGCGCCCGAGTTCGCCCCCTCCTTCGAACTTGCCTGGGCGGCGGTCCCGAGAGAGCGCGTCACACTGTCCGGCGCCGGACTGCCGGACTGGTGGCCGGGGGCGGGCGACATCGGGCTGCCGGACTGGTGGCCGAGGGTGGGCGACATCGGCCTCCCCGAGCGGTTCGCCGCGACCCATGTGCCGTTCCCCGTCCATCCGCTGACCGCGCCGGTGACCGAGGGCCTTCCCGGCGTCGTCATGGGAACCAAACCGCATCTGACGGTCCGCCCGACCCTCTCCATGCGCACGGTCGAGGTCGACGAGCGGACCCACCTCAAGCTGCCGCTGGCGACGAGCACCCTGGGTCTGCTCAACCGGCGGTCGATCAAGCCGGGCACGCTCGGGGACGGGGCGCTCGCCGAGGCGCTCCTGCGCGAGGTGCTCGCCCGGGAGCCCGCCGCGCGGGTCTCGCCGGCCGGCGAGCAGACCTACGGCCACGCCGGCCACGAGTACCTCGGCTGGCTGATCCGGGACCTTCCCGAGGGCGAGATCGTGCCCGTGGCGGCCCTCCTCGCCCCCTGGCCGGACGGCGACGGGAGGCGACTCGTGCTCCACGACCTCGCCGACCGCCACTACGGCGGGGACGTGCGCGCGCTGCTGCGCGACTACCTGTCGGTGCTCCTGTCCTGGAACACCCGCCTGTTCGTCCGGTACGGCATGGCGCTCGAGGCCCACCAGCAGAACCTGGCGCTCGTCTTCGGCGGCGGGCGAATGCGACTGCTGGTGAAGGACAACGACGGCCTGCTCGTGTCCCCCGGTCTCCTGGGCGCGGCCGGGATCGAGACGCCCGCCTTCTCCGACCGGCGCATGCTCACCGACGACCCGCATGCGCTCGCCGACGTCTTCGTGACCATCACGCTGCACCTGGCCGCCGCCGCGATCGTGTTCCCGGCACTGGGCGCGGCCGGCCCGGACTCCTCGGCGTCCGCGCTGATCAGGGACGAGTTGTCGGCGGCGCTGGAGCCCTACGGCGACGACCCGATGGCGCGGCTGCTGCGGGCCAGGACCCTCGACTCGGCCCGGCTGATCGGCAAGTCGATGGTCGTCGCCGGAACCCTCGTGGACAAGCGGAGGTCGGGAGCCGCCGACATCAACAAGTTCTACGGCGTGACCGGCCCCAACTACCTCCGCCCATGACCCCCCACCACCACCCCCTTGGCCGTGATCATGCGCACTCTCGCAATCATGCCCGCCCACCTGCGACAACCCCGACCGTGATCATGCGCACTCTCGCAATCATGCCCGCCGGCCTGCGGCGACTCCGGTCGTGATCATGCGCGAATTCGGCGGCTTGCCGCCCGACCTGGCCTTCCCTGATCCGTGACCATGCAAAGGGGCACATCACCCATGGACCGCCTCCTGCTCGACCCGCACGTCTCCAGGGCCGAGGAGGTCACGCTGGGCGCGCTGCTGCGATGTTGCGCCCGGGAACTCAGCGGCCCGCGCGGCCACGTGTGGCCGGCCGAGCCGTACCTGCTGCTGGAGGTCGCGGGGACCCTGATCCGCGTGCGCGCGCACGGCGGCATCGCGCTGCGCTTCGAGGGCCGGGCCGAGTGGCTGTCGGACGGGTCGTGGCTGCCCCTGACCTCCGACCTGCTCGTCGAACTCGCCGAGCGCGAGTTGGAGGAGGCCGGCGCGGTCGACCACGCGGTCGGCCGCACATCCGCACACGGAAACGGCCGCGGGAGCGGGCACGGGGGCAACGACGAGTTCGCCGCGCAGGTCGCCGCCAGCCGCGACGCCATCGCGACACTGCTCACCGCTCGTGCGCGGACCCGCCCGCCGTCGGACCCGTGGCTGACGTCCGAGCAGTCGCTCGTCGACGGCCATCCCTTCCACCCTTCACCGAAGGCACACACCGGTTCAGGACTGACCCGGTACGCCCCGGAGGCGCGCGCCGAGTTCCCCTTGCGCCTGCTCGGGGTCCGCGCCGATCTCGTGGCGGAGCAGGGGGACACCACGCCGCTCGACAGGCTCGGCGCCGCCCCCGTCGGGTACACGCTCCTGCCGGCACATCCCTGGCAACTCGAGCTCGTCGCCGACGACCTGCGGGACCCGCTCGCCGACGGACGGCTCATCGATCTGGGGTACGGCTCGCGCCCGGTGACCCCCACATCGTCGGTGCGCACGGTGTACGACGCCGTCACGGAGAACTGCCTGAAGTTCAGCCTCGACGTGCGGATCACCAATTGCGTCCGCAAGAACGCCTGGTACGAGCTCATCGGAGCCGTCGAGCTCACCGAGCGGCTCCGCCCGATCTTCGGCCTCCTCGCCGCCGACTTCCCGGGCACGCGCTGGCTCCCCGAGCCCGGCTACCGTTCGGCGGCGCTCGGGACCCGGCTGTTCGAGGCGCTCGGGGTGATCATCCGTTCCGGCCCGTGGCGGGAGTGCGGTCCCGGCGTGACCCCGATCCTCGCCGGGGCGCTCGCGACCGCCGGGG
This sequence comes from Planotetraspora mira, assembly GCF_016863275.1. Lineage (GTDB taxonomy): Bacteria > Actinomycetota > Actinomycetes > Streptosporangiales > Streptosporangiaceae > Planotetraspora > Planotetraspora mira. The sequence goes on from NZ_BOOO01000016.1 coordinate 43,149, forward strand.
ACGACCTGCCCGAGGCCGTACGAGCCCGCCGGTGGGAGGACCCACTCGGCTGGTGGAGGGCCTACGCGGAGCGGGTGGCGCCGCCGGTGCTCGACGCGTACTTCACGCATGGGGTCGTCCTCGAACCTCATCTCCAGAACGTCCTCATCGGCGTCGGCGCCGACGGCCTCCCCTCGGAGGCGGTCTTCCGCGATCTGGAGGGGACGAAGCTGGTGTCCGGCCGCCACGACCTGACCGGCCTGCCGGACCGGGTGGCCGAGGCGGTGACCTACGAGGCCGGACAAGGCTGGAACCGGGTCGTCTACTGCCTCGTGGTCAACCATCTCGCGGAGGTGGCGGCCACGGTCGCCGGGACGGACCGGCTGCTGGACGACTTGTGGCACGTCGCCCACGAGATCCTGGAGGACTACGCCGGGCGGCGCGGACGGCCCGCACCGCTGGCGGAGCTGCTCGGGGGCGCGCCGCTGCCGGCCAAGGCCAATCTGGGCGTCCGCTGGACCCGCTCGGCCGACCGGGCGGCCGGGTACACCACCGTGGCCAACCCGCTGGTCGCCTACTCGCCCCGGAGGTAGTGGAAGGCGGGCTTGGGGTGCATCAGGAAGTCGTGGTGGGAGATGTTCCACGCGTAAGCCCCGGCCATGGCGAACTCGACGACGTCGCCCACCTCCAGCCGCACCGGCACTCTGCGGGCGAGCACGTCCTTCGGTGTGCAGAGCTGCCCGACGATCGTGACGGGCTCGCCGGGCTCCCCCGTCGCCAGCGGCTGGTCGTGGCCCTTGGTGGCCGGGGTCCGCAGGTGGTGTGTGCCTCCCGCCACGACGGCGAACAGCTCGCCGTGCACCCGCTTGACGTCGATCACCCGGGTCACGTAGCGGCCGCAGTAGACGGTCAGGGCCCGGCCCGGCTCGACCCGCAGCACCTCTCCCGGACGGCGCATCCCCGCGAGGCCCTTGCCGTACGAGTGCCAGTCGAACAGCGCGCCCGGGTCACGGTAGGACACCGCCATGCCACCACCGAGATTGATCTCGGTGAGGCCGAGGTCTCGCGCGTAGTCGAGCACTCCGGCGGCCAGCTCCAGCAACCCCGCGGCGTCGAGCCCACTCGCCAGATGGGCGTGGAGCCCGCGAAGACGGACGGTGTCCTGCCTGTCCAGCAGGTCGACGCACTCGGCGACGCCCGCCGGATCCATGCCGAACGGCGTCGCCCCTCCCCCCATGACCAGCGAGGCCCCCTGGACCGGGAGGTCGAGGTTGGCCCGCAGGAGCACATCGGCCGGACGGCCGGACGCGAGCAGCCGGCGCAGCTCACCGGGGCTCTCGACGTGCAGACGGGTGACCTCGGCGGACAGCTCCACGTCGGTCTTGCCGGGGCCGCCCAGCGCGACCTGCGCGGCGGGGAACAGCCCGCGGACGTGTGCGAGCTCACCGCCTGAGGAGACCTCGAATCCGTCGACGTGCGGGGCGAGCACGCGCAGGAGTTCGGGATCGGGGTTGGCCTTCACCGCGTAGTAGAGCTCGACCCCTTCCAGCGCGGCTCGTACGGCTCCCGCATGGGCGTCCAGGCCTGCCAGGTCGTACACATAGGCGGGCAGTTCCCGACTGTCTGTCACGTGGGCGCCTCCGATCGCTACGAGGGTTGCCGATACGAGTGAGAACTCTCCACCGCGATGGGGATTTCCTCCACCCCGTCCTCTCGATCACCTTCCGGCGTGGCTACGTTCCGTCACACTCCAGCGACGACACGTACCATCAGACGCATAAGGAGTCCGAGAGGATGGCGACGACATGGCGCTCACCAGGCCCACCCGGCACGGGCGGAACGACCACGTTCCCGCTGAGCGACAGCCTGACACCGAGCCTGAGCAACCTGACGCCGAACTCGATCGGGCCGATCCCGGACCTGAGGACCTCGACGACGAGACCGCGACCGTGGCGCTCTGTCAGGAGCTCAACGACGCGGGCTACACCGCGGAGATCTCCTGGGGCCGAGTCGTCGTGAGCCCGTGGCAGAGCAAGCAGAGTTCCCACATCGTGGACGAGCTGGCGGACCTGTTGATCCCGCTCAAGCTCGCGAACGGCTGGCGTTTCCACCACAATCTCGCCGTCCACATCCCGCCGTTCCTCGATCACCGGCTTCCGGACCTGATGGTCGCGCCACGAGACGCCGAACATGTCGACGATCTGCGGATCAAAGGCGACAGCACCCTGCTCGTCGTCGAGGTGTGCTCTCCGGGAACACGCCAGATCGACTGGGACGAGAAGCCGTTCGACTACGCGCGGGCCGGAGTGCCGTTGCTGCTCGTCGTCGATCCGCTCGCGGACCCGAAGACGGTCACTCTGATGAGCGAGCCGCTGAAGGATCTCGCGCAGGACGACATGCGAGAGCCGTACAAGCAGGTCGTCACGGTCGAAGCAGGGGAAGCGCTGGCGCTGCCCGAGCCGTTCGGGATCAAGCTTGAGACCGAGAAGCTATTCGAGTGACGGGCCGAAGGCGCGGGCGGCCGCCTGAGCTATTCCGCTGACGGGATCCGGTCGATCAGAGCGGTGAGTCCGTCGGCCCCGAGGAGGTCGACCGGGCGCACCGTCTCGTTCGACCGGACGTAGTGGAAGGCCGCCCCGACCTTCTCCAGCGGCACGCCCGTGAGGGAGGCCCAGGCCAGACGGTACGCCGCCAACTGGACCGAAGCGGTCTCCGCCGCCTTGCCGTGGAGCCGCTCCCCGGTCTTCCAGTCGACGACCACGTAGCCGTCGCCCTCCCGGAAGACCGCGTCCATGCGGCCGCGCAGCAGGCGATCGGCGATGACGGTCTCGAACGGCACCTCCAGATCCAGCGGCTCCCGCCCGGCCCACTCGCTGTCCTCGAACCGTTCCTGCAGCTCGGACAGGTGGATCTCGGCCTCCGACGGCTCGTCGGAGGCTCCCGGCAGGTCGAAGTCGTCGAGCAGCCGCTGTTGTCCCCAGCGCGTTTCCAGCCATCGGTGGAAGGTCGTGCCGCGGCGGGCGAGCGGCGCGGGTTTGCGCGGCACGGGACGCCGCACCTGGCGTGCGAACGCCGAGGGATCCGAGGCCAGCGTGACCAGTGACGACACCGTCAGCCGCGTGGGCAGTTCCACGGCTCCGCCGCCCCGCCGCCGGTTGGCCTCACGTTCCCGGATGAGCAGGTCGGTGTCCCGCGCCCAGGCCCGGGCCCGTTCCCGGTCACGATCCCTGATGTCGGCCGCGTCCGTGACCTCCGTACGGCCTTCGCCTGCCAGCGCCTCCTCCACCAGACGTGCGCCGTCCAGCACCGACTCGCGCACGGACACGAGCGGCCAGACGGCCTCGGCGGGCTCGGCGAGCAGGGGGTTCTCCTCACTGGTGTCCTCGGTCCAGCCCATGACCTGCGCGCCGGCCTCGCGGATCTCCAGGAGGAAGTCGGACGGCTCCAGGGCCTTGGTCGAGCCGCCCCACCGGTACCCGGAGGCGATCAGCAGGTGGTGCGCCCGGGTCACGGCGACGTACGCGAGCCGCCGCTCCTCCATCAGGTCCCGGTCGCGGCACCGCTCGTCGAAGTCCGCCAGCGCCTCCTTGTCCAGGCCCGCGAGAACCGGCAGATCCGCCTTGTCGCCGCGCAGGGGGTACGGCAGCTTGCGCGGGTTCTCCGTCCACCGGGAGTTCGTCACCGGTGTGGCGGGGAACACGCTGCCCCTGGCCAGCCCGCCCTTCTGCGTGGTGAGCTGCGACAGGCCGGGGACGACGACCACCGGCCACTCCAGGCCCTTGGACGCGTGGACGGTCATGAGCTTGACGCTGTTGGTGTCGCCGACGCGTCCGGCCTCCAGTCCGAACTCCTCGGTCTCCGCGGCCTTGAGGTAGGCGAGGAAGGCCCCGAGAGTGGGGTCCTCGGCGTCGCCCGCGAACCGCGAGGCGGCGTCGAGGAACGCGTCCAGGTCGGCACGCGCGGCCAGCGGGCTCCCGCCGCGTGCCGCCACCTCGATGTCGAGCCCCAGACGTCGCTCGACCTCGCTGATGAGGTCGGGGAGCGGCTGTCCCGTATGGGATCTCAGGTGGCGCAGTTCGAGGGCGAGCGCGGGCAATCGCACGCGGGCGGGCGCCGAGAACACCTCCAGCCACTCGGGCCGGTCGGGCAGTTCGTCGAGAGCGTCGACCAGGCTGCCGCGCTCCTCCGCCATGTCCGTGACGACCTGTTCGAGCGGGTCGTCGGGCCGTGGCCCGCCGTGGAACTCGCGGTTCAGCTCACGGGCGAGGTCGCCCAGGGCCTTCATGTCGGCGGGCCCGATCCGCCAGCGCGGCCCGGCGAGCAGCCGCACCAGCGCGTCTCCGGCCGTCGGGTCGTAGAGCATCCGGAGAGTCGCCACGATGTCGGCCACCTCCGGCACCGTGAGCAGGCCGCCGAGGCCGACCACCTCGACCGGGATGTCCCGTGCCTCGAGCGCCCGGCGCAGGGCGGGGAACTGTGACCGCTTGCGGGCGAGGATCGCGACGTCCTGCGGCTGTACGGCGGCGCCGCGCCTGGGGCGCTCTCCCTCCCCCCAGGGCAGCCCGTCGGGCGCCCCTTCGAGTCCGAGTGTCCTGGCCACGCCTTCCGCGACCCATTCGGCCTCGGCCTCCGCGGTCTCGTGGAACGCGCACACCACCCGTCCCCGACCGGCCCTGTTCGCGCCGGGGACGAGCACGGGCACCTGCCCGGCCTCCTGCCGGAGCGGCGCCTGCAGCGCGGCGGCGACGCCGAGCACCCGCTCGCCGTTGCGGAAGCTGACCGACAACTGGCGCACGGGCGCCGGGTCCCCCGACGAGGTGGGGAAGTCCTGCGGGAACCGGGACAGGTTGCCCGACGACGCCCCGCGCCACCCGTAGATCGACTGGCAGGGGTCGCCCACGGCCGTGACCGGATGGCCCCCGCTGTACAGCGCCCGGAGCAGGACGAGCTGGGCATGGCTCGTGTCCTGGTACTCGTCGAGCAGCACGACGGAGAAGCGGGAGCGCTCCGACACCCCCACCTCGGGATGCCGTGACGCGATCAGCGCGGCGAGCGCCATCTGGTCGCCGTAGTCGATGACCTCGCGGCGGCGTTTCAACCGTTCGTACGCTTCGACGAGCGGCAGCAACTGCTCCCGGACGGCCTGGGTCCTGACCGGGCGCTGCTGAGCCAGGATCGTCTTACCCGGCAGGGCCGCGAGGTGGTCGCGGAGCCAGTCGCCGACCTCACGCACCTCTCCCGAGGTCCGCAGATGCTCGGCCATCTCACCGGCCAACTCCAGCACGGCGGCGGTGACGCTCGGCGGACCGAGGTCCACCTTGTCCATCGGGCCGTCGTACTGCCCCACGACCCGCGCGGCCATCTGCCAGGAAACGGCCGGAGTGACCAGCCGCATGGTGGGCTCGAGCCCCTCGCGGAGCGCGTGATCGGTGACCAGCCGGGCGGCGTAGGCGTGGTAGGTCGAGATGGCCGGCTCCGCGTCGAGCAGTTCCGGCTCGACCAGCCCGGCCGCCGCCAGCCCGTTCAGCCGCTTGCGCACGCGCTCGGCCAGCTCCGCGGCGGCCTTCCTGGTGAAGGTGAGCCCCAGGATCTGCTCGGGCCGCGCCAGGCCGTTGGCCACCAGCCACACCACGCGCCCGGCCATGGTCTCGCTCTTGCCCGAGCCCGCACCCGCCACGACAACCGCCGGCTCCAGGGGCGCGTCGATGACGGCGGCCTGCTCCGGGGTGGGGGGAAGGACGCCGAGCTTGGCGGCGAGGTCCGCGGGGCTCAGCATCAGGCCATCGTACGGAGACTCAGCACACCTGGCCCCCGTTGTCGTTGACCGGGCAGGCGACCCTGGCGGCGCACGTCCGGCAGCCGTCGTTCACCTTCGCCACGAACACGTTCCTCGCCATCCCCGCCGCGACGGTCTCGACCAGTTCCTCGGCCCATTTCGGCTCGGGATCGTCCCGCAGCGCGCCCTGCGCCTGTTCCTTGGCCGCGCCCGTCACACCGGCCGCCTTGCCGACCTGGACGAGCGAGGCGCCCCCCGGCTCGACGAGGCCGTGCCGCTTGAACGCCCCGAGCAGCGTGGCGAGCTGGTACACCCCGAGCTGCGGATGCCGGTCGAGCTCGTCGTCCTTCGGTTTGGAGGCGCCGGTCTTGATGTCGATGATGACGGCGCGGCCGTCGCCGTCGCGTTCCACCCGGTCGACGCGGCCCCTGATGTGCACGCCCTCGGCGACCACCGCCGTGAACGCCTCCTCCTGGGCGACGAGCTCGCGCGGGTTCTCCTCGTGCCACCGTACGAACCGCTCGACCATCTGCTCGGCGACCTTGCGCTGCTTGCGGTTGAACCAGACGCCGCCGAAGTCGAACTGCTCCCAGACGTCGTCGAGCCGCGCGACCAGGTCCACGCCGTCCTCAGCCGCCAGCACGGCTATCGCGTGGATGACCGACCCGAGGCTCTGAGTCACGCTGGAGTTGCCCGCGCCCACCGCGGTCTCCAGCACCCACCGCAGCCCGCACTTGGTGAAGTTCTCCACGGCCGAGGGCGAGATGCGCACGATGTCGTCGGGCCAGCCCAGAGGCCGGTCGTCGGAGAGCGGCGTCATCGCATACCACTCCCGCGGGCTCGCGCCGGGCACCCCCGCACGCGCCAGCCGGGCGAGGTGCCCGGCCGCGTCGCGGCGGAGCGATTCCGGCTTGGTCGCGTCGCACACGGCCGCCCGCAGGTCCGCCACCAGAGCGGACATGTTCAGCCAGCGGGCGCGGTCGTCGACGGTCGCCTCCTCGACCCCTCCGGGCAGCAGCTCGGTGAGGAATCGCGACGGGCGCTCGTCGGTGTCCTCGCCGCCCACGGCGGTGACCACCAGCTTGCGCCGCGCCCGGGTCGTCGCGACGTAGAACAGCCGCCGCTCCTCGGCCAGCAGCTTGGAGGACAGGGCGGCCGCCGTCGCCTGGGTGCTGTCGAGGGCGATCCCGGCCGACAACTCGACGAGCTCCTCGGCGCCGAGGAGCGACCCCCTCAACCTCAGGTCGGGCCAGACCCCCTCCTGCACGCCGGCGATCACCACCACGTCCCATTCCAGGCCCTTGGACCGGTGCGCCGTGAGGATCCGTACGGCGTCGCCCTCCGGGGCCTGCTCGGCGAGGGAGTCGCCGGCGATCTCCTGGGAGGTCAGGTCGTCGAGGAACACCTCGATGCCGGCCTTGGGCAGCCGGTCGGTGAAGCGGGCCGCGTGGTCGAACAGGGCGACGACGCCGTCGAGGTCCCGGTCCGCCTGAACGCCCCTCGACCCTCCGGACAGGCTGGTCTCGGTCCACCGCTCCGCGAGGCCGCTGGCCTGCCAGACGTCCCAGAGCACGTCCTCCGCGCCGTGGCCGTGCCGTACGGCGTCGCGGGCGATCTTCAGGAGCTTCGCGACCCGTTCGGCGGGCGCGCCCACATGCGGCTCGACATTGACGAGCTCGCGGGCGTCCCTGAGCGCGGCGACGAGCATCTCGTCGGACGACCTGGCCGTGAACGGCAGGGCCGGCTGCCCCTCCTCGGCGGCCGCCTCCGACGCGGACGCGGCCTCGTGCTCGGCGACCCGCAGGGCCCGGCGCAACCGGCGGACACCGATCATGTCGGTGCCGCCCAGCGCCCCGGTCAGCAGCTCCTCCGCGGTCGCGACGTCGAGGGACGACGAGTGCACGGCGACCTTCAGCAACGTGATCAGCGGTCGCACTCCCGGCTCCTGGACCAGCGGCAGCTCGTCACCGGCCACGATGACGGGCACGCCCGCCGTGATGAGCGCCCGCCGCAGCAGAGGAAGCTGCCGGGCGGCGCTGCGGACGAGGACGGCCATCGAGGACCACGGCACGCCGTCGAGGAGATGGGCCCGGCGGAGGGTGTCGGCCACCACGGCGGCCTCCTGGCTGTCGCTGTCGGCGAGCAGCACCGAGACCTCGCCCGGCTCGGCGTCGGCGAGCGGCGCGAGCGCACGGTGGCGGCCCGCGGGCAGGCGGGAGGCGACGCGGCGGGACGCCTCCAGCAACTCGGGGCCGCTCCTGCGGCAGACGCCGAGCGCGATGACCGGGGCCTCGCCGCCGCCCGCCGTGCGGAACCTCTCCGGGAATCGCAGGATCCCCTGCACGTCGGCGCCGCGGAAGCCGTAGATCGACTGGTCGGGGTCCCCCACCGCGATCAGGTCGCGCCCGTCCCCGGCGAGTTGCTGGAGCAGGAACTCCTGTGCCGGATCGGTGTCCTGGTATTCGTCCACGAGCACGACGTCGTAGGCGTCCCGCTCGCGTCTCCTGACCTCGCCGTCGGTCAGCAGCCCCGCGGCCTCGCGGATCAGCTCCGCGTAGTCCATCGACGGCACGGGATCGAGGTCGAAGCGGTCCTGGTAGCGGTAGGAGAACCGGCCCGCCGCCTCCCAGTCGGCCCTGCCGTGCGCGCGCCCGAGGTCGATCAGCGCGTCGCCGTCCAGCCCGCGCTCGGCCGCCCGGGACAGGAAGTCACGCAGTTCCTCGGCGAACCCCCGGGTCTTGAGAAGCTCTCGCATCCGGTCCGGCCAGCGCTCGGCTCCGTCCTCCAGCTCACCGTGGAGGAGTCTGCGGATCTCCAGGAGCTGTTCCGGTCCGGTCAGCAGGCGCGGAGGCGGCTCGCCGGCGAGCACGGCCTCACGGCGCAGCAGAGCGTAGGCGTAGCTGTGGAAGGTCAGGGCGAGCGGGGTCCTCGTGGTCCTGCGCATCCGTCCGGTGATGCGCTCGCGCAGCTCACCGGCGGCCTTGCGGCTGAAGGTGAGGACCAGGACCCGTTCCGGATCCACGCCGCGCCGCTCGATGCGGTCGACGACGGTCTCCACGATGGTGGTGGTCTTGCCGGTGCCCGGTCCGGCCAGCACGAGCAGGGGGCCGCTCTCGTGCTCGACGACGGCCCTCTGGTGCTCGTCCAGGACGGGGGCGGAACGGCTCACCCCGCCCCGGCGCACCAAACGGTATTTCTGACCACTCACAGCTCAGAATTCCATCAGAACACTGGGATAGATCGTGCCCGCTTGACCAGTACAGCGCGACGTGGTCGCGATCAGCCGCACGACACGCCGGACATGACCGGCGGATATGGGACATCCCAGGCGGCCCACGTGAGCCTCACCACTCTCACGCAAGCCACACCCTTTGGCGTGATCATGCACAGGTTCGAAATCATGCCCCGTGACCTGCCCAAACCCTCCACGTGATCATGCACACATTCGTTTATGCACGCCATGACCAGCGGAAACGCCATCCGTGATCATGCACAAAGCCCAGCCGTCACGAGAGGGGCGCGGCCGTGTCTGGACTGAGGAGTGAGTGGGAAGCGAGGAACGATCGACCCCGAACGACGAGGGCTGTGTTCATGGCGCGCCTCCGGCACGACCGACGGCCTCTAAGGCGCCCCGAGTCCGCCTCGCCGGAGGCGAGGCAGTCAAACACCGTCCCAGCGAGCTCTGCGCATGTCCGCCCGGGTACCTCTGAGGGGGGTGCCCTCCTCGCGCCACCGGGCGAGGCACTCGCTCTCCAGGCCGGGCGCGGCCGAACCGTCGGCTCTGATCACACGCCACCAGGGAACGGCACCGCCCCAGGTCGACATGACCCGGCCCACCTGCCGCGGCCCGCCCTCACCGAGGTATTCCGCCACGTCCCCATAGGACATGACCCGGCCTTTCGGGATGCGTTCGACCAGGTCGAGCACTCTCTCGGCGTACGGCGGGGGCTCACCGCGCCGTCGGCTCAGGTGCTCCATTCGGTGGGCCCGGCGGCGACGATCTCCTCGAGCTTCCCGAACTCGTACGTCGCGGAGCCGTTGACCTGCTCGACGACGCCGTTCCTGAGCCCGTAGGTCTCGCCGTCCTCGCCGACGAGCCATCCGCCGAGCATGTCGGCGACGCGGGCCAGCTGGGCCACCTGCCAGTCCGATCCCGGCCTACCGGCCAGCCGTCCCGACCAGGTCGCGATGTGATGCGCGGAGTCACCGTGCCACGCGACCAGCTCGCCGGCCTCCGGTGTCCCGCGCAGCTCGAATCCGGCGCCGGCCGAGATCACGCTCGCGAGTTCGGCGTAGGCGAGCGGTGCTGCACGCTCCACGCGCAACTCGTACCCCATGAGGCATGGACCTTAGCGAAACTTGACGTCGCCCTGTCGTCGAAATCCGAAACGCCGCCAAATGGCGGCCAACATGTGATCACCTGCGGCTGAGGACGACGATCGCGCCGCAGAACCCGCCCAGGCCGACGAGGGCGGCGATTGCGTAGATCCAGAGCCTAACCGGATCGGGCCCCGGGCGCATGGGCGCTTCGGACAACGGTCCCTTCCCGAAGTGGAGATCGTCCCGCACGGGGGCCGCCTGGGCGTATCCCGCCAGTTCGGCCGCCTTGGCCACGGCCGCTCCCGCGTCGACCTCACCGAATCCCACTTTGTCGTCATAGCCGGCGCTCGGACTGGGGTGCGAGGTCGAGCTGAGCGCCCGCGACACGAGTTCGGGCGCCATATTCGGATATTTCGCCTTTATCAGCGCGGCTGTCCCCGCCACCAGCGCGCTCGACGCGCCGGTCCCCGACACCGTGCCGTGCTTGCCCCCGGTCAGGACCGCGGGCACGTCGGCCCCCGGAGCGGAGACGAGGACCGACAGGTTGTCGCTGCTGGAGGTGGTCTTGCGGCCCTGCCTGTCGACTCCCGCAACGCCGATGACACCGGGATAGCCCGCGGGGAACCGCCAGTAGGAGGTGCCCGTCTGCTGGGTGTACGCCGACTGGCCCCCGTCCCCCGCCGCCGCGACCAGGACGATCCCGCGCGACAGCGCGTAGGAGACCGCCTCGCGGTCCGCCCGGTCGATGCCGTAGCCCGCGATCGGGATGCAGATGACCGTGGCCCCGTGGTTGGCGGCGTACCGGATGCCGCGCGCCAGGGGGCTGTCCTGAGCCCCGCCGACCCCGGCCTGAGGATCGGCCGCGACCAGCTCAGGCTCGCCGGTCGCGACCCTGATGGACAGGATCCGCGCCTCCGGCGCCACACCGGACAGGCCGCCGCTTCCGGCGATCAGCGACGCCGCGGCGGTGACGTCACCCGTGGACGTGTCCGGGGAGTCGTCGAAGAGCTCCCCCGACAGATCGGGCCCCTGCGTGATCCTTCCCTGGAGTTCGGACACCTCGGCGTCCACCTGCTCGTCGCCCAGCAGGGCCACGGTCACACCGGCGCCCTTGGTGACCTTCCACGCCTCCTCGGCGTTGATCGCGTCCAGCGCCCAGCGCTCCTCACCCGCCCCCGGCCTCGACTCGGCGTGCGCCGCATGGGACGGCCCCGCGGCCAGCAGAGCGCCCGCGACGGCGGCGCACAGCGCGATCGGCTTCAGCACACGTTCCCCTGGGTGCATCGCGGGACGTCGGGCGGCTCGCCCAGGGATCGCGCGATGCGTCCGGCGATCGACTCGGCCGTCGGCCACATCTCGCTGTTCAACTGCTCCTCCATGGGGACGGAGTCGCGGGTCCTGCCATCGGTGTACCCGACGGCGGAGAAGACGATGTACGGCCCCGCCCCCACCCATCCGGTCCGCTGCCGCTGGGCGGCGCCGAACATGTCGGTCACCGTCCCGGGGAAGGCCACGGGCCGGATGCCCACCCGGTCGTCCACGGGCAGCTTGGTGGCGGCGTCCAGCCGGGCGTCCTCGTCCTTCAGGACGGCGACGCCCACGGTGATGGCGAACGTCGACGTCTGGTCGACGTAGGTGGCCCGCAGCATCGTCCGGCAGCCCTGCTCGCGCAGGACCGAGGCGACGGGCGAGTCGACCGTCGTGGCGCAGACCTCCTCGGGGGCCACGCCGACTCGGTGGGCGTACTGCTGGGCCCGGCCGAGACCGTTGTACGGAAGCTCCTCGGGGAAGACCATCCCGACCGGCCAGGCGTGCCACCGCCTGGCGACGTCCTGCGCGGCGTACTGGGCCCGTTCCTCGTCGGTGAGGGGACGCGAGCGCGTCTCCTGGATCAGCCCGACCGAGCCCAGCAGGATGTCGAGGGCTCCGACGGCGAGCACCACGCCCATCAACGTCAGGAAGAGGGAGCGGAACCTGAGGCCCCGCTTGAGCTCCGCCTGTTCCCTCGCGGCCTGGGCCGCCATCGCCCGTCTCCCTGACGCGGGCCAGCGACGCGCTCGTGCCCGGCCGGCGGACGAGCCCAGGGGCAGTCCACGCCGACCACCGGGCGGTGTCCTGGGCTCCTCGGGCGGCATGATTCGATGCTACGTCGGAAGACCCGGGGGCTGAGGAGGCGACATGGCGAGATCGTCGTGTTCCTCCCGTCGTGCCCGACGGAGGAGGAGGATCAGCACGATCAGGCTGGCGGCCGCGCTGACCAGCCCCGCGAGGGCGATGCCGCCGGAGATGGCGATCGTCCGCTGGTCGCGGCGCACCTTCACGGCGGCGGGCGTGTCGTGGGCGCCCTTCCCGACGGCGCGGGCCGGATCCTGCACTCCGGGGCCCGACGCGGTGGCCCGGTGGCGGGCCAGGGTGTTCGCGACGGTCAGGGCGCGATAGGCGTCGACGACGCCGAAGCCGGTTCCCGTGTTGTAGGCCGACTTCCTGGCCGGCGACGAACTCAGCGCCTGGGCCACGAGAGCGGGGGACATCGCCGGGTGGCGCGACTTGATCAGCGCCGCCACTCCCGAGACCAGCGCGGTGGCCTGCGAGGTGCCCCGGCCCACCCAGTACTCGTCGCCGGGGCCCGCGCCCAGGACGTCGACGCCGGGCGCCGCCACGAGCACGGAGGAGTTCCGGTTGGAGAACGAGGCGCGGATCAGGGCCGGCGTCACGGCGGCCACCGAGATCACGCCGGGGATCGCGGCCGGGTAGGAGTACGGCGCGGTCCGCTTGCCCGTGCCGTCGTTGCCCGCCGCCGCGACCAGGACGACGCCCTTGGAGATCGCGTAGCGGATGGCCTCCCGCTCGGCCTCCGTGGGCCGGTCCTTGGAGATCGACAGGTTGATCACGTCCGCCCCGTGGTCCACGGCGTACCGGATCCCCTTGGCGACCACTCCCGCGTACCGCGGGTCGGAGTTGAACTTCCGGAAGCCCGCCTCCTCGTCCTCAAGGATCACCCGGACGGAGAGGATCTTCGCCTGCGGCGCGACCCCCATGACGCCGTCGGCCGCTCCCGGGCCGTGCCCGTGGCCCGCGATCAGTGAGGCCATGTAGGTGCCGTGCAGGCGCACCTCCGCGGTTCCGCGCGGGGTCGCGCCGGCGGTGAAGTCCTTGCCGGTGATCACCGATCCGGCCAGGTCGTGATGCCGGGCGTCCACGCCGGAGTCGAGCACAGCGACCGTGACCCCCCGCCCCTTGGTGACCTTCCACGCGTGCTCGACGTCGAGCGTCCGCAACACCGACTGCTGGCTCGTACGGACCGTGTCCGCGAGAGCCGTACCGGTCGTTCCGGGGAGCAGCAGCGCCGCGGCCGTGAGGGTCGTGACGACTCCGAGCGCCAGGCGTCTCAGCATGGCGCCTCCTTGCCCCCGCATTCGAGAGGTGACGGGACGGTGAGAGCGTCGGCGACGCCCTCGGAGAGGTCGTCCGTGAACGAGAACATCGCCGGACGCTGCTTGCCCAGCGCGCGGGCGGGACGCCCGTCCACCTGGCCCACCGTGGTCAGGACGATGTACGGCCCGGCCTGCCGCAGAGTGGCCGCCTGGCGGGCGGCGGCGGTGAACCGGTCGGTCACGGTGCCGTCGAAGGCCAGGGCGCGCAGGCCCGGGGACGGTTTCTCCTGCTGGGGCAGCGCCGCCTCGGCGGCGTCCGCCGACCGGGCGTCGGGAAAGGCCGCGACGCCGATCGTGACGACCATGCCCTGGAGGGCGTCCAGATACGTCGCCCGCAGGATCGCCTTGCATCCCGCGGTCCGGACGGGCGCCTGGAGCGCGGCGTCGACGGCGCCCTTGCAGTCGGTCTTCGACGAGATGCCGACCCGGCTGGCCTTCTCCTCGCCGCCCTGTTCGCCCGTGTAGGTGAGGGTCGGGGGGAAGATCCGGCCGGCGGGCCACGTCTGCCAGCGGTCGGCGACCTCGGTCGCCGCGGCCTGCCGCACCTCGGCCGCGCTGGGACCCCGGGTGAGTTCGGCGGCCGCCGAACTGGCCGCGACACCGGCGACGACCGCGCAGACCAGGGTGAGCACGGAGGCGACCACGAGAGCCGGCCAGGTCCGCCACTCACTCACCGGGGTCTCCGCTCCCTCGCTGCGGGTTTACCAAGCGACCTTAGCCCCACCAAGGGCGTCTATCTCCCCAAATACCCCGGAAAGTACTTGACGCTATGGAAAGCGGAAAGTACTTTCCATGATGGAAAGGTAATGATGTGACGTCTCGAGGAGCCCCCGTGAACGCCGACGAAGCCGCACGGAGTCTCGCGACGATCCGGGACACGCAGACCAGGGCCGTGAGATCACAGCCCTGGTTCCCGACGTGGTACGCGATCGGCGTCTCGCTGTTCGTGACCGGCATGCAGATCGTGACCGAACCCGGCGTCCCCGGCCCGCTGACCGGCGGCGTGGCCGTCCTGCTCTGCGCGGCGCTCGGCGCCATGGTCGCCGTGCTCGTCAAGACCCGCCGGATGACCGCCCACCGCAGCCTGCTGCCGCGCGGCGGGTTCGCCGTGCTCGGGGCGTGGCTCGCCGCCTGCTTCGCCCTCTGCCTCATCCTGGCCCTGCGCTGGCACGCCGACGAGATCGCCTACGCTCGGACGTACGCCGCGCTCGTCATGACGGCATTCGTGGCGGCGACCGGCCCCCTGGTGTCGCGGGGGATCTCCCGGATGATCGCTCGCAAGATCGAGAAAGGGGCGTGATGGAGCTCGATCCCGTGATCCACGCCCCCACCCGGCTGCAGATCGTGTCGGTGCTGGCGGCGGCCGAGGAGGCCGAGTTCGGTTTCGTGCGGGACACGCTCGGCATCAGCGACTCGGTGCTCTCCAAGCACGCGAGCGCCCTGGAGACCGCCGGATATGTGCGCATCCGCAAGGGATACGTCGGCAAGCGGCCCAAGACCTGGTTCAGCCTCACCGAGCAGGGCCGCTCGGCGTTCGCCGACTACGTGCGGAACCTGCAGAAGATCGTCTCACCGAGCGGGCTGACGGTCCTGCCCGGCTGACCGCCCACGATCACGGCGATGTCCGGGAACACCCGTACGGCCGCCGCCCCGCTCAGCGAGGGCGACGGCCGTACGTCAGCCGATCAGCGAATGCCCGTCAGTAGGTCGGCAGGCTGGGGTCGATGGTCTTGATCCAGCTCAGGACGCCGCCGCCGACGTGGACGGCGTCGGAGAAGCCGGCGCTCTTGAGGACCGCCAGGACCTCCGCGGAACGGCCACCCGACTTGCAGTGCACGACGATCTTCTTGTCCTGCGGCAGGCCCTCCAGCGCGGATCCGTTCAGGAACTCGCCCTTGGGGATCAGCACGGCGCCGGGGATGTTGACGATCTCGTACTCGTTCTGCTCCCGGACGTCGATCAGGTAGATGTCGTCGCCCCGGTCCTGCATGTCCTTGAGCTCCGCCGCCGTGATGGTCGAGCCCGCGGCGGCCTGCTGCGCCTCGTCGGAGACCGTGCCGCAGAACGCCTCGTAGTCGATCAGCTCGGTGATCGAGGGGTTCTTGCCGCACAGCGGGCACTCCGGGTCCTTGCGGACCTTGACGTCGCGGTACTTCATCTCCAGCGCGTCATAGATCATCAGGCGGCCGACGAGAGGGTCGCCGATGCCGGTGATGAGCTTGATGGCCTCGTTGACCTGGATGGAGCCGATCGAGGCGCACAGCACCCCGAGGACGCCGCCCTCGGCGCAGCTCGGCACCATGCCGGGAGGCGGGGGCTCCGGGTAGAGGCAGCGGTAGCAGGGGCCGTGCTCGGACCAGAACACGCTCGCCTGGCCGTCGAAGCGGTAGATCGAGCCCCAGACGTACGGCTTGTTGAGGAGGACGGCCGCGTCGTTCACCATGTAGCGGGTGGCGAAGTTGTCCGTCCCGTCCACGATCAGGTCGTAGCCCGAGAAGATGTCCATCACGTTGTCCGTCGTGAGGGCCACGTTGTGGATCACCACGTTGACGTTCGGGTTGACCTCGCGGACGCTGGCCGCGGCCGACTCCGCCTTGAGGCGGCCGACGTCGGACTGGCCATGGATGATCTGGCGCTGCAGGTTCGACTCGTCCACGATGTCGAAGTCGACGATGCCGAGGGTTCCCACCCCGGCCGCGGCGAGGTACAGCAGGGCGGGTGAGCCCAGACCGCCCGCGCCCACACACAGGACCTTGGCGTTCTTGAGCCGCTTCTGCCCCGCCATGCCCACGTCAGGGATGATCAGGTGGCGTGAGTAGCGGCGCACCTCGTCGACGGTCAGCTCAGCTGCCGGCTCTACCAGCGGTGGCAACGACACAGTTCCACTCCCGTTTTCGCGCCAATGGTCGCGCTCGGCTCCATGGGCCCATCACAAGCTCTTCTCACAACCTAACCGGGGTATCCCGCATTCCCCAATCACGCTGATCGCGCGGCGGACATCCGTGGAGTGGCCGTCTCGGCGATGAGCCGGCGCGCCTCCCTGGCGACGGCTTCGGGGAACTCCATCTGGGCGACGTGCGCCGCGTTCGCGAGCGTGACGAGCCGGACGTCCGGGAACACACGGCCCGCGCGCAGGGCCATCCTGGCGTCGACGAGCCGGTCTCGGCGGCCGTAGATGACGAGCGTGGGGGCCGTGACCTGGGCGGCCTGCCGCCACAGGTTGCCTGGCCCGACGCGGAAGTACTCGTTCACGATCGCCCGGGCGCAGCCGACCATGGCCGCCGCCGCGTACGGCAGGCCGTCGCGGCGGCGCAACTCCTCCTCCGCCTCACGGAGACGCTGGGGATGGACCCGGCTCCCGTCGGCGTAACACCAGCTGAGGGTCGCTCGGACGCGCCGGTCGGCGGGGACGCCGTTGAGCTTCCTGATCGCGATCTCGCCCAGGCGCGGTGCGGCCGACATGGCCACGCGGGCCGGGCCGAACCGGGGCAGCAGGTCGGGCAGGGCCGGAGAGATCAGCGTCAGCGACCTGACGAGGTCGGGCCGCGTCGCGGCCACCCGGACGGAGACCGCCCCGCCCATGGAGTTGCCGAACAGGTGGACCGGCCTGCCGACGTGCTCGATCACCTTCGCCACCACGCTCGCGTGGCCGTCCACCGAGTAGTCGCCGTCCGGGGGCTCGGGCGAATAGCCGGCTCCCGGCAGGTCGAGGGCGTGTCCCCTGACGTCGCCCGCGAGTTCGCCCATGAGATCGGTCCAGTTGGTGGCCGAGCCGGCCAGGCCGTGCACGAACACCGCGGCCTCTCCGGGGCCCTCGGGTGTGGATCTCACGTGGACCCGCGTATCGCCCATCTCGATGAGCTCTCCCGGCCACGACGGAATCGGCTCGACACCCACGCGTCCTCCCCTGTTCGCCTTCTGTTTCGACGATAGCCCCCTGCCGTACGGCCTTGCCATGGGTCGCGCCCACGCTCGGACGGCCCGCGGCCCGCCGTCATTAACCGGGAACAAAGCCGTGAATATCGCTCATATTGGGACATTCTAAATCCGACATAAATGACATTTCCGATGAAAATGATCAGAAATAGTTCAACGTCGTCAATAAAGAGATAAGCAGATGGCAAAAGCCGCCGATCGCCGTTTGTCGCTCCGCTGACGCGGAAAACAAGACAATGCAGGGAAGACCCACTAAGGGTCGCCAGAAGAACATTTTCCAAGCTATTTGGACAATGTCAGCGCATAGGACGTAAGTCCTTTCAAGGGGGAAACGAAATGCCCAACTTCAAGAGCCTCGTGGGAGTTCTCGCCATCAGCACCGCGCTGACCGGCGGGGCTGTCGCCCTCGGTACCGCTGTCACCGCCGGCACCGCGAACGCCACCACCGTCATGGGCTGCGGCGGCGGCTGCGGCGGCGGCGGCTGGGGCCGTGGCCACCGGAACCACAACCGCAACTGGAACCGGAACCACCAGTGGCAGCACGAGCGTCAGCACCAGCACCAGCGCCAGTACCTGCTGCGCGACTTCACCCTGGTCGTGACGCCCTTCCAGAAGAGCGACAACGACGCCACCCCGTGGCAGAAGCAGGACACCGACTCCAAGTCGGAGGCTGAGGCCGAGAACGAGAAGAAGTACTACGGCCCGGGCACGGGCACGGCCGCTCCGGTCGCGCCCTCCATCGGCTAGTACGTCGCCGATTCGCGCGGACGTCCTGACCGGATGGTCACGGACGTGAGCATCGAATGAAAACCATGCCCGTGCTCGCCGGCCGTACGGCTCACCCGTCCGGGGGACGCCATGCCGACGGGCACGGGCATCTTCGGAAAACTCGCGATCGTCACGCGGATTTCCTCGGCGCACATTCACCGGCGGCCGTCCGCGATTCGGCGCCCGCATTCCACTTCCTGTTCTCCCTCGCCGAGGCGATTTCACAACGACGTGGAGCCGCCTTCGTGTGGGAAACGCATAAATCAAAGGGAAAAGCACATGTCCAAGCTCAGCAACATCATGGGCGTTCTCGCCGCCGGCGTCGCGCTGTCGGGCGGGGCACTCGCCCTCGGCGCCACCTCCGCGAGCGCGTCCGTCGTCATGGGCGGCGTTCCCGCTCCGGCCCCGGCTCCGGTTTCGGTCTCGCGGCCCGTCTGCCACAAGTCGGTGTGCGTCCGCGAGGGAAGTCACCACAACCGCAACCACAACTGGAACCACAACCGTCAGCGTCAGCACGCGCGTCAGTTCGAGTTCCAGCGCCAGTACCTCATGCGCGACTTCTCGCTGATCGTGACGCCGTTCCAGTCGTCCGAGAACGAGGCCACGCCCTGGCAGAAGTCGGACACCGACTCGCACTCCGAGGCTGAGGCCGAGGACTGATACAGGCCCATCGCGTCCTGATCCAGGTCTGAGAGGTGCGGGTGCGTGCTCGCCACGGCTTCATCCGGGGCGGGAGTCGCTCAGCCGAGAATGCCGTGCTCGCTGACATCGCGGTTCCAGGAATCACGGTCACTGAGCGAGCACAGGCATCTCCCTGACGTCCGCGCACCATGACGCCCCTCGGGGCGCAGCAATGGGTCAGGCAATCACACGAAAGGGAAAGAGATATGTCCAAGATCGCCAACCTCGTCGGGATCCTCGCCGTCAGCACCGCGCTGACCGGTGGGGCCGTCGCGCTCGGCACCGCTGTCACCAGCACGTCCGCGAGCGCCACCACCATCACGGGCTGCGGCGGCGGCGGCTGCGGCGGCTCCGGCTGGGGCCGCGGGCACCGCAACCACAACCGCAACTGGAACAAGAACCGCGAGTGGCAGCACGCGCGTGAGCACCAGCACCAGCGTCAGCACCTGCTGCGTGACTTCTCGCTGATCATCACCCCTTTCCAGAAGTCGGACAACCAGGCCATCCCGCAGCAGAAGCAGGACACCGACTCCAAGTCCAAGGCGGAGGCGGAGGGGTACGGCAGGACGCCCGCTCCGGTCGTCACCGTGACGGTCACCGCCACTCCGTAACCCGTTTGTCCGACGCACATCCAGTAGTCAGTCAGTCCCGCGCCGGCGGGGACATCGCGGTTCTGCTGAACCTCGGCCGGCCGGTGAAAACGAAAACCAGGAGAGGACACGACGGCCGGCACGGCCGTACGTGACCGCATGGATCTGGAACCGCAATCCAGGTGCCTTCTGTCCGCAACGCCTTCCTGGCCGTGTCATACGGCCCAGGGAGTGCATTCCATATCCGACACCGAGCGAGGGCTCCGCGGCATCGTCCGCGGAGCCCTCCTCCATTTCTCCGCCGCGCCCGTTCCCCCGGCCCTCATCTTCTCCGCCGCGCCCGTTCCCCCGGCCCTAATCTTCTCCGCCGCGACCGTCCCCCGGCCCTCATCTTCTCCGTCGCACCCGCTCGCGCGGGCCTCGCCTTCTTCCCCTGCGCCCGCTCCGTCGGCCCCCATCCCACCTGTCATCGCGATCCGAATCGGACATATAAGACATATCCACCGCTATTAGTCTAAGACCGTTCACAGCTAGCCAATAAGCACTTAAAAGCACCAGAACGTCGTTTGTAGGGTGCCAATGCTGGAAATCTAGACAGCGCAGGACGATAGCCTCTTAGGGGGCTGTCAGCGACATTCATTCTCGTTTCAGAAATTGTCGCGATTAGGGCAACCGATCCTTTCAAGGGGGACACCCAATGCCCAAGCTCAAGAACGTCATGGCCGGTCTTGCCATCAGCACGGCGCTCGCCGGCGGTGCCATCGCTATGGGCGCCACCTCCGCGAGCGCCGCCACCACCGGCTGGGACCACGAGAACCGCTTCCAGGACGAGGACTGCACCAACTTCACCGTCGGTGCCAACAACGCCTTCGTCCACTTCTCGGAGTTCGACAAGGACTGCAAGCGGTTCCACTGGGGTCGCTAGACCGAGCGCGTTTCGGAGCGGGCTTCGGCGACGGGACTGACGAGCCGGTGAGCGGCACACCCCTGTTCGCCCGGATAATTTGATATCCACTCATGTATAGCGGTGAAACGACGGCCTCACTGACGCGGCCTCGCGGAACGGCTTTCAATCGAATATCCGAGCTCGATCTCAGGCACACACAGAGGCGAGGGCTCCGGTGGATGACCAATCCATCGGAGCCCTCGCTTTTCGCGCGTCCGGCTCCTCCGGAAAGCCCGCCCGCCGCTCAGGACGGGCCAGGCGGACAGAGAAGCCGCTCAGGTCCTGGAATGCCATGAGAGCTGCACCGATGCCCCAGCGAGCCACTCAGGCCCGCGCACCGTTTCACCTGTCTCCCACCTCCACGCACCCAGGGGGACGGTACAGGCGGAGCCCATTCAGCCGGCTTCGCCGAATCGGACATATCATGACAAAAACGTCATTAATGGTCTATGCTCGGTTATAAAGAGACAATAAGCAATCAAAAGCGCACGATCGTCGTTTGTGACCCGACTCTTCCGGCAATTAACTCAGCGCGGGAAAGATAGTCCATTAGGGGCTATCGGGTGCATTTTCTCTTTCATTGAAAAATGCGCCGATTAAGGGCAATCGAATCCTTTCAAGGGGGACACGCAATGCCCAAGTACAAGAACGTCATCGCAGGGCTCGCGATCAGCACGGCGCTGACCGGTGGGGCCGTCGCGCTCGGCGCTGCCACCACCACCACGACCGCCAGCGCGGCCACTGTCTCCAGCTGGGGCGGCGGCGGCGGCTGCGGCGGCGGCTTCTGGCGCAGCAGCCACCGCCGCTGCGGTGGCGGCGGCTGCCACCGCGGCTGGTCGCGTGGCTGCCACAACCGGTTCCGCTCCACCTGGCGCAACAACGAGCACCGCCAGCTGAACAACATCAACGTTCGCAACTCGGACGCCGACGTCGTCGTCGGCTGACCGCGCAGCCCGTCGCGATGAGCTCCGCGCCCCGAACTGAGGAGTGGGGAGACCGGAGTGCCCGGAGACACGGGCACCAGGCCTCATGACGCATCGACCTTTCATGGGCCGCCCCTCAGCGGAAACTGGAGCCCGTTCTCCAGGGGCGTAGAGGCGAGGGCTCCGGTGGATCACTTCCACCGGAGCCCTCACAGCGAGACATCACAGACGGACATGACGACGAGACATCAGAGCGGCTCAAGCCGATCGGCGGGTCCTCCGCTTCGCGGGCGCCTTCTCCTCCGCCTTCTCCGCGGCTTTCTCCTCCGCCTTCCCCGACGCCTTCCTCTTGGCGGCGGGCGCCTCCCGGCCTCCCTCCCGCTCCTTCTTCGCGGCCTCGACGCTGGCGCGCAGCGCGGCCATCAGGTCGACGGCGGGCCCCGTCTCGGACGGAACCTCTGCGGCGACGACCTCCTTGCCCTCGATCTTGGCCTCGATGACCTGCTGGAGCGCCTCGCGATAGGCGTCCCGATACTCACCCGGGTCGAAGTCGGCGACCATGGTCTCGATCAGGGACTCGGCCATCTTGAGCTCCTGAGGCCGGATGTCGACGTCCTCCTCCAGGAACGGGAACTCGACCTCTCGCACCTCGTCCGGCCAGAGCATCGTCTCCAGCACGAAGATGCCGTCACGGACCCGGAGCGTCGCGAGCGCCTCCCGCTGACGCAGCGCCACCTTCACGATCGCCACCTGGCCGGACCGCTCCAGGGCGTCGCGCAGCAACACGTACGGCTTGGCCCCCTGGGCGTCGGGCTCGAGGTAGTAGGACTTGGCGAAGTAGATGGGGTCGATCTGGTCGGCGGGGCTGAACTGCAGGACGTCGATCCGCCGCGAGGTGGTCAGCGGCAGGTCGGCGAAGTCCTCGTCGGTCAGCACCACGATCTCGCCCGTGGCCAGTTCGTATCCCTTGGCGATGTCGGCGTACGGCACCTCCTCGCCGTCCACGGTGCAGACCCGCCGGTACTTGATGCGCCCGCCGTCCGTCCGATGCACCTGGTGGAAGGTGACGTCCTTCTGCTCGGTCGCCGAGTACAACTTCACTGGGATGGTGACCAGTCCGAACGAGATGGCGCCTTTCCAGATGCTGCGCATAACCACATTCTCGTCTCTGTGTTCGAATACCACCATGGGGGGATTCAAGGGACTTACCTCATGGGCAGGTACCCACTATGGCAATGCCGTATCCGGTCGAGCCCATGCTCGCGGTCGCCGGCGACCTCCCCCTCGATCGTTCCGCGTACGCCCTGGAGGTGAAGTGGGACGGCATCCGGGCGATCGTCTACGTCGACGGCGGTGTCCGTGCCACCGGCCGAAAGGGCACCGACTGCACCTCCCGCTACCCCGAGATCGCGCGGGTCGTCGCCCCCCTGGCGGGCCGAAGCGCCGTACTCGACGGCGAGGTCGTCGCCTTCGACGCCCTCGGACGGCCCAGCTTCGAGCTGCTCCAGCGGCGCATGCACGTGGCCGACCCCGCGGCCGCCGGGCTCCTCAGCCTCGTGCCCGTCACCTACATGCCCTTCGACCTGCTCTATCTGGACGGCCACGCGCTGTTCGACCTGCCCTACCGTGACCGCAGGGAACTGCTGGACACGCTCGGGCTGGAGGCCCCGCCGTACCTTCCCTGCGACCCCGACGTGCTGGAGGCCACCCGCCTGCAGGGGCTCGAAGGCGTCGTGGCCAAGCGGCTCGACTCGCCGTACCGGCCGGGGCGGCGGACGGACTGGTGGGTGAAGGTCAAGAACCTCGACACCGCGGACGTCGTGATCGGCGGCTGGCGCCCCGGCAAGGGCCGCCGCGCGGGCGGCGTCGGCTCGCTGCTCCTCGGCATGTACGGAGGACCGGCGCCGGGGCCCTCGGAGTTCCTGTTCGTCGGCCATGTCGGCACCGGGTTCACCGATGCGATGCTGGATGACGTGCATCAGCTGCTGACACCCCTCGAAATCAGGCAGAGCGCCTTCTCCGCGCTGCTTCCGCGGGAGATCAGCAGGGACGCACACTGGGTCAGGCCCGAGCTCGTCGGCGAGGTCGCCTTCACGATGTGGACGCACGAGGGGCGCCTGCGCCACCCCGTGTGGCGCGGCATCAGGGCGGACAAGGTGCCCGCGGACGTACGGCGAGAGGAGCAGGGGTGACGGAGAAGGTGCTGGTGCGGGTCGACGGCCGGGAGCTTTCCCTGAGCAACCTGACCAAGGTCCTCTATCCCGCAGGCGGCTTCACCAAGGCCGAGGTCATCGACTACTACACCCGGATCGCCCCGGTCATGCTCCCTCGTCTCCGCGGCCGGCCCCTGACCGTGAAGCGTTTCCCCAACGGAGTCGAGCGCCAGTCGTTCTTCGAGAAGAACGCCCCCGCGCACACCCCGAAGTGGGTCCGCAAGGTCACGCTTCCCGTGCCGGGCAGCACGATGAACCGCGAGAAGATCGACTTCGCGGTCGTCGACGATCTGCCGACGCTGGTCTACTACGCGAACCTCGCGGCCATCGAGTTCCACGTCCCGATGTGGCGGGTGGGCGGAGACGGAGATCCGCTGCCACCTGACACTCTCGTGTTCGATCTCGACCCCGGGGCCCCGGCCACGATCGTCGAGTGCTGCCGGGTCGCCGTCCTGCTCCGCGACGAACTCGAGCGGGACGGCCTGGAATGTCTCCCCAAGACCAGTGGGAACAAGGGCATGCAGCTCTACGCACGCTGGGATCGCGGCCCGGGCACCGCCGACTACGCCAAGGCGCTCGCCCAACGCCTGGAGAGCGCCCACCCTCTGGTGACGAGCGTGATGGCCCGCAAGGTCCGCCCCGGCCGCGTATTCATCGACTGGAGCCAGAACAACCCGGCCAAGACCACGGTGGCGCCCTACTCGATGCGCGCGAACCGCCTCCCCACCGTGTCGACGCCGCTCCTGTGGGACGAGGTCGAAAAGTGCGACGAGCCCGATCAGCTGATGTTCACGGCCCCGGAGGTCCTGGCCCGGGTGGAGGAACACGGCGACCTGTTCGGGCCCTCCGGCTCCGCGCCGTAGTGTGGGAGCTGTCGCAGCAGGCCCCTCGAACGAGAGGACGTGCACATGTCCGAGATGGACTCGCTCGACGACGTCGCCGAGCTCTCGATCGAGGCTCCGGAAGCGGACGCCGTGGAGCAGCACCAGTTGGCCCGGTCGTCCGGGGACGACCGCTGGCCCGAGCACGTCCCGTTCGACGCCGACCCCGCGGACGTCGCGGAACAGGAGCGCACGGTGGACGTCGGCGACGATGAGGAATATCGCTGACCTGGCCACCCGCCCCGTAGGATGGGACGCTGGGGCGGCGAGCCCCTCGTATCAAGGAGACTGCCGTGACCACACCCCCGGATGCCAAGCCCCGGGGCACCCGGCTGCCCCGCTTGGCCCGCCGCCGCCAGCTGTTGAGCGCCGCTCAGGAAGTCTTCGTGGAGAACGGCTACCACGCGGCCGCGATGGACGAGATCGCCGAGCGCGCCGGCGTCAGCAAGCCGGTCCTCTACCAGCACTTCCCGGGCAAGCTCGAGCTTTACCTCGCTCTGCTCGACCTGCACGTCGACGACGTGGTGAGCCGCTGCCGGGACGCGCTGGCCTCCACCACCGACAACAAGCAGCGGGTGCAGGCGGCCATCGGGGCGTTCTTCGACTTCGTCTCCAGCCAGGGTGAGGCCTTCCGGCTCGTCTTCGAGTCCGACCTGCGCAACGCCGCCCCGGTGCGCCAGCGCATCGAGCGCTCGCTGCGGGAGAGCGCCGAGGCGATCAGCCAGGTCATCCAGGAGGACACCGGCTGCTCCAGCGACGAGGCCCACCTGCTGGGCGTCGGCCTGGTCGGCATGGCCGAGGTCAGCGCCCGCTACTGGCTCACGAGCCAGGGCTCGATCCCCAAGGAGGCGGCCACCCAGCTGATGGCCCGTCTCGCCTGGCGCGGCATCAGCGGCTTCCCCCGCACCGGCTGACGGCGAATTCCTGTTCGCTTGACGCGATCAAAGGGCTCGGCGCGCCGCGAGGCGACGACGATGGGTACCACAAGCCCTCTCGAAAGGGGAGCCCGATGGAAATCAAGATCGGCGTACAGTCGGTGCACCGAGAGATCATTGTCGAGACCGACCTGTCGGCCGACCAGATCGAGGAGGAGCTCCGCAGGGCGCTCGCCGCGGACAAAGGCGTGTTCTCACTGACCGACACCAAGGGCCGCCGGGTGGTCGTCCCCGTCCAGTCGCTCGGATTCGTCGAGATCGGCGAAGACGAGACGCGGCCCGTCGGCTTCGGCGGAACCCTGTGACCCGTCGGCCCCCGGTGACCGACGTAACCATTTGATCAGCGCGACGCGCGACTAACGGCCCTCGGCATGGGCCGCCAGGCGGTCCAGGATGAGACTCCACCCCGCGGTGTAGCTGCCGGGATAGCGGCGGGCGAGGTCGGGCGAGAGGCGTTCCCAGCCACGGTGCTCCAGCTCCACACGGGTCAGTGCGGGGCCGAGCGCCAGGAATCGCAGCTCGACCTCGGTCACCGCCCCGTCGGGCGACAGCCGCCGCTCCGGCGCGCCGTGCTCGTAGCGGGTGGACTCCCAGGTCATGGCGAACCGTTCCGGCGGTTCCCAGGCCAGGACCTTCCCCCAGGAGCACTCCGTGCCGTCCGCGTCCGTCTCGTACACCCGGCCGCCGACGTGCCGCTCGACGGTGACGGAGACGACCTCGGCGGTCCCCAGCGAGTGGGACGACGTCGGCCACCACTGCCCGATCTCGCGGACGAAGACGTCGAAGACATGATCGCGATCGCTGCGGACCATGACGGACTTGTGAATCGGGGGGACGATCTCGGGCCCGGTTCCCTGCTCAGCTCCGGCCATGACGGCATCCGCGCGGGCGGCGGGTGAGGTCGGCGCCGTGGGTTTCACCCCGCCTCTGGCCGACAGTCGGGCAATGCTCGCTTCCTCTGCGCAACACCGCGCGCGAGGTCCAGCGATTCGGCCCACATCTCGTCAAGGAACTGCCGTAGCGGCGCGAGGCCCTCATGCCACGCACGCTACAACCATTTGGCCGCCGGATCAGCAGACCGGCCCATCTCATCCCGCCTGCGACCGGTGATCGGACAACCCGCGTTCGGCCTCCGCGATCCGGCGCGCGAAGTCGAGCGACTCGCCCCACATCTCGTCGAGGAACTGACGTAGCGGCGCGAGGCCCTCGCGCCGGGCCCGATACAGCCGCTTGGTGCCCTCACGCCGCTCGATCAGCAGACCGGCCTCCTTCAGCACCTGAAGGTGCTGGGAGACCGCGGGCCGGGTCACCTCGAAGTGCTCGGCGATCCGGCCCGCGGGCATCTCCTGGTTCGCGACGAGCCGCAGGATGGCACGGCGGCGCGGCTCCGCTATCGCCCGCAGCGCCTCATCCATCGGCTCGGTCATGCGTCGCTCCTGTCAGCGCTTCCAGAGCCCGATCCGGTTGCCCTGGGGGTCGGTGAACTCCGCGAGCGTACCCGTCCCCGGGACCTCGTACGGCGGTACGACGGTCTTGCCGCCGAGCGCCTCGGCCCTGTCCAGGTGTCCCTGGACGTCGTCGACGGCGACCACGATGCTCACGCCCTTCGCCGCCCCCTCCCCAGCGGTCCCGATGCCGCCCGGGATGCCGTCCTCGGCGGCCTCGACCAATCCGTACCCCATGGGGTTGTCCGCGTCGACACGCCAGTCGAACAGGTCGGCGTAGAAGCCGAACAGGGACGGCGCGTCACTGGTCGCGATGTCGAAGAAAACCACAGGCCGAGCCATGGCTGTGCTCCTTTCCTGGAACTGTCTCCAGGAAAGTTAGTCATCGCTTTCGTAAGTGTCAACTAACGCTTAGCCGCTCGTGGTGAGCCCGATCGCCGCCATGCGCCTGCCGTGCTCCTCGGTCAGCCGGGCGAACAACCTGCCGATCTCCGCGAGGTCCTCCCCCTCCTCGCCCACCAGCATCGCGGCCAGTTCCGGACGCGCGGCGGCGAGCCGCTGGCCCTGGCTCAACGCCTCCCCCACCATTCGCCGCGCCCACAGAGCCAGCCGGCCGCTCAGCCGGGGGTCGGCCTCGATCGCCGCCCGCACGCGCTCGACCGCGAACTCGGACCGGCCCTCGTCGGTCAGGACGTCGTCGACGAGCCGGCGGATGGGCTCCTCCGCGTGGCGGGCGGCCTCGCGGTAGAAGTCCCCCGCGATGCCCGTGCCGACATAGGCCTTCACGAGTGCCTCATGCCAGTCCCTGGGCCTGGTCTGCGCGTGCCAGGCGTCGATCGCGTCCACGAACGGGTCCATCGCCTCCTCCGGGTCCACCCCAAGAGACGACAACTTGTCGCGCAGCACCCGGAAGTGGCCGTATTCGGTCGCCGCGACGTCGCCCAATGCCGCCCTGTCGTTGAGGGTCGGGGCAAGCAGGGCGGCATCCTCCGCCAATTTGAGGAATGCCGTCAGCTCGGCGTACGCGAGCACGCCCAGCAGGTCCACGACGCCAGGGGAGAGGCCGGGAGAGGAATCAGTCATGGGTGCAGCGTACGTGTCCAAGGTCACGTCCCATCAGCCCGTCGACCACCTCCGCATCACTGGTGCGATGGAGACTATTGGTCGGAAGAAACAGAAATCGGTTCCCCGTTGTGGTATCGAGTAGACTGCTCAGTGAAAAGTGCGACCGCGCTGTGTTGATCCGGGGTTCGGCCCCGGTGCCCCCAGTAATTGGATGTGGCGGTCGCTCATCACGACGAAGGCGTGATCCACGAGGACCCGGACCGGGAAAGATCTGCCGGCTGGATGACCAGGAGGCCGCCTTCGCACCGATTTAGGCAGGCCACACTGACAACGACGTTCCGAGACCTGGGAGTCATCCCAGAGATCGCCGATGCCCTCGAGACCGAGGGCATCTCTTCACCGTTCCCGATTCAAGAGATGGCGCTCCCACTGGCACTCGCCGGCCAGGACGTCATCGGCCAGGCGCGCACCGGCACGGGCAAGACCTATGCCTTCGGCGTCGCCATGTTGCAACTCGTCGGCAAACCGAGGAAGAACCGCAAGAAGCCACGCGGCCTGGTCATCGTGCCGACCCGTGAGCTCGCCCTGCAGGTGACCGAGGACCTGGTCCTCGCGGCGGGCAAGCTCGGCTCGCGGATCCTCACCGTGTACGGCGGCCGCGCGTACGAGCCCCAGATCGAGTCGCTCAAGAACGGCGTCGACGTCGTCGTCGGCACACCGGGGCGCCTCCTCGACCTGGTCAAGCAGAAGCACCTCGACCTCGGCCAGGTCACCATGCTCGTCCTCGACGAGGCCGACCGCATGCTCGACCTCGGCTTCCTGCCGGACATGGAGCGGATCATCAAGCTGGTCCCCGAGCAGCGGCAGACCATGCTGTTCTCGGCCACCATGCCCGGTGAGATCGTCACGCTCTCCCGCCGTTACCTCACCAGGCCCACCCACGTCCGCGCGGAGAACAGCGCGGCCGAGGACGAGGCGCTCCCCCAGACGACCCAGTTCGTCTACCGCACGCACCGCATGGACAAGATCGAGATCGTCGCCCGGCTGCTCCAGAGCAACGGAAGCGGGCTGACGATGGTCTTCTGCGAGACCAAGCGCGCCTGCGACATGGTCTCGGAGCAGCTTCAGGAGAAGGGCTTCGCCGCCGCGGCGGTCCACGGCGACCTCGGTCAGGGTCAGCGCGAGCAGGCGCTGCGGGCCTTCCGCAACGGCAAGATCAATGTGCTGGTGGCCACCGACGTGGCGGCGCGCGGCATCGACATCGACGATGTCACCCACGTGGTCAACTACGACTGCCCCCAGGACGAGAAGGCCTACGTCCACCGGATCGGCCGCACCGGCCGGGCCGGACGCACGGGTGTCGCGGTGACCTTCGTCGAGTGGACCGAGCTGACCCGCTGGAAGGTCATCAACAACGCGCTCGACCTCGACTTCGCCGACCCGGTCGAGACCTACTCCAGCTCACCGCACCTCTACTCCGACCTCGACATCCCCGAGGGGACCAAGGGCGTGCTGCCGCGCGCCAACCGCTCCCGTGCGGGGCTCGCGGCCGAGGAGATCGAGGACCTGGGCGAGACCGGGCGCATCCGGACTCGCAAGCAGGGACGCGGCGAGCGTGACCGCGACGACGACGCGGAGGAGCGCCGCAAGCGTCCGGCCCGCACCCGCGAGCGACGCCGCACCCGCGGCGGCCGCGCCCAGGAGGCGGAGACCGACGGCGTGACCGCCGCCGAACCCGCCGCCGAGACCGCTGCCGGTGTCGAGCCCGTGAGCGCCCCCGCGCCCAGGGCCGAGACGGCGGCTCCGGTCGAGACGGTTCCCGTGGTCGAGACGGTGCTTCCGGTCGAGACCGTCACCCCGGTCGAGGCCGAGCAGGCGAGCCCGGTCAAGCCAGTGAACTCCACCAGGCGGGCGGCGTCCGCCAAGCGGGCAAGGTCCGCCAAGCCGGTCACCCCGGTCGAGACCGAGAGCGAGCCCGTGACCGCCGCCGAACCCGCCGTCACCATCGAACCCGCGAGCAGAGTTCTGCCGGCGGACATCCTCGAGGAGGCACCACCCATGCTGCCCCCCACACCGCGTCCTGCGCCGCAGGCCGAGCGGATCGTCCCGGCGAGTCCGTTCGTCGTGGTCTTCCAGTCGCCCGACCTCGCGACCGAGGACGACGATCCCGCTCCGTCGGCGGCGACCGAGCGTGCCCAGAGCAGGCGCAGGGTGAGCCGTCCGCGGCCTCGCCGTACGACCTGATCCGGGAGGCCCTCCTCCCAGTGGGTATGGACTTTGGCATGAGGCGTGTGCGATGACCAGCCGCAACCTGCATAAGTTTTTCGGCAGTGTCGCGAACAGTTTCGCTCGGTATCGTGATGCCACGTGAGCGAAGCAGCCGACAGGCACAGCAGCCGGTCCCACGCGGGTAAGCCGTCCCGCCCAGCGGTAACGCGGCTCCCGGGTGGGGCGGAGGAGACACTGTGAGCACGCCGCGGTTCCTGACGCTGCCGCCGGGAGTCTCCGTTCTCCCGATCGAGACGGAGCTGGGCTCGTTCACGGCCCTCGAGGCACTGCCGGTGAGCGGCGTCGCGGAGCGCTGGCCGGCGCTCCTGGTTCCCGGATACACCGGGAGCAAGGAAGACTTCATCGCGGTCCTCCAGACGCTGGCCCAGGCCGGCCGGCGGGTGATCGCGGTCGACATGCGCGGGCAGTACGAGACGCCCGGGCCCGACGACCCCCAGGCCTACACCTGCGCGTCGCTGGGCGCCGACGTCGAAGCGATCGCCCGCGTCGTGGGCGCGGGCGAGCCGGTCCACCTCCTCGGCCACTCGTTCGGCGGCCTGGTCGCCCGCGAGACCGTCCTGAACGGCTCGGCGCAGCTGGCCTCGTTCACGCTGATGAGCTCGGGACCCGCGGGGATCATCGGCCCCCGGGAACGGGCAGGCCGGATGATGCTGGCGGAGCTGCCCGAGCACGGCGTGGACTACCTGTGGTCCAACCGGATGGAGCCGGACGCGCTCAGGGCGGGTGTGCCGGACGACATCGTCGCCTTCCTGCGCAAGCGCCTGCTGTCCAACTCCCCCGCCGGCCTGCTGGCGATGGCGGACGAGGTGCTGAACGCCCGCGACCGCGTGGCCGAACTGGCCGAGAGCGGCCTCGACCTCCTCGTTCTGTACGGCGAGCACGACGACGGGTGGCCACCTCTCCTGCAGGCCGAGATGGCCAACCGGCTGGAGGCCGACTGCGTGGTCGTCCCCGGCTCCGTCCACTCACCCGCCGTGGAGGCTCCGGAGACCACCGCCGCGGCCCTGACCAGGTTCTGGAACGCCGCGGAGAGCCGGCTGCTCCAGTACGGCTGAAGGCGCGACCGGCATGGGGACGAGCGACGCGCCCACGGCGCAGCCACCGGAATCGGCCACGTGGCTGGTGCACATCGACAGGTCCATGTGGGTGGGCGGTGTCCGCGGCCTGATGTTGCAGGCGCTCCACCCCACGGCGATGCGCGGGGTCTGGCAGAACTCCAACTTCCAGGAGGATCCGTTCGGCCGGCTTCGGCGTACGGCGGACTTCGTCGGCCGGGTGACCTACGGCAGCCCCGAGGAGGCCGAAGAGGTCGGCCGGCGCGTGCGGGGCATCCACCGGGGGCTGCGCATCAACGACCCGGAGACGGGACGGCGTCACCGCGTCGACGATCCTGAGCTGCTCCTGTGGGTCCACTGCGCCGAGGTCATGTCCTACCTGGAGATCGTCCGCCGGGCCGGCGCGAAGATCTCCGACAGCGTGGCCGACCGCTACCTGGCCGAGCAGCGACGTAGTGCGGCCTATGTGGGGCTCCATCCGGAGGACGTGCCGGGCTCGGTCGCCGAGATGGACGCCTACTTCACCGAGATGCGGCCCCACCTGAAGCCCATCCCCGAAGCGGTGGCGGCGGTCCGGTTCCTACTGTGGCCGCGGCTGCCGCACGACCTTCGCTTCCTGGCCCCCGGCAAGCCTGTGTACTTCCCGTTCGGGGCGCTGTGCTACTACACCCTGCCCGACTGGGCCCGCCGGATGTACGGCGTGCTGCCCGAGGTGCCGCAGAGTGCCGTGACGGCCGCGCTGAGAGCGTTCCGCACGGTGACGAACTCGCTGCCGGAGTTCGTGCACCAGCGCGCGTTCACCCCATCGACGAGGGAGATGTTGCAGGCGTCGCGGGAACGGCTGGCCGCGGCGGGATACGACGTCAGCAAGGGTCTGCGCGGGCTGGTCGATCCGCGCAGGAGGCCTGGCCAGATCGTCGTCTAGGGCGTCGGGGTCGTGGCCGGGGTGTCCGTCTCCGAGTCGACGGCGAGAGCGGCCCACGGCAGGCGTTCAGGGGAGGCGGCCCGGCCCTCCGGGCAGTGCCGCCGGAAGTCGCACCACGAGCAGATCGGGCCGGGATTCGGCCGGAACAGCTCATCGATCTCGGGCGGCACCGTGGCCGCGGCCCCTGTGCGGCCCGCGTCCGTCCGCCCTGTGTCCGTCCGCCCCGTGTCCGTACGGCCTGTCCTCGTCCGGCTCGGTTCCGTCCGGCCACCGCGACGGCCCGCCCAGTCTTGGTAGGCCTCGTCGGCCGCTGAGGCCTCCGTGGCGATCTCCTCGGCTCTGTGGAGATGGCGGGCGAGCGACTCGTCGGTGTGCTCCCACTCGGCGACGGCGCCCGTGGGCAGGTGGTGGAGTTCGACGCGGCGGCACGTGCGGTGCATCATGCGCGACGAGGCGATGGCGTAGATGGCCAGGGCGATCGAGGACCTGGCGTCGTCGGCGTCCAGCGGCCTGCGGCCGGTCTTGTAGTCGACCACCACGAGCTCGTCGTCCCTCCGGTCGAGCCGGTCCACACGTCCCGACACCGCGATCACAGCCGTGCGGGTGGCCACCGTGCGCTCGACGCCGACCGGGTCGTCCGAAGGATCAAGCGTCCTGACATATCCGGACACCATTTCGCGTGCCCGATCACGCCATAACGCCGACTGCTCCTCGTCGCGGAAGCCCTCGGTGATCCACCCGTTCGTGACGAGAATGGCCGCCATCATCGGCGTCCGGCGCTCGTACGGCTCACGCCACCACGCCGCCAGGGCGTTGTGAACCGACGCCCCGACGCTGTTGTGCGCCCACGGGGGGCCCTTCTGCGGCGCCGGGCGGTCGAGGTACGTGAAGCGGTACCGGCGCCCGCAGTCGAGCCACGAGTTCAGGCGGGACGGCGTGCACGTGTAGAGCCGCCTCGGCATGCCGTCGAGGCCGAGCTGCTCCATGACCCGCTACTCGTCGAGGTTCAGCCTGACACCGGAGGCCCTGGTGCCGTCCACGAGAGGCGGCGGCTCCGCGATGCTCTCCTCCGAGGTCAGCGAGCCGGACAGCCACTTGTCGAACTGCGGCTCGAGGTCGCCGATGCTGCTCTCCTCGCCGTGCGCGGGGAGCACCCGGGTCGCGTGCGGGAGCGTGAACAACCGCTCGCCGATGGAGGTGAGCTGGTCGCTGAGGGCGGGGTACTCGCCGGCGAGCTTGCCCGGGCCGTCCAGCTGGAGCGTCTTGCCGGTGAAGACCGCGTCGAGCTCCTCGCAGTAGAGGGACACGCCGCCAGGCGTCACGCCAGGAGTGGCCAGGACCTCAAGCTCGACGTCGGCGACGGCGAACAGGCCCTCGTCCTCCATCTCGATGTCGGGCCAGGTGTCCTCCCACGTCTGCCGCCACAGGCGCTTGTCCTTGACGTGGACGGCGATCACGGCCTCGTCCCTGGCGGCCACCTCGATCGCGGCGCCCACGTGGTCGGGCAGGCCGTGGGTGCAGATGACGGCGAGGACCTCGCGGTCGCCCACCTTCTCCAGGATCTTCTCCGCGTCACGCGCGGCGTCGATGACGATCACCTCGTCGTCGTCGCCCACGATCCAGGTGTTGTTCTCGACCTTGTGCTCGACGTCCTCGATCTCGACGACGCCCGAAGTCACGACTCGTTCGATACGCGCTGTCACGGCTCAGAACCTTACTATCCCTCGCTGATCGCGCCCGCCTTACTGGACATCGGCGTCCAGTCTGGGCGAGAAGGCACCGAACGGAAGGTCCAGCGCCTGGTCGTTATCGCGCAGGTCGCGCAGAGACAGGTCGGCCAGTGCGATGAGGCAGCCGACCTCCGCGGGCCAGGCGATCGTCCACAGCCAGTTGCCGAGGGCCTCGCCGACGTAGGCCGCCCGGTCCTCCGGCACCCTTCCCGCGCACCACAGCGCGGTCGGATGGCCACGAGCGTCGATCTTCACGTGCGGAGGTCCCGCGTCGAATCCGGCGCCGGGATCCGGTCCCGGCAACCCGGCGTAGGCCGCGCCGAGACCGACCCCCGGTTCCTCGGCGACCAGCAGCATGTCGGCTGGTCCGTAGGTGATCGAGGGCCCCGAGATCGCGACGACGCTCGCCCTGACCCCGCTGCGCTCGTCGCCCACTTCGGCGAATCCGGTCACCAGCCAATTCGGCGGCAGCGGCCACGGGAGCCAGACGGGGACCCTGGCGGCCCCGCGCAGCGCGTCGAGGGCGGCCTGGGAGGGGCGGCGGGGAGGCTGGAAGGGCAGCACGTCACCGTGCGCACCGCAACGCCAGGAACTCGACCAGACGTTCGGCTCATGCAGCGGCCCGAAACACCGCGGACAGGTAGGCGCGGTTCTCACAACTACTCACGGTGCTGCGGGGTGAGCGTTCGCGTCAAGAGTCTTCCTGTTATCCAGTCGTAATCTTGGTTTTGTGCGGCGTGTCAGATGTGTGGGAGCGATCGTGGTAGACGACGGCAGGCTGCTGCTGGTGCGCAGAGGTCGCCCTCCGGGGCAGGGGTTGTGGTCGCTGCCCGGAGGCCGGGTGGAGCCCGGAGAGACCGACGCGGAGGCGCTGCGCCGCGAGCTTCTGGAGGAGACCGGGCTCGAGGTGATCGCGGGGCCACTGGCCGGCACCGTCGAGCGGCCGGGCCCGGACGGCGTCGTCTACGAGATCCACGACTACCTGGCGACGAACGCCCCGGACGGCCGGCTCACCGCAGGAGACGACGCCGCCGACGCCCGCTGGTGCCATCCCTCCGATCTCGTACGGCTCCCGCTGACCGACGGCCTCGCCGCGGCACTCGCCGAGTGGGGGATCATCGACCCCCTGCCGTGAGTGAGCTCCGCCAGATGGTGAGGTGGTCGTCGGCGTATCCCGTGGACCTGCCGATCGCCAGCACACGGGTGCCCGACACGGCCACGGCTCCCAGCCACTGTGTGCCGGCACCGCCGAGGCCGTCCTGGGTGAGCGTCTGGCGGGTCCAGGCGAGCCCGTCCTCGGAGATCCACGCGGCGCTGTCGCCCTCGCCCGCCGGGCCGTGCGACCCCACGGCGACCAGACCGCCGTTGGCCGCGACCAGGTCGAGCACCACGGCCGTCTCCTCGGCGGGCAGCCTGCCGTACTCCCAGTGGGCGCCGTCGTCGGCCGACACCGCAGAGAACGGGCGGACGCCCTCCTCGGTGACTTCGGTGCCGATCGCGACGACTCCCGAGTCTGTCGCCACCACGTGCCGCAGTCCGGCCGAGCGGGCGTCGTCGGGGATCACCCTGCCCGCCTGCGTCCAGCGAAGTCCGTCGGGCGAGACCCAGACGACGCCGGTCTCGAGGTCAGGCGCGCCCGACCCGCCCACGGCCATGAATCCGGACGGCGTGGCGGTGACCGAGGTGAGACGCACACCCGCTCCTCCGGCAGGCATGCCGGTCGGGGGAACACGGGTGAACCGCTTGAGATCGGGGCTGAACCAGAGAGCGGGCAGCACGCCGGTGGCGCTGCGGTCGTCGCCGGCGAGGATGTAACCCTTGGGCCCGCCCGCGACCAGGCGCGGCGCGACCAGGAAGTGGCCGGCGGGGACCTGCATCGCCGGACCGGCCTTCCAGGACCTGCCGTCGGACGAGGTCACCAGCAGGGGCCGGGTGACGGCGGGGTCGGTCATCGTGCTGCCGACCGCCAGCCAGCCCTTCGGCCCGTGCGCCACGCCGTTGAGGGCCTGGCGACCGGGTCCGCCGAGCACCGTGGAGAGGCGGACGTCGGTCCAGTTGGCCCCGTTGTTCCCGCTCGTCCAGATGGCGGCGTCGCCGTTGGCCGAGCCGACCGCGACGAACGCGCCGGCGGAGACCGCGACGTCGGCGGTGTCCCTGGCCAGATGGCTGAGGCCGGCGACGTTCCCCAGCGGCACCGACCGGGGCGTCTTGCCGTCCCCCGCCGTCATGAGGACGGGCAGGTTCTCCACGTCGCCGGCGCCGCGTTTGTCCCCACCCGCGACGACCAGGCCCGCGTCGGTGATCGTCAGCCCGCGCAGGGTGCCCGGGATCTCACCCAGGTTCGCCTCCTTGGACCACTTGCGCCCGTCGTCGCTGGTGTAGACGGCATACGTCTCCCAGGCCGACTCGACGACGGCGGCAACGCCCGCCGACGACGACGCCAGCCCGCGGACTCCCGTGCTCTCGGAGCCGAGGCCGCCGATGCTCCCGCACTCGCTCCACTGCTCGCCCTCGGGCGAGCAGTACACGGTCACCTCACCGGCGGCAGAACGCTGGCGGAGCGGGACGAGGACGAACCCGTTCCCCGCCGCCGTGAGAGCACCCGGCTCGGGTTGCACGCCGGCGAGGGTCGCGGCGGTCCTCAACCACGTCCTGCCGCCGTCAGTCGACCGGAGGATCACCGAACCCGAGTCGCCGGGACCGGGATCGGCCAGGGCCACGACCTGATCGCCTCGGGCGACGACCGCGCGCATCCCCCGGACCTTGTCCGGCGTGCCGATGTCGCCCGCCCTCGACCAGGTCCTGCCGTCGGGCGACGTCCAGGCCACGGGACCGACCGTTCCGTTCTTGAGCGTGGCCGCGCCCACGGCGACGAATCCCGTGGCGGTCCTGGCCACGTCGGTGATCCGGTCCTGACCGCCGAAGACGGCGAGTCCCGCCGGGTCCACCGACGTCCACGCCCGGCCGTCCGGCGACACCCACATCCCGCGGGCCGCCTGGCCCGCCCAGCCCGAGACGTCGGTCCCGACGGCCAGCCAGCGGCCGCCGCCTCCCACGACCCGGCCGACCGCGCCCGCGCCCGCCTCATAGCCGGCGGGACCGGCGACGCGTCCCAGGTCCCAGTCCTTGCCGCCATCGGTGGACACGAGGAACAGGGGCCTCGGCAGTGTGCTGGTGGTGTCGCTGCCCACCGCCACCACGGTCGACCCCACCGAGGCGATCGCGTTGAGGACCTGGCTGGAGCCGTTGCCCGGCAGGCCGGGTGCGGCGAAGGCGGCGTCCCCCGACTGGCCGTCGCCCGCCGCGAGGCGCAGTCCGGCGGGCTGCGGGGCTCTGGCCCAGTTGACCGCCAGCACTCCCAGCCCCGCGGCCGCCAGCAGCACGATCGTCACCAGGGCGGGAAGGACCAGCCTGCCGGGCCTGAAGCGGCGCGACGGGGCGAGCCGCCGATGGTGCCGGCCCGCTCCCGTCCTCGGCGGGCCGATGGCGACCAGCACGTCGGGCCGGGCGGGCCGCCCTCCCGGAGGGCGGCCGATGCGCTCGACCGGTTCCTGCGGGGGCTCGGGATCCGCCGGATACGTGGCCTCGGGCACCGGACGGTACATGGGCTCGGGACCCGGCCGGTGGACGGGAGGGTCGCCGGGCGAGGCGACGGGCTCGGGTTCCGCGGGGATCTCCGGTCCCAGCCGGATGCCGCTGGGGGAAGGGGAAGCCGGATCTTCGGCAACCGGGACCGGCGGCCTGTGTGCCAGAGCGTGGTCGTCTCCGGACGAGTACGGCAGCCGCCGCTCCCGCCGGGGAGCCCCGGCGGCGTCGGGGTCCTCCTTGGGAATGTTCGCCCGGGGCGTTCGCGGCGGGCCTGAAGCCACCAGCTTGTCGGGAGCGTCCACCAGTCGTCGCCGGGGCGGGTCGTCGGGAACGGTCGGCCCGCCGGACGAACCCGGGCCGGACGGGCCCGGGGTCGGCCCGGGCATCGGGGCAGACGACCCAGGCGACCCGCCGGACGACCCAGACTGCCCGGACGACCCGGACTGCCCGGACTGCCCGGACGACGCAGGCGGCGGATCAGACCGGCTGGTCTGGCCGGGCGGCGAGTCGGGCGGCGAGTCGGGGGAAGGCGGCGGCGTCTCGGATCGACGGTCCCCTGTACGGCTGTGGCGGGGCTGCGCCTGGCCGGACGACGTCGAGTAGGGGCGGCGCCCGGTTCGCGGCTCCCGCTTGCTCTCAGGGGCGTCCGTGCCGTCCCCGGGAGAGGGCTCGGGCTGCGGCGCCCACAGATTCTGCGCGTTCTCCGGCTGCTGCGCGCCCTCGGGCTCCTCGGCGTCCTCGGGCACGGGAGCGCCGAACGGAGGCATCGCCCAGGGAGAGACGATCGGAGGCGTGTGATGAAGGGCCGGAGGGGGCTCCGGGTGGCCCTCGTCGTGTGCTCTGCCGTCGTCGCCGGCATCCTGCCGAGGCTGGCGCTCGTGGGGGCCCGAGGCCACGCTCAGTACCTCCTACCTCTGGCCCAGAGGGATATTAAGGACCGTTCCACCGCTTCTATGGCGAAGCGGACGCGATCCCCTTGATACCCCATCACCGTTCCAGAGCAACACGGGAACGCCGACGCGAACAGACCTCTCTAGTCAGATTTATCGCGAGAGCGTCTGAATTGCCCTCTTTCGGGCGATTATCACGACCGCGAAGCCGTACACGGCGAACTGGACGATCGTTCCGGTGATCGACTGCCAGGGAAGAGCACCCTGGTTCAGCGCGCTCCCGACGTCTCCGGAGGCGGCGGTGATGCCGAAGGCCGCGAGGTTGTTCATCACATGCAGGGCGATGGGCGCCTCGAGCCCTCCGGTGAGGATCGCCAGCCATCCCATGAGCACGCCGAACCCGAAGACGTAGGCGATGCCCCAGTCGGTGTAACCGTGCAGCGAGGCGAAGGCGGCGCCGCCCAGCAGGACGCCCGGCCACGGGTTCTTGAAATAGGTGCCGAAGGCCTGGATGACCCAGCCCCTGAACGCGTACTCCTCCGCGGCCGCCTGGAAGGGGACGAGCAGAAGGATCACGATGAGGGGCGTCAGGAACCGATCCCACCCCACCCAGCCGAAGCCCGGGCTCACGCCGCTCAGCAGGAGCGTCCCCGCCTCGGCGAACTGCGCCAGCGCGACCGCCACGATCGCGATCAGCAGGCACTGCCCCAGCCACGCCCAGCGGAGGCGGAAGGCCACGGACGAGAGCGTGCCCGGTGGCCGCCGCTGGATCGCCCAGGCGGCGCCGAGGACGAGCGGGATGGACAGCGCGATCACACCAAGCTGGAATCCCAGATCGGCCACCGGATCCATGAAGATGTGCGTGCCGTCCATCGACATGGGCAGACCGGCCACGATGGAGAGCAGACCCGCGACCAGTCCGAGCCCGATCGACACCACCAGGAAGGCGGCCACGATCGCCAGCGTGCCGGCGACGGGCCGCCACCACCGGTGGGCCGACGTCCGGGCGAGCCTGTCGTAGCGAATCCCCGGCAGCGGCCGTACGGCCCATGGCGCCCGAACCGGCTGCCACGCGTACGGCGCCCCTTGGTAGGGGCCCGGGTAAGGCCACTGGTAGGGCTGAGGTTCGCTCATACCTCCATTGTTCGTGCAGTCCTTCGACCACTCGACGATGCCCCTCGCCATTTGCGTAGAAGTTCACAGACAGCGGGTCCGGAAGAGGGTTCACTCGAAGGCAAGAGCCACCGCGAACCCAGGAGCACGCAATGAGCCGGCTAGGACCCGTCTACACGCTGGCCGCGGGCGCGGTGATCGTCGTCGCCCTCGGAGCGGCCAGTGTGAAGGCCGCCCCCTCCTTCCAGCAGGTGGGAGCGGGGCAGGACACGACCGCCGCTGCACCCCCCGCGGAGCCGTTCCCCGCACCGTCGCAGGAACCCTCGGATCAGCCGTCGCAGCAGCCGTCCGGCGATCCTGCGGCGAAGCCGGACGCCACGCCCAAGAAGGCCGACTACGCCGGAGTGGTGCAGGGCAACGGCGGACTGGTGGCGATCGCCGTGCGCGACGGAAAGGCGATCGCCTACTTCTGCGACGGCCGCATCGAGGCCTGGCTGAAGGGCACCGCGGAGAACGGCACGGTAACCCTCGAGGGGAAGGACTCGCTGATCACCGCCGCCCTGGGCGGCGGCAAGGCCCAGGGCAGGCTGCAGGTCGGCAAGGCCAAGTGGCGCTTCACCGCCCCTCTGGTCAAGAAGCCGTCAGGTCTCTACCGGGCCAGCGCCGTGGTCCGCGGAGCGAAGATCGTCGGCGGCTGGATCGTCCTGCCGAACGGCCAGGAGGTCGGCCGGGTGCAGATCGGCGGCAGCGGCGAGCCCGCTCCCCGATTCGTGCCGGGCACGGCCGTGGACTACTACGGCATCACGCTGCGGCCCGAGGAGCCCGACGACTTCATCGACGAACTCGCCCGGTGAGCCCGCGCCGGCCCACTCCCAGCCCCACTCGCCGTTGATCGAGGAGCCTCCCCCGTGACCCACACCACCGTCATCACCAAGCGGAGCCTCGTCCCGCTTCTCGTCCCGCTCGGTGCCGGGGCCCTGGTCGCCGTCGCGCTCGGCGTGTACGGCAAGGCGCACGCCCCGACCGGCTTCTCCGTCAGTGTGGCCGGGTTCTCCGGCCCCCTGGCCATGAAGGCCTGGCTGACCACCGGTGCGGCCCTGCTCGCGATCGTGCAGGTCCTGTCCGCCAGGGCGATGTGGCGCAGGACGGGGACGAGATCCGCCTGGGTCGCCCCCCTGCACCGCTGGTCGGGCAGGATCGCCTTCCTGCTGACGATCCCCGTGGCCTTCCACTGCCTCTACGCGCTCGGCGCCCAGTACGACAGCCCCCGCGTCCTGATCCACTCGTTGCTCGGAAGCTTCTTCTACGGCGTCTTCACGGCCAAGATGCTCGCGCTGCCCCGGCGCGGCCTGCCCGGCTGGAGTCTGCCGGTCCTCGGCGGCCTCGTCTTCACCGCGCTGATCGGGCTATGGCTGACCTCGTCGTTCTGGTTCTTCACCACGCTCGGCATCCGGCTGTAGGACTTCACGAGGCCGGAGGGGTGAAGGAGGTCGTGCGGGGAAGACCCGCCGCGCGGCCCTTGGCGGAGATCACGAGAGCCATCTTCCGCGAGGCCTCGTCGATCATCTCGTCACCGAGCATCACCGCGCCTCGCTTCTCGACGGTGGTGTAGTACTCGTAGGCGTCGAGGATCAGTTCGGCGTGGTCGTAGTCCTCCTGGGAGGGCGAGAACACCGCGTTGGCGGCCCCCACCTGCGACGGATGGAGCACCCACTTGCCGTCGAACCCCAGGGCCGCCGCCCGGCGGGCCACCTGGCGGAAACCGTCCGCGTCGCGGATCTGGAGATAGGGCCCGTCGATGGCCTGGAGGTCGTGGGCCCTGGCCGCCATCAGAATCCGCATCAGGATGTAGTGGTAGGCGTCGCCCTCGTCGTATCCGGGTGGCTGCTGTCCGACGACGAGCGTCCGCATGCCGATCGAGGCCATGAAGTCGGCGGGCCCGAACACCAGGGTCTCCAGTCGCGGCGATGCGCCCGCGATCTCGTCCACGGCGACCAGGCCCCGGGCACTCTCGATCTGGGCCTCGATCCCGATCCGGCCTTCCGGCAGGCCGGTGGCCCTCTCGATCTGGCCGAGCAGGGTGTCGAGCCAGGTGACGTGGGAGGCGTCCTCGACCTTCGGCAGCATCACGCAGTCGAGCCGGTCGCCCGCACCCTCGACGACCTCGATGACATCGCGATACGTCCACTCGGTGGTCAGGTCGTTCACCCTGACCACGACGGTCTTGCCCGCCCAGTCTCCGTCGCGCAGCGCGGCGACGATGTTCGTGCGGGCGTCCTTCTTGGCCCCGGGGGCGACGGAGTCCTCCAGGTCGAGGAAGACCTCGTCGGCGGCCAGCCCCTGCGCCTTCTCCAGGAACCGGGGGTTGCTGCCGGGGACGGCGAGGCAGGAACGTCGAGCGCGCATGGTCCACACCGTAGCGAGAAACGGCCGGGATGCGCGGCAGGGGGCAGGTACGACCGCAGTCGTTCGTAGACCTGCTACAACCGCAGCACGTCATGTGACCGCCTTGTCCGGGGTTACGCAGCCCGACAACTGTTCATCCCACACAAAACGGCCCACTTGTTCTTGGCGCCGCCCCCGTACGGCTTTGCGCCCCGCTCGCCAAGAATGGACATCGGCAAAGTGATCCTCCGCGCCGGTTCAGCCGGAGGCGACAAGTCGAGAGGGAGCCATTCATGGCCAACGCCGCCGCCGGAACCCGCCCCGCCGTGCTTTCCGACCTCATCCCGGGAAGGCTCGTACGCGACATCGCGCTGATCGCCGGCGCGGCCCTGCTCACGGGTCTGTCCGCCAAGGTCAGCTTCCCGGTGCCGGGCACGCCGGTCCCCGTGACCCTGCAGACCTTCGCGGTCCTGCTCTCGGGCGCCGCGCTCGGCCTGCACCGTGCCGCGATCAGCATGGCCCTCTACCTGGTGGCCGGTCTCGCCGGAGTTCCGCTGTTCGCCGCGTCCGGCGACGCCACCCTCGGATACGTCGTCGGGTTCTTCCTCGCCGCGAGTGTCGTGGGGGCACTCGCGAGCCGGGGCGGCGATCGGACCGTCTGGCGGACGGTCGGCACCATGGCCGCGGGCACCGTGCTGATCTACGCGATCGGCATGCCGTGGCTCATGGTCGCCACCGGCATGGACCTGCCGACCGCCTTCGCCCAGGGTGTCGTCCCCTTCCTCGTCGGCGACGGCCTGAAGGTCCTCATCGCCGCCGGTCTCCTTCCGGCCGCGTGGAAGCTCACCGGCCGGAGCTAGGCTGCCCTCATGAGCCTGCCGGTGATCGAGGAAGGCGCCAAGAAGTCCGGCGTCCTGTGGATCGGACGCCGACTGGCCTGGCATGCCTGGCATGACGGCGCGATCTACGTCGTGACCGGAGGGGGCGAGCAGGATCTGCCCGGCCTCTCGGACTCGGCCGAGGTCGACGTCACGCTCCGCAGCAAGGACAACGGGGCGGAACTGGTCCGCTTCGCCGCCTCGGTCGAGATCGTCGACCAGGCGGCGGAGCCGGACGCGGTCGCCGCCCTCGCGAAGGAGCGCCTCAACGCCCCCGACGCCGCCGGGCTGACCGCCCGGTGGGCGGCGCACTCCACGGTCGTACGGCTCACGCCCCGCTAGGGAGCGGTGCGCGGCGGCGGCACGGCCGGGAGACGGGCCTCACACCCGGACGGCCTCCGCGGTCTCCGGCGCCGTCTCCGGCGAAAGCCGTACGGTCGCCGACTGGGCGAGCAGGGCGCCGACCAGCACGATCAGGCCTCCCACGATCTGGGCGGTCCCCAGGTGCTCACCGAGCAGGATCCAGGCGATGACCGCGCCGGTGATCACCTCCAGCGACGCGACCGTGGCCCCGACGGCGGCCGAAAGACGACGGACCGCCGTCACCCCGGCGAAGTACGCGATCACCGTGGCGACCAGCACGAGCCACAGGGCGGCCCCCGCCACCGGGAGGGCGTGCCCGCTGACCGCCGCGGTCGTGCCGAACGTCTCCCAGGGGATGTTCCAGGGCTGTGAGATCGGCAGAAGGACGACCGCCGAGCCCACCATGCCCCACGCGATGAGCCCGAACGTGTCCACGTCGTCGGCGAACGAATCGCTCAGCAGGAAATATCCGGCGCTGCACCCGCCCGCAACGAGGGCGATCAGGAGCCCCAGCGCGTCGACCCGCATGCCCTCCCAGACCTGGACCACGATCGCCAGGCCGACGACGGCGATCAGCGCGCCGAGGTAGGCCGCCCGCGGGAGCCGTACCCGCCGGACGAATCGCACCCACAACACGACGATGACGGGAGAGGTGTACTCGATGAGCAATGCGACGCCGACCGGCAGCCGCGTGATGGCCAGGAAGAACAGGGTCTGGACCGCCGCGACCGCGACGACCGCGTACGCGACGAAGAACGGCAGGCGCGCGCGGGGGATGCGCAATGCCCGCGGCCGGACGATCGCGAGGGCCAGGATCAGGAT
The DNA here is from genome assembly GCF_016863275.1 of Planotetraspora mira. GTDB lineage: Bacteria > Actinomycetota > Actinomycetes > Streptosporangiales > Streptosporangiaceae > Planotetraspora > Planotetraspora mira. The sequence goes on from NZ_BOOO01000016.1 coordinate 87,079, forward strand.
CACCCCGGATCCCGCCATGCGGACCCAGACGGATTCCAGCGGTGTCAGACCGGCGGCTCCGAGATATTTCGCCATCGGCCCGGAGAACCCGAAACAGACGGCCGACACGAACGCGATCGCCAGGCTCACAGCCCGCATGCCCACCTGCCCATGTAATTACTGTTAGATGCTCTTGATGCTGTCATATCGGTATCTAGCTCGCATCCGCGTAACCTGGCTGCGTGGATCGGATCTTCGTGGCCCGGCTGGCCGGCCTCGCCGTCTTCGATCCGGCCGGAGACCAGATCGGTCGGATCCGTGACGTCGTGGTCTCCCTGCGTGGCCCCCTTCCGCCACGTGTCCACGGCTTCGTCGTCGAGGTGCAGCCACGCCGCCGGGTCTTCCTGCCGATCACCCGTATCACCAGCATCGAGGCCGGCGCGGTCATCTTCACCGGCAAGCTCAACGTGCGCCGGTTCGAGCGGAGGAACGCCGAGACGCTGGCCATCGGCGAGATGCTCGACCTCGGCGTGCAGTACAAGGGCGAACCGGTCACCGTCCTCGACCTCGCGATGGAACAGGCACGGCCGTCCGAGTGGCAGATCGTCAAGGTGGCGGTCCGGAGAGGCACCCGCCGCCGGGGCGAGACGCTCGTCGTCGACTGGGACGAGGTCACCGGCTTCGGAATCACGCAGAAGGACCAGGGCGCGGCCAATCTGCTCGCGGCCTTCGAGTCCATGCGCCCGGCCGACCTGGCCAACATGCTCCACGAACTGCCCGGCAAGCGGATGGCCGAGGTGGCGGCCGCGCTCAACGACGACCGGCTCGCGGACGTGCTCGAAGAGCTGCCCGAGCGCGACCAGGTGGTCGTGCTGAGCCAGCTCCAGAAGGAGCGGGCCGCCGACGTGCTGGAGGAGATGAGCCCCGACGACGCCGCCGACCTGCTGCAGGAACTTCCCTCCGAGCAGGCGGAGACGCTGCTGCGGCTGATGATCCCCGAGGAGGCCGCCCCGGTCCGGCGGCTGCTGACCTACCGTGAGGACACCGCCGGGGGCATGATGACGTCCGAACCGGTCGTGCTGCCCCCGAACGCCACCGTGGCCGAGGCGCTCGCGCACATCCGGCAGCGGGAGCTGACCCCGGCCGTCGCCGCCGAGGTGTACGTGACCCGGCCGCCCACCGAGACGCCGACCGGCAGGTTCCTCGGTGTTGCGCACTTCCAGCGGCTGCTCAGAGAGCCGCCGTCCACCCTGCTCGGCGCCATGATAGACATCACCCTGGACCCGATCAGGCCGGAGTTCAGCCTCCGGGAGGTGGCCTCCTACATGGCCACCTACAACCTGGTCGCGATTCCCGTCGTCGATGAGCTCGGGCGTCTGCTCGGCGCGGTGACCGTGGACGACGTGCTCGACCACATGCTGCCCGAGGACTGGCGGGAAAGGCACGACTGAGCGACATGACCGAGCGCCTCGACCAGCCGCGTGAGCTGACCTACCGGGTACGGCTCTACTACGACCCCGAGGCCTTCGGGCGGCTCTCCGAGCGGATCGCCCGGTTCCTCGGCACCGCCCGCTTCATCGTCTACATGACCGTGTTCGTCGGGGCCTGGCTCCTGTGGAACTTCCTGACGCCCTGGGCGTTCGACCCCTATCCGTTCATCTTCCTGACGCTCATGCTCTCCCTCCAGGCGTCGTACGCCGCCCCGCTGATCCTCCTCGCGCAGAACCGGCAGGCCGACCGGGACCGGATCCAGTACGAGCAGGACAGGATCACGGCCGAGCGCAACCAGGCGGAGATCGAATATCTCACCAGGGAGATCGCCGGCCTGCGCATCGCCGTCGGGGAGGTGGCCACCAGGGACTACATCCGGGCCGAACTCCAGCGTCTCCAGGACGAGCTCTCCGGCCAGGCCTCCTAACCGGCCTGCGTGAACGGCCCGCCGCGCCAGTCCGGCATCGGAGCGCGGCCGGAGGCCACCTCGAAGGCCGCCCGGGCGAGCAGGCGGGTCGAGTCCAGCGTCGGGAGCGGGGAGACGCCCGGCGTCACGAGGAGGGGGATCTCCGTGCAAACGAGCGCCACCGCGTCGCATCCCCGATCCGCCAGCCGCCCGATGACACGCGCATACTCCCGCCGCCCACGCTCGGAGACCACGCCGTTGAGCAGTTCCTCGAAGATGACCTCGTCGACGATCTCCCGGTCCCCCGCCTCCGGCACCTCGGCCGCGATCCCGCGCCTCCCGAACGCCACGGGATAGAGCGGGCCGTCCATCAGGTACCGGGTTCCGAGCACACCGACCCGCGTCCTGCCGTCACGAGCGGCACGGTCCGCGACGACGTCGGCGATGTGCAGGCCCGGCAGGGCGAGATCCTCTCCGGGCAGTTCCAGGGCCATGTGGGCGGTGTTGTCCGGGCAGACGAACAAGTCCGCCCCGGCCCTCGCGAGCCTTCCCACGCTCACCGACAGCGTGTCCCTGATCGAGGCGTGGTCCCCGGCGTCCCAGGCGGGCATGCTGCGCGCCAGAGCGATGCAGTCCATGGTCACGTCCGGATGCTCGTGCGGGCCGAGCCCGGCGAACCCCTCCTGACAGAAGGCGAGGAAGCACAGCGCGGCCCCCTCGGTGCTGTGGGCGAGAATGCCGAGATGCCTCATCGGGGCTCAGTCCTCTTCCGTAAGCCGTTTCCCATTGGTCTTCATATTGCGCAAATCCTCGCGGACGCAGGCACACCCGCGTTCGTCGGACCGCGCGAGAGTCCATAGCATGGATTCATGGCACCATCCCCAGAATTGGTAACGGCCGCGCTGGCTACGGTCAACGACCCCGAGATCCGCCGGCCGATCACCGACCTTGACATGGTCAAGAGCGTCGATATCTCCCCGGACGGGGTGGTGCGCGTCGGCATCTTCCTCACGGTCGCCGGCTGCCCCATGAGGGACACCATCACCCGCGACGTCACCGCCGCGGTCTCCAAGCTCGACGGCGTCGCCCGCGTCCACGTGGACATGGACGTCATGAGCGGCGACCAGCGCAAGAACCTGCAGACCAAGCTGCGCGGCGACCGCGGGCCGGAGAAGGAGATCCCCTTCGCCAGGCCCGGCTCGCTGACCCGCGTGTTCGCCGTGGCCAGCGGCAAGGGCGGTGTCGGCAAGTCGTCCGTCACCGTCAACCTCGCGGCCTCGATGGCCGCCTCGGGCCTGAAGGTCGGCGTCGTGGACGCCGACATCTACGGCCACTCCGTGCCCCGCATGCTCGGGGTGAGCGACCGGCCCACCAAGGTCGAAGACATGATCATGCCGCCCGTGGCGCATGACATCAAGGTCATCTCGGTCGGCATGTTCAAGCCCGAGGGCAACACCCCGGTGGTCTGGCGTGGCCCGATGCTCGACCGCGCGCTGCACCAGTTCCTCGCGGACGTCTTCTGGGGCGACCTCGACGTGCTGCTGATGGACCTGCCGCCCGGCACCGGCGACATCGCGATCTCCGTGGCCCAGCGGATGCCCACGGCCGAACTCCTCGTCGTGACCACCCCGCAGCAGGCGGCCGCCGAGGTCGCCGAGCGCGCCGGATCCATCGCGGCGCAGACCCACCAGCAGATCGCGGGGGTCATCGAGAACATGGCGTGGCTGCCCTGCCCGCACTGCGACGAGCGCATCGCGGTGTTCGGCGAGGGCGGCGGTCAGACGGTGGCCGACGCGCTCACCCGAACGCTGGGCTCCCGGGTGCCGCTGCTCGGCCAGGTGCCGATCGACCTGCGACTGCGTGAGGGCGGCGACGAGGGCAAGCCTCTCGTCCTGACCGATCCGGACGCTCCGGCCTCCGCCGAACTGCGCCGGATCGCCGCCGGCCTGAGCAAGAAGTCCACCAGCCTCAAGGGCCTCAAGCTGGACATCTCGCCCACCAAGCACTGACGACGGGGGCCTACGTGGCCTCGTTGTCGTAGGGCGGGATCTCCCCGAAGCCGAGTTCCGGCTCGGCGGCCTCGATCGGCTCGGAAGCGGTGCGGGTCGTACCGTTCCAGTCGTTCTCGATGTCGTCGAGCAGGTGCTTGCGCACGAAGGTCTTCGGATTGAGGTCCGCCGGGTCGAAATTGGAGAACTCAGGCCCGAGATTGGCCTGCAGGTCCGCCTTGGCGTTGTTGGCCATCTGGCGAAGCTGCCGCAACGTCTTTCCGGCCTGCGAGGCCGCCTGTGGCAGCTTGTCGGGACCGAACACGAGCAGACCGATCACCACGAGCGCCAGGATCTCCCACCAGCCCAGTCCGAACACGGTGATCTCCTCAATAAAGCAACGACTGGGTTCAGCCTAATACCCCCCATTCCGGCCCGGGACCGGGCCTCAGGAGGGCCGCACCGCCGGGACGGGCGCCGCGCCCACCGTTACCGTGGCCGTCTTCGTCTGGCCGTCGTGCTGGAACCTGATGGTCACCTTGTCTCCCGGCGTCTTGCTCCTGATCGTGACGACCAGTTCGCGACTGCCCCCGACCGGCTGGCCGTCGACCTCCAAGATGACGTCCCCCGGCGCCAGACCGGCCTCGGCGGCCGGGCCGCCGGGAGTCACGGGGGGTTCACCTGACTCGGTCCTGGTCGCGATCCTGACGCCCTCGCCCTGGTAGCCCTGGTCGATGGTGATGCCGATCCGCGAGGTCCTGGCGACGCCGGTGGTGATGAGTTCCTGGGCGATCCTGCGCACATGGTTGACGGGGATCGCGAAGCCGAGGCCGATGCTGCCCGTCTGCTGGCCCAGCGCCGGGGAACCGCCGACCGCGGCGATCGCCGAATTCACGCCGATCACCTCACCCGAGCCGTTGACCAGCGGACCACCCGAATTTCCGGGATTGATGGCGGCGTCCGTCTGGATCGCGTTGATGAGCGCGTAGTCGGACCCGGTCGACCCGCCCGCCTCGACCGGCCGGTTGAGCGAGCTGACGATGCCGGTGGTGACGGTGCCGGCGAGGCCCAGCGGCGAGCCGATGGCGATGACGGGGTCTCCGACCACCACGCTGTCGGAGTTGCCGAGAGGCAGTTCCGGGGCCGTGACCGCCCCATCCGGCTTGACCACGGCGATGTCCGAGTTGGGATCACGGCCGACGATCTTGGCACCGGCGGACGAGCCGTCGTTGAACCGGATCTTGATCTCGCCGCCCTGCCCGCTGACCGCGGCCACGTGATCGTTGGTCACGATGTAGCCGCCCTTGATGACGAAACCCGAGCCGGTGCCCGCCTCGCTGTTGCCCCTAACCTCCAGCGACACGACGCTGGGCAGCACCTTGGCCGCGACGCCCGCCACGGACGCGGGCGGACGGGCCGTCGTACCGGCCGCAGGGGCGGCCAGGGAGTATCCCGGGTCGGTGCCCGCGGGCGGCCGGGTGAGGAGCCACGTGCCCACACTCGCCGCTCCACCCGAGACCAGCGCGATGACCACGGCCAGCGTCGCGAACAGCCCGGCCCGCGCCGGAGCCGGCCTGACCGGCCCGACCGGCGGCAGGCCGCTCTGCAGGAGGGCGGGCGGCGCCGTGGGAGACGCCCAGCCCTGACCGATGCCATGCGCGCCGGGCGAGGGCGGAGATCCGCCGGGATGACCCCAGCCGGGCTCCTCGCCCACAGGGAAGAACTCAGGCCGGTCCGACGCGCTGGAGGAACGCGTGTGATCGGTCATCGGGGCAACCACTCCTCACGCGACGACGGCAACGCCTGATGCTATGCCGTTTCCCGTGGTCAGCGGGAGAACCCCGGGCTGGTGCTGCCTGACGGCGTCGGCGACGCCTTCACGAAGGGCGCCGGGTCCTGCGCCGGGTGTACGAACAACACCTCGGGACCCGGATCCTGGTGGGCGCCGGATCCGCCGACCATGAAGATCGTCCCGAGTGCCACCGCCGCGGACGCGACGCCGACGGCGACGTATCCGGCACGCCTGGCCCGGCCCGGCCGCCTCCCCGGACCGGACAACCCGCTGGGGCGCCCCGGCCGGTTGTCGAGCGGGGCGATGCCGTGCATCCCCGGCAGGCCACTGGACGCGAACGCCGGATGGTCGGGAAAGGGGCGCATGCGCGGCGGCAGCGGCCCCCCCGGCTCCGACATCCTCAACAGGGACATCGTCAGGTCGGCCGGCATGGCCGGCGGCTCCATGGACCGAAGACGGCTCTTCAGCGCGCGCAGCGCGTCGACCTCCGCACGGCAGTCCGCACAGAACGTCAGGTGGCCAAGCGCCCGCTCACGCTCGCTGTGGCCGAGTTCGCCGTCGATGAGCGCGGAAACGCGCTCGCCAAGGTGATTCACAGTCCCTCCCTGCTGAATGACGGGGGGAACTGATCGCCGCTTCTGTCTGTGGAAGGTGCGCGGTGCTCCAGAGCCTCCCGGAGTTGTGCCCGGGCCCGGTGGATGCGGCTGCGCACGGTCCCGAGCTTCACGCCGAGTGTCGCGGCGATCTCTTCGTAGGACAGGCCCTCGATGTCGCACAACACGACCGCGGCCCGGAACTCGGGCGCCAGGGCGTCGAGCGCCGCCTGGATGTCGGGCTCCAGGTGCGCGTCGTCATAGGCCTGCGCGGGTGAGGGCTCCCGGCCGCGCAGCCGCTCGGCGGCGTCGTCGGCCAGACCCTCGAAGCGGATGCGCTGCCTGCGCCGCGCCATGTCGAGGAAGAGGTTCGTCGTGATCCGGTGCAACCAGCCCTCGAACGTCCCCGGCGTGTAACTCGACAGGGAACGGAACACGCGGACGAAGACCTCCTGGGTGAGGTCTTCCGCGTCGTGCACGTTGCCCGTCAGCCGGTAAGCCAGCCGGTACACCCGCGCGGAATGCGTTCGGACGACCTCCTCCCAGGTGGGAGGCGTCCAGCCGGACACCGAAGTCTCCGCCTGGTGGTCGTGCTCGTCCACCGGCATTCCTCTCTGCAGGATCGTCGCTACAGCCATAGTGCCTGGTTTCGCCCCTTCCCGCGCACCGCGAGTCGAACGGCCTTGAACAAAGACCGTCCAAAGCGTGCAACGTCACCGTTGTGGCGTGAGTTCCCGTTCCGGTCCGACTCCCCTAGGCTGCGACCAACATGAACCAGGGGAAGGAGAGGCCGATGGCGACTCCGGCCAGCCTGGAGTACGCGGAGGACTTCGTTCCAGAGGACGAGATCCTCCAGGAGGCCCGCAGACGTGGCATCGAGGTGGGAGCGACACCGCTCCTGCCCGGGTGCGGGGCGGCCTTGTGCTTCCTCGCGACAGTGGCCGGCGCCCGTTCGGTGGTCGAGGTCGGCACCGGATGCGGCGTCTCCGGCTTGTGGCTCCTACGCGGAATGCGACCGGACGGCACGCTGACCAGCGTGGACGTCGAACCGGAGCACCAGCGCATGGCCCGGCAGACGTTCGCCGAGGCCGGCTATTCCGGCAGCAGGATCCGCCTCATCGGAGGCCGCGCCCTCGATGTGCTGCCGCGCCTGGCCGACGGCGGCTACGACCTGGTCTTCTGTGACGCGGCGAAGCAGGAGTACCTCGACTACCTGGACGAGTCGATCCGGCTGCTGCGCCCCGGCGGCGTGGTGGCCTTCGCGAACGCCCTCTGGCGCGACCAGGTCGCCGACCCCACCCGGCGCGACCCGGACACCGTCGCCGTCCGGGAACTCGGCCGGATGGTCAGGGAGGAGGAGCGTCTGCGCCCGCTCATGCTCCCCCTGGGCGACGGTCTCCTGGTCGCGGTCAAGCTGCCGCCCGCCTAGGCGGCCAGGTAGCTCAGCAACATCCTGACGCCGAAGCCCGTGGCGCCCTTGGTGAACTGGCCGTCGTCGGCGGCCGACCGCGCGGGCCCGGCGATGTCCAGGTGCGCCCAGGGCCGCTTGCCGACGAACTCCCGCAGATACAGCGCCGCGATGACCGACCCCGCGGCACCGGACATCTTGCGGTCCACGTTGGTCAGGTCGGCGACATCCGAGTCCAGGTCGGCGCGGTAGTCCTCGAGCAGGGGCATGCGCCAGAACCGGTCTCCGCTGGTCTCACCGGCGGAGAGCAGAGAGTCGGCGACCGACTCGTCTGTGGCGTAGAGCGCCCCCAGGGAGACCCCCAGCGCCACCTTCGCGGCACCGGTGAGCGTGGCGATGTCGATCATCACGTCGGGGTCCAGTTCGGCGTCGGCGTACGCCAGGGCGTCGGCCAGCACGAGCCGGCCCTCGGCGTCGGTGTTGAGCACCTCGACCGTGCGCCCGCCGTACTGCGTGATGACGTCGCTCGGCCTCTGGGCCGAGCCCGAGATGGCGTTCTCCGCGCAGGCGACCAGGCCCGTCACGCGGACCGGCACCTCGAAGGCGGCCAGCGCGCTCATCACGGCCATCACGACCGCACCGCCCGCCATGTCGGTCTTCATGGTCTTCATGCCCTCGTTGGGCTTCAGCGACAGGCCGCCCGTGTCGAACGTGATGCCCTTGCCCGCCAGGACCACGTGCGGGGTGCCGTCACCGGCGTTCTCCGGCGTGTACTGGAGCTGGACGAACCTGGGCGGGTGGATCGAGCCCTGACCGACCGCCCGGATGCCCCCGAACTCGCCGAGGTCGGCGCCCGCCCAGACCCGTACGGCCAGGCCGTGATCGGCGGCGATGACCCGGGCCTGGTCGGCCAGCCATTCGGGAGTCTTCACGTCGGCCGGGGTGTTGACCAGGTCGCGGGCGAGTGCGGTGGCGCGGGCGGCCACCTCGCCGCGGCGCAGAGCCTGCTCGTCCGCGCCGGTGAAGACGATCTCCTCCACCGCGCTCGTCCGGGTCTGGCCGATCCTGAACGTGTAGGAGGCGAGGAGCGTCCCTTCGACGAGAGCGCTCACGTCACCATGGGCGGGGACCACGACGGAAAGGGAGGGCCGGCCCTTGGCCTTCCGCGCGATGGCCGCTCCCGCCTTGCGCAGCGCCGGAGCGGTGCAGTCGCCCGTCCCGTAGAGCAGCACGCGGCCCACACCGTCCCCCCTGACCACGGGAACCTCGAAGACCTCGCCAGGCTCGCCCTTGGCTTCGTAGTGGGACAGCAGGGCGCTCACCGGCACGGGGAGCTCGACCGGCGGAGCGAGGTCCGGCCCGAAGGGCACCGCGGTCAGCTCCGCGTCTTCGGCGAGCCGGTCAGCAACGGTCAACGTGGTCTCAATTGGCACGAACGCCTCCAAATAGGGCGGCCCCGGCGCGGGGGGGAAATCCCGTCACCAGGGCCGAAAAGTCGAACAAGTCGGCTGAAACCTCAGCCGACCACTGTCTTCAGCGCGTCTCCGAGAGCGCCGGCCTCATCCGCCGAGAGCTCGACGACGAGTCGGCCGCCACCCTCGAGAGGGACCCGCATGACGATGCCCCGTCCTTCCTTGGTGACCTCCAGCGGACCGTCGCCAGTCCGTGGCTTCATCGCCGCCATGCGTGTATCCCTTCCCGCGTAGTCGGCCACCCCGAAGGGTGACCGGCGCATTCACGTTTCTGTGATGTTCTATTATCCCGCCTCCGAGCTCAAAAAGGTAACGGCCCGGCTCCGGTCAGTCGATCAATAAGGGCTCAGGCGCATTGTCGAGGAGCGATCCCGACCCTCAAACTGAGAGGGATGAACGCCCGAGCCGCACTTTTCGACCTCTACGGCGACCACCTCCGCACGCGTCACGGGCGGGCTTCGGTGGCCGCGCTCGTCAGGCTGCTCGCGCCCCTCGACATCGCGGCCCCCGCCGTACGGACCGCGATCTCCCGCATGGTCCGTCAGGGGTGGCTCGACCCGGTGCGCCTGCCACAGGGGCCGGGATATGCGGTCACGCCGAAATGCGAGCGCCGTCTCGACGAGACCGCCGCGCGGGTCTACCGCGCGGGCGCCGCCGACTGGCGGGGACGCTGGCACGTGCTGGTGCTCGAACCGGTCAGGGACCGGGCGAGGCGGGAGCGGATCCGGGCCGATCTGGCCTTCCTCGGCTACGCTCCGCTGACGGAGGGCACCTGGATCGGGCCGTGGGCCTCACCGGAACTGGACGCTCTACGGCTGCCCGCCCACCGGTTCGACGCCGCGCTGGAGGGCGACCCCCGCGAACTGGTCGCCCAGGCGTGGGATCTGGACGGCATCGCCGGAGCGTACGAGGATTGGCTCGCCGGCGCCGTGGATCTCGTGGGATCGCTGCGGGGGGACTCCCCGGACCACCAGATCTTCGCGGTCCGGAGCAGGCTGGTGCACGGTTGGCGCAACTTCCTGTTCCGCGACCCCGGCCTGCCGGCGCAACTGCTGCCTCCGGGGTGGCCGGGCGACAAGGCCCGCGCCTACTTCGAGCAGGAGGCGGCTCGGCTGCTGCCCGCGGCGGCGGCGTTCGTCGACCGCAACCTGGATGGGGGATCGTGAGATGAGTGTCGGCTACGAGGTCGAGCAGGCGGTCGCGACGGTCACTCTGGACCGCCCTGACGCGATGAACTCCCTGACCGCGGCCATGAAGGGCGAGTTGCTCGCGGCGCTGCGCCGGGCCGCCGCGGACGGGTCCGTCCGCGCCGTCCTGCTGACCGGGGCAGGCCGGGCCTTCTGCGCGGGACAGGACCTGCGCGAGCACGCCGACAACCTGGAAAGCGGCCTCGGGCTCGCGAACACCGTTCGCGAGCACTACAACCCGATCGTGCTCACGATCACCTCGATGGACAAGCCGGTGGTGGCCGCCGTCAACGGCGTGGCCGCCGGAGCGGGAGCGTCCCTGGCCTTCGCGTGCGACTTCCGCGTCGCCTCCGAAAGGGCGAAGTTCGCCATGGCGTTCACCGGGATCGGCCTCGGGCCCGACTCCGGCGCCTCATGGACCCTTCAGCGCCTCGTGGGGCCGGCCGTGGCCAGGGAACTGCTGCTCCTCGGCGACGCCGTCGACGCGGCGCGTGCGCTGGAACTGGGCCTGGTGACCAAGGTCGTGCCGGGCGACGACGTGGTGCCCGCGGCCCGCGATCTGGCGCTGCGGCTGGCCCAGGGCCCCACCCTGGCCTACGCCGCGACCCGGCGGGCGCTCGACTTCGCCGCGTCCCACTCGCTCTCCGACGCGCTCGACCTCGAGGCCGGCCTGCAGGACGAATGCGCGGCCACGGCCGATCACCTGGCCGCGACCAAGGCCTTCCTCAGCAGGGAGCGGCCTCGTTTCGAAGGGCGCTGACCTCCTCGCGCACCCAGCAGTCGATCACGTGGTCGTTGACCAGGCCGATCGCCTGCATCAGCGCGTAGGCCGTCGTCGGGCCGACGAACCGGAATCCGTGCTTCTTGAGCTCCTTGGCCAGCGCCTTCGAACCTGCGGTCTGCGCCGGGACGTCGCCGAGTCCGGCCGGCGCGGGCGCGGACCAGTCGGCGAACTTCCAGACCAGCTCACAGAGCCCGCCCGGCAACTCGGCGGCCGCCCTGGCGTTGGCGATCGCCGCGTCGACCTTGGCCCGGTTCCTGACGATGCCGGTGTCGTTCATCAGCCGCTCGACGTCGGACTCGTCGAACGCGGCGACCTTGGGGATGGAGAATTCGGCGAAGGCCCGCCGGAAGTTCTCCCTCTTGCGCAGGATCGTCAGCCACGACAGGCCGGACTGGAACGCCTCCAGCGTGATCCGCTCGTAGACATGGTCGTCGCCGTGGACGGGACGCCCCCACTCGTCGTCGTGGTAGGCGATGTAGTCCGGGGCCGAGGTGGCCCACGCGCACCGGTTCACCATGACTCCTCCGCGTCCGAGCGGTCGTCCTCCCAGCCGCCCGCCGCGGTCTTGGAGGGGATCTCGGGCTTGGAGGCGATCTCGGGCTGGTGCTCGGTGCGGACCGGCTCGGCCGGTCGCGCGAAGACCTCCTGCCGCGCCTGGAGCCGGCCGGCCAGCAGGTCCGCGACGCGCTGCTCCAGCACCGCGATCCGCGTGTCCCGCTCGCCGAGCGCGGTCGACAACCGATAGAGCGCCTCGTCCACGACCTGGGTGTGGTAGCCGACCAGGCTCAGGGGGAGTTGCAGGCCCATGAGGTCGGCGGCGGTCAGGTGGCCGGCGTCGGGCAGCTCCGTCGGAGGCATGTCAGGCGGGAAGACCGCCAGCTCACCGCCACGGCCGAGCGACACCATCCACACGCAGACGAGGACGGCGAGACCGGCTATGACGAGGACGACCAGCACATACGAATCGTGCCACAACTCGCACGCGTGCGAGCATTGAAGACATGACCATTGTGATCCACCCGGATGACGAGATCGATCCGGCCTGGGCGGCGGCGTCCTCGCTGTCCGAGGTCTCCGCGCTGGCCCGGGCCGGCCGTACGGTCATGGTGACGTTGCCGGAGGACGAGACCGAGGCGGTCGCGGCGGCCGCCGCGTTCGCGTGGGCGGGGGCGACGGTGTTCCGCACCCCCCACCAGGTACGGCAGGCGCTCGACATGACCGAGGTCCTGCTGGGCCGCCGCTCCCCCGCGCTCACCCGCCGCGGCCTCGCGTGACCTAGGGCTCCCCGATCTCCTCGGCCGTCGGCAGCAGGAGCGGGACGGTCCGTTCCAGCAGGTCGAAGGCCTCCTCGACGGTGGTCGTCCAGGAGATCGCGTCGAAGACGTTCGGACGGGTGAACCCCTGCTCGTACATGCCGTCGACGAGTTGGCGCAGCGGCGCGTACAGGCCCCACGGGTCCAGCACCACCAGAGGCCTGTCATGGATGCCGAGCACCCGCGCGGTCCAGATCTCGAAGAGCTCCTCCAGCGTGCCGATCCCGCCGGGCAGCACGAGGAAGGCGTCCGACCGGGCGTCCATCAGGCCCTTGCGCTCACGCATGTCGCCGGTGACGATCAGCTCGGTGGAGTCGGTGTCCGCGACCTCGATGTCCACGAGCACCTGCGGGATCACCCCCACGGTCTGGCCGCCGCCCTCCCGGACGGCCCGGGCGACCTCGCCCATGCAGGACACGATCGCACCGCCGCTGACGAGGCCGTGCCCGCGCCGGGCGAGTTCCGTGCCGACGTCGCGGGCGAGGTCGAGGTACTTGCGATCGATCTTCTGGCTCGACGCGCAGAACACGCAGATGAACACGTCGTCACGCTCCCGCGCGGTGCCGGTCGGCCTCGAGGATGATACGGACGGCCTCGTCGGGGTCGTCGGTGATCCGCATGAGGTCGACGTCCGACGGCGAGATCTTGCCGGTCTTCGCCAGTGTCGTACGGACCCAGTCGACCAGCGGCGTCCAGAACTCCGACCCGATGAGGATCACCGGGAACGAGGTGACCTTCTGGGTCTGGACCAGGGTGAGCGCCTCGAACAACTCGTCGAGCGTGCCGAAACCGCCCGGCAGAGCGATGAAGCCGGAGGAGTACTTGACGAACATCGTCTTGCGGACGAAGAAGTAGCGGAACTCGACGCCCAGGTCGACGTACTCGTTCAGGCGCTGTTCGTGGGGGAGTTCGATGCCGAGGCCGACGGAGACGCCGCCGGCCTCTAACGCCCCCTTGTTGGCCGCCTCCATGACGCCGGGGCCGCCGCCGGTGATGACGGCGTATCCCACCTTGGCCAGTGCGTGACCCACGCGGACGCCCATCTCGTAGTCAGGGTTGTCGCGGGGGGTGCGTGCGGATCCGAAGACGGTCACGGCCGCGGGGAGGTTGGCCAGGGAGCCGAAGCCCTCGACGAACTCCGACTGGATGCGCAGGACCCGCCACGGGTCCATGTGGAGCCAGTCGGTCGGGCCCTTGCGGTCGAGCAGGCGCTGGTCATACGTGGAGTCGGGAACGAGATCGCCGCGGAGCACCGAGGATCCCTGGCGGCGTTCAGGCCGGTCGTGGTTCATGTGCTCACGCTAGCGGGCCAGGGCTAGTGCGGGCGTTTCACACAGGATGGTCACAAACGTCGCTTTGTTCCCAGCTGTACATGTCTGCTGACTAGTATCACGGCTCGTGAACGAGCCACCCCGTCAAGACACCGCCGTGTTCGTGGACCAGAGCGGTCGTCGTGGCCGGATTCTCACCGTGACGGCGATAGGTTCCGGGGCCGTCGTCGTGACCCTTCTGGCCTTCGTGATCACCGGGATGCTGGGTGGCACCGAACTGCCCGGACTGAGCTGGCCCGGCAAGGCTCCGGACCGGCCGGCGGGCGGGGGAACCGCCTTCCAGTCGCCCACCGGCTCGCCCACACGGGCACCCCGTGTCGGCCCGTCCGCGACCCCCACGCCGGTTCCGCAGGCGCCTGTGTCCTCCCCGAGCCAATCGCCGCTACAGACCCCCGCCACCACGCCCCCGGCCAACAAGCCCAGCAAGACGCCTCCCGCCACACCCGGGGGTTCCACGACGGACCGTCCGGGCCACGGCGGCACCCCGCCAGGGCAGGTCGGCAAGACGCACGGGCCGAAATGAGCGGGCGCCGGAGCAAGCGGAGCGACCCACGCGGCCACTGGTTCCTCGTCGCCCTGGCGGCCGTCCTGACCGGTGGAGCGCTCTTCCTGAACGGCTACGTCCACAACGTCGTCGGCGAGACGCACCCTGCCGCGGCCGACACCGGCGATTCGGCGGTGCTCGACCGGGTGCACGCGGGCGGTCCCGTGGTGAACATGTCGGGAACACAGCCGCAGACCGTGCGCGTCGCCCGGCGCACGGTGGCGCTCACCTTCGATGACGGGCCCGACCCGCGCTGGACACCCCAGTTGCTCGACGTGCTTCACAAGCACGGTGCCACCGCGACCTTCTTCGTGGTCGGGGCGCACGTCGCCGAGAATCCCGACCTCGTACGCCGCATGGTCGCCCAGGGCAATGAGCTCGGCAACCACACGTACACGCATGCCGACGTGACGACGACCCCGGACTGGCGGACCCGGCTGGAGTTGTCCCTCACGCAGAAGGCGCTGGCGGGGACCGCCGGCATCAACACCCGCCTGGTCCGCATGCCGTACTCCGCGTCGCCGGACGCCGTGGGGGACAAGCAGTTCGCGGCGATGCGACTGCTCGGGGCGGAGGGCTACCTGGTGGCTCTGACCGATCTCGACTCCAGGGACTGGAGCCGTCCGGGAGTGGACCAGATCGTCAAGGCGTCCCTTCCGCCGCGTGACAGGGGTGCCGTGATCATGTTCCACGACGCGGGAGGTGACCGCTCGCAGACCGTGGCGGCGGTCGACCGGTTGCTGACCACTCTGGACAAGCGGGGCTACACGGCCACCACCCTCACCCGGGCGGTCGGGCTTCCCCCGGCGCACACGCCCGCCTCCACGGGCGACCGGTGGCTCGGCAAGGCGCTGGTGCTCATCCAGCGGGCCTCCTCCGCGTTCACCGGATCACTCGGCTGGATCCTCGCCGCGGCCGGTTTGCTGACCCTGCTCCGGCTTACGCTGTTCGTCGCCCTCGCCTGGGTCCACGCGCACAGGGCGAGGCGGCAGCGAAGGGACAGGGACGCAGGGCGCCGCCGCCGCGGAATCGCGCGGTGGCCCGCTCCGCCTCCCGTCACTGTGATCGTCCCCGCCTACAACGAAGAGGCAGGCATCGAAGCCACGGTCCGCTCGCTCGTCGCGACCGACTACCCGGGGCCGGTGGAGGTCATCGTCGTCGACGACGGCTCCACGGACCGCACGGCGGAGATCGCGGCATCGTTGGCTCTCCCCGGTGTGCGGGTGATCCGTCAGCCGAACGGCGGCAAGCCGTCCGCGCTGAACACCGGGATCGCGCAGGCGGTGCACGACATCCTGATCATGGTCGACGGGGACACGGTGTTCGAACCGTCGACGATCGGCAACCTGATTCAGCCGCTGGCCGACCCGTCCGTCGGCGCGGTCAGCGGCAACACGAAGGTCGGCAACCGGCGGGGCATGATCGGCCGGTGGCAGCACATCGAGTACGTCATCGGGTTCAACCTCGACCGGAGGGCGTTCGACCTGCTCGGCTGCATGGCCACGGTCCCAGGCGCCATCGGCGCCTTCCGCAGGTCCGCGCTCACGTCGGTCGGCGGGGTCAGTCTCGACACCCTCGCCGAGGACACCGATCTCACGATGGCGATCTGCCGTGCGGGCTGGCGCGTGGTCTACGAGGAGCACGCCCGAGCGTGGACCGAGGCGCCCACGACCCTCGGTCAGCTCTGGCGCCAGCGTTACCGGTGGTGCTACGGCACGCTGCAGGCGATGTGGAAGCACCGCGGGGCGGTCCTGGAGCGCGGCTCCTTCGGACGCCGTTGCCTGGGCTATCTCACGCTCTTCCAGGTGGTCCTGCCGTTGCTGGCTCCAGTCGTGGACATCATGGCGGTGTACAGCGTGGCCGTCGCGGATCCCCTGCCCGTGGTGGCCGTGTGGGCCGGTTTCGTCACCGCTCAGGCGCTCAGCGGGTGGTACGCGCTCCGGCTCGACCACGAGCCGGCCTCCGCTCTTTGGGTGCTTCCGCTCCAGCAGTTCGTCTACCGGCAGTTGATGTACCTGGTGGTGATCCAGTCGGTGGCCACGGCCGTACTGGGAGTGCGCCTGCGCTGGCACACCATCCGCAGGGAGGGCACCTTCAACCCTGAACCCGCGCTCACCGAGGTCACGACCGGCCGCTGACGGAGTCGCTCAGCGCGGTGAGCCCAGCCAGTCGAGCATCCGTCGCTCGGTCTCCGCGATCATCGTCAGGCTCACGTGCTCGCCGCTGGTGTGGGCGAGGTTGGGGTTCCCGGGACCGCAGTTGACGGCGGGCATGCCGAGAGCCGAGAACCTGGCCACGTCGGTCCAGCCGAGCTTGGCGCGCGGTGTGCCGCCGACGGCGGCGGCGAACGCCGCGGCCACCGGATGGGTGAGCCCGGGCCTGGCTCCCGGCGCACCGTCCACGAGCCGCACCTCGAAGCCGTCGAACTGCTCCCGGACGTGGTCGAAGGCCTGCTCCACGGTCAGATCGGGGGCGAAGCGGTAGTTGACGGTCACGACGCACTCGTCGGGGATCACGTTCCCCGCCACCCCGCCGCGGATGCCCACGGCGTTGAGCCCCTCGTGGTAGCGCAGGCCGTCGACCAGGGGACGCCTGGTCTCGTAGGCGGTGAGGATGTCGACGACCGGCTTGATCCCGTGGATGGCGTTGACGCCCTCCCAGGACCGCGCGCTGTGCGCCCTGGCCCCGCGCACGACCACGTCGGCCCGCAGCGTCCCCTGGCAGCCGCCCTCGATCAGCCCGTCGGTCGGCTCCATGACGACGGCGAAGTCGCCGGCGAGCCACTCGGGATGCTCACGGGTGAGGCGCAGCAGGCCGCTGCGCTCCGCCTCGATCTCCTCGCAGTCGTAGAAGACGAAGGTCAGGTCCCTGTTCGGGTCCTCCAGCAGGGCCAGCTTGAGCTGGACGGCCAGGCCGCTCTTCATGTCCGAGGTGCCGCAGCCGTAGAGCAGGTCGCCGTCGACGCGGCTGGGCAGGTTGGCCGCGACGGGAACGGTGTCGATGTGCCCGGCGATCACGACGCGCTCCGCGCGCCCGAGGGTCGTCCGGGCCACGATGTTCTGCCCGTCGCGGACCACGGTGAGGTGGTCCAGCGGGGACAGGGCCTCCTCGATGGCGTCGGCGAGGGCCTTCTCACCGCCGCTGACCGATTCGATGTCCACAAGGCGCGCCGTCAGCGCTCCGACGTCCTGTCCAAGGTCCAGCCGCATGCCCCCTGAGCCTAGGCGATGCGCACCGCGCCGGACGCCTTGGCATCGTCCTTCAGCCAGCCGTCGTGCCCCGCCTCCGCGGTCCAGGACATTCCGCCGTAGTGCACCTCCCGCAGGCCGTACTTCTGCGCGTTGGAGACGTACCACTCGGCGATGAGCCACCCGTGGTCGGCCGAGGAGTCGTCGCCGAGGGCCCGGACGAGTTGCTTTCGCGCCTCCTTCGGCTGCGGTGTGACCGGCTTGTCCGCCGGGGGGTACCAGCAGTGGACGGCCTTGGGGACGCGACCGGTGAAGGCGCCGGCGAGGATCTTCGCGGACGGCTCGTGCTGCGCGTACGCGGAGCCGTCGGCCGAACGCTGGACGGCCTGCGCCGCCTCGTGGAGGGGCAGGGTCTTGTAGTGCTTGACCTTCTCCAGCGCCGCGAAGAACTTCTTGGTCGCGTAAACGGGATCGTTGAGCTGCTCGACCGTGCCCCATCCCTGGGAGGGCCGCTGCTGGAAGACCCCCACCGAGTCCAGGTCGCCGAACGGCAGGTTGGCCAGCTTCGACTCCTGGATGGCGGTCACGTAGGCGATCTGCAGGGCGCGGTCCGGCAGCTTCCTGCGTGCGGCGACCGCCGCGATCGTGGCGGCGATCTGCGCCTGCTCGATGTCGAGGTCCAGCGTGCCGTCCGATGTCGTCACCAGGCAGTGTTCGCCCAAGGCGAACGGCTGAGCCTTCTTGATCAGGTGATAGACGCCGTATCCGAGGCCCCCCAAGATCAGGACGACAATGATCAGAACGGTCAGGCCTACGCGGGAACGACGCCGAGTCACCCCCCAGAAACTACCGGGCGATCAGGGGATCCGTTCCACCTGGATCGAACCCGGCGTCAGCGGGCGGGTGTAGAAGGCCGACCACTGGCCGCCCTGGACGCGCTCGAACGACAGCAGCCGGCCGTCGGCGGCCCGGTAGTGGGCGAAGTCGAGAAGCCCCCGGTCGGGCTGGCCCGTCATCCCCTCGGAGCGGAAGGCCACCGTGCCGCGCTCGACGGGGAAGAACTCCACGCCCTCCATGATCAGCATGTGCTTGGCCGGGACCATCCCCTGCGTCGGCACCTGGGTCCACAACATGACCTCGAGGTGAAGGGGCTCGCCCTCCGCGGGACCGCGCCGTTCCTCGACCGAAAGCCACTGGTAGCGCCGGACGCCCTCGTCGAGGAGGTACTCCGTCCACTGGTCGCCCTGCCTCGACAGGTGCAGCGCGCCGATGGCCCGGGACTTCACACCCTGGATGTGAACGGTGTCCCCGACCTTGATCGTCCTGGGGTCGAAGTAGTCGGCCGCGGGGGCCGGAACCCGGACGGGCGCCGCCTCGGGCTCCTCGGGCGGCAGAGGCGGCATCGGAGCGGGAACCCGGCCCTGCCGGGCCGTCACGACGAACGCACCCAGGACGACGACCAGTGTGGCGACACCCAACACGAGCACGACCGCTGCCGTCATGCCGCGCGATCCTACTGGAGGCGGCGCACCACCGCATCGATCCGTTCATCGGTGGCCGTAAGGGCGACGCGTACATGGGCGCGACCTGCGGCTCCGTAAAAGTCGCCCGGTGCCACCAAAATGCCCTTTTCGGCCAACCCGCGAACCTGATCCCAGCAGTCGGTGCCATCGGTGGCCCAGAGATAGAGGCCGGCCGTGGAGTGGTCGATCCGCCAGCCCGCCCGCTCGAGCGCCGGGCGCAGGACCTCACGGCGCCGGGCGTACCGCCCCCGCTGCTCGTCGGCGTGCTCGTCGTCGTCGAGGACCGCGGCCATCGCGGCCTGGACCGGGGCCGAGACCATCATGCCCGCGTGCTTGCGCACCTCCAGGAGCCGCTTCACCAGAACGGGGTCGCCGGCGACGAACCCGGCCCGGTAGCCCGCGAGGTTGGACCGCTTCGACAACGAGTGGACCGCGAGGATCCCCTCGTGCGAGCCGCCGCACACGTCGGGGTGCAGCACGGAGACGGGATGGTCCTCCCAGCCGAGTTCGAGATAGCACTCGTCCGAGGCCACCACCGCACCGCGCTCGCGCGCCCAGGCGACCACCTTGCGCAGGTGCTCGGCGGGCAGCACCCTGCCCGTCGGGTTGGACGGCGAGTTGACCCAGACGAGCGGCACGCGCTCGGGGCCCACCGCGACCAGGCCGTCCACCGCGTACGGCTCGGCCCCCGCCAGGCGGGCGCCGACGTCATAGGTGGGATAGGCCAGTTCGGGGATGACCACGCGATCTCCGCGTCCGGCGCCCAGGAGCGTCGGCAGCCAGGCCACCAGCTCCTTGGAGCCGATCGTCGGCAGCACGTCGTCCGGGTCGACCGTGACCCCGTGCCTGCGCCGCAGCCACCCCGCGGCGGCCTCGCGCAGTCGCGCGGTGCCGTGGGTCTGGGGATATCCGGGGCTGTCTGCGGCCGCGGCGAGCGCCTTGCGGGCGGCGGCGGGCACCGGGTCGACGGGTGTGCCGACCGACAGGTCGGCGATCCCGTCCGCGTGAGCCTGGGCGAGCTCCTTGTACGGCGCCAGCCGATCCCACGGGAAATCCGGCAAGGCGATCAAGAGATCACCCCGGTCAGCGGACGGGCCCGCACTCAGTGGTCCTCGGCCTGCGGCGGGAGCGCGGCGACGACGGCGTGGTCCTTCTCGATCTTCCCGACCTTCGAGGCGCCGCCGGGCGACCCGAGCTCGTCGAAGAACTCGACGTTCGCCTTGTAGAAGTCCTTCCACTGGTCGGGAAGGTCGTCCTCATAGAAGATCGCCTCTACCGGGCACACCGGTTCGCACGCCCCGCAGTCCACGCACTCATCGGGGTGGATGTAGAGCATGCGCTCGCCCTCGTAGATGCAATCGACGGGGCACTCCTCGATGCACGCCTTGTCCAGGACATCCACGCAAGGCTGCGCGATGACGTACGTCACCTCGGGCTCCTTCTGGGTTGCACGGCTCGACCGCGGTTGCTACGCCCTAGTATTGCGGTGCCTGTCTAGTAGCCGGAACAGGAGGGGGCCAATCATCGTGAGCCCTCAGTTCGGAGCCAGGCTGGTTGTGGCCATCACCCCCGCCGATGTGGGGCAACGGGTGACGGTGCGCCGCGTCGAGACCGGTGGTTTCCGTGACGCGGTCGGCGTGTTGGAGTCGTGGACCGGCGGCGTCCTCATCCTGCGCAAGCGGGACGGCACGACGGTCGAGATCGCCGAGAACTCCATGGTCGCGGCCAAGATCGTGGCTTCTCCCCCGCGTGCCTCCTCGACCGGCGGCTGAGCAACACGGAATATACGTAGCGTGACCATACGTGCCAGTGCTGTAGTGGTGATGCTCGTCTCCGTGGCGGCCGCGTGCTCCGCGCCGTCGGAGGGCGGCAAGGAACTCCCGCCGGTGAATCCCACGGCGACGAGCATGAAGGACGGGTTCTCCACCATGGACAGGCTGGTGGAGGCGGCCAAGCGGGAGGGCACGCTGACCGTCGTCGGCCTGCCCCGCGGTTGGATGAACTACGCGGACATCATTGACCGCTTCTCCGACAAGTACGGCATCAAAGTCATCGGGATCTCCCCCGACGCCAACAGTCAGCAGGAGATCGACGCGGCGACCCGCCTGCGCGGATCCAAGGACGCGCCCGACGTGTTCGACCTGAGCCTCGACGTCGCGGTCGCGAACGCGAAGCGGTTCGCGCCCTACAAGGTCACCGGCTGGGGCGACATCCCCGATCGGCTGAAGGACGCCAAGGGCCTCTGGTACGGCGCCTACGGCGGCTACATGTCGATCGGCTACGACCCCAGGAAGGTCTCCGCCCCCGCGTCCTACGCGGCGCTGGTCAAGCCGGGCGTCTCCGTGGCGCTGCCCGGCGACCCCCTGCGGACCGCCTCCGCCTTCAGCGGCGTCATGGCCGCCTCGCTCAACGACGGCAAGGTCGACGCCGCGCGTGGCGTGGACCTGTTCGCCCGGATCAAGCGCGCCGGAATGCTGAGCCAGCCCGAGCGGGCCGCCTCCGTCGTCGACTGGGACTACCTCAACACCGCCAGGGCCGAGGCCTCCGCCCGCAACGACAAGCCCGCCTGGCAGGTGACGATCCCGCGTGACGCGGTCCTCGCGTCGTACTACGTGCAGGCCATCAGCAAGGACGCCCCGCATCCGGCCGCCGCGCGACTGTGGGAGGAGTTCCTCCTGTCCGACGAGGGCCAGAACCTCTACCTCAAGGCCTACGCCCGTCCGACCAGGACGGAGGCCATGGAGATGCGCGGCACGCTCGACAAGACCGCCGCCGCCAAGCTTCCCACGGCGACCGGAACCCCGGTCATTCTCACGATCCCGCAGCAGGATGAGGCCAAGTCCTACCTCAAGACACATTGGTCACAAGCGGTGGGCTAAGCATGCACAACTCGCAAGGGCATCTGAAGCCGTAAAGTGTGTCGCTATCTGAATGACTCAGAATGCGAGCTGATCTTGCGGTACGAAACCCCCAATCTCACGAGATGGAACGCTCGTGCGTACGACAGCTCCTTCGGCTACGTCTCCGCGCACGGAGCGCCGCTCGTGGAGCTGCTCGATCCCCAGCCGGGTGAGCGCGTGCTCGACCTCGGCTGCGGGACCGGCGTGCTCACGGCCGACATCGCCGCCCGCGGCGCCGAGGTCCTCGGGATCGACGGCTCCCACTCGATGATCGAGACGGCCATCGCCCAGCATCCCGGGCTGGACTTCACCGTCGGCGACGGTCACGATTTCACGGTGGCCCAGCCGTACGACGCAGTGTTCTCCAACGCCGCGCTGCACTGGATGAGCCGTGACCCCGAGGCGGTGATCGCGTGTGTGCGCATGGCCCTGCGCCCTGGCGGACGATTCGTGGCGGAGCTCGGCGGCGCCGGCAACTGCGCGGCGCTCACCTCCGCCATGCTGACCGCCTGGCGGGAGTACGGCCTGCGCGAGCCCGAGCTTCCCTGGTATTTTCCCAGCCCGGCCGAGTATGCGCGGCGTCTGGAGCAGGGGGGCTTCACCGTCCGGATCCTGGAATACTTCGACCGCCCGACGCCGCTCGACGACTGTCCGAACGGCGCCGCGGACTGGGTGCGACTGTTCGCTGGCTCGCTGCTGGACGGTGTGCCGCTCGCGACCGTGGAGCCGCTGCTGCTGCGGGTCAACGAGCTCGCCGCCCCTGCCCTGCGCAGGGAGTCCGGGTGGATGGCCGACTACGTCCGGCTGCGTTTCGCCGCCGTTCGTCCCTGACGCAGTGCCCCTTCGAATGGGGATTTGTCAGACTATGGTCTGGTCCGACGGAGTGATGGGGAAAGCATGAACTTCTGCCTGAGTGACCTCGTGCCACCGCTGCGCTGGAGTGACGCCTCCCGCATCGGAATCCTGAGCGAGCAGGGCGACCTTCCGGACGCCTGGTGGCGCAGCCTGCCCATGGAGCGGGTGCTCGGTGTCATGGACCCCGACGCCCTCGGCGAGCTGATCACGGATCTGGCGCTGGAGCACTGGCCCGCCGCCGCGGTGGGTGACGTCCTGCCCGCGCTCTACGTGCTCGACCCCGACGAGGCCGACGACCCCCAGGTCGCGATCGCGCTCGACCGTGCCGGCTCCTGGCCGGGCCTGCTGACCCTGTCCGGCCGTGAAC
The DNA here is from genome assembly GCF_016863275.1 of Planotetraspora mira. GTDB lineage: Bacteria > Actinomycetota > Actinomycetes > Streptosporangiales > Streptosporangiaceae > Planotetraspora > Planotetraspora mira. Next base: position 110,200 of record NZ_BOOO01000016.1, read on the forward strand.
TCACCGACCAGCCCTTCATCAAGGCGCGGCCGGTCCTGACCGCCCTGTTCACCGCCGTGTTCGCCCGGCTGGCGCCGTCCCTGGCCATGCCGGGCGAGGCCGCCGAGCCGGCCCCCGCCAAGGCGCGCGCGGCCCGCAGCCCGGTCAGGCACCTCAGGCCGGCGCCCGAGGTCCCGGCCCCGCGGACGCCGCAGAGCGACGTGGACTTCCCCGCGCTGATCGACGGGGCGTTCTCCGACATGGACGACCGGACCTGGATGGTCGCCCAGAACCGGGTCTTCACGGACTCGCCCTCGGCCATCGAGGAGCTGGGCAAGCTCCTCGCCGTCTCCCCTGACGTCCTCCAGGCGCTGGAGACCACTCTGCGCCTCTGGCTGGCCGAATGGCTCGACAAGCCGGAGGCCGCGCCGTACAAGGCGCATCTGGCCTGGCTCTCCGACGAACTGGGGGTCGCGGCGCCCAAGAGCAGGCTGATCGCGGCGGCCGAGTGGCACAAGGAGGAGTTGCGCTCGCTCGACGTGCCCGCCTGGCACTTCGTGGTGGCGACCCTGCCCGGCTACCAGGTGTCGGGCGACTGGCTGGTGGCGGGAGACCTCGCCGATCTGCACGAGCGGACCCGCGGCCTGATCCTGAACGCCGAGCGCCCGACCGTCGCCCGGGCGCTGGAGCTGGTCTCCTCCCTCGGCATCCATCCGGACGTGGCCAAGGAATGGCTCGAGAACGTCCCGCAGCTGAGCATCCAGAGCGGCAAGAAGAGCGCCAACGGCGTGCCCCGCTCCGCGAACGGCGCGACGGCGGCGAAGCCTCCGGGCCAGCTCAAGGACGTGGCCCTCACCCGGAGGTGCTTCCGCCAACCGGACGGACGCTGGTGGCTGCGGGTGGACGTCACCGGCGAACACATCCAGGGCGCCGAGGTGCCCATGCCGACCGGTTTCGCCGCCTATCTCGGCCTCAAGCCCGGCGAGAACCGTCCGGCGCGGAGCGCCGCCGGGGACGTGGAGCTGACCTGGGCGTCGCGTCCCGGCTTCGGCTCACTGCAGCGGATCCTCACCGAGGTGGCCGCCAAGGAGGGCAGCCACGTCTTCCTGACCATCTCCGACGAGGGCATGCTGCGGGTGCGGCACCTGTCCGCGTCCAACGGCGGCGACCCGACCTCGCAGGCGCTGCGCCTGGTCGGGTACACCGCGCCTGGGGGAACCCCCGACCAGGCCGTACGAGTGATCGCGACGAGGATCGGCCTCAGCGGGCCGGCGGGAAGGCCCGAGCTCCTCACCCGGCTCCGCGAACGAGGCGACCGCGACCTCATCTCCTTACTGGACTAGAACGGTGCCCCGGCTCGCGATCTCCCCGGAGTTCACCAGGGAGCTCAGCACCCTGGCCCGGCCGGTGCGCCGGGACGCCGTAGTCGCGGTCCGCCGGTTCCTCGGCAACTCCCCCTCGGCGCCGCATCCGGAGCGGGTGCGCAACAGCCGCGACCACCGGGTGACCACGCTGCGCCTGGCCGATCGCCACCGGGCCGTCGCCTTACGCCAGGGCGACACGTACTGGCTGATCACGGTGTTACCCGACGCGGCGGCGTGGTCGTACGCGCAGCGCCACAGGTTCGAGGTCAACCCCGCCATCGGGGTGATCGAGACCTGGGACGCCGAGGCGCTGGAACGCGTCGAGCCCGCACTGCGGAGGTCGGCCCAGCGGTCGAAGCGTCGGTTGTTCGCCCAGTTCTGCGACACCGACCTGCTCGAGATCGGCGTCGACCGGCAGTTGCTCCGCCTCCTGCGCCTGATGACCACCGAGTCCCATTTCGAGGCGCTGGAGCCTCTGCTGCCGGAAAGCCAGTTCGCCCCCCTGGCGGCGCTCGCCCGTGGCGGCACCCTCACCGAGGCCTGGCGCGAACTCGACGCCTGCCGTTCCTCGGAGCCCGGCGTGGTCGACACCGCCGACCTGGCGGCCGCGCTGCGGCGCAGCCCCCACCTCGCGGCCTTCGCGGCCGACCGCGACGAGCTCGACCGGATCATGGCCCTGCCGCACTGGTGCACGTTCCTGTACCCACCGCAGCACACCTACGCGAACTGGGCCGGCTACGACGAGCCCGTGCTGGTGACGGGCGGCGCGGGCACCGGCAAGACGATCATCGCCCTGCACCGGGCGGCCCACCTCGCCCGCGCCGGCGCCGGCGCCATCATGCTCGTGACGTTCTCCCAGGGCCTGGCCACCGAGTTGTCCGCGCGGCTCGACCTGATCATCGAGGACGAGGTCGAGCGCAAGCGGGTCGAGGTCGGCAACGTCGACCGGCTCGCCCACCGGATCGTCGCCGAGGCGGAGGGCCGCCCGCCCGCCCTGGTCGGCGCCGGGGATCTGGCCACGCTCTGGGAGGAGGCGGCGGGCAGCCGCTTCGGGGCCGCGTTCCTGCTGCGGGAGTGGGAGCAGGTCATCCTCGCCCAGAACCTCCGCACGCTGGAGGAGTACCAGACCGCGAGCCGTCCGGGCCGGAGCGTGGAGCTGAGCCCGGAGAGCCGGACCGTGGTGTGGGAGGCCGTCCGGCACGTGGTCGACCGGCTGAGGGAGTCGGGCCGCCGCACGCTCCTCCAGCTCGCCTCCGAGGCGGCGGCGCTGCTCGGGCAGTCGACGGGCGACCTCCTCGGTCAGGAGGCCCCGGGGCGGGAGCCGTACCGGCACATCGTGGTGGACGAGGCGCAGGACCTGCACCCGGCGCAGTGGCGGCTGCTGCGGGCGGCCGTCCCCGTGGCGCCGGACGACCTGTTCATCGTGGGCGACCCCCACCAGCGCATGTTCGACACCCGGGTCGCGCTGTCGAACGTCGGCATCCCCGCCCGCCGGTTTCAACTGAAGATCTCCTATCGTCTTCCACGGGAGATCCTTTCCTGGGGCGTCCGGCTCCGGGGCGGAGGGCCCGCCGACGGGCTCGTCGACGGAATCGCCGACCTGTACGGCTTCCGCGCCGTGCGGAATGGGACGCGCCCGACGGTCCTGGGGTACGTCAGCCCCGAGGCCGAGATCGCCGGGCTGATCTCGCATGTCTCCGAGTGGATGGAGGAAGGCGTGCCGACGCAGGACATCGCCGTGGCCGCTCGGACCGCCGAGCTGGTGAAGGCGGCCCGGACGGCCCTGCGTGACGCAGGGATAACAGTGAAAGTCACGATGCTGCATGGGATGAAAGGGCTGGAATTTCGCAGGGTGGCCGTGATAGGCGTGGCTGACGGAATCGTGCCGGCGCCCGACGCGCTGACCCCGGCCTCGGAAGACCCCACAGCCCGGGCTCACGACCTGCAACGAGAACGGGGGTTGCTCTACGTGGCGTGCACGCGGGCCGGCGAGCTGCTGTACGTGTCCTATTCCGGCCGGGCAAGTCCCTTCCTGCCTGGCTGATCCCCTACCCTGAACTGCGGATATATTCCCCTTGCCGGTTGGACCTGCATTGAATCTGAGCCTGAGCGACATCGTGCCCCCCCTGCGCTGGACGGCGCCGAGTCAGGTGGAGCCGATCGCGAGCGATCCCGGCCTTCCCGACGCCTGGTGGCAGTCGCTTCCGCTCGACCGGGCCTGCGCCCTGGTGGGAACCGCGCAGGTCGCGTCCCGCCTCACCGACCTCACCAGCGCCTGCTGGGAGCATCTCGTCCTCGGCGACATCCTGCCGCTGCTCAGATTCACCGATCCCGCGGACTGCCTCAAGACGCCGGGCTCGCGCGAGAGCGTGCACGAGCTCTTCGTCGGGGTGCTCGACAAGCTGCTGGCGACCGAGCCGTCGGACGAGCCCCCGACCGGTGCGCTGCCCGAGATCATCGACCGGCTCTTCGCCCGTCTCGACGACCGGCAGCGGGCCATCGCGAGGGACCGGCTGTACTTCGACGCGTCGCAGAACCCCACCCAGACCGCGCAGCGGGCCACGCTCGACGAACTGGCCCAGAGGTTCTCCGTCACCCGCGAGCGGATCAGGCAGATCGAGCGCGATCTCCGCGAACACGTCCTGAGCTGGCTGGCCGGTCAGGAGGCCGCGCCTCTCAACGCGCACCTGTCCTGGTTGCACACCCGGCTCGGTTCCGCCGCGCCCGCGGACGAGCTCGCCGGCGCGGCGCCGTGGCACCGGACGGAGCTGGCCACTCTCGCGATCCCCGCGTGGCGCTTCGTCCGCACCCTGCTCACCGGCTACGAGCAGGGTGACGGCTGGCTGGTCGCCGGAGGCGCGGAGGAGATGCGGGAGAAGACCCGGCAGCTGTTCACGGACGGCCCGCGGAAGCTGGAGGAGTCCGTCTCCCTGGTCTCCCAGCTCGGCGTCCGCGAGGACCTGGCCGAGCGGTGGCTCGCCTCCGTCCCCCACCTGCGGGTGCTGGAGGGACACGTGGTCCTGTGGCCGCGCGGCGTCAACGACAAGGCGGAGGCGGTGCTGGCCGTCGCGGGCGCCCCCCTGAGCCCCGAGGAGATCCAGGAGCGGATCGGCGAGGACCACAGCGTCGTCGGCGTCCGCAACCAGCTCGCCTCGGACGAGCGCTTCGTCCGCCTCGACCGCAACAAGTACGGCCTGCGGCGGTGGGGCGGCGGCGAGGAGTACCTCGGCATCCGCGAGATGATCGCCAGGGAGATCGAACGGGCGGGCGGCGAGGCGTCGGTCAACACGATCGTCGGCAACCTGACCTCGCGATACGAGGTGAGCGAGAGCTCGGTCCGCGCGTACGCGGGCGGCCCGGGGTTCGAGCGCACACAGCGCGGCTGGATCCGGGTCGCCGGGCCGGAGCAGGCCGAGCCGTACCATCCGCGCAAGGACGTCTCGATGACCCGGCGGTCCTTCCGCAGCCGCGACGGCCGCTGGTGGCACCGCGTCGACATCAACGCCGAGCATCTGCGCGGGTCGGGGTCCCCGCTGCCGACCGGTTTCGCCGCCCACCTGGGGATGGCGCCCGGAGGGCAGCTGACCACCTCCACACCGGCGGGCGACGTGGTGATCAGCTGGCACAACCAGCCGACCATGGGCTCCATCAGGCCGGTGCTGGTCGATTACAACGCCTCGGACGGCGACCACGTCTTCCTCACGGTCTCCGACGGCGGGGAACTGCTGACCCGCTTCCTCCCGGCCTCGGCGGCCGGGCTCCCGCCGCTCAACCGGGCCCTGCACCTCATCGGCTACACGGCCCCCGTGGCGTCCGACGCGGAGGGCATCCGGCTCATCGGCTCCCGCATCGGCCTTCCCGAGGGCGCGGCCCGCGAAGAGGTGCTCGAACGTCTCAGGGAACGGGGGGACCGGGACATCCTCGGCTTCCTCGCCTAGGCTCGGGAGCATGCTCCGGGTCTACGACACGCACGCCGGGCGGATGGATCCGGTGGTGGCCACGGGTTCGCGGGTGCTGCGGATGTACGTCTGCGGGCCCCCCGCCCACCGATACGCCCACATCGGGGACCTCCGCTCGCTCCTGCTCGCCGATCTGGTCAGGCGGGTGGCGGAGCGACGGGGGCCACGGGTGATCGCCTGCCGGAGCGTCGCCGACGTGAGCGGCCACGGCGAAGCGGCGAGCCTCCTCGACGGCAAACCGCCCGCGCCGCTCTACGAGGACACCTTCCGCGCCGACGCGCTCGCCCTGAACATCCGCACCCCGGAGCACACCCCGCGGGAGTCGGAGAACGTCGACGCGGTGATCGAACTGATCACCCGGCTGATCGAGCGGGGCCGGGCCCGTCCCACGCCCGACGGGTCGGTGCACTTCGACGCGGACCCCCAGCGGCCGCTGTGGACGGCCACCGTGCCCGCCTGGGACTCTCCCTGGGGCCCCGGCGCCCCCGGCCCCCACGTGGGCTGCTCGGCCCTGTCCCTGCGGCATCTCGGCGGGCGCGTCGACCTCTACGCCGGCGGCGACGCCGGCCATCGCGAGGGTGTGCGCGCCGAGTCGGGCGCGGCCACCGGCAGCAAGACGACCGCTCCCTGGCTCCACGGTGGGCGCCTGCTCTTCGAGGGCAGGCCGGCGGACGGGCTCGACCCGGTGCTCCTGTCCGACGTGACGGAGGAGGGCCTCGACCCGCTGGCCGTACGGCTCGCGCTCATGGGGTGGCACTACCGGGAGCAGGCCGACCTCACCCGGGAGGGCCTCCGGACGGCGGCCAGGACTCTCCGACGCTGGCGGCGGCGGGTGGCCGACTGGGCGGAGTCGCCGAGTCGTCCCATCGACGCCGACCGGGCGGCGGCGGTCCAGCAGGCGCTCGACGACGACCTCGACATGCCGCGGGCTCTGGGGCTCCTGCACGACCTCGAGGACGACGACGGCGTGACGCCGGGCTCCCGGTTCGAGACGTTCCTCCTCTTCGACCACGTGCTCGGCCTCGACCTGTCGATCGACATCGGGAAGGTCCCCACGCTCCCGCCCGGTGCGGGAGAGCTTCTGCAGGCGCGCGAGCGTGCGCAGACGGGGGGCGACTGGGCCGCCTCCGACCGGCTCCGCGACGATCTGGCCGATCTCGGCGTGAAGGTCGCCGACACCCCGACCGGTCAGTCCTGGACCCTCTGAGCGCTCACGACCACGCCGTCCTCGTCGCTGTAGAGCCACTCGCCAGGCACGAACGTCACTTCGCCGAAGGTCACGGGGACGCCGATCTCGCCCCGCCCCTCCTTCGCGCTTCTGCGCGGGTTGGACCCGAGGGCCTTGACGCCGAGGTCGAGCCCGGCCAGCGCCGCCGTGTCCCTGACCGCGCCGTTGATGATCACACCCGACCACCCGTTCCGCACGGCGGACGCCGCGATGAGGTCGCCCAGCAGCGCCGTCCGCAACGATCCGCCGCCGTCCACGACCAGGACCCGCCCCTTCCCGGGTGTCCCGAGCACCTGTTTGACGAGCGCGTTGTCCTCCAGGCAGCGGACCGTCTCGATCCCCCCGGAGAACCGGGTGCGGGAGCCGTACGAGCGGAACTGGGTGACGCAACTGCTCAGCGCGTCGCCGTGGGCGTCGAGCAGGTCAGCGGTCGTGAACGTCATGATCGGATCGTCCCTCTCGCGATCGGCGCCACCGGACTGCCTTGTGGGGGTAGCCGCCGTCGTCCAGGCCTGCCAACCGCTCGAAGGCGTTCCACGACGCAGGGTTACCGCACAGGGCGTAGGACACGCCCGAGGCGACGAGGTACAGCACGATCATGGGGAGACCGACGCACGCCACGTACTGGCTGGCGTGCCGGGCCTCGTGGTCGAGCAGCCTGCCGGTGAGGTAGCCGTCGGCGTTCTTGGTGAGGACCACGTTGCCCACCGTGAACGCCCCCGCGACGGGGAAGGGGATGCGGTACCCGTGGGCGAAGATCAGCCCCTGCTCGCCCCTGCGCGGCCGCGCACCGCCGATCAGTGCGATGAGCAGGCCGGCCGGAGTGGAGAGGTTGACGTAGTTGATCACCTGCCGGGTTCGGTGCCATCGCCGCATGACCTCAGAATCGGCGAAGGCCGCCCCGAGGTAAAGCACCTGTCTCAGGTGCCGCCTGGCGACTTCAGGAGCCACGACCCGCTGGAGCGGGTGAACATGATGGCGGCCGCGACGGCGACGGCTCCGCCGTAGAGGTACCAGTACCCCGCCGAGTCCCCGGCGATGGCCAGGTCTCCGGCGGGCTGCCGGGTGGCGAGCAGGAACGACGACACGAGCCAGCCCAGCGCCGGCGCCGTCGCCCCGAGCCTGCCGCCCATCAGCCTGCCCATGGCGTACGGCACGGCGAACAGGATCAGGAGCCATCCCAGCGCGGCAATCGGCACATTTCCGGCATACCAGGAGTGCTCGAACCCGCCGACGACACCCAGCACGAGGCCCAGCAGGAACAGCATGCCGTAGGCCGCGCCCGTCACCGCTGTCATGCCGCCGAGGTTAGCGGATGCCCGCGAACAGGTCGTCCTCGCGGTTGTAGGGCTCACCGATGCCGCCGGCCTCATAGGGGGCGCCGGCGCCGGACGGCCCGGGGACCCCGGCGCGCAGGATGAAGTGCTCGACGCCGAGGACCTGCTGTCCGATCTTGTTCGAGAGCGCGAACCACGGGGCGTCGACGGCGATCTGGGAGGCGTGCGCCCGCATGGCGTCGAGCTTCTCCTCCACGTGGGGCCGGGCGTCGATCTCCGTCGTGACGTCCCCGTCCGCGCAGCCGAAGGGCATGTCGTCGGAGTCGACGTTCCAGAACTCCACGTCGGCGTCGCGCATCGCCTCGGCCGTCCGCCTCATCACCGATTTGGGCATCGCCGTGTAGTAGAACTTCGCGATCCGCCACGGGTCGCCGCCCGGATGGCGGGAGTCCGCGGCGAGCTGGAAGGCGCGCCAGGCCACCCGGTGGGCCTGGATGTGGTCGGGGTGCCCGTAGAAGCCGTTCTCGTCGTAGGTGACCAGGACCTGCGGCCGGACCTGGCGGATCACAGTCACGAGCTCGCCCGCGGCCTCGTCGAGATCCGCCCGCCAGAAGCAGCCGGGGCGGTCGTTGGTCGCCGCGCCCATCATCCCCGAGTCGCGCCAGCGGCCCGCTCCGCCGAGGAACCGGTGATCGGTGACGCCGAGCGCCTTGCACGCCGCGGCGAGCTCGCCGATACGGTACTGACCGAGGGTGTCGTCGCGTTCGGCCGCGTGGTGGGCGAGCTCCGGCGGGATGATCTCCCCCTCCTCGCCGAGCGTGCAGGTGACCAGCGTGACATGGGCGCCCTCGGCCACATATCTGGCCATCGTCGCTCCCGTGCCGATCGATTCGTCGTCGGGATGGGCGTGAACGAGCAGCAGGCGCCGATCAGTCATGCCTCCGAGCCTAGGTCATCGCCCTGACCGTCGAGCCAGCTGACAGTATGTGGGGCTATGACTGAGAGCTTCCCGCGGCTGTATGCCAGGACCCGCCGGTTCACCCTTGGAATCCCCCGTGGTTTCACGGTCTCTCCGGAAGGCGGCCGGGTCGTCTTCCTCCGGACAAAGTCGGGCACGGATTCGGTCACGTGCCTGTGGGAGCTCGACGCCGCCACGGGGGTCGAGCGTCTGGCCGTCGACCCGCTCTCGCTGGGGGCCGCCGACGAGGACCTGCCCGCGGAGGAGCGGGCCCGCCGCGAGAGGTCGAGGGAGTCGGCCGGCGGCGTCGTCGCCTACGCGACGGACCGCGAGGTGCGGCAGGCCGTCTTCGCGCTGTCCGGCGAGCTCCACCTGGCCGACATCGCCACAGGTGCCGTGCGCAGGCTCACGACCCCGGGCGCGGTGATCGACCCCCGGCTGAGCCCCGACGGGACCCGGGTGGCCTACGTCACGGCGGGCGCCCTGCACGTCCAGGACGTGGCGACGGGCGAGGACCTGGTGCTGGCCGCGCCCGAGGGTGACGAGATCGCCTACGGCCTGGCGGAGTTCATCGCCGCCGAGGAGATGGACCGCATGCGCGGCTACTGGTGGGCCCCTTCCGGTGACCGCCTGCTGGCCGCGCGCGTCGACGAGTCGCCGGTCGGGTTGTGGCACATCGCCGACCCCGCGAACCCCGACCGCCCCGCGACGGCGCAGCGCTATCCGGCCGCCGGCACGGCCAACGCGAAGGTCTCGCTGTTCGTGCTCGGCCTCGACGGCTCCCGGGTCGAGGTGCCGTTCGAGCAGGAGTATCTGGTGACGGCCTCCTGGAACGGGCACGGCGCGGACATCGTCACGCTCTCCCGTGACCAGAGGACCAGGCGCCTGTTCTCCGTCGACACCTCGACCGGCGCTACGGACCTCGTCAGGGAGGACACCGACCCGGCCTGGCTGGACATCGTCCCCGGCGTGCCCGGCCGCCTGTCCGACGGACGCCTCGTCTGGGTGACGGTCGCCGAGGGCGGGCATCGCCTGTTCATCGGCGATGAGCCGGTGACGCCGCCGTCGTTGCAGGTGCGGGCGGTGCTCGACGTCGACGGCGACACCGTCCTGTTCACGGCCTCGACGGAGCCCACCGAGATCCAGCTGTGGACCTACTCGGGCGGCTCGCTCCGCCCGGTGACCACCGAGCCCGGCGTGCACTCCGGCCGCCTCTCCGGCGGCGTCACCGTCATCCTGCGGCAGAGCGTCCAGGCCGAGGGCATGTCGGTGACGGTCGTGCGCCGCGACGGCGCCTCGGTGCCCATCGCCTCGGTCGCCGAGCGGCCCGGCCTCGAACCGCGGGTCTCACTCGTGCGCGCGGGATCGCGCGACCTGTCCACCGCCGTCCTGCTGCCGTCCTGGCACATCCCCGGCTCCCGCCGCCTGCCCGTCCTGATGGACCCGTACGGCGGGCCGCACGCGCAGCGGGTCCTCGCCGCCGGACGGATGTTCCTGGAGCCCCAGTGGTGGGCCGAGCAGGGCTTCGCCGTGGTGGTCTCCGACGGCAGGGGCACGCCCGGACGTGGCCCCGCGTTCGAGCGCGAGGTGCGGCATGACCTGTCCCTGGCGCTCGAGGACCAGGTGGACGCCCTCCAGGGGGTGGCCGCGCTGCATCCCGACGACCTCGACCTGTCGCGGGTGGCGATCAGGGGCTGGTCGTTCGGCGGCTACCTGGCGGCCCTCGCGGTGCTCCGCAGGCCCGACGTCTTCCACGCCGCCGTCGCCGGAGCCCCCGTCACCGACTGGCGGCTCTACGACACCTGCTACACCGAGCGTTACCTCGGCCACCCCGACGAGGGGCACTACGAGGCGTCGTCGCTGATCGGCGACGCGGAGAAGCTCGAGCGGCCGCTCCTGCTGGTGCACGGCCTGGCCGACGACAACGTGGTCGCGGCGCACACGCTCAGGTTGTCGTCGGCCCTGCTGGCGGCGGGCCGGCCGCACACCGTCCTGCCTCTGTCCGGAGTCACCCACATGACCCCGCAGGAGGTCGTCGCGGAGAACCTGCTGCTGCTCCAGCTGCAGTTCCTCACCAGCTCGCTCGGCGGGGAGTTCCGCCGGGATTGAGCCGCACGAACGGCCTGAGGGCGGCCGGTCCCGCGATCGTCGCGGGGCCGGCCGCCCTCGGCCGTCCTCACCTGCCCTTGCCGTGCCAGCTGTCCCACAGGGCGGCGTACGCCCCGCCGGCCGCGACGAGCTCGTCATGGGAGCCGAGCTCGCTGACGCGTCCGTCCTCCACGACGGCCACGCGGTCGGCGTCGTGGGCGGTGTAGAGCCGGTGCGCGATCGCGATCACCGTACGGCCGTCCAGGACGGCGGCCAGCGAACGCTCCAGGTGCCGGGCCGCCCGCGGGTCGATCAACGAGGTGGCCTCGTCGAGCACCAGCGTGTGCGGATCGGCCAGGACGAGCCGCGCGAGCGCGAGCTGCTGTGCCTGGGCCGGGGAGACGGCCTCGCCGCCCGACCCGACGATCGTGTCCAGGCCCTCGTCGAGGGCCTCGGCCCAGTCCCAGGCGTCCACGGCCTCCAGCGCCCTGCGGACATCGTCGTCCGTCGCGTCCGGCCGCCCGATCAGCACGTTGTCGCGGAGCGTCCCGCGGAACACGTGGTGCTCCTGCGTGACGAGCGCCACGTGGCCCCGCAGGTCGTCGAGTGGCAGCTCGACGAGCTCGACGCCGCCGACGGTGACGGAGCCGGTCCCGGGACCGTGGATGCCCGCGAGCAGGCGCCCGAGCGTGGACTTGCCCGCGCCTGACGGGCCGACCATGGCGAGCCGCTCCCCCGCCCGGACGTCGAGGTCGATGCCGTGCAGCACGTTGTGACCCTCGCGGTAGGCGTAGGTCACGCCGGTCGCCTTCAGCTCCTCGCCGTCGGGCCGCGCGCCACCGGCCACACGGTCGTCCGGCACGTTGACCACGCCCAGCAGCCGGGCCATGGACGCCCCGCCGACCTGGAGCTCGTCCATCCACGACAACACCCGGTCGAGCGGGTCGATCAGCTGCTGCACGTACAGCGTGGCGGCGGTCACCTGGGCGAGGGAGACCCAGCCCTCGGCGTGGAACAACCCTCCCAGCAGGAGGGTCGCCACGACGGGGATCACGTAGCCGATCTCGACGGAAGGGAACCAGACCGTCCGCAGGCCGAGGGTGTAGCGCTCCGCCGCGAAAGACCGCGCGATGTCGCCGTCCGTCCGCTGGTGGCGGCGCTTCTGGATGCCCAGGGCCTCGACGGTCCTGGCGCCCTCGACGGTCTCGGACAGGCCTTCGGTCATGTCCGCGTAGGCCGCGTTCTCGCGGAGGTATCCGTCCCTGGCCCGCTTCAGGTACCACCTGGTGGAGATCCACAACACGGGGACCGCCACCAGGGAGGGCACCGCCATGACCGGGCCGACGAGCAGCAGCGCGCCCAGGGCGAACACGCACGTGACGACCGCGATCAGCGTCTCCGGGACGGCGTGCCGTACGGACCTGGACAGGGCGTCCACGTCCCGCGACGTGCGTGTGATGAGGTCGCCGGAGCCGGCTCGCTCCACCGTCGACAGCGGCAGGGCGAGCACCTGGTCGACGAAGTCCTCGCGGAGCTCGGCCAGCACCTTCTCGCCGAGGCGCGAGGACGCGTAGACCGCCAACCGCACCAGGACGGCCTGCACGACGACGAATCCCGCGATGGCCAGCGCGATCGTGTCCACGTGGACGTCGCCGGACCCGTCGGCGACGGCCTGGACCAGCTCGCCCAGCAGCCGCGGCGAGGCGAGGCCCGAGATCGCCGCGAGGGCGTGCAGGGACAGCGCCAGTCCGAGTTCCTTCGGATACTTCAGGGTCAGCCGCCGCGCGTAGGCACGCACCTGCGCGCGGTCGGCGACCGGCAGAATCCGGCTTGCCATGGTCAGCCCTCCCCTCTCGTGACGGTGGCCGAGTAGCCGGGCTCCGCCTGAAGCAGCTCCCGATGTGCGCCCTCGGCCCGGACCTTGCCGTCCTCGACGAACAGGACCAGATCCGCACGGTCGAGGACGAGCGGACTGGTGGTGCAGACCAGCGTGGTGCGGCCCGCGCGGGCCGCCCCGATCCGGTCGGCGATGCGCGCCTCGGTGTGGGCGTCGACCGCGCTGGTCGGCTCGATCAGGACCAGCACGTCGGGGTCGGCGGCCAGCGCCCGGGCGAGCCGCAGCCGCTGCTGCTGCCCGCCGGAGAACTCCCGGCCCGCCTCGGCGACATGGGCGTCGAGGCCGTCGGGCAACGACTCGACGATGTCGTCGGCGCAGGCGGCGTGCAGGGCCAGCCGTACGTCGTCGTCGGTCGCCGTGCCCCGCACGTCGAGCTCGTCGCGCAGGCGGCCGGTGAACAGCCGGGCGGCGTTGTCGGCGACCAGGATGTGCCGTCTGACCTCGTCGATCGGCAGCTCGTCCAGGGAGACGCCGCCGAGGGTCACCTCGCCGGGCGCGTAGCGTCCCAGCCGGTCCGTGATCGCCGCCGCCTCCTCGGGCACGGCCGTGACGAGCGCGGTGAGCCTGCCCGGCCGTACGGTGACGCCGGACTCGCCGTCCCGTAGGACGTCCGACGCGGCGTCGGCGGGCAACGTGGCCGTGCCGCCCTGGATCTCGGGGTCCAGCGACAGGATCCGGCAGACGCGGCGGGCGGCCACGTGCCCCTTGGTCACCCTGTCGGCGGCCTCCGTGAGCGTCCGGAGCGGGGCGATCAGGAAGGCGGCGTAGGCGTAGAACGCGACGAGCTGACCGGGGCTGATCCGCCCGTCCAATGCGAAGTGCGCGCCCAGCCAGGTGACGGCGGCGATGAGCACGCCGGGCAACAGGATCTGCGCGCCCTCCAGCGCCGACTCGACCGAGGCCACCCGGACGCCGGCCCGCCGGACCTTCTGCGACTCCTCGCGGTACCGGGCGGAGAAGAGCTCCTCTCCGCCGATCCCGCGCAGGACCCTCAGGCCGCCGACGATGTCGGAGGCGCGGGTCGCGAGGTCGCCCTGCAGGTCGCGCTGCGCGTGCTGCCTGTTGTGGAGCGGCCTGAGCAGCGGGCCCACGGCCCCGACCATCAGCGGCACGCCGATGAGCACGACCAGTCCCAGGGGCGGCGACGTGGACAGCAGGATCACCGTCACCGTGGCGACCGCGACGAACGCGCCCGTGCCGCGGAGCAGGATCTCCATCGCGTTGCCGATGTGGGCGATGTCGGAGTTGCCGACGCTGACGACCTCGCCGGTCGACAGTCTTTTCGGCAGCGTCGCACCCAGCCGGGTCGCCTGGCGGGTGGTGACCTGGACCGTCCGGTAGGACGCCCCGAGCCAGGTGAGCACCGCGAACCGGTGCCGCAGGACGCCCGTCACCGCCTGGATCACGCCCAGGCCGAAGATCGCGGCCGACCACTCCACCAGGACATTCGTACGGCCGTCCGCCAGCGCGTCGATCGCCCTGCCCAGTGCGGCGGGGACGAGCGCCTGCGCCAGCCACCACAGGATCGCCAGGCCGATGCCGACGAGCAGCGGCCACTTCTGGACACGCGCCACCCACCACAGGTACCGGATGGGACTGCGGGCGTCTGGAGTGCCGGGATCGGCGACAGGCAAGGAAATCATGGTCATTCTAGGCTCGCAAGATCGCAGGTCACCGGGCAAATGGTTTTCTGTCGTCAACCGAGGTTGACATGGGGAGGATTGTCAACTTAGGTTTACGGCATGAGCGACACGGCACAGCTGGCCAACGACGCCGGCAGCCGCGACCCAGCGATAGGGCTGCGGGCCGTACGGGCCCTGCGATTGCTGGTCGAGCGGCTGGAAGCACTGCAGGTGGAGAACGCCCGCAACGCGGGGTGGTCCTGGCAGGACATCGCGCTCCTGCTGGGGGTCACGCGGCAGGCGGTCCACAAGAAGTACGCGGGCGGACGGGGACTGATGAGGCGGGAGAAGTAGACGATGTTCGAACGATTCACCGACGAGGCCCGGCAAGTGGTCAAGCTCGCCCAGGGGAACGCCCGGAGCCTCCGGCACAACCACATCGGGACCGAGCACCTTCTCCTCGGCATCCTCGAGCAGCCGGACACCATGTCCGCGCGGCTCGTCAACAGGCACGGACTGAACCACGAACAGGCCGCGGAGGCGGTGACGCGCGTTCTCGGCACCCTGCCGATCGGCGACATCGACGCGGACGCCCTGGACTCCATCGGCATCGATCTGGCGGCGGTACGCGAGAAGGTCGAGGCCGCATTCGGGCCGGGGGCCCTCGACCGCCATCCGAGCAGGGACCGGCGAGGCGGCCTGGTCAGCGGCCGCGGCATCCCCTTCACCCCACGTGCCAAGAAGGTCCTCGAACTGTCGCTGCGTGAGGCCCTCGCGCTCAAGAGCCGCGACATCCGCGACGGCCACATCCTCCTCGGCCTGCTCCGCGAGGGGGAGGGCCTCGGTGTCAGGATCCTCTCCGACGCCGGCATCGACCTTCCGGCCCTTCGCGTGGAGATCCGCGCCGAGATGGAAACCCCTCCCCGGTAGAAGCCCTTCACGGGCGCGCGGACCGCACGACTCGGCGGCGGTACGTGAGACGCCGATGTGGCGGACGCGCGTGGGCGACGTCCACCACACCGGCACAGGAATGCGCGCTCTACTTCGACGCGGTCTTGAGATAGTCGGCGTTCATCCGGGCGATCGCGTCCAACGGGATGCCCTTCGGGCACACCGCGGTGCACTCCCCCGTGTTGGTGCAACCGCCGAAGCCCTCGGCGTCCATCTGCTCGACCATGGCCTTCGCCCGCGCGGCCCGCTCGGGCTGCCCCTGCGGGAGCAGGCCGAGGTGGGTGATCTTGGCCGCCGTGAAGAGCGAGGCCGACCCGTTCGGGCAGGCGGCCACGCAGGCGCCGCACCCGATGCAGGTGGCCGCGTCGAACGCCGCGTCCGCGTCGTCCTTGGGAACCGGGACGGCGTGGGCGTCGGGCGCGGATCCCGCGGGAACGGAGATGAACCCACCGGCCTGGATGATCCGGTCGAAGGATGACCTGTCCACCACGAGGTCCTTGACCACGGGGAACGGCGCCGCGCGCCAGGGCTCGATCGTGACGGTGGCGCCGTCCTCGAAGTGCCGCATGTGCAGCTGACAGGTCGTCGTCGCGCGCTGCTCGCCGTGGGCGACGCCGTTGATGACCATGCCGCACATGCCGCAGATGCCCTCGCGGCAGTCGTGGTCGAAGGCGACGGGATCGTCGCCCTCGAGGGTCAGCCGCTCGTTCAGGACGTCGAGCATCTCCAGGAAGGACATGTCCGGTGAGACGTCCTGGACCTCGTAGGTCACCATCCGTCCGCGATCCGACGAGCCGTTCTGGCGCCAGATCTTGAGGGTCAGGTTCATGCCCGCTTCCCCTTGCCTGCGTGGCGCTCGCTCACTTGTAGCTCCGCTGGGTCATCTTGACGTATTCGTACTCGAGCTGTTCCTTGTGCAGGATCGGGCCCTCGGGGCCCCACTCCCACGCGGCGACGTAGGCGAAGTGCTCGTCATCGCGCAGCGCCTCGCCGTCCGCGTCCTGCGACTCGGCCCGGAAGTGGCCGCCGCACGATTCGGTGCGGTGGAGGGCGTCCAGGCACATGAGCTCGGCCAGGTCGAAGAAGTCGGCGACCCGGCCCGCACGCTCGAGCGCCTGGTTGAGGCCCTCGCCGTCACCCGGCACCTTCACGTTGTTCCAGAACTCCTCGCGGAGCTCGGGGATCCGCTCCAGCGCCTTGCGCAGCGACTCGTCGGTCCGCTCCATGCCGCAGTAGTCCCACATGAGACGGCCCAGCTCGCGGTGGTAGGAGTCGGCCGTACGGGTCCCGTTGACGGCGAGCAGCCTGTCGATCTTCTCCTGGACCGCGGCCTCGGCCTGGGCGACCTCGGTCGCGTCCACCTCGCCGAAGCCGCCGGCTCCCGCGAGGTAGTCGCCGAGGGTCGTCGGCAACACGAAGTAGCCGTCCGCCAGACCCTGCATCAGCGCTGACGCGCCGAGGCGGTTGGCGCCGTGGTCGGAGAAGTTGGCCTCGCCGATCACGAACAGGCCGGGGATCGTCGACTGCAGGTCGTAGTCGACCCACAGGCCGCCCATCGTGTAGTGCACGGCGGGATAGATGCGCATCGGCGTCTCGTAGGGGTTCTCCCCGGTGATCCGCTCGTACATCTCGAAGAGGTTGCCGTACTTCTTCTCGACGGCCTCACGTCCGAGCCTGGCGATCGCGTCGGCGAAGTCCAGGTAGACGCCGAGCCCGCCGGGACCGACGCCGCGGCCCTCGTCGCAGACGTTCTTGGCGGCGCGGCTGGCGATGTCCCGCGGAACGAGGTTCCCGAAGGCCGGATAAATCCGCTCGAGGTAGTAATCGCGCTCGTCCTCGGGGATGTCCGCCGGCGTCCGGTCGTCACCCGTGCGCTGCGGCACCCAGACCCGGCCGTCGTTGCGCAGCGACTCCGACATCAGCGTCAGCTTCGACTGGTACTCCCCGCTGACAGGGATGCAGGTCGGGTGGATCTGCGTGTAGCAGGGGTTGGCGAACATCGCCCCGCGCTGGTGGGCCCGCCAGATCGCCGTGGTGTTGCACCCCTTGGCGTTGGTCGACAGGAAGAACACGTTGCCGTAGCCGCCGGTCGCGAGCACCACCGCGTCCGCGAGGTGGGTCTCGACCTCCCCGGTGACCAGGTCGCGGACCACGACTCCGCGCGCCCGCCCGTCGCTGATGACGAGTTCGAGCATCTCGTGGCGGGTGTGCATCTCCACGGTCCCGGCCGCGATCTGCCGCTCCAGCGCCTGGTAGGCGCCGAGCAGCAGTTGCTGACCCGTCTGACCCCTGGCGTAGAAGGTGCGGGAGACCTGGGCGCCGCCGAACGACCGGGTGTCGAGCAGCCCGCCGTACTCACGCGCGAACGGCACGCCCTGCGCCACGGCCTGGTCGATGATGTTCACGCTGACCTGGGCGAGCCGGTAGACGTTCGACTCCCGGGCGCGGAAGTCGCCGCCCTTGACGGTGTCGTAGAAGAGCCGGTGGACGCTGTCGCCGTCGCCGCGGTAGTTCTTCGCCGCGTTGATCCCGCCCTGCGCGGCGATCGAGTGCGCACGCCGGGGTGAGTCCTGGTAACAGAACGACTTGACCTTGTAACCCAGCTCACCGAGCGTCGCCGCCGCCGAGCCGCCCGCGAGGCCGGTGCCGACGACGATGACGGTCAGCTTGCGCTTGTTGGCCGGGTTGACCAGCTTGGCCTGGAACCTGCGGGTGTCCCAGCGCTCCTCGATGGGTCCCGACGGGGCCTTCTCATCCTTGATCGGCTCGCCGATCGTCCACGAGAGGCTCATTTCACCACTCCGATCATCACGGCTAGGGGTACGGCGACGAATCCGGCCACGAGCACGGCGGAGATCACGGTCGAAGCCGTCTTGAGTGCCTTGTACCGGTGGGCCAGGCCGAGCGTCTGGAGCGCGCTCCACATGCCGTGCCGCAGGTGGAGGCCGACCATCGCCAGGGCGACCACGTAGAACACCGTGACCCACCAGCGGTCGGGCGCGAACCCGGCCACCACCCGGTCGTACGGCATGGCCTCCCCGCCCTTGGGGTTCACCACCCCGAACGTGAGGTCGAGCAGGTGCCAGATCACGAAAAGCAGGATGATGACGCCGCCGTAGCGCATGGTCCGCGTGGCGTACCCTCCGGCCTGCGGCTTCACCCGGGCCGCGTACTTCACGGGCCGCGCCTTGGCGGCACGCCTGGCCAGCGACACCGCCGACCACATGTGCAGCACGACGGCTACCGTGAGGCCGATCTCGGCGATGGTCAGCAGGGTGCGGTTCGGCAACGCGGGCGAGCCCACCGTCCGCAGCCATTCGGCGTAGTGGTTGAAGGAGTCGGCGCCCAGGAACACCTTGAGGTTCCCCAGCATGTGGCCGACCAGGAAGAGCACGAGGACGGCGCCCGTGACGGCCATGACCGCCTTCTTGCCGTTCGACGAGCCGTAGAAGCCGCGGGGGCGCCTCCGCACGGGGGCGGCGGGCGCGCGGTCCACCTTGTGGTCAACAGTGGCTGTCACATCGGGAAACGCTAGGCAGAACCGTGTTCGGGCGTCCAAGTCATCGCAGGTCTGGTTTCGATAGCCGGGGGCTATCCGCCGTGCCCGGCGGGGTTGACAGGCCTTGACGGCTTCGGCCCGGTGCGACCAATCTCACAGAGTGGACAGGTCGTAGGCTATCGACACGTGCAGTTCCAACAGCTGGCCTACTTCCTCGCGGTGGCCGAGGCCCGGCACTTCACCCACGCCGCCGAGCGGATGCGGGTCGCCCAGCCGTCCCTGAGCAAGCAGATCAAGGCTCTCGAGACCGAGCTGGGGGCGCCCCTGTTCAGCCGCGCCCGGGGCAACGTCACGCTCACCCCCGCAGGGGAGGCCCTCCTCCCCCTCGCACGGCGCATGCTGGCCGACGCCGAGACGGCCCGGCGTGAGGTGGCCGAGCTCGCCGGTCTCCGGCGAGGGCGTGTACGGCTCGGCGCGACGCCCTCCCTGTGCGCGGGGCTCCTCGCGGACGTGCTGGCCCGCTTCCACGGCGACTATCCCGGCGTAGAGCTCCAGGTCGAGGAGGGCGGCTCACGCGACCTCGTCCGCGACCTGGCGAGGGGACAGCTCGACCTCGCGCTCATCATCCTGCCCCTGCAGAGCAGCGACCCCTCTCTGGTCACCGAGGAGATCCTCCGGGAGGACCTCGTGGTCGCCTCGGCCGCCAAGCCGGGCCGCAGGCCGCACATGCGGATCGACGAGCTGCGCGGACGCCCCCTGGTGATGTTCCGGCGCGGCTACGACCTGCGCGAGGCGACGCTCACCGCGTGCAGGCAGGCGGGGTTCGAACCCCGGTTCGCCGTGGAGGGCGGAGAGATGGACGCGGTCCTGCGGTTCGTCGAGGCCGGTCTGGGGGTCGCCGTGGTCCCCTCGATGGTGCTCGACGGCCGGCCGGGGCTGGTGGGAACCCCGATCCTCCCGGGGCTGCGCAGGACCGTCGCCCTCGCCCACCGCAAAGACGTCGAACCGACGCGAGCGGCCCAGGCCTTCCGTTCCGAGCTCCTGTCCTTCCTGGTGGAGGCGGCCGCCATGGGAACTCTGTCTCCGGGGATAGAGGCACTCACCCATCAAGAGCCAGGCGAGAATTCGTAAATTGACGGTAAGATTTCCCGATCGTGTTCCCGACGCTTCGAGAGGCGTAAGTGATCACGGCCTCGCCCGATCTGCCCGACCCGCTCACCCTCCTGCTGATCGAGGATGATTCGGCCGACGCGTTCCTCGTCGAGGAACTGCTCGCGAACGCCGAGCGACCACCGAAGATCACTTGGGCCCGCACTCTGGCCGAGGGGCGCGAGCGGCTGACCGACGACGTCCACTGCGTGCTCGTCGACCTGTCCCTGCCGGACGCGTCCGGCCTGGAGGCCCTCGAGCAGGTGCTGTCCATGGTCTCGGACACCGCCGTGCTGGTGCTCACCGGCCTCAACGACGCGCACGTCGGGATCGAGGCGGTGGCCGCCGGCGCCCAGGACTTCCTGGTCAAGCAGGACGTGGACGACCGGCTGCTGATCCGCGCCATCCGCTACGCCATCGAGCGCAAGCGCGCCGACGTCGCCATGCGCGAACTGGTCGAGGAACGGATCGTCGGACAGGAGAACGCGCGCCTGGAGCGCGGACTGCTCCCTGTCCCGCTGCTCGCCCCGGGTTCCCTCCTGGACCACCAGACGAGATATCTGCCCGGGCGGGTGCGCGGCCTGCTGGCCGGCGACTTCTGGGACACCGTGCAGACCGCCGACGGCGCGGTGCACATCCTCATCGGCGACGTCTGCGGTCACGGGCCCGACGAGGCCGCCCTCGGCACGGCTCTGCGCATCGGCTGGCGCACGCTCGTCCTCGCCGGCCACACGGGCGACGAACTGCTGGCGACGCTCGACACGCTGCTCAGGAACGAGCGGAAGTCACCGGAGATCTTCACGACCCTGTGCACCGCCACCATCGATCCTGAGCTCCGCAACGCCCGCATGCACGTGGTCGGCCATCCGTCTCCGCTCGTGATCAGGAACGGCGTCGTGGACATCGTCACCGACATCCCGTCGGGGCCGCCGCTCGGCATCTTCGACGACGTCGTCTGGAATCCCGTCGACATCCCTCTGGGCGACACGTGGTCGCTCCTGCTCTACACCGACGGGCTCATCGAGGCGACGACCGGGCCCGGCCGCGACCTGCTGGGCACGGACGGCCTGGCCGACATCGTCCGCGACCACGGCGGCGTCGACCTCGACCGGATCATCGCCCAGGTCGGCGACACGCTGAACGACGACGTGGCCGCCATGCTGATCTCCCGGAACGGCTCAGGAGACGGCTTCAGCGACGACTTCCAGGAGGCCGGGAGGTCATGATGAAACCGGAGCCTCTCGCACCGCTGGCGCCCCATACCGGCAGGCGGGGGCTCCCCCTGGCCCGGTGGTTCGTCCTCGCCGGCACGGCATCCGCCCTCGTCTTCGTGCTGGGGGTCACCGCGATCCTGCTGACGCTCAGCACGACGCGCCAGGCCAGGGAGACGCTGGTCGACGTGATCGACCCCGCGACGCTGCACACCCTGGAGATCTCCACCGCCATCCAGGCCCAGGAGAGCGCCATCAGGGGATACGGCCTGACGACCGACCAGCAGTACCTCACGGCGTACCGCCAGGGCGTCGCCGCCGAGCAGACCGCCACCGCCGCCACCGCCGCGCTGATCCCCCGTCTCCCCG
The DNA here is from genome assembly GCF_016863275.1 of Planotetraspora mira. Classification (GTDB taxonomy): domain Bacteria; phylum Actinomycetota; class Actinomycetes; order Streptosporangiales; family Streptosporangiaceae; genus Planotetraspora; species Planotetraspora mira. Next base: position 131,751 of record NZ_BOOO01000016.1, read on the forward strand.
AGGCGCCGGCCGTACGAGCCGGGCTGGACCGGCTGTCCGCGGCCTCGGCCGACTGGCGGCGTGACTACGCGGAGAAGATCGTCGAAGCGGTGCCCACATCCGGGACCAGGGCGGTGAACCGCGACACGGCGAAGGTCAACGTCGAGCGCTTCGCCCGTGTCCGCGCGGCGCTGAACGCGCAGCAGAACCAGCTGAACCGGCTCCACGACATCGGCAGGAGCAGTCTGTACGACGGCTGGAACACCATCTACGTCGCAGTCGGTGCGCTCGTGGTCGCCGTGGTGGCCGCGGTGATCGGCTGCGCGTTCATCGTGCGCAGGGTCGTGGTCCGGCCGGTGGCACAGCTCGCCGGACAGGTCAGGACGGTGGCCGCCGGAGACTTCGACCACGAGCTCGGCGTCGACCGGCCGTACGAGCTGCGGGAGTTGTCCGCACACGTCGACGGCATGCGCAGGCGCATCGTCTCCGAGTGGCGGGCGGCGGTGGAGACGCGCCAGCAACTCTCCGACCAGACCAGGGAGCTCACGCGCTCCAACGGCGAGCTGGAGCAGTTCGCCTACGTGGCCAGCCACGACCTGCAGGAGCCGTTGCGGAAGGTGGCGAGCTTCACCCAGTTGCTCGAACAGCGCTACGGCGACCAACTCGACGACCGCGCCCGCCAGTACATCGCCTTCTCGGTCGACGGCGCCAAGCGGATGCAGCTGCTCATCAACGACCTGCTCGACTTCTCCCGGGTCGGCAGGGTCGGCGGGGACCTCCACCCGGTGCGGTCCGCCGACGCGCTGGACGCGGCCCTGCACAACCTCGACGCCCTCCTGTCCGACGCGGACGCCGTCGTCACGCACGACGACCTGCCGGAGGTCCTCGGCAACGTGCCGCTGCTGACCCAGCTGTTCCAGAACCTGGTCGCCAACGCCGTGAAATTCCGCTCCGCCGATCCGCCCCGCGTCCACATCGGCGTACGGCGGAACGACGCGATGTGGGAGTTCAGCTGCTCGGACAACGGCATCGGCGTCGACCCCCGGTACGCCGACCGGATCTTCCTGATCTTCCAGCGTCTGCACCCGCGCGACGTCTATCCAGGTAGCGGCATCGGACTCGCCCTCTGCCGCAAGATCGTCGAATACCATGGCGGCCAGATCTGGCTCGACTCCGGGGAGGGGCCAGGAGCCACGTTCCACTGGACGCTGCCGACCGTGGGAGAACCCGATGCCTGACTTCCGCCCCATCGAGGTGCTCCTCGTCGAGGACGACCCCGGCGACGTCCTCCTGACCAGGGAGGCGTTCTCCTACAACAAGGTCGGCAACCGGTTACACGTGGTGCACGACGGCGAGCAGGCGCTGATGTTCCTGCGCGGTGAGGGCGCCTACGAGGCGATGCCGCGGCCCGACCTGGTCCTGCTCGACCTGAACCTGCCCCGGGTCGACGGCTTCGAGGTTCTGCAGGAGATCAAGAACGATCAGGATTTGCGGATCATCCCGGTGGTGATCCTCACCACATCGGAAGCGGAGCAGGATATCCTTAAGGGTTACAACCTGCATGCAAACGCGTACGTGACAAAACCGGTGGACTTTGACCAGTTCATTCGCGTGGTGCGACAGATCGACGATTTCTTCGTGACTGTGGTCAAACTGCCGGGGAAGTGACGGGAATCACAGACGGTTGGGAGTGACCCTCCTCACACTTCGGGATGTGGCCGTCGTAATGTTTCCCCCACCATAAGCGTGCCAGAGGGTGGAAAGTCTCCGATGACCCAGACAACGGCCGAGAGCCCGACAAGCAAACAGCGAGCGCAACTGAAGGTGCGCACGCTCCGCACCGACAGGTGGTGGCTGGTCCCGGCGCTGACATTCGCCGGACTGATGTCATTCCTGATCTACGGAGTCTGGGCGATCTTCGACAAGAGCTACTTCGCAGAGCCGTACATCGCGCCGTTCTCGTCGCCCTGCCTGGCGACGTCCTGCCCGGAGGGGGCCCGCTTCCTCGGGCTCGCGCCGTTCGGCGACTGGTACGGCCTGCCGCCCGGCCTCCTCATCCTCGGCCTGCCGGGTGGTTTCCGGCTCACGTGTTACTACTACCGCAAGTCGTACTACCGGTCGTTCTGGCTGTCACCGCCGGCGTGCGCCGTGTCCGAGCCGCACACGAAGTACTCGGGCGAGACCAGGCTCCCGCTGATCATCCAGAACGTCCACCGCTACTTCTTCTACCTCGCCGTGGTCATCGGCGCGATCCTGGCCTACGACGCGGTGCTCGCGTTCAGGGACGAGCACGGCAACTGGGGCCACGTGGGTCTCGGCACGATCATCCTGGTGGCCAACGCCGTCCTGATCGCCTGCTACACCCTCGGCTGTCACTCCTGCCGGCACATCACCGCCGGCCGCCTGAACCACTTCTCCAGGCACCCGATCCGATACAAGGCGTGGACCTTCGTCTCGAAGCTCAACGCCAGGCACCAGCAGTTCGCCTGGGCCTCGATGTACTCGGTCATGATCGCGGACCTCTATGTGCGCCTGGTCGCCAAGGGCGTCATCAACTTCCCGTTCGCTTAAGGATTCTCAACGTGGAGCGTCACGAATACGACGTCGTCGTCATCGGAGCCGGCGGAGCCGGCCTGCGCGCGGCGATCGAGGCGCGGCAGCAGGGCAAGCGGACCGCCATCATCTGCAAGTCGCTCTTCGGCAAGGCCCACACGGTCATGGCCGAGGGCGGCGCCGCCGCCGCGATGGGCAACGTCAACTCCGACGACAACTGGATGGTTCACTTCCGCGACACCATGCGCGGAGGCAAGTTCCTCAACAACTGGCGGATGGCGGAACTGCACGCCAAGGAGGCCCCGGACCGCGTCTGGGAGCTGGAGGAATGGGGTGCGCTGTTCGACCGCACCAAGGACGGCAAGATCAGTCAGCGGAACTTCGGCGGCCACGAGTACCCGCGTCTCGCCCACGTCGGCGACCGTACGGGCCTGGAGCTGATCCGCACCCTGCAGCAGCGGGTCGTCGCCCTCCAGCAGGAGGACGAGCGCGAGCACGGCGACCCCGAGGCGTTCATCAAGGTGTTCGCCGAGTGCACGATCACGCGCCTCCTCAAGGACGGCGACGCCATCGCCGGCGCGTTCGGCTACTGGCGTGAGACGGGCGACTTCATCGTCTTCGACGCCCCCGCCGTGGTGCTGGCGACCGGCGGCATCGGCAAGTCCTACGTCGTCACCTCGAACTCCTGGGAGTACACGGGCGACGGCCACGCGCTGGCCGTGCTCGCGGGCGCCAAGCTGATCAACATGGAGTTCATCCAGTTCCACCCGACCGGGATGGTCTGGCCTCCGTCGGTGCGCGGGATCCTCGTCACCGAGTCGGTCCGCGGCGACGGCGGCGTGCTGCGCAACTCCGAGGGCCGCCGGTTCATGTTCGACTACGTGCCGGACGTCTTCAAGGACAAGTACGCGACGACCGAGGAGGAGGGCGACCGCTGGTACACCGACCAGGCGAACAACCGCCGGCCTCCGGAGCTGCTGCCCCGTGACGAGGTGGCCAGGGCCATCAACTCCGAGGTGAAGGCCGGGCGCGGATCGCCGCAGGGCGGCGTGTTCCTCGACGTCTCCAGCCGCCTCCCCGCGGCCGAGATCATCAAGCGCCTGCCGTCCATGCACCACCAGTTCAAGGAGCTGGCGGACGTGGACATCACTCGGGAGCCCATGCAGGTCGGCCCGACCTGTCACTACATCATGGGCGGCGTGGAGGTGGACGCCGACACGGGCGCCGCGTCCGTGCCCGGCCTGTTCGCCGCCGGAGAGGTCTCGGGCGGCATGCACGGCTCGAACCGCCTGGGCGGCAACTCCCTGTCCGACCTCCTGGTCTTCGGCCGCCGCGCCGGCCTGGGCGCGTCGGCCTACGTCGACGGGCTGCCCGCCCGGCCCGCGGCCGCCGAGGTGGCGGACGCCAAGGCGGAGGCCCTTGCGCCCCTGGAGCGGACCGGCGGGGAGAACCCCTACGAGGTGCACCACGAGCTTCAGCGCACGATGAACGACCTCGTCGGGATCATCCGGAAGGCCGGAGAGATCTCCGAGGCGCTCCAGGTCGTCGAGAAGCTCAAGGAGCGGTCGAAGAACACGGGCTCGTCCGGCAGCCGCGTCTACAACCCCGGCTGGCACCTGGCGATCGACCTGCGCAACATGCTCCTCGTGAGCGAGTGCGTGGCCCGCGCCGCGCTGCTGCGGGAGGAGAGCCGCGGCGGCCACACCCGCGACGACTTCCCCGTCATGTCCGCCGATTGGCGGCAGAAGCTGCTCGTCTGCGCCGCCGCGCCGGACGGTTCCGGCGTCACGGTCGAAGAGAAGGTCCAGCCGTCCATGCGGGGCGACCTGATCAGCCTCTTCGAGCGGTCCGAGCTTGAGAAGTACCTCACCGAAGACGAGCTGGCGGAGTACGACGCCGCGGTCAAGGAGTCGTGATGGGTTACAAGGCGAAGTTCCGCGTCTGGCGCGGCGAAGGCGGCGAGGGACAGCTCGAGGACTTCACCGTCGAGGTGAACGAGGGCGAGGTCGTCCTCGACGTCATCCACCGGTTGCAGGCCACCCAGGCCCCCGACCTCGCGGTCCGGTGGAACTGCAAGGCCGGCAAGTGCGGGTCGTGCTCGATGGAGATCAACGGCAGGCCCCGGCTGGGCTGCATGACCCGGATGTCCACGTTCGAGGAGACCGAGACCATCACGGTCACGCCGATGCGGACGTTCCCGGTCATCAAGGACCTGGTCTGCGACGTCTCGTTCAACTACCAGAAGGCGCGGGAGATCCCCTCGTTCACCCCGCCGAAGGATGTGAAGCCGGGCGAGTACCGCATGCAGCAGATCGATGTCGAGCGGTCCCAGGAGTTCCGCAAGTGCATCGAATGCTTCATGTGCAACAACGTCTGCCACGTGATCCGCGACCACGACGAGAACAAGCCGGCCTTCGCCGGCCCGCGCTTCCTCATGCGCATCGCCGAGCTCGACATGCACCCCTATGACGAGCTCGACCGCAAGGAGTCGGCCCAGGAGGAGCACGGCCTCGGCTACTGCAACATCACCAAGTGTTGTACGGAGGTCTGCCCCGAGCACATCAAGATCACCGACAACGCGCTGATCCCGATGAAGGAGCGCGTGGTCGACCGGAAGTACGACCCGCTCGTGTGGCTGGGCTCCAAGATCTTCAAGCGCTCCGGCGTCTGAGAGTCCACAAACAAAGCGCCGGCCGGAATCCTCCGGCCGGCGCTTCGTCTTTCTCGTCTAGTCCTTGCCGGCCTTGCCGCTCTTGCCTGCCTGCTCGACCTCGGTCTGCTCGACCGCAGCCTGGTCGACCGCGGCCTTCGCGGGCCGCTCCGGCTGGCCGGCCTGCCCAGCCTCGGTCTGCTCCGCATCGGCCTGCTCGGGCCGTTCCGGCCGGTCGCCCTGCTCGGCCTGCTCGGGGTACGGATAGGGGTACGGGTGGGCGTAGATCTGCGGGTACCCGTAGGCCTGGGGGTATCCGTACGGCAGTTGTCCCGCCGGGTAACCCTGCACCGGCACGTAGCCGACCATCTGCGGGTAACCCTGGCCGTCTGGCGCGGAGCCCTCGGGCGCGGCAGGCGTCGCGGGAGTCCGCCACGCCCGTGGTCCCGCCTTCCGCACGGCGGCCGCGTGCACCATCCGCCGGAGCCTGCCTTCGAAGACGAGCCAGGCCAGCAGTGCCAGCAGCACCAGCACCGCGGCGAGGATCGACAGCTTGCGGCTGACCGTCACCTGGTCGAACTCGGGAGTGGCGTTGCGGATCTCGATCGGCACCGACTCAGGCGTCGGATCCTCGAACGTGGGCGACGGCGTCGGCATCGGCGTCGGCTGCGCGGGAGCCAGGGTGACACCCAAGTCCGGCGTCGGCGTGGTCAGCGGCGGCGGGACGGCCACGTTCGTGGAAAGAAGCGGCAACCCCTGGGCCGGAACCGTCGCGGTGTGGGTGACGGGCGGCGACGTCCGTGTCTTGGTGACGGTGACCGTGACGACCGGGGTCGGCTTCACAGTCGGCGTCGGCGTCTTGGTGATCGTCACCGTGACCACAGGGTGCGACACCGGCGGGGGCGGCTGCACGGTCTTGGTCGCCGTCGCAGTCGCCGTGGCCGTCTCGGTCGTGGTGACGGTCGACGTCACGGTGACCGTCGGAGCCGCATCGGTCGGGTCGCCCGCCGCCGGGTCGGTCGGGTCGGCTTCGGCGGTCACACCGAACACCGGCCCTGCCGCGAACACCACCGCGGCGGCGATGCCCAACGAGGCCGCGACGGAGGACACGGCTCTCAGCTGTGCACGTCGTACCACTGCTGGCCTCCACCCTTTCGGCCTGGGTCTTGCAACAGTCTAGTTCTGCTCAAATGATGGCAAAGCCTGCCGACAAACACCATTTCCGTTCCCCACTCGTCACCCACTATTCCCAAACGATCTTTTCGACCGCCGCCACGATCGGCAGGTCGGGCGCCAGCCACGCGACGTCGTACAACTCGTGGTGCGGCAGCCAGCGCAGGGCGAGATGTTCACGGGCCTCCGGCACGCCCCGCCGGATGCTCGCGAGCCAGACGCGCATCACGTAGTCGTTCGGCAGCGGCCATTCCCCCGCGACCCGCTCACCCGGGACGATCTCGACGCCCAACTCCTCCACGCATTCGCGGACCAGCGCGTCGAGGTCGCTCTCACCGGGTTCCACCTTCCCGCCGGGGAACTCCCAGCCTCCCCTGAGCGCCTCCGGCTCCGCCCTCTGCGCGGCGAGAACCCGGCCGTCCTGCACGATCGCGGCCCCCACGACGAGCTTTCTGATGGCGTCCATGGTCGATCAGGTTATGGCGCGCTTCAACTGCGCGAGGACATCGGCGTTCTCCAGCGGGCGGGTGAATCCCACGATGTTGGGCCGGTCGGTGTATCCCGTGACCTTGATGGGCCCGCACAGGGTGCACCGGGCCTCGATCATCTTTCCCTTCGAGACGACCATGCCGACGTGGCCGGGGCGGCCCGGGCCGTTGTTCGGACCGGCGTTGAAGAACACCAGGTCGCCCGGCTGCTCGTTGCCGGCGCGCACCTGTACGCCGAAGGGCCACTGCCCGAACGTCGTACGCGGGATCGACAACCCGGCGTTCCGGTAGGCCATGTAGATGATCCCCGAGCAGTCGAACGCGTCGGGACCCGTCCCACCCCAGCGGTACGGCTTGCCCCGCTGGGCCAGCGCGTACTCCAGAATCTTCTGCACGACCTCGCTGGTCGCGCTGTCCACGTATCCGCCGTCGCACGCGGGATCCGCATCGGACGGGACGCCGATCTCCCCTGTGGCCGCGTAGCGCTTGGCGATCTCCAGAACCTGGTCGACGTACCAGGTCGCCCGGTTGTAGACGAAGATCGCCCGTGGCAGGTCGTCGGGAGCGCCGTTGCGCTTGAGCATCTTGGCCGCGCCCAGGATGGCGTCGGCGGGATCGTAGACGTCGCCGTAACCGTCGCCGTCGCCGTCCGACGCGTACCCGTTGATCCCGGGACGTATCTTGATCTTGGACTTGCCGCCCCAGGTGCTGATCAGGAACTGCATCGGGCCGGCCGCCCCCGCGTAGTTGGTGCCGCTACTGACACCGGGGAGCTGTGATCGGCCGTGGTCGGTCTCCCGCTTGCCGATGGCGGCCAGGACGTTCCACTGGACGCCGATCTCCTGGCCGACCTTCTTGTAGATCCGGAGATAGTCGGCCGGGATGTCGGATGCGGCGGTCTGCGACGCGTCGGCCGCCGAGGCCGCCGACGCGCAGTCCTCGCCGAAACTCCCCCCGACGAAGATCGACGGGGATGGCGACATCAGGATGATCGAGCCGAACAACGTCAGGGGGACGATCAGTGTGAGAACGATGGCGATGACCCGCCACGAACCCCCGCCCGCGCTGATCACCCGCAGGCTCCGCAGGCCCCGCGAGCCCAAGCCTGTGCGCGGAGGTGCCGTCACGGTGAGGTGTCCCCGTCCTGGCCGGCGCCTGCGGGCTCCATGTCGTAGACCCGCCAGTCGGCGGCCGCCTTGATCACGGTGACGGCGTACTGGTCGCTCTGGTCCTTCTCACCGCTCCGGGCGATCACGTGGCGGACGGATCCGACGACGAACACGACCGTGTTGGCCGTCATGTCGCGGATCGAGACCACCTGCGCCGAGCCCTTGGAGACGACGTGATCGGCCTTGTTCTGCTGGACCACCGCCGGGTCGGTCATGGCCCGGGTGAGCTGCGCCCCGAATTCGGCCGTGGAGAACGCGTTCAGCCGCGTCGCGAAGGCCGCCGGGTCCTCGGAGTACTCGAACGTCCCGTACGCGGCGGTGAACCGCCGAGCGAGGTCGGCCGCCGCTCCGAGCTCGCTCCTCGACAGCGGCAGGTAGCGGTAGACGTCGAACGTGCCGGGGGTGACGGCCACCTGGGTCGGCGCGGGGGCCGGAGCCTGGATGGACGCGACGGTGGCAGGCGCCTGCTCCGCCACCGTCTCCGTGCGGTCGCCGCCTCCGGACGACGGGCTCATCGTCAGGTACACGCCGACGGCCGCGAGCACGACGACGGCGCCCGCGAAGGCGAGCCCCTTCCTGCGGTCGGTTCCTTGGGTCGTCATCAAGCCTGCGTCAGGTGTCTCGGGAGTCTCGGTCGGAGGGGCGCGCCCAGAACGGGGTGGGCGCGTCGCCGGATCCTCGCCTGGTGTCGCCCCTGCTCTGCAACCACAACGGTGGCGCGTCGGAGGATCTCGACCTGCTGGAGGAGCCGTTGTCGCGCGGAGGCGCCGGACGGGAGCGACCCCCCGAGCCTCCGGACGAGTCGGATCGGCGTGACGACGAGGAGGAGCCTCCGCCACCGCCCGACGATCGTCCCCCGCCTAAACCGCGCGAGCCGCTGGGTGCGGCAGGCCGGGAGGACCAGCCGCCTGAGCGGCCGCTGAACCAGCCGCCGCCACCACCGGAGCCGGATCTCGAACCCGAACCGGATCCGGAGCTCGGGACCGGTCCGCCACCGCCACCGCCTCCGCCGGTTCCGCCGCGCGGCGCCGGGCTCGAGGGGGGACGACCCGGCCGCGCGGGCCTGGACGGCCGGGGGGCGTCGGCGGGCCGGACGCCGGTGAGGTTGAGCGGCGGCGCCGAGCCGGTGCGGGGAACCGTTCCCCCGGCCTTGCGGCGCCCGGCGGCCTGCGGATCGGTCTCCAGCGGTTCCGGCTGAGCGCCCGCCCGCGCACGGGCCTGTCCCGCCGCCGTGGCCGCACCCTCCTCACCGCGGACGCGCCCCTGCGCCACGGACGTCGCCGCCGCGGCGGTTCCCACCCCGGTCGCCATCGCGGCCGCGCCCATGACGGGCTCGGCCTTGCGCAGGCCCCACCGGGCGGCACGCGTGGCCGCCACCGGCGGCAGCGCGTTCGCCGCGCGCTGCAGCGTGGGCGCCGTCGCGGCGTCGCCGAGCATCCTGGTCGCGAGCGTGTGACCGTCCATCGAGGCGAACAGGTGCTGGAACGGACGTCTGTAGAAGAAGACGGCGATCGTCAGCAACGCCATGAACAGGATCTGCATGCCCCACGGCAGGTTGGTCGAGATGATCAACGCATAGCCGTACACCAGGATGCTCAGGACCAGGGCCAGCACGGCCTGTCGCAGCAATGTGCCGACCAGCATCTCGACCCAGCGCATCGCGATGATCCGCCCGGAGCCGGGATGCACGCCGATGAGCAGGAAGATCGGCCCGAGCATCAGCAACAGCAGGAAGCCGACCTTGAGCACCAGCAGCGACACCGCCACCAGGAAGATGAGCAGGCCCGCGACCATCGCCGCGATGAAGGCGCCGATGGCGATGCCGAGACGGCTGGTCCAGTCCTTGCCCTGGAGCAGGAAGAACGTCGGGTTGCTCTCCAGCGGCTTGGCGATCTCCTCTTCGAACCGCTTCTGGTGGGCGTCGCCGCTCGGCATCTGTTTCGCGGCCTGTTCGCCGGCGTCGATCGCCTGGATGTCGAGGAGGTTGGCGCCGAAGGCCTTGACGATCGGGGCGCTCGCGTCGGCGGTGCCGAACTCGCCCATCAACCAGGGCTTGCACACGAGCGTGGACCACAGCGCGTCGGCGTTCTGGTCGACGCCCGGAGTGCCCTGCTGGCCGTACCCGCCGGGCTGGGGTTGCGCGGTGGCGTCGCCCTTGGTCGGCAGGCAGGACGCGCCGCCCGCGCCCGGCAGCCCGGAGAAGGCGGAGTTGACGATCTCCCCGGTCTTGTCGGTCACGGTCTTGCCGAGAGAGGTGAAGTCGCCGGGGCGGCTGAAGAACCAGATCGCCACCGTGACCGCGAGGACCATCCAGATGACGCCCTCGGTCGTGGTGGTCGCCCGCTTGCGGATCAGGCCGTACCACGCCAGCCAGATCGCGCCGAGGATGACGATCGGCCGCAGATAGGGCCAGTACATCGCGTCGGCGAGGTTGGTGACGACCTCGTCGGCCACATTCTTGATCGGCTGGAGCGGTCCTTCGGTGGCCGCGGCCTGGTAGGTGCTGATCGTGATCCGGTCGACCGCCTTGGCCCAGGAGAAGACCGTGTTGGCCCACGCGTTGCCGAGGACCGCCGTGACGTCCGAGCAGCCGAGGCCGTAGGTGTGCCAGTACTGGCCGGCCATGCCGTACCGGTCGTAATTGGTGAGCGGCTCCTTGGGGGCGGCCTGCGTTCCGGCGGCTCCCGCCGTGCCGTCCGAGTCCGGCGGCGGGGGCTCGACCAGGCCGTCCACGCCGCCGCCCACGATCTCCGGGGCGAGCTCGGAGGAGAGGTCACACGGTCCGGCCGCGCTCGCCGTGTCGGCGGGGAACGCGAATGGCAACATCACGAACGCCGCGAAGGCGACGAGGAGCAGGGCGAGCTTGCGCCGTACTCCGAATCGGACGCGACCGTTCCTGCGCAATCTCAAGACCGCACCTCCTGAGCGACCCCCGACCGATCAGCGCCCCCGTTAAGACGATCATGCACTTTCTCGCCTGGTTTGTCGTGCGTCGGATTGGTATCGAGCCAGCGAAGGAGTTCCTCGGAGACGAGGTCCACCCCGATGCGGCCCGCCCGGCCGTCCAGGTCCCGGAAGACGCATTCGCCGTTGCCCAGCGACCGCAACACGGCCTTGTGCTCCTCAGACGGATCCACCCCGAGCAGTTCCATCACGTGCCCGACCTCGACCCGCTCGGACGAGCGGAACGCGAAGACCGAGGAGAGACAGTTGGTCACCTGCTCGTTGAGCAGGTCACCCGCGTTCTGGGACACCAGGACGAGCGCCGTGTTGCGGGAGCGGCCCATCCGGGAGACCTCCGGCACCAGCTTGGCGCCCTCGGGCGTGGACGTGATCGCCCACGCCTCGTCGAGGAAGATCGCCTTGGGCGTGCGCCGGTCGAGGCCGTTCATCAGCCGCCGGGCGAACTGGGACACCAGATAGAGCAGGGCCACCGACAGCCGCTGCTCGTAGGAGTAGTCGTCCCGCGTGGTCGCCACGTCGGGGAGCGTGAGACCGCCCAGTGTGAACACCGTGGTCCATCCCTCGGTGTCGATCTGGTCGCCGCCGTATCTGTCGAAACAGAGTTGCGCGAGGTGCATCTCGGACATCGACCGCAGGACAGCCCCGAGGTTCTTCGACGCCGGATCCGTGTTCTGCTCCAGGTGGTCGACCACCTTGCCGAGCGAGGGGTCGGGCTCGTTGGAGACCGCGGCCACCGCCTGGATCATCGCCGACTCGCGCTCCTCCGACATGCGGGGCAGCAGCAGCCGCAACGTCTCGGAGGCCATCGTCTTCTTCGCCGCGATGTCGTCGCCGAACGAGAACGGGTCGAGCAGGCCGGGCGCCGCCGACCCCAGCGGGATGATCCGCGCCTTGCGGCCGCGCCGCTGAAGGAGCTGGACCAGCGACTCCGCGTCGCCCTTCGGGTCGATGACCGCGACGGTCACCCCGCGCAGGGCCATCTGGTAGATCAGCAGGAGCGCCAGAGTCGTCTTGCCTCCGCCGGGCTCCCCCGTGATCGCGATGGCCGTCGGTCGGTTCCTGGTGGCCGCGACCAGCGGGTCGAAGTGGACGATGCTGCGGGCGCGCCCCAGGGTCTCCCCGATGTACGGTCCGACCCAGCCGGCGTTCGACTCGTCCACCCGGTCGCCCAACTCGACGGTGGCCGTCGACATGCCACCCGCGATCGTCCGGAGGGGCTGGCGCTGGGCGTAGGCGTTGACCCGGACCTTCTCTCCCGGCAGGGCTTCGCAGAACAACGAGAACTGGTCGCCGGTGGAGTTCACCACATCGATGCCGATGTCGCGGTAGTGCTCCACCACCGCCTCGACCCGCTGAACGCAGATCTCCTCGGTCGGCGCGCTGACGCTCAGCCGGTGCCAGCCGTACACGAACGGGAGCCGCTCCTTGGTGATGCCGTGCTCCAGCATGCGAGCGGCGTCGATCTGCTCGGCCAGCGCGAGGGGCGCCTCCGCGCCCGCCTCGCGGATGTGGATGTCCATGTCTCGGGCGTGTGCCAGCTTCCTCGCCACGTCCTTGCTCGCACGGACCGGCGAGATCAGCCGCATCCTGCTCGAGATCTCCACGGGGAACGGCAGTTGGTCGGCGAAGTGCAGCCACGGCTCCCCGTCGGGGAAGGCCATCAGGTCGGGGAACCGGGCGAAGGACAGATGCGCGGTGAACGCGTCGCCCGACATCTGCTCGATCCGCAACAACGACCTGCCGTTGTGGATCTGCCCCTCGACCAGGGCCTCGATCTCGCCCTTGCCCCACTTGCGGCGCGGCGAGGCCGAATGCGGCGGCTCGCCGAGCGCTCCCGAGGCGGCGTGCTGGAACAGCCAGGCGATCTCCGTGGAGGTGGCGTGCCGCGCGTAGAGGGCGCTGGAGGTCAGAGCCCGGCCGAGCCGTTCCGCCTGACCGGTCCACCGCTCGACCTCGCGGTCGGGCACGTGGTCGTCCTCGATCCCGAGCGCCCGCTCGCTTCGCTGGTAGAAGCCGAACAGCTGGGACAGCACTCCGCTGCCGAGTTGGGCGCCGCGCGGGCCGAGCCGTACGCCGAGGTAGACCTCTTTGCTCCAGAAGTCCTTCGCCCAGACGTGGCGGTACATCTCCTCGAGGTAGTCCCGCCAGCCGGGACCCTCGTCGGAGGTGGCGTTGAGCGCCATCGCCCATTCGGCCGCGGGATACGCCCGGTGCGCGATGCGCAGATGCACCTCGGCGTCGGGCATCCTGATCGCGGCCAGCGCGATCGTGATGTTGGTGGCGAGCGCCTCCCGCTCCTCGGGCGTGAGGAACTCATAGCTCACCGTCGGCAACCGGAAGTAGGCCCACGCCGCCGAGTCGGTGAGCAGGACACGGTCGTCGAAATACCGCACCGCGAGGCGGCTCCGCGCCCCTTTGCTCATCGGTCGCTCACCGACTTCCTCGCTCGCAGGTTCCAAGACCCCTTACGCGCCGCTCGCTCGTCGGGTTCGCTCCCGCACTCATCGGTCGCTCACCGACTTCCTCGCTCGCAGGTTCCAGCGCCGCTCGCTCATCGGCTCCCCTTCTCGCACCCGGCGCTCATCTGGCCACCTCCTGCTTCGCCTGGATCGTCGCCAAGCCACTCACGATCACACCGGCGAGTGCAACGTACGCCCTGCGGCCGCCGATCCGGAGGTGGTTGACGTCAACCGGTCCAGGACGGCCAGGAGCCAGCTCGTCCTCCCAGGGCACGCGGACGATGGCCCGGCAGCGGCCGCTGGCCACGGCCTCGGCCTGTTCCACGTCCGGCATGCTCCGCCGGCTCACGCCGTTGATCACCATGACGGCCCTGCGCCGGAGATCGGAGACACCGTGGCCGTCGAGCCACTCGTACGTCATGGCGATCGCGTCCGACGCGTCCTCGCTCGCCGGCGCGACCAGCACCAGCTGATCGGTGTACGGCAGGAGCCTCGCGGCGAGAGCGGCGGCCGGGTCGACCACGACCAGGCGGTAGTGCTGGTCCAGCGCGGAGAGCGTCCGCCGCCAGTCGTTCAGCAGGGCCCGGTCGGAAAGGCGCTGCTCAGCCCCGGCGTCGGTGTCGGCGCCGACCACCTCGAGCCCCGACTCGCACCGCGTCGTGTAGGCGCGCATGCCGAGGTAGCCGGAAACCGCGTGCGACCCTTCGAGCAGCGAGCTCAGCGTCTCGGGCGACTCGGCCTGGATCCTGGTCGTCAGCGTGTTGTCCCCGGTGTTCGCGTCGAGGGCGAGCACCCTGTCTTCCCGATAGCGGGCGAGCGTGTGGCCGAGCATGAGCGCCGTGGTCGTCTGCCCGGCGCCGCCGGTGCAGCCCAGCACCATCACCCGCCTGCTCGTGGTGAGCGGCGTGCGTGCCCGCGCCTCGTCGACCTCCATGCCGTCGGTACGGCTCCCGCCGACGACCACCTGGGCGATCCTGCGCCAGCCGCCCGAGGAGCCGCGCCCGACGACGGACTCCACACGGCGGACTCTGGGCTCGTCCACCGGCGAGGACGGCAGAGCGGCGGGGGGAAGGACCGGAGTGGCGGGGCCGCTCGCCTGGGGAAGCGTGGGAACCCTCCGGATCGACACGCCCCTGTTCACGCCGGGCGACGGCGAGGCGTTCGCGGCGGGAGCCTGCGAAGGTCCCGCGGTGCGCTCGACGGACGGCTCAGCTGAAGGCAGCGTGGGCGGCTGCACGGTGACCGGCAGCGTGGGCGGCCGCACGGTGGGCGGCCGCATGGTGACCGGGTCAGCGGACGGCCGCGTGGGCTGGACGGGAGGCTGAGCGGGCTTGGCAGCGGGCGACTCAGCGGCCGGCGACTGGGCGGCGAGCGGCGGCGCGGCCGGAGCGGAGGCGGGGGCAGGCGCAGGAGCAGGGGGCACGGCGGGACGGACGAGCCGTGGCGGCTGGCCCTTCCTGTGCTGCTCCCAGGCTTCCCGCTGTCGATCGGACGTCGCCGGGCGCGGCTCCCGCACCCTGTCTTGTCCTACTCGTCCAGCCTGACCGGAATCCATCGCCGGCTCGCTGACGACGTTCTCCGCAACTTCCCGCACCGGCTCCCGCACCGGAGCCTGAGCCGTTTCTTGCCCTGCCGTACGAGCAGGCGTCTGCGCCGTTCCTTGCGCTGGGGCCTGAACTGGCGTCTGCGCTATTTCTTGCCCTGCGGCGGGGACAGAGCCTTGCGCCGGCGATTCCTGCGCGGAGTCCGGCACCGGATCCGCGGGCGCGGCGTCGCGTGTCGGCTCCTGAGCGGATTCCCGCGCGGGGATCGGAGCCGCGTCCTGTGCCGCCGATCGGACCGCTTCCCGCGTGGGGGTCGAAGCCGCGTCCCCCACCGGCTCAGGGGCCGTCGGGTCGCGCATCGCCTCGGGAGAGGCCTGCCGTACGGAATCCGGCTCCGGGGCCGCGTGGCGCGCCGGACTGGGCGCCGCATCCGGACCGAGGTCCTGTGCCGACTCCGGACCGGCGTGACGCGTCGGGTGGGGGGCGGATTCCCGCGCCGACTCGGGCGCGGACTCGGCACTGGCCGCGAGCCTGCGCAACCGCCTCAGCGCCTCGGTCCCGATAGGTGGCACGGGAGCGACGGACTCCTCGGCGGCCGGACCGGACGGCGGCGTCGGCGGTACCGAGGGTGGTGCCGGAGGCAGCGCGAGCGGCGCGGCCCGCTCCGGCAGCGCCACCCGGATCGGTGGGGGCGGCTTCTCCCCCGGGGACACGGACGGCTTGGGCATGTAGAAGACGGGCTCGTCCGCGGAGACGGCCTGCACGGGCTCGCCCGTCGTGGCCGGCTTCGCGGTGGGCCTGCTCCACGAGTCGGGAGGCGAGTCGGTTACCGGCGCGGCGGCGGCCGCGGCCGCCGCCACAGCCGGGTGCACGGTGGCGGGTCGACCGGCGGGGGAAGGAGGCAGCGCACGAGCCGGAATGACGCGATCGGGTGTCCACGGCTCGACGGCCTTGCCCCGGCCCTTGGCCTCCCCGGCTCTGGCCCTGACTCCCGCGCCGGTGACCGTGGTCTCCGGCGTCCTCGTCCTGGGCCCTGAGCCGCGCACCTTCTCCGCGCCACGCGCCTTCTCCGCGCCACGCGCCTTCTCCGCGCCACGCGCCTTCGTCTCGGCGCCGCTGGTCTTCGTCGCCGCGCTTCGTCCCTTGGTCTTCGCGTCCTGTCCCGCGGTCTCCGCCGCCACGGCCTTGCGCGCGGCCTTGACGCGGACCGGCGCGGCCGACGGCGCGATCCGCCAGACACGAGCGGTCAGGGTGATCGTCTCCGGCTCCGCGACCGGCGCCATGCGAGCCCAGGTGCGCGGCTCCGCCAGGTAGCGCAACTGCGACTGCAGCACCTCGGTGAGCCGCTTGCCCTCGATGACGGGACGGGTGGACAGCCAGGTGACGACGCCCGGCGGGACCAGGTAGACCACGTGCCAGGGTGCCGCGAACGGCACCTTGACGAGGTAGAGGAAGAGCCACCAGGGGACCAGGACACCCACGAACACACCGATCCAGACGATCGGAAGAGGCATGGGCAGCCGTAGGTCGTACAGCTTGTAGAGCCGCTTCTCAATTCGCCAGATATTGGTATATGTGGGGAGATCCACCCGATCCTCCTCTCCGCCGGATCACTTGATTCCGAGCGCGCCCGCGATCGCCTTCGCCGTCACCTCGATGATGTTGGGCACATAGAAGATCACGCCGATGGCGATCGCCAGAATGATGAACTGCACGAACCTGGTGATCTCACGGGTGAAGAGGAAGAAAAGCGCCACGATCGAGACGACCACGAGGAACAGCGGCGCGAAGAAGGTACGGAGGAAGTCCGCCAGACCTTCGGTGTTGATTCCCCCCGACGGGGGCTGCGAGGGCGCGGCCAGTTCCAATGAACTGTCCACGATGGTCTTCAGAATCAATTCTCGCCCTCCCGGGGGTATGGATCAGCGATGTCATGGCCGGGCATGCGCTACCCCACGGACCGGCTCGCACCCTGGACCTGCTGGACGAACCACTTGCCGCCCTGCTTCTCCATGGTCAGTCGGTAGGCCTGCTCGAGGCCGCCGGGCTGGACGGCCGGGTCGTTCTGCACGGAGGTCGAGACGGCGTCCGTTCCGTTCGACGAGACGGCCCACACGACCACTGCGGTGACCTCCCTGGTGTTCGCCTCACCTTCCGGCACGACGAGATCCTTGAGTTGGGCCAGGGTGAACTCCCCGTTGAAGCCGTCGATCGGCTTCCCACTCGCGACATACCGCTGCAGATCCACCTGGTTGCCCGCCGCGAACGCCTTGAAGAAGCCCTCGATCTGCGGCCGTAGCTCCGCCTCCGTCGCCGAGTCCCGCGACGGGCCGGAGACCTGGGGGAACCCCGGCAGCGCGGGAGCGGGCAGCAGTCCCGGCTGTCCCGACACGACGAAGTGGCCGCCGTCGTTGTAGATCGGAACAGACAGCAGCCCACGGTGCCCACCGGTCTGGTAGGCGACCGTGACGACGGCGTCGTGCTCGTCGCTCACCTGAATTCCGGAGAACTGAAATGCGCCCGCCGTCATTCGGCCATAGCCGTTCCAGCCGAACTGCTCGTCCGCGCCGTCAGGAAGAAAAGCCTTCAACCGTTCCGCTCTTTGCTGCGCGTTGGTGGCGTCGTAATTCAAATAGACGGCGGCGAACTGATTGGCGAATGCGGCAGCCTGCGTAACGGGAAAATCACGGTCACTCGAGCTCGGCGTCGTTTCCGAATCCGTCGCGGCGCCGCTCTGGCTCAGCCGCTCGAAAGGCGCCCGGACGCCGTTGACGACGATCACGATGATGAGCGCCCACAGAATGGCACGCCCCGCCCACACGAGCCAGCGGCCCCCGCCACCGCCCCAACCTCCACGCCTGGAGGACGTTCCACGCGACACTGTCACCCGATCAGGGCCCTCCAGAGGGTACGACTCGGGGTCGCCAGCGATCCGAGGATCCTGCTGGACGGTTGACCTGCGAGCCATCACGCCTCCGCTCGCGCCGATCCCCCCGGCTGGCGCGGTGTCGTCTTACTCTCGATCCGGTTAGCCGCATTGAAGTATTCACCCTAGCGGTCTCGCCAATTCTTCCAGGAAAGCCACGCCCATGGTGCAAGCATCGCCGTGACCGAGCAAACCAGGTCTACTTCCAGATGAGACGACCCCACGCCTGACGCTCCGCGGGAAAGCACGTTACGCCTGGCCAGCGCGGACATCGATTACCTAAGCGCCACGTATTGCTGTCCTCGCAGCTCAGAGAGGTATCGACGATGCCGATCTCGACGGTGCAGCGGGAACTCTGACCGCCGCCCGACCTGCCCCAGGGCGCAACGCTCGCCCGGATTGCCGCGCGGCCGTCCGACCTCACGTCGGCGGTTGTTCGTTGCCGAAAGTTCACGGTGTCTTGTGCCCGCCGGCAGCGGGGAGCGGCGGCCCGGGTGGTCCGCCCGCAGCACCGGGAGCGTCGGTCGCAGGCGTTGGATCAGTGGCATCGAAGTACACGCTGTCCGAAACCGGGTCGAGGTAGAACTCACCGAAGTACGCCTCACCCGTGACCTCGCCGTCGAAGGCCTCACTCCGGACCCACTTGGCGCCGTCCGGCAGGAACCCGGCCAGCCGGCCAGGCACCTGGCTCGGCGTCTCGGGACGGAAATCAGACTGTCGCGCCGCAACGATGAGCGCACCCTCGCCTTCCCGAAGCTGGGCGACACCCACCACACGGACATCGGAGGGGCCGGGAACCGAGATCCGTGAGTCGGACCCCAGCGTCGCACCCAGCCAGTGAGCGTCGGAGAGCCGGCCGAACACGGGGAAACGACGTTCCAGTGGAACCGCGTCTGTGCGGACCTCACCTGCTTTGTCCTCCCAAGACTGGGAGGACGGCTCCTGAGATGCACATGCCGCGAGGACGGCCGCGGCACCGAGTACGAGCAGTCCCCGACGGCCCAGATCCACCGTTCCCCCCGACTTCGGCCCTTCGAGATCAAGAGGCCGATCCTAACCTCTGTACGTCCCAGGCCCGAGGCTCAGCCCCAATGAAGTGCTGGTTTTAGAAAGTTAAGATCAACATCTTGAAAGTTAAGAATCTGTCGGGTAGAACTTTAAATATGACAGAGCAGGCGATGGACTGGCAGGAACTCACGAACCTGACCCGGGGTCGGCCGTTCGTCGTCGAGCGGGTGCGCCTGGCAGGCAGTGGCGTCGCGATCGAGGGCGAGTTCGAGCTACCGCAACTGGCTCAGCTCAACGTCGAGGATCAGGTCTTCGTCACGGCGTTCGTGCGGTGCCACGGCTCCATCAAGGAGATGGAGCGGATCTTCGGGGTGAGCTACCCGACGATCAAATCGCGACTGAACCGGATCACACAGATGCTCGACTTCGTCGAGACCGATCCGGCGCCGTCGCGGGCCGACATCATCGATCGGTTGCGCCTCGGCGAGATCACCGCACAGCAGGCATTGTCCGAATTGGAGGGCCGGACATGATGCCGCAGTTGGTGACCGTACGGGTCGAGCGCCCGGACGGCCGTCCCATCCGGATCTGGGTCCCGGTACTCCCCGTGGTGCTCGTGTTCTCACCGGTCGTGGTCCTGGCCGTACTGGCGGCGGCCGTGGCCTGCCTCGTGTTCGGCGTCAGTGTGGTGCGGGCACTCGGCACCAGTTGGCGCGTCATCTCCGCGTTGCCCGGCACCCGGGTCGACATCGAGCAGAGCCGTACGGCTGTGCTCGTAACCATCAGATAGGAGAGGTTCCGATGAACGAACAGCGCAAGGACATCCTCGACATGCTGGCCGAGGGAAAGATCACCGCAGAGGAGGCGGAGCAGCTCATCGCCGCGCTCGAGCGGGACCAGCCGCCGGCGGCGTCGAGTCTCGACGCCCGGCCGAAGGGCAAGGCGAAGTACCT
Source organism: Planotetraspora mira (assembly GCF_016863275.1). Taxonomy (GTDB): domain Bacteria; phylum Actinomycetota; class Actinomycetes; order Streptosporangiales; family Streptosporangiaceae; genus Planotetraspora; species Planotetraspora mira. Next base: position 151,617 of record NZ_BOOO01000016.1, read on the forward strand.
GCGGGTGATGGTGGACGCCCTGGAGAACGACGAGCCGACGCGAGTCAACGTCCGGGTGCCGCTCCAGCTCCTGCGGGCCGGCGTACGGCTGGCGGCTCTGATCCCGCCGCAGGCACTGGGCAAGGCCACCGCCGAGCTGAACAAGTCGGGAGTGCCGTTCGACCTGACGCAGCTCAAGCCCGAACAGCTCGAGGCGCTCGTGGAGCACCTCGACGAGATGACGGTGGAGGTCGACCAGGCCGATGCCAGAGTTCGTGTCTTCTGCGAGTAGGCGCCGTCCAGTTGGACGGACCCCCGAGAGGGTGCTGGAACACCCTCCCGAGGCCGCGCCCGTTACAGCAGAGCACGGTTGAACTGCCGCCTGGAGTCTAGCCGCGCATCGTCGCGTGGCGGAGGGGCCACTCGTCCGAGTGGCCCCTCCTTCCGTTCAAGCGTCCACCTAAGCTGCTGTGCCATGCAGGAGACGCGCCTCGACACTGCTCGGATCCGGGCGGGTCGCCGGGTGATCGACCCGATTTTTCTCGACACTCCGCTGTACCGCTGCGAGGCGATGGAGCCAGACCTCGGGTGCTCGGTGAGCATCAAGCTCGAGACGGCGAACCCGGTCCGCAGCTTCAAGGCCCGCGGCACCGAGGTGGTCGCGAGCCTGCTCGCTGACCATGGCCCTCGAGCCGTGGTGTGCGCCAGCGCGGGCAACCTCGGCCAAGCCCTCGCCTGGTCCGGTCGCGGCCGGGGGCTCGACGTCACCGTCGTGGCATCCCGCTTCGCGCCTGCGGCCAAGCTGGATCGCATCCGCGCACTGGACGCCCGGCTGGAGCTGGTGGACGGTGACTTCGACATGGCTCGCGAGCGGGCGGCGGCCATCGCGCGCCACGACGGGATCCGCCTGGTCGAAGACAGCCTGGACATCGAGACCTGCGAGGGTGCGGCGACCATCGGCCTGGAACTGGTGGACACCGTGCCGTCGTTCGACGCCGTCCTGATCGCTCTCGGCGGCGGGGCGCTGGCCACCGGTGTGGGTCATGTGGTGAAGGCCTTGGCGCCCGAAGTCGAGGTGATCTGCATCCAGCCGCTCGGCGCACCGGCGATGACACACTCGTGGCGACAACGGCGCGTCGTCACCACCGACTCGACCGACACCATCGCCGACGGCGTCGCCGGCCGGCGTCCCATCCCGGCCGTCCTGGACGACCTCCTCCTGGTCGCCGACGACGCCGTCCTGGTCCAGGAGGCGTCGATCATCGCCGGTATGCGGATGCTCCTCGACCACGCCGGCCTCGTCGTCGAACCGTCGGCCGCGCTCGGCATCGCGGCGATCCTCGAAGACCGTGACCGCTTCGCCGGCCGACATGTGGTCACCATCGTGTGCGGCAGCAACGTCGACATGGACGCCTATAACCGCTGGGTCGGCGCGGCTCCCATCCGCAGGTCGCGGCCTTCTGGGCTCACGTGAGTAGTCAAGCGCTGCCGAAGGCAGAACCCGGCACAGCCGTGTTCTGCCTTGGCGGAGAGCGTCGCGCCGAACCCTGGGGCTAGTGAACCGACCACACCAGGACGAATGAGAAATCCAGTTTCGTCCTGCGGTTCAGCGGGATATCGATCTTGACTCTGCGAGCGATCTCATTACGGCTGATGCCCAATCCATGAGCGATGAGCCGTTCGGGACGGACTGGCACGGGATCGTCGAAGGTGACCGTGATCTGAAGGGGCCACGGATCCTCGGGAACCGGAGATGCGTGGAGTTCCCAGCACCCGTCCCAATCGAGCGCGAACCGGTTGCGCCGGGCGATCAACGGGTCGAGAAGGGTATCCACGACGAGGGAAGGCGAGTTGGCCGAGTAAGCGGCCAGAAGGTCAGCGGGCAGTGAGCGGACCGGGACGCGATCGTGGACGGTGAGCTTGCTGGTCCAGCCGCAGGAAACGCAGTTGACCAGGAGCCAGACGTCGAGAAGTTTGCCGTTGGCGTTGACGCGGAATCTGCCGTCGCCGACGGTGGCCCGGCCGGAAGGGCAGGCCACGCACCGGAGGGCGAGCAGAGGCAGGCGGGTGCGCCGCACCACCCAGGGCAGCACGATATGAGGATGTGAAGACATGATCTCTCTGAAGACCTGACGAAGAGCATGGAAAACAGAGCCGACGGCGTCGTCGGCGACCGATGCGCAGGAAGTGTCAGGTCTAAAGAGCAGGCGGCGTCATGCGCGCGAAGTCCTCACGTTGGGGTGAGGACCCAAGCTAGGCGACCACCATCCGCGAGATCCACCCGTTTTCGCGCTCGCCGTTCTCGTCGAACTCGACCTCTGCCGACTGGTGGTGGCGACGCACCAACCCTTCTGCCGAGGACAGGGCCGTTTCAGACGTTGAAGCGGAACTCTGATCGCCACTCAGCCGACCTGGGACATTGAACTCGCCGCGCTGGTCGGGCAGGCTTCTGGCTTCACGTCGGTGGTTGTTCGTTGCCGGAAGTTCACGGTGTCTTGTGCCCCGTACGCGCCCCGAGGACGCGCTTTATCGGGTGGGCCGTGCTCAGTAGATGTCTATTCTGTGATCATGCGTGCAGGTTCTGCAGTGGACGCGGCTATGGCGGTAATCTTCGCCACGTTCATGGCCCTGATGTCGCAAGTCGCTCGGGTGACCCAGCCAGAGGCACGTCCCGTAACCGCGCTCGGGCTGGCGCTGTTGGTGGTGTGCGGGTTGGCGTTGGCTCTGCGGCGGGTCAACCCGCTGCTCGCCTTCACGCTGACCGTGGGCACAGCAGTGGCCTACCTGGGGTTGCGGTTCGCTGGCTGGCCTATCTATCTGGGCGCGTTCGCGGGTCTGCTGGCGCTGGTCTTCGGGGTCACCGAAGCGCGCGTGTGGGTTCCGTTCGCCACGATCGGCGGGGTGGGAGTGGCGGTCGCCACCGGGCCGCCGGAAGGCTGGCAGCCTGCCCCGATGATCACAATCGCGCTGGTATGGACGGTGGTCACGGTCCTGGCCGCCCGGGCCGCGCAAGTTCGCCGGAAGCTTGCCGAGGAGGGAGCAGCCGGCAGGGTGGTCGAGGAGCGGCTCAGGATCGCCCGAGAGCTGCATGACGTGCTCTCCCACAGCCTGGCCACGATCAGCCTGCAGGCCGGCGTCGGACTGCACCTGGTGGACGATCAGCCGGAACAGGCTCGGGAGGCGTTGCACGCGATCCGTCAGGTCAGCAACGACGCGCTGGCACAAGCGCGTGCCGCATTGGCGGTTGTGCGAGGGCCGGGTGGGGAGCCGCCGCAGGCCGCGCCCGGCCTGGCGGACCTGGATGCGCTGGTGACGTCGGTGCGCGCGACCGGCTTGGACGTGGATCTGGCCATCGACCTGGAGAGCCGCGCGATCCCGGATGTGATCTCTGCCGCTGCCTATCGAATCGTTCAGGAGGCGTTGACCAACGTGATGCGCCACGCCGGACCCGGCGCCCGTGCTCGGACCCATGTCGGAACCGTTCACGGCTGGCTGGAGATCGAAGTCATAGACGACGGCGTCGGCCCTGCCGTACCGGTGCGCAGCCCTGGCCATGGATTGCGTGGGCTGGCTGAACGGGCCAGAGGGGTCGGTGGCGAGTTGCAGACCGGCCCGGCTTCCGGCGGCGGCTTCACCCTGCACGCCCGGCTGCCGCTGGGGGCGCAACAGTGAGCGTGCTGCGTGTTGTGCTCGCCGATGACCAGGTGATGATCCGTTCCGGGTTACGGGCGCTCCTGACGGCCGAACCCGGCCTGGAGGTCGTCGCCGAGGCCGACGACGGACAGCAGGCGCTCGACGCCGCTCGTGCCCATCGCCCGGATGTGATCGTGATGGATATCCGCATGCCGGTGTTGGACGGGCTGGCGGCAACGCGGGCGATCGCCGCCGACCCACAACTGTCCAACGTGCGGGTGCTCATCTTGACGACATTCGATGAGGACGCGCTGGTCTTCGAGGCGATTCGTGCGGGCGCATCTGGGTTCCTACTCAAAGACGCCGAACCCGCTGAACTGCTGCGCGGCATCCGGGTGGCCGCCGCCGGCGACGCGTTGCTCTCCCCCCAGGCCGCACGCCGACTGGTCACAGCGTTCGCCGCTGCTCCCACACCGACCGGGCCCGCCGCGCAGGCGCTCGATTTCCTCACCGCGCGGGAACGGGAGGTCGTCGCCCTGGTGGCCCGGGGGTTGTCCAACGAGGAGATCGCCGATCGGCTGACCATCAGCCCTGCGACCTCCCGTACCCACGTCTCCCGGGCAATGGTCAAACTCGCCGCCCGCGATCGCGCGCAACTGGTCGTCTTCGCCTACGAATCCGGCCTGGTCCACCCCGGCCGCACCAGTTGACCTGCGCGGTTTCCACCCGCCTACGTTCGGCAACGTACGCAGGGATCCCCGGATACCGGGGCTTGCGTAGATGAAGTGCCGCCGGGCACCTGACGACGTGGCCCATGGCCGAGCGGAAAGCTAAGGGGCAGCACCGCAACGGCGAGCCCTCCTCAACTCCTCGTTGCGACGTCGGCGGCTCCCAGGAGGTACCGGAAATGATCCCCTCCGCGTTCGGGCGCTCATCCCGCCCGGTGACCCTGAATGAGCACACAGGAGATTCACCCACTCCGGACGAGAATTCTCCCGAGAAAATGCCCGGATACGAGCGGCTATGGCGGCTTGTCCTAGCGGTGGCGATCGTCGGCGGACCGCTCGGTTACGACGTCGGCAGCATCCTCATACCGGCCGTCCACGAGGACGGCTCGACGAGCATCGCGGCGAACGCCGCCGCGAATCCGATCACCAACACCATGCACCTGGTCGCGTACGTCCTCGCCTCTTTCCTGCTCCCTCTCGGAGCGGTCGGCCTCGCGTATCTCTCCTATGCCCGGGCGCCGTGGCCGGCCACGATCGGCGGGCTGCTCGCGGTGGTGGGCTGGCTGCCGTTCTCCGCTCTGACCGCCCTGGACGACCTCACCATGGCCATGGCCGCCCTACCCGACAACGGTTCGTACGCCACGCTGTCGGACCAGTTCGCGAACGACGCGGTGATGGGCGGCTACCTGCTCGTCTACATCGTCGGGCATCTGGTGGCCTACATGTTGCTCGCTATCGCGCTGCGCCGAGCCAGAGTCATCCCGAGATGGGCGGCCTGGTCCATGTTCGCCAGCAGCCCGCTGACAGTCGCAGTCTTCGTGTTGCCGGGTCGCCCCCTTGTCCTGGGTGATGTCGCACTGAGCCTGCTCGTGATCGGCAGCATCCCCGCAGCCCGAGCCGTGGCCACCCGCAACCGTCTCTCCAACGCGTAACAAACAAGCGTAACTTTGAAATGTTACGCTCGTTACATTAGCGCTGGCGTGGATGTGGGGCCGAACTGGCTGCTGGTTACTGCCTCGACTGGCCAGGTGGCCTCGCTGCGCGTGTATGTATGGCGGCAGTTGCGCAAGCTCGGCGCCTTGTACCTTCAGCAGTCCGTTTGTCTGCTACCTGATCGGCCTGATGTGGTCAAGCCCGTCGTCAGGCTCGTTGCTCGGGTTCGGGACCAGGGCGGGCAGGCGCGCATGCTGCATGTCAGGGTGACCGACTCGCAAGAGCACGAGGCTCTTGTGGCCGAACAACGGGCGGAACGTGACGCGGAGTATGCCGAGGTAGTCGAACGCACCCCTGCGTTCCTCGCCGAGATCCAAACCGAAACCGCTCGCGGGCGTGCGACGTATGCCGAAGTCGAAGAATCCGAGGCCGACCTAGAGCGCTTCGAGAAGTGGCTGGCGGGGATCGCGGCCCGCGACTATTTCAACGCCCCAGGCGGAGCCGCGGCACGTGCGGCGGTCCAACAGTGCCGGCACGCGCTGGCCGACTTCGAGCGTGCGGCCCTACACGCTGACACCGCCGGATTCAATCGTCCCCACAGCGGCGGCAAAGCACCGCTCTCCGAAGACGACGCGGCCGAGGAGTAACGCATGTGGTGGGACATCGCAGTGGGTATCGCTATCGCGGTGCTGGCGAGCTGGCTCCTACTGATCGCAGCGCTCATCATCGTTCGGCCCAAGGCCGGTCTGTTGAAGGAAGCACTGCGCATCCTGCCGGACCTGTTACGGCTCTTACGTCGCCTGGCAGGCGACACGACTCTTCCTCGCGGCGTCCGGGTTCGGCTCACCATGCTGATGGTCTACTTAGCGATCCCCTTCGACCTGGTCCCCGACTTCATCCCTCTTCTCGGCTACGCCGATGACGCGATCATTGTCACCGCCGTCCTTCGTAGTGTCGTTCGTCGCGCCGGCCTGAACGCATTGGAGCGACACTGGCCCGGCACGCCGAATGGATTCGCTGCTCTCTGCCGACTGACCGGCATCACCGCAGCAGACAGGCCACCACTAGCGGACGAAGCACCCCACGCCTAGGACGCCCCGGCGCTCGTCTCACAGACGGTCCCTCTACTCCATCCCGTTTGCCGTCGACCCAGCCGCGAAGCGGCAACGGGCCGGCGACGGAGGAGGTGGCCTGTCGGGCTTGCCCGGGTCGACGGCGGGGACGTGCCCCAAGTCGACAACCTGAACGCCTGACCTGGGGAAACGGGGCCGTCTCAGACGTTGAAGCGGAACTCCACCACGTCGCCGTCACGCATGATGTAGTCCTTGCCCTCGATCCGGGCCCGGCCGGCGGACCTGGCGGCGGTCATCGACCCCGCCTCGACCAGATCGTCGAACGAGACCACCTCGGCCTTGATGAAGCCGCGCTGGAAGTCGGTGTGGATGACACCGGCGGCCTCGGGCGCGGTGGCGCCCTTGCGGATCGTCCAGGCCCGGGCCTCCTTGGGCCCCGCGGTCAGGTAGGTCTGCAGGCCGAGCGTCTCGAAGCCGACCCTGGCCAGCTGGGACAGGCCGGATTCCTCCTGCCCGACCGACTGCAGCAGTTCCAGCGCCTCGTCGTCGGGCAGCTCGACCAGCTCGGACTCGATCTTGGCATCGAGGAAGACGGCCTCCGCGGGGGCGACGATCGCCGAGAGCTTCGCCCGCAGGTCGTCGTCGGTGAGCTCGTCCGCGTCGAGGTTGAACACGTACAGGAACGGCTTGGCCGTCAGCAGGTGCAGCTCACGCAGGTCGGCGAGGTCGATCCCTGCCGCCTTCGCACCGGCGTACAGCGTCGTCCCGGTGTCCAGCAGCTTGGCGGCGGCCTCGGCGGCCTCCAGGAGGATCTTGCGGTCCTTGTTGGTCCGCGCCTCCTTCTGGAGCCGCGGGACCGCCTTCTCGATCGTCTGGAGGTCGGCGAGGATCAGCTCGGTGTTGATCGTCTCGATGTCGCGCGCGGGCGAGACGTCGCCGTCGACGTGGGTGACGTCGGGGTCGGTGAAGACCCGGATGACCTGGCAGATGGCGTCGGTCTCGCGGATGTTGGCCAGGAACTGGTTGCCCCGGCCCTGTCCCTCCGAGGCTCCCTTGACCAGCCCCGCGATGTCGACGAACTCGACCTTGGCGGGCAGGATCCGAACGGAGTCGTAGATCTCCGCCAGCCGGCCCAGCCGCGAGTCGGGGACGCCGACGATGCCCACGTTGGGCTCGATGGTGGCGAACGGATAGTTCGCCGCCAGGGCGTTGCCGCTCTTGGTCAAGGCGTTGAAAAGCGTGGACTTGCCGACGTTGGGCAGGCCGACGATGCCGATGCTCAGGCTCACGTTGGCCGAGTTTACGGGCCTCCGCCGGTGAGCAGGACATCAGCGCTTCAGCGCGCCCTCAGGCGCGCCCGGGTGAGCGCGCCTCCACGTCATGGAAGGGACAACCTGGGATCATCCACACCGTGGATGTCGTGGCTCTCGCACTCTGGCTGGCCGTGGGGCTCCTCGCCGGGCTCGTCGTCGGTTTCGCCCTCGGGCGGGGCCGGATGACCCGTGAGGCGGCCGACTCCGCCGTCAAGCTCGCCGAGGCCCGGGCACGGGCGCAGGCGGCCGAGGACAGGATGGCCTACGTCGACGCCCAACTTCCCGAGAGGTTCCAGGCCCTGTCCGCGCGGGCCCTCGACGTCGCCAACCTCCGCTTCCTCGAACTCGCGGAGAACCGGCTCAACACCACGCGGGCCGAGGCCGCGGGCGATCTCGACCAGCGGCGCCAGGCCGTCGAAGGCCTGGTCGCGCCGCTCAAGGAGACGCTCGCGAGGGTCGAGGAGCAGCTCAGGGAGACCGAGTCGGGCTCCCGGGCCGCCCGCGCCGAGCTGAGCAAGCAGATGGAGTTCGTCAGGGCCAGCTCAGAGCAGCTCAAGACGCAGACGACGGCCCTCGTCAGGGCCCTCCAGCGGCCGGAGGCACGCGGCCGCTGGGGAGAGCTTCAACTGCGCCGCGTCGCCGAGATCGCCGGCATGGCCCGGTTCTGCGACTTCGACGAGCAGGTCAGCGCCGCGACGAGGGACGGGCTCGTCCGCCCCGACATGGTCGTACGGCTCAGCGGCGGCAAGAACATCATCGTCGACTCCAAGGTGTCCCTCGCGGCGTATCTGGAGGCCGCTGAGGCGACCGACCCCGAACTGGTTTCGGCACGGCTCGACGCGCACGCCCGCCATCTGCGCGAGCACGTGGACCGGCTGGCCGCCAAGACCTACTGGCAGGCGTTCAGCCCGTCCCCCGAGTTCATGGTCCTGTTCATCCCCGGTGAGGCGTTCCTCGCGCCCGCGCTGGAGCGCGATCCCGCGCTGCTCGAATACGCGATGAAGCGGCGCGTGCACATCGCGACCCCGACCACGCTGATCACCATGCTGCGGACCGCCCAGTACGCCTGGCAGCAGGCGGCGCTGAGCGAGAACGCCAGGGCGGTCTTCGACCTCGGCAAGGAGCTGTACGAGCGGCTGGGCAACCTCGGCCGCCACGTCGACGGCCTGGGCAAGGCGCTGTCGAGGGCGGTCGTCGCCTACAACCAGACCGTGGGGTCGCTGGAGACCCGGGTGCTCGTCAGCGCCCGCAAGATGAACGACCTCGGCCTGGTGAGCACGCCGCTCAACTCGCCGGAACTCGTCGAGGAGGTCCCCCGGCTCGTCGGGATACCGGAAGTGGAAGGTGAAGAGCAGGTAAGCCACCCTCCATTCCCGCGCCAGAACGGTAAATTGACGCGAGACTTGTCGTAAGGGGGGCTCATGACAGGCACCGATCAGGCAAGGCTCAAGCTGACGGCCCGTGGCGCCGTCGCACTGCTCTTCATCGTCACGCTCCTGGGGCAGATCGTCTCCCTCCCCGGACCGGCGTTCGTCGCCGGCTGCATAGGCGTCGCCCTGCTCGTGCAGCAGCGAGACCTTCTGCCGATGGTCGTGACCCCGCCGCTGGTCTTCTTCACCGCCACGACGTTCATCGAGGTCGTCCGGTCGATCGGGGCCGACTCGATGGTGCAGACGCTCGGCCTCGGCCTGTTCACCGCGCTGTCGTCCGGTGCGCCCTGGCTGTTCGGCGGCTCGGCTCTGGTGCTGGGGATCGCCTGGCCGCGGGGCCTACCCGACAACGTGCGCGATCTCCGGCACGACCTCGCCGTCAAGACCCCGGGCATCCCGAAGCAGCGGGTGAGCAGCGAGGGAGCCTACGCGCCCGAGCCCGAGGGCTACTTCGAGCCCCGCGTGTACGGCAAGACCACCGACGACTGAGCCCTGATCGGGCGGGCCTCGATCAGGCGGTGCGCAGATCGCGCCGCAGCTCGTGCGGCAGGGCGAACCGCATGCTCTCCTTGACGGACTCGACCTCCTGCACGTCGACGAAGCCGAGTTCGGCGAGCCGTGCCAGCACGCCGTCCACCAGCTCCTCGGGGACGGACGCGCCGCTCGTGACGCCGACGGTGGTCACGCCGTCGAGCCACTCCTCCTGGACGAACGATGCGTCGTCCACGAGGTAGGAGGCGTCGGCGCCGTAGTCCTTGGCCACCTCCACCAGCCGCTTGGAGTTGGAGGAGTTGGTGGAGCCGACCACGATGACCAGCTCGGACTCGGCCGCGATCTCCTTGACGGCGGTCTGCCGGTTCGACGTGGCGTAGCAGATGTCGTCGCTCGGCGGGTCGATCAGATTGGGGAAGCGGCCGCGCAGCCGGGCGACGGTCTCCTCGGTCTCGTCGACCGACAACGTCGTCTGGGAGAGCCAGACCACCTTCTCCGGGTCGCGGACCTCGATGCCCTCCACGCCGTCGAATCCGTCGACGAGCTGGATGTGCTGCGGCGCCTCTCCCGCGGTCCCTTCGACCTCCTCGTGGCCTTCGTGGCCGATGAGCAGGATGTCGTAGTCCTTGGCGGCGAACCGCCTCGCCTCGTTGTGGACCTTCGTGACCAGCGGGCAGGTCGCGTCGATCGTCTTGAGACGGCGGCCGGCGGCCTCCTCGTGGACGCTCGGCGCCACGCCGTGGGCGGAGAACACCACGATCGCGCCCTCGGGGACCTGCTCGGTCTCCTCGACGAACACAGCGCCCCTGGCCTCGAGCCGCTTCACCACGTGGGTGTTGTGCACGATCTGCTTACGCACGTAGATGGGCGCGCCGTACTGGTCGAGCGCCCTCTCGACCGCCTCGACGGCTCGATCCACTCCGGCGCAGTAACCGCGCGGTTTGGCGAGCAGGACACGGCGGGCCCGAGGGGTCTCTGAATCCATGTTCCTATGCTATGTGGAACGCCAGCCGCCTCTTGACCCCGGTCTTGCGAGACTGGACGTCCACCGAAATATCTCCCCAGGAGCAGCGATGTCCGTCCTTAGAACCATTACGAAACCGCTACGCGACGCTCTACATCGCCGCGATCAGCTTCGCGACAAGGCAAAAGACCTGCCTGTGAACGCCCTCCAGACTGCTCTGAGCAGCGTCGGGCACGCACTGCTCCTCAGCGACCGTGTCAGGACGGCGCTCAAGCGGCTGACGACGTCCGAGGAGAAGGAGGCGGCGGACACCACGCGGACCGCGACCACCGAGCCCGCCGCCGCGCACGAGGAACCGGCCGCCCCCCAGGCGGAGGAGCCCAAGCCCGCACGGCGTGAGCCGGTGATCTACGCGCCGCGGCAGGAGAGCAAGAAGGCCGAGGCGGAAGCGCCCGCAGAGACGCCGGCAGTGACGCCGGTGGAGGCGCCGGCGGCGGCCACGGCCGAGGCCGTGGAGACGCCGGCGGCGGTCGAGACGCCCGTGGAGACTCCGACGGCAGCCGCGGTGGAGACCGAGACGCCCGTGGAGACTCCGGCCAAGACCCCGGCGAAGGCTCCGGCCAAGCCCAGGGCCAAGGCGGCCCCCAGGACGACCGCCAAGACGGCCGCGAAGCCGAGGACCAGGGCGGCCGCGAAGACCGCGGACACGACCGGCGCCGAGGAGGCCCCCGCGACGAAGATCGCGGCGGACACCGCTGTGGACACTGCTGTGGACACCACAGGGGAGCCGCTGCCCGGCTACGGTGAGCTGACGATCGCGTCACTTCGCGCGAGGCTCCGGAGCCAGTCGATCGACCAGATCCGGGACCTGCTCGCCTACGAGAAGGCGCACGCGGGCCGCGCCGAGGTCGTCCGCCTGTACGAGAACCGCCTGGCCAAGCTCGAAGCCCAGCCCTAGGAGCACATGTGACCGCGAAGACGTCACCGGAGGCGCCGCTCCCGATCAGGTCGGTGCTGCAGATGGTCGCCCAGTGGATCGGCAAGCTGGGAACCATCTGGGTCGAAGGACAGATCACCGAGCTGACCGCCCGCGGCGGCACGGTGTTCCTGACTCTGCGCGACCCGGTGGCCAACGTCTCCGCACGGGTCACATGCACGCGGAACGTCTACGAGGCGAGCGTGCCCCGGCCGGTGGACGGGGCACGGGTGGTCATGCACGTGAAGCCGGACTTCTGGGTCAACAAGGGCTCGTTCTCGTTCACCGCGACGGAGATACGGCCGGTCGGCATCGGGGAGCTGCTGGCCAGACTCGAACGGCTCCGTCATGTCCTCGCGGGTGAGGGCCTGTTCAACGTGGACCGCAAGAGACGGCTGCCGTTCCTGCCGTCCACCATCGGCCTGATCTGCGGGCGGGACTCCGCCGCGGAACGCGACGTGCTGGAGAACGCCCGGCGCCGCTGGCCGGCCGTCCGGTTCAAGGTCGAGGCGGTGGCCGTACAGGGGCCGTATGCCGTCGGCGAGGTCACCGATGCGCTGAGCAGGCTCGACGCCGACCGGGAGGTCGACGTCATCATCGTGACCCGCGGCGGCGGTTCTCTCGAGGACCTGCTGCCGTTCTCCGACGAGTCGCTGGTACGCGCGGTCGCGGCATGCCGTACGCCCGTCGTCAGCGCCATCGGCCACGAGCAGGACAGCCCCCTGCTGGACCTCGTGGCCGATGTCCGGGCCTCCACCCCGACCGACGCGGCGAAGAAGGTCGTGCCCGACGTCGGCGAGCAGCTCACGCTGGTCCGCCAGCTCAGGGATCGCGGCCGCCGCGTCGTCGGCGGCTGGGTCGAACGCGAGCTGTCGTGGCTGGGCTCGGTGCGCTCCCGGCCCTCCCTCGCCGACCCGGTCCGCGAGCTGGACCGCCGGGCCGAGCAGGTGGACGCCCTGCGTGAGCGGTCCAGGCGCAGCCTCACCTCGTCGCTGGACCGCTCGGCCGACTCACTCGAGCACCTGCGCGCCCGGCTCGTGGCGCTGTCACCGGCCGCCACGCTGGAGCGCGGCTACGCGATCGCGCAGCGCGCCTCCGGCGAGGTCGTACGGCTGGCCGGCGACGTGAAGCCCGGCGACGAGCTGACGATCCGCTTCTCCGACGACCGGGTGACCGTGACCGCCCAGGAATGACGCCCTAGACGACGATCCGCGTCCCGTAGTCCTCCAGCCAGGTGTTGAACTGGAGCAGGCCCTCCAGCGCGGCCCTGGGGCCCTGGAGGCTGGTGGCGGCCAGCGGCTCGGCGAGGATGGCCCGCACCTTGGCGGTGTCGACCAGCGACTCGGCGGCGAATCCCCCGCCGTCGAGCAGCCTGGCGGTCTCCGCACGCAGGGCCTCCTCGTAGGACGGGTCCTGCGTCGACGGGTAGGGGCTCTTGACGCGGTCACGCACCGAGACCGGCAAGACGTCCCCCGCGGCCGCCCGCAGCAGGCTCTTCTCACGGCCGTCGAAGGTCTTCATGCTCCACGGGGCGTTGAAGACGTAGTCGACCAGCCGGTGGTCGCAGAAGGGCACCCGGACCTCGAGCCCGACGGCCATGCTCATGCGGTCCTTGCGGTCGAGCAGGATCTGCACGAACCGGGTGAGGTGCAGGTAGCTGATCTCCCGCATGCGCCGCTCCAGGCCCGTCTCGCCGGAGAGCCTGGGCACCTCGGCCAGCGCCTGCTGGTAGCTGTCCGCCCGGTAGGCGGGGATGTCGAGCTTGCGCAGCAGGTGCTCCTCGAGGAAGTGCCCCCTGCTGGTGTGCCCGGCGAGGCCCACGCCCGCCAGCCACGGGAACGTGCCGGAGTTGACCGCCTCGGGGTCGTGGAACCACCTGTATCCGCCGAAGACCTCGTCGGCCGACTCGCCCGACAGGGCCACCGTCGAGTGGCCGCGGATCGCCTTGAAGAGCAGGTAGAGCGAGGTGTCCATGTCGCCGATGCCGATGGGCAGGTCACGCGCCCGCAGCACGGCGTCCCGCACGGCCGGATCCATGAGGTCGGCCGAGTCGAGGATGATGTCCGCGTGCTCGGAGCCGACGTGCCGCGCGAGGTCGTGCACGTAGGGCGTGTCGGGCGTGTCACGCATCTCGTCCGGCTGGAAGTTCTCGGTGTATCCGGTGAAGTCGACCGAGAAGGACCGGACTCTGTCCTGGCCTTCCAGCGCCCGCGCGGCGAGCGCGGTGACGACGCTGGAGTCGAGCCCTCCGGACAGGAGCGTGCACAGCGGAACATCGGAGATGAGCTGCCGGGTGACGATGTCGTCCAGGAGTTCGCGGACGGTCCTGACGGTGGTCTCCAGGTCGTCGGTGTGCTCGCGGGACTCCAGCTGCCAGTAGCGGCGCTTGCTCAGGCCTTCGCGGCGGATCCGGACGATCTGACCGGGGCGCACCTCGTACATGCCGCGGAAGACAGCGTTCTCCGGGGTCTTGACGAAGGCGAGCAGCTCACGCAGCCCGTCGGCGTCGACGACCGGCCGCGCCAGCGGGTTGGCCAGGATCGCCTTGGGCTCGGACCCGAAGAGCACGCCGGTGGGGGTCGGGTAGTAGTACAGGGGCTTGATGCCCATCCGGTCGCGGACCAGGAGCAGTTCCTCGCGCCGGGTGTCCCAGATGGCGAAGGCGTACATGCCGTTCAGGCGGGCGACGAAGTCCTCGCCCCATTCCAGGTACGCCTCGAGGACGACCTCGGTGTCGCTGGAGGTGCGGAAGCGGTGGCCCCGCTGCTTCAGTTCGTCGCGCAGCTCGTGGAAGTTGTACGCCTCACCGCTGTAGGTGAGGACGGCGATCGGGCGGCCGTCCTCCTCGGCGATCATGGGCTGGCGGCCGCCCTCGATGTCGATGATCGCGAGTCGCCGGTGGCCGATGGCCGCGTGCGGCGAGAGCCACAGCCCCTCGGCGTCCGGTCCCCTGCAGGCCATGGTGTCCACCATGGCCTGCGCTGTCCCCCGTGCCTGCTGGAGATCACGCTCATAGTCGACCCAGCCGCTGATTCCACACATCGTCGAGTCCCCCGACTTCGTCGTAGTGGTTAGCCGTGCTAAGTGAAAAACGTTCAAATATGCCCTTTTATGCCCATATCGGACACTCGGCATGCCGACGCCGGAGGGCCTCTATGGTGGGGGACGTGGCTGAGGACAAGCAGACGCCGTCGTACGAGCAGGCCCGGGAAGAGCTGACCGAGGTCGTGCGCCGGCTGGAGACGGGCGGGCTCACGCTGGAGCAGTCGATCGAGCTCTGGGAGCGCGGCGAGAAGCTGGCCGCGCTCTGCGAGGAGTGGCTGCAGGGCGCCCGCGTGAAGCTGGCCGCGGCGATGGCCCAGCGCCAGGAGCCCCAGACGGGCGGAGCCGACGAGGCGCCCTTCTGACGGAAGGCCCCTCAGCCTGCCGTGGCGGCGTGGGGCTGGGGGGCGAGCGAGGCGGCCAGATCCGTCAGTTCCTGCCAGTCGGCCGAGCCGGTGACGACCACCGCGTGGGTCGGCTGGATCTGGACGAGAGATCGCTGGTTCTTGTCGGAGCGGAATCGTTCCTGCCAGGCCGTGCCGTTGATCTCACGGCTTCCGGTGACCTTGTCGGTGTTGGCCATCCGGTTGGCGAACTCGGCCGCGGGCTGCTCGTTGCTCTGGGCGACCAGGGCGTGCATCTGCTTGCCCGTGGCGAAGCCCAGCCGCCAGGTCACGGTCGATCCGTCCTGGGTGACCGACGAGCTGTTGGGCACCCAGTTCGGCGGAACCTGCCGGGGCGCCTCGATCGGATACGACGCGGCACGTACGGCGTTGGCCTGGTCGATCGAGTAATTGACTCTGGGAACGTGCTGCTCCCCGCTCTGCGGCGTGACGAGCAGGAACAGCCCGACCGCGGCGAGGCACACGAACAGAGCGAACGCGTAGCCGTAGAAACCCTGGGTGAATCGTCCCACGTAACCGCAGATTACCCGGTCGTGCGGGCGATGATGAGAAGAGCGTCCTCGGCCAGCTTGCGGGCGGCCTCGGGATCCTCGGAGAGGGTCACCTCCTGCACGACCGCCGACAGGGCCCCGGTGACCACGATGACCAGGGTGTCCTCGTGCTCGAACAGGGCCGCCGTCCGCCGGGCCCACTGGCGGAGCCGGTCGCGCATGATGACCTCGAAACCGGGAGGGGCGTCACCCCGCAGGAAGAGCGCGGCGAGGTCGCGCTCGGTCAGGCAGCCCTCCAGATAGGCCCGCGCCCCGGCGAGGAACAGGGGCATCGGCTCGTTCTCCCCCGCCGTCCTGGCGTCCTGGACCGCCTGCCGGGTCCGCTGCGTCTGCCGGTGCTGGAACTCCTCGAAGAGCGTCAGATAGAGGTCGGCCTTGCCGGAGAAGTGGTGGTAGAGGCTGCCCACGCTCGCCCCCGCACGTGCCACCACCTCGGTCACACCGGCCTCGGCGAAACCGCTTGTGACGAATATCTCCCTGGCGGCGTCGAGAAGCGCACCCCGCGTGGCGGCTCCACGCTCTGACGTGCGTACTGTTACCGTTCGCTCGGTGTCGCTGCTCATGACGGCGACGATATCCCGCCCCGCCTCCCCTGGGGCACTCCCGGACCAAATGGCCCTTCACCTGCGGCAACAGGTCCAGACCAATCGGACAAAGGGCGGTCCGGGGAACTACGATCTCTGGAAGACGGGAAGGGGATCGATGTCCGACCACGTACCGGCCGCCCTGGCGACAGGCGAGCACGCACCCGACCGAAACCTGGCACTCGAACTCGTGCGAGTGACCGAGGCCGCCGCCATGGCCGCCGCCCGCTGGGTGGGCCGCGGCGACAAGAACGGGGCCGACGGCGCCGCCGTGAACGCGATGCGACAACTGATCAACACCGTCTCCATGCGAGGCGTGGTCGTGATCGGTGAGGGCGAGAAGGACAACGCGCCCATGTTGTTCAACGGCGAGGAGGTGGGCGACGGCACCGGCCCCGAGTGCGACGTGGCCGTCGACCCCATCGACGGCACCCGGCTCTGCGCCCTCGGCATGAACAACGCGATCTCCGTCATCGCCGTCGGAGAGCGCGGCTCGATGTACGACCCGTCCGCGGTCTTCTACATGGAGAAGCTGGTCACGGGCCCGGAGGCCGCCGACAAGGTGGACATCGAGGCGCCCGTCGCCGACAACATCAAGGCGGTGGCCAAGGCCAAGGGCGCCAAGCCGTCCGACGTCACGGTCGTCGTGCTCGACCGCCCGCGGCACGAGGGCATCGTCAAGGAAATCAGGGAGACCGGAGCACGGATCCGGTTCATCACCGACGGCGACGTGGCGGGCGCGATCATGGCGGCCCGCGCCGGGACCGGCGTCGACCTGATGCTCGGCGTCGGCGGCACACCTGAGGGCATCGTGGCGGCCTGCGCGATGAAGTGCCTCGGCGGGGTCATCCAGGGCAAGCTGTGGCCCCGCGACGCGCAGGAGCGCGCCAAGGCCCTCGACGCCGGGCTCGACCTCGGGCAGGTTCTGACGACCGACGACCTGGTCCGTTCCGACGACGTGTTCTTCGCGGCGAGCGGGATCACCGATGGCGAACTGATGTACGGCGTGCGTTTCAAGGGCGGCGCCGCCGTCACGAACTCGCTGGTCATGCGGGGCCGCTCCGGCACGATCCGCAAGATCGAGAGCGAGCACCGGCTGTGGAAGCTCGGCGCCTACAGCGCGATCAACTTCGACACGGCGGTCTGAGGGCGGGCCTCGGCCGCCGAACACGAGTCCGCAGGCTCGACGACGGGCGTCAGTCCCGGCGGAAGAGCCCCTTCCTGGGGCGTCGCGGCGACTTGGCGACGACCTTGCCGCCGAACACGAACCCCGCCAGTTCGATGACGGGCGCGTCCGGAGCATGACCGGTCGCGCCCGGCGGCAGCCGTACCTCGTTGCGCACGGAACCCACCCGCGCCGACGGACCGGTCACGATGCGTACCCCCTCGGGGACGATCAGCGTGACCGTGCCGGCCATGACCGCGAGCTGGACCACCACCCGGCGTGACTGGAGCAGGGCCTCGCACAGGTCCATGGTGACGCGACCGCCGAGGGACGTGACGGGGACGTGCGAGGGGACGACCCAGCGACCCCCGCGACTCTCGTTGCGGAAGAAGGCCGTCAGCGGGCGGCCGTCCATGCGGACCGGCTGCTCTTCCGGTGGGAGCAGGTCAGCGGTCAGCGTGGCGAGGTCGCCGAGCGTCCGGGCGGCGTAGGCCAGCTCGACGCGCTCCTCATGCTCGGGATGGGTGAGCCGGCCGTCGGTGACAGCGTCCGTCAGCGCGGCGATCACCCGCTCGCGATCCGCGTCGGACGCCCGCAGGTCCTCGGCGGGAGGCGTGTCCGGGCTTCGCGAGGCGAGGAAGGCGGACAGCAGGTTGTTCAGCCGGGACTCGCGGGGCTCGCTGCTCACATCTTCGAGACTAAACCGATTCCTGGGGTCGATCACCCGGCCATTGACCCTACGGTCCACGGCTCCTAGTCTGACGGAACTTGAACCCCCCTCATGTTCGTGGAGGCCGCGGTGCCCCAGCCACGCGACCGGCGGGCGCGTCTCGCCACCTTCGCCGTCTTCTTCGTCCAGGGCCTCACGTTCGCCACCCTGCTCACCCAGGTCTCCGCGCTGCAGAAGAAGCACGGGCTCACCGACGGCGAGTTGTCGATCCTGCTGCTCGTCGTCCCGGTCATCGCCGGGATCGGCAGCGTGGTGGCGGGAAGCCTCGCGACGCGGTTCGGCAGCCGCTGGATCCTCAGGTTCGTCCAGCCGCTCGCGTGTGTGGCGGTCGTCCTGGCCGGCGCCGCCCCCAACGTCCCGACTCTCGTGGCGGCCAACGTCCTGTTCGGGCTCAGCCTCGGCGGGGTCGACGCGGGCATGAACATGCAGGGCGTCACCGTCGAGCGCCGGTACGGCAGGCCCGTCCTGACGGGCTTCCACGCCCTGTGGAGCGCCGCGGCGGTCATCGGAGCGTTGTGGGCGTCCGCGGCGGGCGGCATGGATCTCGCCCTGCCCGCCACGTTCGCGATCGCCCTGGCCCCCGCCGCGGTCATCTCGCTGGTCGCCTCCAACTGGCTCTGCACGCCGGAGGAGGAGCACGTGGAGGTGGAGGCCGCACACGCCGGCCCCCAGGTCCCCTGGAAGGCGATCATCCCGCTCTGCCTCGCGATGGCCTTCCTCTACGTGGGCGACTCGTCGATCTCCAACTTCGGCTCCGTCTTCATGGACAAGGTCATGCACGCGTCGGCGGCGGTCGTGCCGCTCGCGCTGGGCGCCTACCAGGCGACCACGTTCGTCGTCAGGATCGGGGGCGACCTCGCCGTCCGCAGGTGGGGGCCTGCCTTCATCGTCAGGATCGGCGGCGCGGTGGCCACGCTCGGCTTCGTCGCGATCGTCGTCGCGCCCTCCGAGCCGCTGGCCATCGCCGGCTTCGCGCTCACCGGAATCGGCCTGTCGGTCGTCGCCCCCCAGTCGTTCTCGGCGGCCGGCCGCCTGGACCCCGCGGGGACCGGCGTGGCGATCGCGCGGGTCAACCTGTTCAACTACGTGGGCTTCATCGTGGGCGCCGCCCTGGTCGGCGGCATCGCGGACGCCGCCGACTACCGGATCGCCTTCACCGCGCCGCTCGTGCTCGCCGCCGTGATCATCCTGCTCGCACGGGGTTTCCAGCCTCGTACGGCTCCCGCCGTCACGGCGCCCGCCACCTCCTGACGCAGGTCGCCGGACGGCCTATCCGAGACGCCCGGCGACCTCCTCGACCGCCCGCAGGATGCGGTGGGCGGGCAGCCGCGCGAATCCGATGACGAGCGCGGGGGGCCGTCTCCTCGCTCCGTCCCGGGTCACCGGATCGACACTCAGCCCGGCGGCCCTGGCCGCCTCGGTGATGGCCTCCTGCCTGCCGTCCGGTAGTTCGGCGTAGAGGTGGAGGCCCGCGGAGATCCCGTGCACCGTGATCTCCGGAAGGTGCTCGGCGAGGGCGTCCACCAGTGCGTCCCTGCGTACCCGGTACTCCCTGCGCATGCGGCGCAGGTGCCTGTCGTAGCCCCCCGACCCGACGAGGTGGGCGAGCGCGTGCTGGTCGATGACGGGAGAGCCGAGGTCGAGTTCCCCCCTGGCCCGCCGTACTAACCCGGCGATGTGCGGCGGGGCCACCAGCCAGCCGAGCCGCAGCCCGGGGGCGAGCGACTTGCTGACGCTGCCCGCCAGGACGACCCGGCCGGGGGCGAGCCCCTGCAGGCAGCCCACGGGCTCGCGGTCGAAGCGGAAGTCGGCGTCGTAGTCGTCCTCCAGGAGCACGGCCCCGGTCCTCGACGCCCAGGCGATCAGCTCGGCCCGTCGGCGGGGGGAGAGCACGACCCCCGTCGGGTACTGGTGCGCGGGTGTGAGAAGGACGACCTCGGCTCCCGTCCCCGCCAGGTCCTCGGTGACCATGCCCTCCTCGTCGACGGGCACCCGGATCAGTTCGGCCCCCGCACGGGCCAGCAGCGGGAGCTGGCGCGGGCTCGTGGGGTCCTCGACGGCGAGGGCCACCCTGCGCCCCGCCCGCTCCGCCAGGACGCGGATGACCAGGCTGAGTCCCTGCGCCATGCCGGTGACGATCACCAGGTTCTCCGGCGTGGCGTCCGCGGCACGCACCCGGCGCAGATACGGAGCCAACTGCTCGCGCAACTCCGGGACGCCGCCGGGATCGCCGTAGTCCAGCGCGTCGTTGGGCACCGTCGTGAGCACGTGCCTGATCGCCGCGAGCCACGCCTGGCGGGGGAACGCCGTCAGGTCGGGCGAGGTCGGCCGGTGCCCGTAGTACGGCGCGGCCGGCTCGGGCCGGTCGTCCACGACCGAGGGGGTCCGGCTGGGCGCGGCCGCCACCCGGGTACCGGCACCGACCCTCGCCTCCAGGAAGCCCTCTGCGACCAGCTGCTCGTAGGCCTCGACGACGACGCCACGCGACAGTCCGAGGTCCCTGGCGAGGTCCCTGGTGGCCGGAAGGCGGGTGCCCCGGGCCAGGCGCCCCGACCGGATCGACTCTCTCAGCTCGCGGGCGACCTGAGCGGCTAGCCCGCCCGCGCTCCGGTCGAGCGTGAGATGCAGATCTGCCATTGGTACTCGATTCCGCTGCCCGATTGGACCCGTTCAGTGAACCATTGGCTTCCTAACATCTCCACACGTGACTTCCCTCAGCGAGACCGTTCCCCGTCCCGTGACCCTGCCCGCCGCGGCGGGCGCGGCCGGGGCGATGTTCATGGTGGGCACGCTGGCCGCCGTCTCCGGCCTCATCGGCGGCTACCCCCTCTACGGCGGGCAGGCCCTGCGTTACGCGCTCGCCGCCGTGATCCTTCTCGCCGTCGCCAGAATCCGGGGTCCCGTACGGCAGGCGAGGCTCGGGCCGCCCGCCTGGGGGCTGCTCTGCGGCCTGTCCCTGACCGGACTGGTGATCTTCAACGTGTGCGTGATCGAGGCCGCCAGGGCGTCGAGTCCCGCGCTGCCGGGCACGGTCCTCGCCACGGTGCCGCTGGCGCTCGCCGTCCTCGGCCCGCTGGCACGGGGGTCGGGGCCGTCGCTCCCCTCTCCGAAGGTGATCGCCGCGGCCCTGGTCGTGGTCGCCGGCGCGCTGCTCGCGACGGGGTTCGGCAGCGGCAACCTGCCCGGCCTGATGTGGTCGCTCGGCGCGCTCGCCTGCGAGGTGTGCTTCTCGCTCCTCGCGCTGCCCCTGCTGCCCTCGCTGGGCCCGATCCGGGTCTCGGCCTACGCGACGGCCCTCGCCGTCCCGTTCCTGCTGGTCATCGGCTTCGTCATGGACGGGCAGGCCATGTTCAGGATGCCTACGGTCCCCGAGGCGCTGGGTCTGGGCTACCTGTCTCTCATCGTGACCACGGTGGCGTTCTTCCTCTGGTACGACTCGCTGCCCCGGCTGGGCGCCGACCGCGCCGGACTGTTCGCCGGGATGATCCCGGTCGGCGCGATCAGCACCTCGGTGGTCCTCGGTCTGGGCCTGCCGTCGGCGGCGGACCTCGCCGGCGCGGCCGTCGTCATCGCCGGGATTTCGCTCGGACTTCGGACGACCGGTTCTTACGCTCGTCGCGGATCTCGTGCAGAACGATCGCGAGCAGCGAGAACGCCAGCGCGACCATGATCCCCGCACCGAAGAAGATCATCATCATGACTTCGGTCCCCATGGCCTCCCCCTCATGCCATCAGGGCTAATTATCCCGTTTTATGCCCCTATTGACCTATAAATTCGATCAAAAGAAGGGCGAAGCGGAACCGCCTCGGCAGAGCCGTACGCTGTGGGGAAAACGCGATGACGCAAGGGACCGAGGATGCCCGAGTTCGACTACACCGACCTGCTGCCGCTGGGCCCGGACGAGACGGAATACCGCCTGATCACGACCGAGGGGGTGCGCGTCACCGAGGCGGCGGGACGGAGGTTCCTCGAGG
This sequence comes from Planotetraspora mira, assembly GCF_016863275.1. Taxonomy (GTDB): domain Bacteria; phylum Actinomycetota; class Actinomycetes; order Streptosporangiales; family Streptosporangiaceae; genus Planotetraspora; species Planotetraspora mira. The sequence goes on from NZ_BOOO01000016.1 coordinate 173,589, forward strand.
TCGATCCCGAGGCCCTGCGCCTGCTCACCGAGACCGCGGTCCACGACATCTCGCACTACCTCCGCTCGTCCCACCTCGCCCAGTTGCGGAAGATCGTCGACGATCCCGAGTCGAGCGGGAACGACCGTTTCGTGGCGCTCGACCTGCTGAAGAACGCGAGCATCTCGGCGGGCGGCGTCCTGCCGATGTGCCAGGACACCGGCACGGCGATCGTGATGGGCAAGCGCGGCAGGCACGTCCTCACCGACGGGAGCGACGCCGAGCACATCAGCCGCGGCGTGTACGACGCCTACACCAAGCTGAACCTGCGCTACTCCCAGATGGCGCCGCTGACCATGTGGGACGAGAAGAACACGGGTAACAACCTGCCCGCCCAGATCGAGCTGTACGCGGAGGACCCGGCGGGGCACCCGGACGAGTACAAGCTGCTGTTCATGGCCAAGGGCGGCGGCTCGGCCAACAAGTCGTTCCTCTACCAGGAGACCAAGGCCGTCCTCAACGAGAAGCGGATGCTCCAGTTCCTCGAGGAGAAGATCCGCTCCCTCGGCACCGCCGCCTGCCCGCCGTACCATCTGGCGATCGTGGTGGGCGGGACCAGCGCCGAGTTCGCGCTCAAGACGGCCAAGTACGCGTCGGCGCGGTACCTGGACTCCATCCCGACGGAAGGCTCCACGAGCGGCCACGGCTTCCGCGACCTCGAGATGGAGAAGAAGGTCTTCGAGCTCACCCAGAAACTCGGCATCGGCGCCCAGTTCGGCGGCAAGTACTTCTGCCACGACGTCCGGGTGATCCGGCTGCCCAGGCACGGCGCGTCCTGCCCCGTCGCCATCGCCGTGAGCTGCAGCGCCGACCGCCAGGCCCTGGCCAAGATCACTTCTGAGGGCGTCTTCCTGGAGCAGTTGGAGACCGACCCGGCGAAGTTCCTCCCCGACACGACGGACGAGCACCTGTCCGACGACGTCGTTGCCATCGACCTCAACCGCCCGATGCCGGAGATCCTCGCCGAGCTCAGCGGGTATCCGGTCAAGACGCGGCTGTCCCTCACGGGACCGCTCGTCGTCGCCCGCGACATCGCCCACGCCAAGATCTCGGAGCTCCTCGACGAGGGTGGCGAGATGCCCGGCTACCTCAAGGACCACGCGGTCTACTACGCCGGCCCGGCCAAGACGCCCGAGGGGTACGCCTCCGGGTCGTTCGGCCCGACCACGGCCGGGCGCATGGACTCCTACGTCGAGCGCTTCCAGGCCGCCGGCGGGTCCATGGTGATGCTGGCCAAGGGCAACAGGTCCAAGCAGGTGACCGACGCGTGCCGGGAGCACGGCGGCTTCTACCTCGGCTCGATCGGCGGCCCCGCGGCACGGCTGGCCCAGGACTGCATCACCAAGGTCGAGGTCCTGGAATACCCCGAGCTCGGCATGGAGGCCGTCTGGAGGATCGAGGTGGTCGACTTCCCCGCGTTCATCGTCGTGGACGACAAGGGCAACGACTTCTTCACCGCACAGCAACCATCACCGACGTTCACCACAATCCCTGTACGCACCTCCGGCGCGTAGGGGCCGTTCCCGGGTACCGCGCTCGGCCGGGTGTCCGTGTCCCCCACGGGACACAGCCCGCCGGAGCGCGGCCCCCCGTCATCGCACCCACCCAGATGCGGACCCATCCCACCCCCCGGCTCTCGAAGGAGCCGGAAGCTTCAACGGCGGGTGCCGCCCTCTAGGACCTATACCGCCCCCAATAGAAGTATTAATTTCGGGGCGTTCATTCGTGCCGCCGTTCAAAGGCCCGCACGGCCTACTTACGCGGTTTCAGTCCGAACGCGGTTGCACGTAGGCCTAAACCAGCGGCTATGGCCGGCCGGGCAACGACTGCAATTCCGCTTAGAGCGGTCACTATGTGGCGCCCCGGTCTCGCGGGGGATTTGGGATCGGCCATAATCCCGTACGCCCGCTGGGAAAGGTCCAGCAGACTGCTCTCCCCCGCGAAGAGGAACGATGAAGCATTCAGGACCCGCAGTCGCCGCCTTGGCTCTCGCACTGCTGGCGGGGTGCGATGTGAGCGGCGGCCAGGGTGGTGGCCGAGTAGTCGCCGCCGTGGACGTCATCCAGAGACTGCGGGACGCCGGTTACCAGTGCGACCCCAACCAGGGGCCGGGACTCATCCCCATCCCCAACAACACTCCCAAGGTGTTCTACGCCTGCGGCCAGGCCCAGGTCTTCACCATCTATGACGACACCCAACGCATGGGTGAACAGAGTCTTGCTGTGAACAAGCTGTTCGGTTCAGAGGGACAGCTCGGCGGCGAAGTCTTCGAGGACCCGAACAATCCCAACAGCGTTTACCCATTCTGGGACCTCATGTGCATGGACGACGATGTAAGGCCGCCGCTCATAAGGCAGGCTGGTCAAGTTAGCACTGCCGATCTTGACGGCTTCATTAACGAGGTTGCCCGGGACGAGCGGCGGATACGTGAGACACCCGAGCCCCGAGGCTGACTGTTCCGGGACCGGGTTCAGCTTTCGACACCGCAGGCAGGATGTGTAAGGCATGGGGGTCTATTCCGAATAGATAGGGGCCGTGCCGGCCGTCTCCTGTTCCTCGTCCCATTCTTCGACCAGCCACGCGTCAACACGCACAACGGCAACGTCCAGTCCTGCGACCTTGAAGGCGTCTCGGACGGAACGCCCGGCGAACGGCGCAACGTCCCAAAGGGCCGGCACGCCCACGGTCATGGTGAACTCGCTGCGGTCCTGCCAGAGCTGGGCCGCGGGCGAATACTTCAGAAGTTCCCCGGTCACCAGGTCGAGCGCTTCCCGCGCGTCGTCCTCGGACAGGTTCACGCCCGCATGGGCGACCCTGACGACGGCCTGATATTCACGCATCGTTTAAACACTCTCCGGTTCAGGAACGGAGCCGATCGTGTCGGCTCATTTTCCTCGACCTTAGAGGGAAAATACCTGTCCGCCCCCCTTGAGGCCCGCCTTCTCGGCGATCTCAGAAAGCCCGTCATCCAGACGATCACACGGCGAGAACCCTGCTCGGCACTGCGATCACAACCGTTATCCGTGGCTCTGAAGAAACATCATCGGCGCATGCGTGCTGCACCATTTCGCGGCAACGGTTTCGAAGCGGCACCCCCGAACGGCTCCACGCCGCCGACCCACACGGCCGACACGTCTCAAGCGCCGGCGCGCTCGGCGAACCACGGGCTGAGGCCAGGGCGCTACGCATCGCGCCCGGCACGTCCAGATCCTGTGCCCAGCCCGACCCGCGACGCGACGCGACCGTGAACAACCTGGCCGGTCGCCCGATGCTCCGCCGCCACGCGCTCCTTACCATCGGCCGCTGCTGACCTACGACCCGCAAGTCAGAACATTTGACAGAAGATCTCAACAATTTCCCGGCATGGTCTCTACAGGTCATGTGGCACGAATCGGTAAGCTGCCACCCATGCGTGCGCCGTCCGGATACCAGTTAGCCGCGCGCTACCGGCTCATGGAGCCGGTCGGCCGCGGCGGCATGGGCACCGTTTGGCGTGCGCGCGACGAGCTTCTCGACCGCGACGTGGCTGTCAAGGAGGTCCGGCTGCCGATGGTCCTCGATGAGGAGCTGCGGGCCGAGCTCTGCGCGCGGACCGAGCGTGAGGGCCGGGCCACCGCCATGGTGGCCCATCCCTCCGTCATCACGGTGTTCGACGTGATCACCGAGGACGAGCGTCCGTGGATCGTGATGGAGCTCCTCAAGGCCCGGTCCCTCGAGGAGATCGTCAAGCAGGACGGCCCGCTCGACCCGCGGCACGTGGCGGACATCGGCAGGCAGGTGCTGGGCGCGCTGCGCGCCGTCCACGCCAAGGGCATCCTCCATCGTGACGTGAAGCCCAGCAACGTGCTCGTGACCCAGGATCGGACCGTGCTGACCGACTTCGGGCTGGCCGCCCTCGAGGGCGACGTCTCCCTGACGCAGGCGGGCATCGTGCTCGGCTCCGCCGGTTACATCGCACCCGAGCGGGTGCTGGGCGACAAGGCCAGTCCGGCGGCCGACCTGTGGTCGCTCGGCGCGACGCTCTACACCGCGGTCGAAGGACGCGGCCTGCACGGCCGCCGTTCCGCCGCGGCCGCCCTGGCGGCGCTCACCAGCGGCGCGCCGATACCCATGGAGCGGGCGGGTCCGCTCGCGCCCGTCCTTCGCGGGCTGCTCCAGATCGACCCGGCCGTCCGGCTCGACGCGGTCCGCGCGGCGGTGCTTCTCGCCAGGATCGCCGCCGGCGGGAGCGGAGAGGACCTGAGCCCGCAACCGCACCGGCCGATCCGTCCCCAGGCTTCGACGGCGGTGCCGGCGGCTCAGCGCAGGCCGCAACACCGGGGGCAGCACCGGGCCGAGCCACGGCCCGCGCCGAGTGTGGCGCCGCGCAGCTATCCGCGCGACCCTCAGGACTCGGGCCCACACCAGACCAGGATCTACCCCCAGAATCCGCGACGACCGGGCGAAGGCGTGCATCGCAAGCCCGCCGGCCCGGCCAGGCACCACTCCGTCGGCGTTCCGGTGATCCAGCGGCTGGTCCAGGTCATCGCGATGGTGCTGCCGCGTCGGTACCGGCCGAAAAAACTCAAGTGACCGGAAGACGCTTCTCAACCGAGAATCGCTATCTTTCTTAATATGCCGGAACAGCAACCGCGGCTGATCGCCGGTCGGTACGAGCTGATCACGCCCATCGGCCGGGGCACGATGGGCACCGTCTGGCGCGCCTTCGACCGCTCACTCGCACGCGTCGTGGCGGTCAAGCAGATCCGCCAGGACCCGGGCCTCAACCGCGCCCAGCGCGAGGAGTTGCGGGAGCGCATGATCCGCGAGGGCCGCATCGCGGCCCGGGTGCGCCATCCGTCCGTCGCCACGATCCATGACGCCATCGAGGTGAACGGCAGTCCGTGGATCGTCATGGAGTTGGTCGACGGGCGGTCGCTCGAGCAGGTGATCGACGAGGAGGGCCCGCTCCCGCCCCGGCTGGTCGCCCAGATCGGTTACGACCTGCTCGGAGCGCTGCGGGCCGCGCACGCCCAGAACATCCTCCACCGCGACGTGAAGCCCGGGAACGTGCTGCTGACCGACGCGGGCAGGGTCGTCCTGACCGACTTCGGCATCGCCAAGGCGCCCGGCGACAGCCCTCTCACGCGGACCGGCATGGTGATCGGGTCGCCGGGATACACCGCGCCGGAGCGGGCCAGGGGCGACTACACCGGTCCCGAGTCGGACATGTGGTCGCTCGGCGCGACGTTGTACTTCGCCGTCGAAGGCCGGCCCGCCTACGAACGGGGCACGGTCCAGGAGACGCTGGCGGCGCTCATGACCGAGACCGCGGACCCGCCGACCCAGGCGGGCCCGCTGCGCCCCGTGCTCGAGGGCCTGCTGAACAAGGACCACACCCTCCGGCTCTCGCCCGACAGGGCGGCCGCGATGTTACGGACGGTGGCCGACACCCCGTCAGGCCGGCCACACCCCTCCGAGGCGCCCCCGGCGGCTCCCCGTACGGCTTCGCCGTCCCCGGCCCCCCGGACTCCGCCTGCCGCGCCACGCGCCACGCCACCCCCCGCTCAGCGCTCGGCGCAGGCACCCGCTCCCCGCTCCGCGCAGGCGCCCCGGCCCGCGCCGCCTTCCTCCCCGCGCTCCGCGTCACAGCACGCGGACGACGAGGGGACGATGGTGATCAAGCGGCCTCTGCCCGGTCCCCCGGGACCGGCGCCCGCCTCCTCGCCGACGTCCGCACCGGCGGGCCCCCCACCCGGGCCGACGCCGGCCAGGCCGGCTGCGGCCGGCCCTTCTGAGGAGGACCCGACGGCCCCCGGCAGGCTGCCCGGGCGCCCCCTTCCGCGTGAGGGTTCAGGCCGTCCCCACAGTCCGGCCGCTCCCGCCGCGGGGCATCCGGCGGCGCGACCCGCAACACCGGGCCCGGTGCGGCCCGCCATGCCGGGGACGGCGCCAGGCATGCCGACGCCGCAGGTCTCCGGCCCGCCGCCCGAGTCCGTGCCCCCCGCCCCGCCCGGTGATCGCGGGCTCGGCACGGACCTGTTCGCGATGAGAGGTGATCCCACCCAGCCGGAGACGGACGGCACCGGGAGGCGCCTCCTCACGGTGCTCGCGATCGCACTCGCCGTCTTCATCGTGCTCGCCGCCGTGGCGGTGGCGGCCTTCGCCGCCGGTCCCGGCGGCGCTTGATAGGACTGGGGCATGGACGATTTCCGGATCGAGCACGACTCCATGGGCGAGGTGCGGGTTCCCGCCCGCGCGAAATGGCGGGCGCAGACCCAGCGGGCCGTGGAGAACTTCCCGATATCAGGCCGCGGGCTCGAGCCCGCGCACATCTCCGCGCTCGGGCGGATCAAGGCGGCCTGCGCCACGGTCAACGCCGAGTACGGAGTCATCGACAAAGACCTGGCCGAGGCCGTACGGGACGCGGCGAACGAGGTGGCCGAGGGCCGCTGGAACGACCAGTTCCCCGTGGACGTGTTCCAGACCGGGTCGGGCACCTCGTCCAACATGAACGCCAACGAGGTCGTCGCCACGCTCGCGGAGGAGCGGCTGGGACGGCCGGTACACCCGAACGACCATGTCAACGCGGCCCAGTCGTCCAACGACGTGTTCCCCTCCTCGATCCACGTGGCCGCCACCATGGCGGTCGCGCACGACCTGACCCCCGCGCTCGAGCACCTCGCGTCGGCGCTCGAGCAGAAGTCGGCGGAGTTCGCCGACGTGGTCAAATCGGGCCGCACGCACCTCATGGACGCCACGCCCGTCACGCTCGGTCAGGAATTCGGCGGCTACTCCACGCAGATCGAGCTGGGGATCGAACGGCTGCAGAGCGTGATCCCGCGCCTCGCCGAGCTGCCCCTGGGCGGCACGGCCGTCGGCACCGGCATCAACGTCCCCGCCCCCGACTGGGCGGCCACCGTCATCGCGGAGCTGACCCGCACGACCGGCCTCCCGTTCACCGAGGCCAGGAACCACTTCGAGGCGCAGGGCGCCAGAGACGGCCTGGTCGAGCTCTCGGGCGCGCTGCGGGTGATCGCGGTCTCCCTCAACAAGATCGCCAACGATCTCCGATGGATGGGCTCGGGTCCGCGCGCGGGCCTGGGGGAGATCAACCTTCCCGATCTCCAGCCGGGGTCCTCGATCATGCCGGGCAAGGTGAACCCGGTCATCCCTGAGGCGGTCACGATGGTGGCCGCGCAGGTCGTCGGCAACGACGCGACGATCGCGATGGCCGGAGCCTCCGGCGCGTTCGAGCTCAACGTGATGCTTCCGGTCATGGCGCGCAACGTGCTGGAGTCCATCAGGCTGCTGGCGAACGTCTCGCGGCTGCTGGCCGACCGGTGCGTCAGCGGGATCACCGCCAACGCCGACCGGCTCAGGGAGTACGCCGAGTCGTCCCCGTCCATCGTCACCCCGCTGAACCGGTACCTCGGGTACGAGGAGGCCGCGAAGATCGCCAAACAGGCGCTCGCGGAGCGCAAGACGATCAGGCAGGTCGTCGTCGAGCGGGGCCACGTCGCCGACGGCACGGTGTCGGAGGCGCAACTCGACGAGATCCTCGACGTGCTCTCCATGACCCGGCCCACATAGGAGGACGACGATCTATGTCTGCCGTCCCCATGGGCCGGACCGGCCGCGATTCCTAGGGTGAATCGTCATGAGCCTTGAAGGGCGTACCGCTCTGGTGACGGGTGCGGGCAGCGGCATCGGCCGGGCCTGCGCCCGCCGGCTGGCCGGCGAGGGCGCGCACGTGATCGTCGCCGACGTGAACGGCGACGCCGCGAAACAGGTGGCCGCGGAGGTCGGCGGCGCCCCTCTCGTCGTCGACCTGTCCGACCCCGCCTTCCTGACCGCCTGGCAGGACCAGCTGGGCGGCGAGATCTCCGCCGACATCGTGGTCAACAACGCGGGTTTCCAGCACGTCGCGCCGATCGAGGAGTTCCCTCCCGAGACCTTCTCGAAGATCCTCCGGGTCATGGTCGAGGCGCCCTTCCTGCTGGCCAGGGCCATGTTGCCCGGCATGTACGAGCGAGGCTGGGGACGGATCGTCAACATCTCCTCGGTGCACGGCCTGCGCGCCTCGCCGTACAAGTCGGCCTATGTGACGGCCAAGCACGCACTCGAGGGCCTCTCGAAGGTGATCGCGCTCGAAGGGGCGCCGCACGGCGTGACGTCGAACTGCGTGAACCCCGCCTACGTCCGCACCCCGCTCGTGGAGAACCAGATCGCCGACCAGGCGCGGACCCACGGCATCAGCGAGGACGAGGTCGTGGAGCAGGTCATGCTCGCTCCCGCGGCGATCAAGCGGCTGATCGAGCCCGACGAGGTCGCCGCGATGGTCGCCTATCTCTGCGGCCCGCAGGGGTCGTTCATCACCGGGGTGTCGATCCCGCTCGACGGAGGATGGAGCGCGCGCTGACGTGAACGTCTACCTCGAACTCCTGGTCAGAGAGGCTTCGGCCGTGGAGTTCGAGGGGCCGGTCCTGCAGGCGCGCGCGGCCGGCGCCGACTCCGCGACGCTCGACGAACTGGAGCAGGCCAAGGTCGCCGCGCTCAAGGTCCGTGCGATGTTGCGCAGGAGGGCCAAGCGGGAGGCCGAACTGTCGGCGCTGTTCGACACCGCGAGCGACCTCGCCGGGCTGAGCGACCTCGACGCGGTGCTCGAGGCGATCGTGCACCGGGCCCGGCTGCTGCTCGGCACCGACATCGCCTACATGACGCTGAACGACCCGGAGCACGGCGACACCTACATGCGGGTGACGGACGGTTCCATCTCCGCGCACTTCCGGCGGGTACGGCTGGCCATGGGCGCCGGCCTCGGCGGTCTGGTCGCGCAGACGGGCATGCCGTACAACACGGCGGACTACTTCGACGATCCGCGCTTCCGGCACACGAACACGATCGACGAGGCGGTGCACGAGGAGGGCCTGGTGGCCATCCTCGGCGTCCCGCTCCGCATCGGCGCCCAGGTGATCGGCGTGCTGTTCGCCGCCAACCGGAGCGCCCGGCCGTTCCTCCAGGAGGAGGTGGCGCTGCTGGTCTCGCTGGCCGCGCACGCCGCCGTCGCGATCGACAACGCCCGGTTGCTGCAGGAGACCAGGGCCGCCCTGGCGGAGCTGAGCCAGGCGAACGGTCTCATCCGCGCGCACAGCGAGGCCATCGAGCGGGCGGCGGCCGCCCACGACCGGATGACCGGGCTCGTCCTGCGGGGCGGCGGCGTGGAGGACGTCGCGGCCGTCGTGACCGAGGTGCTCGGCGGCAGCCTGACCGTCCTCGACGACGAGGGCCGGCCGCTCGTCGGGCAGGCGGGCCACCTGGACGCGGGAGTGTTCGACGCGGCCCAGTCGTCGCGCGCGCTCGGCCGTACGGTCAAGAGGGGCGACGCGTTCGTGGCCTCGGTCGACGTCGGCGCGGCGCCGCTGTGCACGCTGGTCCTGCGGACCGACAGCCCGGTCTCCGACACCGACCAGCGCATCCTGGAGCGGGCGGCCCTGGTGACCGCGCTGTTGCTGCTGTTCAGGCGCAGTGTGTCCGAGGCGGAGGGCAGGGTGCGCGGCGAGCTTCTCGACGACCTCATCTCCCGGCCCGACCTCGGCGGCCTGCGCGACCGGGCCCGCAGGCTCGGCGTGGACCTCGGCGCCCCGCACGTGCTGATCGTCGCCCGGCACGAGGGGCAGCGGGAGCGCGCCGCGTTCTGGGCGTCGTCACAGGCGTCCATCGCCCACGGTCTCGCCGCCGCGCGCGGCGACGAGGTCGTCCTGTTGCTCCCCGGCGACAAGCCGGGCCTGATGGCGCGCCGCGCCGCGGCCGATCTGAGCGCCTCCCTCGGGCGTCCGGCGACGGCGGGCGCCGCGGCGGGCAGCCCCGCGTCGGTGGCGGAGGCGTACCGCGAGGCCCAGCGCTGCGCCGACGCGCTGATCTCTCTCGGGCGCACCGGCGACGGGGCGAGCGCGGAGGAACTCGGCTTCGTCGGCCTGCTGATCGGCGAGGGCCGCGACGTCTCCGGCTTCCTCGTCTCGGCTCTCGGCCCGGTGCTCGACTACGACACACGGCGCGGGACCGCCCTGGTCAAGACGTTGACGGCCTACTTCGGCGTGGGCGGCTCCCTGTCGCGTACGGCTGACGCGCTGCACATCCACGTCAACACGGTGACCCAGCGGCTCGACCGGGTGGGGCAACTCCTCGGCGCCGACTGGCAGGAGCCCGAGCGGGCCCTGGAGATCCAGCTCGCCCTGAGACTGCACCGCCTGCGCACCCACATGCCCGACGCCTGAGGTGTGTGTGGAGGCCCCATAGGAGTGACCCGGGTCACTGCGTACGTTGGCCGGAACCCCCCATGCGAGGAGTTCGACATGGTCAGCACATCGCCACCCCGCACCCGGATCGGCAAGATCGTCGGCGCCAGCCTGATCGGCACCACGATCGAGTGGTACGACTTCTTCCTCTACGGCTCCGCGGCCGCGCTCGTCTTCAACAAGCTGTTCTTCCCCACGCAGGACGCGCTCACCGGCACGCTGCTCTCGTTCCTCACCTACGCCGTGGGATTCGCCGCCCGCCCGCTCGGCGGCCTGGTCTTCGGGCACTACGGCGACCGGCTCGGCCGCAAGCGACTGCTCGTCATCAGCCTCCTGATGATGGGCGGCGCGACGTTCCTGATCGGTCTGCTCCCCACCTACGCCACGCTGGGCACCGGCGCCGCGGTTCTGCTGACCCTGCTCCGGCTGATCCAGGGCTTCGCCCTCGGCGGCGAATGGGGCGGCGCGGTGCTGCTCGTCTCCGAGCACGGTGAGCCCCGCAACCGCGGCTTCTGGGCCTCGTGGCCGCAGGCCGGCGCTCCGGGCGGCAACCTGATCGCCACCGGCGTGCTCGCGCTGCTCACAGCCGTCCAGCCCGAGGACGCCTTCCTCTCCTGGGGCTGGCGGATCCCGTTCCTGCTGTCCGGTGTGCTCGTGCTGATCGGCCTGTGGATCCGGCTCACCGTCACCGAGTCCCCCGTCTTCCAGGAGGCGCTCGCCAAGCAGGAGAAGACGCCGTCGATGCCCATCCTCGACGTGCTGCGCTACCACTGGCGTGACGTCCTCCTCGCGATCGGCGCCCGGCTCGTCGAGAACATCTCCTACTACGTCATCACCGCCTTCATCCTGGTGTACGCGGTGGAGGCGGCAGGCCTGTCCAAGCAGACCGCGCTCAACGCGGTGCTGATCGCCTCGGCGATCCACTTCGTCACGATCCCGCTGTGGGGCGCGCTCTCCGACAGGGTCGGCCGCCGGCCCGTGTACCTGTTCGGCGCCGCCGCGATGGGCCTGTGGGCGTTCGCCTTCTTCCCGCTGATCGACACGAAGTCGTTCTTCCTGGTCACACTCGCCGTGACCGTCGGCCTGATCTTCCACGGCGCGATGTACGGACCGCAGGCGGCGTTCTTCTCCGAGATGTTCGCGACCCGCATGCGTTACTCGGGTGTGTCGATCGGCTACCAGCTCGCCTCGATCGTGGCCGGCGCGCTCGCCCCGATCATCGCCGTCGCCCTCCTCGGCGCCTATGACTCCGGCCTTCCCGTCTCCATCTACGTGGCGGTCGCGGCCGTGCTCACCCTGCTCGCGGTCTACCTGTCCAAGGAGACCCGCGACCGCGATCTGACCGCGATCGAGGCGACCTCGACCCCTGGTCAGCCGTCCGTGATCCACGCCGTCAAGGAGGCCTGATGTCCCGCCGTGTCCAGGGGCTGCTCATCGCCGCGGTGGTCGCGGCCGCCGGGCTCACCGCCGCCCCCGCCTCCGCCTCCTCGTGCCGGTCGATCACCGTGCCGGGAGCCGAGCACCAGATCAGCGCCTGCCTCGACGACCTGACCACCAAGGGCACCCTGGTCTCGGGCCACACCGACGTGACCGACTGGTCCGGGCTCAACTCCGCCGGAGCCGTGAACCCGAGCGGCGTGCCGGGCACACAGATCGACGGCTACTTCCCCGACACCTCGACCGGGGACACCAACCACGGGTGGAACCACGACTCGCAGTTCGTCATCCGGCTCCCCGAGAACTGGAACGGCGGCCTGGTCGTCGCGGGGTCGCCGGGCAACAGGGAGACCTACGCCAACGACTTCACGATCTCCGACTGGGCGCTCGCCCAGGGCTACGCCTACGCGGCGACCGACAAGGGCAACGTGGGCACCACGTTCTACCTCGACGGCAAGCGCCCGGGCGACGCGGTCGCCGAGTGGAACGACCGGGTCAGCCAGCTCGCCGTCGCGGCCAAGAAGGTCGTCAAGAAGAGGTACGGCAAGGCGCCGAAGACCTCCATCGTCGCCGGCCAGTCCAACGGCGGCTACCTCGTGCGCTGGCAACTCGAGAACCGTCCCGACCTGTGGGACGGCGGCGTCGACTGGGAAGGCGTGTTGTGGAAGGCCGACGGGCCCAACCTGCTGACATTCCTGCCGCCGGCGCTGCGGGCCTACCCCGCGGGTGACACCGAGGGCATGCTCACCGCGGGCTTCGCGCCCGGCTCCGAGTTCCTGTGGCCCTTCCACTACCAGATCTACTGGGACCTCACCCAGCGGATCTTCCGCGAGGAGTTCGACCCGGACTTCGACGGCGCCACCCAGGCGGGCACGCCGTACTGCGCCACGGGCACGCCCGCCTGCGACACCGACTACGACTACGCGTCCAGGCCCAGGAGCGTGCACAAGGCCGTGGAGAGGGTCTCCCTCACCGGAAAGATCAAGCGCCCGCTGATCACCGTGCACGGCACTCTGGACACCTTGCTCCCCATCAGCCAGGATTCGGACGTCTACGCCAAGATGATCGCCGACCACCACCGTGACGGTCTGTTCCGGTACTACCGGATCGAGGACGGCAACCACGTCGACGGTCTGTACCCCGCCTACCCCGACAAGCTCCGCCCGCTGCTGCCGTGCTTCCGCAGCGCCTTCACCGCTCTCGAGCGGTGGATCGGCACCGGCGCGCCGCCCCCCGCCAGTCGTACCGTTCCCCGCCCGACCTCGGGCGACCTGGAAAACACCTGCTCTCTCGGAGCCACGCAATGAGTTCATCGATCTCGTCCGAGCGCGTCACCACGCCGCGCCTGACCCTCAACGTCGTCTCGGTGCCGGAGGCGACGGGCGACCCCGTCGTGTTCGTCCACGGCAACGTCTCGTCGAGCACGTTCTGGCACTCCACCATGACGGCGATCGCCGGGCGGTTCCGGCCGCTCGCCCTCGACCTGCGCGGGTTCGGCGAGTCCGACCCTGAGCCGGTGGACGCGTCCCGCGGCGTGCGGGACTACTCCGACGACGTGCTTTCGTTCCTCGACACGATCGGGCCGGCGCATCTCGTCGGCTGGAGCCTGGGCGGGGCCGTCGTCATGCAGGCGCTCCGCGACCGGCCTGAGGCCGTCAGGAGCCTCACGCTGGTCAATCCCTGCTCACCGTACGGCTTCGGCGGGACGCAGGGTCCCGACGGGACGCTCAGCCACCCCGACGGCGCCGGAGCGGGCGGCGGGGCCGCCAACCCGGACTTCGTCGCAGCGATCAAGGCCCGTGACCTCACGGCGGACTCGCCCGTCTCCCCTCGCGCCGTGCTCCGGGCGGCCTACGTGGCCCCCGGCACGGACCTGGGCGAGGAGGAGGACGCGTTCGTGGAGTCGATGTTGTCCACCCGCATCGGCGACGACCACTATCCGGGCGACTCGGCCGCGACCGACGCGTGGCCGGGCATCGCGCCGGGCAAGCGGGGCGTGCTCAACACCCTCGCCCCGACCAACTTCCGCATCGACGACCTGCACACGATCGATCCCAAGCCGCCGATCCTGTGGATCAGAGGCGCGCAGGACGTGATCGTCTCCGACACGTCGCTGTTCGACCTCGCGCACCTGGGCGCGATCGGCGCGGTCCCCGGCTGGGACGGCACCCCGGCCCAGCCGATGATCACCCAGACGCGGGCGGCCCTGGACCTGTACGGCGCCTACCGGGAGGTGGTCATCGAGGGCGGCGGCCACGGCCCCCAGATCGACAGTCCCACCGAGTTCCGTGAGGCCCTCCTCGCTCACCTGCTCGAACGGTAACGAAGGATCCGCCGCGCGATCCTCCTGAGAAGCGACGGCGCGGGCCGCATTCCGGCGGGCAGGACACTCACCTGCCCGCCGCGGCCCACCGTCAGGCCGAACAGCAGGTCGACGTCCTTCTCGTCCATCCGCAGGCTCGGCCGCCAGGATCCCGGCCCGATGCTGTCGTACCCGCCGATCCGGCTCACCGGCACCTTCGCGATGAGCTGCCCGGCCAGGCGCCCGGGGATCCCCGGCTCGACGAGCGCGGGCACCGCCATGCTCCGGCCGCGCCCGTCCCGCTCGCGCAGCACCAGTTCCGCCGGCGGTCCCCCACTGGGCGGCACGTACGGCACGGGCACGACGACGAAGACGTGGCCCTCCTGGTGGGCGACCGACGCCCTCGACGACACGAGCGCGATCGATTCGGGGAACGACTTCGGCTCCACGCAGACGCTGAGCTCGGCGCGCTCGGACCAGCACGGCACGACCAGCCGGCGGGGATCCTCCGCGAGCACCCCCGCGCAGTTCATCGGCGCGTCGGGCCGGGCGACGCGGGTGCGGCCGGGGTGCACGCCGCGCATCCGCACGTGGACCTCCCACACGCCCGGGCGCAGCGGCCTGCCGAGCGCGGCCGATCCCACGTCCAGCCGGGCCTCGCCGCTCGCCCAGACGCGCACCTGGTCCCCCACGGTGGCCCTGCCGACCGTGCTGGTCACCGGGAGGAAGTACATGACGCCGGTCTCGGCGTCGCGGATGTAGACCTCCATGCGGGCCTTGTCCGCCGCCTGGGTGACGTCGGCCGCCTCCTGGTCGAGCACCCCGTGCATCGGCACCATGGGCGTCCAGAACAGCCGCCCTCCCTCCGACCGGAACCGCAACGGGCTCCCGTCCGCGCGCACGATCTCGACGCCGAGGTCGAGGGCCAGCACGCTCTGCTCCCAGCGCACGTCGCGCAACTCGGCACGCAGCCTCGTGCCCTGGAACGCCGCGGCGAGGTCGATGAGCGTCCGCAGTCTGCCGTGGCGGAGCAGCGCCACCCGAGCCCTCAGATGGACGGGGAGGTAGGTGTCCAGGGCCGGAGGGAAACGCTCGACGGTGAGGCGGTACAGCAGGGAGAACAGGATCGTGCGCTCGTCGTCGGGGGTCGCCAGGAAACGGCTCCCGCCGAGGCGGCGCAGCCCCAGCACCCGGTACCAGTGGGCGTAGATGCGGTCACGCTGCCGTCCCGGCTCGGTGTGGGCGTCGACGACATCGAGGACCGCGTGCAGGCCGTCGAACAGCGCCTCAGGATCCGGCGACTCGTCTTCGATCGGCCCGAGATGGCAGCAGATCTCCTCGGACAGGATCGCGACCACCTTCGCCGCCAGGTACGCCCTGGTCACGAATGACGGCTCGGACAGGGGGCGGTCGGGGAAGCGCAACTGGTGGGACTCGACGAACTCGCGGCTGAACAGCTTGTGCGCCGTCGGCAACGCCAGCAGGTGGTCGCGCAGGACGTCGGCACGTGGCTGGTCCCGGGTGAACGCCGACAGCGGCGGACCGCCGTCCACCACCCTGCCGACCAGCACGTCCGCGTCGGTCTCCACCGCCATGCCGTACATGTGCTCCAGCGCGGCGGGCTCCAGCCGGTCGTGCTGGTTCATCAGGTAGACGTAGTCGCCGCAGGCGACCGAAAGTCCCACGTTGCGCGCGCGGGCGACAGAGCCGTTGTGGTCCAGATGCAGCACGCGAACGTTGGGCCGGTTCGCGGCGATCGCGTCGAGCCGCTTGCGCGCGCCGTCCGTCGACCCGTCGTCCGCGAAGATCACTTCGTACTCTTCCGGCGGGAGCGACTGCTCGAGGAGCGAACGCACGCACGCGCCGAAGGCGTCATCCGCCAGCCCGGGGTTGAACACGGGCACAACCACGCTGACCTTCACACCCATGAGGCCAAGGGTGCAGTGCAGACCGGCGGTATCCCCTCAGGCTTGCCGAAAGGTCGACCAAATCTGACCAGAGAATGGACGCCTCACCGGTGTGAACCGACCGGGCGTAATCCTGTTGGCGACGCGCACCGATCCGGGACGCTCCCGCTAGCCGCGGGCTGGGCGGATAGGGCCTAGTACCAGCCGGTCGACTGGGAGTGCGCCCATGCTCCGCAGGGCGACTTGTAACGGCCGGCGATATACCCGAGCCCCCACTTGATCTGCGTGGCGGGGTTGGTCTGCCAGTCGGATCCCGCGCTGGCCATCTTGCTGCCCGGCAGGGACTGGGGGATGCCGTACGCGCCGCTGTAGCGGTTCATCGCCCGCTGGTTCCAGTGGCTCTCGCGGTCCCACAGCTTCTCCAGGCAACCCCACTCGCTGCTCCAGCCGCGGGCGTCGGCCATCTGCTTGCCGAGCGCCTTGTTGCTGCCGGGGTCCGGTGTGGAGCCGGGCGGGAAGTTCGCCGGCGAGAAGCCGCCGCCGCCGGGGGCCTTGGGGACGATCTTCACGGGGTCGAGGTCGGCCTTGCGGTTGTCCGTGACCTCTTTCAGCTTGGCCTGCTTGAGCGCCTGGACGGCATGCGCCTTGAGCGCGTCGTTCTCCGGGTTGGGCGCGTAGGGATCGCTGTTGGCGATGTCCTGGAGGGTGAGCACGTTCCTCGGCGCCTTCGCGTTCTCCATGGCCGTGCGCACCACGTAGGCCGTGCCGCCGGCGAGGACCGCGATCGTGACGCCGATGATGGCGACCCGCTTCGGGGTGACCCAGCCGGGCTTCGACTGGGCATCGGGGCGCTTCGAACGAGAGCGCGACGCGGGCGGACGATCCCTCAGCTGCTGACCAGAGCTCACGGCACCTGAGCTTGCCCTGTCTTGGGGGGTGTTGCGCAACCGAATCGTGAAACACAGTTGGGGTTCTCTTGACCTAACCGGCCCGCTACATGGACTTTCCATAGAAATGTGATTTTGGTCACATCACCCGTAAATCCCGTCACAGCGCACCCGACAGGAAGCCCTTTCCAGCTTGCCCTCGTTTCGTCGGGATCATGTGCACCCGATGTCACAGTTTCATGTCGAAGATGGGAGAACGTCCCGACCGAACCATAATGACCGCGTGGCAGGCATCCTCCTCGTCGAAGACGACCCCTCCGTCCGCACCGGGCTCGAACTGGCGCTCACCCGCCAGGGCCACTCGGTGACGACGTTCGCGACGGGCGAGGAGGCGCTCGACCATGTGCGGGCGCGCAGGCCCGAGATCGTCATCCTCGACGTGATGCTCCCCGGCATAGACGGGGTGGAGGTCTGCCGGCGCATCCGCAAGCTCGACTCGCTGCCGATCATCCTGCTGACCGCGCGGGGCGACGATCTCGACGTGGTCGTGGGGCTGGAGGCGGGCGCCGATGACTACGTGGTCAAACCCGTCGAGCCGCGGGTTCTCGACGCCCGCATCCGGGCGATCCTCCGACGGCTCGAGTCCGCGTCCGCCGACCGCGTCAGCTTCGGCGACCTGATGATCGACCGGGGCGCGCTCAAGATCAGCCTGAACGGTCGCGAGATCCATCTCACCCCGACCGAGCTGCGCCTCCTGCTCGAACTCGTCCGCCATCCGGGTCAGGTGCTCAACCGCCGCTACCTGCTGCGCGCCGTGTGGGACCACACCCACGTCGCGGACTCGCGGCTGGTCGACGCGTGCGTGCAGCGGATCCGGGCCAAGATCGAGCCGGTGCCCGCCGACCCGGTCTTCATCCACACGGTCCGCGGGTTCGGGTACCGCTTCAGCCCGCCATGACCTGGGTGCCCACCGGGCTCCGGGCCCGGTTGGTGATCACCTTCCTCCTGGTGGCGGTGACGGCGTCCGCAATGGTCGCGGGTCTCGGCTACCAACTCGTCCGGAGGGAGCTGCTGGACCGTGCCGAGCGGGCCGCCGTCGCCGACGTCCGCGACACGCTCTCCACGATCACCCTGCCCGTCGGCGCCAGCGACGTCGTGTGGCCGAGTGACTCCACCGTCACCGACGACGACCTGGCCGGCCTGGTCAACGCGCTCAGCGGTCCCGGCCGCTCGGTGATCATGACCTATGGAGACCTCCAGCACACCAGCCCGGGCGGTCACTTCACCATGAGCGACGTCCCCGACCAGCTCCGCTGGCAGGCCGGCAGGCGGCTGGTCTACCAGCGCCTCCGTATCGGGAACCAGCCGTGGCTGCTCGTGGCCACCCAGATCCAGCGGGTCAACCAGAGCGGCGCCAAGCGTGCCACGGGGCTCACCGCGTACGTCTTCGTCTCCCTGGCCGAGGAGGAGGGCGTCCTGTTCCGCCTCCGCACCGCCCTGGCGCAGGCGGGAGGCATCACGCTGACGATCGCGCTGACCGTCGCCCTGGTGTCGGCGCGCCGGGTGCTGCTGCCCGTACGGAGACTCGGCGTGGCCGCCCGGGCGCTGGGGTCCGGCGACCTGCACGTCAGACTCCCCGTCCGGGGCAGGGACGAGCTGGCGGAGCTCACCGCCACCTTCAACGAGACGGCCGCGGCCCTGGAGCACACGGTCTCGGAACTGCGCACGCTGGAGTCGCTGTCGCGCCGCTTCGTCGCTGACGTCTCCCACGAGCTGCGCACCCCGCTGACCGCCATGACGGCGGTGACCGACATGCTGACCGAGGACGCCGCAGGACTGCCCGACGACGCGGGCGAGGCGATGCTCATCGTGGTGCGCGAGATCGACAGGCTCCGCGTGCTGGTGGAGCACCTGATCGAGGTCAGCCGTTTCGACTCCGGCGCGGCCGTGCTGCGGAGGGAGAGCGTCGACGTGGGCGACTGCCTGGCCGACTCCCTGGAGATGCGCGGATGGGCCGACCAGGTGAAACTCACCATGCCCGTCGGGTTGACGTTCTCCCTGGACCCGCGGCGGTTCGACGTGATCGTGGCCAACCTCGTGGGCAACGCGCTCCAGCACGGCTCACCGCCCGTGCTGGTACGCGCCCGCGTGGACAGGCAAGGACTGGAGGTGACCGTGCGCGACCACGGAACAGGCATCCCCGAACAGGCGCTGCCCCACGTCTTCGACAGGTTCTTCAAGGCCGGATCCGACCGGGCGAGAAGCGTCGGCAGCGGTCTCGGGCTCGCGATCGCCAAGGCCAACGCGGAGTTGCACAACGGCGCCATCACCGTGGAGAGGCGCGAGCCCGGCACCCTCTTCCGGCTCAGGATCCCCCGATCATGAGAGGCGCCCGGGCGTTCCTGGTCATACTGACGGCCGCCGTGGCCGCGGCGTGCGGCGTGCCGCCCACAGGCGTCGTCGACACCGGCCCCGCCCCCATCGCGCGCGGGGCGTCGAGTCTCACCAGGATCTATCTCGTCCGCGACGGGCGGCTCCAGCTGACGAACGTCGCCGTGGGCTCCGCCCACGTCAACGACCTGATGGCCACCCTGTTCAAGGCGACCGCCAAGCCCACCGACAGGCTGACCACGGCGCTGGACGGGCTCCACCTCGCCGAGGTGCAACTGGTCCGCTACGCACCCGACCCGAGCAGCCGCAACGACCCGGACAACACGGTGACCCTGCGCATGCGCGTGTTCGTCAGCGGCCTGAAGATATCCAGGATCGCCATGGCCCAGATCACCTGTACGGCACGGCTGCGCTCGGAGGTCTGGGCCGTGGAGATCGCGCACGGCACTCCCGGCGACACGGGACCCCTGAAGGTCCACACGTGCCGGGAGTACTGGGATCTGGCCCCCAAGAACGGCCATCTCCCCCCGTGACGTTCGTCCAGGTCAGACGGCGATGTTCTCCAGCATCTCGGTCACCAGCGCGGCGATGGGCGAACGCTCCGACCTGGTGAGCGTGATGTGCGCGAACAGCGGGTGGCCCTTGAGCTTCTCCACGACCGCCACGACGCCGTCGTGCCGGCCCACGCGCAGGTTGTCGCGCTGGGCGATGTCGTGGGTGAGCACCACACGGGAGTTGGCGCCGATCCGTGACAGCACGGTCAGCAGCACACCCCGCTCCAGCGACTGCGCCTCGTCCACGATGACGAACGCGTCGTGGAGTGAGCGGCCGCGGATGTGGGTCAGGGGCAGCACCTCGAGCATGCCGCGGTCGAGGACCTCCTCGATCACCTCGGGCGTCGTCACCGCGCCGAGGGTGTCGAAGACGGCCTGCGCCCACGGGCCCATCTTCTCGTTCTCCGAGCCGGGCAGGTAGCCGAGCTCCTGACCGCCCACGGCGTAGAGCGGGCGGAAGACGATGACCTTGCGGTGCTGGCGGCGCTCGAGCACCGCCTCCAGGCCCGCGCACAGGGCGAGGGCCGACTTGCCGGTGCCCGCGCGGCCGCCCAGTGAGACGATACCGACCTCGGGGTCCATCAGCAGGTCGAGGGCGATCCGCTGCTCGGCGGACCGGCCGTGCAGGCCGAAGACCTCCCGGTCGCCCCTGACCAGCCGTACGGACTTGTCCGGCAGGACTCGGCCGAGCGCGGAGCCGCGGCTCGACAGTAGTCGGAGACCGGTGTGGCAGGGCATCTCGCGGGCGTCCTCCAGGTCCGCGGTGCCGTTCTCGAAGAGGCCCTCGACCTCTTCGGTCGTGACCTGGAGCTCGGACATTCCGGTCCAGCCGGACTCGACCACCATCCCCGCGCGGTACTCCTCGGCGGCCAGGCCGATGGAGGCGGCCTTCACACGCATCGGGAGGTCCTTCGACACCAGAACCACGTCGCGGCCCTCGGCCGCGAGGTTCTGCGCGACCGTGAGGATGCGCGTGTCGTTGTCCCCGAGGCGGAAGCCCGCGGGGAGGACGGATGGATCACTATGGTTGAGCTCGACCCGGATGGTTCCGACGCCGATCGGCATCGGTTCATCCAGCCGCCCGTGCCGCACCCGGAGGTCGTCCAGGAACCGAAGGGCCTCACGGGCGAAGTACCCCAGCTCGGGGTGATGCCGCTTGGCCTCCAGCTCGGTGACGACAACGATCGGGAGGACGACCTCATGCTCGTCGAAGCGGCTCATCGCCGCCGGGTCAGCGAGCAGTACCGAGGTGTCCAGAACGTAGGTGCGGGATGCGGACGGGTTGTTCGAGGACACTGCCACGCGTTCTCCCCCGGGCACCGAAGAAGGCGCCCTGCCTTGACTGGTGGTGAACGGACCGGGCCCGTGACCTGCCGAAGCGGGTCGGGACTCCAGCCCGCCTCGCAAGGTCGTGACGCAAGGACGGGCCCTCTCCCCAGGTAAGAGCCATCGACCAGGTCGATGGCGACTTACCTACCACGGTACGTAATGAAGCCTCTCGACCCAATAGTTGGGCACTGTCCGAAAGAGGCAGTTCATGTACCGTTTGGAATGATCTCGGCGGCCTAGGAGCCGTACCGCCGGTTACGCGCGGCGTATGAGCGGAGTGCCCGCAGGAAGTCGACTCTGCGGAAGTCAGGCCAGTAGGCCTCGCAGAAGTAGAACTCGGAGTGGGCGCTCTGCCAGAGCAGGAATCCGGACAGCCGCTGCTCTCCCGAAGTCCGGATGACGAGGTCCGGATCGGGAAGACCGCGCGTGTAGAGATGCTCCGCGATGTGCTCGACATCGAGGACCTCGACGAGGTCTTCGATGCTCGCGCCCTTGCTTGCGTGCTCCTGGAGGAGGGAGCGCACCGCATCAGCGATCTCACGTCTTCCTCCATACCCAACCGCAACGTTCACAATCAGCCCGGGACGATGCGATGTGGTTTCTTTTGCATCTTTGAGGACACGGGCTGTGTGATCGGGCAGCAGGTCGAGCGACCCCATGGGCGACACGTGCCATCCCTGGTCCACGATGTCCTGCACCAGACCCTCGATGACCTGAAGCAACGGCCCGAGCTCAGCCTTGTCCCGGGAAAGGTTGTCGGTGGAGAGCAGCCACAGCGTCACGTATTCGACGCCGGCCTCACGGCACCACACCAGCAATTCCGAGATCTTGTCGGCGCCCTTCTGGTGGCCGTGGCTGACGTCGCGCAGCCCCATGGCCCTCGCCCAGCGGCGGTTGCCGTCGACGATGACACCCACATGCCGGGGGATCTGGTCCGAGGAGAGTTTCCGCTCAAGCATGACCTCGTACAGCTTGTACACGAGATCGCGCACACCCATGAAGTCCTCTTCCCTTGCGACCTGGGAGCCTCGGTCAGGCAATTATCGCGGGCCTCACGGAGTAGGCGCGCCATGCCCGTCCCCGGCGGCCGGAAGACGGCCCTGCGCGGTGAGCCAGTCGGCGAAGTCCCTCGCGTCGGCCTGCGAGCCTCCGCCGGGCTTGGGACGGCCCCCGGCGTAGGCGGCGAACGCCGCGGCGAAATCCGGCCCGAGCGACCTGACCAGATCGGGGCGCCGGCGGGCGACCAGGCCGCGCCGTTTGGCGACGAGGCTGTGCGCCTGGATCCTGACGCGCTCCTCGTCGAAACCCTCGGGCACGCCGCCTCCGGCCACCAAGGCCGCCAACAGTGCCCCCTGGGCGGCCCTGAGAGACTCGCGCGCCGCCTGGACGGACGGCTCCGCATCACGCCCAGGCCTCCCCTCGGCGTCGGGCTCCACATGACGCTCAGGCTTCCGCCCGGCATACGGCCCGGACCTCTGCTCAGCCACCTGCGGCCCGGGCCCCTGCTCGGTCACGTGCGGCCTGGACCTCTGCTCAGCCACGTGCGGCCCGGCCACGCGCCATGGCCGCCCGGATCCGGTCCAGTTCGGCCGCCATCGCCGTGTTGCTCGGGTAGTCGTCGTCCCACTCGAGCAGGACTCCCGGAGGCCGCACACGGCCGCACAGCTCCGCCAGGATGTCGAGCACCGCCTCCGGCGCGGCGGCGGTGTGGGTGTCGTGCCAGACGCCGCCGTGGAGGTGTCCTCCGGCCACGTGGACGTAGGCCAGCTCACCGAGAGGAAGCCCGTCGAGGGCGTCCCGGGCGTCCAGCCCGAGGTTCACCTGGTTGGTGTAGAGGTTCGCCACATCGACGAGCAGCTTCACCCCGGTGCGCTCGACCAATTCACCGAGGAACTCCGCTTCGGTGAGCTCGTCGTCCGGCCAGCCGAACAGCGCCGCCACGTTCTCCAGCGCGAGCGGAACGGGGAGGGCGGCCTGCGCGAGCCGTACGTTCTCGGCGATGACGGTCAGGGCCTCACGGGTGCGGGGAACCGGCAGCAGGTGGCCCGCCTCCAGGTCGCCCTCGCGGACGAACGCCAGGTGCTCGCTCACGAGCGGCGCCTCGAGCGCCTCCGCGCAGGCGGCCAGATGGGCGAGGCGCGCCGCGCCGGGCCTGTCCGCGCCGCCGATCCCGAGGGCCACGCCGTGCGGGATGACCGGGACGCCGCGTGCGCGCAGCAGGGCGAGCGACTTCGGGATCCGGGCCGGATCGACGTTCTCCGCGATCACTTCGACGAAGTCGACGTCCAGCCGTTCGACGGTCAGGTCGATCTCCGAGCGCCACCCGATGCCGACTCCCAGCTCGGCCCGGTCAGTTGCCGCCACCTCCGCAGCCCCCTCCTCCGCAACTCGATCCGCCGCCGCAGCCGCCGCCATCAGAACCCGAATGACCGCCACCTGAATGACCGCCGTCCGAATGACCACCACCCCAATGACCGCCGCCCGAGTCGTAACCGGAGTACCCCCAGTCCGAGGCGCCTCCTCCGCAGGACCCGGCCGCACAGCCGCCGGAGCCGTCTCGCCCCCGCACGCCGTGGTCCTGGTCGATTTCCACCGCTACGGTCTGATCAGGCATCTCAGCCAGCCCGTAGAGGGCCACGCCGCCCGCCACACCGGTGTAGACCGCACGGTCGGCCATGAGGGATGCCGGCTCGGCCTTTGTGCGCGCGTTCCGGGTCTGCGCGGCCTGGAGGGCATCACGCCCGCTCCTGGTGAGAAGGCTCGGCAGCGACCTCGCGTAACGGCGGTGGGCGCGCAGGCCGGACGCGGCGGTGACGCCTGCCACGAGCACCGCCCCGACGGCCAGCGGACTCCACGGGAGAAGGCCCGCGATCGGCACCACGAGGGATACGGCCGTGACCGCGAAGGCGAGGGCGACCAGGCGCCCCAACCTGGTGTTGGTCGCGTGCGGGCCGTTGAGCGCGCCGTCAGGGAGCAGGAGCCCCGTGGCGATCAGGCGCAGCTTGAGGTCGGTCATCGCCGGGGCATGGGCGACCTCGTGGCGGATCTCCGACGCCGAGCGCCCTCCCGGTACGGCTGCCAGGTCGAGGACGGCCCGCTCGACTTCGTCCGCGGGCGGAACGGTGCCGGCGACGACGGTGACGCGGCCTCCTCGCGCGACGCGGACGAGTTCCCGATCCACGAGCAGTGCGATCGCCGTGTTGATCACACGACGCGGGCCGCCGGCGAGATAGGCGAGCTCGTAGTGGGTGAGATCGTCCCGGCTGAAGCCGGAGACCGAACGGATCCTGTGGTGCTCCCGGGTGAAAGCCGACGCCGCGTTCCTCGCGAGAACCGCGACCACGACCGCGACCAGTGGAAGTACGAACTCCATGAACGCCCTCCTGGGGGGAAGGAGGGAGCGCGTGACCACCGCCCGTGTCACCCGTACGGCTTGCGCCCCGTCTACCCGTTAGACGCGCGGGTTTCCTCAGAAGTTTCGCATCCGGGGCGCAGGCCGTACAAGATCGGCGGCAGACGGAGACGCGCTTCCCAGCGGCGCCTCAGCCTCCGCATCCGCCGCACCCGCCCCCGCATCCGCCACAGCCGCCGCACCCCGCCGTGGCCTCTACCCCTCCCGCCGTGGGGCCGGTGGACGCCTGCTCCTTCTCGGGCTCGTGCCCTCGCCCGATCTCCTTCGCGATCCCCTGATCGGGCAGTTCGCCCAGGCCGTAGAGCGCCACGCCGATCGCCACGCCGGCGTGGGCGTGCCGTCTCGCCCTCCGCGCCGACGGCTCGCGCCCCGCGGACGAGGGCGCCGTACGTGCACGGGCGTCCTGGACGGCCCGCTGCCCTTCCGGGGTGCGCGTGTTCGCCATCAACCGCGAGTGGCGGCGGCGGACGCGGATGCAGAAAATGGCCGACAGGAGGTTCACCAGCACCGCCGCGACGGACGTCACGCTCCACGAGACGATGCCGATGGCCTGTATCAGGAGCAGAAGCGCGATGAGGGCGCTCTCGAACACGATGAACCCGCTCAGCACACCGGCGTCCAGCCGGCGCTTCTCCGCGGCCTCGTCGGAGATCAGCAGACCCTTGGCGACCAGGCGCGTCTCGAGGCCGGTCATCGCGGAGCCCCGCCAGAGTTCCCGGCGGAGCTGAGCCGACCTGACACCGCCGGGACGGGAGGCCGTCGCGAGCACGGCCTGCTCGACGGCGTCGTCCGAAGTGCGGGCCGACCCGGAGACGCGGTGGATGCGACCTCCCCGCGAGATCCGGATCAGCTCCCGGTTCATGAGCACGACGATCGCCGTGTCGACCACACGGTGGGGGCCTTCGACGAGATAGGCCAACTCGTAGGGATCGAGCTCACCCTGGCCGGAGGACCCGGCGCCGATGTCCTCGTGCCGACCGGCGTCGGCCGATATGGCCGACGCGACGAGCGCGATGAAGCCAGCGATCGCGACGGCGACGACGAGGAGTACGTACTCCATGGCACCTCCTGGGGGAGGAGGAGGCACGCGACGTCACGGCGGCTGTCGTACGGCTTGCGCCTCGTCTACTGATCAGACGCTCCGGGTTCCCCAGAATCGTCGCATCCGGGGCGCAAGCCGTACAGGATCAGCCGAGTCGCTTCACCAGGGCGTCGTACTCGGCCCACAACTGCTTCGGCATGTGGTCGCCGAAGGTCTCGAAGTGCGCCGGGATGAGCGACGCCTCCTCGCGCCAGACCTCGGGGTCGACGGTGAGAAGGAGACGCAGGTTCTCCTCGGAGATGTCCAGCCCCTCGGTGTCGAGGACTGCCGGAAGATTGCCGATCGGGGACGGCACGGCCTCCGCCTCACCGTTGAGCCGCTCGACGATCCACTTCAGCACGCGGCTGTTCTCACCGAAGCCCGGCCACACGAACCGGCCCTCGGCGTCCTTGCGGAACCAGTTGACGTAGTAGATGCGCGGCAGCTTCGCCGCGTCGGCAGCCTCGCCGACCCTGAGCCAGTGCGCGAAGTAGTCGCCCATGTTGTAGCCGCAGAACGGCAACATGGCGAAGGGGTCGCGGCGCAGTTCGCCGACCTTGCCCTCGGCGGCGGCGGTCTTCTCCGAGGCCACGTTGGCGCCGAGGAAGACCCCGTGCTGCCAGCTCAGCGACTCGGTGACGAGCGGGACGGCGGTGGCCCTGCGGCCGCCGAACAGGATCGCCGAGATCGGCACGCCGGCCGGGTCCTGCCACTCACGCGCGATCGTCGGGCACTGCCCGGCGGGAGTGGTGAAGCGCGCGTTCGGATGCGCGGCGGGCTCGCCCGAGTCCGGGGTCCATGAGCGGCCCTTCCAGTCGGTGAGGTGGGCGGGCGGCTCGTCGGTGAGGCCCTCCCACCAGACGTCGCCGTCGTCGGTGAGCGCGACGTTGGTGAAGATGCTGTTGCCCCAGAGGGTCTCGACCGCGTTGGCGTTCGTGCTCTCGCCCGTGCCGGGGGCGACGCCGAAGAACCCCGCCTCGGGGTTGATCGCGTACAGCCGCCCGTCGGGGCCGAAGCGCATCCAGGCGATGTCGTCCCCGATCGTCTCGACCTTCCAGCCGGGGATCGTCGGCCGGAGCATGGCGAGGTTGGTCTTGCCGCACGCCGACGGGAACGCGGCGGCCACGTAGCGGGTCTCCCCCTCGGGCGGGGTGAGCTTGAGGATGAGCATGTGCTCGGCGAGCCAGCCCTCGTCCCTGGCCATCACGCTGGCGATGCGCAGCGCGTAGCACTTCTTGCCGAGCAGGGCGTTGCCGCCGTAGCCGGAGCCGTACGACCAGATCTCGCGGGTCTCGGGGAAGTGGCTGATGTACTTCGTCTGGCTGCACGGCCAGGGGACGTCCCGCTGCCCCGGCGCCAGCGGCGCGCCCACGGAGTGCACGGCCTTGACGTAGTCGCCGTGCCCGTCCCCACGCTGTCGCGCCTGTCGCGCTCCGTACTCCTGGTCGCGCTTGCTCAGACCCTCGTTGGCTCGTCCCTCGCTCTCTCGGGCCTGTCGCGCCGCTCCGCGGTCCTCGATGAGGCGCAGCGCCTCCTCACCCATCCGCGTCATGATCCGCATCGACACGACCACGTACGGCGAGTCGGTGATCTCAACGCCCAACTGCGAGATGTTCCCGCCCAGAGGGCCCATGCAGAACGGCACGACGTACATCGTCCGGCCGCGCATGCTGCCCTTGAAGAGGCCGGCGAACGTCCGCCGCATCTCGTCGGGCGCGATCCAGTTGTTGGTCGGCCCCGCGTCCTCGGCACGCTCCGAGCAGATGAACGTGCGGTCCTCGACCCGGGCTACGTCGCTGGGGTCGGAGGCGGCGTAGAAGCTGTTGATCCGCTGGGTGAGCCGGGTGAAGGTGCCCTGCTCGACGAGCAGGTTGGTGAGGCGGGTCCATTCGGCCTCGGAACCGTCGCACCATTCGATCCGGTCGGGCTGGGTCAACTCGGCGATCTCGGCGACCCATGCGGCGAGCTCCGCATGGGTGGTCGGATTCGATACCTCTACTGAAACTGACACGGGATGGCTCCTCTTGTCGCGGGGCCAAATCATCATCAACGACGAATAGCCGGCGAAGCCAATTGGCGTAGACCATCGAGTTTCCACGCCGTTAAATTCGCGATATTCGTCTTCTCCTCCGCCCGGCTCGCCGTTCTGCCTGGCAGAGGGGGTGATGCTGCATGGGGACACACCCATGCGGGCCACTTCCGAAGAAACGTCCCGTTCTCCTTACCCGCCTCCCGCGACTTACACATTGGTATAGGCCAATATGAATGGTCTAGGCCTATCGGCCAATTGGTTCAGTCCACCAGACCGGGGCCTTCCGAACGGACGCGGTCCACGTGCTGGAGGGCATCGCGCAGGTCAGCGAGCCATGTGTCGGTGTGCTTGCCGACGAGCCTGACGCACCAGGCCAGCGCGTCGCTTCGACTGCGCGCCACACCCGCGGCGACCAGGGTGTCGAGCACCTGCCGCTCGGCCTGCCTGAGCCGGGTCATGACCGGCACGGAGAGAGTGGTGAACATCACTGTCTCACCGTCGACCGTCACCCCCCAGGAGACCTTCCTGCGGAAGCGGTGCTCCGCCTCGCGGGCGATGTCCATCCGGCGTTCGCGGGTCTCCTCACGGAACCGCTCGACGTACCCCTCGGCCGCCGCGGCCCGTTCCACGTCGGGCAGGCCCTCCACCACGGTGAGCGGCGGGAGGGTGCCGATGACCGTGATCTCCTCGCGGTCCAGCACGATTCTGGGCCGTTCGGAGAACCATTCGTCGGGGAGGCGCCCCGCGAACCAGCCCCTCAATTGTTCTTCTGCATCCATGTAATGAAGATTACAACTCCCCCCTTCAGGAACCAAGCGTTGACAGCAACTATCTTTTGATAGCTACTATCAAATTATGGCTACTCTCACTTCTCGCTGGTGGGCGCTCGGCGCGCTCGTGCTCAGCGTGCTGGTCATCGGACTCGACGCGACCGTCCTCAATGTGGCCCTCCCCACGCTCGCCGCCGATCTCGGCGCGAGCACCGGCGACCTGCAATGGATCGTCGACGCGTACATGGTGCCGTTCGCGGCCCTGATGCTCCCCGCGGGCGCGTTCGGCGACCGGTTCGGCCGAAAGCGCCTGCTCCTGGGTGGCCTCGCCGCCTTCGGCGTCGCCTCGGTGATCGCGACGACGGCCGACGGCACGGGCGCCCTGATCGCCTCGCGTGCGCTCATGGGGGCGGGCGCCGCAGTGATCATGCCGCTGTCCACGTCGATGCTGCCGGTGCTCTTTCCCCCGGCGGAGCGCGGCCGGGCCATCGCGGCCTTCACCGCGGCGATGGCCCTCGGCCTGCCTCTCGGGCCGATCGTGGGCGGCTACCTGCTCGATCACTTCTGGTGGGGCTCGATCTTCCTGATCAACATCCCCATCGTGATCGTCGCCTTCGTGGCGGCGGCCGTGCTGGTCCCCGAGTCGCGCGATCCCTCGGCCCCCCGGCTGGACGTCTGGGGAAGCCTGCTGTCCGTGTCCGGTCTGGGCGCGCTCGTGTACGGAATCATCCAGGCGCCCGCGGACGGCTGGGGCGACGCCGGGGTGGTGACCGCGCTCGCGGCGGGGGTCGTCCTTCTCGGGACCTTCGTCCTGGTGGAGACCCGCACGCGTCAGCCCATGATCGACCTCGGGCTGTTCCGCAACCGCGTGTTCATCTGGGGCGCGATCGGTGCGACCTTCATCAGCCTCGGCATGACGGGCGTCCTGTTCGTCGTCCCGCAGGATCTGCAGGCCGTGCTCGGGCACGACGCCTTCGGCACCGGACTCCGCGTGCTTCCCATGGTCGCCGGGCTCATGGCCGGCGGCCTGGCCGGTGAGCGGCTGATGCGGAGGTTCGGACTCCGGGCGATGATGGCCGCCGGCCTGATGGTGCTGACCGCGGGCTTCGGTCTGGGCGCGATGACCGAGGTGACGACGGGCTACGGCTACATCGCCTTCTGGCTGTCCGTCGTCGGCGTGGGCGTGGGGCTCGCCATGGTCCCCGCCATGGACGGCGTGCTGGCCACGCTGCCCGAGGAGCGCTCAGGCTCCGGATCGGCGACGTTGCAGACCATGCGCCAGGTCGGCGGCACACTGGGCGTGGCCGTGCTCGGGAGCCTGCTGTCGGCGGCCTACGTGGGCGGCCTCCCGGCCGGAGCCCCCGAGGCGGCGAAGGACTCGATCACCGGCGCCCTGGCCGTCGGCGACGGCGTCCTCCTGCGGGCCGCCAGGGAGGCGTTCGTCGGCGGGATGGACCAGGTCCTGCTCGCCTGCGGGCTGACGGCGCTGGTGGCCGCGGTCCTCATGGCGATCTTCCTGCCGCGCCGTAATCCGAAGGCCGGTGAGACGGCAGAATCGGAGCATGAGCTCACCGTCGCGCGTTGATCGGAACCCGGACTCTTCGGAAAGCGTGGCCACGAGCCTTCGTGAGCGGAAGAAGGCCAAGACCCGGCGGACGATCCAGGAGCAGGCTCTGCGGCTGTTCGCCGAGCGCGGTTACGAGGCCACGACGGTCGAGCAGATCGCGGAGGCGGCCGAGATCTCCCCGAGCACGTTCTTCCGTTACTTCCCCACCAAGGAGGACGTGGTCATCCAGGACGACTACGACCCCCTGCTCATCGCCGCGATCGTCCGGCAGCCGGCGGACCTGTCTCCGCTGCCGGCGGTCCGGGCCGCGTTCCGGACGGCCCTCGACGAGCTCTCGCCGGAGGAGCTGGAGCAGACCCTCTTCCGGCTCAAGCTGTCCCTCAGCGTTCCCGCGGTGCGCGTGCGGACGGCGGAAGGCCTGTTCTCCACCATCGACGGCCTCGCGCAGGCCGTCGCCGAGCGGTCCGGCGCCGATCAGGACAGCCCCGCCGTACGGACCTTCGTGGGGGCCGTCATGGGGGCGATGTTGCCCGCGATCTTCTCCTGGGTCGAGCAGGAGGGCGCCACATCGCTGCCAGACCTCATCGACGAGTCCCTCGGCTATCTCGAGGCGGGGCTCCCGATCTGAGCCGTCAGCGCACGCCCCTGGCGACCGCCGGGCTCACCCGGACGACGCCCGCCAGGTTCTTCGTGTAGACCGCCTGGAACTTGACGACGTCACCCGTGTGCGGCGCCACCAGCATCTTGCCGTCGCCCCAGTAGATCGCCACGTGCGAGATGTAACCGGGGTTCGTGGGGTCGTTGCGCCAGAAGATCAGGTCGCCCGGCCGCGCCTGCGAGAGCGGGATCCGCGGCCCGGTCGCCCACTGCTGGGCCGCGACCCTCGGCATACTGACGCCCGCCTGGCCGAAGGCCCACTGCACGAGCCCCGAGCAGTCGAAGCTGTCCGGCCCCTCCGCGCCCCACACGTACGGCCGGCCCAGCTTGGCCTGCGCCGCCTGCAAAGCGACCTGGATCTGATCCGTGGACATGAACGCCGTCGTCGGCCACGCCGTACGGCCACGCCGCTCGACGACCACCGGGTTGATGGTCGCCACCTGGCTGCCCTTGGGCAGGAGCTTCAACAGCTTGGCCCGCAGCGCCCGTGAGTCGGCCTTCGGCGCACTGACGACGAGGGCGTTCCCGGTGGGGATGCCCAGCGACCTGGCGGTCTGCCGGGACACGACGGCCGAGATCGATCCCATCCCCACGGTGGCGTAGGCCCCGACCCGTAACTGGCGGCCGCCTCCGTCTACCGTGGAGCCGAGCTTGAGGCCGCCGTCCTGACCGAGGTCGAACGAGACGGCCATGTCACCGGCGGCGATGTTGGCCCAGAGCGCGTCCGACTCGGCGGTCGACTTCGGCGCGTACGGCCGGAACGTCGAGGGGTCGACGCCCATGGTCTGGACCCGCTTGCCGTCCATCCGCACCTCGGCGGCGTCGACGACCTCGGTGCCGGTCACGCCCTTCTGGTCACGCACCTCCGCCACGTCCTCCGGCGGAAGGGGCTGGTCGGCCACCACGAGCAGGTGTGCTCGGATCGGCTTCTTGAGCGGAGCCACCACCGGCGCCGGGGTCGCTGTGGGCCCCGCTGAGGCGGCGACGAACCCGCCCGGATCCCGAACGGGCTGCGTCTGCTGCCGGAAGGCCGCCTTGTCGGGCTCCCTGCCGGTCAGTTCGGCCAGGACCACGACGTCCAGGATCAGCACGGAGGCCAGCAGCGCGGCGATGAACGGCACCGTCCTGCGCAGGTTCTGGATCCGGCGACGAGGGTCCCGCCGGGGCATCCGGGGACGGAAGGCGAGGTCCTGACGGACCTCGGAAACGACCTTGGTGAGCCGCGCTCGACCATCGAGCACGATCTCACCCCTTTCGGCATTAAAGGCCCGGTCCATCCCCGAGCCTGCCGTACAGCCGGGAATCTCGCAATCCTTTACCGCGAGACTCCCGGCATGTGGGTGAGACGTTCTCTACGGCCCTAGTTGCCGATGTAGGGCACGGCCTCGAGGATCTCCACAGTGTTCTGCCGGCCGTTCGGCAGGGTGTAGCTGGCCTTCTCGCCGATCTTCTTGCCGTTGATGGCGGCCCCGAGGGGGGACTTCGGCGAGTACACGTCGATGGGTGCGCCGCTCTCCTCGCGGGAGGCCAGGAGGAAGGTGACCTCCTCTTCGTCGCCGGCGAAACGCACCGTCACGGTCATGCCGGGACCGACGACACCCTCGGCGCGGGGAGCCTCGCCGACCTTCGCGCTGTCGAGGATCTGACGGAGGTGGAAGATTCGGGCCTCCATCTTGCCCTGCTCGTCCTTGGCGGCGTGGTAGCCGCCGTTCTCCTTGAGGTCGCCCTCTTCCCGGGCGGCTTCGATCTTCTTGGCGATGTCGGTGCGACCCGGGCCAGAAAGGTACTCGTACTCCTCCTTGAGGCGGTCGTACGCCTCCTGCGTCAGCCAGGTGACGTTCTCGTTCTGGGAGACGGCCACGGGTTCTCCTTGTTCCAGTAAGTGACTCGGAAGGCTAGGAAGTTAACGCCTTCGAACGCTTCCCCAAAGAATCCACTATACGAGATTGCAGTACTGGACGTGGACTGCCGTGGCCTGGGCAGTGGTCTTCAGTGTCTCGGTGAAAGCGATGTCCGATTCGCCGCGCGGGACGTCGATCTCGCGGCTGCCGACCTCGACGTGCTGGGTGTCGACCGCGCGCAACCGGCAGGTCGCCGCACGGTCCGCGGGCTTGTGCACGGAGAAGGTGATCCGCGCGGACGCCGGGGCGCTCGCGTCGAAGGTGATGACCTCGGCGCTCACCTCCGGATTGCCCTTGAACGCCACCATGACGTATCCCCAGCCTCCGGCCATCAGGGCGACGACGGCGCCGATGACGACGTACGCCAGGAACCGCCGGGGCGTGGCCGGGCGGGGCTGGAACTCGTCCGGCGTGCCGAGGATGGGTCCGGGCACCTGACCCTCCGGGCCGCTGGCGGCCTCGTCGCTCGGCATGGCGGAATCTCCCCCTGGTCTTTCGGCGTTGTGCGAATCAATTGTCCCTGGAGGGTTGTTCGGGGTCGCGGCCGGGCGGCGAATCCGAAGCACCCGGCCAATTAGAAGCTAACCTCTCCTGGGAGCTACCAGGACACTTGAGGAGAGCCGTGAGTGCACCGCTGAGGCTGATGGCCGTTCACGCGCACCCAGACGACGAGTCGAGCAAGGGCGCGGCCACGATGGCCCGCTACGTCGCCGAGGGCGTGGAGGTGCTTGTGATCACCTGCACGGGCGGCGAACGAGGGTCGATCCTCAATCCGAAGATGGACCGCCCGGAGATCCTTGAGAACATGGGCGAGGTGCGCCGTCTGGAGATGGCCGCCGCCCGGGAGATCCTCGGCGTCGAGCAGAGTTTCCTCGGCTTCGTCGACTCGGGCCTCCCCGAGGACGAGAACGAGCCGCTTCCTGAGGGATGCTTCGCGCTCCAGCCGCTCGACGTGGCATCGCGGCCGCTCGTGGCGGCGATCCGCGAGTTCCGTCCGCATGTGATCTTGACGTATGACGACAACGGCGGCTACCCGCACCCCGACCACATCATGACCAACCGGGTGTCGGTGGAGGCGTTCGAGGCCGCCGGCGATCCGGACCGCTACCCCGGCACCGGGGAGCCGTGGCAGCCGCTGAAGCTCTACTACCACATGGGCTTCACCAAGGAGCGGTTCGAGGCGCTGCACGCGATCATGAACGAGCGCGGGATGGGCTCGCCGTACGCCGACTGGATCTCGCGCTGGGAGGACCGCCCGCAGAAGTGGGACATCACCACCCGGGTGCCGTGCGCCGACTACTTCGAGACGCGTGACCGCGCCCTGATGGCGCACGCGACGCAGGTCGACCCCGACGGGTTCTGGTTCGTGTGCCCGATCGACATCCAGCAGGAGGCCTGGCCGACCGAGGACTACCACCTGGCCCGCTCGCTGGTGGACACCTCGCTCCCCGAGGACGACCTGTTCACGGGGATCCACGCGGGGGTCTCCCCTGCCTGCTCGTAAGCTGGAGCCGTGAACGTCACACCCGACTACACCAACGTCGGCCCCGGGATCCTCGCCTTCATGGTCGTCGCCGCCATCGGCGTCGCCCTGTTCTTCCTCATCAAGTCGATGAACAGGAAGTTCGCCAAGAT
Organism: Planotetraspora mira; assembly: GCF_016863275.1. Lineage (GTDB taxonomy): Bacteria > Actinomycetota > Actinomycetes > Streptosporangiales > Streptosporangiaceae > Planotetraspora > Planotetraspora mira. Next base: position 207,767 of record NZ_BOOO01000016.1, read on the forward strand.
CAACGGCCCCGACGACCGGCTCGAGAACCGCCAGGACGGGGGAGACGAGTGACCGAGGTCGTGGACGACGCCGAAAAGGCGCGCTACGAGATCCTGGTCGACGGCCAGGTCGCCGGATTCGCGGAATACCGGCGCCGACCTGGCAAGATCGTCTTCACTCATACGGTGATCCGCGACGAGTTCGAGGGCAAGGGACTCGGCGGCAAGCTCGTGTCCGCCGCGCTCGACCAGGCTCGGGAGGCGGGTCTGAAGGTCGTGCCCATCTGCCCGTTCGTGGCCGGCTACATCGGGCGTCACCCCGAGTATCTCGACCTCGTCGACGACGCCTACCGCGAGACCGTCAAGTCGGCGGACTGACCTGCCTCAGGTCACTCCGCCGACCAGGCCCGCTCCAGCGCCTTGGGCAGCCCCCACCAGCCCAGCGGCGTGAGCACCTCCGCCTTGTCCACGATGCCGAGGTGAGCCCACAGCGGCGTCACGGCCGTGAAGAGCATCTCGGTGGCCTCGAGGTCCTCCGGGTCGTCGGGCTCGACGTCGATGTCCTCCGAGTCGGCGATGAACCGGGCGATCCGCTCCGGTGAGGCGAGCACTCCCGGGCCGTACCGGGCCAGGGTGATCACCACCGCCAGCCAGTCCGCGTGGTGGATCGCGCACAGGGAGGCCAGGATCGAGTCCTCGTGGCTCAGCTCCCCCTCCATGTCGAAGAAGCGGGCCGCGTCCTCCTCGTCGGGGAGATCGGAGATCGGGGCGGCGATCCCGGCCGCGACGGCGAGCCACAGATCCTCGTCGCGCTCGGGCAGAAGGCCCTCCTCGAGACCCGCGCAGGCCCGCAGGATGTTGCCGGGATAGCCCTGCTGGGTCAGCGTGACGCGCAACCGCCCGGCGGCGGACCGGAGGTCATGTGTGGGGAGCGGAGGTTCGGGCAGGTCCTCGAGCACGCGGCGCAACTCGCTGAGCGCGAACGCCTCCTCCTCGTCCCACGCGGCGAACAACTCCTGGTCCTGCTCGTCGCTGACCACGACGTTCGGAACCCGCCCGTCGGGCAGAGGCGTCGTGAGCCAGCGCTCCTGCAACTCCTCGTAGGCGTGGCGCGCGTCCTGGTCCGCGGAGGCCAGCGCGTCGGCGTCGATCTCGCCGGCGTCCACCCGCTCCTCCAGGAACGCCACCATGCGCTCGTACATCTCGGTGGCGATGGGGCCGCGCTCGCTCTCCTCCGGCCACACGAAGTAACTGCGAGTGAGCAGGATCGGCTCGGTCCCGCTGGACTCCAGCCAGCGCTGGACGTCCCCCACCGTGGCCGCTCCGGACTCGATCCTGGACAGGATCGCCCTGGCCGAGTCCCAGAAGACGACGGAGAGCGGGTTGCCCGCCGCCAGCAGCTCCTTGCGCAGGTCGGACAGGGAGACCAGGGCCTGCCCCGAGGGCACGGCCAGTAGCACGCGGGCCACGTCGCGCCGCGTCAGCGCCGCCGCCTGCCGCCCCGAATGCCTGACAGCGAAGTCCAGATCCAAGCTCACGCCCCGTGAGCCTACGCTGGACGGGGCCGGAACACATCCCCGCCGCGTTCGTGGCGGTTCCTTGCCCTAGTAACGGAATGATCTGCTCGTTGTTTTCCCTGGCCACGAGGGTGCCGCCCGCCCGGGCACGTCGCGGACGCTCACCAGCCAGAGGAGGCGGCCCGAGGACGCGACGGGTGAGACGAACACCGGTCAGGGGGCGTCGGCGGGCGGGCGTCGCATCGGAAGCCGCAACGTGAACGTCGACCCCTCTCCGAGGGTGCTGGTGACAGTGACCGTCCCCCCGTGCGCCTCCGCGATCTGCCGGACGATGGCGAGTCCCAGCCCGCTTCCCCCGGTCTCCCGCGACCGTGACCGGTCGGCACGCCAGAATCGGTCGAAGACGTGCGGCAGGTGCTCGGCGGCGATGCCGTTCCCGGTGTCGGCGACGCCGATCTCGACGTGTCCGTCGCTGGCACGGCCGTACACGGTGACGTGGCCGTCCTCGGGGGTGTGCCGCACAGCGTTGGAAACCAGGTTGCCGACGGCCTGCCTCAGCCGCATCGGGTCGGCGACCAGTTCGGGGTCGCCGTCGGTACGGGTGGCCAGCGTGACACCGGCCGACTCGGCGCTTCCGCCGTGCGCGGTGACGACGTGGTCGAGCAGGTCGGCGACGCGGATCCGTTCCGGGTGCAGCGTCAGCCCGTCCGCGTCGGCGACGGCGAGGTCCTGCAGGTCGTCGATGATGTCCTGCAACTGACGAGCCTCGCGCAGCAAGGTGGCGGCCAGCGCCGGGTCCGAGGCGGGCGTGGCCAGGCCGTCCTCGACAGCCTCCAGCCAGCTCCTGATGTTCGTGAGCGGCGTGCGGAGTTCGTGCGCGATGTCGCTGACCATGACCTTTCGCTGCGCATCGGCCCGCTCCCTGCGCTCGGTGAGGCCGGTGAGCGCCGCGGCCAGCACGCCGATCTCGTCCCGGCCGGTCACCGGCACCCGGCCGAACGTTCCGTCGGGATGTTGCGCCGCCGCGGTCAGCGCCCGCAGCGGGCGTACCAGACGGGCCGCGACGAGGGCGGTCACCGCGACCGTGACGGCCAGCACCAGGGCGGTGACACCGGTGATCCTGGCGACGTTGGCGGGAGAAAGGTTGAACCTGGTTTGTTCTGTGCCGCCGGGGCTGAGCACGAACAGCAGACCGGCCGGCGCCACGTAGGGATCCAGTTGCTCGCGCCGGGCGGCGTCGAGGCACGCCTGCACCTGGGGAATGTCGGAGCGGGCGTCGATGAGGCTGTGCTGCCGGGCGAACGAGCCCGTCAGCCCGACCGCGGGAAGGCCCTTCCGTCGCAGGCAGGCGTTGGCCAGGCCGTTCAGCTGGTTGAAGGCCCGCTGCTCGGTGGGGGTGAGCTCGGTGAGCTCCTGGGCTCCGCAGCCGCTCGTCATGGTCGTGTCCGGCGCTTTGCCGGCGACCTCGACGGTGAAACGTCCGCCCGGGCTCTCGGAGATCTGGGCGGGATACCCCTCGTACCGGATGCAGTCCCGGATCTTGCCCGCGACGACCTTCTGCTGCCTGCGTTCTTCCGCGGTGAGCCGGTAGGGGCCGACCACGCGCGGGTCGACCCGGTCGGTCGTGCCGGGCTGCAGCGCGGGATCGGTCTCCAGTGGATCGATCACCACGGACGCCTTGTCCGGCAGCGTCCGCGGGGCGCCTGCGGACGCCGCGACGCGCGCCCTGTCCTGCGAGGCCAGGATGATCTGCCTGCCGGTCCGCCGCGCCAGATCCTCGACCACGCCCCCGACGCCGTCCCAGGACGGATGCGTGGCGGCGTATCCGACCAGGACGTCGTAGACGTAGGCGTCGTCGGTCAGGGCTCGGCCCTGTTCCTGCTGGAAGGCCCGGGTGGTGCTCTGCACGGCCAGCCACGCGGCCGCCGCGATGGAACACCCGGCGATCAGGACGGACGTGACGACGAGCCGGAGCAACAGGCTCCGGCGCAACGGCACGTTACGCGCCATGCACCCGGCCGATCCGAGCGCCACTGATCTTGTATCCGACACCGAACACCGTCAGCAGGCGGGCCGGCCGGCCCGGGTCGGGCTCGATCTTCTTACGGAGATTGCGGATGTGCACGTCGACGGTCCGCTCGGTGCTGTGCCGATCGACGTTGCCGGCCCGCTCCAGCAGTTGCTGACGGGTGAACACGCGACCCGGGTGGGCCGCCATCGCGGCGAGCATCTCGAACTCGCCGGGAGTGCACTCGACGAGCCGGCCGCCGGCGCGGACCTCGCGGCGCGCGGGGTCGACCGTCAACTCGCCGACCCGGAACACGCCGTCGTCGGCGACCGGCGGCCGCCCGACCCGGCGCAGCAGGGTACGGATCCGGGCCACCAGTTCGCGCGGGCTGTAGGGCTTGGTGAGGTAGTCGTCGGCGCCGAGTTCCAGACCGAGCAGCAGGTCGTCCTCGGTCGAGCGGGCGGTCAGCATCAGCACGAGCACGTCCGACTCGCGCCGCAGCACGCGGCACACCTCCAGGCCGTCGGTCCCGGGCATCATCACGTCCAGGACGACGAGATCGGGCCGGTTCCGGCGTACCTCGTCGATCGCGGCCTGCCCGTCGCGCACGATCGTGGTCGAGTGGCCGTCCTGCTCCAGATAGCGACGGAGCACCTCGGCATGCAACTCGTTGTCCTCTGCGATGAGGACCCGCGTGACCACCGCATCACAGTAGAAGCGGTTCGCGAATCCTGACAAATTCTTCACATCTGTCCGAAATTCTCACCGGCATGTCTCCTGTGATTCGCCGGCCGGGCGTCCAGAACCGCCTCGCGCTCGTCGTGGCGGCGGCCATGTGCCTGCTCGCGGCGTGCGGCGGCCACTCCGGCACCGCCGAGGACCCGGCTGTCGCCTCGATCCCCAGATCGGCCGCACCGAGCGGCGCGGCCGACCCCGTCGCCCACGCCTCCGCCTCCGCCTCCGCCGAACGGCCGCTGATCCGGGCCGACACGTCCGATGAGGAGTTCAATCGGCTGTGGCAGCTCTACTACGGCTGTCTGAGGGACGAGGGCATTCCGACGCTGAACCAGAACGGCCACCTGAAGCCGATGGACGACGGCGGCCCGAAGTACGCGCCGCAACGCGAAGCGTGCGCGCCCAAGCAGCCGGAGGACTACAAGGACCGGCTGGCCCGCACCGATCCGAGTGAGTACCAGGACCGGTTCAGAGCGTGGATCGAATGCATGCGGTCCAAGGGCATGAAGGTGTCGCCCGCCAAGGGGGGCGGGTTCCAGTTCGACGACGACAGTCGAATGACCGAGGAGGCCTTCAGGATCTCCGACGAGTGCGAGGCCGAGGCGTTCGGTGGGAAGTAGCAGTGCACGGCGGCTGACGGCCGTCGCCGCCGTCGTGGCCCTGGGCGCCGCCGTCGCGGGGATCCTGCTGCTCCGCAGCGCCGGTGACGAGCCGGCCGGACCGAGGACGGGCGGCGGCACGGTGCACACCGTGGCGGTCACCCGTACCGACCTGGCCGCCACGACGACGCTGCCGGGCGCGCTCGGGTATGGCGTCGAGCGGCCGGTCGCGGGTGGCGGCGGACGGGTCACGTGGTTGCCGAAGTCCGGTGCGGTCGTGTCGCGGGGCAGGCAACTGTTCCGCGTGGACGACAGGCCCGTCGTCCTGTTCTACGGCGGAACGCCGCTGTTCCGCCGTCTCGACACCCCCGGAATCGTGGGGCGGGACGTGAAGGTGGTGGCCGACAACCTGAGGGCACTCGGGTACGACATCGGCCCACAGCCGGCGGTCGGCGCCACGGTCACACGGCCGGCAGGCGGCGGCCACTCGTCTCCCCCGGCGGCCGGCGCCACGACTGTGCAACCGGACGCCACCGGCTCGGAACCGGGGAACGCCTCGCCGCCACCGCAGACGACGCCGGTCAAGGTCAGGAAGGGCGACGCGGTGCTCACCACGTCGCTGATCGGCGCGATCCGGCGCTGGCAGGGCAAGGCGGGTCTGCCCCCGTCGGGTGTGCTCGACGCCGGGGACGTGGTCGTGCTGCCGCACAAGGTCCGGGTCGGCGCGGTCACGGCCCACCTCGGCGACGAGGCCGCCGCTCCGGTGGTGTCGGTCACGCCGACCACGAAGGTCGTGACCGTCCAGGCGCAGCCCCTTGAAGCGGAGTCGATCCGATCGGCGGGCAAGGCGACGGTCACCCTGCCGGACGGCGCCACCACTCGCGGCACCGTGACGAGCGTCGGCAGAATCGCCGAGACCCCGCAGGGCGGCGCCGGTCCGAACGACCAGCCGGAGCTGACCGCGACCGTGAGGATCGACGATCCGGCCAAGGTGCGGCGCCTGGACGCCGCGCCCGTGCAGGTGGAGTTCACCGGCGAGGTCAGGCGCGGAGTCCTCGCGGTCCCGGTCGGCGCGCTGCTGGCCTTGAGCGAAGGCGGCTACGGCCTCCAGACCGACGGAGGCGACCTGGTCGCGGTCACCACCGGCCTGTTCGTCAAAGGCATGGTCGAGATCCGTGGGACCGGCATCGCCGAGGGCACGCGGGTGGTGACGACGTCATGAGCCCGGTTCTCGCCGTCCGCGACGCGGTGATGGCCTACCCCGGTGGCGTGCGGGCCCTCGACGGCGTGTCGCTGACCATCGAGGCCGGCGAACTGGTCGGCATCGTGGGTCCGTCCGGATCCGGGAAATCCACGCTCCTCAACATCATGGGGACTCTCGACCGGCCGACCGGCGGCACCGTGGAGATCGGCGGGCAGGACATCCGCGACCTGCCGGACCGCAGGGTTTCGGCACTGCGCGGCCGTTGGCTGGGCTTCGTGTTCCAGCAGTTCCACCTGACCGACGGGCTCAGCGCGGCGGAGAACGTGGCCACCGGGCTGCTCTACGCCGGCGTGCCCCGCCGTAAGCGCCGCCCGATGGCGCTGGAGGCGCTCGACCGGGTCGGGCTGGCCGATCGCGTCGACCACCTGCCCGGCCGGCTCTCCGGCGGCGAGCGGCAGCGGGTCGCGATCGCGCGTGCGCTGGTCAATCAGCCGGCCGTGGTCCTCGCCGACGAGCCGACCGGCGCTCTGGACACCGCGAACGGCCACGCCGTACTGGATCTGTTGACGAGGCTGAACCGCGAGGGCACCACGATCGCGATCATCACGCATGACCGGGACATCGCCGCCCGGCTCCCCCGCCGGGTCGAAGTCCTCGACGGCCGCATCATCGCCGACACACGTCCGGGGCGATCCGCATGAACGATCACGCCTCCCTCGATGCCGGTACCCGCCCGGTCCGGCTCGCCCCGCTGGACCTGCTGGGGCTCGGACTGCTGGGAGTCCGGACCCGTCCGGCCCGCGCCGCCCTCTCGGCCCTCGGCATCGCCATCGGGATCGCCACGATGATCATCGTCACCGGCGTCCCCGCGTCCAGCGAACGTGCGCTGATGGACGAGCTGAGCAAGCTCGGGACCAACGTCCTGCAGGCCACGGCGGTCCCGGACGTCGAGCCGCCCGTACAGCTGCCGCCGGAGTCGGTGGACATGGTGGCCAGAATCGGACCGGTCACGCTTGCCAGCGCCGTCGCCAACACCCACGCGGAGGTCAGCCGCTCCGACCGGAACGGCACCGACGACTTCGCCGGTCTCGCCGTGCTGGCCAGCAAGACGAACCTGCCGCAAGCCATCAACGCCCGGGTGCGGTCCGGCCGGTTCCTCGACGCGGCGACCGAACGTTTCCCCACCGCCGTGCTGGGTTCGGTCGCCGCGACCCGGCTGGGGTTCGCCGAGATCCGGCCGGATGAGTCCCCGCCGCAGATCTACATCGGCCACCGCTGGTTCACCGTCATCGGAATCCTGGAGGTCACGCCGCTCTCACCGGACATCGACCGATCCGTGCTGGTCGGCTGGGACGCGGCCCGCACCCAACTCCGGTTCGACGGTCACCCCACCGTCATCTATCTCCAGACGCGCGAGTCCCGCTTGGAGGCCGTCCGCGGCGTCCTCGCCGCGACCATCAATCCGCAGCTTCCCGGAATGGTCCAGGTCAGCCGGCCGTCCGACGCGCTCGCCGCGAAGCGCGCCGCCCAGAACACGTTCTCCGCGCTGTTCCTGGGACTGGCCGGGGTCGCGCTCCTCGTCGGCGGCATCGGGGTGGCCAACACCATGGTCATCTCGGTCCTCGAACGACACCGCGAGATCGGCCTCCGGCGGGCGCTCGGCGCGAACCGCGGCCAGATCCGCGGCCAGTTCCTCACCGAGTCCGTCGTCCTGTCGGGTCTCGGCGGGCTGACCGGAACGCTCCTCGGCGTCCTGGCCACCGTCGGCTACGCCGGCTATCAGCATTGGCCGGTCGTCATTCCGTACGGCGCTCTCATCAGCGGTCTGGGCGGCGCCGTCGCGATCGGCATGATCGCCGGTGTCTACCCGTCGATCCGGGCCGCCCGGCTCACCCCGACGGAGGCCCTGTCGACGACCTGACCTCCTCCGGGACCAGGGGCCTTCGCTCGTCGCGGTGTGAGAAGGTGGATCTATGAACCGGCTTGGCGGCGCTACCTCGCCTTACCTGCTCCAACACGCCGACAACCCGGTCGACTGGTTCCCCTGGGGCGACGAGGCGTTCAAGGAGGCCCGCACCCGCGGCGTCCCTCTGCTGATCAGCGTCGGCTACTCCGCCTGCCACTGGTGCCACGTCATGGCGCACGAGTCCTTCGAGGACCCCGCGACGGCCGGGCTCATGAACGAGCTGTTCGTCAACATCAAGGTCGACCGCGAGGAGCGGCCCGACGTCGACGCCGTCTACATGGGCGCCACGCAGGCGATGACCGGACAGGGCGGCTGGCCCATGACCGTCTTCGCCACCCCCGAGGGGGCTCCGTTCTACGCGGGCACCTACTTCCCGCGTGCCCGCTTCCAGCAGCTTCTGCGGGGCGTCTCCCAGGCCTGGAGCGAGGACAGGGAGGCCGTCGTCGCGCAGGGGGCGAACGTGGTCGCGGCGCTCAACGAGCGCGCGGGGCTCCCCTCGGGGAGGCTCCCCGCGGCTCCGGTGCTGGAGGCCGCGGTCCGCAACCTCGCCGAGAGCTTCGATCCGCGCAGGGGAGGCTTCGGCGGCGCGCCCAAGTTCCCCCCGTCCATGGTCCTGGAGTTCCTCCTCAGGCACGGCACCTCCGACGCCCTCGCCATGGCCGGCAAGACGATGGACGCCATGGCCAGGGGCGGCATCTACGACCAGCTCGCCGGAGGCTTCGCGCGCTACTCGGTGGACGCCGACTGGGTGATCCCCCACTTCGAGAAGATGCTCTACGACAACGCCCTGCTCCTGCGGGTCTACACGCACTGGTGGCGCTCCACCGGGTCGGTGCTCGCCCGGCGGATCGCTCTGGAGACCGCCGACTGGCTGCTGCGCGAGATGCGCACGCCCGAGGGAGGCTTCGCCTCGGCCCTGGACGCCGACAGCGCGGGCTCCGACGGCTCACACGGAGAGGGCCTGTTCTACGTCTGGACCCCCGAGCAGCTCCGTGACGTGCTCGGTGACGACGACGGAGCCTGGGCCACATCGCTCTTCGAGGTGACCGGCACGTTCGAGCACGGCATGTCCGTGCTCCAGCTTCTCGCCGACCCCGATGACGACGCCCGGTTCGACCGGGTCCGTACGGCACTGCTCGCGGCCCGTGAGCAACGGCCGCGGCCGGGGCGGGACGACAAGGTCGTCGCCTCCTGGAACGGCCTGGCCGTGTCGGCCCTCGCCGAGGCCGGCGCCCTGTTCGACCGTCCCGATCTGGTGGAGGCCGCGCGGGCGGCCGCCGTACTGCTCGACGACCTGCACGGCGCGCAGGACGCCCTCGTGGACGCGTCCGGGGGCTCCGCCGTGGAGGGACCGGTGCGGCTGCGACGGACCTCGCGTGACGGGCGGGCCGGCGCCAACGCGGGCGTGCTCGAGGACTACGCGAACGTGGCGGAGGGGTTCCTCGTGCTCTTCGGCGTGACCGGGGAGACGCGCTGGTTCCATCGCGCGGGCGGCCTGCTGGAGACGTTGCTCGCGCGGTTCCCCGACGGCTCGGGCGGCTTCTTCGACTCCCCCGACGACGGCGAACGGCTGTTCCAGCGACCGCAGGATCCGACCGACAACGCCACGCCGTCCGGTCAGTTCGCCGCGGCGGGAGCGCTGCTGTCCTATGCCGCGCTCACCGGATCCGCCCGGCACAGGGAGGCGGCCGAGGCGGCTCTCGGCACCGTCTCCGTGCTGGCGGCCCAGTACGCCAGGTTCGCCGGGTGGGGCCTCGCGGTGACGGAGGGCACGCTGAACGGTCCGGTCGAGGTGGCCGTCGTCGGTCCCGCCGATGATCCGCGCACGAAGGCCCTGCATCGGGCCGCCCTGATGTCGGGCGTGCCGGGCCTCGTCGTCGCGCTCGGGCCCGGGGGGACCGCGGACGTCCCGCTGCTGGAAGGCCGCGGGTTGGTCGGCGGCGAGCCGGCGGCCTACGTGTGCCGCGGCTTCGCCTGCCGGGCTCCGGTCACCACTCCCGCGGAGTTGCGCGCCCAGTTGTCGGCGTGACCGGCCGTCAGCCGATGCCCGGCTGAGTCGGCACCACCGGCGGCGGTGGCTGACCAGGGGTTCCGGCGTCAGGCGGCCTGCCGTCGCCGGGCACGCCCAGGCCTCCGTCCCCGGCGCCTCCGCCGACGTCACCGTCACCGGGCGGGCCGCTGGAGCCGGTGGAGCCGGTGGAGCCGGTGGAGACGCCGGGGCCCGGCGTGACCACCCCGCTGTCCGACGGGCTGGGCACCGGGGTGACGCCCGTGCTCGGCGACTGCGAGGGCGACGCGCTCGCGCCGTTCCCGTCCCAGTAGTAATAGGGATCCCAGGACACGGGGTCGGGGAACTCCTTGACCGGCTTGCCCTCCATGGCCGCGCTCATGAAGTACTTCCAGACCTGGGCGGGCAGGGTCCCGCCGTACAGCGCCCCGTAGCCGGGCACGGTCACCGCTTTGTTGTCGTCGCGGAACATGTCGACCGCCACGGCCAACTGGGGGACGTACCCGGAGAACCACACGGCGGCCGACTCGTCGGTCGTCCCGGTCTTGCCCGCCACGGGGCGGTCGTAGAGGCGGGCGGCGGTGCCGGTGCCCCCGGTCACGACCTGCTCCAGCGCGTAGGTCGTGTCCGCGGCCGTGGCCTCGCTGAAGGCCCGCACCCCGCTGACGGTGATCTTCTTGGTCTGCCCGTTCGCGTCGGTGATCGCCCGGATCACGTGTGCCTGGCGATGGACGCCCTTCGCGGCGAACGTGGCGAACCCGGAGGCCTGCTGGACGGCGCTCACCGACGCAGTGCCGAGCGGGAAGGTGGGGAAGTCCTTCTGCTTGACGAGTTGGTCGGGCGGGATCCCCGCCGCCTCCGCCGCCGCCGCGACCTTGTCCAGGCCGACCAGTCGCCCGAGGTCGACGAACGCGGTGTTGACGGAGTAACGGGCGGCCTGCACCAGCGTGATGGCCGAGCCGTACGACCTGTTCTCGGAATTGGGGATCTCGGCCGTGTCGACCCGCAGGGGCGAGTTGCCGTACACCCGGGTGCCGAGGCCGTAGCCCGCCTGCAGGGCCGCGGCGAGCGCGTAGGGCTTGAACGTCGAGCCGGCCTGGACCTTCGCGGAGAACGCGTTGTCGTACTGGTTGGTCTCGTACCGGCCGCCGTAGAAGGCGACCACCTCCCCGGTGGCCGGGTCGACCGCGGCGAGACCGGTGCGGACGCTCTTGGGCGTGTCGCTGGGCAGCACCGCCTTCACCGATGTCTGCGCGAGTGCCATGAGCTTCTTGTCGAAGGTCGTGGTGATCTTGAGGCCGCCCTGGTTGATGTCCTCGTCGGTGTAGCCCAGCCGGTTCAGCTCCGCCCGCACCTGGGCGAGCATGTAGCCGTTCTGGCCTCCGAGGGACAGCGGGGCCTTCTGCGCGGCGAGCTTGGGGAACTCCTGGGTGGCCGCGGCGGCGGAGGTCAGCGCCCGGGTGGCGACCATGCCGTCGACGACCGCGTGCCAGCGGGAGCGTGCCGCGTCGAGGTCGGCGCCCTTGGGGTCGGCGAACCGGCTGGGCTGCTGGATCACCGTCGCCAGATACGCCCCCTCGGCCGGGGTGAGGTTCTGCACGTCCTTGTTGAAGTACGCCAGCGAGGCGGCCTGGATGCCGTAGGCGCCGCGGCCGAAGTAGATCGTGTTGAGGTACTGCTCGAGCACCCAGTCCTTGGACTTCGACTGATCGACCTTCAGGGCGATCATGATCTCCTTGAGCTTGCGCCCGATGGAGCGTTCCTGCCCGAGTCCGCTGTAGTAGTTGCGGACCATCTGCTGGGTGATCGTCGAGCCGCCCTGGAGTTGGCGGCCGGTGAGCGTGGACCACATGGCGCGCGCGGTTCCGGAGAGCGAGACGCCTTTGTCCTGGTAAAACGTCCGGTTCTCCGCGGCGATGACCGCGTTCCGCACCATCGTGGGGACCTGACTGAGCGGCACGTTCTTACGGTTGACGCCCTCGTTGGCGAGGACGGACTTGCCGTCGCGGTAGTAGATCACCGAGCCCTGCGCGGTGGCCAGTTCCTGGGTCGTGTCCGGAATCGGCGTCAGCGCCCACACGACGCCGACGGCGACGATCAGCGCCCCCGCCAACGCCGCCACCGCGATGAGGACGATCCGGAGCAGCCGCTTCCGCCTTCGCTTCACGACCCGCTGAACGGTCCCCCATTCGGCCGGTATTGACCCTTCGCCGCTTTCGAGCGGCTTGGTCCAATTCCGGCTGTCACGGTCCCCCCGACCGTCTTCGCCGCCGTGCACGCGTTACCCCCAAAACGTCCCCTTACACCCGTGAGCTGGGCGGATGGATCCACGGTAAACGATGGATAACAATGCTTGGCCCATTCCCATACTGGCGTACGGCGCGGTTTTCCCGCCCGCGTTCCGGCCTATGTGCCCGCCGCGGCGACCAATGGAAGGGTCCGATAAGGGACAGGTGTGTCGAGAGCGATCACCGACGAGGTCCGTACGACGCCCTCGACGTCGACGATGAGATCGATGACCCGCTGGAGATCGGCGTTGCTGCGGGCGACCACCCGGCAGAGCATGTCGCCGCCGCCGGTGATGGTGTGGACCTCCAGCACCTCCGGGACCAGGGCGAGCCGGTCCACGACCGGCACGTGTCCGCTGACCTGGCGGATCTGCAGCGTCACGAAGGCGGTGACGTCGTATCCCAGCGCCGCGGGGTCGATCTGCGGCCCGTAGCCCACGATGACGCCCCTGGCCGCCAGACGGTCGAGCCGCGCCTGCACCGTGCCCCTCGCCACGTTCAGCCGGCGGGAACACTCCAGCACGCCGATCCGCGGCTCCTGTGCCAGCAACGAGATGAGCCGGGCGTCCAGCTGATCAATCGTCACAACGTTTACCTCCGTCAGGGATTAGCAATTGCGCAAATTGTCCATCAATACATCTCACTCTTGCACAATTTGGCTACCCCATCGGACAGTGGACTCATGAACGATGTCTTTCCGGTTAACGGCATGGACGCGGTGGTCTTCGCTGTAGGCAACGCGAAGCAGGCCGCGCACTACTACTCGACCGCCTTCGGCATGCGCCTGGTGGCCTATCGGGGCCCCGAGACGGGCAGCTCCGACGAGGTGGCGTACGTCCTGGTCTCCGGTTCCGCGCGCTTCGAACTGCGTGGGTCGGTACGCCCGGGCACGGCGCTCGCCAAGCATGTGGCGGACCACGGTGACGGCGTCATCGACCTCGCGATCGAGGTGCCCGACGCGGACGCGGCCTACCGGCACGCCCTCGAGCGGGGGGCCACGGGCCTCGTGGAGCCGCACGTCGTGGAGGACGACCACGGCAAGGTCGTGATCTCGGCGATCGCCACGTACGGCGAGACCCGGCACACTTTCGTGGACAGGTCCAACTACGAGGGCGTCTACCTGCCCGGTTACGTCCCCGCCCAGCCGATCGTGGCCGGTCCCGACGTGAAGCACGGCAGGGTCTTCCAGGCGATCGACCACTGCGTGGGCAACGTGGAGCGCATGGACGAGTGGGTCGACTTCTACGAGCGGATCATGGGCTTCACCAAGATGGCGGAGTTCATCGGCGACGACATCGCCACCGAGTACTCAGCGCTGATGTCAAAGGTCGTGGCCGACGGCACGCGCAAGGTCAAGTTCCCGTTGAACGAGCCCGCGGAGGGCAAGAAGAAGTCGCAGATCGAGGAGTACCTCGAGTTCTACGGCGGCGCGGGCGTCCAGCACATCGCGCTCGCCACCAACGACATCCTGGCGACCGTGGACCACATGCGGAAGGCCGGGGTGGAGTTCCTGGCCACGCCCGACTCCTACTACGACGACCCCGAGCTTCGCGAGCGGATCGGCGATGTGCGGGTGCCCGTGGAGGAGCTCAAGAGGCGCAGCGTCCTGGTCGACCGTGACGAGGACGGCTACCTGCTGCAGATCTTCACCAAGCCGGTGGTCGACCGGCCCACGGTGTTCTTCGAGCTGATCGAACGCCACGGGTCACTCGGCTTCGGCAAGGGCAACTTCAAGGCGCTGTTCGAGGCCATCGAGCGCGAGCAGGCCCTGCGAGGCACCCTGTAGAGATCATGCGGTAGCGGGCGGCGGGGGAAAAGCCGGATCGTCGGTGCCTGACCTGGGAACCCACCTCACGTAAGGTGGCTCGACATATGGCTGCTCTTCATTCGGCGACCCCGCCGCGCCGCCCCATGAGAAGACTCCTGCGACCGCTGTCGCTGGGGGTCGCGTTGTCCCTCGCCCTGCCTCTCGCGGGCGTCTCTGCGGCGTGCTCCGCCTCCGAGGGCGCGGTGGGCGGCGCGGCGCCGGGAAGCGGCACCCAGGGAGCCTCCGGGATCGGCGACCCCGACTTCCCCGAGGACGGCAACGGCGGCTACGACGTCGAGCACTACGGGCTCAAGCTCTCCTACGACCCCGGTTCCAGGCGCCTGTCGGGCAGCGCGACCGTGCGGGCGAGAGCCGTACAGGATCTGACGGCCTTCGACCTCGACCTGCACGGGCTCACGGTGAGCCAGGTCACCGTCGACGGCGCCGCCGCCCGGTTCGGCCGGCGCGACGACGAGCTGACGATCTCCCCGGTGGCACGGATCGCCAAGAACGCGCGTTTCGACGTCACCGTCGACTACGCCGGGGTGCCCGATCCGATCCGCAACTACGCCAACCTGGGGACCTACGGGTTCATCGCGACGCCGGACGGCTCGTTCGTCACCTGCGAGCCCAACGGGGCCAAGACCTGGTTCCCCTCGAACGACCACCCGTCCGACAAGGCCACGTACGCCTTCGAGATCACGGTGCCCGCGGGGGTCACCGCGATCGCGAACGGCGAACTCGCCGGAACGCCCGTGACGAGCGATGGCAGAACCACGTTCGTGTGGCGGGAGAGGCACCCGATGGCCTCCTACCTCGCGACGATGACGACCGGCAGGTTCGAGACGCGCACGGGGGAGAGCGCCGCCGGCACCCCCATCTACGCGGCCGTCGACCCCGCGTTCCACGGCTCGCTGGACACCCTCTATACGAAGACCGGGCAGATCACCGATTACTGGTCGACCGTCTTCGGCCCCTACCCGTTCTCCTCGACCGGGGCCGTGGTGGACGACTACGCCGCCGGCTACGCGCTGGAGAACCAGACCAAGCCGATCTACGGAGGGTTCGCCCCGGACTCGGGGGTCATGGCCCACGAACTGGCCCACCAGTGGTTCGGCGACAGCGTGAGCATCACCCGCTGGAAGGACCTGTGGCTGAACGAGGGCTTCGCCACCTACGCCGAGTGGCTGTGGTCGGAGCACGAGGGCGGCTCGACGGCCGACACGGTCTTCCGCAACTACTACGCGAAGACCGCCGACTCCATGTGGAGCTACCCGCCGGGCCGGGCCCAGCGCGCCGACCTGTTCAACGGCTCGGTGTACACGCGGGGGGCCATGACCCTGCACGCGCTGCGCAGGGAGATCGGCGACGCGACCTTCTTCGCTCTGATCAAGAAGTGGACCGCTTCCCACCAGTACGGCAACGCCACCACCGAGCAGTTCGTCGGCCTGGCCGAGCAGATGTCCGGAAAGGATCTGTCCGGCCTCTTCGACGCGTGGCTGTTCCAGCCCAGGCGGCCCGCCGCGGTGGCCTGAGCGAGGCCGTGGTGACCTGAGCGATGCCGCGGTGACCACCTGAGCGAGGCCGCGCCGACCTGAGAGATCAGGAGAAGATCAGCTTGTGCCCGTCGCGCCTAAGCGCGCCCAGCACCTCGTCGCAGTGCGCCGGCCCTCTGGTCTCCAACTGCAGCAGGACCTCGACCTCGTCGAGGTGGAGGCGGGCGCCCATCCGTTCGTGCACCACGTCGAGCACGTTGACGCCGAGGTCCGCCAGCCTGCCGAGGAGCGACGCGAGCGCGCCGGGACGGTCGGTCAGCCGGATGCGGAACGCGAGATAACGCCCGGCCGCCGCGAGGCCGTGCCTGAGCACGCGGGCCAGCAGCAGGGGGTCGATGTTCCCGCCGGAGAGCACCACGACGACGGGCGGCTCGAACGCGTGCGGTTGGTCGAGCAGCGCCGCCACCCCGGCGACGCCCGCGGGCTCGACGACCAGCTTCGAGCGCTCCAGGCACAGCAGGAGAGCACGCGACAGGGACTCCTCGGAGACCGTCACCACCCTGTCGACCAGATAGTGGATCAGCTCGAACGGCAACTCGCCCGGACGCCCGACCGCGATCCCGTCCGCCATCGTGGACGCGGGCTCCACCATCACCGGATGCCCGGCCGCGAGCGACTCCGGATAGGCGGCCGCCCGTTCCGCCTGGACGCCGACCACCCGGATCCCCGGCCGTTGCGACTTCACCGCGAGCGCCACGCCGGCGGCCAGGCCGCCACCGCCGATCGGGAGCACGATCGTGGCCGCCTCCGGCAGTTGCTCCAGGATCTCCAGGCCGACCGTGCCCTGACCTGCGACGATGTCCGGGTGGTCAAACGGGTGGATGAACAGCGCGCCGGTCTTCTCCGCGTGCTCCTGCGCCGCCTGCAGCGCCACATCGACCGTGTGCCCCGCGAAGACGACGTCCGCGCCGTACGCCCGGGTGGCCTCCACCTTGGGCAGCGGCGCGCCCTCAGGCATGTAGACGGTCGACTTGGCACCGAGCAGCCCGGAGCCGAGCGCCACTCCCTGGGCGTGGTTGCCGGCGCTCGCGGCCACGACCCCGCGCGCCCGCTCCTCGTCGGTCAGCCGCGCGATGCGCACGTAGGCGCCCCGGACCTTGAACGACCCGGCCCGCTGGAGGTTCTCGCACTTGAGATAGACCGGCCCGCCGACCGTCTCGGAAAGGACGCGCGAGTGCACCACCGGAGTGTGCGCGATCACGTCGTCGAGGACCTCGCGCGCGGCGACGACGTCGTCGAACGTCATCTGTGGGACAGCCATGCCGCCCATCCTTTCGTACGGCGCCGCTTACGGCGTTGCGATCACGGCCCGCGAACGGTCGGTGGCGAGCTTGAGCGCGAAGGCGCCCAGCATGGTGCCCATGACGTACCGCTGGAAGCGCAGCCAGGTCGGCCGCGTGCCGAGGAACGCCGCGAGACTTCCCGCGGTCAGCACGATGAGCGTGTTGACCGCCATGCTGATCACGATCTGCACGGTCCCCAGCAGGAAACTCTGCGTCATCACGTCACCCGCTGAGGGGTCGATGAACTGCGGCAGCAGTGACATGTACATCACGGCCGCCTTGGGGTTGAGCAGGTTGGTGACGAGCCCCATCATGAACAGCTTCCGGGGCGGGTCCGGCTTGAGCGCCTTCGGCTGGAAGACCGACGTGCCGCCCGGCTTGAGGGTCTTCCACGCCAGGTAGAGCAGGTAGCCCGCACCGGCCAGCTTGATCGCGACGTACGCCTCGGGGACCAGGGCGAACACCGCCGTCAGCCCGAAACAGGTGGCCGCCAGATAGGCGAGGAAGCCCACGGCGACACCGGTCAGGGAGACCAGCCCCGCCCGCCGTCCCTGCGTGATCGAACGCGAGACCAGATAGACCATGTTCGGCCCGGGCGTCAGGACCATGCCCAACGCCACGAGCGTGATTCCCGCTAATGCCCCGAGACTCATGCGAGTCGCCCTTCACCCGTCGGACCAGCCGTCACACAGGTTAGCGGGGCGCCCAGTAACGATCGGCGGCGAGGATCAGCCCGGCGGCGCCGATGAGTCCGGCGTCCTGGCCGAGCATGGCGGGCACCACGCGGACCCGCGAGGAGAACTCCATGCGCGCGTGCTCGCGGAGTGCCTCTTCGAGGGGGCCGAACAGGAGCGGCCCGGCCTGCGAGAGCCCGCCGCCGACGGTCACGACGTCGAGGTCGCACAGGTGGGTGGCCGAGGCGATCGCGATGCCGACGGCGCGCCCGGCCCTGACCATCGCGGCGGAGGCGATCGGGTCACCCGCGGCCGCGTCCAGGGCCAGCCGGCGGCCGTTCGCGGTGGCCGCCTCCTGGTAGAGCCCCTCGCCCTGCGGCTGGGATCCGGGCGTCCAGCCCTGCGAGACGGCCCACTCGGCGAGGCCCGGGCCGCGGGCGACGGCCTCCAGGCACCCTCTGCCGCCGCATCGGCAGGGCGGGCCGTCCGGGTCGACGACCACGTGCCCGATGTGACCGGCGTTTCCCGTGCCTCCGTCGATCAGGCGGCCGCCGAGGATGAGCCCCCCGCCGACGCCCGTGGAGACCACCATGCCCAGCATGTTGTCGGAGCCGCGGCCCGCGCCGTGCGAGTGCTCGGCGATGGCCAGGCAGACCGCGTCGTTGTGGATGCGGACCGGCACGCCGGGAAAACGCTCGGCGAGCCGCTCCCGGAGCGGGAAGTCCCGCCAGCCGGGCATGTTCAGCGGCGAGACCTCGCCGGACGGCCAGGTCATCGGCCCGCCCGAGCCGATGCCGACGCCCGCGACGTCCTCTGGCGAGCCGAGCCCGTCGATGAGGCCGGTCAGGGCCTCCCACAGGGCCTCGGCGTCACCTCCGGGAGGAGTCGCCACACGCTCGGAGGAGATGAGCTCTCCGTCTGGCCCGACCAGTCCTGCGGCGAACTTCGTCCCGCCGATGTCGACGGCCAGTACCAGGTCGGCCACGTCACGCTCCTACGGGGGGAGAGGAGGAGAACACCAGGATCGAGGCGGTGAAGCCGTGCACGTGGTTCTGCCCGCCGACGGGGCCCACCTCCCCCGCGGCGAAGAACCCCGCGACGCCGATCGGACCGAGCGTATCCCGCACGGCCAGAGCGTCATGATCCGGAGTCCCGAACATCGCGGAACCTCGGCCGTTGCAGGAGAACAGCAACGCGCCGTCGACCCGCCCGACCCTCTCCAGGTGGGCGTCGAGCAGCTCGTAGAGGTCCTCGTCGGCGGTCTCCGCGTCCCTCACCTGGAAGCGGACGGTCCTGCCGATCTCCAGCACGTCCCCGACGGCGACCGCCTCACGTTCAGGGTCGATGCCGAGCACCCCGCGGATGAGGAAGTCGCCCCGCTCGTGCCGCTCCGCGTACTCGTCCATCGCGACGCCGATCTGTAACCCCGAGGCGACGAGCTCGCGGTCCTCCTCGTCCAGATCGGTGACGATGTCCTCCAGCCGCGCGAGTGCCGGCTGACCGGCGAGCTCGAGCAGCAGGTTCTCCTCGGCGTGGGTGACGGCCATGGTCGGGCCGATCGGGCGGCATCCCTGGCTGACCACGGTTCCCACGCTCACCGGGCCGCTCAGGAGCACGCCGATCGCGCCTTCGTCGTAGACCTCCCCGTCGGCGAACAGCCGTACGGATCCTCGGCCCTGCATGCCGTTGGCGAGCCCGCCGATGATCGGCAGGGTGCCGAGCACCTCGCTCGAGTGTTCGATGAAGGCATCGGTCGGGAAGCTGTACGGATCGGCGAGCAGGATGGCGACCCGGTCGTCGAGGCCCCGCTCCGGGAGACCCACGACCACGAACCTGTCGCTGGTCCTGAGGGTCTCCAGGGCGAACGTGGTGACCTTGGCCTCCCCGAGGGAAGCGGCCCACGCGCTCACGGCCGGTTTGAGCTCGACCCCTCTGGCATCACCGATCACTCCCGTCGCGCTGCACCCGATCACGTGGGCATCCGGCGCCATGCCCATCGCCCGCCGCCCGGCCCGGCCGACCTCCTCGGGATCGTCCCCGCAGATGAAGAAGCACACCAGGTCGGGCGGACCCGACAGGCCGGCGAGAGCCTGGCGGATCGCGGTCTCCGCGGCCTCCACCAGGTCGGTGCCCACGGCGAGACCATCGGCGAAGCGGCTTGTCAGTACCGCCATAGCCCCGCCCCCTGTTCGCTAGCGGTTCTCCTTGCCCGATTGTCCCCACTCGGAGGACGACAACGCACACAACACGTCACGCGATGGTCAAGATCCGAAATCCGGATCCGCCGAACGGGGATGCCGGATCCCATGATGGGGACGTAGTCTCGGCAGCGTGCACAAATCGCCCGCGCCTGCCAGCAGCACTCTGCGTGAACTGCGCGAGAGTGGACACGTCCACCGGACGGTCAAGGCCGAGATCCGCGAGAACCTCCTGGCCCGGCTCCGGGCCGGGGAGCCCCGGTTCCCCGGGATCATCGGCTTCGACGAGACCGTCCTCCCGCATCTGGAAAGGGCCCTGATCGCCGGGCACGACCTGGTGCTCCTCGGCGAGCGCGGCCAGGGCAAGACCCGCCTCATCCGCACCATCACCGAGCTTCTCGACGAGTGGTCGCCGGTCATCGCGGGATGCGAGATCAACGATCATCCGTACGAGCCGGCCTGTGTCCGCTGCCTGCGGCTCGCCGGGGAACTGGACGACGACCTCCCGGTCGCCTGGAGGCACCGCGACGACCGCTACGGCGAGAAGCTGGCCACTCCGGACACCTCGGTCGGCGACCTCATCGGCGACGTCGACCCGATCAAGATCGCCGAGGGACGCACGCTGGGCGACCCCGAGACCGTCCACTATGGCCTGGTCCCCCGGACCAACCGCGGCGTCTTCTCCGTCAACGAGCTTCCCGACCTGGCCGAGCGCATCCAGGTCTCGCTGCTGAACGTCCTGGAGGAGCGCGACGTCCAGGTCCGCGGCTACAACCTGCGCCTCCCCCTGGACATCCTGCTCATCGCCAGCGCCAACCCCGAGGATTACACGAACCGGGGCCGGATCATCACCCCGCTCAAGGACCGGTTCGGCGCGGAGATCCGCACGCACTACCCCCAGTCCGTCGAGGACGAACTGGTCCTGATCCGCCAGGAGGCCGCTCTCGAGGAGCTCGGCGCCGACCTTCCCGCCCATCTGGTGGAGGTCATCGCCCGGTTCACCCGGCTGGTCAGGGAGTCCACCGCCGTCGACGCCCGCTCGGGCGTCTCCGCGCGCTTCTCCATCGCCGCCGCCGAGACCGCCGCCGCGTCCGCCCTACGGCGGGCCGCCCTGACGGGCGAGGAGCGGCCGGTGACGCGGATCTGCGACCTGCCCGGCGTGGTCCCCACTCTGCGCGGCAAGGTCGAGTTCGAGGTCAGCGAGGAGGGCCGCGAGGTCGAGGTGCTCGCCCACCTGCTCCGCCGGGCGACGGCCGAGACGTTCCGCGGCACCCTGGGCGGGACGGACCTCGCTCCCCTGCTCGAGAAGTTCTCCGAGGGCGTCCAGATCGAGTCGGGCGAGCTGGTCCCGGCCAACGAGTTGCTGCGGCGCATCGGCCGGGTGGACGGCCTGGCGAAGATCATGACGCGGCTGGGCCTGGGCGAGGGCGACGAGTCCCCCGGTCACGCGGCCGCCGCGCTGGAGTTCGCCCTTGAAGGGCTCTACCTGATGCGGCGCCTGTCCAAGGACGACATCGCGGGCGGATCGGTGTACCGCACATGACGGACGGCCTTCGCACGCGCGCACAGGCTCCGGCCGGGTTAGCGTAATCCCGTGGCATACCGGTACGGGGAGTATCACGACGGGCCTGATCCACTGGCTCCGCCGTACGACGTCCGCGGGGCGCTCGACGAGATGGGCGACGCGATCCTTTCGGGTTCGACGCCTCTCGACGCCCTGCGCGACCTGCTCAAGCGCGGCCTTCCCGGCCCCTCCGACCGGCGGGGGCTCGACGACCTGCTCCGCCAGGTACGGCAGCGCCGCCGCGAGCTGAGGGAGAACACACGGCTCGACGGCACGCTCGAGCGCGCCCGCGCCCTGCTCGACAAGGCCATCGGCCAGGAGCGGGCCGAGCTGTTCCCCGACCCGTCGGACGACGCGCGGTTCCGGGAGGCGGCCCTCGACGCGCTGCCCTCCGACACCTCGCGGGCGATCCAGGAGCTCGGTTCGTACGACTGGCGGTCGCAGGCCGCCCGCCAGACGTTCGAGGAGTTGCGCGACCTGCTGCGCCGGGAGGTGCTCGACAGCCAGTTCCGCGGCATGCGGGACGCTCTGGCCAACCCCGACCCCGCCGCGATGGAGCGGGTCCGGCAGATGATGTCGGATCTCAACGACATGCTGGACCGCGACGCGCGCGGCGAGCACACCCAAGAAGATTTCGACCAGTTCATGCAGAAATATCGGGATATGTTTCCCGAGAATCCGCGGAATCTGGAAGAGCTCATCGACATCCTGGCCCGCCGGGCGGCGGCCACGCAGCGGCTGCTGGCCTCGCTGACGCCTCAGCAGCGTGAGGAACTCGCCGGGCTGATCGACCAGACGCTGGAACAGGCGGGGTTGTCGGAGCAGATGCGCCGGCTGGGCAACGCCCTGTACTCCCGCCGCCCCGACCTCGCATGGAACACCCCTGAGCGGGTCTCAGGGGACGAGCCCACGGGGATGGGCGACGCCGTGACCGCTCTGCAGGATCTGGCCGACCTGAGCGACCTCGAGACCGCTCTGCGGCAGGACTATCCGGGCGCGCGGCTCGACGACATCGACGAGGACGCGATCAGGCGGGCCCTCGGCCGCTCCGCCGTCGACGACCTCGACGCCCTCCGCCAGGTGGAACGCGAACTGGAGGAGCAGGGCTACCTGCGACGCCATCGCGGCAAGCTGGAGCTCACTCCCAAGGCCGTCCGCCGCCTCGGCGAGACGGCCCTGCGGCGGGTCTTCTCGTCCCTCGACTCGGGCCGCCGGGGCGACCACGACCAGCGGGACGCCGGCAAGGCGGGCGAGCTCACCGGATCCAGCCGTCCCTGGCGGTTCGGGGACGAGCAGCCCATCGACGTCGTGCGCACCGTGGTCAACGGCGTGCGCCGCACCACCTCACACTCCCGCCGGGTCTCGCTCACCGTCGACGACTTCGAGGTGGCGGAGACCGAACGGCGGTCCGCCGCCGCCGTGTGCCTGCTGGTCGACCTGTCGTACTCCATGGCCCTGCGGGGCACGTGGGCGGCGGCCAAGCAGACGGCGCTGGCCCTGCAGGCCCTGGTGGCCTCGAAGTTCCCGCAGGACGCCGTCCAGATCATCGGGTTCTCGAACTACGCGCGGGTGCTCCAGGCCGACGAACTGGCCGGGCTGGAGTGGGACATGGTGCAGGGCACCAACCTGCACCACGCACTGCTGATCGCCGGTCGCCACCTCGACCGCCACCCGGACTTCGAACCCGTGGTCCTGGTGGTCACCGACGGTGAGCCGACCGCCCATCTGATGCGCAGCGGCGTCCCGCGTTTCGAGTGGCCGCCCTCGGCGGAGACGCTGGAGCTGACCCTGGCCGAGGTCGACAAGATGACCAGGCGGCGGGCGACCCTCAACGTGTTCATGCTCGCCGCCGACGAGCGGCTGAAGGACTTCGTCAACGAGGTCGCCCGGCGCAACGGGGGGCGTGTGTTCTCTGCCAGCGCCGACCGGCTCGGCGAATACGTGGTCAGCGACTTCCTCAAGGTGAGGCGGTCACGCTGACGCGATAATCGATTGCCGATCGGGCTGCGATCGGCGGACGATATTCAGGACTTCCCACTTTCGGTGCTGACCGTTCCACGCCTCGTGGAGGGAGAGCCCAGATGTTCGCCGCCGTCGGCCTGGTCGTCCTGATGGTCGTCACGGGTGTGATGTACGAGATGTGCGTCCACGGTCGTCCCCGTGGCCGCAAGTGACGTCGTCGCGTCATCGTCCTCCCACTTCGATCAACCAGACGATAGCCTCAGCGACATGTCGTTTCTCGACAAGCTGCTCCTGTGGCTGCACATAGGCTTCGCCATCTTCGCTATCGGACCGCTGACGGCGGTGACGAGCGTGACGCCCCGCTACATCCGGGCTCGCGACGTCAACGTCCTGAAGTACCTCAACCGGTCCACCCGGCTCTTCGGCCTCCTGACGCTCGGCGTGTTCTTCTTCGGACTGGCCCTGGGGCGGAGCGCTCTGGCCAAGCCGTACCTGTCGGTCGCCATGACGTTGTTCATCGTGGCGGCGGTCCTGTTGGTGATCATCGATCGCGACCAGCGGTCGGCCATGCAGGCGCTGCTCACGGAGAGCCCGGTCGACGACGCCAAGGTGCAGACCGGGCGGATCGCCGCCCTCTCCGGCCTCACCGCCCTGATCTGGCTGGTGATCCTCTTCCTGATGGTGTTCTTCAACCCCTGACGGGCGGCCCCGGCGAATCCGCGGCCGCTGAACAGAAAGGTGGCGACCGTGGCCTCGGACCACGCGCCGACGACCGGGAACCGGGCGACCTGGGCGCTGGTGGCCCTGGGCATGGCCACTTTCATCTACATCACCGTCGAGCTTCTCCCGATCGGCCTGCTCACGGTGATGGCGGCCGACCTCCACCGGACCCCGTCGGAGATGGGCCTGATCGTCACGGGCTACGCCGCCGTCGTCGTGCTGGCCTCGATCCCGCTCACCCGGCTCGCGTTGCGGGTTCCGCGGCGGACGCTCCTCGCCGTGACCCTCGGCGCGCTCATCATCGGCACGCTGCTCACCGCCGTCGCGCCGAGCTATCCGGTCCTGCTGACCGCCCGGCTGCTGACCGCGCTGACCCAGGCGCTCTTCTGGTCGGTCGTCGCCACGACGGCGATCGGGCTGTTCCCTCCGAAGGAGCAGGGACGCGTGGTCGCCCGCCTCGCGATCGGCAACTCGATCGCCCCCGTCTTCGGCGTGCCCGCCGGGACCTGGCTCGGCCAGCAGGCGGGGTGGCGGGTCTCGTTCGTCGTGATGGCCGTCCTGGCCCTCGTCACCTGCGTCGCGCTGATCGCGCTGCTGCCCGCCGTCAGCGCCGCAGGCGTCGAGCCGACGCGTGGCTCGGCGCCCGACGCCCGGAGGTACGCGCTCCTCGTCGCCGCCACGGTGATCGGCGTCACCGGATTCCTGACGGCCTACACCTACATCACGCCCTACCTGGAGGAGGTCAGCGGATTCGCCCCGCAGGCACTGGGCTCGCTGCTGTTCGCCTCCGGCGTCGCCGGGGTCGTGGGCACGATCGTGGTCGGGGCACATCTCGATCGGCGCCCGCGGGCCGCGCTGATCGTGCCGCTCATAGTGATCACCGGCGCCCTGCTCGGCCTGTACGCCCTGGGCACGGCCCGGCCGCCTGCCGCCGTGGCGCTGTGCCTGACCGGCCTGTCGTTCAGCGCACTGGCGACGGCCATTCAGAACCGCACTCTCCAGGTGGCCCCGGGCAGCACCGACATCGCCTCCGCGGGCATCAGCTCCGCCTTCAACGTCGGCATCGCCTCCGGCTCGCTGCTCGGAGGAGTGCTGATCGACGGGCCGGGAACGCGCAGCGTGGCGCTCACCGGCGCCCTCCTGACCTCCGTGGCCCTCGTGGCCCTGCTCAGCGAGAGGT
Organism: Planotetraspora mira; assembly: GCF_016863275.1. Classification (GTDB taxonomy): domain Bacteria; phylum Actinomycetota; class Actinomycetes; order Streptosporangiales; family Streptosporangiaceae; genus Planotetraspora; species Planotetraspora mira. The sequence goes on from NZ_BOOO01000016.1 coordinate 233,015, forward strand.
GGCTGGCCCGGCCCGCGAAGCCCGCCGACGCCGAGACGGCGGTGGCGTGCTGATCGCGGGCCGGATCGCCGGACTCGTCAGGAAAGCGCCTCCGTCAGGTCGGCGAGGAGGTCGTCGACCGTCTCGATGCCGACCGACAGACGGACCAGATCACTGGGCACCTCGAGCGGAGACCCGGCCGCCGAGGCGTGCGTCATCCTGCCCGGGTGCTCGATCAGCGACTCGACCCCGCCGAGCGACTCGCCGAGGGTGAACAGGCGGGTGCGGCCGCAGATCGCGACGGCGTCCTCCTCGCCGCCCGCGACCCGGAAGGAGACCATCCCGCCGAAGCGCCGCATCTGCTTGGCCGCGATCTCGTGTCCCGGGTGCCCGGGCAGTCCGGGGTAGAGCACCTCGGTCACCTTGCGGTGTGACAGCAGCAGGTCGACCACGCGCTCGGCGTTGTCGCAGTGCCGGTCCATCCGGACGCCGAGCGTCTTGAGCCCCCGGAGGGTCAGCCACGCGTCGAAGGGCCCGGCCACCCCTCCGATCGCGTTCTGGTGGTAGGCGAGCCGCTCCCCCACCTCCGCCGAACGGGCGACCAGAGCCCCGCCGACGACGTCCGAGTGGCCTCCGACGTACTTGGTGGTCGAATGGACCACCACGTCCGCGCCGAGCGCTAGCGGCTGCTGCAGGTACGGCGAGGCGAAGGTGTTGTCCACCAGCAGCACCGCGCCCGACTCGTGGGCGATCTGCGCGAGCGCCGCGATGTCGGCGATGCCGAGCAGCGGGTTGGTGGGCGTCTCCACCCAGATCGCCTTGGTCTCCGGCCGTACGGCGGCGCGGACGGCGTCCAGATCCCCCAGCGGCACCGGGTCGAAGCTCAGCCCCCACCTCGAAAGGACCTTGGAGAAGAGCCGATAGGTGCCGCCGTAGGCGTCGTCGGGGATCAGGACGTGATCACCGGGCTCGCAGACCGTCCGGATCAGCGTGTCCTCGGCGGCCAGGCCCGACGCGAACGCCAGACCGCGCGCGCCCCCCTCGACGGCGGCGATCGCCTCCTCGAGGGCGGTCCTGGTCGGGTTCGCGGACCGGCTGTACTCGTAGCCGGCCCGCAGCCCGCCGACGCCGTCCTGCTTGTAGGTCGACACGGCATAGATCGGTGGCACGACCGCACCCGTATATGGGTCAGCCTCCTGGCCCGCGTGGACGGCCAGAGTCTCGAAGCCTTCGTTCATGCCGTCGAGCGTAGCCGCTGCCCGGCTACCGCCCGGCCAGGAAGGCCAGCAGGTCCTGCCGGGTGAGCAGGCCGACGGGCTTGCCGTCGCCGAGGACCACCGCGGCGTCGGCCTTCTCCAGGGCCTCCACCGCGCGGGCCACCGGCTCACCCGAGCCGATCATGGGCAGGGCCGCCGACATGTGGCCCTCGATCGGGTCGTCGGAGCGCATCTTGCCCCGGTACAGGCCCTCCAGGAGGTCGCGCTCGACGATCGAGCCCACCACTTCGGCCGCCATGACCGGCGGCTCCTCCTTCATGACCGGGAGCTGCGACACGCTGTACTCACGCATGATGGAGATCGCCGTGCCGACCGTCTCGTGCGGGTGGACGTGCACGAACTCCGGGAGGCCCGGCGTCTTGCGGCTCAGGACGTCGGCGACCAGGCCCTCGTCGCTCGACGTCGTGAGGAACCCGTAGTCGGCCATCCACTCGTCATTGAAGATCTTCGAAAGGTAGCCGCGGCCGCCGTCGGGCAGCAGCACGACGACCACGTCGTCCGGTCCCGCCGCCTGGGCCACCTGGACGGCCGCCACGACGGCCATGCCGCACGATCCGCCGACGAGCAGCGCCTCCTCGCGGGCCAGGCGCCGGGTCATGTTGAACGAGTCCTTGTCGGAGATCGCGATGACCTCGTCGCAGATCGTGGTGTCGTAGGTGATCGGCCAGATGTCCTCGCCGACGCCCTCGACCAGGTACGGACGACCGCTGCCGCCGGAGTACACCGAGCCCTCGGGATCGGCTCCGATGATCTTCACCCGGCCGCCGGAGACCTCCTTGAGGTACTTCCCGGTCCCGCTGATCGTCCCGCCGGTGCCCACTCCCGCGACGAAGTGGGTGATCCTTCCCTCGGTCTGCTCCCAGATCTCCGGGCCGGTCGAGTGATAGTGACTCGCCGGGTTCTCCGGGTTGGAGTACTGGTCGGGCTTCCACGCGTTCGGCGTCTCACGAGCCAGCCGGTCGGACACCGAGTAGTAGGAGTCCGGGTGGTCCGGAGAGACGGCGGTCGGGCACACCACGACCTCCGCGCCGTACGCCCGCAGGACGGCGATCTTGTCCTGCGCCACCTTGTCCGGGCAGACGAACAGGCAGCGGTATCCCTTCTCCTGGGCCACGATGGCCAGCCCGACGCCGGTGTTGCCCGAGGTGGGCTCCACGATCGTCCCGCCGGGCTTGAGGGCGCCGCTCCGCTCTGCGGCCTCGATCATCCGTACGGCGATCCGGTCCTTCACCGAGCCGCCCGGGTTGAAATACTCCACCTTGGCCAGCACCTGTGCAGGCGCTCCAGCCGTGACCTTGCGCAACCGGACGAGAGGGGTGTTCCCCATAAGCTCGACCAGCGAGTCGTGTACCCGCACCGCGAAGACCGCCTTGGTTTACCGAAGCTTTGTCAGCTTGCCAGGAGCCGGGGTCCCGAGGGGGTGGCCGGGATTCGGCTAGTTTCAATTTCAAACCGTACCGTGACGTGGGGAGAGCGGGTGATCTGGACGACCGGCGCGGCGCGAACCGCGCGACGAATCGCCACGGCCGCCGCACTCGGCGGCGGCGGCCTGACCGCACTGGGAGCGGTCACCTACGGTCTGCTCATCGCCGAGGCCGCGGTGGCCCGCCGGATCGTCGGCCAGCCGCACGGTCTCAACGGACCCGACTCCGACGGGGTCTACGGCGACACCTATCCCGGTGAGCCGATCCGCATGGCCGTCCTCGGGGACTCGACGTCGGTCGGCCTCGGCCTGACCGACCCCGCCGACACCCCGGCCGTCATCATCGCGCGCGGCGTGGCCGCCGTCGCCGAGCGGCCGGTACGGCTGAGCGTCCTCGGCCTGTCGGGAGCGGCATCGGCCGACCTGGACGTCCAGGTGGACCGGGCGCTTGAAGACCGGCCCGAGATCGCCGTCGTCTTCGTCGGGGCCAACGACGTCACGACCGCCACCCTTCCCGCCCGTGCCGTACGGCACCTGCAGAAGGCCGTGCGCCGGCTCACGGACGCGGGCGCGGAGGTCGTCGTGGGCACCTGCCCCGACCTGGGAACCGTCCGGCCGATCGCGCAGCCCCTCCGGTGGGTCACCCGCCGATGGTCGCGGCAGCTCGCCGCCGCCCAGACGGTCGCCGTCGTCGAGGCCGGTGGAAGGACCGTGGCCTTCGCGGACCTCCTCGGGCCCGAATTCGAGACCAACCCGGCAGAGATGTTCGGACCAGATCGTTTTCATCCATCTGCCCGAGGTTACTCACAAGCCGCGTACGCAGTGCTACCGTCTGTATGCGCCGCGTTGGGGTTGTGGCCCGGGCCAGAACCCGTGCGCGTCGAAGGATCGCAATACCTTCTGGCGGCAATGGCCGTGGAGGAACCCGGCACCGAGGTCACCGCGACCCATGTGGCCGGCCGGGCGGTCGGCCCCCACGGACGATGGGCGGCGCTGCTTCGCCGGAAACCTGGGCCGATGACGAGCGGCTAGAGCCGGTTACCCCGCGCGGTCAGGCCATCACCCCCTGTAGGAGTGACATGACCCGGCCTCACGTGAAACCTCCTCTCGCTCTCGCCGCAGCCACCCTCCTGGCCGGCGGGGCTCTGACCTCCTGTTCCAGCAGCGACACCGCCGACAGCCCGTCGAAGGCCTGGTCGAACGTCCAGGTGAACGCCGTCAGCCGCGTCACCACGGGGGCGGGCGTGGCGGCGACCACCTCGATGCGGACCAACGGCGCCCTCGAGACCGTCGCCCTCGACCTGACCACGGGCAAGAAGCTCTGGGCCACCCCCGCGACGATGGCCGGCCGGCTGCCCGGCATGGGCGTGCAGGCCCCGGCCACAGTGGAGACCGGCAAGGGCCAGGCCGTCGTCGTGGCCGTCGATCCCGCGGGCACCGCCCCCAAGACCACCCGGATCAAGGCGACCGTGGTGGCCAGGGACGCCAAGACCGGCAAGCAGAAGTGGGCCCGTCCCATCGAGTCGACCTTCGGCCCGCAGCGCTGCGGGCCCTACATCTGCCTGTCGGAGAACACCTCGCTGAAAACGGCCCGGGTCGTGGTCCTGGATCCGCAGACCGGCAGGACCCAGTGGCAACTCCCCGGCATCGCCGAGGTCGAATGGTCGGACACGACCAACGTCGTGATGTTGCGGCTCGCCTCACACCCCGTCCTGGAGGCGCACTCGCTGAAGACGGGCAAGGTCGTCTGGCAACTCCCGATCGAGCAGGCCCTCGGCCAGGGCGTCGACCTGTCCGGTGGCTGGTCGTTCGGCGCGACCGGCGACAAGCTCGTGGGCTACGTCGCGCCCTACACCAGCCCCGACACCAAGCAGACCTCGGCGTTCGGCCTGTTCTCCGTGCGTCTGGACGACGGCGTCGTCGACTGGATGCGCCCCTCGGTGGTCCGGGTCTACCCCAGCGGCAACCCGGCGTTCGCACCCGTGGTCAGGCCGGTGGACGAGCAGGGACAGTACGGCGGCTTCGCCCGGCTCGACGGGGAGACGGGACGCGTGCTCGGGCAGATCACGCCGACCCAGGTGCCCGGCTCCGGCTGGTGGCTCGCGTTCCCTCCGGCCATGGACAAGCTCGGGTTCCTCAAGCACGACGCCCCCGGCTCGGCCTTCGACCTGAAGACGGGTGAGTCGAGCCCGGTGAAGGACACGACCGGCTGGTCGTTCTGTGCCACGGACCCACGTCCGCTGCCCCTTCCCGGCGTGACCCCCGGGTTCTACGCGATCGCCGCCCTCTGCGAGTTCGACCTGGCCACCGGCAAGCGGACCTCGTCGTCGGCGGCGCCGCCCGCGTGGTTCACCGGCGGCCAGAACGGCTGGCGCCTGTGGCGAGACGAGAAGGGCGCCCTGCACGCCGTCAACGACGGCACCGCCACCACTCCCGGCATGTACGGATGACCAGTGTCCACGGCACACCTCGCTCCTCCGGTACAAAGTTCTGTTCGCGTGGCCCCAGGGCGTGGCGGAAGCCGTACCGGGGGGTAACCTCCTGCGGAGGAGGGCCGCCCGAACCCTGAGTGCGGTGGCCGGAGAAACAGGGAGAGTCACATGCCTGAGGCAGTCATCGTGGCAACTGCGCGGTCACCGATCGGCCGCGCCTTCAAGGGATCTTTGAAGGACATCCGGCCCGACGACCTTGCGGTCCAGATCGTCCAGGCCGCGCTGGCCAAGGTGCCGCAGCTCGACCCGAACGACGTGGACGACCTCATGCTGGGCTGCGGCCTGCCCGGCGGCGAGCAGGGCTTCAACATGGGCCGGGTCGTCTCGGTGCTCCTCGGCCTCGACGGCGTGCCGGGCACCACGGTCACCCGCTACTGCTCGTCGTCGCTGCAGACGACCCGGATGGCCTTCCACGCGATCAAGGCCGGCGAGGGCGACGTCTTCATCTCCGCGGGCGTCGAGACCGTCTCCCGGTTCGCCAAGGGCAGCTCGGACTCCCTCCCCGGCACCACCAACCCTCTCTTCCTGGACGGCAAGTCCCGGACCGACAAGCTCGCCGAGGGCGGCGCCCCGGTCTGGCACGACCCTCGCGAGGACGACGCCATCCCGGACGTCTACATCGCCATGGGCCAGACCGCGGAGAACGTCGCGGGGCTGCGGGGCGTCTCCCGGCACGAGCAGGACGAGTTCGGCGTGCGGTCGCAGAACCTGGCGGAGAAGGCCCTGGCCAACGGGTTCTGGGAGAGCGACATCACCCCGGTCACGCTGCCCGACGGCACCGTGGTGAGCAAGGACGACGGCCCGCGGGCGGGCACGACCTACGAGGCTGTCTCGCAGCTCAAGCCGGTCTTCCGGCCCGACGGCACGGTGACGGCCGGCAACTGCTGCCCCCTCAACGACGGCGCGGCCGCGGTGATCGTCATGAGCGACACCAAGGCGGCCGAGCTGGGGATCACGCCGCTGGCGCGGATCGTCTCGACCGGTGTGACCGGGCTGTCTCCGGAGATCATGGGGCTCGGGCCGGTCGAGGCGTCCAGGCAGGCCCTCGGCCGCGCGGGCATGGCCATCGGCGACGTCGACCTCGTGGAGATCAACGAAGCCTTCGCCGCCCAGGTGATCCCGTCCTACCAGGAGCTCGGCATCGACCTCGACCGCCTCAACGTGAACGGCGGCGCGATCGCCGTCGGTCACCCCTTCGGGATGACCGGCGCGCGCATCACCTCGACGCTCATCAACAGCCTCCGGTTCCACGACAAGTCGCTCGGCCTCGAGACGATGTGCGTCGGCGGCGGCCAGGGCATGGCTATGGTCCTGGAGCGTCTGGCCTAGACGGCCGCGGGGGATCCCGGAGTCGTCCGGGATCCCCTCCGCGGGGGCCGTGCCTCGGCGGGGCCGCAGCAACTGTCCTGGCCGGCCGTGGCGGGGCCTCAGCCATGCTGGGCGGGCCGGCCGTGGCGGGGCGTCAGCCGTGGTGGTCGGGCCCGGCCTTGGTGGGCTCGACCCGGATGAGGACCCGCTTGTCCCGCACCATCGCCTCGCGGTAGTCGTCCCAGTCCGGGTGCTCACCGCTGATGCCCCGGTAATACGCGACCAGGCCGTCCATGGCCTCCGGCAGCGACACGACCTGCGCGGTTCCTTCGATCTGGACCCAGGGGCCGTAGAAGGCGTCGCTCATCACCGTGAGGAGGACCTGGGGGTTCTTGCGGGCGTTGCGGGTCTTCGCCGCGGTCTCGCGGCTGCTGACGATGAGATATCCGTCCTCGTCGAGCCCCACGGTGACCGGTGACGTCTGGGGGCGGCCGTCTGCGTGCCAGGTGAACATGACCGCGCGATGGTTGTTCTTCACGAACTCACGCGCCTCATCGAGATCCATGAACACAATGATGCGCCCACACCGAGGCGGTGCGGGCGCAGGGATTCGGGACCGGTCACTCCCTAGAAGCGACGACGCCGCTCGTGCTCCAGGACGATCGCTGCGGCGTAGCCGTGGCTCAGCCCGTGTTCATCGGCGAGCCAGGCGGCCCGCTCATCACATCTGAGGAACGACGGACCGTTGTCGATGGCTTGGAACCACTCGGGGAGTTCGCGCCCGGTGATGGACGGGACGCGTGCGATCAGCTTTGTCTGTGTCTCCGGTGAGTGGTTCAACGACATGGGCACCTCCACGGATCGGGCTGCTTTGTGTCACAGTGCATCACCAGCCCGTGCTTGACAAGACCCCCGCAGACATCAACTTGTTACAGATTGTTGATCGAAAGTTTTGCACCGTGACGGCACATCCTGTTAAAGGACAAAAAAAGGGCACCCTTCGGAAAAGAAGAGTGCCCTTGTCTCTCGTCAGGCTAGTCGTTGTTTGTGAAATAGCTGATGAAACGGAGAATCTCCAGGTAGAGCCACACGAGGCTCAGCGTGAGGCCGAAGGCCATCAGCCAGGAGTACCGCTCGGGGACGCCCGCCCGGACGCCGCTCTCGATCTGGTCGAAGTCGAGGAGCAGGAAGAAGCAGCCGAGCAGGATCGCGACGACGCTGAAGAGCCAGCCGAGCGGGCTGTCGGTGCGGAGACCGAGGCCCCCGTCCACGAAGAAGCCCGCGACCAGGTTGAGCAGGGCGAGGCCGACGAACGCGAAACCGGCCGCGATGACGAACTTGGTGACCTTCGGCGTCGGCCGGAAGATCTTGAGTGCGTAGACGGCCAGTGTGCCGCCGAAGGCCACCATCGTGCCGAGCACGGCCTGCAGGACGATGCCGTTGAAGCGCAACTCGTACGCGTGGCTGATGTAGCCGATCGCGATGCCGTAACAGAGCGCGTAGCCGAGGATGAGCGCGGGGTTCGTGCTCTGCTTGAACGAGACGATCAGGCCGAGGACCAGCCCCACCAGCATCGCCGGGATGGCGATCCCGGGACCGAAGTCCATGTACCACGACACGGCCGCCGCGACGACCAGTGCGCCAAGCGTCATGAAGCCGCGCACCACGACGTCGTCGATGGTCATCGGGCGCGAGGTCGGCGGAGCGTACGACGGCGCGCCGTACATGGCGTCGAGCTGCTGCACACTCGGGGTCGCCGAGGTCCATTGCTGCTGACCGGTGGACCCACGCCGGCTGAATATCGGGTTTCTGCTCTCCATCGCTGCCTCCGGGACGCGACTCGCTGCTCAGCCTCTTGCGCGGCTTATTCGGGATGGTGCCCACGAAGCGCCGTGCCCACAAGGGACTCGGCGCTCCGCCAACGTCTGCAACGATCAGGCCCCGGCGCGAGTTCCCCGCCACACCGCACGGAATCGGCGCGGTTCCCGGACCTCCCCCAGGCATGGCCGTGCCAATAAACTGGGATGGTTCTTTTACTTGAATAATTCAAGTCAAGTGTTAGCGTATTCAGCAGCGGGTTCGTCTCGGAGACGGATCCACGGCCACCGGTTCGCTCCAATCGCCACGCACGATCGGCCGGGTCGGGCCCATGGCGGCCGACAACCCTCACCACCTCAGCGCCCCGAGGATCTCGGGGTAGCGATCACGTGTGAGGAGGATGCGGTGCACAGCCTTGTTTCACTCCTCGAACCTGAGCGGTCACCTCTGGCGCGGCTGCGGCCGCGGTCGATCCGCGGCCGGATAACCGTTCTGGTCAGTCTTCTGGCGGTGCTGTTGATCGGGCCCACAGGACTGTTGATCGGCTCACTGACCCGTCAGGCGTTCAGTGACACCGTCTGGCTCGACGCACGCCATCAGTCCTCCACGACCGCCCAGGCCGTCCGCACCGGGCGCCTGGGGAACCCGATCGTGCCCGAGGTCCGCGGCGTCACGCTGATCCAGGTCGTGGCGCCCGACCGGCATGTCATCGCGGCGTCGCCGGCAGCCGCCGGGCTGCCCCCGATGAGCACGGTGCTTCCACGCCCTGAGCGCCCGCAGATGGACGTGCGGGCCTGCCCGGACCACGGCGACGGGAGTTGCGTCCGGATCTCCGCGTACCGCGTGTCGCAGGCGGGGGACTCACCCGTGGTCTACGCGGGCAGGCCCATGGCCGGCGTGACGGCCGCCGGGCCGTTCGACTGGATCTTCGCGGCGGAGGTCGTCGTCCTCGTCCTGCTCACCGGCTGGGGCACCTGGAAGATCGCAGGCCGCACCCTCCGGCCGGTCGAGGACATCCGCACCGAACTCGCCTCCATCAATGTCAGGCATGTCGGCAGCAGGGTCGAGGAGCCCGTGGGCCACGACGAGATCGGCCGCCTGGCCAGGACGGTGAACAGCACGCTGGCACGAATCGAGGAGGCCAAGCGCGCGACCGAGAGCGCGCTGCTGCGGCAGCGTCAGTTCGCGGCGGACGCCGCGCACGAGTTGCGCACGCCCCTCGCCGGACTGCGGGCAGAACTCGAGGAGGCTCAACTGCATCCGGACCAGACCGAGATGGCCGACATGCTCCGGCGGACCCTGACCGACGTCGACCGGCTCCAGATGATCATCGCCGACCTGCTTCTGCTCGCGAAGCTCGGGGCCAACGCGCCGCAGGAGCAGCGGCCTGTCGATCTGGGCGCCCTCGTCGAGGAGGAGATCTCTCATCGGCCCCGGCGCGTAGACGTGCGGTTACGGCTCGAACCGGGAGTCGTGGTCGACGGCGTACGGAGTCAGCTCGGCCGGCTGTTCGGCAACCTGCTCGACAACGCCCAGCGCCATGCCGCCCATGCCGTCCTGATCGAGGTGTGCCGGGGCTCCGCCGACGCCGAACTGTCGGTCAGCGACGACGGCACCGGCATCCCGCCCTCGGAACGGGAACGGATCTTCGAACGCTTCACCCGGTTGGACAGTGCCCGCAGCCGCGGTCACGGAGGCACCGGACTGGGCCTCGCCATCGCCCATGAGATCGCGATCGCGCACGGTGGCACGATGCAGGTGACGGACTCGCCGGAGGGCGGTGCGCGATTCGTCCTGCGGCTGCCGCCGGCGGGGTCTCTCGCGAGGGCCCGTGAGCCGAGCCCCGCGACGATCACCGGGCGCGGCGGGTCACAACCCGCCGAACCAGTCACGCACGGCGTCCCTGCCACCCGAGCCCAGAGCGACCATCACGGCGGCACGCGCCTTGACGGGAGCGAGTCCGCGGGCGCCGATCGCGCCCGCTTTCGCGGCGAGCCCCAGTCCGAACGGCAGGGCGTCGAGCGGTAGGCCGGACGTATGACACCGTGACGCGACGACCACCGGGATGTCCCACTCCGACAGCTCGGTGATCGCCGTGAACAGCGTGACCGGGACGTTCGCCTCGCCGGTGCCCTCCAGCACGATTCCGCGCGCGCCCGCGTCGACCACGGCCGTCAGCAGCGCCGGCTCGATGTCCGGATAAGTCTTGATCAAGGCAACGTGCGACTCGGGCTCTCCTTGAGGATCCGGCGGCCTCGGCGGAGGCGCGGCGAGCATCTCGACTCTGCCCTCCACCACGCGGCCCACAGGAGAGAACGGCGCGGAGGAGAACGCCGGAACGCCGGCGGCGTCGGCCAGGGTGACCCATCGGGCCGCGTGCAACTCGCCGCCGAGGCAGACGACCGCTCCCGCCCCGCGGAGGGCCGGATCGGCGGCGGCCGCAAGCGAGGCCGCCAGGTTGCCCGGCCCGTCGGCGGACGGGTCGTCCAGGGGACGCACGGCTCCGGTCAGCACGATCGCCCCCCGGCGGGCCGCGGGCCCCGCGAGCAGGTCGGTGAGGTAGGCGGTGTCCTCCATGGTGTCGATGCCGTGCGTGACCACGACCCCGTCGAAGTCCTCGTCCAAAATGGCCGACCGGACGCGCCGTGCCAGGGCGAGCATGGCGGAGGGCGACATGTCCCAGCTGGGCTCGGCCATGACGTCCTCGGCCACGACCTCCATCGTCCGCATATGGGCGGGCACGGTCCGCAGGAGGTCCGCTCCGGACGCCAGCCCCGGACGCGCAGGGCCGGACGAGTAAGCGATCATGTCGCCCGTCGCGAGCAGCAACACCCGCGCCATGTCAGGCCTCCGGGCCCGGGATGCCCGCGTGCTGTTCGAGCCGTTCGATGCGCTCGGCCAGCGGCCTCAGCTCCTGGCGGACGAGCTCGCCGATCCGCGCGAGCACGCCCTCCTGAGCCGTGGCGTCCATGCCCGGCGCCTGCGCTCCCTGTGTCTGCGGGCTCTGCGTCTGCGCCCGGAGATGGACGTAACCGGCGAGGGCCGCGACGACGGCACGGCGGGTGAGGCGGGCCTCGGCGCCTCTCGTACGGAGGACCTGCCCGGCCGTTCCGTCGGGCTCTGCGACCAACCCCAGCAGCAGGTGTTCACAGCCGATGTAGTTGTGACCGAGCGTCTGCGCCTCCGTGACGGCGAACTCGAGGGCGTTGGCTGCGGGGCCGCTGAACCGCCGGACGGCCTCGTCTCCGGAGGCCTCGGGCGTGTCCGGAAGCTGCCGGGCGAGGTCACGCCCGACCACCTCCGGATCGATCTCCATGGCGCGCAGGACGTGGAGAGCCAGGTTGTTCCCCTCGGCCAGCATGGCGGCGAGCAGGTCCTCCGTCCCGATGGCGGCGGCTCCCCGCTCCCGCGCCCGTTCCAGAGCGAGCTTGAAGACGGCCCTGGCACGCGCGGTGAAGTGCCCCATCCGTCCTGCGGGATCGTCGAGCTCCAGCTCGCCCACGACGGCCTCCCGGATGGCGGTCACCCTGCGTACGGCCTGCTCCAGGGCTCGCTGGCAGACGGCGGAGACCGGCAGGCCCGCCTCCTTGACCGCCTCGGCCAGCTCGTCGGGCAGGTACACGTTGATTTTCGGCATACCCCTTGTATAACCCCTAGGGGGTCATACATCAACCCGAGGGTCGAGCGGACCGGTCGCACGACTGGGCCGCGGCCCTCACCCCGCCACCACCACCGCACCGAAAATGAAATTCGAATACCTGGAAATAGCGCGTTTCCGCAGGTCAGACATGAAATGTGAATGGTACGTTCACGTTTGCCTGGGCGAGCTTTCGCCGTCGAAGATGGAGAAATGCGAATTCTCGTTACCGGCGCAACCGGAAACGTAGGCCGGATCGTCACCGAGCAACTCCTCCAGGCGGGCGTCGCCGTAAGGGCGCTGAGCAGGAATCCCGATCAGGCCGCCCTGCCCCAGGGGGCCGAGGTGGTTCAGGGCGACTTGGCGCGGCCGGAGAGTCTGCGTCAGGCGCTGGACGGCGTGACCAGGATGTATCTGTTTCCGTTCGCGGCGACCGCGCCCGAGGTGGTCGATCTGGCCGAGGAGGCCGGAGTCCGCCGCGTGGTCGTCCTGTCGTCGGGCGCGGTGACCGCCGGCTACGACACCGATTTCCATCTGCCCGTGGAGCAGGCCGTAGAGGCCTCCGGCATGGAGTGGACCCATGTGCGGCCCGGCGAGTTCATGCTGAACAAGCTGTGGCTGTGGGGGCCCTCGATCCGGGCCGAGCGGGTCGTCCGCGATCCGTTCCCCGACCTGGCCTGGCACCCGGTGCACGAGCGGGACATCGCCGACGTCGCCACGGCCGCCCTCCTGGAGGACGGGCATCAGCGCGCCGCCTACACCCTGAACGGCCCCGAATTCATCAGCCGCCGTGACCAGGTCCGCGCCATCGCCGAGGCCATCGGCCAGGACATCCGCCTGGAGGTCGTGACCCCCGCCCAGGCTCGCGAGATGTATCTGGCCCAAGGCGGCTTCGCCGCGGCGAACGCCCGCTTCCTCACCGGGTTCGAGGATTACGCGGGCAACGAAGCCGGCCGATCGGAGACCGAGGACTCCGGCCCCACCGGCCTCACCGCGTCCGACTCGTTGCCCACCGCGGAGCAGGTCACAGGCAAGCCCGCCCGCACGTTCGGCGAATGGGTCCGCGACCACGCCCGGGACTTCGCCTGACCTGGTGTCTTCCGCTCCTGGTACGGCTCGCGCCCGGGTCCCGGGCCTCATGGGCGTTGACCCGGGCCGTCGACCACGGCGGCGTCCATTTTCGCGGTCAACTCGACGACGGTGCCCTTCGCGAAGTGCAGCGGATTGTCGGGGTCGTAGTCGCTGTCCACGCCGGGCGGAGGTGGCGATTCCGTGTAGTCCTCGGTGAACACGGAGCGAGACCCCAGATAACGGTAGGTGCGCCGGTCAAAGACGATCTCCGACCGCACCGACTGCGCGTCGATGATGCCGAACGCCTGGCCGTGCCGCCCGGCCGCGTCCTCGACATCCTCGATCACCGTCACGCCGGGGATGTAGGCCAGCGCGCCGTACAGGGCCGCCTGCTGGCGCGGCGTGACGTAATACCTCTTCAACGCCTCTTTCACCAGTGCGAACGCGGCGACGTCCCGCCCGCGCGAGGTGTCGACAGTCGATGAGCGGATGCCTCCCGCGCGCTCCGCCGCGATGATCCTGTCGACTTCCGCGTAGACGTGCCGTGCCATGCCTTCCGGCTCGGTCGGCGCGCCCAGGAGGAAGGCAGCGGACGGAACGTCACGCTCAGGATCGATTTCCGACACCGTGACACGGCCGTCGTCGTCGACGCCGGCGTTCCAACGGCCATCCGCGGTGTACCAATCCCGCAGGTCCGACAAGTCGTGCGACTCGGTTTCCCGCTGCAGCGTCCGCACGTACGTCCAGGAGTCCGCGGGCACCTTCTCCGTCGACTGCTTCTCCGCCGCGGTACGCGCCCGCTTTGCCACAGCCGCCACGGCGGGTTGCGCCCCGGCCAGCACGGCGACCACGCCCGGCCTTGCGGGGTCTCCGCCGGTGTCCCGCGGCACGGCGATCGCGGTGATGATCGCCGATGCCAGCGCCGCGACCACGCCCGCTCGCACGATGATCGGCCTCAACCGGACGCGGCTTCGGCTGGGAGCCGTCATCTCCTCGAGCAGCCGTGCGCGGGCCGCACCCGAGGCGCCCGCGCGGATCGGCGGCGTGTCCCTGCGCAGCTCGGCGAGCATGTGCAGCTCATCCATCGTGGGTCTCCTTCGTCAGGTCGTTTCGACCGAGCCGGGCGCGTAATTTGTGGCGCGCCCGGTTCAGACGCGAGCGCACGGTTCCCAAGGGGATGTCGAGGGCCCTAGCGGTCTCCTCGTAGGTCAGCTCGCCCCACACCACGAGCAGCAAGGCATCGCGGTCACCCTGTCCCAGCGTCGCCAGCGCCCCCGCCAGCCGCCGCTTCTGGTCATGAGTGACGAGCCGGTTGACGACGCCGTCGGCCAGCGACTCCGGCAGCGGGTCCGCCCCCGTGCGACTCAGAGCCCGCAGGTACCGCACTTCGGAACGCCGGTGACGCGCGACGAGCGTGGTGGCGATGCCGTACAGCCACGGGCGCGCGTCGGAGCGGGACACGTCGTAGACGGACCGTCGCCGGAAGGCCGCCAGAAAGGTCTCCGCGACGATGTCGTCGGCCGCGTCTGTACCGACCCTGCGGGCGATGTAGTGATGGATCTCTTCGACATGCCGATCGAAGATGGTCGCGAAGCGCTCGGAGTCGCTCAAGGAGGCCGCGATCACCTCGGCGTCGTCCGGGGCCGGGGAGGAAACCGCGGGTGGGCTGGTCATCTCAGGCAGCACCGCTTGGGCTCCTTCATCATGAGCGGCCTCTTCTCAGTCGGGGGATGGTTCAGCCCTTCTCTCCCGCAGAGCTTCCAAAAGTTCGCACCACGGCCAAACCAGCAGAATTTCTGCTGGGTTGGCCATCGCGGCCGTCTATGGGCCGGGCCTGCCTGATCTCTCGTCTGCTGTCGACCCACCGCGAAGCGGCAGCGGGCCACCAGGAAGAGCCGGCCAGGAAACGTGTCGATGCCGCCCTGAAAGCGACGTGACCTCACGGGCACACCAGGGGCACGGCCGCCCGTGGTCGGTCGATGTCAGCCATGGACCGCCGGAAAACACAGATCAGCCCGCGACCTGATGTCCATGTCGCGGGCTTGCTCATGCTTGGCGGAAACTGTGCCCCCGGTGGGACTCGAACCCACAACGCAGCCCTTTTAAGGGGCGCCGGGATCGAACCCGAACGACGCTGGGACCTGGACATACATGCCGAGGGCACGCCTCATCTCCACATCGGGGGCACGCGGGGGGCACAGGGGGCACAGCCGCTCTACCCCGTGCCCCCCGTGTCCGGGCTAGCGTCGTCGACGGAAGAAGCGGAGCAGTCGGTCGACCATCTCCGCGGCAGCCTTCCTGCGGAACGGCTTCGTCGACCACACGGCCGGCAGCACCACGCCCGCGAAGATGGAGGCGCTGGCCGCGTACACCCAGGCGTTGGCCCCCATCCACACGTTGGTCACCAGGTCTACCAGGGAGAACGGCTCCGGGGATCCCCCGGCTTCGGACTGGATAACTTCACCAATCCACGTACTAGCGGGTACGATGAGGCTCAAGTCTGACTCCTTTCGAGTCATGCTTCGTGAAGATGGCAGCCGCCCGCTTGCACCGGGCGGCTGTCGCTTTTTATGGCGACAGCCGATGGCCGTAACAGCGTGTCCACGGTGGCTCACGCTGCACTTCGTAGATTAGCGCCCCCAGAAGCCCCGTGCGACACGCAATACGCGCGCCAATGTTTTGCCTGGATCAGATCCCGCACGCGCGCCAGAAGGCTTTACAGAGCCGTATGGAGGGTGCTAGAACGCGCCCGCGCCGCGCGGCGCGCGAGAATATCACTTCGCCGGCCCAGGGCCACCCCCAGCCACATTCGCGATTCCGGACGCCTGAGTGCATATGACGCATACATCGTTGTTCGTGACTACAAGGAATCATGCTCTCATGTCCGACATGCGACGCGATGCGACATTAAATTGAATTGCCCACTTGGTCCGTTTTGCAACTTTCGTGCCACAAGGATTAATTCAATAAATTGGAATCCAACGCTTTGAATCACGCGCAAAACGCAAAACAAATATGCATCTAGCCGAACTTTTGCAAGTCGGAAATCCTTAAACTAGCCGCGTCGCAAGCCTAGTGAATACCTATAGCACGGATGATTCTTCAATCAGATACGGACGCCAATAGTATGAGGCAATCATAGTCCGCAGAACCAGCATCCGGCACAAAATAAGCGCATATACATCGAGGCAAATAAGCTAAAGAATAAAGGTTGGCAAGGCTGACGACAGTCGAGACCTTCCTACACCAGGTTGCAGAGAACCCGACAAGTATGCTATACGCGCGCGTGCGCGCGTTAGGTATAGCGGTATGGAGGCCACGCCGCCCCTGAGGCGATGTCTGGTCGCAGATAGACCGAACAGGCCCGCAAACGCTCAAAGCTCCAGCTCTCCTCCCCTAGCCCTGACCAAATTCAAGGCCGACATATGGACAGCCCTATGCATCTGAGCAGGTACTTAGCGAATGCGTTGGGGCCAGGAGAGCTGCCGTCGCCTGAGACTTCAACCTGTAAGGTTGCTGGAAGACCTCCAGGCGTGCTAACCGCGCGTGCGCGCGCGTTAGGTATAGCGGTGCGGTTACCACGCCATCCCATGCAAGCAGGACCCGCAGGAGGCGAAACTACCGCGCCAACATCCCCCGAAGGTGGCAACCTCACTGCACAGGGACCCGCCCTTTCAATCATCCTGGAGAGATCGCACTCCCCGAAGACGCCCGTATGGTCGAGGTTGGTTTGGCCGGCACCGCGGCAGCACTGAGCCGTCACACAGCTCTCGTGTATCCCTCCTGCACGTCGCCGCCCAATCGGATCGCCAATGCAACACCAGCGTCAGTCAGCTACGACCTCCGCAGGCGCCCAGCCCACGCTTGTGAGAAGAAGCAACAACGCTGCAATTACGAGCCCGTAACGGTTATGACCTACTGGACATTCGGACAACGCGCCGTATCTCGGGATGTACCGATCCTCACCTTATAGATCGATGACATAGCAGATCAACGGATGTAGGGTCTACACATGCCATCCGTTCGACAAGACATCAACCCAGCTCTTCTCGCTTGGGCGATGAAGCAGTCGGACATTGATGAGAACGAGCTGGCCAATAGAGCAAATATAAATGTGGCCGAAGTTCAATCTTGGCTGGCTGGCCACGATAAGCCTGGCCTGACTGCCTTGCGCTCCGTTGCCAAGGTGTTGAAGCGTTCAACATCCTTCTTCTTCTTGCCTAACCCCCCTGCATCTTCTACAACAGTAGCCTCGTTTCGTGCACCAATCGGATCAAGCGGTCCTCGAAAAATCAGCCCAGATGAGCTAAACGAGATTCGAACTGCCGCTCGTCGCCAAAAGATCGCATCCTGGGTTCTCAAGGAAATCAACCCAGAGGAACGGGTCTCATTTCCCATATCAAACGGGGACCCAGAAAAGGCTGCAATCGAGGCTAGGTCCTGGTTGCAGTGGAATACGGTCTATCAGGTTAGAGCGAGCACCAAGGCCGGCGCCAATAAGCGATTGCGTTCCGCCCTTGAAGAGCGCGGAATCCTCGTGCTCCAGATTCAGATGGGGCGCAGCCAATGCCGCGGCTTCTCCATCGCGGACGCCCAGGTTCCACTAATTGCCGTTAACAGTACCGGGCATATAGCTTCCGCTCGGACATTTACAATGCTCCATGAACTTGCTCATCTAACTTTAGGAGAGCAAGCGGTATGCGATCTCCCGGACGATTCACACGAGCGCTGGTGCGACCGGTTTGCAAGCGCCTTCATGATGCCCCGGCAACACCTGAGGGAGTATCTCGGTCGCAACCTTAAAAAGGGATATATCGAAAGCGACGACTTGGATAGCGTTCGCCTAATATCCAACCGCTATAAGGCGAGCTATCAATGCGTTGCTTTGAGACTGATTGAGCTTGGGGCTGCCGACTGGTCGCTATATCAATACATTCGTAGTGGCAGCTATGAGCACGACAAGCCTTTTCCCAACCCGAACGGAGGACAGACCACACCTGAAGTACGCCTGCGTGAGTATGGGACAACATATCCGCGCCTGGTAATCGCTGCCATCGATGATAACAAGATATCAGAGCTCGACGGCAGAAGATTTTTGAATGTGAATGGCGAGCAGCTAGCCAACCTAAGAAGTCGGCTAACGGATGTCGCCTGATGGAATATGAATACCGCTGTGTAGTAGACGCCCACGCCGTATTACATCTTCCTAAACTTTGCCTCGATCAGCGCAGCACTATGCAGGTATTAAATCACCTTACCGACATGGTTAAAGCTGAGCATCTGTTCTTCCCCGACCTAGTTGTTAAGGACTGCGCCAAATACGCCACAGACGAACCCATACATGTATGGATAAAAGCGGTCTCGGGATCCAGAGTTCACAAAAGCGTCGCGGGTGAGTGGCAAGAGGAAGTACTCGGGTTGTGCCCCGATCTGGCTGACTTCGACGACGACCTGGAACAGACACAGGTACATGTGGCGGGCATGGCGCTGATGGCGCGCGAGCAAAATGGGCCGAACCTCGTTGTAGTTACAGAGGATCGTAAGGCGCTACCAACGCGGACATGCCTATATGATGCTTGCGAAAGCTTAAGGCTCAAGGCATTAAGCATGAAGGAGCTGGTTGTTTGCGCTGGCGGCAGCGAGTTCTTGCGTGCCTAGCTAAAGCTCCTCAAGTTCTTGAGCCGGCGGCCTAAGATAATGCGTTAATGACGGCTCACCCAAACTCTTGCCGGACGAGAGTATGCGCAGGAGAGCCGCAGAATAGATCAACAGAGCGCGTCCTGGCTCACCGATAATACGGTCCTCTTGTCGAGCGCTCAGTCGAGTGGCGGGGTACGCTATCGACTCTCGAAGTGCCACGCTACGCTCTTCATTCGTGGGCCTCTCCCACGAGCCTGGCACTCTTTCTCCTTCGCTATTGCGCGCGTGAAGGGGAACAAGCCCCATCTTGTAGTCCGCGCTATCGCCCCCTTCGAGAAATCGCTTCCGACCGCCAAGTATCCCCGGTGTTACTACGCAGAAGACGTCTGGGCGCAGCCGGTCCGAAATAGTTCTTACACTCTTTGCGATAGTGGGAGGTAATTGCGCCTGATAGGCAAGCAAGGCAAAAGCCGGCGGCGATGTGCCCCGATGCGATACAAGCCGGTTCAACTTCTCCTTTTTCTTCGAGAAGTCTTCCAGTTCTTCGCCGTCAAGCGTTGTTTTCACCTCAATTGCCAGCTCGACACTTTCGATAGGGAAGAGCACTTGAGTGGTCTGGGCCATAATCGCAGGCTCGTCCGCTGCGTCATACACGATGATGTCCGTCTGAGCTGACATACTTCCCTCAGCGTCAATGATCATCCCAGAACCTACACCATATCGCTTCGGGAGTAGCCGCTCCAAAAGTTGAACTAGTGATAGTTCATTAGCACGGCCCTGCTCTCCCATATGGCCGATTAGGCGGTTGAAAGTGCCAACTTCCTCTTGCAGACGCCGCGCCACACCGGACCAATATTGTTCCACAATATTCATGTGGTGGATTCTCTTTCAGAGCGCGAAATATCGAAGTCCGCGGAAAATGCAATATCGTTACAGCGCAACTAGTAGTTCATTGATGCTCGTCACCAGCACATCGGCGCCTGCTGCAGAAAGCCGATCTGCCTTGCCTGGCTTGTTGGCATAGCCCACAGCAGTTACACCCGCAGCCTTGGACGCCAGCATGTCCGTTGCTGAGTCCCCGACAAGCAGCGTCAGTGAGGGATCTGCCCCGAGCCCGAGGGTAGCCTGTTGCACTAGGTGAGGATTCGGCTTCATAAGCCCTGGATTGGGGTCTACCCGAGCCGAGATTAGGTCCACAGCGGACAGGAGACCGTGTGGCTGAAACAAAGGCCATCACTGCCGCTTGTGAGTTGTTGCTGACCACTGCGACCGCCTTGCCGGCGTCTCGCGACCGTCGGATCAGCTCCAATGCGCCTGGCGTGGGTTCCGCCGTCGCCACTGCCTCAACTTCGAGGTCTGTCAAGGCTTTAAGCGTTGCCAGATTGAGGTCGTTGCTGAGTTCCGCACTGAAGCGGAAGACCTCCATGGGGTCATCCTCCTCCGCTAGGAGATAGCCCATGGCCACCAGGCCCTTCCCGTGTCCAGCTATGCCCACAGGGCACGGGGAGGGCTCCCTTATTTCCGCAACCTTCTTACGAAAATTGCGGACCCCCGCATTAAATCAGAGATCGTTAGGCGCGGTAGAAAATCATCCCCCGAAAATCTCGCCTAGGGCGCCCAATCGACCCCATAAGGGCACTCATCACCACCAGCTTTCCCGCAGGCAGGGAGGAATCTCTTCTACTCTTGTTGATCTTGTGCTGGCTCACACCCGCGGCAGTCTCTCTGTGAGTGATGTGCATCACACCGATCGACCACAGGAGTCCGGGGCAAGCCGGGGGCACAGCCCGTCGCAACAGACCGGTGACAGCCGTAGATCGCTGGACAAAACAAATCAGCCCGTGACCGCATGTCTGCTGGTCACGGGCTTGCTCATGCTTGGCGGAAACTGTGCCCCCGGTGGGACTCGAACCCACAACGCAGCCCTTTTAAGGGGCTTGCCTCTGCCGTTGGGCTACGGGGGCGCCGCGATCATATGCCACGGACCACTCATCTGTAACTGGTTAGCCCTTACGCCGCTTGTCCCCCTTTCCGGACAGCGTGCATGGCTCTCGTTCCGGCGACCCGGTCCAGGAAGAGCAGGCCGTCCAGATGATCGATCTGATGCTGGACGCAACGGGCCTCGAAGGCGTCGGCGTGAAGCGTCATCGGCTCACCCGTGCCTGGTCGTACGCCCTGGACCGTGATCTGAGTGGCCCGGGCGACCTCCGCGGCCAGGCCCGGCACCGACAGGCAGCCTTCGCGGGCCACGTCCCAGTCGGCCGCCTCGACGACCTCCGGGTTGGCGATGACCAGTTCCCCCGAACACGACCGGGTCGAGGGATGGCCGGAGACGTCGAGGCACATCAGCCGCCATCCGACGCCGAGTTGGGGGGCCGTCAGGCCGCGGCACCCCGGCGTACTGCGCATGACCTCCAGCAGATGGCGCACGACGGAGGACACCACGGCATCGGACGGGTCCACAGAGGCCGCCGGTGTCACGAGCAGATGGTGCGGCGCGGTGACCACCCCCTCGATCAGACAGGTACGCCTGTCGTCTTCCATCACATCACCGCCGGGTCGGCCGGCCGGAAGGCGATCCGGAATCCGTCCAGGGCCGCGGCCATCGCCCGCATCAGCGAGGCCACGTCAGCCTGGGCGGGCAGTTCCACATCCGCCACCAGGACGAACAGGTTCCCGGCGACTCGTGTGGTCATCGAGGTGACGGCACAGCCGACCTCTGCGAGCAGGCCGGTGGCCACCGGGAGGACGTCGGTCCTGGTGGGGCCGTGGAGAGTCAGTGCGTAGGCGAGCCCGGGAGGACCGTCGTCCGTGAGATCCCCGGACGACGCCACCGGGACAGGTGGGACGGCCGAGCCGGGGGCGGCGGACGGGGCGACCGGCGCGGGAGCGAGATCCGTCACGGCGACGGTCAACTCGGGGATGCCCCGGGTCAGGCTCTCACCGAGGAGATCGCCCGAGATGCCGGCCGAGACGACGAAGGTCATCGCGAGATGGCCGCCGAGCAGGCTCATCGAGGAGTCACCGATGGCACCACCACCGGCGACCGCTCTCGTGACCTCGGCGACTGTGCCCGGGCGGTCCCTCCCGATCACAGTTACAGCGTAGAGCCCCACCTTCGTCCCACCCTCCGTCGCAGTCACGTTTGACCGCACCGCCGACGGAAGGGGTGGCCGGCATCGTGCTCGGGCGCCGGACGGCTCGCGCCCCGGATGCGGAGCGCGGGCCGTACGGTGACGATCTAGCGTGCGGGACCGCTCTGAGCGGCGGCCCTGAACTCGTCGCGGGGGTTCTCGAGCTGGCCGAGCGAGACGGTCTCCCTCTTGAAGAACAGCGACAACGTCCAGTCGGCCACCACGCGGACCTTACGATTCACCGTAGGCACCCGCGACAGATGATACGTCCTGTGCATGAACCACGCCGGGATCCCGCGTAGCTTCACCCCGTAGACGTTCGCGACGCCCTTGTGGAGCCCCAGGCCGGCGACCGATCCGGCGTACTTGTGCCGGTAATCCTTCAGCTTCTCCCCGCGGAGGTAGGCCGTGATGTTGTCGCCCAGGACCTTGGACTGGCGGACGGCGTGCTGGGCGTTGGGCGCGCAGTACTGGCCCGGGTTGGTCACGTCGGGCACGCCGGCGACGTCTCCGGCCGCGAAGGCGCCCTTGACCCCGGCCACCGTGAGGCGGGTCGTGGTCATGATCCGGCCGCGCTCGTCGAGCGGGAGGTCGCCGGAGTTGACGACCGGGCTGGGCTTGACGCCCGCCGTCCAGACGATCGTGGCCGACTCGAAGGAGTCTCCGTCCGAGGTCTTCACCAGGCCACCCTCGCAGGACTTGAGGAGGGTCTTCATCTTGAGCTCGATGCCGCGCTCGCGGAGCTCCTCCGCCGTCCACTCGCCCATCTCGGGGCCGACCTCGGGCAGGATACGGTCGCTCGCCTCGATGAGGACCCAGCGCAGGTCCTTCTGCTGGATGCTCGGGTAGTACTTGATCGCGTCCTCGGTCATGTCCTCGAGCTCGGCGAGCGCCTCGATGCCCGCGAAGCCGCCGCCGACCACGACGAAGGTCAGGGCGCGGCGGCGCACCTCCTCGTCCTCGCTCGAGTCGGCCCGGTCGAGCAGGGCCAGCACGCGGTTGCGCAGTGCGATGGCCTCACCGACGGTCTTGAAGCCGATCGCGGCGTCCGCCAGGCCGGGGATCGGCAGCGTGCGCGAGATGGAGCCGGCGGCCATGACGACGACGTCGTACTCGATCTCCCGCGACTGACCGACGGAGGGCTCGAAGGTCACCGTCCTGGCCTCGTGGTGGACCTTGGAGACCTTGCCGTTGAGGACCCGGACCTTGGGGAGCACCCGGCGCAGCGGGGCCACGACGTGGCGCGGCGAGATGTTGCCCGCCGCGGCCTCGGGAAGGAATGGCTGGTAGGTCATGTAGGACTGCGGATCGATGAGCGTGATCCGAACGCTCCCGTCACGCAGCTCACGGCGGAGCGTGCGCTGGAGGCGCAGGCTGGTGTAGAGGCCCACGTATCCACCGCCGACGATGACAATGTGCTTCGGCTTGCGGTTCACCACGGATGCCCTTCGTGCCTCGATTGCTTGTGAAAGCATTCACAAGGTTACGTCACGAGACGGCATCGGCGCCAATCCGCTCAGAGCGAAACTTCTTCGATATTTTCCGATTCAGCCTGGTCAGCGCCTTCTTCCTTTACGAAGGTCGCGAGAATTTCTCTTCGTGACCGACTTCACACTCGTGAAAGCATTCACAAGCGATCGTCGGCGGTGTGAGCAGGGGCCTCGCCTGCGGCCGTCGAAGGGGGCGTTCGGCGAGGGTGGTGACCAGGGTGCGGACCGCCCAGCGCGACCGCCCGCGCGAACACCGCGTCGAGCATCTCCGCCGTGACCCGTCCCGTGAACGTGTTCTGCTGGCTCGGGTGGTAGCAGCCGAGCAGCGTCACGGGTGCCGAGCCGTACGAGAGGGGAACCTCGACTCCGTGGCCGAAGGGCGGGCGTCGCCGGGGCAGTGAGAAACCGGCCTCACGCAGCGCCGGCCACACCGCCTGCCAGGCGAAGCCGCCGAGGGCCACGACGACCCGTGTGGACTCCGCCACCAGCGCGAGTTCGCGGGTGAGCCACGGGAAGCAGGAGTCCCGCTCCTCCGGCGTCGGCTTGTTGGCGGGCGGCGCACACCGTACAGCCGCCATCATCCGCGCGCCGATCAGACGCTGGCCGTCGCCCGCGCGGACGCTCGTCTCCTGTACGGCGAGGCCGGTCCGGTACAGCGACGCGAAGAGCCAGTCCCCGCTGCGGTCCCCCGTGAAGATCCGGCCGGTACGGTTCCCACCGTGCGCGGCGGGGGCGAGCCCCACGATGAGCGTGTGCGGCCTGTCGTCCCCCCAGCCGGCGATGGGGCGGCCCCAGTAGGTCTCCTCCGCGAACGCCCGCCGCTTGACGTCGGCGACGGACTCCCGCCACTCGACCAGTCGCGGGCAGGCCCGGCACACCGACTGCCGGGCGGTGAGTTCCGCCAGCGTCCCGCTGTCCGTCGCCAGCGCGGCGACCTCCAGGGGGTCGTGCGCGACAGGGGTGTCGGGCCGGGCGGGATCGTCCGGCCAACCGGTTCCGGGAGGTACGCGACTCATGGATCCGATCGTGCCAGCAAGGGGGCCGGCGGCGTGGCCGCGGTCTCGCTGATCACCGGATATTGCCCTTCTCCACGACTTTTCTCCGGTATGCCGGGGTAAATACTCGCCCGTGTCCACCGACTCGTGCCCCCCACTGTTCGGCCCCGCATTCGACGCCGACCCCTATCCCGCGTTCGAGTGGCTGCGGCGCAACGCCCCCGTCACCCGAGTCCCGCTGCCCGGGTGCGAGGCCTGGCTTGTCACCCGATACGAGGACGCCGTCGAGGCGCTCACCCACCCGTCCCTGTCCAAGGATCCGGCGTCGGGCTCACCCGAGTGGCGCGCCGCGAGCCTCGGGCTGCCGCTGGACCACCGCCCCTCCCTCGCTCGCCACATGATCAACGCGGACGGCGAGGACCACACCCGGCTTCGGCGGCTGGTCAGCGCCACCTTCACTCCCCGGCGCATGGAGGGCCTGCGAACCCGCGCGCAGGAGGTGACGGACGGCCTGCTCGACCGCCTGGACGGCGACGAGGCCGATCTGGTCGCCGACCTCGCCTACCCGCTGCCGATCACGATCATCTGCGACCTGCTCGGCGTGCCCGAGGAGGACCGTGAGGCCTTCCACCACCTCGCCTCGGTGATCGACTCGGCGGCGGCGTCCGAGGTCGAGCAGATCTCCCTCGCCACCGACGGGCTGGAGAAGTTCCTGAGCGATCTCGTCACGCTCAAGCGCACCCGGCCGGGCGACGACCTGCTCACCGAGCTCGTCCGGCGCTCCCACCGGGGCGAGATCCATCCCGACGAGCTGACGTCGACGGCGTTCCTGTTGCTCATCGCGGGCCACGAGACGACGGTCGCGTTGATCGGCAACGGGCTTCTCGCGCTCTTACGGCACCCGGAGCAGCTCGCGGCGCTCCGCGCCGACTTCTCCCTGCTCCCCGATGTCGTCGACGAGATGCTCCGCTACGACGGCCCGGTGCGGAACGCCACCTGGCGATTCCCCACCGAACCCGTCGTCATCGGCGGGCAGCGGATGCTCCCCGGAGATCCGATTCTGGTGTCCCTGCTCGCGGCCAACCGGGACCCCTCCGTGTTCCCCGACCCCGACGCGTTCTCCCCCGGCAGGATCGGCGAACCGCATCTCGGGTTCGGGCGAGGGCCGCACTACTGCATCGGCGCGGCCCTCGCGAAGGTCGAGGCGGAGGTCGCGATCGGCAGCGTGCTGCGCCGGTTCCCCCGTCTCGCGCTCGCCACCGACCCCGGTGAGCTGGTGTGGTGGCCGAGCGCCATCATGCGGGGCCTGTTCTCACTTCCCGTTCGCCTTGGTGGGTGACGCGGACGGTGTGGCGGAGGGCGACGGAGAGGGCGTTGCTCCCTCCGGTGAAGACGGAGTGGCTCCGTCCGACGGAGAGCCGGTCGACGACGGCGTGACCGTCGGCGACGCCACGGGGCTCGGCGTGACGCACGCGGAGGCGTCGCCCGGCGGCGGGTCGACCCAGGCCCCTTCCGGCATGAGCGGAAGCGGATAGGAGTTGCGCATGGGCGGCTCGCCCTCGCAGGGGACGGCGATCGCCCGGCCGTACGACTCCGGGTCGGTGGTGATCGGCCTGCCGTCCTGGTCGTAGAGCCGCACGTTGTGCAGCGGGGCCCCGTTCTCGTCGTACGGGATGATGTTGTAGACGCTGCCCCCGTCCAGGACGGCGACATTCTCCACCTGCACGCCGTAGGGAACGGGTGCTCCGCCGTCGAAGGCGACGGATCCCGAGCTCTGAACCGGCGGATCGATCATCGTGGCCAGCACCACGATCGCGGCGACGACGTTGGCGCCGAGCAGCAGCGCCCGCTCCCAGCCGGGGACTCCGGGCACGGCCCGGCGCCCGGCCCATACCGACGCCCAGACCAGCGCGAGGGTGAACACCCACGCCGCCACGTCTCCGGGGACCAGCCGACGCGGTCCGATCCCGGACAGGATGAGCAGCGCCGCCGCGTAGCCGCGCAGGACCCACCAGGCGGGCCGTAACTCGGGCGCGAAGGCGGCGGCCTGCCGGTACGGCGGCAGTTGCATCAACCGGGCGTGAGCTGTGCCGAGGAGGCCGGCGGCTCGGTTGCGCGTCCGCTCGGTGAGACGACGTCGCGGACGGGCGGGCCGGCCCCCATAGGCGGCCCGCAACTCCGCGGCGTACGCCTCGGGAGAGCCGAGGCGATCCTCCAGGGTCAGGCCGGGCTCGGCGGCCACCTCCATGAGATGGTCGTCGAGATCCTCGAGCATCTCCTCTCTGTCCGCGGCGGGCAGGTCGGCGAGCGCCGCCCGCACCGCCTCGGCGTACGCGCCCGGGCTCAACGGGGGGGTGGTCACGAGGCAACCTCCTTGAGCAGGTGGTTCATGGTGGCGGCGAACGAGGCCCACGTCGTCGCCGACGAGGTGAGGAGCGACCTGCCCACGTCGTTCAGGCCGTAGTACTTGCGGTGCGGGCCCTCGTCGGACGCGACCACATAGGAGTTGAGCGCCCCGGCCTTGAAGAGCCGGCGCAGTGTGCCGTACACCGAGGCGTCGCCCACGTCCTCCAGGCCGGCCTCACGCAGACTGCGCACGACGTCATAGCCGTAGCTGTCCCGCTTGGCGAGCACCGCGAGGACGGCGACATCGAGGACCCCTTTGAGGAGCTGGCTGCTGTCCACGCGACGCACAGTACTATGCATTGCGTAATAGCGGCAAGATCTTCACGATTCGAGGAGACGAATCGTGGTCAGACCAGGGACCAGGCGATCCCGTCGAGGATGTCGTGCTCGCTGACGACGACCTCGGCGAAGCCGTACCGGCGGACGATGCGGTCGAGGATGAGCGCGCCCGCCCCGATGACGTCCACGCGCCCGGGATGCATGACCGGGATGGCCGCGCGCTCCTCCCGGGTCATCTCGAGCAACCGCGCGGAGACCTCGTGGACCTGCGCGGCGGGGATGCGGGAGTGGTGGATCCTCGCGGGGTCGTAGGCGGGCAGGCCGAGGGCGATGCCCGAGACCGTGGTGACCGAGCCCGCGAGACCGACCAGGGTCCGCGCGTCCCTGACGGGCACGACGGCCTCCACCCGGTCCATGGCCGCCTCGATGTCCGCGATCGCCGCCTCCACCGTCTCAGGCTCCGGCGGATCTGCCTTGAGATGCCGTTCGGTCAGCCGTACGCAGCCGATGTCCACCGACAACGCCCCCTCGACGGCGCCGGAGCCGACGACGAACTCGGTCGACCCGCCGCCGATGTCCACCACGAGGTACGGAGGCTCCCCGGTGTCCTGGCCTCTCGTGGCGCCGGTGAAGGACAGCCGCGCCTCCTCCTCGCCCGTCACCACCTCGGGTTCGACGCCGAAGATCTCGGTGACCCCGGCCACGAACTCGCTCCGGTTGGACGCGTCCCTGGTCGCGGACGTGGCCACGACCCGGACCGGCATCCATCCGGACGGCCCCGCGTGCTCGGCGATGAGCTTGGCGTAGCTCCGCATCGCCGTGAACGTGCGCTCCAGGGCCTCGGGCGCGAGCCGTCCGGTGCGGTCGACGCCCTGACCCAGGCGGACGATCTCCATCCGGCGCTCGATGTCGACCGGTTCGTTGGCCTCTCGTGCGGTGTCTGCGATGTCTGCGATGTCGGCTATGAGGAGGCGCACCGAGTTCGTGCCGCAGTCGACGGCCGCGACCCTCACGACGACTCCCCGGCTTCGGCGCAGGGCCCTTCCGCCCACCATTCGGGCAGGGCGTCGAGGGCCTCACGGCCGAACGGGTTGGCTCCCGGGACGGCCAGCTCGTGGGCGACCAGGGCGTGCAGGCACTTGACCCGGTCAGGCATGCCGCCGGCGGTCTGCATGTCGCGGGGAAGCGGCTCCAGGCCGTCCTCGCTCGCGGCCCGATCCCGCCGGGCGAGGTAGTCCTCGTGGGCCGCCAGATACGCCGCGGCCAGATCGGGGTCCTCCGCCAGCCTGGCCTGCATGAGCTTCATCAGGCCCGACGACTCCAGCGTGCCGATGGCCGACGCCGCCTTGGGACAGGTCAGGTAGAACAGCGTGGGAAACGGCGATCCGTCGGGCAACCGCGGAGCGGTCTCCAGCACGTCGGGCAGGCCGCAGCGGCACCTGTGCGCGACGGCCCGCACCCCGCGCGGAGAACGCCCGAGCTGGGCCTCCACCGCGGCCAGATCGGCCTGATCCACCACTGTCGAACTCCTCGCCATCACTCCTGGCCCGTCTGCACACTCGCTTGGACGGCGTCCTGCCCGCTGTCGGCCGCCTCGACCGACTGCCACAGCGTGAGATACCACGGGGCCTTCTCCGCCGGCTTGGCCCCCGCCTTCGCTGCGGCCTTGCCCTCTCCCGCGTCGAGCACCACGAAGCACTTGGCGCCGGGCTCGCAGTAATGGAGCCGCTCCTTGGCCTGGCGCTTGATGTACTCCGGGTCCTCCAGCTGCCTGCGGCGCTCCTCGAGCTTCTGCAGGTTCCTGAGGGCCTGGGTCTGCTGCTGCTCGAGCTGCGCGATCTGCCGCCGCTGCGCGACGTACTCCCGGATGGGGTAGGCGAGGCTCATCGAAATCGCGCACACGACCACCGCGAGGATGGCCGCTCGCCCGGTGAGCTGCGGTCGCTTCGCCAACGCGACACCCCTTCCGGTTTCCGTCTCCGGTTCCGTACGGCTTGCTGCGCCCCTCCGGGTTACCCCTGGAAGCGGGGGAACGCGCCGCGACCCGCGTAACGGGCGGCGTCGTCGAGGAGCTCCTCGATGCGGAGCAGCTGGTTGTATTTGGCCACCCGGTCGGACCGCGCGGGCGCGCCGGTCTTGATCTGGCCGCAGTTGGTGGCGACGGCCAGGTCGGCGATCGTGGTGTCCTCGGTCTCGCCCGAGCGGTGGCTCATCATGCAGCGGTAGCCGCTGCGGTGGGCCAGGTCCACCGCGTCGAGGGTCTCCGACAGGGTGCCGATCTGGTTGACCTTGACGAGCAACGCGTTGGCGGCGGCCTCGCGGATGCCGCGCTCCAGCCGCTCCGGGTTGGTGACGAACAGGTCGTCGCCCACGATCTGGACCTTGGTGCCGAGGGAGGCGGTGATGGCCTTCCAGCCCTCCCAGTCCTCCTCGTCCAGCGGGTCCTCGATGGAGACCAGGGGGTAGGAGCGGACCAGGTCCTCGTAGAACGAGATCAGCTCGCCCGCCGAGACGCCCTTGCCGTCGATCGTGTAGACGCCGCCGGAGTGGAACTCGGTGGCCGCCACGTCGAGCGCGAGCGCGATGTCCTCGCCCGGCGTGTAGCCGGCCTTCTCGATCGCCACCATGATCAGGTCGAGCGCGTCGCGGTTGGACGGCAGGCTCGGCGCGAAGCCGCCCTCGTCGCCCAGGCCCGTGGCGTAGCCCTTCTCCTTGAGCACGGACTTCAGCGTGTGGTAGGTCTCCGCGCCCATCCGGACGGCCTCGGAGAAGGTCTCCGCGCCGATCGGGGCGATCATGAACTCCTGGATGTCCACATTGGAGTCGGCGTGCGCGCCGCCGTTCAGGATGTTCATCATCGGCACGGGCAGGATGTGGGCGTTCGGCCCGCCGATGTAGCGGAACAGCGGCAGGTCGGAGCTGTCCGCCGCGGCCTTGGCCACGGCGAGCGAGACGCCGAGCAGCGCGTTGGCGCCGAGCCTGGCCTTGTTGGGCGTGCCGTCCAGGTCGAGCATGGTCTGGTCGATCAGGCGCTGCTCTTCGGCGTCGAAGCCGATGATCTCGTCGGCGATCTCGTCGGTCACCCCGAGGACGGCCTTCTCGACGCCCTTGCCGAGGTAGCGCTTCTTGTCACCGTCACGAAGCTCCACGGCCTCGAACTGGCCGGTGGAAGCACCGCTCGGGACGGCGGCGCGGCCGGTGCTGTAGTCGTCCAGCAATACCTCGACCTCGACCGTGGGGTTCCCCCGGGAGTCGAGGATCTCGCGGGCGGTAACGGCCTCGATGGCAGCCACGAACGCTCCTAGCAAAGTCGCGGGCAGTTTGCCTGCTGAGCCTACCGGTCCTTACCAGCCCTCACGGCTCGGGGGCAGCCCATTCTCCCGGCGTGTCTCATCTGTCAGGATTCGGTCTCCCACTCCTCGATCCGCCGGCGGTACTCGCGCGTCACAGCCCTCAGTTCGGCCTCGGGATCGAGCCCTCCGTCCTGCGCGAGCCGTACGAGCTCGAACAGGCGCGCGCCCACCGTGTCGGGGAGGTCGTCGGCGAGTGAGACGGGGACGCCGGCGCGTCCGGCCCGGCGGAGCATCTGCGCGGCGAGAGAGAGCGCGGGCTGCCCCATGGGCACGCCGCTCAGCACGGAGTCGGTCTCGCCCTTGGCCGCGCGCTCGGCCGACTTGATCGTCTCCCAGTTGTCGCTCACCTCGCCGGCGCCGGAGACCGCGGTGTCGGCGAAGACGTGCGGATGGCGGCGGACCAGCTTCTCGACGATCCCCGTCGCGACGTCGTCGATGTCGAAGCCGCTCTCCTGACCCCGTTCCTGGGCCAGCCGGGAGTGGAACATCACCTGGAGCAGCAGATCGCCCAGCTCTTCCCTGAGCGCCGTGAAGTCCCCCTGGTCGATCGTCTCCAGGACCTCGTAGGCCTCCTCGACGAGATAGGGGACGAGCGACTCGTGGGTCTGCTTGCGATCCCACGGGCATTCGCGGCGGAGCCTGTCCATGACCTGGACGAGGTCGAGCAACCTGGCGCCCGGAAGGTCGTACGAGCCGGGGATCACCTCGATGACGGGCGGGTCGGCCATGGCGATGGCGGCGTGGCCGACGGAGCGCATCAGGTCCTCGTCGCCGTCCTGGGCGGCGAGCCAGACGACCGTGCCCGTACTGCCCTCGGCGGCGAGGGCAGCCGGGTCGGGGGTCACTACGTCGACGTGGATTCCGGCCTCTTCCAGATAGGGGAGGACGGGATGGCCGGCGGACCCGGTGAGGACGCGCTCCGAACGGAGTGCCGCCCATGCCTGCCCGGTCAGCAACCCCGGAGCCACGCGCGGAGAAGTGGTGACAACGACCAACGCCATACCCTCAGCCTCCCTCTCCCTCTTTGCCGTGATCATGCACAGGTTCGTGAATCGGCCCCTGACCGGCCACTTCCCCGCGCGTGATCATGCACAGGTTCGTGAATTCGGCTCCGACCAGCCACTTCTCCGTGCGTGATCATGCGCAGGTTCGTTGGAAGGTGCGTCACGCAGGGGAAACGCGATTCGTGATCATGCAATTGCATGATCACGAATCTTCTTCCCGCAGGTCAGCGTGGAACTTTACGAATCCGCGCATGATCACGAAATGAGTTGTGGCAGGCGAGGGGGCCTTTTCACGAACTTGTGCATGATCACGCTGTGAGTTCGCGCAGGTCCGTACGGCCGGCACCGAATGTGTGCATGATCACGCGGGAGGGGCGGCGGCGGGGGGCTGCTCGGGGGCGGGAACCTTGCCGAAGCGTTCGTCGGGCAGGAACCCCTGCTGGGCGTCGAACTTGCCGTACCGCGGGCTGAAGCGCATCGGGACCTTGGAGTCGGCCTCCTGGGTCACCTTCTGCAGAGCGAGCTGCTGGCTCTGCTGGTCGACCCCGCCGCCCGCCTGCTCGACCAGCTTCTGCTGGATGATCAGCGAGCTGATGAACTCCCGGCCCATGGACAGCGGGACACCGCTCTGCAGCAGCGCCGCGTCCGTCTGCGACTGGCCGCCCTGCGACGCGATGACGTCGTCGATGTCCCGCTGGGTTACGGCGATGCCCCGCTGCTTGCCAAGCTGTATGTACTGCTCGTCGTTGGCCAGCCGAAGCAGGATCAGCTGCGTCAACGGGATCCGGAGGCCGAGCTGGTCCTCGGTCATCTTGTGGGCGGCCAGATCCTTACGGAAGTCCTGGATCTTGGTGTCCAAGTCGCTGGCGGCGATGCGTTCCTTGCCCACGATGGCCGCGGCGCCGGCCTGCACGGGGCCACACGCGCTCAATGCGACACCGGCCACCGCGACGGCCACGGCGACGCGCACTTGATATGACTTCACGAACGATCCTCCCGAGGACACCGGCCAGGCAATTGTGCCGGTTCTCTGTCTTTTGCGCGATCTCGCGCGAGCGCCGTGAGACCGCCAATCCGCGGTCACTGTACCCGTATCGGTTCAAGGAACATGGCGTCGACCAGGTCTCCACACCATTTCAGCAGCTCCAGGTCCCGCAGGGGCTGACCGCCGATGGGCTTGGTCTTCGGCACCGGAACCAGCAGGACCTCGGTGGCCTGCTTGACGATCGACCGCGGGTACAGCCGCTGCAGCCGCACCTGCTGAGAGTCCCGCAGGACCACGGGGGCGAACCTGATCTGCTGGCCCTGCAGGGTGACGTCCGTCAGCCCGGCCTTGCGGGCCTTGATCCGGAACCGCGCCACCTCCAGGAGGTTGTCCACCTCCTGCGGCGGCCTGCCGTACCGGTCGGTCAGCTCGTCGCGGACGGCGGCGATGTCGTCCTCGGACGCGATCGCGGCGATGCGCTTGTACGCCTCGAGCCGCAGCCGCTCCGACGTCACGTAACCGTGGGGCACATGCCCGTTGATCGGCAACTCGACCTTGACGTCGGTCCGCTCCTCGACCTCGGGCTCCCCGGAGAGCTTCGACTTCTGCTCCTGCACGGCCTCGGACATCATCCGCACATAGAGGTCGAAGCCGACGCCGGCGATGAATCCCGACTGCTCCGCCCCGAGGATGTTGCCGGCCCCGCGGATCTCCAGGTCCTTCATCGCGACGTACATGCCCGCACCCATCTCGGTGTGCTGCGCGATCGTCGCGAGCCGCTCGTGGGCGGTCTCGGTCAGCGGGGACTCCGGCGGGTAGAGGAAGTAGGCGTAGCCGCGCTCGCGTCCCCGCCCGACCCGGCCGCGGAGCTGGTGCAGCTGCGACAGGCCGTAGTTGTCCGCCCGGTCCACGATGAGCGTGTTGGCGTTGGGCACGTCGAGGCCGGACTCGACGATCGTGGTGCAGACGAGCACGTCGAAGTTGCGCTCCCAGAAGTCCACCATGATCTTTTCGAGCTGGTGCTCGTTCATCTGGCCGTGGGCGACGGCGATCCGCGCCTCGGGGACCAGCTCGTGGAGCCGCGCGGCCACCCTGTCGATGCTGCGCACACGGTTGTGCACGAAGAAGGTCTGCCCGTCGCGCATCAGCTCGCGCCTGATCGCCGCCGCGATCTGCTTCTCGTCGTACGGTCCGACGAACGTGAGGATCGGGTGGCGCTCCTCAGGCGGGGTGAGGATCGTGGACATCTCGCGGATGCCGGTCAGGCCCATCTCCAGCGTGCGCGGGATCGGTGTGGCCGACATGGCGAGCACGTCGACCTGGGTGCGGAGGTGCTTCATGGCCTCCTTGTGCTCGACGCCGAACCGCTGCTCCTCGTCCACGATGATCAGGCCGAGGTCCTTGAACCTGACCTCGGGCGACAGCAGCCGATGGGTGCCGATCACGACGTCGACGGCGCCGTTCCTGACCCCCTCCATCGTCTCCTTGACCTCGCCGTCGGTCTGGAAGCGGGACATCGGCTTCACCGTGACGGGGAAGCTGGCGAACCGCTCGCCGAACGTCGACAGGTGCTGCTGGACGAGCAGCGTGGTCGGCACGAGCACGGCGACCTGCTTGCCGTCCTGTACCGCCTTGAACGCGGCCCGCACCGCGATCTCGGTCTTGCCGTACCCGACGTCGCCGCAGATCAGGCGGTCCATCGGGACCGGCCGTTCCATGTCCCGCTTGACCTCGTCGATCGCCTCCAGCTGGTCGCCGGTCTCGGCGTACGGGAAGGCGTCCTCCATCTCGCGCTGCCAGGGGCTGTCGGACGCGAAGGCGTGGCCGGGGGACGCCATCCGGGCCGAGTAGAGCCGGATCAGCTCGCCCGCGATCTCCCTGACGGCCTTCCTGGCCTTGGTCTTGGCCTTGGCCCAGTCGGCGCCCCCCATGCGGTTGAGGGTCGGGGCCTCTCCTCCGACGTAGCGGGTGACCTCGTCGAGCTGGTCGGTCGGCACGTAGAGCCGGTCGCCCTTGGCGTACTCGATGACGAGATACTCCCGGGTCGCCCCTTGGATCGTGCGTTGGACCATCTCGATGTAGCGCCCCACGCCGTGCTGCTCGTGCACGACGTGGTCGCCGACCTTCAGCTGGAGCGGGTCCACCATGTTGCGGCGCCGCGACGGCAGCCGGCGCATGTCCTTGGTCGACGCCTTCTGCCCGACCAGGTCGAGATGGGTCAGTACGGCCAGGCCGGGGATGACGAATCCGTGGTCGAGGCGGCCGGTGGTGACCTGGACGACGTCGCGCGGCGGCGGGGCGTCGAGCGAGGGCGCCAGCCTGGCCGCCACGTCGACGCCCTTGAGCAGCTCGACCATGCGGTCGGCCGGACCGTGGCCCTCGCTGAGCAGCACTACCGACTTGCCCGCACCCAGCCAGCCCTTGATGTCGGCCAGCGCGCGCTGGGTGTCGCCGCGGTAGGCCTCGACGTCATGGGCGTCCAGCTCGGTACCGTCGCCGAAGGGCGCGATGCTCCACCACGCCTGGCCCAGCTCGCGGGCGTGGCCCTGAACGTCCTCCAGCGTCCGGAACGCGGCCGCCTCGAGGTCGATCGGCGCCTCCCCGCCCGCGGCGGCGGTGATCCAGGACGCCTCCATGAACTCCTGACTGGTCCGCACCAGCTCGACGGCCCGGCTCCGGATGCGCTCGGGGTCGCAGACGAACACGGCGGAGCGGACGGCCAGGTGATCGAGCAGCAGGTCCATCGAGCCGGCCAGGACCGGGGCGAACGCCTCCATGCCCTCCACCGGCACACCCTCGGCGAGCTGGTCGAGCACCTCCTTCAGCGCCGGGTGCTCCTCCCCCAGCTCGCGGGCGCGTAGCCGTACGTCGTCGGTGAGCAGCAGCTCACGGCAGGGCGCGGCGAACAGGCCGTCCTGCGCGATCTCCAGCGAGCGCTGGTCGGCGACCTTGAACCAGCGGATCTCCTCGACCGTGTCGCCCCAGAACTCCAGCCGCAGCGGGTGCTCCTCGGTGGGCGGGAAGACGTCGAGCAGGCCGCCGCGGACGGCGACCTCGCCGCGCTTTTCGACCATGTCGACGCGGTGGTAGCCGTTGCCGACCAACTGCGCCACGACGTCGTCGAGGTCGGCGTCGTCGCCCGCGCTGAGCCGTACGGGCTCGAGGTCGCCGAGGCCGGACACGATCGGCTGCAGCAACGAGCGGACCGGGGCGACGACGACCTGGAGCGGCCCGGCGTTCGGGTCGCCCGCGACCGGGTGGGCCAGGCGGCGCAGTACGGCGAGCCGCTGGCCGACCGTGTCGCTCCGGGGCGAGAGCCGTTCGTGCGGAAGGGTCTCCCACGCGGGGAAGACCGCCACAGAGCTCTCGTCGACCAGCCCGGTGAGGGCGGCGGCGAGGTCCTCGGCCTCCCTGCCGGTCGCGGTCACCGCGAGCACGGGACGGACACGGGAGAGGGCGGCCACGGCCAGCGGCCGGAGCGCGGACGGCGCGATCAGGTCGGCGCCGGGATCGGCGGAGCCGCCGGCTCCTTCGAGAACGGCGGCAAGTTTCGGTTCGGCGGCGACAAGATCGAGCAGTCCGGAAAGAGACATTTATGCCTTCAGAGCCCCACGACGGCAAGCGAAATGGCCCGAGCCAGAAATGGACCGGGGTTACCCAGGCTACGCCCGTCGGCCCCCGCACCGGGCAGGAGCCCCGAAGCCGCCGAAACCCCGGCACCGCAAATGCTCTACTCATCGCACTTGGATGGTTACGCTCAGTGGCATGCCTGAGGTTCAGTGGTCGCCCGTCGGCGAGGATGACGTTTTCGGTCAGCGAGTCCGCGAGCAGTGGACCGAGCAGCTGGGACGGCGCCTCGACATCCTGGTCGCCGGATGCGGACGGGGCGGCACGCTGGACGTCGGCCGATCCGATCCCCTGGTCACGGGGGTGGACGAGGACCTGCCGCCGCTGCGTGCCCACACCGCCTCACGCCAGGACCTGGACGCGTGGCACCTCGACGACATGCGCAAGGTGCCCGTCCCGCCCCGCTCCTTCGACGTGGTCTACGTGTCGTTCCTGCTGGAACGCATCCACAACGCCGAACTCGTGCTCGACCGTCTGGTCGGAGGGCTCCGGCCCGGCGGCCTGCTGCTGATCAAGGCCAGGGATCGCCGGTCGGCGTACGGCTTCTGCGACCGGATGACGCCCTCCTGGTTGCGGGGGGCCCTGTGGAGGAGCCTGATGCCCGCCGGATCCGTGGGCCCGCTGCCGGCGGTCTACGAGCCGATCGCCTCCCGCGAGGGCATCCAGGCGTACTGCCTGATGCGCGGCCTGATGATCGCCGAGGACTACTCCGGCGCGACCGGGCCGGCCCGGAGTGGGCCGCACGCCGGGCTCGTCAAAGCGGTCTGCGGCGCCGTCGCCGCCCTGTCCGGTGACCGCCTCTCCGGCACGAACGACGAGGTCTGCATGGTCATCCGCAAGCCCCAGAACCATTTCGCCCGCCTCATCTAGCGGAGGGTGAGGGCCGTCAGCCACCACATCCGGGACTGCGGGTCCCAGCGGTGGCGCCACAGCTGGACGGCCCGCCTGCCGTCCACGCTCACCAGAACCAGCCCGTCGTCGAACTTGTCGCCGCACCCGCCCGCGCAGCCCCGTCCGATGAGATGGTCGTCGTCCGCCCAGGCCGACAACGGAAGTTCCCGGTGGCGCGCGACGACCTTCCCCGTCGCCAGTTCGGTGATCGACGTCGGCGGGCCCTGCTCCCCCACGAGCAGCTTCCCGTCCGGCGACACGCCGGCCTGTGACTGCCCGGCGTAATCGACGCCGGGGTCGTGCGGCCTGCCGTTCAGGTCGTAGAAGAGTTCGGGCCGTTCCCCGGTGCCACCCAGCTCGTACAGGAGGCTGCCGTCCCGGCTCCAGGCGAAGTCGCGCCGCGATCTCGAGGACGGGGCCGAGCAGGGATCGACGGCGTGGAAGTCACCCGCGGTCGCGGTCGCCACGTCGATGACGTAGAACCCGGTGCGGCTGGTGTGGATCCGATTCGCGCTCGGGGCACGGCTCCCCGATCCCGGGACCCGATCCCCGCCGCCCGGTGGGCACTGTGTGGAAGCCTCAGGCAGGTCGGGATCCCCGTCATAGGTCGTGGCGACCAGCCTGGTGCCGTCCGGCGACCAGACGACCCCGCCGACGGGGCGCTCGACCGGGATCCAGGCGAGCACCCTGCGTGTCTCCGTGTCGTAGACGCCGATCCTGCTTGCGGGAAGGGTCTTCTCCAGCACCGCCGCGTACCGCAGCCCCGGCGCGACGTTGAGGTACGCCCACGGGGTCTTCTGGTACGTCCGGGTGGCCGGGTCGAGGAGGTACCACGTGCCCCCGCGCATATCGGGGCCGTTGCGGGTATCGCGCCCTGTCCCCGTCCAGTAGGCCGACAGGGCCAGGCGCCCGGCCGCGACCATCTTCTGGGGCGGGGAGTTCTCCATGTCCGTCAGGACGCTGCCGTCGGTGTCGTCCCCGCTGGTGACCTTGGCGGGCGGCCGGTGTGCCGGAGCCAGATGGATCACCTCGTGCCGGGTGGGCGTGGCGGCGGGCTCGCGCGGGCCGAGCCGGGGCACGACCAGCGCAACCGAGACGATCACGGCGGCCGTCGCGACGGCGGCGATCGTCACGATCCCGAGTCGCCCGCGGCGGCGCCCCCGCAACGCCCGATCGGCCAGATCCGTGGGAACCCGCGCCTCCCGTGACCACTCGTCCATGGCCTCTTTGAGGATTCGCGGCGTCATGAGGTCACCTCGCTGGCGGAAAGTCGGAAATCGGCGAGTTCGGGCGCGGTCACGCGCAGCCGGGCCAGCGCCCGGTGCGCCGTGCTGCGGATCGTCCCGACGGAACAGCCGAGAAGCCGGGCGACCGTCTCCTCAGGCAGGTCCTCGGCGTACCGGAGGACGAGCACGGCCCGCTGGCGGGGCGTGAGGCGGGCGAGCGCGTGCCGCAGCACGAGCCGCAACTCGGCCCCGCTCGTGTCGTCGGCCGTCGCGCCCTCCGGCAGGCTGGCCGTCGTGGTCTCCCGCTGTCTCCAGGCCAGGCGCCACCAGCTGATCTGCTGCCGGTACATGATCTGCTTGACGTACGCCTCGGGGTCGTCGATGCGCTGCCATTTCACGACCGCCTTCGCGAGGGCGGTCTGCACGAGATCCTCGGCGGTGTACTGATCGCCTCCGGTCAGGAGGAACGCCAGCCTCATCAGTGCCGGCGAGCGTGCCGACACGAACTCGCGGAAACGTCGCTCGTCTGCGGCGTCCACAGTCACCTCCAAGGAATACTGTCGGCTTCTAGACGCCGTGCGCACCCTCCCGCTATGCGTCCGAACGACACGAAGTGTGTTGCCGACCGAATCGATCGGAATAGACGAATGACTGAGTGGACTCCCGACGCCCGGGAGCTGGCCGATCTGGAGTTGCTGCTCTCCGGGGCCTTCGCGCCGCTGACCGGCTTCCTGACCTCGGCCGACGCGAGCGCGGTGGCCGAGAACGGCACGCTGTCCGACGGGACGCCCTGGCCGGACCCGATCACGCTCGCCCTTCCGGACGACGTCCCGCCCGGCGCCCGGGTGACGCTCAAGGATCCCGAGGGTGCGGCGGTGGCCGTGCTGACCGTGGAGGAGCGGGACGGCCACCACGCGGCAGGCCCCGTGAAGGCGCTCGACGTGCCCGCCTTCGGGCCGTTCGCCCGGCTGCGCCGTACGCCCGACGAGGTCCGGAAGGATCTGCCGGACGGGGAGATCCTCGCCGTGACCATGCGGGGGCCTCTCGACTCGACCGTCCTCGAGGACGTGGCGGCGACCGCCGAGGAGTTGGAGGCCACCGTCGTGCTGATGCCGCTGGTGTTCGGCGAGGGCGGGCCCGCGGTGGTGCGCGCCGCGCTCAAGGCGTCGGAGCGGCTTCCCGGATCGACCGTGGTCGCCGTGCCGCTGGCGCCCCGCGAGGACACCGAGATCGACCTGGAGTTGCGCGAGCACGTGGCGCGCAACTACGGAGCGACCGAGCACTACGCCGGTCCCGCCCCCATCGTCATCCCGGGACCGCCGCACCGGCGGGGACTCGTGGTGTTCTTCACCGGCCTGTCGGGCTCGGGCAAGTCGACGGTCGCGCGCGGCCTGCGCGACACGTTGCTCGAACGGGGCGGGCGCACGGTCACCTACCTGGACGGCGACGTGGTGCGGCGACTGCTGTCCGCCGGGCTCACCTTCTCCCGGGAGGATCGCGACCTGAACATCCGGCGCATCGGCTTCGTCGCGGCGGAGGTCGCCCGGCACGGCGGCCTCGCCATCTGCGCGCCGATCGCGCCCTACGCGTCCACGCGCGACGAGGTGCGGGCCATGGCGGAGGAGGTCGGCGCCGACTTCCTGCTGATCCACGTCGCGACGCCGTTGGAGGAGTGCGAGCGCCGCGACAGGAAGGGCCTGTACGCCAAGGCCCGGGCGGGCCTGATCCCCGAGTTCACGGGGATCTCCGATCCGTATGAGGAGCCCGACGACGCCGAACTTGTGCTCGACACCACGGGGATGACGGTCGAGCGCTCCGTGAGCACGGTGCTCAACCTGCTCACCTCCGGGGGCTGGATCCGCTGAGCCGCGGCGTCCCCGCTCTCGATGTCAGCGGGTGGGGACGCGCGTGCCGGTGAACTCGGGCTCCCGGCCGAGTTCGGCGAACGCGCGGCTGCCCCCCGGAGTCGTGTCGAACCGGGTGTCGCCGCGCGGAGCCACCGGCGAGTCGAAGTACACCAGCGCCTTGATCTGCGGGTAGTCGTCGATCTGC
Organism: Planotetraspora mira; assembly: GCF_016863275.1. Classification (GTDB taxonomy): domain Bacteria; phylum Actinomycetota; class Actinomycetes; order Streptosporangiales; family Streptosporangiaceae; genus Planotetraspora; species Planotetraspora mira. Next base: position 273,102 of record NZ_BOOO01000016.1, read on the forward strand.
CGCGCGACGGACTGGTAGAAGTCGCGCTTGAACCTGGGCGATCCCGACCGCTCGAAGGCCCCCCACTCGGCGATCATGATCGGCTTGCCCGGGAAGCGTCCCTGCATCCACCGATAGAAGCCCGGCCACTTGGGATAGTCCGGGCGCGTCTTGTTCACCATGCCGGCGAAGTCGGACACCTGGGAGTCGGCATAGGGGTCGATGGCGACCCAGTCGACCACGTCGTCGCCCGGGTAGAGCGACTCGAACCACGGTTTGGACGCCCAGTTGGGCGCCCCCATGTAGGTCATCACCGTCACGGCGTTCTGCACCCCCCTGGCCCGGAGGCGGGAGACGACGTGCCGGTACATGGCCACGTAGTCGGCGGCCGAGAACCCCGCGCCCGAGCGGACGTCGTCCTCGGGTTCGTGGTGGATCGTCAGGAAGAAGCGACTGGGGAAGGTCCGGGTGATGTAGCCGGCGAGAGCGTCGATGCGTTCGTCCACCTCGCCCCGGGCCACCTGGGCCCACGAACGGTCCGGCGCCGGCTTCCAGTTGACGAGCAGCAGACGGGGACCCTGAGCGATCGCGCGCTCCTGCGGCGTGGGGAACAGTTCGTCACCCCGGTGGTAGACGTGCACGATGTCCGCTCGGCGGCCCATCCGCCGCTCGGCCGTCTGGACGGACTGCAGCGGACGCCTGCCGGAGAAGACGTCGGGCGCGATCCCCCACCACGCCCCGCACGTCGGAATCAGCTTCTCCGTCACCACGCAACTGGCGACCTTCGGCGGCCTGTGCGTCTGGTCGAGGAACGTCCCGACCCCCCGTGACGTCGACGTGCCCGACGCGGCCGAGCAGCCCACCGCGCCCGCCCCCATCAGTACGGCCAGGCCGGCAAGTGCGGCCAAGCCGGCGCCCCCAGTTCGTCGCACCGTTTCCCCCCATCGTGTGGTCCGGATCCCCGCGGGGGTTCACCTTCCCACCAAGAGGGGGAGGTCGGTGGGCCATTCTTGCCAACTCATCTGTCTAGAAATTTCCGAGAAAAGTCGGCCGCTATCCGGTCATTCTTGTGTGGAAAATCTTCAATAGTGGATGGGGAAAACCTCTCACCGGCCTATAGTTCGACTCCGGGCGAGGGGCACGGAGAGTTGGCCATGATTCTTTCACCGCATAGCAGAGACATCGCGGAGTACGGTTCCGTCCTGCGCAGGCGGTGGCAAGTATTCCTGTCATGCCTGGTCACAGGGATGATTGGCGGTGCCGTGTTGTTGTCGGAGACGCCTGCCGCATATACGTCCGCCGCCCAGGTGCAGGTTTTCCCCACCGGGATGCAGGAACAGGTCAATCTGATAACCCCGCGGCAGAAAGAACCCCTCAATCTCGACACCGAGTCACAGATCGCGCAATCCACCGTGGTCGCCTCTATAGCCGCCCAGGCCCTGAAATATACGGATCCCGATGGCTTGCGCGAAATGGTCGAAGTCGACGTGCCTCCCAATTCGGCCATTCTTTCCATCTCGTTCACCACTGCCGATCCCGAATCGGCAGCGAAGGGCGCCCAGGCGTTCGCCGACGCGTATCTGCGAAACCGTCTCCGCTCGGCCACGGACGCGCTGACCGCCGAGCAGAAGGTCCTCGCGGCCAAACTGCGCCAGGTGAACGCCGATCTGGCGAAGGCCGCCGCCGCCGTGCCCACGCAGGCCCGAGGATCGGCCGCGCGGGCGATCGCCGCGCACCGGCAGACGGTGCTGGCCCGCCAGGCGTCCAGCCTCACGGTCAAGTACGACGCCCTCAAGACCGTCGCGATCACGCCGGGGACCGTCATCAGCCCCGCGCGGCCGCCCACGGAGCCGAGCGCCCCCAGCGCCCCGATCTACCTCGGCAGCGGGCTCTTCCTCGGCCTGCTCTGCGGCGCGGGAGCGGCGTTCGCCCGGGACCGGCTCGACACCCGGCTCCGCCGGTCCGGTGACGTGGAACGCCTGACCGGACTGCCCCTGCTCGCCGAAACCGCGACCCGGCCGGAAACGACGATCTTCCACGAACTCGCGGCCGTCGCGGTGACCGCGCTGGGCGACGGTCGCCACACGCTGCTCCTCGAAGAACTCAGCGACGAGGGCCGCGGCCCGTCCATGGCCGCGGGGCTCGACGCGGCGCTCGCCCGCCTCGCCCCCATCTCCGTCGTGACGGGGCGCGGCGCCCGCCCGGACGCGGCGATGCTCCTTGCGGGACTCGGCCGGACCACGTCCGCCGACGTGGCGGGAGCCGTACGGAACCTGGCCCGCCAGGGAGTGCGGGTCCTGGGCGTCGTGGCCGTGCCGACGGGGCCGACGGTGTCCGTACCCGGCCAGGCGGAGCAGGTCACGTGAGGCCGGCGGTGTGGCCGGTCGCCGCGCTGCTGATCGGCTATCCCGTCTGGTGGGCACTCGGACTCGGCGGCCTCGCGGTCGTCGTCCTCGCCGTGCCGATGGCCGTGATCCTGTGGCGCAGGCGGCCGATCAGGGTGCCCAAGGGCTTCGGCCTGTGGCTGTTGTTGCTGGCGGGATACCTCATCAGCGCCGTCACGCTGGCCGAGACGCCCGACGGCACCTACGGCGACCTCAGCCCCGGCCGGATCACCGGCTACCTCGTGCGCCTCGCCGTCTACGCCTCGCTGCTCGTCATGGTCGTCTATCTGGGCAACCTCTCGCTCGACGAGCTTCCCCAGCTCACCCTCGTGCGGATGCTGGGTGTTCTGTTCATCACGACGGTCGCCGGCGGACTGCTGGGCGTCCTGGCTCCCGGCTTCCAGTTCACCTCGCCGCTCGAGACGGTCCTGCCGGGGTGGATCGGCGACAACTCGTTCGTGCGCAACCTCATCCACCCGACGGCCGCGCAGGTGCAGCACGTGCTCGGCCACAGCTCGCCCCGTCCCGAGGCGCCGTTCGAATGGGCCAACGCCTGGGGCAGCAACGTGTCGGTCCTGGTCATCTGGTTCGTGGTCGGATGGTGGGCGTACGGCGGGCCGTACCGGCGGGCGATGGCGGCGGTGCTGATCGCGGCGGCCGCCGTGCCGATCGTCTACTCGCTGAACCGCGGCCTGTGGATCGGGCTCGCCATCTCCGCCGCCTACCTCGCCCTGCGCGGCCGCCCGTTGCTCGTCGGGGCGGCCGCCGCCCTCGCGGGCGCGGCGTTCTTCCTGTCGCCGCTGAGCGCGATCGTCGCCCAGCGCATCGACAGCCCGCACAGCAACGACATCCGGGCGTTCACCGTCTCCTCCACCGTGCGCGTGGCCGCCGCGTCTCCCCTCATCGGCTACGGCAACACCCGCAACGCCTTCGGCAACCAGCGCACGATCACGACGGGCAAGACGCGCTGGTGCGAGGAGTGCGGCCATCCCCCGCTGGGCAGCGACGGCCAGTTGTGGCTGCTGCTGATCAGCCAGGGTTTCGCCGGGGCCCTGCTGTACGTGGGCTTCTTCGCGGGTGCGGTCCGCCGGTTCTGGCACGACCGCACGCCCATCGGCCAGGCGGGGACCCTCGTCATGATCCTCGTGCTGTTCTACATGCTCGTCTACGACGGCCTGATCAGCGCGCTGAGCCTGTATCTGATCTCCTTCGCCCTCCTCTGGCGGAACGCATGAGAGACACCCCGACACGTCTGCGCTACCTCCACGAGGTGCTGGCCCAGCTGTACCCGCCTGGCACCTCGAAGGGTGCCCGCACGCTGCTCCCGCATCGGCTCGTGCCGCGGCGACTGGTCCCCCGCACACGGTGGCACGCGGCACTCGGCCGCGGCGTTCCCGTGTGGGACGGCCCGGACACGATCGAGACCCACCTCAGCCAGGTGCTCGACCGGCGGGTCCACGCGGTCGTCCACGTACGGCCCGCCCGCCGGGCGAACCGCAAGCCCGTGCTGGAGGCGCACGGCGAGGACGGGCTCATCGCGTTCGTGAAGATCGGCGACTCGGACCGGACCAGGGAACTCGTCCGCCACGAGGGCGCGGTGCTGCGGATGCTGACGGACCACCCCATGAAGGTGGTCGTGCCGCCTTCCGTCGTCCATCACGGAACGTGGCGCGGGCTCGAGGTGCTCGTGGTCTCCCCTCTTCCCGTCACCGCGGCGCCGGTGCCCCGCGGGCTGCGCGACGCCGCCGTGGCCGAGATCGCCTCACTCGGCCGGCGGAGCATGGCCGCGCGCGGACGCGGGCGGGGTGAGCCGGCCCGGCCACGATCACTGTCCGCGCAGATGAGCGGCAGGCCACTGCACGACCACGCGGGGTGGGGATGGCACGGCGACTTCGCTCCCTGGAACCTGTCCGCGGCCCCCGACGGGCGGCTGCTCGTCTGGGACTGGGAACGGTTCGCCACCGGCGTCCCCCTCGGATTCGACGCCCTCCACTACTACTTCAACCGGGCGCTGCGCCGTATGCGTCCTGCCGTGGCGGCCCGCTCCTGCCTGGCACAGGCCGGCCTGCTCCTGGAGCCGTTCGGACTGTCCTCCGCGGAGGCCCGCCGGGCGGCCGCCCACTACCTGATCACCCTTGCCGATCGGCACCACCGGGACGGCCACGAGCCGCTCGGCCCCTCGTCCCTCTGGCTCAACCCCCTTGTCGATCATCTGGAGAGCCTGCTGTGAGGTCAACGTTGAAACGCTCGGCTCATGCCGTCTCCCTCACCACGGGCATGCTCACGACGCGTGCGCGGATATTGCCGTCGTTCCTGATCGTCGGAGCGCAGCGGTGCGGCACCACCTCGCTCTACCGCGCCCTCTCCCGGCATCCGCTGATCGTCAAGCCGGTGTTGCGCAAGGGCGTGCACTACTTCGACGTGAGTTACGACCACGACATGTCCTGGTACCAGGCGCACTTCCCGCTCAAGGCCACCGCGCAGCGGCTCCAGCGCCGGTACGGCCACCGCACCCAGGCCTTCGAGTCGTCGCCGTACTACCTCTTCCACCCGCTCGCGGCCGCCCGGATCGCCTGGAACCTCCCGGGTGTCAAGCTGATCGCGCTGGTCAGGGATCCGATCGAGCGGGCAGCGTCGGCGCACGCCCACGAACTCGCCCGGGGGTTCGAGACCGAGCCGTCGTTCGAGCGCGCACTGGACATGGAGAGCGCGCGGCTCGCGGGCGAGGCCGAGCGGCTGCGCGAATCCCCCCACTACCTGAGCCACGCCCATCGTCACCACGCCTATGTCGCCCGCGGCAGGTACGCCGAGCAGCTGAACCGGATGGAGCTTCTCGTCGGCCGCGACCGGATCCTCGTCCTCGACAGTGGCGCGTTCTTCCGCGAGCCCGACCCCGTCTATGACCGCGTCCTGGAGTTCCTGGGACTGCCGCGGATGGGCGACCCGGTGTTCGAGGTGCACAACGCGCAGCCGCGGACCTCCGAGATGCCACTGTCGCTGCGCCAACGGCTGGGCGCGCACTTCGCCCCGTGGGACGCCCTTCTCCAGCAGTGGCTCGGGACGGAGCCCTCGTGGCGCCGATGAGCGCCCTCGGAACACGTCGACCCGGTTCCGGCCTGGCACGCGGTAGCCTCGCCGGGCTCGCCGCCGCAGGGGGCGGAGCGGCGAGCCAGTTCCTCATCGTGCTGCTCATCACGCGATCGCTCGATCCCGACGCGGCGGGGGCGTTCTTCACCGCGACGGCGCTGTGCCTCATGCTCGCCGGAATCCTGCGGCTCGACGCCGGGAACGGCCTGATCTACGCGCTGGCGAGGCGACCACGCGAGCCATCGGGCCGCACGGTGTTGTGGGCGGCGCTCACCCCGGTCGCGACGGTCTCCGCGCTCGCCGCGTGCGCCGTCACGATCTTCGATGCGGAGCTGGCGGAGCTGACCGGCGTCCCGGACGGTGTCTGGCCGGCGCTGGCCGCGACCCTGCCCGCCGTCGTGCTGGCGGACGTGCTGGTGTCGGCCACTCGGGGGCTCGGCTCGATGCGGCCGACGCTCCTGCTCGACGGCCTCGGCCGGCCGATGGGCCAGCTCCTCCTCGTCGCCGCCGGTGTCCTCGTGGGCACCTCCCTGCCGATCCTGACGGCGGCGTGGGCCCTGCCGGCGGTCCCCGCCACCGTGTTGGCGGCGGTGTGGCTCCGGCGGCACCTGCCTGGTCCGACCGCTCCCCCACTCGGCCACGGCGGAGGCGGGACGACGGCGTTCAGGCTCGGGCGCGCCGAGGGCGGGATGGCGGCGTTCTGGCGGTACACCGGGCCGAGGTCGGCCGCAGCGGCGATCCAGGCGGTGTTCCAACGGCTCGACATCGTGATCGTCGCGGTGCTGGCGGGCCCGGCCCCCGCGGCCGTCTACACGGCGGCCACGCGGTTCAAGGTCGTCGGGCAGCTGGCCAACCAGGGGCTGGTGCAGGCCGTGCAACCCCATCTCGTCAGGGCGCTCGCCGACGGCGACCTCGCGCGGGCCCGGCGCCTCTACCAGACCACGACCATGTGGCTGGTCGCCCTCACCTGGCCGATCTGGCTCGGGTACGCGGCCCTCGCGCCGTGGTTGCTGCCGTTGTTCGGCCCCTCCTACGCCGACGGCGTGACCATCGCTCTGGTGCTGTCCGGGACCATGGTGGTCGCCACCGCCTGCGGCATGGTCGACGTCGTCCTCATCGCGTCCGGACGCACGGCGGCCAGCCTGGTCAACACCACCTGCGCCGTGGCGGTGACCATCGTGGTCGACGTGCTGCTGGTGCCGTCCCACGGCGCGCTGGGAGCGGCTCTCGGCTGGTCGGCCGGGGTGCTGGCGAAGAACGCGTTGCCGCTGGTCCAGATCTCCCGCCGCTACGGCCTGCGCCCCTTCGGCAGGCACTCCGCGAGCGCGTTCCGCCTGCGCGGGGTCGCCGCGTGAAGGCCTCCGGACCACCTGTCCTGGTCACCGGGCTGCCCCGAAGCGGCACGAGTTGGGTGGGCAAGATGCTCGCGGCGAGCGGGCACCTGGTCTACGTCAACGAGCCGCTCAACCCTGAACGCCCGCCCGGCCGCTCCCCCGGGGTGCTCGCCGCGTCCGTGACCCACCGGTTCCAGTACATCTGCGCGGACGACGAGACCCCCTGGCTGGACGCCTTCTCCGGAACGGTCGCGCTCCGCTATCACTGGCTGGCCGAGCTTCGCCGTAACAGGCGGCCACGCGACCTGGCCAGGATGGCCAAGTACGGCACGGCGTTCGGGATGGGCGCACTCCGCGGCAGGCGCGCCCTGCTCGACGATCCCTTCGCGCTCCTGTCCGCGGAATGGTTCGCCGAACGGCTCGGCTGCCAGGTGATCATCCTGGTCCGGGATCCCGTTTCGTTCGTGGCGAGTTGGCAGCGGCTCGGCTGGACCGTCTCCTTCGACGAACTCCTGGGACAGCCGCTGCTCCTGCGCGACCACCCCGGTATCGAACGGCTCCGCCCGCTGGCAGGCTCGAAGGACCGCATCGCCAAGACGGCCGCGCTGTGGAGTGCGGCCCGTCAGGTGACCGACGCGGTGGCCGCCCGCTCGACCGGCATCCGCGTGGTGGGCTTCGAACACCTCGCCTCCGCGCCCCTGGACGGCTTTCGCGACCTCTACGAGTGGTGCGGGCTGCCGTGGACCTCCCGGGCCGCCCGGCGCATCACCACGGCCTGTACGGCACGGCGCTCCCGATCGGGCGGCTTCGCCTGGACGGGCCTGTCACGCACGGCCTTCCGCCCCATGGACTCCCGCCAGGCCCTCAGCGCCTACCGCCGGCGCCTGTCCCCTGAAGAGATCGCCCGCATCCAGTCCCTGACCTGCCTGCCGACCGCCTGAGCTGCTCTTCCAGGAAGGGCCTCAATACGAACCGGGCCAAAGATCTATTGGATGACCTTCGGCGATCAACTTTCGAGGACTCTACTGACGATCACAGAGGTGATCTCGTCGTCGTCGACTGGCTCGCCGTCCCCCTCAAAGGCGGGCCAGTCCAACGGCTCGTCCGACGCCCGGTTCTCCATCGCAACCAAGTGGATCCCTCTCAGCTGTTCCGCACCACGAGCGGTGCCGACCTGCATTGATGAGGTGTCGCGGCCACGCCGGGATAGGCGAGTCCATCGAACCCGTCCGGGAGGCGAACGATCGCGACATCCACCTCGAAAAGGTCCTCAACGACTTCGGACAGATCACGCCGCCGACAAAGATCGATCCCGCCGCTTCGTGCGAGATCCCGAGCCTCGGCGGCAAGGTTGCGTCCTTGGTCGATCGGTCGTCCCGCCTTCAGAACCGGCGTAAAGGCGGACGACTCCTGCCGATATCCGAGAAATGCCAGATCCGCCCGGATCTGGGCGAGCCGTTCCGCCTCACGGATAGCCGTATCCGATGACATTGCGAAAATCGCAAAGACGTATTGATCATTGACGTCCTCGAAGCGACCGACGAGCCCGCCAAAGGCGTTTCAGCAGGCAGACGGCCAGCAGGCGGAGGGCGAACGGCAGGTCGTCGACGAGGTAACGCCGTGCCAGCCTGCCGGGCTCGCTCAGCAACCGGAACAACCACTCCAGCCCGTGATCTCCCATCCACGCGGGAGCCCGCCGTACGGCGCCGGCGGTGAAGGCGATCGCGGAGCCGCAGCCCACGAACCACGCCCCGGGCAGGTCGGCCCTGACCATGTCGATCAGCCGATCCTGCTTCGGGAACCCGAGCCCGACGAAGACCAGCCGCGGCCCGGCCGCGACGAGCCTCCTCCTCACCTCGGCGAGAGCCTCCGGACACGTCTCGAACCCGTACGGCGGGGCGTCGATTCCGGCCACCACCAACCCCGGGTAGCGCTCACACAAGACGTCTCGCGCCGTCTCCGCCACCCCGGGCGGCCCGCCGAGCAGGTAGACCGGGATGCCACCGGCGGCCGCGGCCTCGGAGAGCGACCAGATCAGATCGGCTCCGGTGACCCGCTCAGGTAGGGGCCGGCCGAGCAGCCGGGCCGCCCACACCAGCGGCATGCCGTCCGCGACCGCCAGGTCGGCCCGGGTGACCAGGGCGCGCAGGTCGGCGTGGCGCGAAATCGCCCGGCAGATGTCCACATTGGGGGTGACGAGGTGGCCGCCCCGACCTCGGCCGAGCGCGGCGACGACGTGCTCCACCACCTGGGCCTCGGTCAGCGGATCGACCTTGACCCCGGCGACCGCCACTCGCCCCTGCCGACGCCGGCGGGCCGGAGCGGGCGCCACCCCCGAACGAGGGGCCATCAGATGCCGTGACCGCGGGCGTTGAGCAGGCTCAGCACCGCGCTCGCGGAGACCAGCCGGCCGGCCACCGCCAGGGCGACGGCGGCGCGAGGCTCGCTCCTGCGGGCCGCGAAGGCCCTGAGCGCCCAGCGGGCGGCCTCACGGCGGTGTCCGAGCGCCGCGTGCGAGAAGGCCAACTGGCCGTAGATCCGGGCGGCGCCATGCGCGTCCGCCGCCAGTTCGGGATGGCGGGCCAGCATCCAGTCGAGGCCCGCGATGCGATCCGCCCACTTCATGACGTACTGCGAGGCGCCCCAGCGCACGCGGACGAGCGGACGGTCGACATGGACGATCGGGTGCCGCCACGCGGCGCGCAGCGCGAGGTCCCAGTCCTCGTTCTGACCACCGGGGGCGCTCTCGTCCACCCAGATGGAGCCCCGCCGGAACAGGAACGTGGAGGAGTGGACCATCATCATCCGCGAGCGCGTCAGGTGGTCGCGCGTCACCCGGGCGGTTCCGGCGAGGCGGGGGACGCGGCGTGAGCCGTACTCGACCTCGATCGCGCAGCTGGCGAAGTCGGCCTCCGGCTCCTCGGCCAGCGCGGCCGCCTGCGCGGCGAGCTTGCCGGGCAGCCAGAGATCGTCGTCGTCGCAGAAGGCCACCAGCTCGGTCTCGAGTGCGGCGATTCCGGAGTTCCTGGCGCCGGGCAGGCCGGGTCGCTGGCGGTTCGGCAGGATCCGCACGCTGCCCCGGGAGGAGCCGATGCTCCCCACCTGCTCGGCCACCTGCTCGACCGACGCGCCTCCCGCGTCGACGACCACGACGACCTGCAACCGGCGGCTGTACGCCTGGTCCAGCACGCCGGCCACCGCGGCGGCGAGCGAGCCTGGCCGGTCTCCTCGGGTGGGGATCACGACACCCACGGACGGATTCAAATCACGAGCTCCGATCAGTATGCGAGGGGGTAGCCGTACATCAGCAGCAGCGGCCAGGTCAGCGCGGTGACCAGCCAGCGCTGCCGGAACGGCAGTGCGGCGCGGCGGTCGTGGAACTCGATGTGGCCCACAGCGAACCGCATGGGATTGCCGGAGACCGTGTGCGCGACCCCGAGCCGCGCCTGCCCGTCCTCGATGAAGCCGAGCGTCTCGTGAGAGTCGGTCAACTCCAGGTCGCCGGCCAGTTCCGTCAGCGTCGCGACGGGGTCCTGCACCAGATCCTCGTAGTGGACGCGGACGACCTGGACGCCCTTCCAGCGCAGGACCTCGAAGGCGAGGTTCTGCGCGAGCCAGTGCATCGCCGTCCGGGCGGGCGCCCACCGGGCCATCGGCCGCCCGTCCTCGGGCCGCCGCACTCTCCTGCGCCAGGACGCCGCGACCGCGCGGGGGTCGCGCACCACGTGGACGACCCGGAGGTCCATGGTCGCGGACAGGCAGTACGCCAGGGAGGCGTGCTTGCTGGAGTCGATGACGACGCGCGCCGCCGCGACCTCGGCCGCGGCGGCATAGATCCGTGAGTACGCCGAGACGTACTCGGCGAGCTCGGCCTCCCGGGTCAGCAGCCCGACGGCGAAACCCGGGATGCGGCGTGTGCGGTCCACCCGGGCGCGGAGCTCCTGCAGCATGACGGCACGGCTCTCACGCCAGTAACCGAACGCACGGGAGCCGACCTTGCTCCAGAACGTGCACTGGGAGAACGGCTGACCGCAACCACAGGGCTCGTCGGCGCGAACGCCACGCGCCCACAGATGGACGACCTCTCCGAGCGGTGCCACACCCGGAATCTCACCGAGCAGGCGCTCGAGCAGGGTGGTGCCGCTACGGCCCAGCCCCCCTACAAAGATCACCGGCTGAGCGTCGGCCACGTGCCCTCCACCTAGTGGATGCGGAACGTGATGACACTAGCGCGGAGAGTAATCGAGCGCCTGATGATCCCTAAAGGATCTACTCAGTGAGCGTCGACGATCATCCCTGCTCCGACCGTGCCGTTGGTGGCCTCGTCGATCAGGATGAATCCGCCGGTGAGGCGGTTCCTGGCGTAGTCGTCCACGAACAGCGGCTGCGTGGTGCGCAGCGTCACCCGGCCGATCTCGTTGAGCCCCAGCGAGGTCGCCGTCTCGTCACGGTGGAGGGTGTTGACGTCCAGGCGGTACTGCAGGTCCCTGACCACGGTCCGCGCGGTCCTCGTGGTGTGCTTGAGAACCAGCTTGGACCGGGGCTGCAGCCTCACGCCGTCGGCCATCCACGAGACCATCGCGTCGATCTCCTGGGCCACGTGTGGCTGGTTGTGCGGACGGCAGATCATGTCGCCGCGCGAGATGTCGATGTCGTCCTCCAGCCGGATGGTGACCGACATGGGCGCAAAGGCCTCGTCGAGCGCGCCGTCGAAGCTGTCGATCGACTTGATCCGCGTGGTGAGGCCCGACGGCAGGTGCATGACCTCGTCGCCCGGCTTGAGGACGCCCCCGGCCACCTGGCCCGCGTATCCGCGGTAGTCGTGCAGCGACTGGTTCGTCGCGTTGTGCGGGCGGATGACGTACTGCACCGGGAAGCGGACGTCGACGAGATTGCGGTCGGAGGCGATGTGCACGTGCTCCAGGTGATGGAGCAGCGCGGTGCCCTCATACCACGGCATATTCTCCGAGCGGGAGACCACGTTGTCGCCGTGCAGTGCGGAGATCGGGATGAAGGTGAGGTCGCTGGCGTTCAGCTTCGACGCGAAGGCGGTGAACTCCTCGCGGATCTCCTCGAACCGGGCCTCGGAGTAGTCGACGAGGTCCATCTTGTTGACCGCGAGGACGAGGTGGGGCACCCGCAGGAGCGTCGTCAGGAACGCGTGCCGCCGCGACTGCTCCAGCACGCCCTTACGGGCGTCGATCAGGATGATCGCCAGGTCGGCGGTCGAGGCGCCGGTGACCATGTTCCGGGTGTACTGAATATGGCCCGGGGTGTCGGCGATGATGAACTTCCGCCGCGGCGTCGCGAAGTAGCGGTAGGCGACGTCGATCGTGATCCCCTGCTCGCGCTCCGCCCTGAGGCCGTCGGTGAGCAGGGACAGGTCGGTGTACTCGGTGCCCCGGTCGCGCGAGGTGCGCTCGACCGCTTCCAACTGGTCCTCGAAGATCGCCTTGGAGTCGAAGAGCAGCCGCCCGATCAGCGTCGACTTGCCGTCGTCCACGCTGCCCGCCGTAGCGAAACGAAGGATGTCCATTACTCGTGCTCCCCAAGGTTCGTACGGCCGGCATCAGGAAGATCAGCGCGCATCGGAAGTAGCCTTCGAGTCTGACGCAGCCGATCTTCCATGATCCCGCCACGCAAGGAATGACCGTTCATCAGAAGTAGCCTTCCTTTTTGCGATCTTCCATGGCGGCCTCGGACGCGCGGTCGTCGGCGCGGGTGGCTCCCCGTTCGGTGATCCTGGTCGCCGCCACCTCTTCGATGATCTGCTCGACCGTCGTGGCCGTGGAGGCCACCGCGCCGGTGCACGTCATGTCGCCGACCGTGCGGTAACGGACCACCGCCTCGAAGATCGGCTCGTCGTCGCCCCGCTGGACGACCTCGTCATCGCTGAGCAGCATGCCGTCCCGCTCGAACACCTTGCGGGTGTGGGCGAAGTAGATCGAGGGGATCTCGATGCCCTCGCGCTGGATGTAGTACCAGATGTCCAGCTCGGTCCAGTTGGACAGCGGGAACACGCGGATGTGCTCGCCCTTGCGGATCCGGGTGTTGTAGAGGTTCCACAGCTCGGGCCGCTGGTTCTTCGGGTCCCACTGCCCGAAGTCGTCGCGGAAGGAGAACACGCGCTCCTTGGCCCTGGCCTTCTCCTCGTCGCGGCGGGCCCCGCCGAACACGGCGTCGTACTCGTTCTCCTCGATCGCGTCGAGCAGGGTCGTGGTCTGCAGCCGGTTGCGCGAGGCGCGCCGCCCGGTCTCCTCCATCACCCGTCCCGCGTCGATGGACGCCTGGACCGAGGCCACGACCAGCCGTGCGTTCAGTTCGGCGACGCGGCGGTCCCGGAAGTCGATCACCTCGAGGAAGTTGTGCCCCGTGTCCACGTGCATCAGCGGGAAGGGGATCGGCGCCGGCCAGAACGCCTTCTCGGCGACGCGCAGCATGACGATCGAGTCCTTGCCACCGGAGAAGAGCAGACAGGGCCGCTCGAACTCGGCCGCGACCTCGCGCATGACGTGGATCGCCTCGGCCTCGAGCACGTCGAGCTGTGACGTCGTGTAGTCACGCTGGAGCATTGGTGCTTCCTCCGGGAGATTAGCGATGAAGGTCACGGATGCCAGCGAGCAACGTTGGCGCCAGATCCGGTAGGCAAACAAGGATATCCGGCAGGGAGGGGTCTGCCTGGTTGTAGACCAGCGGCGTGCCGTCGATCCTGCTCGCGTGCGCCCCCGCGGCGAGCGCCACGGCGACCGGCGCGGCGGAGTCCCACTCGTACTGGCCGCCCGCGTGGACGTACGCCTCGACCTCTCCGGTGAGGACGGCCGAGATCTTGGCCCCGGCCGAGCCGATCGGGACGAGATCGGCGCCCGCGAGGAACGCGAGCTTCCGCACGAACTCGGGGGGCCGGGTGCGGCTGACCGCGATCCGGAACCGCTCGCCGGGCTTGGCCAGCACGGGCGGAAGGGCCGCCGTCAGAGTCCTGCCCTGGGCCGGGAGCGCCACCGCCCCCGCCGTCAGCGAGCCTTTCTCCCACAGCGCGACATGGACCGCCCAGTCGGACCGGCCCTCCTCGGAGAACTCGCGGGTGCCGTCGAGTGGATCCACGATCCACACCCGGTCGGCCGACAGGCGCCGCGGATCCATCCGCTCCTCGCGGGTCGCCTCCTCCGACAGCACGCTGTCGCTCGGCCTGAGCCGCTGCAGGGCCTCGGTGAGGAACCGGTGCGCCATCAGGTCGCCCGCGTCCTTCAGCGCACGCTGGTCGGCGAACCCGTGCTCGGCCCGGAGTGCGAGCAGCCGTTCCCCCGCCTCCGTGGCGAGGTCACCCGCGAGGGCGTGGTCGTCCCTAATCGTCATTCAGTAAGCTCCCGCACCGCCCGCGACCGCCGACCAGGTCTTCCAGAGAATCTGCAGATCCAGCATCAGCGACCAATTCTCGATGTAACGCAGGTCCAACCGTACCGATTCCTCCCAGGAAAGATCAGACCTGCCGTTGACCTGCCAGAGGCCCGTCATTCCAGGGCGTACGACCAGCCGGCGGCGGACGTCGTCGCGGTACCGCGCGACCTCCTCCGGCAGCGGCGGGCGCGGCCCGACCAGCGACATGTGACCCCGCAGCACATTGATCAACTGGGGCAGCTCGTCGAGCGAGTGCCTCCTCAGCCGGACACCCATGCGGGTGACCCGCGGATCCTGGCGGATCTTGAACAGCAGGCCGTGGCCGTCGTTGACGAGCTCCACCTTGCGGGCCTCCGCGTCGTTCCGCATGGTCCTGAACTTCAGGATCGTGAACTCCACGCCGTCCTTGCCCACCCGCGTCTGCCTGAACAGCACCGGCCCGGGGCTCGACGCCCGTACGGCTATCGCGACGACGAGCATCAGCGGAGCGAGCAGGACCAGGGCGACGCCCGCGACCAGCCGGTCGAAGGCCGTTTTGATCAACTGGCGCGCGCCGGCGAGGTCCGGGTGCTCGACGTGGAGCAGGGGAAGCCCCGCCACCGGCCGGATCGCGGTGCGCGGTCCCGCCACCTCCATGAGGGCGGGGGCGACGACGAGGTCGGTGCGGGTCCGTTCCAGCCGCCAGGCCAGCCTGCGCAGCGCCGTGCCGTCGAGTTCGGGACACGCGAGCACCGCCACGGTGTCCGCCCCCACCTGCTGCACGACGAGGGGGACGTCGGTGAAGTCGCCCAGGATGGGGACCTCCTCGATCTCCCCCGGCGAGTCGGTGGGCAGGCAGGCCGCGACGATCTCCATCCCGTGATAGCGCTCGCGCCGGAATCTCATGGTCAGCTCGGCGATGCCCGCGCGATGGCCCACCGCGACCACCCGGCGCATGCAGTCCTCGCCCCGGCGCCGGCGCCCGTGCAGGCGGCGGCGTAAGCCGTACCGGGCGAGGAGGGTCAGGACGGTCATCAGCGGCAACGCCGCGACCACGTAACCGCGGGCGAGGTCGGTCTTGGTCACGTAGGCCGCGATGGCGACCGCGGCGATGAGGGTGAACCCGCACTGCGCGATCCGGCGGAACTCCTCCGACCCCACTCCGATCAGGCGGGGTTCGTAGCCCCGGTTCAGGCCGATCATGCCGGCCCACACGGGCGGGAGCACTCCGCTCAGCACCACATACGGGACCGCATAAGGAGTAACCTCGCCGAACCTGAGCAGTACTGCGGCGACCCCGGCCAGAAGGGCACACGTCATGTCGGACAGAGCCGCATGGAATCGGTATCGCGTCGCCCAGCGCGGCGGCCGCGGGATCGGATGCGCCGGCGTCACCCGCGCCCGGCCGGCGGCGACCATGGAAACTTCGCCGTCCAGCACGCACCCTCCACACTCGTCGCCTTGCGCCGTCACGTAACGGCATCGTCACTGACAGTGAGGAATGCTAGCGGTCATCCGGTGGGGCTTAGAGGAGAATTCGTGAAAGCCGAAACGTACATCTCTGTCGATATCGAGGCCGACGGCCCGATTCCGGGCCCATATTCCATGATCAGCATCGGCATGACGGTGGCGGGGAGGATGGTCGGCAGGAGGTTCGAGAAGACCGATCCCGAATCGGCGACCTTCTACGCGGAGCTCAGGCCCATCAGCGACGACTTCGTCGCCGAATCGCTGGCGGTCAGCGGGCTCGACCGCGACACCCTACTAAAGGAGGGGCGTGACCCCGCCGAGGCCATGGCCGCCGCCACGGCCTGGATCCGGGAGGTGTGCGGCGCCGACCTCCCCGTGCTGGCGGCGTTCCCGCTGGCCTACGACTGGATGTGGATGTACTGGTACTTCCTGCGTTTCACCGGGGAGAGCCCGTTCGGCCACTCCCGGTGCATCGACATCAAGACCCTCTACACCGCCAAGGCGGGCGTCCCCGTCGCGTGGTCGACCAAGCGGCAGATGCCGCGCGAGGTGCGATCGGACCGCCGCCACACCCACAACGCGCTGGACGACGCCGTGGAGCAGGCCGAGCTGTTCCAGAACCTGATGCTCTGGCCGGGATCAGCGGGGCGGCTTCACAGGGTTGAGATCCCCCGCGTGGAACCTGTTCTGGGTGGCCTCGACGCCGCTCGTGATCAGTGACTCCACCATGTCGGCCGCACGATCGACCAGGAACGGCAGGTCCTTGCGCTCGGCGGTGGCGAAGTCCTTCAGCACGTAGGCCGCCGGATCCATCCGTCCCGGGGGGCGGCCGATGCCGAAGCGGATCCGCGGATAGTCCTTCGTCCCGAGCGACTTGGTGATCGACTTCAACCCGTTGTGGCCGTTGTCCCCGCCGCCCAGCTTCGTGCGCAGCGCGCCGTAGGGGATGTCCAGCTCGTCATGGATGACGATGACGTTCACGGGCGCGACCTTGTAGAAGTCGGCCAGCGCCTTCACCGGACCACCGGACAGGTTCATGTACGACAACGGCTTGGCCAGCACGGCGCGGGCGCCGGCCGACCGCCCCTCGACGATCTCGGCGCGCGACTTGTGGACCTTGAAACGGCCGCCCATCCGGGCCGCAAGCTCCTCGACCACCATGAAGCCCGCGTTGTGCCGGTTCCCGGCGTACTCGGGCCCCGGATTGCCCAGGCCGACGACAAGCCATCGCTGATCACCGGGCTCGGCGATCCCAGACATCACGGTCTCCTCACATGAAGAAGTCCTCCACAGGAGGTCCTGTGGAGGACTGTCTCACATCGGTGCTACTCGGCGGACTCAGCCGAAGCGGCCTCGCCCTCGGCAGCGCCCTCGGCGGCGGCCTCGCCCTCCGCGGGCAGCTCGGCCGTCGGAGCGGCGATCACGTGCAGGACCAGCGCCTCGGGGTCGCCCTGGAGGGTGGTGCCCGCCGGGAGCGGGAGGTCGGCCGCGTGGACGACGAAGCCGACGTCCTTGCCGTCGACGTCGACGGTGACGCCGGTCGGGATGTGCGTCGCCTCGGCCTCCACCGACAGCGTGATCAGCTGCTGGTCGAGGATGGCGCCGCCGATCACGTCACCGGTGACGTTGACCGGGATCTCGACGGTGACCTTCTCGCCCCGCTTGACCAGGAGCAGGTCGATGTGCTCGATGTAACCCCTGATCGGGTCACGCTGGACGCCCTTGGGCAGCGCGATCTCGTCGACCCCGTCGCCGTGGACGCGGATGAGGACGTTGGCCTGACGCAGCGCGAGCAGCAGCTCGTGGCCCGGCAGGGTCAGGTGCTTGGGCTCGGTGCCATGGCCGTACAGCACGGCGGGAACCTTGTTCCCGCGGCGGATCGCACGGGCGGCGCCCTTACCGAACTCCGTGCGGAGCTCAGCGGCGATTCGAACTTCGGACATGGCACATCTCCTAGGGGTCGCTTGACGATTGGTGAGCACCCACCCTGATCCGCCCTAGCGGAAGGCGTTACGGGCGCAGCGTGAACAGCCTACCGTGTGGATTGCGCTCGCTCCGCTCGCGCGGGCTCGGGGCGCCTTAGAGGCCGTCGGTCGTGCCGGAGGCGCGCCATGAACGCAGCCCTCGCCGTTCGGGGTCGCTCGTACCTCGCTCCCCGCTCACTCCTCAGTCCAGACACGGCCGCGCCCCTCGCGAACCACTCCCCACGCGAACCAACGGCCGCGCACCTCGCGAACCAGACCCCTTGCGGGCCAACGGCCGTGGCCTCTCGCGAACTAGCTGTCGCCTTCGAAGAGGCTGGTGACCGAGCCGTCGGTGAAGACCTCGGTGATCGCACGGGCGATCAGCGGGGCGATCGACATCACGGTCAGGCTGTCGAACCTCTTCTCCACGGGGATCGGCAGCGTGTTCGTCACGACCACCTCAGAGATCCGCGAGTTCTTGAGGCGATCCACCGCGGGGTCGGAGAACACCGCGTGCGTCGCCGCCACGATGACGTCGGTGGCCCCGTGCTCGTAGAGCGCGTCGGCCGCCTTGCAGATCGAGCCCCCCGTGTCGATCATGTCGTCGATCAGCACGCAGGTCCGGCCCTGGACCTTGCCGACCACCTCGTGCACCTTCACCTGGTTGGCCACGTCGAGGTCGCGGCGCTTGTGGATGAACGCCACCGGGGTGCCGAGCGAGTCCGACCAGCGCTCCGCCAGCCGTACACGGCCGGTGTCCGGCGAGACGATCGTCGTGGTCGCCGGGTCGAGCTTGCCCCGCAGGTAGTTGATCAGCACCGGCATCGCGAACAGGTGGTCCACCGGGCCGTCGAAGAAGCCCTGGATCTGAGAGGTGTGCAGGTCGATCGACATCAGCCGGTCGGCGCCCGCCTGCTTGAACATGTCGGCCATCAGCCTGGCCGTGATCGGCTCTCGCCCGCGGCCCTTCTTGTCCTGCCGCGCATAGCCGTAGAAGGGCATGATGACCGTGATCCGCTTGGCCGAGGCGCGCTTGAGCGCGTCGACCATGATCAGCTGCTCCATGATCCACTGGTTGATCGGCGCGGTGTGACTCTGCATCACGAAGGCGTCGCAACCGCGGACGGACTCCAGGTAGCGCACGTAGATCTCGCCGTTCGCGAAGTCGCGCAGCGCCGTGGGCGTGATCTCGACCGCGAGGTTCGCGGCCACCTCGTCGGCCAACTCGGGGTGGGCGCGTCCGGAGAAGAACATGAGGTTCCGCTCACCCATCGTCTTCTTGCCGCTCATGCCACACTCCTCGACTGCCGAGCCCCCCGGCCGGCCGTTCCGTAACGGGTCGCCTGGTCCCGCACACACGGCTCGACGCCGTGCCGTCCTGTTCGCTCGCCCCGCTGAACCACGGTGTCCTCCTGGCCTGCCCCTGAGGGCGTTACGCGGTCAGACCGCGCCTTGTTCTCATTACCGATGCCGTACGGCTCATGCCGCGGACGCCGCACGCCGTCCGGCGGTGCCGCTTGTCCGTGACCACTCAGAACTGTGCCTCGCGACTACTCCGCGCCCGTCTCCGGCTCCGCCTGTTCATCCCGCTCGGCGACGGCCTGTTCGGCCGCCTTGGCCGAGGCCGTCCCCGGGCGGCGGCGGACGACCCACCCCTCGATGTTGCGCTGCTTGCTCCTGGCCACGGCCATCGCCCCCGGAGGAACGTCGCCGGTGATGACGGAGCCGGCGGCGGTGTAGGCACCGTCGCCGATGGTCACCGGAGCGATCAGCATGTTGTCGCTACCCACCCGGACGTGGTCGCCCACGGTGGTGCGGTGCTTGTTGATCCCGTCGTAGTTCACGAAGACACAGGCCGCGCCCACGTTGGAGCCCGTCCCGATGGTGGCGTCGCCGACGTACGACAGGTGGGGGATCTTGGAGCCCTCGCCGACGGACGAGTTCTTGGCCTCGACGAAGGTGCCGATCTTGCTCTTGCGCCCGAGGACCGTCCCGGGCCGGAGGTAGGCGTAGGGGCCGACGGACGCCTGCGGGCCGATCTCGGCCCGGTCGCAGACCGCGTTGCGCACCACGGCGTCCGCGCCGACGACGGTGTCCGTCAGCGTGGTCGCGGGGCCGACCTCGGCCCCTGACGCGACTCTCGTGGAGCCGTGGAGCTGGGTCGCCGGGTGGATCACCGCGTCCGCCTCGAGCCTGACCTCGGCGTCGATCCAGGTGCTTGCGGGGTCGATGATGGTCACGCCTGCCCGCATGTGCGCCTGGAGGATCCGGTCGTTGAGGACCCGGCGCGCGAAGGCGAGCTGGACGCGGTCGTTCACGCCCTCCACCTCGACATAGTCGGACGCGACGTACGCCCCGACCCGGTGCCCGTCCTCGCGGAGGATGGCCAGGACGTCGGTGAGGTACTCCTCGCCCTGCGCGTTGGCCGCGCCGACCCGCTTGACGCCGTCGGCGAGGAGCGGCCCGTCGAACGCGTAGACGCCCGAGTTCATCTCGTGGATCGCCCGCTGCTCGGGGCTCGCGTCCTTCTCTTCGACGATCTCCAGGACGGCTCCGCCCGCGTCGCGGACGATCCGGCCGTACCCGGCCGGGTCGGGGACCTCCGCGGTGAGGACCGTGACGGCGTTGCCGTCCGCGGCATGCCTTTCCAGCAGCGCGGCGAGGGTCTCCGTGCGCAGCAGGGGCGTGTCGCCGTACGTGACGAGGACCGTTCCTCTGATGTCGCCCACTGCTTCGAGGGCGGTTCTCACGGCGTGGCCGGTGCCGTTCTGCTTCTCCTGGACGACCGGGAGAGCGTCGGGCGCCGTGGTGGCGAGGTGGCTTTCGACCTGGTCGCGGGCGTGTCCGATGACCACGACCAACTGCTCGGGGTCGAGGCCGCGGGCGGCGGCGAGCATGTGGTCCACAAGCGCGCGGCCACAGAGCTCATGGAGGACTTTGGGGGTGTTCGACTTCATCCGAGTGCCCTCGCCGGCGGCGAGGACGATGACGGCGGCCGGACGCGGCACACTCACGGACTGAGGCTCCCTCGGCGTCACGATAGAGACGAGTCGGCTTCCGGTTCACGGGCGGCCACCCACAGGGCACCGCACGGTCACCCGCTCGACAAGGTGAGCTTACCTGTCGGGCCTGAGATCGAATCCAGCCCCACCCATAACCACCCGATCCTCAGCTGCCGCTCCGGCGCCAGGACTCGAACCTGGACAACAGGGACCAAAACCCTGCGGGCTGCCAATTACCCAACGCCGGAAAGGTTTGGCGAACGCCCGATGATCCCGGCCGCAAGCCGCCTCCTACGATACCGATCCCGCCGGATCTGTGACGCCAAGACGCTCTGTGACGCCAGGACACGGTCGGCCGATGATTCCGAATTCGGGGCCGTTCGGCTCGGCGGCTTTCCGGGCACGGCGGTTATCCGGCCGAACCCTCCGGGCAGACCATCCGATATCCGCGCAGTCGACGGACCGGATCTCACGCCGCGAGCGATGGCCCGTGTAGCAGATGACCTGCCGATCTAGCAAGACGTGGATTCGCCACCAGATGTGCGTGGGAGCGTCACCTTCCCCACATTCAGTCGGCGAAATTCCTAACTTACGATGGCGTAGGTTACGGTGGCGTAGCCAGACATCTTCCCCACACGCGAGGTGCCAATGACCGTCCTGACCGAACGGCCCGGACCGCAGCCCAAACCGGACTTCGAGCCCCAAGGCAAGTCCCGGGGCGATCTGATCATCTTCGGCGTCGTCGTCGGAGCCCCCATCCTCGCGGTCATCGCCGCGGTGCCCTTCGCCTGGGGATGGGGTCTGGGCTGGACGGACATCGCGATCGCCTTCGTGTTCTACGTCATCTCCGGACTGGGTGTCACGGTCGGATTCCATCGCTACTTCACCCACGGCTCCTTCAAGGCCAAGCGGCCCCTGAAGATCGCCCTGGCGATCGCGGGCAGCCTCTCGCTCGAGATGTCCGTCCTCGACTGGGTCGCCGCACACCGCAAGCACCACAAGTTCTCGGACAAGGAAGGCGACCCGCACTCGCCGTGGCGCTTCGGCACCAGCGTCTGGGCTCTGTCCAAGGGGCTGCTCTGGGCGCACATGGGCTGGCTGTTCGAAGTGGAGCGGGTCAACCGGCAGAAGTACGCCCCGGACCTGGCCAAGGACCCGGACATCATCAAGCTGCACAAGTGGTTCCCCGCCCTGGCGCTCACCTCGCTCCTGCTGCCCGGCGCGCTGGGCGGCCTGCTGACCTGGTCCTGGCAGGGCATCGTGACCGCCCTCTTCTGGGGCACGGTCGTCCGCATCGGTCTGCTGCACCACGTCACCTGGTCCATCAACTCGATCTGCCACGTGTTCGGCGACGAGGAGTTCGAGTCGCGCGACAAGTCCCGCCAGGTGTGGTGGCTCGCCATCCCGTCCTTCGGCGAGTCCTGGCACAACCTGCACCACGCCGACCCGACCTGCGCCCGGCACGGCGCGCTCAAGGGCCAGATCGACCTGAGCGCCGGGACGATCCGCCTGTTCGAGAAGGCCGGCTGGGCCTACGACGTGCGCTGGCCCACCCCCGAGCGACTGGCGGCGAAGCGTCTTGGCTGACGCCATCGGTACGGATGACAGGGCCGCCGTCGACGTGGCGGCCCTGGCTTCTCCGCGTTCCACCTCTGACGACGACGATTCCGGTAGGGCCGCCGCCTTACCCCTGACCAGGGCGACAGCGGTGGCCGTACGCGCACATATCCAGCCCGTGCCCGCCGATGCGGGCACTTCCGTGCCCGCGAAAGCCGTACGGAAGGCGGCTGAGGGCCGAGAACAGGCCATGATTGAAGCCGTGAGCGACTCCTCCCGATCCCGCAAGCGCATGACTGGCGCGGAACGGCGCGAGCAGCTGATCCAGATCGGCCGGACCCTGTTCGCCGAGAAGGGCTTCGACGGCACCTCCGTCGAAGAGATCGCGGCGACCGCCAAGGTCTCCAAGCCCGTGGTCTACGAGCACTTCGGCGGCAAGGAGGGCATCTACGCGGTCGTCATCGACCGCGAGATGCAGCGACTGCTGAGCCTCGTCTCGCAGGCCCTGGTGGCGTCGCACGCGCGGGTGAAGCTGGAACGTGCCGCGCTCGCCCTCCTCCAGTACATCGAGGAGAGCAGCGAGGGCTTCCAGATCCTGGTCCGCGACTCCCACGCCGCCTCCGGCACGGGCACGTTCGCGAGCCTGATCAGCGACATAGCCGGTCAGGTGGAAGACGTGCTCGCCGACGAGTTCAGGGAACGGGGCTACGACCCGAACCTCGCGCCGATGTACGCCCAGATGCTGGTGGGGATGACCGCGCTGACCGGGCAGTGGTGGCTCGAGGAGCGCCGGCCCCGCCGCGAGGAGGTCGCCGCCCACCTGGTCAACCTCTCCTGGAACGGTCTCACGGGTCTCGACCCGAATCCCGGCCTCACGGCCGCGTCCCGCGGTCTGGTGCTGACGCCCACGACGGAGCCCCGTACGGCGCCCCGGCCGAACGAGCGCGAGCTCAAAGAGCAGGAGAAGGCCCGGCGCGAGCACGAGAAGCTGCGCGAGCGGGAGCTCAAGGAACAGGAGAAGGCCCGCGAGCGCGAGCTCAAGGAGCTCGAACGAGCCCGGGAACGCGAGCTCAAGGAGCAGGAGAAGGTCCGGCGCGAGCAGGAGAAGGCCCGCGAGCGGGAGCTCAAGGAACAGGAGAAGGCCCGGGAACGGGAGCTCAAGGAGCTCGAGCGAGCCCGCGAGCGCGAGCAGAGGGAACGGGACAGGCAGCGGGAACGCGAAGAGCGGGAAGAGCAGCGGTCGCAGGAGGCCAGGGCACGGGCGAAAGCGGCCGAGGACCCGGCGGACACCGAAGCCGACAGGGTGCCCTGACGGTTTCGTTGCGTCGTAGTTAACGTACCGTTCAACGAATTAGGGCATATTTTGTCATATGTCCGCCGAATTCGCTTCCGTGCCCGAACCCGAGGATGCCACCCTGCCCGAAGACGCACCGCTGCCCCAGGATCGGTTCCTCAACCGAGAGGAGAGTTGGCTCCAGTTCAACGAACGTGTGCTGGAGTTGGCGGAGGACCCGTCTGTCCCCCTGCTCGAACGCGTCAGATTCCTGGCGATCTTCGCGAGCAACCTGGACGAGTTCTTCCGCGTCCGGGTGGCCGGCCTCAAGCGCCGGATGGCGACCGGCCTGCTCCTGCGGACAAAGAGCGGCCTGAAGCCCAGCGAGGAGTTGGCGCGGATCGCGGCCATCGCCGACGACCTCGCCCGCCGGCACGCCGGAGACTTCCACGACGTCGTGCTGCCCCAGCTTGCCGCGGAGGGGATCGAGATCGTCCGCTGGGACGACCTCGGCCGGGACGAGCGGACGGCGCTGCGGAAGCTGTTCCAGGAGCGGATCCGGCCCGTGCTCACCCCGCTCGCGGTGGACCCCGCACACCCCTTCCCCTACATTTCCGGTCTTTCCCTCAACCTCGCCGTGACCGTCCGTAACCCGATCAGCGGGAACACGGTCTTCGCCCGAGTGAAGGTGCCGTCGCAGCTGCCGAGGTTCGTCACCGCGTCGCAGAACCGGTTCGTCCCGATGGAGGACGTCATCGCCGCCCATCTGGGCGAGCTCTTCAAGGGCATGGAGATCGTCGAGCACCACGCCTTCCGGGTGACCAGGAACGAGGACCTCGAGGTCGACGAGGACGTCACGGAGAACCTGATGCAGGCGCTGGAGCGTGAGCTCCGGCACCGGCGGTTCGGACCGCCGGTCCGCCTGGAGGTCGAGGACACCATCACCCCCGAGGTGCTGGACCTGCTCGTCGACGAACTGCGGGTGGCCGACCACGAGATTTACCGGCTCCCCGGCCCACTGGACCTGACCGGCCTGCACGCCATCGCCGACCTCGACCGGAGCGAGCTGAAGTTCAACCGGTTCGTGCCGGCGGAGGCCGTGAGCGCCGAGGACGGCCTGTTCGCCACGCTGCGGGAGCGGGACATCCTGCTGCACCACCCGTACGACTCGTTCGCCACGAGCGTCCAGCGGTTCGTGGAGGAGGCGGCGGCTGACCCGGACGTGCTGGCGATCAAGCAGACGCTCTACCGGACCAGCGGCGACTCCCCCATCGTGGACGCCCTGATCGACGCCGCCGAGGCCGGCAAGCAGGTCGTCGTCGTCGTGGAGATCAAGGCCAGGTTCGACGAGCACGCGAACATCTCCTGGGCGCGGAAGCTGGAGAAGGCGGGCTGCCACGTCGTCTACGGCGTGCTCGGCCTGAAGACGCACTCCAAGCTGGCCCTGGTGGTCCGGCAGGAGGCGAACGGCGAACTGCGGCGCTACTGCCACATCGGCACCGGGAACTACAACCCGAAGACGGCCAGGCAGTACGAGGACTTCGGGCTGCTGACGGCCGACCCCCAGGTGGGTGAGGACGTCACGGATCTGTTCATCCACCTCACCGGCTATTCGATCCAGGAGGACTACCGCAGGCTGCTCGTCGCGCCCGACTCGCTCAGGCAGGGCCTGCTGTCCAGGATCGAAGGCGAGGTCGAGCACCACAAGAACGGCCGTCCGGCGCGGATCCGCATCAAGACGAACTCGATGGTCGACGAGCCGCTCATCGACGCGCTCTACCGGGCGTCGCGGGCCGGCGTGCCGGTGGATCTCTGGGTCAGGGGAATCTGCACGCTCAGGCCGGATATCCCCGGATTATCGGAGACGATCCGGGTCAGAAGCATCCTGGGCCGCTTCCTCGAGCACTCGAGGGTGTACGAGTTCGGCGAGGGCGACCGGTCGGAGATATGGATCGGCAGCGCCGACCTCATGCGCCGCAACCTGGACCGGCGCGTCGAGGCTCTGGTGAGGGTGACCAGCGGCCAGCAGCGTGAGTACCTGTCCGACCTCCTCGATCTCGCCATGAGCGACACCACGACGGCGTGGACGCTGAACTCCGACGGGAAATGGCTGCGTCACCGCGGCGAGATCGATCTGCAGCACCACCTGATCGCGCGCAGGCGCTGGCGAGCCGTGGACGACACGACCAGCCTGGACTGAGGGATGCTCATGTTCGAACCCGAGGTTCGATCCACCGGCATGACCGACATGATCCGCGCGGCCGGAGCCGTCGTGTGGCGTGGTGACGAGACCGACCCCGAGGTCGCCCTCGTCCACCGGCCGAAGTACGACGACTGGAGCTTTCCCAAGGGGAAGCTCAAGCCCGGCGAGCACATGATCGCCGCGGCCCTCCGCGAAGTGCGGGAGGAGACCGGCCTGGACGTGGTGTTCGGCCGGTCCCTGCCCCCGAGCCACTACCTCAAGGACGGCCGCCTCAAGCGGGTGGACTACTGGGCGGCGCGGGCCTCCGGCCCCGGCGGTGAGATCATCACGGTCGACGAGGTGGACGAGGTCGTCTGGCTTCCACTGAACGAGGCCAGACGCCGGCTGACCTACGAGTGGGACGCGGGCCTGCTCAGGGCGCTGACCGCTCTGCCGCTCGCGACCGTGCCCCTGATCTTCGTACGGCACGGCCTGGCCGGGTCCCGCCAGGAGTGGAAGGGCGACGACGATCTCCGCCCGCTCGACGAGTTCGGGTGGGCGCAGTCGGCGGCCTTCACGGCGGTGCTCGACGCCTACCGCCCGGCGACTCTGGTGAGCTCCCCCAGCCTGCGCTGCGTCGAGATGCTGAAGCCGTACGCCGGCGGCCGGGGGATGCGCGTCCGCGAGGACAGGGCTCTGTCCGAGGACGGCTACGACTCGCACGCCGCCGAGCGGCTGGTGAGCGAGCTCATCGAGTCGGGCGAGCCGTCCGTGGTGTGCAGCCACGGCAAGGTGCTGCCGGAACTGCTGGCGATGTCGGGTGAGAGCCGCCTGAACGACGCCGAGGGCCAACTCGGCAAGGGGGCCTTCGCCGTGCTGAACCGGGCGGCCGGGCGCCTCGTGAGCGTCGAGCGTTACATCACGTGACCCTCAGGTGACCTGACCCTCGTCCTTGGTCAGGCGTCAGGTCACCTGCGGGCCGCAGGGTCACCCGTTGACGTCCGCCCAGACGTTCGGGAACTCCTCGTGAGCCCGTTCGGCGGCCGCATGCTCCAGGCCGACCAGGACCCCGTAGGTGAAGGTGTCCTCGCCCGCGCCGCGGGCGGCCCCGGCCTCGTCGGCGAGCACCCCCTGGGCCACCACGCCGTCCTGGTGCCTGCCCAGCACCTCCTGCACGGTCTCGGCACGCTTGGCCAGCCCGGACAGCCCGACCGCCTCCGCGGTGTAGCGGGCCCGCTTGGCGGCCTTGCGGACGTCGTGCATGGCGATCTCGCGCTGGTCGGGGTCCTCCATGGCCTGCGCGACGTCGTAGGCGTCGCCGACCCGCTTCCACCCCTTGTCCGCGATCTTCTCCAGCACCTTGCCCGCGTCGCTGGCCGCGCGATCGGTCAGCGGAGGGCGGGCCACGAACTCCTCCAGGCTGTCGAGCAGCGCGAAGTAGCGCTCGCCACTCAGCGCCTCGCGGATCCGGCCGTAGGCCTCATGCTCCTTCGCCAGCAGGTCGTCGCCCAGCCGCCGCCGTACGGGCCCCACGACGAGCGAGGGGTCGAGGGCGTCGAGACGCCGGGCGAACCTGTCCCTGATGACCTCCAGATCGCGCGCCTCGCCCAGCACCTCACCGATCCACCTGAGCTCCTCCTGCAGCTCGGTGGTTTCACCGAGGATCGACTTGAATGCCTTGAACGCGCTCCGCAGCCGCCTGCTGGCGACTCTCGCCTGGTGGACGGCGTCCTCCTCGGCCCGCCGCACCCGAGGGTCCTGGGCGGTCAGCGCCTTGACGTGGCCTCTCAGGTAAGCGACGACGACCTCGCCCGCGGACCCCGGGGCGAGCGCGGTCTCCGGCCGGGACGAGACGTCGCCGAGGAGGCGGGCCAGTTTGCTGCTCGCGTCCGCGGGGGTCGCCCCGGCCTTGAGAAGGCGTTTCCCGACGCGCCTGAGCACGTCGCGGTCGCCGTCCTTCAGCTCGGCCTCGACCTCGCGCCATCGGACGACGCGGGGCTCGTCACCGAGCACGGTGCCCTTGACGCGGTCGTCCGCGACCTCCACGAGCGCCTGACCTTCGGGGCCGATGAG
This sequence comes from Planotetraspora mira, assembly GCF_016863275.1. Taxonomy (GTDB): domain Bacteria; phylum Actinomycetota; class Actinomycetes; order Streptosporangiales; family Streptosporangiaceae; genus Planotetraspora; species Planotetraspora mira. The sequence goes on from NZ_BOOO01000016.1 coordinate 300,781, forward strand.
CCGGGTGACGCCGCGCCGCGTCTCGAGCTGGGCGACGGGGGCGAGGTCCGCGCCCCTGGTGTAGGCGAGGACGAGCTCGGCGAGCTCCGGAGGCACGATCTTGGCGCTGCGCGTCAGCGGGAGAGTGATCTCCTGCCTGGCGCGCTTGGCCTTGGGCAGCTTGAGGTGCCAGCCCTCGTCGTCGCCGCCACGACGGCGGCGCAGGGTGATCCCGCGTGCGGCCAGCCGCAGGTCCGGGGTGTCGAAGTACAGCGCGACGAGCTTGTGGCTGAGAGGCTGGGCCACTTCGGCGCAACCCTTGACATCACTCAGGTCCGGCAGGCCGAACTCGGATGGCACGTCGAACTTGTCTTCGATCTCGATCGTCATGATCACCCCTAGCGTCGGAACCTTATTTGACGCGGTAATTCCACCCTAAATGGAATATATGCGGCCATCGGCTATTTATGGGCGACCACGAAGATTCTTCTGAAAGGGAACGCCGTGCCGTACGGCTCACGCGGGTAGGCCTCGCGGAGACGGCGGCCGCACTCGGCGAGGAAGGCCTCCTGCTCCCCGGCGGACAGCCGGTCGAGGATCGGCCGCAGGGCCGTGCCCCTCACCCACGTGAGCGCCGCGTCCTCCCCCTGGAGCACGTGTACGTAGGTCGTCTCCCAGGCGTCGACCGCGCATCCAAGGGCGGCGAGCCTGCTCAGGTACTCGACCGGTTCCGCGACCGGCGCCCGCTGGGCCAGGTCGCCCAGCCGGTCCCGCCATTCCGTACGGCACAGCTCCCGGATGATCGAATGGCTCGGCGAGCCGAAGTTCCCGGGGACCTGGAAGGCCAGCCAGCCACCCTCGGCCAGGTCGCCGATCCAGCGTTCGAGCAGGTCGAGATGCCCGGGCACCCATTGCAGCACGGCGTTCGAGACGATCACATCGACGGGCCGGGCGGGTCGCCAGTCGCGGACGTCGGCGACCTCGAACGTCGGCCCCGCAGGGGCGTCCTCGATCATCGCGGGTGAGGAGTCCACCCCGTGCACCGCCGCCGCCGGCCAGCGCCGGCACAACGACGCGGTCAACTCGCCGCTGCCGCAGCCCAGATCGACCACGTATTCGGGCGTTTCGGCCCCCACGCGCGCGACCAGGTCGAAGAATGGCCTCGAACGCTCCCCGGCGTAGGCTCGGTAGATCGCCGGGTCCCAGATATCGTGATCCATCAGCATCCTCCCCGATACTTATCTTGACATCAAGATAATCGATATCGCGGAAGATATCTCGACGTCAAGAAAGCTAGACTCTGCGCATGACCTTCTCGAGGCCCGTCGAGGACGAGGTGGACCGTCTGGTCGCCGCCTGGCAGCAGGAGCGGCCCGACCTGGACGTCGCGCCGCTGGAGGTGCTGAGCCGGGTCTCACGGCTGAGCAGGCATCTTGAGCGCGAACGACGTGCCGCCTTCTCCGAACACGGCGTCGAGTCGTGGGAGTTCGACGTGCTGACCGCGCTTCGCCGGTCAGGCGAGCCGTACGAACTGAGCCCCGGCGCGCTGCTGCGGGCCACGCTGGTCACCTCCGGCACGATGACCAACCGGATCGACCGGCTCGCGGCCTCCGGCCTCGTGGTCCGGCGCCCCGACCCCGAGGACCGGCGCGGCGTGCTGGTGCGTCTCACCCCCGCCGGACTTGAGCGGGTGGACGCCGCCTTCGCCGACCTGCTCCGCCGCGAGCGGGAGCTCCTGGCCGGGCTGGACGAGGACGAGCGGCAGGTGCTCGCCGGACTGCTGCGGACGCTGCTCGTGCCGTTCGACGCCTCCGCGGAAGCCGCGCACTAGCTTTTCGTTTCCTCTCGTCTCCTCTCGCGATGACCTTAAGGTTGCGGCCTCCCCGCGGCCGGAACTGAGTGCCGCACTAAGCGAGCGACTTATCGCCGTTTTTTCTGAAATGCGCAAGACCTCATTGACGGATTCGCGCTGTGATTGATGACACATTGGTGTCAAGCGGTCGGCAATCTATAAAGGTTGAAATGCCACGCATATCCCCCCGGATGTGAGCAAAGAGGCTCGCGCTCTGTGCCCATTCGGTGCCGACCACTGAGGGGTTCCCGCGCATGCTTCCTCGTTTCGCCGTGTTATCGACGGCTGCCATCATCGGCCTCGCCCCGCTCGTCACCCCTGTCCACGCCACGGCGCACAGGCCGTCGTGTGGGCGCGCCGGGACCGACGCGGCCGTCCGGTCCCCCGTGGAGATCGACCGCTCGGCCGCCTGCCGGCGCGCCGTTCCCGGCCTCGTCATCCACTATCCGCGCAACGTGGACGGGGAGATCCTCTTTCAGGACAGGGCTCCCATCGGAGGCCGGCCGAGCGAGCACGACGACATCAGGTTCGTCGTCGATGACAAGCGCGCCCGGCCGTACATCACTCTCGGCGGCGAGCGGTACGACCTGAGCAACGTGCACTTTCACGGCCATGCGGAGCACAAATTCGCCGGTGAGCCGTTCGCCCCCGTAGAGGCGCACCTCGTCCACGAGAAGACCTCGGGCGAGAGGGGTTATGCCGTCCTCTCCGTCCTGCTCGACCAGAGAAAGGACGGTCGGCCCTCCGAACACGACCGTCTCCTCACGTCACCTCCGGCATTGGGGGTGTCCAGAAAAGTCCAGAACATTCACCTTTGGGACTTACTGCCCACCGGACGCACGACCTTTCGCTACACGGGGTCGCTCACCACCCCCGACGAGGAGGGGACCTACTTCCAACCCGTGAACTGGGTCGTGTTCGGCCAGCGGGCGAAGGCGGGCCGAGAGGGCATCCGGACGTTCAGGTCGTTGTGGCCGACCGGCGAAGGCAACTCACGGCAGCTCCAGTCCAACACCCCACCCCCCAACATCTCCACCCACTAACCCCCTCGTGGGCGTGATCATGCACAGGTTCGTGATCAAGCCCCATGACCAGGCGTTTCCTCCGCCGTGATCATGCACAGGTTCGTGATCACATCGCATGAGCTGGGGCGATGCCATCCGTGATCATGCACTCGGCCATTGCCAGATCACGAACCGCGTTTCCGCTGGTCGCGGCATAGATACACGAAGATGTGCATGATCACGAACTGAATGTGCGCAGGTCAGGCATGCTTCTTCCGAACCTGTGCATGATCACGCGCGGTGGGGTGGGGTGGGATGGGGTGGGGTCAGGAGGAGGTGGAGTCGAGGCGTTCGGCCAGTTCCATCCATTCGAGCTCGACCGAGTCCTTCTGCGCGCCGATCTCGCGGAGTTCCGCGTCGAGCTTGCCGAGCCGTTCGAAGTCGCTGGCCGCCGTGGCCATCTCGGCGTGCAGCTTCGCCTCCCGCTCACCCAGCTTGTCGAGCTGCCGCTCCAGCCGGTTCAGCTCCTTCTGGAGCTCCCGCAGCTCCTTGGCCGACAACCCCGCGTCCACCGCGACCTGGGCGGCCGCCGGAGCCTGCGCGGGGGCGGCAGCCGTACCGGCTGAGGCCGCGCGGGCGGACAGCGCCGCCCCGGACGCCCGGCGCTCCAGATACTCGTCCACACCGCCCGGCAACATCGACAACCTGCCGTCGCCCAGCAGGGCCACGCAGCGGTCGGCGACCCGCTCCAGGAAGTAGCGGTCGTGGCTGACGACGATCAGCGTGCCGGGCCAGGCGTCGAGCAGATCCTCAAGCTCGGTCAGCGTCTCGATGTCGAGGTCGTTCGTCGGCTCGTCCAGGAGCAGCACGTTGGGCTCGTCCATGATCAGCCTGAGCAGCTGGAGACGTCGCCGCTCGCCGCCCGACAGGTCGCCGACGACCTTCCACTGCGCCTCGCCCTTGAAGCCGAGGATCTCGAGCAGCTGGGACGCCGACCATTCCTTCTTGCCGACGGTGACGTACTTGCGGATCTCTTCCACCGTCTCGAGCACGCGGCGCCGGGGATCGAGTTCGACCAGTTCCTGCGAGAGGTGCGCGAGCCGTACCGTCTTGCCCTCGACGACCCGGCCGGAGTCGGGTGCGACCATCCCGGAGAGCAGGCGTAACACCGACGACTTGCCTGAGCCGTTGACACCGATCAGGCCGACCCGATCACCGGGGCCGAACTGCCAGGTGCAGTGGTCGAGCACGAGCGGGCCCGCGTCGGGACCGCCCGCGTGCAGCGTCACGTCCTCGAGGTCGTAGACGGTCTTGCCGAGCCGTGCGGAGGCGAACTTCAGCAGTTCGACGCTCTCCCGCGCCGGCGGCACGTCCGCGATCAGGGCCTCGGCGGCGTTGATGCGGAACTTGGGCTTGGAGGTCCGGGCGGGCGGCCCGCGCCGCAGCCACGCGATCTCCTTGCGCATCAGGTTCTGCCTGCGGTCCTCCGCCGCCTGCGCGATCCGGGCCCGCTCCGCCTTGGCCAGGACGTAGGCGGCGTACCCGCCTTCGTAGCGCTCGACGCCCCCGTCCACGACCTCCCACGTCCGGGTCGAGACCGCGTCGAGGAACCAGCGGTCGTGGGTGACGACCAGGAGCGCCGACTTGCGCTGGGAGAGATGACCGGCGAGCCAGGCGATGGCCTCGATGTCGAGGTGGTTGGTCGGCTCGTCGAGGATGATCAGGTCGTGCTCGCCGATGAGCAGCCTGGCCAGGGCCGTGCGACGTCGCTCACCGCCCGACAGCGCGGCCGCCTTCGCCGACAGGTCGATGTCGCCGAGCAGGTTGGCCAGGATCTCCCGGATGGCCGGGTCCCCGGCCCACTCGTGCTCCGCCCTGTCCGCGAGGACCAGATCCCGTACGGCGGCCGCCGGGTCGAGGTCGTCCCGCTGGGACAGGCCGCCCACACGCAGGCCACGGTTGTGGGTCACCCGTCCGCTGTCGGGCTTCAACTCTCCGGCGATGATCGAGACCAGAGTGGTCTTGCCGCCGCCGTTGCGGCCGACGACACCGACCCGATCGCCCTGCTCGATGCCGAGGGAGACACCGGAGAGCAGCGGTTTGGGCCCGAAGGCTTGGGAGACGGATTCGAGATTGACCAGGTTCATCGCCCGTAAAGCCTATCCGGCGACGACGGCTCCCGGGACGGGCCCTGAAGCGGTGACGACGGACCGGCAGACGCCCGCACCCGTGAGCGCGAGCGCCACCTCGGCGGCGTGCGTCCCGGAACCGGCCAGGAAGGCGCAGGTGGGCCCGGAGCCCGACACGATCGCGCCGAGCGCGCCCGCGTCGCGACCCGCGTCGAGCGTGCGGCCGAGAGACGGGCGGAGCGCGAGCGCGGCGGGCTGCAGGTCGTTGACCAGCGCCAGGCCGAGCGCCTTCGCGTCCCCCTCGTGGAGGGCCGCCATGAGCGGCTCACTGGCGATCGGCCAGGCGGCCTCCTCGCCCGCGGCCTCGCGCAGCCTGTCGCATTCGCCGTAGACCTTGGGCGTGGACAGCCCGCCGTCCGCGAGCGCGAAGACCCAGTGGAAGGTGCCGCCCGTCTCGACCGGCGTGAGCAACTCGCCCTTGCCCCTGCCCACCGCCGTGCCGCCGAGGAGGGCGAACGGCACGTCGCTGCCGATGTCGGCACCGATCTCCATCAGGTTCTCCAGAGGCAGCCCGAGGCCCCACAACTCGTTGCACGCCACCAGGGCGGCCGCGGCGTCCGCGCTGCCGCCGGCCATTCCGCCGGCCACCGGGATCGCCTTACGGATCAGCAGGTCGGCGCCGCGAGAGGCGCCCGCCCGTGCCGCGAGGGCCCGGGCCGCCTTCGACGCCAGGTTGTCCTCACCCGTGGGCACGCTCCCCGCCGACTCGCCCTCGACCCGCACCGTCAGCGTCTCCGCCGACGCGGCCGGCTCGGACGCCGTCAACTCGTCGAACAACGACACGGCGTGGAAGACGTTCACCAGGTCGTGGAAGCCGTCATCGCGAAGAGGCCCCACGGCCAGTTGGAGGTTGACCTTGGCGGGCACGCGCACGGTGACCTCGATCATCGCCCGCTCACCGCTTCCCCGACTCGTCCTGTCACTGCGGCCATGGGATCCGAGCCTAACGTGGCCTGGACCTGCGACCAGCCAATAGATCCTCCTAAATGAGGGCGAAAGGCATACACGCAGACGGTACGGTTTGGATGATCCCCCCCGGTCCATGGAGCACACCGATAGACGGCCCCAGCGCGACGAGCGCGCCTCTGTCCCCGAGCGACCCGGCCGCCATCGGCGGTTACACGCTGCTCGGGCGGCTCGGCACGGGCGGCATGGGAACGGTCTACCTCGGTTCCTCTGACGACGACCGGCTGGTCGCCGTGAAGGTCGTCCGGCGGGAGTACTCGGAGGACCCCGACTTCACCTCGCGGTTCCACTCGGAGGTCGAGCACGCGCAGGCGGTGGCGTCCTTCTGCACCGCCGAGGTCATCGGGCACGGCGAGGCCGCGGACGGCCGGCCGTACATGGTCACCGAGTTCATCCCGGGCACGCCGCTCGACCGTCAGATCTCGACGTACGGCAAGCTCGAGCCGGCGACCCTGCACGGCGTCGCGTTCGGGGTCGCGGCGGCACTGACCGCCATCCACTCGGCCGGGCTGGTGCACCGGGACCTGAAACCGGCCAACGTCATCCTGTCGATGTCGGGGCCCCGGGTCATCGACTTCGGCATCGCGCGGGCCGTTGACGCGACCCACGGGCACACCAAGACGGGCGAGGTCGTCGGAACCCCCGGCTGGTGGGCGCCCGAACACCTGCAGGCGCACCCCGTGGGCCCGCCGGCCGACATCTTCACCTGGGGCTGCCTGGTGGCCTATGCGGGAACCGGCCGCCATCCCTTCGGGGAGGGCCCTCCGATGGTCCTCGCCCATCGCATCCTGGAGACCGAGCCCGACACCGCCGGCCTCCCGGAGGGGCTCGCCCACCTCGTGCGCCGGGCGCTGAACCGCTGGCCCGCGAACCGGCCGACCGCCCAGGAACTGCTGCTCGCCCTCGTCGGCGGGCAGACGGAGCAGACGACCGAGGCGATCGAGGAACTCTGGGATCCGCCGCAGAACCTCCTGCCCGTCACCACTCCCGCGCCGCTGCCGTCGCTCCGCCGGAGGAGACCGCCCATGGCCGTGCTCCTGGTCGCGGGCCTCGTGGCGGTCATCGCCGCCGGTCTGTTCATCGGGCTGCGCACCGGGAAACAGGGCGTCGTTACGGCCGGCGTGCCCCATGCCCGGGCGAACGACATCGGCCGCCGCCTCGAAGTCGGGGACGTCCAGCTCGTCGTCCAGCGGCCCTCCTGCCGGGGAGCGGCGGATCGGGGCCAGACGTGCCTGGTCGAATGGGCGCTGCTCAACATGGGCGGCTCCAAGGTCGATCTGGCCGGGCCGCTCGACCTCGTCGACGACGAAGGGATCACCCGCGCCGCCGTGGGCGCCGTCAAGGACTCGCCCGCCTCCATCCAGCCCGGGGACATGATCTCCCTGGCCACGGAGTACACGCTTCCCGCGGATCGCCGGGCCGTACGGCTGATCGGGCCGGTGATCACGGGTGGCGGCGACATCGAGGTGCGTCTATGACCGGCGCACGAGTGGGACGCCTGATCCTCACGGCGGCGATCACGCTGGCCTGCGTCGCGGCCGTGTCCCCCTCCCCGCCGGCGACGCCCGACCCCACGCCGGAGGTCACGCCGACGGTCACTCCCGAGCCCACCCCCAGCGTCTCGCTCGAACCCACACCGACTCCGACGGTCGTCGTCCCCACGCGGGGGTTCACTCCGCGGCCTCCCCAACCGGGCAACCCTCGGCCCCCCGCACATGATCCGTCTGACAGGTGCCCGGGCGCGGGCGAGTTCGACTTCGACGGGGACGGCCAGGACGACGCCGTGGTGGGCGACCCGTTCGCCGGCTTCGGATCCGCGCGCGGCGGAAGGCTCTTCCTCCTGCGGGGACGGCCCGGCACTCCCCTCGACCCGGCCATTCAGGCCTTCGAGGCCGGCACACCCGGCTGGATCGCCCGCCCCGGACACATCGACGGGGACCGGTGCATGGATCTGGTGGTCGCCAACCCGTTCGCGGACGGCAGGCGCGGCTCCGCCACGGTGCACGGTTCCGGCATCGCCTACGTCTACTGGGGCGGTCCCGACTTCGGCCGCGTCGCCACCCGGCTGGAGCTGAAGCCGCCCGTGGCGCGATCATCCGCGCATTTCGGCTGGTCCGTGGCCGTGCGAGACGGCCTCGTGGCGATCGGCGCGCCGTATGAGGACGCCGACGACACCATCGACTCCGGCGCGGTGTACGTCTTCGATCTCAGGGATCGCAAGCCGGGCGAACCTCAGCGGATCACACAGGACTCACCGGGTGTCCCGGGCATCAGCCAGCCCGGCGACATGTTCGGCTGGGCGGTCACCCTGGGCAGGCTCGGCGGCTCCCCCGGTGCCGCAGACCTGGTGATGGGCGTGCCCTTCGAGGACAACGAGGAGACGGGCCAGGCCGACACCGGAGGCGTCACCCTGGTCTACGACGTGTCCTTCCGCCACTCGCGCTATCGCGGCAAGAAGTGGGATCTCGCCTCCGTCACCGACGAGGTCCCCTCCAACGCGGGCGACGACTTCGGTTACTCCCTGCGGTACGGCAAGGACGGCGACCAGGGTTATCTGGCGGTCGGCGTGCCCAAGGCGGACCCGGAGGGCGCGCGGGACGCCGGGGCGGTCGTGCTCTTCGAGGCGACCGACGCCGGCCCGCGCTTCCTCCGGGTGCTGCACCAGGGACTCGACATCGTGGGCGACAGTCCCGACCCCGGGGACAGGTTCGGCTGGTCCGTGGCTCTCAGCGGCCCGTACGTCCTCGTCGGCGCCCCCGGCGAGAGCGGGCCCACCACGGCGGAGAGCGGCGCCGTGAACGTCGTCCCGCTCGGGAACGGCTCCGCCGGCCTGATGGCGACGCTGGGCGACCCCCGGCCGTACGACCATTTCGGATGGAGCGTGAGCCCGTTCGGGGACGGCCGGTTCCTGATCGGCGCTCCCGATCGGGGAACCACCGGCACGGTCACCGTCGTGACCACGGCGACCGCCGCGAGCGGCCGCAACCTTCGCGAGATGTCGCCCGAGCAGGCAGGTCCGACGGGTACGGAGTCTCTGGACTTCGGGGCCTCCGTGGCGGGCTAGCCGAGCCGTCCGGCCCGGCGGTCCGGCTCAGACCCCCGTCTCAGGGTCCCTTTCGCGGTCCGTCTCAGAGTCCGTCTCGAGGTCCGTCTCGAGGTCCGTCTCCGGGTCCGTCTCGAGGGGCGGCCGGTGCTCGGCGATGCGCGCGAAGTCCTCGATGCCGAGTTGCTCGCCCCTCTTCGACGGGTCGATCCCCGCCTTGACGAGCGCGCCTTCGGCGGCGGCAGCCGTACCGGCCCAGGACGCGAGAGCGGCGCGCAGCGTCTTGCGGCGCTGAGCGAAGGCGGCGTCGATGGCCGCGAAGACCTCCGTGCGCGGCGCCGAGGTCTCCGGCGGGTCCCTGCGGACGAGGGAGACCAGGCCGGAGTCGACGTTCGGCGCCGGCCAGAAGACGTTGCGGCCCACCGGTCCGGCCCTGCGGACATCGGCGTACCACGCGGCCTTGAGCGACGGGATGCCGTAGATCTTCGATCCCGGTGAGGCCGCGAGCCGGTCGGCGACCTCCGACTGGACCATGACCAGGCCCCGGCGCAGCGACGGCAACGCCTCCAGAAGGTGCAGCAACACCGGCACGGACACGTTGTACGGCAGGTTGGCCACGAGCGCGGTCGGCTCGATGCCCAGATCGGCGGGCCGCACCCGGAGGGCGTCGGCGTGCAGGACCGTCAGCCGGTCGGCCAGTTCGGGAGCGTGCTCGGCCACCGTCAGCGGCAGTTGTGCCGCGAGCACCGGATCGATCTCCACCGCGACGACCCGCGCGACCTCGGGGAGCAGCGCCAGCGTCAACGAGCCGAGGCCGGGACCGACCTCGATGGCCACGTCGTCCGGGGACAACTCGGCCGTCCGGACGATCCTGCGCACTGTGCCGCCGTCGATGACGAAGTTCTGCCCGAGCTTCTTCGTCGGCCGGATGTTCAGCTTCTTCGCCAGCGTGCGTACTTCTACCGGACCGAGCAGGCTCATCCCTCCAGTGTGGTGCATGCGTCGGGTCGATTCGCCAGGCGACTCCGCCGTCGCGCGCTCCCCGTTTCCCGGACTTTTCCCGATGGGGCAATCCACCCCGCCTCCGGCGTCGAAACCCCTATATACCGAAAAGGGGCGGGCAAACGTGGACGACGTACTTACGGTCAAGATCGACAGACACGGGCTCTCTCGATCCCCCGGAGCCGAGCCGCTCCGAGCGGGCGATCCGCCGGTCATCGGCCCCTACCGGCTGCTGGGGAGACTCGGCGAAGGCGGAATGGGAACCGTCTACCTCGCCACCGCCCCCACAGGCCGGGTGGTCGCGGTGAAGGTGGTGAAGGCCGAGTTCACCCAGGACGAGAACTTCGCCGCCAGGTTCCACGCGGAGGTGGACAACGCCAGGAGAGTCGCCTCGTTCTGCACGGCCCAGGTGCTGGACAACGGCGACGCCGAGGACGGCCGGCCGTACATGGTCACCGAGTACATCGCCGGAGTGCCGCTGTCGCGGCAGATCGCGACGTACGGCCCGCTGGAGCCGGGGGCGCTCACCGGGGTCGCGCTCGGCGTCGCGGCCGCGCTGGCCGCCATCCATGTCGCGGGGCTCGTCCATCGTGACCTCAAGCCGGCGAACGTGATGCTCTCCATGTCCGGGCCACGGGTGATCGATTTCGGGATCGCCCGGGCACTCGACGCCACGCAGGGCTTCACCCGGGCGGGCGAACTGCTCGGCAGCCCGGGATGGTGGGCTCCCGAGCAGGTCCGCGGCGAGGAGGTGACCCCGGCGACGGACATCTTCGCGTGGGGCTGCCTGGTGGCCTACGCGGGAAGCGGCCGCCGTCCCTACGGTTTCGGTGACGCGCCGGCGCTGGCCGCCCGCGTCCTCAACACTTCGCCAGATCTGGGGTCCCTGCCTGCCCCGTTGGACGAACTCGTCCGCCGCACCACCCATCTCGACGCCTCGCGCCGGCCCACCGCACAGGACCTGCTCATCGCGCTCGTCGGCGGGGTCGCGCCCGCCCTTTCCCCGATGGACGCAGAGGCGTCGGCCGCCGAAATGACGGTCACGGAGGCGCTGGTCACGGGAGTGTGGGCAGGCGCGTGGGAGCCCCCGCCCAGCGTGACATCACAACCCGACGCCGCGCAGGTCCTGGGCCCGCCCTCCGTCGATGCGGTGACGGTCGGCGCCCCCTCCGTTCCCAGCGCGCCGTCCCCGGGTGTCGACCCGGGCGATGTCGCGCGGCGTGCCAAGAAGATCCGGCTGCTGGCCGTCGCCGCCTCGGCTGTGATCGCGCTGACCCTCGTCCTCGGTGGACTGATCACGTTGTCCGGCGGCGATGCGCGGGGCGGGGAAGCGGCCGCCGCCCCTCCTGGGAACACGGCCCCCATGAAGGAGGCGCCCGTCGCCGTCTCGGACGTCGGCAGGCGGATCCGGCTCGCGGGGTCCGACACGCAACTCCTCGTGCCGCAGCGGCCGCGCTGCGGGCTGCCCACCTACGAGGACACCGCCAGCAGGCGCGGCGGCCTGTGCCTCGTCCGCTGGACGATGGTGAACCTGGGCGGCGATCTGGCGCCGGTCAGCACCGTGCCGCCGCGCCTGGTCGACGACGTGGGCGACGAGCATGCCGCCGACGAGGCCTCCACACTCCTGCCCACGGCCCTCGTGCCGGGCGGCAAGGTCGACGGAATCCTGATCTTCGATCTCCCGCTCCGCCGTACGCCCATGAAACTGGTCCTCGCCGACGATCTGGAGGTGCGGCTATGAGGCTCCTGCGCACAGTCCCGGCGGTCCTGCTACTGGTCACCGCGTTGACCATTCCTGGTACGGCTCTCGCCCAGACCGGCTGTTCGTCGGCCGGCTCAGCCGACTTCAACGGCGACGGGCTGGACGACGCCGTCGTGGGAGATCCGTTCGCCGACGTCCAGGGCAAGGAAGGGGCGGGAGTCGTCCACGTCCTGCTCGGCGCCGGGCGGTCCGGCGTCCTGGTGCTCCAGAGCCCTGACGCCGCCTCCGGTGACAGCTTCGGATGGTCCGTACGGACCGCCCATGTCGACGGCGACCGGTGTTTGGACGTCGTGGTCGGCGCGCCGTACAGCGACGGGGACGGCAGCAGGGACGCCGGGGCGGCCTATGTGTTCCACGGCACGCCGAGCGGCCCGCCCAAGGTCACGCGGCTCTTCCCGGAACGGCAGCCGGACGCCCATTTCGGCTGGTCGCTGTCGGCGGCCGAGTTGCCATCGGGCGGCGCGCTCGTCGCCGTGGGAGAGCCCCATGCCGACCGTGCCGGTGTGAGCGACTCGGGAGCGGTCCACCTGTTCCAGGTGGGCGACATCGCGGAGGCTTCAGCGATCATCACGCAGGAGTCCGAGGGCGTCCCCGGTAACAGCGAGATCGGCGACATGTACGGCTGGGCTCTCGCCCTCGGCCACCTCGGCGGCCGGCCCGGTGAGCTCGACCTGGCCGTAGGAGTGCCGTTCGAGAACGACGACGGCGCCGGCAGGCAGGTGGCCTCCGGGAAGGCCGACTCCGGCACGGTCGGAGTCGTCTTCGACGTGCAGGCCGCGCGAGGCCGCTACGCCGGCACGACGTTGAGGCTCGACCGGAGCGGGCCGGACACGCCGGAGAGCTCGGACGACCGGTTCGGCTACGCCCTGGACTACGCCGAGTGGCGCGGTGACGGCTTTCTCGCGGCGAGCGCGCCGCTGGCCGACACGGCTGCGAAGGACTCCGGGGTCGTGGAGTTGTTCGTCAGAAAGGGCGCCGGTGAGGTGTCGCCGCTGCGGACGTTCCAGTCGGAATCCGGCGAGCTGGGCGGCTGGAGCCTCGCCTTCTGGAGTCCCCAGGGTGTCCTGTCTCTGGCGATCGGCTCCCGCATGACCTCCGCGACCGATCCCGGGGAATCAGACGTGCTGCGGCCGATACTCCCGCAGAGCCCCGGGGCGTACGGCACGCCCGCCGTCCCCTATACGCACGTCGGCGCGGCGGCCGACGACGTCGGCGGCCGGAGTGCGCTCGAGCCCGGCGCGGGCCTGCTCGTGGGCCTTCCGGACGCCGGTCCCACCGGCTCGGTCGCCGTACTCGATCGAGGCGCCTCGACGTATCGCGGCCCAGGGACGATCGACGGTGGCGCCTCCGCCGATTTCGGCGCGGCCGTCGCCGGCTGAGTCACCAGGCGCCGAAGGTGGCCTCGCCGTTGGCGGTGATGGCGGCGGCCAGGTCGCGGACGTCCATGCCCTTGACCTCCGCCAGGCAGCGGAGGGTCAGCGGAATGAGGTAGGGGGCGTTCGGCTTGCCGCGGTGGGGCACGGGCGGCAGGTAGGGCGCGTCGGTCTCGACCAGCATGAGTTCCTGGGGGGCGACGCCGGCGGCCTCCCTCAGGTATCCGGCGTTCTTGTAGGTCACCGGCCCGGAGAAGGACATGAAATATCCGGCATCCGAACAACGCTTGGCCAGGTCGGCATCCCCGGAAAAGCTATGAAAAATAACGACATCGGGAGCGCCTTCGTCGGCGAGGACCCTGAGGACGTCGTCGTGGGCGTCACGATCATGGATGACCAACGCCTTGCCGGTCCGCTTGGCGATCTCGATGTGCGCGCGGAAGCTCGCCTGCTGGTCGTCATGGGAGGCCCAGTCGCGGAAGTAGTCGAGCCCGGTCTCCCCCACCGCCCGGACGTGCGGCAGGCGCGCCAGTTCCTCGATCTCGCCGAGAACCTCCGGCGTGGACGCGTGCGCCTCGTTGGGATGGATCGCCACGCCTGCGTAGACATCGTCGTGATCGGCGGCCGCCGCGGCGTTCCAGCGGGAGGACGGCAGGTCGTACCCGATGGTCACGAGCCTGGTCACGCCCACGGATCTGGCCTGCTCGAGGATCGCCCTGACGGACGCGCCGGCAGCCTGGGCGGCCTGGGCCACCGGATCTCCCGAGGACGCCTGCCGCTCACCGACCATGATGTCGAGATGGCAGTGGCTGTCGAACACCTCACCCGGCAGCCCCTCAGGCACCGGCGGAATCCCACTCACGCCCCCAAACCCTACCCGCCCCCCTTGTGGTGATCATGCACACCTTCGGATTCGGCCCGCATGACCTGCCCCAACACGAGCCGTGATCATGCACACCTTCGGAGAGATGCGGGCCTACCTGGGCCAATCCAGCTCGTGATCATGCACACGTTCGGAGGGATGCAGGTCTACCTGGGGAGACCCTGTTCGTGATCATGCACACCTTCGGCGACTTGTGCCCCTAGCAGCGAAGACGTCCTTCGTGACCATGCACGCGACCATTGCCAGATCACGAACCACGTTTCCGCTGGTCACAGTATGGATCGACGAAAGTGCGCATGATCACGAAGTGGATCCGCGCAGGTCAGACATGGTTCTTCCGAACCCGTGCATGATCACGAACAGGGTTGAGGCTGGTCAGGCGGCACTTCGCCGAACCTGTGCATGATCACGCCCGGGGGTCAGGGTTCGAGGCGGGCCAGTTCCTCATCGACGATCTTGTTGTCGAGCTTGGCGAACAGCGGCGTGGGCGGAGCCAGCGGGACGCCGGCCTTGATCGGACGGTGCTCCCACTTGGCCGCTCCGTCGTAGTCGCCCGTGATGATCGGGTAGGACGGGCCGCCGTCCTCATTGACCTCACGGATCTCCGGCATGCCGGTCCATACGCCCTCGCCGCCCAGCATCTCGAAGATCTTGTTCGACGAGGTCGGCACGAAGGGGGTCAGCAGGGTCTTGACGTCGTCCACGATCTGGAGGGCCACGTGCAGGATCGATCCCTGCCGCTCGGGGTCGTCCTTGATCTTCCAGGGCTCCTGCTCGGCGAGGTACTTGTTCGCATCACGCACCACGTCGAACGCCTCGGTGACCGCGTTCTTGAACCGGGATCGCTGGAGCTCGCCGCCGACGGCAGTGAAGGCCCCACGGGATCTTTCCAGCAGCGCGCGGTCGGCATCGGTGAGGTGGACGGCCTCCGGGATGGCGCCGAAGTTCCTCGCGGCCATGGAGATCGACCGGTTGACCAGGTTGCCCCAGGCCGCGACCAGTTCGCCGTTGTTGCGGTTGACGAACTCCGACCAGGTGAAGTCGGTGTCCTGGTTCTCCGGGCCCGCGACGGCGATGTAGTAGCGCAGGGCGTCCGCCGAGTAACGCTCGAGGAAGTCGCGGACGTAGATCACGACCTGGCGGGACGACGAGAACTTCTTGCCCTCCATCGTCAGGAACTCGCTCGACACCACCTCGGACGGCAGAGCCAGCTTCCCGAGTGATCCGGGCGCGCCGCCCCTTACGCCCTCGCCGTTGTAGCCCATGAGCATCGCCGGCCAGATCTCGGCGTGGAAGACGATGTTGTCCTTGCCCATGAAGTAGTAGCCCCGGGCGTCCGGGTTCTGCCACCACTGCCGCCACGCGTCCGGATCGCCGCTGCGCCTGGCCCATTCGACGGACGCCGACAGATAGCCGACGACCGCGTCGAACCAGACATAGAGCCGCTTGTCCGAACGGTCGCTCCAGCCGTCCAGCGGGATGGGGACACCCCAGTCGAGGTCACGGGTGATCGCCCGCGGCTGGAGGTCGCCGAGCAGGTTGAGCGAGAACTTCAGCACGTTGGGCCGCCACTCGCCCTGCTTGGACTGCAGGTAGGTGCCCAGCGCCTCGGCGAACGCCGGCAGGTCGAGCATGAAGTGCTCGGTCTCGACGAAGGCGGGCGTCTCGCCGTTGATCCGCGACCGCGGGTTGATCAGGTCGATCGGGTCGAGCTGGTTGCCGCAGTTGTCGCACTGGTCACCGCGGGCGCCGTCGTAGCCGCAGATGGGGCAGGTGCCCTCGATGTACCGGTCCGGAAGGGTGCGGCCGGTCGACGGGGAGACCGCCCCCATCGTGGTCTTGGGGAAGACGTAGCCGTTCTTGTAGAGACCCAGGAAGATCTCCTGCGCCACGGAGTAGTGATTCTTCGTGGTGGTCCGCGTGAACAGGTCGTAGGACAGGCCCAGACCGGTGAGGTCCTCCGCGATGACGCGGTTGTACCGGTCGGCGAGCTGGCGGGCGGTCACGCCCTCTTTGTCGGCCTGCACCTGGATGGGCGTGCCGTGCTCGTCGGTGCCGGAGACCATCAGCACCTTGTTGCCCGCCATCCGCTGGTAGCGGCTGAAAACGTCAGAGGGCACCCCGAAGCCGGAGACGTGCCCGATGTGACGAGGACCGTTGGCGTACGGCCAGGCGACGGCGGTCAAGATGTGCTGGGACATGCCCACAAGCCTAGAGCCCTCCCGGTGCCGCCTCACACCGGTTTGCCGTCGTCGAGCTCAAGCCCTCGGTCTGTAAAGCTCAAGCCCTCGGTCCCGTCGAGCTCAACCTCCGGGCCGCCGACCCCAAGCCCCGGCTCGCCGCGCTCAAGCCCCGGCCCGTAGAGCTCAAGCCCCGGCTCAAAGCGCTCAAGCCCCGGTCCGTCGGGCTCAGGCCTCGGCGGGCGTGCGCGTGACGGCCTCCGCGGCCTCCTCGGCGGCGGACGCGGCGATGTCGGTCGGCGTCTCGCGAGACCGGCGGATGCCGAGGATGCTGATGAACAGCGACGCGAAGATCGTCTGGAAGCTCATGATGAACGCGGTCGCGGACGGCACCACCAGGCGGAGCGACTCCGCCGGGATCAGCTCACCGAAGCCCCTGCCGCCCCAGTGCACCAGGGACGCCACCAGGCCGCCGAGACCGGCGATCCCCAGCAGGCCGCCGGCGATCAGGCCCTTCTCCAGCGTGACGATGTCGACGAGCTTCCTGATCCTCTTGTCCTCCGGGAGGAAGCCCTCCTCCGCGGCGTACACCTTGGTGAACAAGGCGAACAGGACGGCCTGGAAGCCGATCACGACGATCGCCGAGGCGCCCACGAGGGTGTCGACGTCGAAGGCCAGGTTGCCGATGTAGACCGGGCCGAAGGTCAGCGCGGCGCCCGCGAGCAGGCCGAGGATCATCAGCGCGAGGCCGGGGATGAAGAACAGCCAGCGGGGGCTGTACAGCAGCAGGAAGCGCAGGTGGCGCCAGCCGTCCCGCCACGAACGCAGGTGCGGCGGGCGCGAGCGGCCGTCGGGCGACAGCGTGGTCGGGACCTCGCGGACGTCGAGCCCCTGGAGCGTGGACTTGACGACGACCTCGGAGGCGAACTCCATGCCCCCGGTCTGCAGGCCCAGCCGCAGGATCGAGTCGCGGCGGAAGCCCCGCAGGCCGCAGTGGAAGTCGCCGATGGCGCTCGGGAAGAACAGGCGCCCCACGAACGACAACACCGGGTTGCCCAGGTAACGGTGGAGCGGAGGCATCGCTCCCGGGGCGATGCCGCCCTTGAACCGGTTGCCCATCACGAGCTCGGCGCCGTCGCGCAACTGCTCGACGAACGGCATCAGGTTCGTGAAGTCATAGGAGTCGTCGGCGTCTCCCATGATCACATACTTGCCGCGAGCGGCCCGGATGCCGCCCAGGAGGGCGTTGCCGTAGCCCTTCTCGGCGATGTGCACCACGCGAGCGCCCGCATCCCGTGCGAGCTGCTGCGATCCGTCGGTGCTGCCGTTGTCGGCGATCACCACCTCGCCGTCTATCCCATGCTCATGCATGCAGGCAAGAGCCTTGCGAACGCATGTCTCGACGGTCTCGGCCTCGTTGAGGCACGGCATGACGACAGTCAGCTCCACGTCGCAACTCCTTGCATATGACGGCAGGACACCATGATGCCCGCTTCCCCCAGGTGCCCGAGTCAAGTCCACAAAAGGGCTGGCATTCTGTAACCATGGTCGCGGTCGCGGAGCCACCGGTAGTCGACGCCTCCCCAGTCAGTGGATGGGGGCGTCTTTTCGCGTTTCTGCGCCGCCACAAGGTCTTCGCCGTCGCGGTCGGCCTGGCGGCACTGCTCCGGATCATCACCATGCTGGGATTCGGCCCGGCCATGTGGTTCAACGACTCCTACGACTACATCTCGGTGGCCCTGCGCCCCCGGCCGCACCCGATCCGCCCGGACGGATACGGGTTCTGGCTGCTGATCCTCCGCCCGTTCCACAGCCTCGCCCTGGTCGTCTTCACCCAGCACCTGATGGGAATCGCGGCAGGCGTACTGATCTATGCCCTTCTGACCAGAAAATTTGGCATCCCAGGCTGGGGGGCGACGCTCGCCGCGGCGCCGATCCTGTTCGACGCCTACCAGATCCAGCTCGAGCAGCTGGTCATGTCGGACGCGATGTTCATCCTGCTCGTCGTGGGCGTGATCACGCTGGTCCTGTGGCACCGGACGATGTCGTGGCGGGTGGGGGCGGTCGTCGGCGTCCTGCTGGCGCTGACGGCCCTGACCCGGAGCATCGGGCTGCCGATCCTCGCCCTGGTCGTCGGCTACCTGCTCATCAAGCGGGCCGGGTGGAAGCCCATCATCGCGATGATCGTCGCCTGTGCCATCCCCGTCGGGGTCTACATGGGCTGGTTCAAGGCCGTCAACGGTCAGTTCGCGATGACCAACAGCGACGGGGTGATCCTCTACATGAGGACCTCCCTGTTCGCGGACTGCCACGAGATGAACCTCGACAAGCGCAAGGAACTCGAGCTCGTCCTGCTGTGCATCAACACGCCACGTGACAAGCGCGAGCCCTCCGCCCAGGCCTACCTGTGGTGGGACAACGAGAACCAGTTGCACGTCTTCGGCTCGGGCATGAAGTTCACCTCCGAGATCAACGCGAACGCGAGCGCCTTCGCGAAGAAGGCGATCCTCTCGCAGCCGGGCGACTATCTCGCGGCCGTGTCCAAGGACTTCTTCCGCGCGTTCCGCTGGGACCGGCCGCAGTTCCCCGACTACAAGACCTACATGCTGTACGAGTTCAGCAACTCGTTCACGCGGGAGCTCCCGAAGTGGAGTTCGTACCACAGCACGACCGACAAGGACGCCGAGGCCTACGAGAACGGCCCCGCGGCGACGCACGTCGTCGCGCCCTGGTCCGACATCATGATCGGCTACCAGAAGGTGGTGCGGCTGCCCGGCCTCGCGCTCGGGCTGCTGCTGCTCGTCGGCCTGTACGGCGTGGCCGTGCGATGGCGAGAGCTCGGCGGAGCCGTCCTGCTGCCCTGGCTGGGCGCAGTCGGCCTCGTCCTGGCCCCGGCCGCCACGGCGGAGTTCGACTACCGCTATCTGCTGCCCGCGGCCCCGCTGGCCTGCATGGCCGCCGCCATCACCATCGCGGCGCTACGCGGACGCGGACGTGGACGGCCGGACACGGCCGAAGCCGTCGATCAGCAGCCCGCCGAGAGCGCCTGACCCCGGAGAGCGCCTGACCGAGAGTGCCTGACCGCCTCAGGAGCCGTGGACGGCGTTGTAGAGCTCACGCTTGGGGATGCCCGCCGACTTCGCGACGTCGACGATCGCCTGCTTGCGCGGCACCCCTGACTCCTCGAGCCGGGCCACCTCGCCGACCAGGTCCTCCATCACCGGAGGGGCGTCCGCGACGGTCCGTCCCGCGATCACGAGGGTGATCTCGCCCCTGACCTCGCCCGCCGCCCACTCGGCCAGTTCGGCGAGCGTGCCCCGCCGTACCTCCTCGTAGGTCTTGGTGAGCTCGCGGCAGACGGCGGCGCGCCGGTCGGCCCCGAACGCCTCCGCCATGGCCTCCAGAGCGGCGCCCACGCGATGGGGCGCCTCGAAGAAGACCATCGTGCGTTCCTCGCCGGCCAGGGCGGCCAGCCTCCGCGCCCGCTCGCCCGACTTGCGCGGCGGGAACCCCTCGAAGCAGAACCGGTCGCTGGGCAGGCCCGACACGGCCAGAGCCGTGGTGACGGCCGACGGGCCCGGGAGGGCGGTCACCGGCACCCCGGCCTCGACCGCGAGGTGCGTGAGGCGGTAGCCGGGATCGGACACGCCGGGCATGCCCGCGTCCGTGATCACGACGACGGTCTGCCCCGCGAGCAGGGCCTCCAGCAGTTCCTTCGCCCGGCCGGCCTCGTTGGCGTCGTAGTACGACACGACGCGGCCGGTGACGGTCACCTCCAGATCGGAGGCGAGCCTCCGGAACCTGCGGGTGTCCTCCGCCGCGATCACGTCGGCCTTCGCGAGCGCCTCGCGGAGCCTGGGTGAGGCGTCCCCCATTTGTCCGATCGGCGCTCCCGCGAGAATAAGCACCCGCTCAGCCTATGACTTCCTGAAACGTTCACACGCGAACGGCCAGATGTTCCCAATCAGCGCGTACGCCATGTTCCGCGCCCACCCTCACCAGTACTCTGTCGCAGGTGGCCGTAACCGACTTCCCATACCAGGCGTTCGAGGAGCCGGACCAGGGGCCGAGTACGGCTTCGCAGGTCTCCCTCCGCGATCGGCTGGTGCCGCCCATGCCCGGCAGCGCCTGGTGGGGCTGGATCGGTCCGATCGCGGTCGCCGTGTTCGGCGCGGTCCTCCGGTTCACCCGGCTCGGGACCCCGCACTCCGTCGTGTTCGACGAGACCTACTACGCGAAGGACGCCTGGGCGATCGCCAAGTACGGCGTCGAGCGGCAGTTCGTCGACGGCGCGGACAAGCTGATGTTGTCCGGCAACGCGAACATCTTCAAGACGTGCCAGCAGGTGGACCAGTGCGCCAACTACGTGGTGCACCCGCCGCTCGGGAAGTGGCTCATCGGCCTCGGCGAGCTGATCTTCGGCCTCGACCCGTTCGGGTGGCGATTCGCCACCGCCGTCATCGGATCGCTCTCGATCCTGATCCTCGCCAGGGTGGCGCGGCGCATGACGCGCTCGACCCTGCTGGGCTGCCTCGCCGGCTTCCTGCTCTCCCTTGAGGGCCTGCACTTCGTGTTGTCCCGTACGGCACTGCTGGACATCTTCGTGATGTTCTGGGTGCTGGCCGGGTTCGCCTGCCTGGTGGTCGACCGCGACCGCATGCGGGAACGCCTGGCCGACTGGCACGAGTCGCGGAGCGAGGGCGACGAGTTCGGGCCGTCTCTGGGTCTTCGGCCATGGCGACTGGCCGCCGGGCTCTGCCTGGGCGCGGCGATGGCCAGCAAGTGGACCGCGGTCTTCTTCATCATCGGCTT
Source organism: Planotetraspora mira (assembly GCF_016863275.1). Classification (GTDB taxonomy): domain Bacteria; phylum Actinomycetota; class Actinomycetes; order Streptosporangiales; family Streptosporangiaceae; genus Planotetraspora; species Planotetraspora mira. The sequence continues at coordinate 321,826 of NZ_BOOO01000016.1, forward strand.
CCTGCTGCTGACGATCTTCTGGGACTTCGGCGCGCGGCGGGCCGTCGGCCTTCGCCGGCCCTACGCCGGAGCATTCCTCAGGGACGTGCCGCTGGCCGCGGGCTGGGTGGCCGCGCTGCCCGGGGTGGTCTACGTCGTCTCCTTCACCGGGTGGTTCCTGTCCGCCAAGGGCTACGGCCGCAACTGGGCGGAGGCGACCTCTGGCGGCCCGCTGCACTTCGTCGTCGATTCGCTGCACTCGTGGTTCACCTACCAGTGGCAGGTGCTGAGCTTCCACGAGGGCCTGGACGCCACCCACCCGTACCAGTCCCAGCCCTGGCAGTGGCCCCTGCTGCTGCGGCCGGTCGCGTTCTTCTACGAGTCACCCACGAACTGCGGGGCCTCCTCGTGTTCCTGGGCCGTGCTCGGGACCGGGACGCCGGTGATCTGGTTCGGCGGCGCGGCGGCCCTCATCGCGATGATCGCCTGGTACGTGTCGACCCGGGACTGGCGCGCGGGCGCGGTGCTGCTCGCCTACGGGGCCGGCTGGCTGCCGTGGTTCTACTTCGCCATCGTCAACCACCGGACGATGTTCCTGTTCTACGCGCTGCCGATGGTGCCGTTCATGATCCTCGCCATCGTGCTCGCCTGCGGTCTCATGATCGGCCGGGGAGACGCCAGGCCGTCCAGGCGCGTGGTCGGAACGGTGTTCGCGGGCGGCTTCGTCCTACTCGCCTTGGTCAACTTCTGGTGGCTCTATCCCATCCTTTCCGCCCAGATCGTGCCTTACGACGAATGGCACGCACGAATGCTCTTCACATCGTGGATCTGACCTTCCGTATCGTTGGTCACAGGGGTGGTCACCAGTGAGGCATGGTCGTCGTCAACGATGGGTCGCATACGGCAGACTTCGAGTCATGCCCGCACCTGACGTGGCCGCTCTCCTCGCCGAGCTGGAGCGCGCCGAGCCGGACACCGCCGACGCGGCACGTGTGGCCGTCGAATGGCTGACCGGCGGCGAAGCGCTGGAGACCATCAGCCAGCTCGATGTGTGCGAGTTCCTCTGGTACACGTTGCCGATCAAGGTCTCGGGCGACCGGCCGACCATCGCCCGGGCACTCGGAGAGCTCCTCCGCCTCGGCGGAATGGGACGGTACGCCGCGTTGTGCGACTCCCCCCTCACGGCCGACATCCTCCGTGTCTACGCCCGGGACGGCGAGGAGGCGGGTGCCACCGCCTACCACCAGGCGCTGGAGGAGACGGGGGTGCTGCCGCCCAATGTCGCGGAGCTCTCCTGGAGCTCGATCATGGGGCCGGAGGAGCTGGGCGCGCACCTCGCCTGCGCCGCCGCTCTGGAGCTCGCCATCGTGTCGGGTGACCCGATCGACCGCATAGTGCTGACCACCCGCTGGCTGACCTCCCCTCGGCCCGAGCTCGGCGGCGACTGCTGGCTGCACCGGGTCCACGGGGAGCGGCTCAACCGCTGGGTCCTCGGACGCGGCAGCGCCCGCCGTGAGCTGGCCCAGCCCTTCGAGGTACGGCTGCACGCCCCCGTGCCTGCGCCGGCGGGCACGCATCTCGAGCCGCTCCGCTGGCTTTTGGCCCTCGCGGTGAAAGGCGCGCCGCTGACGGAGAGGTTCAACCTCACCCGGGCACTCGTCCTGGACGCCGTCGACCGTTTCGGCTGGGACGCCATGAGCACCCGGTCGGTGCGGAGCGAGGCCGACGTCCCCGCGCTGACCACCCTGAAGGAGATCGCCGTCCACGAACTCGGGGCGCTGAGCCGTACGGGCCGAAGGCTCGAGCTGACGCCCGCGGGACGCGCGCTGCTCGACGACCCGGAGGCGTTGTGGAGTGAGGCGGCCGCCTCGCTGCTGCTCCCGGCCCGGGGCGAGCACGACTTCGAGATCTCCATCCGCGAGTCGGCTCTGATGTTGCTGGTGGACAACGGGCCGTTGCCGTACCGGGAGCTGAGCGAACGCGTCGCCGACGTCGTCAACGGCGAGGGGTGGCGCACGGCCGAGGGCGGCCAGGTTGCCCCGCCCGACCTGGCGGCGCCGCTCGGCGAGCTCCAGCGCCGTCTCGACGCCCTGGCCCTGCGCGCCGACTGCTCGTGGGACGCACCCTGGCGGCTGACCGAGGTCGGCCGCTCCGCGTCGCTCGCCGCGCTGCGTGCCCGGGCGCTGCGGCCCCGGCAGTACGCCGGCATGGGCTGAGCGGCCCTGACGCCGATCTCCTGCCGCTCCGGTATGGACAGCGCACCAAAACAGTCGTACACCGTACAATCCGATCATTTCGCCAGCGGAACGGCGGTCGCCATGGCACCATCGTGGCGGCGCCGCGCGCGCGGATGTGAGTCGTCATCGCCCTGTGGCGGAGAGATGGGCCGGTCATCTGATGAACGAAGAATTCGATGTGGTCCTCCGGGGTTATGACCGGAAGCAGGTGGACGCGTTCTTCGAGCGACTCGACGCGAGTGCCGTCACCGCCGAAGAGTTGCAGAAGCCGTCGTTCCGCGTGGCGATGATCGGCTATGACCGGCACCAGGTGTGGGACGCCGTCGAGGACCGTTTCGCGGGCCCGGATGGAGAGGCCGAGGCTCACGCTGTCGTCGCTCCCGCGCAACCCCTGCCCGGCGGGCCGGCGAGCGGCAGGGAGTTCGACGTGGTGCTCCGGGGTTATGACCGCCACCAGGTCAACGTGGTCCTGGCGCGAGTCGACGCCGGCACCATCACCGCCGAAGAACTGCGCCAGAGTTCGTTCACGGTCGCGATGCGCGGTTACGACCGGCATCAGGTGTGGGACGCCATCAAGGGCTTCGCCAAGGCGCTCGAAGACGGCGCAGAGGAATAGACCCCGCCGTACGGCTTCCGCGTCGTGCGGGGAAGACGACCCGGCTGAGTACGCACGCACGGAGATTTGAGCGTTCGCACTCAGGCGCTCACGCGCCGCCGCGCCGAGGATCGCGGCATGCGCGAGTTCCTGAAAGCGATCTGCTGGCTGGCGGCGGTGACCTTCGGTCTCCCCGGCCTGTGCCTGCTGCTGTGGACGTTCCTGTCGGCTGACGGCCCCACCGGCGAGTTCGCCCTGTTCTACGGCATCTTCCTGGTGGTGGAGTTCATCGCCGCGGCGTTGCTCGTGGTGGTTCTCTCCGCGATCCGGATGTGGTCCGCTCCGCCGCGTGCCTTCCTCTCGATCGGTGCCGTCTACCTGGCATCACTGTTCACGCCTCTGGTCGACACCATGGCCCGCTATCCGCTGTACGTCGTCGAATGCGGGGGCGCTCCGGTCGTGGTGACCGACTTCGCCGCCGCTTACACCTATCGGGTTCTCGGGGACGAGGGATATTCGGTGACCCCGTTGGATACCGGTTTCTTCTGCACGCCCCAGGAGGCGGAACATCTCCGCTACCGCCACTCCCCTGTCTGAACGCCTCTCCATGAGAGAGATCTCCCCGATGAGGAGTTCCCATGAGCCCCGCCGTGCGAGCCGTACGGCCGTATGAGGAACTCGGCCGCACCGGTCAGGTCCGCAGGATGCGGCGGCTGGCGCAGGTCGCGGTCGAGGCGTATCCCGTCGAGACCGTGCGGATCACGCCGCTGATGCGCGGATACAACACGACGTTCCGGATCGACACCGCCGGCGGCGGGCGTCATGTCCTGCGGATCCAGCGGACCGGCGGGCCCACGGCCGAGATGGTCCGCTCCGAGATGACCTGGCTCGCGGCGCTGCGCCGTGACACGGACCTCGTGGTTCCCGAGCCGGTGCCCACGCGCGACGGCGACCTCCTGACCGTCGCCGAGTCCGACGGCGTTCCCGGGGCACGAAGCTGCGTGCTGTACCGATGGGTCCACGGAAGGTTCGTCGACGATCGGCTGACCCCCGCGCATCTCGAGCGGGTCGGCGTGCTCATGGCTCGCCTGCAGTCGCACGGCGCCCGGTTCGGCGCTCCCGATGGATTCCACCGCGGCCCGGTCGACCACGTCACCTCGTTCGGGCGCACCCAGGACGACGGCCTCTCACCCGAGGTGGCCGCACGTGCCGCGACGCTCGTCGACGACGTGCACCGGGCCGGTGGCGGACCGATCGTCCGGGCGACGATCGAGCGTGCCCGGGCGGCACGCGACTCGCTCGGCGGTGACCCGGAGGTGTCCGGGCTGATCCACGCCGACCTCCACCAGGAGAACTACCTGTTCCGGCAGGGCGAGGCCCGCGCCATCGACTTCGACGACTGCGGCTACGGGCCGTACGTCTACGACCTCGCGGTGACGCTCGGCGAGCTGAAGCGCAGGCCCGACTATCCGGGCCTGCGCTCCGCCCTGCTGTACGGCTACCGCAGCGTCCGGCCGCTGGCCGCGGAGCACGAGCGGCTGATCGACGTCTTCATCGCGTTGCGGGCGGTCCAACTGATGATGTGGACGGTCGAGCACCGGGATCAGCCGATGTTCCGGAAGACATGGGACGCGTCGGCGACTCGGACGCTGGAGTGGTTGAGAACATTTCTGGACCGCGACGCCTGAGCCGGCGGGGTGAACCTGCTCGCCCCGGCGCCGCGAGGTAGACGACGAATCGGTCGCGCGGCGGGCTCAGACCTTCTGCCTGGTGCGCCGGGCCACCACGAACGACGCGAACACGAGCAGGGTGAGCAGGCCCCAGTAGGCGAAGCCCTTTCTGCCGTGCATGGACAGGTTCTCGCCCAGGTATGTCAGGCCGGGGATCAGGTAGACGGCCGCCGCGAGGGCCCACCTGGCGTCCCTGACCGCGACCGTGGCCCAGAGCGCGGCACTGAGCACCAGCACCTCGACACCCGCCCGGAAAAGCATCCAGGGCAACATGCCGTCGTAGTACGGGTAGACGAACTGGAACCCCCAGCAGAGCGCCGGAATCAGGAGCCACGCCCACGATCGGACGGGGAGACCCTTCCCTGGCCGTACCGCGAGCACGGCCAGGCCGGCGACGATCACCCAGTAGGGAATCATGTTCGATGCTTCGACATAGGTCGGACCGAAGTCGGCCACCTGCCACGCGTCGCCATGCAGGACCAGGAGACGGCTGGCCTCGAGCGCGGCGATCAGAGCAAGGGGAAGTGCCAGCCGCACCCATCCACGGATGATCGCCACCATCAGCACGACCGCGCCGAGCGTCCAGATCGGCCGGACGGCATACCCCGGGGACGGCCAGACGTAGATTGTCATCGCGAATGTGGTCGTCGCGACGGCGAGCACGCCCAACTGCAGCCCGTCCACCCACCAGGGCGCCCCCGCGGCCCTGGCGTTTCTCGCACGGGCGGCGAACCCCCCGGCGATGAGGGCGAACGTCTCCCGGAGCGCGGGACGGCGGGCCTCAGGATCGGACGCCGCCATCAGCGTCCCGATGAGCTCCTCACCGTGCCACTGGCGATAGACCTTCGGATAGGCCCGGAGCAGGTTGCGGTAGCGCCGTTCCAGCGCGGCCGTCGCGCTCATGCGCCCATCACCGCGATCTGGCCCGTGACGACCCTGGCGGCCTGCTGGAGGCGCACCGCCTCCTGGCGGACGGCGACGACGCCGTCCTCGGTGATCCGGTAGTAGCGTCTCGGCCGGCCGTCGACGACCTCCTCCCTGTCCAGCACCACCAGGCCGGCCTCAGTGAGCCGGTCGAGCGCGCCGTACAGGGTGCCGACGGCGAGTTTCACTCTTCCGGCCGACTGATCACCCGCACGTTTGATGATCCCGTAGCCGTGAAGCGGGGCTTCGAGGAGTGCGGCGAGTATGAAGTACGTCGCCTCCGTCATCTTGGTCATGGACGGGACCATATATCGGGACCCGATATATGGTCCAGCGTTTTCGGCCGAATGCCGTCCCGGAGGCACCCTGACAGCGAGCGGCCCGAACCGCCACGGCTAGCGTGTGGCGTTATGACGGAGGCGACCCGACGGGCCATCCCCCTTCCGGACGATCATGCTCACGGCGATGCGCAGGCGGACGTGGCGCCCGTGATCGCATTCTGGCGGGACCTCGGCCTCCCTGGCCTGATCGACGTGCACACCCATTTCATGCCGGAGCGCGTGCTCGCCAAGGTGTGGGCCTACTTCGACTCCGCCGGGCCTCTGGTGGGCCGCGACTGGCCGATCTCCTACCGGCTCGCGGAGGAGGACCGGGTCGAACGCCTCCGGGCCTTCGGCCTGCGCGCGTTCACCTCGATGCTCTATCCCCACAAGCCCGACATGGCGACGTGGCTGAACTCCTGGTCCGCCGACTTCGCCGCCCGCACCCCCGACTGCCTGCACACCGCGACGTTCTTCCCCGAACCAAGCGCCACGCAGTACGTGACGCGCGCGATCAAGTCGGGCGCCCGTGTGTTCAAGGCGCATCTCCAGGTGGGCGCCTACGACCCGAACGACCCGCTGCTCGACGAGGTCTGGAGCCTGCTGGAAGACCAGGGCATCCCGGTCGTGACGCACTGTGGTTCCGGCCCGGCCCCCGGTCCGCACACCGGCCCGGAACCGATCGCCGCCCTGCTCGCCAGGCACCCCGGGTTGCGGCTGGTCATCGCCCACATGGGGACCCCCGAATACGCCGAGTTCCTCGCGCTGGCCGGCCGGTACCCGCGGGTCCACCTGGACACGACGATGGCCTTCACCCGATTCACCGAGGAGACCGCACCGTTCCCGCGCGAGGCGATCCCGCGCCTGCTGGACCTCCAGGACCGCATCCTGCTCGGCACCGACTTCCCCAACATCCCCTACCCGTACGGCGAGGCCCTGCGGGCACTGGCCGACCTGGATCTCGGGGACGACTGGCTGCGCGACGTCTGCCACGACAACGCCGCCAGGCTCTTCACGATCGGCTGAGCCCCTCCTGGCCGGAGGACTCGTTGTCACTCAGCCGGTCATCGAGACTCCGACTTTTCGCCGCGAACTCCCGTACGGTGCTTGTTTCGACCTTGAAGGAGCCGAGGAGTTCACCATGACGGTCACCGCCGACGACTTGGACGCCGCGATCTCCCATGCAGCCGCCGCCCTCGGCCCGGCTGCCGATCGCGACTGGTCCGTGCAGGCGGGCACGTTGGAGTGGAGCTGCCGGCAGACGGCCGAGCACATCGGCGACTGCTTGATGTCATACGCCGGCCAGATCGTGGTCCGGCCCACCGGCAGGTACGTGCGATTCATGGCCGACGCCGACGAGGAGGCCTCCCCTGCCGAGGTGCTGGAGTTCGCCGAGGCCGGTGGACGCATCCTGGTGGCGACGGTGCGCACGGCCTCGCCGCATGTGCGGGCATACCACCCCTCCGGGATGGCCGATCCTGAGGGCTTCGCCGCCATGGGGTGCGTTGAGGCGCTGCTCCATGGCCAGGACATCGCGCAGGGTCTCGGCCTCCCGTTCGAGCCTCCACGCGATGTGTGCGCACGCGTACTCGCTCGACTGTTCCCGCAAGCCACCGCCGATGCCGGCGCCGTCGACCCGTGGCGCGCGCTGCTGTGGTCCACGGGGCGCATCGAGTTGCCCGGCCTTGCGCGACTGCGGGAATGGCGGTGGCACGGCGCCCCGCTGAGCGATTGAACCGCAGCCGGCAGGGAGAGCGCGCGCCCGCTGGAAACTCGGTTCAGAATTCCGGGCGCGGCTGGTTCGATGGGCGGATGGACTTCTCCCGGCTTCTCAGCTGTCTTGAGGACGACTTCGCCCTGTTGCGTACCGCCGTCGTCAGTGCCGATCCGTCGGCACGCGTACCGTCGTGCCCTGACTGGTCCGCCGGCGACCTCGCGCGACACGTCGCGGAGGTCTACCTGCACAAAGCCGAGTGCATCCGCCTCGGGGCCTTCCCCGAGGAGTGGCCGCCCGGAGTACTCGACTCCGATCCTGTGACCTCTCTGGACAGGGCCCATGCGGTGTTGTCCGGGCAGTTCTCCGCGCACTCTCCGGCCGACCCCGCGGCCACGTGGCACGAGCCCGATCAGACCGTCGGCTTCTGGATCCGCCGCATGGCTCAGGAGACGGTGATCCATCGCATCGACGCCGAGCTCGCGGCCGGGCGGCCCGTGTCCCCGATCCCGGACGATCTCGCCCTCGACGGTGTCGACGAGGTCCTGAAGCTCTTCTTGGGCTACGGAAGCACCCGCTGGCTGGACGACTTCGGCACCCTTCTCGACGACCCGGACGAGCGCCCGGTCACGGTCTCCACGAGCCACCACGCCTGGACGCTGACGGCCGTGGCCGGCGAGGGCGCACAGCCCGGCCATGTGGACGTGAAGGACGCGGCCACGGGCTTCGACGGAGAAGCGCTGGTGAGCGGGGACGCGGCCCCGCTCCTCCGCTGGCTCTGGAACCGGGACGACGACGCGTCCGTCCGCATCTCCGGCGACGCGGCCCTGCTGAAGCAGTTCCACGCCCTGCGAACCGCCGCCACGCAGTGAATCGGCCTCCGGCTTCGATCGAGATCCCATGCAGCCACGACCGCTCCTTCTCGGGAGCGGATGATCTCTTCAAGCCGTAAGGCGTTCAGAAGATCAGAAAGGCCGGTTCCAGTGATCGGAACCGGCCTCTGACATTGGCGGAGCCATGGGGGCGCTCGGCGAGGATATGGCGACATAGGCCAGTTCTTGGCATGTCATACGGCAAGATCGCGCTCATGGGCTTCTGGGGAGTATTCGTGGTTGCGCGGACTGAAGCGCCGCTCATCAGGCTGGATGCTCTGAAGAGCTATGACGGTCGTCCACATGAGTGCGCACGTCCGCTGGATGGCTGGCAGATCTGGCAGTTGGATGCGGTGGAGTCATTGCCGGATCCGCCCGACCTCGCGGTGAATCTCGCTCACGAGACTGGCGGCCCTGCCCTTGTGGGATTCGTGTTCGACAGCGACTGCATGGGAGTCGATGCCTACAGTCGCAGCACCGGCTCATGGGCGACCTGCCTGGACCGACAGAACATGGACGCGTACTACCGGCTCGACGGCCTGGCGGTCGATGACTGTTACCTCTCGTGCGAGAAGTCCGCGGAAGAGGCGGTGAAGTGGGCAGCCGACGCCGGATACCGCGTTCCCGCCGAACCCATCGCAGAAGTGCTCCGGAGCAGGTCTGACCCATTCGCCGAGGATCTCTTCTTCGAATTCGTCCAGCGATTGGGGATCCCGTACCCGGCCGACGAGAGTGAGTAGCGGCTACTTCCACGCGGAGCGACTCGGCCGGAAACGGGATTCGGCTGCCAGGATGATCTATATGAAATACATCCCCCTCGCCCTGGGCACCATCCCGTTCGGCACCGTCCTCGACGACAGGGACGTGTTCGCGATCCTCGATCGGTTCGCCGAGGCCGGAGGCACCCTGCTGGACACCGCGAACAACTATCCGTTCTGGACCGAGGGTGCCACCGGCGACGAGAGCGAGCTGTCCATCGGCCGCTGGCTGGCCGCACGGGGCAACCGCGACCGGATGGTGCTGAGCACCAAATGCGGCGCTCGGCCGACCGTTCCCGGCGACCGGACCATGAACTCCGCAGAAGGCCTGTCCGCCGCGACGATCGCCGCGGCCGCCGAAGGCAGCCTGAGGCGGCTCGGCACCGATCACATCGACGTGTACTGGGCCCACATCGAGGACCGCGCCGTTGCTCTGGAGGAGACCCTGGGCGCCTTCGCCGCACTGGCGGAGGCGGGCAAGGTCCGCGAGATCGGCGCGAGCAACGTGGCGGCCTGGCGCCTGGAGCGTGCCCGTGCCACCTCGCGGGCAGGCGGCCGGCCGCTCTACACCAACGTGCAACTCCGCCACACCTACCTGCGGCCCCGGCCCGGAGTGCGGCTGCCCGAGTCCGGCCACGTCCTGGCCCAGGACGACATGCTCGACTACCTGCGCTCGGAGCCCGACCTGACCCTGTGGGCGTACAACACGCTCATGGCCGGCGCCTACACCCGCGAGGACCGGCCGATCCCGGAGGCCTACGACCACCCCGGCACCGTACGCGGGCTCGCCGTTCTACGGGAGATCGCGCGCGAGCTGGACGCAACCGTCAACCAGGTGGTGCTGGCCTGGCTGATCGGCGGAGACGTCACGACGGTTCCCATCGTGGGCGTGAGCTCCCTCGCTCAGCTGGACGAGGCCCTGGGCGCCCTGGACATCAGGCTCGACGATGAACACCGCGCCCGCCTGGACGCCGCCCGCTGATTCACTAGGAACCCCGGCGGGGCCACGGTTCGGCCCGGTGGGGAGGTCATGGGCAGGTGACAGGAGCGTCGCCGGCCGGTGCGGGTTTGTATCAATAACTTGCCACAAGTGGGCCGAATTGGGCATTGTTTGTATCGTCTGGTTGATACAAAGGAGCCGCAGTGGCCGCCGCGATCCCCCTGGCCTTCACCGTGTTGCTGGTGCTGGTGTCCGTGCTCCTCGCAGCGCTCGTCTCATCGACCCGGGCGGTGGCGTCTCCCAGCGGTGTCGATTCCGGGTTGCGCACCACGGCGAGGCGCCTCCTGTGGGCCAGGCTCGCGGGGCTGGGTCTCGGGCTCACGGCGTCCTGGCTCGTCCTGAATTGGGACGGCCTCGGTCGCGGGCCGTTGCTCGCGACCCCCGCCCTGGGCCTGGGCATCCTGTTCGGCACGCTGACGGGAGAGGCCGCCGCACCGCGGCCGCACGGGGCGGTCCGCGGCGCGTCATTGGAGATCAGGACGGCCCGTGATTACCTGTCCAGGTTTTCCGCGCCGCTGGCCGGCGCACTCTCGCTGGTCACCGTCGTCCTGCTGGCCGTCACCACCGCCACGGCGAGCGCCGACGACATGGGCCGTCCCGGCCGGGTGCTGGCCGCGGACAGCCCGGACGGAACCGTGCGCAGTGCGGTAAGCCCGTGGCCAGGCTGGTTCTACGCCTGGCCGTTGCTGTCCGTGCTCGCGGTCGCGTTCCTGCTCTCCGCGCTGGTGGTCCACCGAGTCGTACGACGCGGACGCCTGGACCTCGACGCGGCGGCGAAGGCCCTGGATGACGCACAGCGAGCGCACTCGGCCCGTGTGGTCACCGCGGCCTACGGCATCTGCGTGGCCCTGCCGCTGACGGGAATCGCCGTCGTCGCCGGAGACGCTCTCCACCGGCAGAGCGAGTTCATCGGCTGGGCCACGGCCGGAACGTGCGCACTCCTGGGCGTCGCCGTCCTCTCTGCGTGTTCGGCCGTCTGGTACCTGGCCGAACTGCTCTCCCGTCCGGGGATCACGCCGTCGTGATCAAGGTAGATGTCACCAGTCCCTCGCCGCCGTACGAGCAGATCCGGGCACAGCTCGCGGAGCTGATCCGGTGCGGGGTGGTGAGCGTGGGCACTCGTCTGCCCCCGGTTCGCCAACTCGCCGCCGACCTGGGTCTGGCCACGGGCACGGTGGCACGGGCGTACAGGGAGCTGGAACGGGCCGGTTACGTCAGCGGGAAACGCGGTGGTGGCACCCGGGTGCTGCCACAGCCCGAGCCCCAGATGACGCGAGCGGACCTGATCGAACGGCACGCCCGCGCCTACCTCAGCGAAGTCGCCCGGCTCGGCGGCTCGGCCGAGGAAGCGGTCGAGGCCGTCCGGGCGGCCGCGCACGCCGACCCTCTCTGACGAGGTACGGCGTGGCGCCGTGGAATTCGAACCAGAGCGCGGGCCCCACCACGTCCAAATCGAGGTGACAGCATGCGTCGAACCCGTTAATTTCGACCCTTCTTGATGTTCCTCCTCAAATGGAGCCTTACATGGGGAGCAACGAGATCGACGTCGACGAGCACGCCGTGCGGGGCCGTGGCCGATCCCGCGGCCGTCGCGAGCCTGCGCGACTGGTTCACCCAGATGGGCATCCCCGCCGACTACCGCCCTCCGATGCCAGCCAACGGCTGACCGGACGATCCCGCTTGCTCGGTGTTCTTTCACCAATTCGGCGGGGGCGAGGGAGCTGTCGCGTGTGACTTCCGATGGCGATCCCCCTGCTCCCGCCTCGGGTCCAGATCGCTATTTCGGCAGAAGCGCCAGAACGGCGCGGTCGGAGTTCAGCTCTGCCAGGCGCAGTTGGATTGTGTTGATGCGTCCTGGTCTGTCGGTGGTCAGCGACATCTCTGCTTCGTCACGGCAGCGACCGTTGGTGCAGGCGCTATTGACGCTGACATTCCGTCCTTCGACATGGAGCCCGCCCGAGGAGCCTTGGAGAGCCAGCCTGATCTCGTCTCTCCCAAAGGATTTGACGGTGATCGCGTCCAAACCGAACTTGGCATCGATCTTCAGCCGGTCACCCGGCCGGACCTCCACTTCACAGTCGGCGTCCTTGCACGCCGCAAGGTCGGTCCCGTTGGACGCTTTCGGCAACGCCGGCGAAGTGGACGTCTCCTGCGGCAGTGGTGACGCCTGCCCCGCCCCGGGTGTCGGCGCCGAGTCGCTCGACGCGGCGGCGGATCGCCGCGTCGGCGCCTCGCCCGAGCCGCAGCCGGCGAGCAACGCGACCGCCGCGACGGCGGCGGCGAACCGAACGAGGCTGACATGGGCAGGAGTGGTCAGTCTGGTCCGCATGACAGCCTTTCGGGAATCCAACAGAACGAAATCGGCTATTACCGGCAATCCATCCGGCCATGCCACAGCGGAACTCTTCCCCACGTCCGCACTGGGTGCATCTCACCGATGGACGGGTTTCCTTCCCCATACCCGACGACCGAATCCGAGGTGCGCTCGTTGGCGGTAGGGCACCTCGTCGCAGACAGCGGGTTCACCGGTTTCTCGTACGGCCGGCGCTCGCCGCGCGCTCTTCGAGATCCCGGACCCAGATGATCGCCGGCTGCGGCTAGAAGTCGATCCGCATCACGACGCGCCTGGGCGTAGGCCTGCTGACCTCGGCGAACCCGGCGGCGGCGAAGATGCTTCTGCTGCCGACGTAGAGCTCTCCCCAGGCCACCTCCTGCCCCGGCTGCGTGATCATCGGATAGCCCTCGATGGCACGGGCGCCGCGCTCCCGCGCGAAGTCGACGGCACCGAGCGCGAGCGCGCGGCCGACGCCGCGGCGCCGGAAGCCCGAGCGAGTGACGAAGCAGGTCACGGCCCAGACGCCGTCATCGGTCTTGTCTTCATCGCGGCCGGTCCACGGGACCCGGGCGCGCAGCAGACGCTCGTACGCTGTGCGCGGTTCGACCGCGCACCAGCCGACGGGTTCGCCGTCGAGGTAGGCGACAAGGCCGCTCGTCGTACGAGCCTTGGGGTCATCGCAGCCGGTCTGCTCGCGCAGCCGCTCGGCGCGTTCCTCAACGGGAACCGATTTCCACTGGAAGTCCCGGATCTTGAAGTACTGGCACTGGCACCTCGACGCATCGCCGCGCGCGCCGAAGACGGCCCGCAGGTCGTCCCAGCTCGCCTCGTTGGCGGGCACGATGGAGATCCCGGTATCCGCCGTCATTCTTGTCGTGTCCGCCATCACCGCACCGTTCCTCCCGATTCGGCCGAGCCCGCTCGGCCGACAACGATGAAGAGGCTGCCCGCGCCGTACGAGGGCGTCAACTCGGACCTTTCGCTGGGGAAACGGCCCGGAGCCGGCTGGCAGACACGACAAAGCTGCCCGCGACCCGTCGGGTTCGCGGGCAGCTCATCAAGGGAATGGGCCCGTGGCCGTCGCGGAGTATGCCTACTTGGCCTTGACCACGTCGGCGGGACGCTTCACCTTCACCTTGACGCCGTAGTCGAACAGCTCGAGCGTCGCGGTGAACGTGCCCGTGTCGAGCCGGCCCTTCGCCGTCGTCTGCCACCGTCCGGCGAGTGCCACCTTCGCGATCCGGCCGTCGGCGTCGAGGGTGACGTCGCCGGACGTGGTGCTCGAGCCGACCTTGGACTTCGCGGCGTACTCGAAGTGCAGCGTGCCGTCGGGGTTCTCCGCAGTGGTCGCGTTCGCGCTCTTCAGCGCCTTGAACAGCGCCGCCGGGTCGGGCTCCGCGGCGCCCAGAACGGTGTCCGGGTCGCCGTAGAGGGACAGCCGGTCGTACTTGCCCGGGTACTGGCCGTAGCGGCCGTACGTCTCGCCGGGGCCCTTGTCGGCGGGCAGCGGGCCCAGCGGCGGTTCCCCGCCGACGTACCTGGTGCCGTTTATCAGCAGCTCGGTGATGACCGAGTCGTCCTGCGGCTGACGGACGTACCCGGTCGCCGTCTTCGGGTCGAACGCACCCTCATACGTCAGTCCGCCCTGCCCCGACTGATTGCCGGTCTTCAGCCGCATCCGGTAACTGATGTTCTCGCTGGCGGTTACGGCCGAGGCCAGTTCCATGGCCGGCGAGGTCAGTTTCAGCGGCGACGTCGGCTCGGCCGTGACGCCAGGCCGGACCTGCGCCGGGCCCGTCGCGACGGTCGCCGCCGTGGCGACGCCCAGCGCCAGCACCGCGCACGTCGCACCGGCCACAGCGGTCGTGCGCCGGCGACGTGCGCGCCGGCCGCGTTCGAGCAGCATCCCGGTCGGGGGCGCGGAGTCCGGCTCACCGTCGACGATGCCGTGCAGCCGGTTGGCGAGTCGCTCATCAAGTGTGTTCATGGCAGGTCACCTGCTTCTTACGTTGGAGGGTTGATCGACAATGTGGCGAAGCTTGTCCAGGGCGCGAGCGTTCTGGCTCTTGACCGTGCCCACCGAGCAGCCCAGAACCTGGGCGACCTCGCGCTCAGACAGGTCCTCGTAGTGGCGCAGCACCACGACCGCGCGCTGTCGCGGTGGCAGCGACCGCAACGCCGCGTGCAGAGCGACGGCCTCGGGATCGACGCCGTTCGGGGGTGCGGCCCGGTCGGGGACCTCCGCGACGAGGCTTTCGCGGCGACGCCGTCGCCACATGGACGTGTGGTTGTTGACCAGGACCCGGCGCAGGTAGGCGTGCAGATCGTCGAGCCGCGACAGCCGCCGCCACCGCTCGTACACCTTGACCAAGCTGTCCTGCAGCAGTTCCTCGGCGCGCCACCGGTCGCCGGCGAGCAGCACGGCCAGCCGCATGTGGCGCTGCCAGGCCACCTCAACGAATGCCACGTACGACTCGTCCGCCGACGGTGGCTTGGTTTGGTCTGTCACGCTCCTACCACGAGGCTGCGGCGCAAAAGGTTGCCTCGGGTGGCCGCCCGATTCGTCCGCGCTCATATGAGGGATTGTTAGCCTGAGCCGGGTAGGCCTGCTTTGCAGGACCACAGGGAGATGCGATGCGCGCAGCGGGGACCCGGATGCTGGCCTGCGTGACGCTGCTCGCGACCGCGGTGGCGTGTGGCCAGGAACGACCGGTCGCGCGAGCGACCGTCACCCCGTCCGCGCAGATTCGCACGCCCACGCCGAACCCGTCGCCGCCGGGCGGCGACGAACCGCGTGAAAGCGACGTCGAGGGGTCGGATCCCCGTTGGTTCGAGGGCGAAGTAGGGCTCGCGGACGGTCGCCGGGTGGCGATGCACTACCGGCGTGGTGAAGGGCTGTTCGAGCAGCACTACAACCCGAAAGCCGGGGAATGGACGAAGCCACACCTGATCTACCGGACGAAGACCGACGCCTGCCAGAGCATCAAACTCCAAGCCAGGGGCGGCACGGTCACGGCGATCGCGAACTTCGGCCGCTACTGCGCGGACGGCGAGCCGCCAACGGAGTCCATCGCCGCGGTGGGGCTGGGAGACCTGCGCGAATGGGATCACCATCTCACCAAGAACTTCGACGGCTGGAAGCGCGCCGATATCACCGATGACGGCAGGAAGGCCACCTTCGTCCTCAAGTCCACAGTGCTCCAGAGCACGCTCGTCTGGACCTCGACCGGCGGCTTCTCCGACCCCGTGTTCAAGTATTCCGGCTGACCTCCGCCATACCGGTCTGACACGGATGGCCGCGGCCGGCGTTAGACGCGTTCCAGGAGAACCACGGGGATCTCGCGGGTGGTTCGCTCCTGGTAGGCCGCGTACTGCGGCATGGCCGACACGATCAGGCGCCACAGATGTGGGCGCTCTGCCTCAGCGGCAGGGCGCGCTCGTGCGGTGAAGGTCTCCGTACCGACCTGCACGGTGACATACGGGTCGGCGAGCAGGTTCAGGTACCAGGCCGGGTGGTGGTTTGCGCCGCGGTTTGAGGCCGCCAGGACGTAACGGTCGCCGTCGCGTCCGTAGACCAGTGCAGTGCGGCGCAGCTCACCCGTTTTCCGGCCCCGGGTCGTCAGCAACAGGTCGTTCACGCCCGGCCGTGGTCGGCCGCCGGTCTCCTCGAAACGGCGGATGTGCTCGGCGACCCAGGGGTTCGGATTGTCGTGGACCTCGGGCATCATGCCTCCCGGACGCTGATGGCGGCGCGGTGGTGGGAGGGCGCGTCGATCTCGTCGAGCAGTGCGATCGCGAAGTCCGCGTATGTGATCCGGCTGGCTGGGTCGCCATGATCGGCGACCAGGTACCGGCCGGTGCGCGTGCCGTCATGGTTGAAGTCGCCTGCGGGCGCCACGTACGCCCAGTCGAGGTCACGGGTCCGAAGCTCATCGAGGCCTGCGGCGTGGCCGAGGTAGAAGGAGCGGTACTCGTTGGGGTAGCCGGGCTCGTCCATCAGGGGAGCGCCGGAAGCACCGGGCATGATCGATGCGAGGCCGACCACCACCAGGCGGGGCACGCCCGCCTTCGCCAGGCCGGTGGTCAGGGCACAGGCCGACGTGGTGAAGAAGTCGTGGGGTGGCACGGACAGGTCCACGGCGGCGCTGATGGCGGCGTCATGCCCGGCGGCGGCATGCTCGATGCTCACCGGGTCCGTGACGTCGCCGGCCACTACCCGCACGTCGGACAGGTCATTGTGGCTTGCGGGGTCGCGCACCACCGCGGTGACCTGGTGGCCGCGGCGACGCGCCTCCGCGACCGCCTGCAGGCCAGCCCGGCCACCCGCGCCGAAGACCACGATGTTCATGGTGAACCGCCTCTCACCAGGGCCGGATCCCCTTGTTTCCGGCCGTTTCCCGGAAGCTATCCGGGGCCGCGGTTACCACCGGGATACCGGTTATCGTGAGGCCATGAGGGAACCCCTGCCCGCCGACATGTTCGACGAGCTGTGTCCGTCCTCGCTCAATCCGATCCGATTCGGCGACAAGTGGGCGCCCCTCGTCATCCGCTGCCTCGAGCACGGGCCGCGCCGGTTCTCCGAGCTACGCGTGCCGCTGAACCGCGTCACTCCCAAGGTCCTCACCCAATCGCTTCGGTCCCTCGAACGGGACGGCCTGGTCAAGCGCACCGTCTACGCCCAGGCCACCCCACATGTCGAGTACGAGCTGACTCCGCTCGGCCGCAGCATGCTCGAACCGATGGCGGTCGCCTGCGCCTGGGCTGAGGGGCACTGGGACGAACTGCTCGACGCCCGTGAGTCGTACGACAACGCCGCTCACCTCGATCGCGCCGGCTGACCCGGCGGCCACGGCCCCCGCGCAAAGGAAGATCGGCCCGAGGCTCCTTGAACGGCTCCTGAGCAGCAAAAAGGCCCGCCAGGCGTTCACCTGGCGGGCCTTTCGTCATGGTGGAGCTATGGGGATTTGAACCCCAGACCCCTTCGATGCGAACTATTGGCAAGCCCCCGGTGCAAGGCCTTCGCCCGCGCTGAGGTGTGGGATTGGGTTCGGCCCGCGCCGGTGTTGTGCGGTCCTGTTGCTGTATTTCTCTGCTGTACACAGCTTCGGCTTGGCAGACCTGGACGGGGTGCTTTGGCGCTTGTCTGCCTGGGCTGCGCCGACCGTCAGCCGTGGCCAACGCGAGCGTCGACGTACCTTCGACAAGTCGTGATCACCTACGTTCAGCAGCCTGTGAGTCCCACCAGCGTGGCAATTCATCATCAGGTGTGTCTGGGCTGGCGAAGTAGAACGGCACGCCAAGGCTGCGGGCTACCGCCTGGCCTTTCTCGACAGCCTCGGCGGCTTCCGGCCAAGGAGGAACAGCACCGTTTAACAAGCGCAGGTCACCCCCGCGACTAAACAGCGCCAGTGGCTGCTCGTCGAAGCGGTGATGTTCCCTGCCCGGTCGTTGCACGATCGCGAACAGTCGCACAAACCAGCCCTGCGTATCGCCGTCCCACAGCGCCTCAACCGCTACCACCGGGTCGGTGATCGCATTGACCGCCTCAACCATCTGCGGCACCTGGGCAGGCGGTTCTTCGGGATCGACCAATCCCTGCTCGGCCAACCACACGAATCGTTCCTGCAGCATGTCCTGTGCGTCATACAGCCCAGGCACAGGATCCAACCCGCCTTCGGAACGCAACAGCCGGATGGCTGCTATCAGGCGCCGACGACGAAGTTGCTCGTCAATCTGATCACGAACCTGTGGGGATAACGCCGCCCGCCACCCATCTCGCTCTTGCACACCAAGCAGTCTCGCCACCGCAGATCACGGGGTCGCAACACCGGTACGTTTCTAGCTCCTGATCCCCGGGTTCACGGCGCCACTGCCCAGCAGACAGGCCGGCGCGACACTGCGTCGACCCCTTCTATGCGAACCCGGGTTCAGCGTCCCAACCTGTGTCGGCGGATGTCAACGCACGCTGTCCAGCACGCTGCATTCACCATGCACTGCCGCTCGATGCAACACGGTCTCAGCCAGTTCGCTGACTTTCCACTGACTTCATTCGCTTCAAAAACCAGTCCGACGAACCCCGGATGGCTCTCGCCCTGTCCACCGACTGGTACAGAAGGCCGGGTTCAAATTCCGCACGCTCCCCACCTGCACGTATCCGTTCTGACCTACGGGCAACCTGCGCAAACGCTTACGTTCGTTGTCATCGTTTGCCAGCGCTTTCCGTAGCTACGTGCCCCCAAAGGGCCCGACCCCCTAAGCGTGGGTGCCCCCGCCGGTGGCGCAGACCATGCGCGGCTGGCCGCGCGGCGGCGCAGATCAGCCCCAAACAGCCCTCAGAGCTGTGCTACGGTCCCGCGTCTCCGAAGAAGGAGCCGCGCCGGTATGGCCGGAGCAGAACAAATTGCGGCCCATCACCAGTCGCGGCGCGGTATTCAAGCCGTCACTAGGTCGCCTAGTGAATGTTTCTGGAGCTGCGCGATGACAATTTGTAACGTCCGGGTATGTCGTGGAATCCCAGCAAGCACCCCAGGGACGCGCGTGGTCGCTTCACTCGAAAGGCTGGAGCAGGCGGCGGGCTGGCGATTATCGTACTGGTGGGCCTGTATGTCCTTGGCCAGTCACTGACTGCGCCCTCTGATGGGCAATCGCCTCGGCCATCGGTGTCGGCAACGGTCTCGCTCGAACAGCTAGTACGGCTGGGCCAGAATCTGCGGGCCGACCGGGAGTTCGGACAGCAGACGGTGGAGGAAGCCGCCAAGCTGGCCCACATATCGGAAGAGCGTCTGGTAGCGATCGAGGACGGTGCGGCGTCGGCGCCGACGGTGGACGAACTACGGCAGTTGGCCCACGTATACGCGCTGCCGCAGGATCTTCTGGAGAAGCGAATGACCGACGCGGGGCACGCCTCGGCACAGTGACCACGCAGTCGGGTGCCCTACCTCGCTATCAAGGACCATGTGCCCTGAATGTGCCCGATCTTGGCTAGCGGGGACAAACCCTAGGTCGCGGGTTGGCGGGCGGACGAGTCGGCCTGTAGGCCGGGTTTTGATTCTGCATGCTCGCTACCTGCAAGGCTTCACTCTCGACCGTAAGTGACCTGCGAAAACGCTTCCGTTCGTTGTCATCGCTTGCCAGCGCTTTCCGTAGCCATGTGCCCCCAAAGTGCCCCGCCCCGGTATGCCGCCGTGAACCACCTGACCGCGGTGCCGGCGTTGTCACGCACCCAACCTTCTGCTTACAAGGCAAGGGCAGGCTCCTCATAGATCGGTCGCAGCCCTGTTTGGTCGGTAGATGCGGGCGTTGGGGTGCCCTCGTGTACGACGGCGTTGCTGTATGGACTGCCACTGCTATGCGGGATCCCCGCACTCGTTGGAACTCTTTGGCCTCAGGAGTGCACACCTGGGTTCCCTTTCGAGCAGCATGGGCGTATGGACTTCTGGGCGGGTGTCATAGCTGGAGTCTTGGGGGCCTTCGTAGGCGGGTTCTTCACCGCTTGGGGTACACGCCTTCAAGTGCGTGGGGCACTTGAAGCTGTGCGATTAGAAATCCAGGCAACAGCCGTCGCAGATCGTAAGGCGCGACAGATCGCTTTGCAACGACAAGCATTAATTGAAATGTATAGGTCAATAGGGGATTGCCTGCACCTACTGGAGGTTGAGACCGAGAAGCATGAATACCACACAAGTGCGACAGAGTGTCAAATTATACCGACACCCGAATTGCTGCAAACACGAAGGGACCTTGAATGTACGTACTGGACCTACAACAACGAACTCGTGCCCGACAATGATTCAAATGCCACACCTGTCGACGATCTTACGCTTTTTTTGTCCATTCTATGCAGTAAGGATTCTGAAATGATGCAAGGCTATATAGACAAGGTTCCAGCAAAGCTTCGCCAGAACAATTGCGAATATCGTGTTGTAATGGACTGGGTGGGAGGAAGGACCGCTTTTAAGGCTTGGGAGTATCTCGGCGAAATTCGAAAAACAATCGACACCTAAGCCGCAATTCCGCGAGTGTCCATGGTCACCCATCGGCGTTGTCACGCAGTTGCTCACTCAGGCGGGCACCAGCACCTGGACCTCAGGTGGGGTTGAGGTCAGGTCGATTGCGCCGGACCTCTCCCCTCAGAGATCACTCGAGCTGCGTCGTCTCGAACTTCGTTCCATACTTCCAGGTCTTCAGCCTCGAATGCCTTGTCAAGCGCGCTGCGCACCTCGCTAACAGGGCGGCCCCGATGGGTAGTCCGAACGCCGTCAAACGCCCTCAGATACTTCTCCAGGCGCTCCCGAACATACGGCACGATGATGTCTTCGTCATAGCCACCGGCACCCGATATCTCCATACTCCAATTCGACCACGTCTCGCACACTTGTGCACGCGCGCGAGGGGTTTGACGAATCGTTGCGGTGGTGCTGAATCGGCGGGGCAAGATCAGTTTGGGGGGCAATTACACTGGCACGCTAATTCGGGAGGGGCACCGCCCCTGCCCGCGATTCTCCCTCCCATGCCCCCCAAGCTGATCTTGGAGGGGTCCCCGTCGATTTGGCTCCGAAACGATTCGGTGAACCCCGGCCCGCTGCTCGCCTCCTCCGCCTCTCTCCTCTTCTTCCCTTCGCCCATCGGCGCCTGTCGGTTTCCGGGTCTCATCGGCTCTGCGCGTGCCCATGACTATGACCGACCACCAAATCGGGAGACCTTCATCCGCACAAGCCGTAATGCCGTCAATCTGAGGCTCACGCCGCTTGTCGGCGTGGTGCGCGCCGCCGCCGGCGGGACCGGCCGAAGAGCCGCAGCCCGCCGGTGGGCGGGCACGCGACCAACAGGTAGACCTCGTGTCCGTGCCCATCTCGTGAGTGCGGGCCATGATGACAGCTCGTCAGCGCTGTGCTTCCCCTCGCTCGACCCCTCCGCGGTGCCACCGGAAGCAGCTCACCAAACAGCTCCTCCACCGATCCATCTCCCGGCGCGCCCGTCCCTCTTGCGGGCCGCCTCCCATCGGATCGTCGTGCCTGCCCCTCGACTTCCCCGCTCTTCCTCGCCGCAGCACCGATGCTCCGCCGAAGGCGGCTTGACCACGGATGGAAACTTGTAACAGCCCGGGCCACCTCAGGACTTG
>NZ_BOOO01000017.1 GCF_016863275.1 Planotetraspora mira
AGACCGCGCGCGGCGGCGCGGGCACGCCGTAACGCGGCCTTCACCGTCACGAATCATCCTCCAGGCGGGCGGCGCGGGAGCGCAGGTAGCGCTGTTGCGGAAGACCGGCCGTCCGCCGGGCCGCCTCCTCGTAGGCCTCGCGGGCCGCCACACGATCACCGGCCATCTCGAGCAGGTGGGCCCGGACCGCGTGGAGCCGGTGGTCCTCGGCGATCCGCTCGTCGGCCGCGAGATCTCCGAGGATGTCGAGCCCCACCTGGGGACCGCGGGCCATCGAGACCGCGACGGCGTGGTTCAGCCGGACCATGGGATTGTCGGAGATCCGCATCAGCAGTTCGTACAGCGCCGTGATCTGCGGCCAGTCGGTCGCCTCCGCGCTCGGCGCCTCGTCGTGGACCGCGGCGATCGCCGCCTGGAGCTGGTAGGGGCCCGGCACCCCTCGCGGCAGCGCCTCGGTGACGAGTGCGACACCCTCGACGATGTGGCCGGCGTCCCAGAGGCCGCGGTCCTGCTCCGCCATCGGGATCAGCTCGCCGTCCGCGCCGGTGCGCGCAGGGCGGCGTGCGTCGGTGAGCAACATGAGCGCGAGCAGTCCCGCCACCTCGCCGTCGTCCGGCAGCACGCGGTGGACCATGCGAGCGAGCCGGATCGCCTCCGCCGACAACTCGCTGCGGTACAGGCTCGGTCCCGATGTGCTGGCGTAACCCTCGTTGAAGATCAGATAGAGCACGTGGAGCACGGCGCCGAGCCGTCCGGCGCGCTCCGCTCCCGCAGGCATGCGGAAGGGGATGCCGCTGTCCTTGATCCGCTGCTTGGCGCGGCTGACGCGCCGGGTCATGGTGGCCTCGGGCACCAGGAAGGCCCGGGCGATCTCCCTGGTCGTCAGGCCGCCGACCGCACGCAGAGTGAGCGCGATCTGGGACGCCGGCGACAACGCGGGATGACAGCACATGAACAGCAGGATCAGCGTGTCGTCGGATTCCGACGGCGGCGTGTCGGCGGCGGGCGCCGGCCGTTCGCCGGGCAGAGTCCACCGGGCGACGGTGTCCTCGCGGCGCCGGCGAGCCTGCTCCGCCCGCAGCAGGTCGGTCAGCCTGCGTGAGGCGACCGTGATCAGCCAGCCCAGGGGGTTGTCCGGGATCCCTTCCTCCGGCCACTGCGTGGCGGCCGCGAGGAGCGCCTCCTGCGCCGCCTCCTCAGCCGCGTCGAAATGCCCGTACCGCCGGACGACCGCGCCGAGGACCCGCGGCGCCAGCCGGCGCAGCAGGTCCTCGACCTCGGTGCCGGGCACGGAGGCGATCAGTAGTCCAGTTCCGCCTGGGATTCCGCGATCGGCCGGACGTCCGCGTAGGCCCTCGCGGCTACGTGCTCCGGGGCGGGGCACTCGCCCAGCCGGGCGGCGATCTCGGTGGCCCGGTCGAAGCTCTCGCACTCCAGGATCCAGTAACCGGCGAGGACCTCCTGGGTCTCCGCGTACGGACCGTCCGTCACGACCGTGGCGCCGTTCCCCGGCCCGAGTCTCCGCGTGTGGACCGGAGCCGCCAGCGCCCGCGTCTCGACGAGTTCCCCGGACTCCTCGAGGTCCTTGTTGAAGGCCTCCATGAAGGCGCCCAGGGCGGCGAAGTCCTCCGCGGACCAGGCCGGCGTGCCCGCCGCCTTGCCCGCCATGTTGTCGTAGTCCTGCTGGGAGGCATAGCTCAAGATCATGTACTTCACGGTCTCTCCCTTCTTCCGGCACCTCTGCGGTGCCGTACGTCAGAGACGTCGGAGCCGCCCGGCCATCCCGGACACCTGAACACCGGAGATTTCCAGATTTCCACGGAACGCGCTCCCCTGGGCTGGTTCGCGGTCACTCCGAAGGACCCGTACCGCGAGTACGAGGGCGCCCTGCCCGAGGGTGTCGAGCCGTTTCGCGAGGACACCGTGGTCAGCCCAGGAAGTCCAGCATCAGATGGGCGAGCACCAGCAGTCCGCCGACCGGAGCGAGGACTCCGACGAGCAGGATTCTGACGATCGTCGGCGGTGTTCTTCAAGGAGTCTTCGTGGGTTTCACTCCCCGCTCAGCTCGCGCTTGCGGCGCAGCAGCGTGGCACGACGGACGTGAGCGCGTACGGCGAGCACCGCGGACACCGCGACGAGGACACCCCCGGTCGCCAGCGGAAGGACCGGTCCGGCGCCCCGCTGGACGGCGATCGTCGTCACGACCGCGGTCGTCACGGCCGAAGCGGTCAGGGCGAGCCACGCGGCGATCACCCGATCGGTGGCGAACAACGGCGCCCGATGCGTCATCACCCACCCCCCGTAACTGGCCCAGGCCAGGCAGAGCACCGTGAACAGGGCGAAGGCGAGACGGGTTCCGCCGGGGAGCGGTCCCGGCTCGGTGATCAACAGCGCTCCCATGAAGACCGCCCCGGCCAGGCCCGCCGTCAGCGCCACCGCGGCGCGGATCCGCGCCCATGGCGACAACGGCAGCCGCCCGATCATCTCCTCCGCCGACACACGCGGCTCGTCGTTCATGGCTGGAATCCCCTCTCGGTCAGGTGGTCACGTAACAGGCGGCGGGCCCTGCTGAGCCGGGACTTGACCGTTCCGAGCGGAACCCGGCAGATCTGCGCGCAGTCCTCCAGGGACAGGTCCTCCAGGTAGAACAGCACGAGGATCTCCCGCTCGAGCACCGGCAGGCCGGACAGCGCGGTGACGAGCGCGGCGCGGTCCGTCGCCGCCTCGACCGGGTCGTCCATGACCGGCTCGCCGTCCGAGGTCCGCTCGGCCTCGCCGTACTCCTCCCGCAGACGGTCGGCCACCGCACGGCGGGCGATGGTGAAAAGCCAGGGTGCGAACCGGCCGGGCTCGCGCAGCCGGGGCAGCCCCCTGACCACGGCCAGCCAGACCTCCTGGGTCACGTCGTCGGCCCGCGCGGCGTCGAGCATCCGCCGCACGTACGTCCACACCGGCACGTGCCAGACGCGCACCAACTCGGCGAGCGCGGCACGCTCCCCGAGTTGGGCACGCACCACCAGCAACTCTTCGGTCATATCGTCCTCCCGTCACCCAGCACAGTCGGACGAGACGGCCTCCAGGTTCACGCGTCCTCGTGGACTCCTCATCCCGGACAGGTTGGACACCTGGTGCGCCCGGGTCAAGAATGCTCGGCGTCACGGCGTTCGAGGTCCGGACCGTCCGAGTCCGGAGCAAGGGATGTGCGGCGTATGGCCACCGAGATGCACCCGTACGCGGCGGCGGCCGTCGCGGCCCCGTACGCGCTGGACTACTACCTGGTGCTCCCGGACAGACCGTCCGCTGAGACGCCCGCGGAGGGAATCGTCGTGGAGGAGTTCGTCCTCGCCGACGACCACACGGCGATCGGCCTGGACAGCGCCGGGTGGACCGCGGCGGACGGCGACTGGTGGAGTTCGGCGGCCTTCGCCCGCGGGATGCGCGGGGACCCGGAACTACGGCGCCGCGTCGTCGCGGTCCCCCGCCGTGACGCCGAGGTCGTCTACCGGCGGCTCGGTGGGGGCGAACTGCCCGGTGAGACGGCGTTGCGGTCCCGCTTCCACGACCGTGAGCCGTTGGGCGAACCCCTCCTGCTGCTCAGCTCTCCCGAGGCACCCGCGGGCTTCCGCGAGAAGCGGGTCTATCGCGTCCTGTTCGCCGGCGAGGTGGGCCGGGACCGCCTGGCGCACCTGCGGGCGATCTGGCGGATGACGCTGTCCGACGACTTCGCCGATCCGCGAACGCGTGTGGTCGGCACGGCCTCATTGAATGTGGCCGACGACCTGTTCAGCTGGGATCTCCGCCGGATCGGTCCCGGTGTGGCGTGGTGCCTCGACCTGACCGCCTGCCTTGCAGGGCGATCCGGCGACACCGTACGGCCGCTGCTGCGGGAGTTGACGACGGTGATGCGTCACGAAGGACTGATCCCCGTGACGATCGAGCGTTTCTCCTGATCCTGGGCGGGTTCTTCAGGTCAGCCCCGGGTGGTGTAGCCCCCGTCGACCGCGAGTTCCACACCGGTCACGAAGCTCGAGCGCGACGAGGCGAGGAACAGGATCGCCTCGGCGATCTCCGACGGGCGGCCGATGCGGCCGATCGGGTTGCCGGTCCTCGCCCACTCCTCCAACTCCTGTTCGCCGAGCACGTCGACGACGGCGTCGGTCTTGGTGTTCCCGGGCGCCACCGCATTCACCCGGACACCGGTTCCGGCGAACTCGGTGGACCAGGAACGGGTGAGCGAGGCGAGTGCGGCCTTCGTCCCGCCGTACACGCCCGCGTTCGGCATGCCCTCGATGTCCGCGATCGTGGTGACCGTGACGACGCTGCCCGAGCCCCGGGCCGCCATCTTCTGCAGCAGCGGAGCGGTGAGGAAGTACGTGCCGCGCACATTGGTGTCGAACAGCCTGTCGAAGTCCTCCACGGTCTGGTCGGCGGTGGAGGCGAAGGGGAAGATGCCGGCGTTGTTGACCAGGATGTCGACGCCTGCCGCCTCCTCGGCGAGCCTGCGGACATCGTCCAGGTCGCTGATGTCGGCGGCGACATATCGGGCGGTGCCGCCCTCGGCCTCGATCTCCTTGACGACCGCCTCGAGCCGGTCGGCCCTGCGACCGGCCAGGATCACGGACGCGCCCTCGCGGGCGAACAGGATCGCGGTCGCCTGGCCGATCCCCGAGCCGGCCCCGGTGATCAGCGCCGTCTGATTCTGAAGTTCCATCTACAGGTCCTTGTCTACGCGAGCCGGACCCCGTCCGGCTCTGATCGGGCGACCCCCGTCCGTGGTGCCGCCGCCCGCTTCCGACCCGTCAAGGTACGACGAGTTCCGTACCTGTTTACACTTTCCACAGGTACGACACAAGCCGTACCTGAATCCTTTGCACCCCTTTGGCCTGGTGTGACATTCCGGGCTGCTCGCCGGAGGCGCAGCGCGGGATCGCTCGGGATCGCTCGCGCGAACTCGAAGGGAAGGCGCATGGTATGATCTACGTCGTACCTTGAGGGGAGTTCGTCATGCCGGACCCTGAGGGTCACCCCGCCGTCGAGGAGATGGAGCTCGGCTCTCTGTTCGCGGCACTCGCCGACCCTCACCGCCGTCAGGTCATCGAGGACCTGTGCCGGGAGGAGGACGGCGTCGAGCGGACCTGCGCGTCCTTCAAGCTCAACGTCTCCAAGTCGACCCTTACCCATCACTTCCGGGTGATGCGTGAGGCGGGCCTGCTCCGGCAGGTCGACTACGGCAACAGCCGCAAGGTGACGCTCCGCCGCGCGGATCTCGAGCAGCGCTTCCCCGGACTGCTCGACCTGGTCGAGGCGCAGCGGATCCCGTCCTCTCCGGACGCCGAGGCGACCCCCTCTCCCCCCGGCCCCTGAGGCGAAATCCCGCGGCCTTCTCCGCCCACGGAGACGGAGCGACACTCCCAGACCGTGCACGATCTCGGCCGGGGTGTTAATTGGTAACCAAGAATCCGATTTGATACGGTCACATGGTGCGCCTGACGAAGTTCACCGACATGGCCCTGCGCGTCACCATGCGCCTGGCGGCAGCGGAGCAGGGGGCCACGCTCACCACCCAGCAGGTGGCGGACGCGATGGCGATCCCCTACACCCACACCGCCAAGGTCGTCGCCCGCCTCCAGCACCTCGGGGTGCTGGAGGCCCATCGAGGACGTGGCGGCGGCCTGCAGGTGACCGGGTTCGGACGTGCGGCGTCACTCGGCTGGCTGGTCCGCGAACTGGAGGGCGAGGAGGAGGTCGTCGCGTGCGAGGGCGACCCACCGTGCCCGCTGCGGGCGGCCTGCCGTCTGCGGGGCGCGCTGCGCGAGGCGCAGCAGGCCTTCTACGCCGCGTTGGACCCACTGACCGTGGGCGACCTCGTCACCTCTCCGACCGGGCCGGTCCTGCTCAGCCTCGGATGATCCGGTAGCCCGAGCGAGGGTCGTCGGCGCATGCATTTTAATATGAAGATCACTTACTAATTTGGGGGACGACATGCTCTCACCGGACGCGGCGACCACCGTCCGAACCACCCTGCCCGCGATCGGCGACGCCATCGAGGACATCAGCGCGCGCTTCTACGACGGGATGTTCGCCGACCATCCCGAACTGCTGCGCGAGCTGTTCAACCGGGGGAATCAGGCCAACGGCCGGCAGCGCAGCGCCCTCGCCGGGTCGATCGCCGCCTTCGCCACCGCCCTGGTGCGGCATCCCGAGGAACGGCCGGACGCCATGCTCGCCAGGATCGCCCACAAGCACGTCTCGGTCGGTGTCACCACCGAGCAATACGAAGTGGTGCACAAATACCTCTTCGCCGCGATCGCGGACGTGCTCGGCGACGCCGTCACCCCGGACGTGGTCCGCGCCTGGGACGAGGTCTACTGGCTGATGGCGAACGCGCTGATCGCCCTGGAGGCGGGCCTGCGCCGGGACTCGGCGACGGGCTGGCTGCGGGCGACGGTGGTCGGGCGACGGCGCGAGACCGCCGACGCGGCCTCCTTCACCCTGCGGCCGGAGGTCCCGCTGACCTTCAAGCCCGGTCAGTACATCAGCGTCGCGGTCGCCCTGCCGGACGGGGCCCGTCAGATCCGGCAGTACAGCCTGTCGTCCGCCCCCGAGCGGGACGACTGCCGGATCACGGTCAAACGCGTGGGCGGCGGCGAGACCCCCGACGGCGAGGTGTCCAACTGGCTGCACGCCAACGTGGGACCCGGGGACGTGCTGACGGTCTCCCCGCCGTTCGGCGACGTGACGCTGCCCGGCGGCGACACCCCGCTGCTGCTGGCCTCGGCCGGCATCGGCGCCACTCCGATCCTTTCCATGGTGGAGCATCTCGCGGCCACCGGCTCCGCCCGGCAGGTCACCGTCGTCCACGCCGACCGTTCGCCGGCCGACCACGCGCATCGTGAGGAACTCATCCGGCTGGTCGACGGCCTGCCGGGCGCCACCCTGCACCGGTGGTACGAGGAGGCGGTCCACTGCGCCTGCCGGCCGGCGCCCAACGCCGGCTACGTCGACCTCGCGGAGATCGAGCTACCCGACCGGCTGACCGCCTACCTCTGCGGGCCGTTGCCGTACATGCGCAGTGTCCGCTCCCAGTTGCTCGCGCGCGGGGTGCCGGCCTCCGCCGTCCATTACGAGGTCTTCGGACCCGACCTGTGGCTGGGGCAGGACTGACCGGGCAGGACCTCAGGCCGCGAGAAGGCCGACGCCGAGGGTGATCACGCCCGCGGCCAGCGAGGCCGCGCCGAGCCACAGGATCGCGATGAAGCGGTTGGGCCCGGTGACCCCCCGGCCGGCCGACGAGGCGAAGAACCCGCCGGACATCAGGACCGCCGCCACCGGGACGCCCAACCGCGCGAGCCAGCCCGCCGCGCCGGTGAGAGTGGTCGCGTCCGCCAGTAGCTGGCAGACCAGGCCCAGTGTCACCAGGACACCGGCGTGAGCGTGCCCGGCACGGGCGAACGACTTCTGGAAGTCGGTCATCGGCACATCCCCACGGACGATCTTTGTCATGAACCAGCCACCGAACTCGATGGTCACGATCGTCAGGAACAGGAGGCCGGCGACGACGCGGCTGGCGTCACTCAGGGGGATCACAGCCATGGGGGGCTCCTCGTCATCACTATCTATGTACGATACGGCAGTGACGATAGATCCCGCCGGAATCACTAGTCAACAAACTTTTGACAGTTATGTCGCCGAGTTCGCCGGGCTCGCCCTCCGGCTCGTCAACGACCTCGCGAGCGAACACGCGCACGGCCGGCACGTCGATCCCCCACGCTCAGGGGCCGACCAGCTGGTGATCATCGAGGAGGCCCTGTCGGCCGACCAGAGCCTCCACACCGCCCCCTTCGGTCCCGACGGCGCCGAAGTGCTGACCGCCGCCGTCCGACGTCTTCGCGTCGCCGTCGACGCGTGCGTGGACGGCGACGTCCAGGGTGCAGCGGACGTGCTGAACGACCTGCTGGCGGCGCACAACGCGATGCCCAACCTGCACGGACGGCCCGGGCAGCCGCTGGTGCTCGCGTTCCACGCCGTCGGCCAGGGTCCGGTGGACTCCTACATCGCCGACATGGCCACCGGCATCGCGATGATCATCGGTGCGGGCCGTACGGCCAGGCTCGGCCGGTGCTCGGCCCATGAGTGCGATCGCGTCTTCTACGACGTCAGCCGCAACGCCTCGCGGCGGTTCTGCGATCTGTCCTGCCAGAACCGCGCCAAGGCGACCGCCTACCGGGCCAGGCGGGCCCACGACGCCTGAGGACGGCACGACCGCGCCTCCCCCGTCTCGGTGAGGGATCCGCGCCGCGTGCTCGTCCGGACCCGGTGCCCTCAGTAGGCGAGCGCGGGGATCGAGAAGCCACCCGCGTGCTGGGCGGCCCGGTGAATGGACCTCGGCACGAGGAGAAGGACGTTGTCACCCTCGACGTGGTGCCATGTCAGCGGGTCGGCGGGGTTGGTGCGGAACGCGACGGCCCGGGCCACGTCCGGATCCCCGTTGGCCAGCAGCCATCCGCGCGATCGCGCCAGGGCCCTGTCGGCGAGCCGTTCATGCAGATTGCGGTCGGGGATCGCGTACTGGTCGCGCGGGATGAGGGCTCGTTCCTCAGCGAATTGCGAAAAATCTGGATATCCGTTCCGGTACGGGATCGGGCGGTACCGGGCACGGATCAGAGCCACCGGGTCGTTCGGCGTGAAATCGGATTTGCCGGGCACCCCGCTCCACTCCCCCTGACGGGCCTTGCGGGGAGCGGAGAACGAGTCGATGTGCCCGTCCCCGGTCTCGCCGAAGATGAAGCACAGCGGGTCGCTGGAGAAGCGGCACCAGCGCCCGTTCTCCCGCTGCTTGCGCCAGACGTGGCCGTTCTCCATGATCACCTCTTCGGAGTACACCTCGCCCTGGATCGCCCGGCGAGCCGGGGACGACTGCGCGAGCTGGAACTCGTGCCGAAGCAGGTCGGGTTGCTGGGCCAGCCGGTCGCTGGAGAGCCCGGCCGTCGCCTTGAGCGTCCCCGGGTCGGCGACCTGGGGAGCCATCGCGTCGATCTCGGCCTTCACCCGGTTGGTGATCGACTCGCCGGCCGCCGGGGTCAGCTCCCGGATCTTGACGACCTCCTCGGCCAGGCCGACCGTGTTGCGGGCAGCCCTGGCCGCCTGGACCGAGCCCTTCAGCGTGACGAAGGCCGCCTTCAGCGCGGAGACTTCGGCGATCGCGCCGACCAGGGTGACCGCCAGCCAGAGGAACGACGGATCGTCACCCGCGATCGAATCGGCGCGGTCGAGCGAGGTCTCCTGGGTGGCCTTCTTGAACCGGTAGTCCATCAGCTCCTGGTATGCCGTCGCGATCGTCAACGCCGTGGTCCCGGCCTGCGCCGCGGTGGCCAGACCGGCCAGGACGGCCGTGCCCGCCAACCCCGCGGGAGCGGCCGCCGCGCCGGCCGTCAGGATGCCCGCCGCCACCGCGAAGCCGACCGTGATCGCCGCGAGCAGCCGCTGCCGTTCCGCGGCCTCCTCGTGCACCTGGCCCACCCGGTGCCTGACCCATTTCTCCTCGAACGGCTTGGCCTGCTTGCCCTTCAGCGTCAGATCAATGATCTTCGGGAGCTCCCACGCCTTCTCCTTGTCGTTCAAGGAGCGGGAGGCGGTGAGGTTGTCGCCGATCCGGCTGTCGATCTCGGTGACGACGTTCTTCTTGAGCCGGCGGTCGGCCAGGATCCCCCAGGTCGGCAGGTCCTCCAGGCGGCTCGCGGCCTTCCCGTCCTCGTTGTCGGTGTACATCGCCAGGGCCGGGAACGTCGCCTCGTGCGTCGTGCGCAGCTTCGCGTAGGACTGCTCCTCCTGGTACCACGCCTCGTTCGTCGTCCCGGCCGCTTCACGCAGGGCGGGATCGGGGAAGTAGGGGACGATCGGGGCCGGTGCGAAGGAGCCGGGATGGGCGGGCGTCTGGAGTTGCCTCCGCATCACACCGAAGGCGTCCTTGGCCTTCGCGGCCGCCGCGTCCGCTGAGTGGCGCCTGGCGGCGAGCGCCTTCGCGGCGGCGCGCAGCCCGTCCAGGTCGGGCTCCTCGACGGGCCAGCCCTCCCCGGTGTACTTGTCCCTCTCCTTGTTGAGCGCGTCCCGGCTCTTGGTGAGGACGATCTGGGCTCCGGCGGCCGCCTCGTCGCGGAAGCTCTCGACGTACTTGTTCCGCTCCTTCTGGAACGTCTGCAGCACGGGCTCGAAGGCGGCCTGGACCTGGTCGATCAGCGCGGGATCCGTCCCCTTCAACTGCAGGCGGAGGCGGTCCTCCATCCCCATCCGGAGGAAGGCGTACGCGAACGACTCCGCACCCTCGGCGCCCTTCTCGACGACCAGGATCTCCAGGGTGGTGCGCAATTGAGCGGGATCGCCGGCGAAGAAGCGTCCCTGGAAGGAGACCCCCGCCTGGGCCGCGGCCGGCGGCGCCCGCTGGACGGTCGGCTGCCCCGGCTGATGCCGGTCCTCCATCACGCGCTGGACGGGAGGCTCCTCGGTAAGGCCGGGATCGTGGGTGATGAGCTCCGCGGCCTGCTTGTCCTCCGCGGGGCAGGCGCACCCGGGGTCCTTCGGCGCGCACCGCTGCACGTCCACCGCCATCACACCGGGACGGCCCGGTGAGGCCGCGGCACCGCTCCGCTGCTGTACGGCGGAGGCGACCGCGCCGTTGCCCGCGGACCGCTGGAATCGCAGCAGCGTCTCCACACCACGCGGCATCCCCTGACGCGAGGCGGTCCTGTCCGGTGAAGCGCGCCGAACCTGCTGCTCACGTTCAAACACATCTGCTCCAGACGCTCGCTCCCCCCACCTTCGCCCATCCGTCTGCTCCGCCGTACGGAAGGAAGGGCGGCCTCAGGGGCGGGATCGGCTGCCCGAAGGGGCGGCCGGCGCCGGCGCGGCGACCGCGGACCCCGGCAGGGGTCTCACGGTCGCCGTGGTCGTGAGGTCCGCTACCGCACCAGGCCGAGGCCGGTGAACGAGCGGTCGTACTCGGTAAACGACTGGTTGCCGTACGGCCCGTAGACCCAGGTGCGCACGGAGTCGGCCTTGGTGTCGATCTCCACGAGGCGTACCGGGTTGGTGGTGTTGGAGTGGAACGTCTGGAGGAACGAGTAGATCTTGTTCCCGTGGACGCCGGTGTCCACCCGGTTGCCCGCGACGCCCACGTGACCGGAGAAGACGAACTTGATGTTGGCGTACTGCTTGATCAGGTTGTCGTACAGGTACTGCGGGCTGTTGGCTCCGTACGAGCCGCTCTGCTCGATGTTGCCGTTGGCGTCGATGTAGTCGTGCGTGACGACGACGACGTTGTGGTGCGGGTTGGCGGCGACGACGCTCTTGGCCCAGTTGACCACCTCGGTCCGCGGCCACAGTTCGAGGGTCATCACCAGCCACTGCACGCCGCCGGCGTCGTAGGTCGAGTAGGAGTTGTCGACCTTGCCCGCCTCGAACTGTCCCTTCACGGCGCCGTACTGGGCCGCGGTGAAGTACTGGTTGAAGACGCTTGTGTCCCGGACGAGTTCCCGCGTGTGCGCGGGGTCGCGCGCCGAGCCTCCGACACCGGTCGCCTGCGTGTCGTGGTTGCCGATCGCCAGCGAGTACGGGATCTTCGCCGTTTCGAGGGACCGCATCGCGTTCCCGGCGATCACGTACTGCGAGTGATCGGGGGTGTCCCAGTTGACGACGTCGCCGGAATGCGTGACGAA
Organism: Planotetraspora mira; assembly: GCF_016863275.1. Taxonomy (GTDB): domain Bacteria; phylum Actinomycetota; class Actinomycetes; order Streptosporangiales; family Streptosporangiaceae; genus Planotetraspora; species Planotetraspora mira. Next base: position 11,712 of record NZ_BOOO01000017.1, read on the forward strand.
CCGCAGGTCCAGCGCGGACTTGTTGCTCACCAGCCAGTCGGTGCGGTTCTTGAAGCGGGTGTCGCTCGCGTTCAGCACCTCCTGCTGGGTGTCGGGCATGACGGCGAAGCTGAACTTGGTGTCCGTGGTCGGCGTCTCCATCCGGGCGTAGGCCAGGTGGACGTTGCGGTCACATGCCGTCGTCTGCACGTCGTTGACGAGCTGGATCTTGATGGTGTGCGTGCCCGCGCCGAGCGCCGGCCCCACCCCGTAGGTGCCGTAACTCGTGGCGCTCACGATCGTGGTGTCACCGAGGAGCGTGCCGTCCGCCGTCACCCGGACGGTCGGCCAGCCCTGGCAGTTGTCACCGATCGCGCCGATCTGCACCCGGCCGGAGCCGTCGATCGTCGTGGTCGCGTAGCTGGAGTTGCTCCACAACGAGGCCTGCGTGCCGGACGCGGGCACCGGGATGCCCTTCGCCGGAGTGATCGTCCCGTCCACCACACTGAACTGCGAGGCCGGCGCGGCGCTCGCGGTGCCGGAGAGGCCCGCGGCCGCCACCGCCGCTCCCGCGATCGCCGCGATGACCGCGGATCTCGTTCTCCTGAAGCGCATCGTCGAATTCCTCCATGCACGTCATCCGCTGCTTGGCACCTGGATGCTAAGCAAGATCAGGTACGGCACATGAAAGACCTGAAACACATTGGAGATACGCCGGCTGTACTTCACATTTCGCCCGGCTCGCGGTTCGGCTCGTCTGTCAGGGCCGCTTCCGCGACCGGCTCGAGGGGGTCCGCGTAGTAGCGCCCGGACGGCGCGAGCGCCGCCCTGAACGCCGGCCGCCGCGATCTTCCCCGGCGATCACCGTGATCGCCTACATGCCGATCACTTTCTTGATGCCTTCGAAGAGGAAGTTGCCGCCCACGCCGACCGCCAGGTCCACACCCACCTGGTAGACGACGCCGAGCGTCTTCCGCACGCGGGAGACGGGCATCTCCGGCTCCGCCAGCGCCCCGCGGAGATCTTCCAGCGCCGCCTCGAGCCCACCCGGATCGGACGTCTCCGGGAAACGGTCGTGTTGCGCTTCGAGGAACTGGACGACGGCCTTCACCAGGGCGGTGATCTCCGGATCCCGCTCGTTGTGCACGATGTCGCCGACGCCGCCGATGTTCGAATACGCGAAGGTCGGGTTGTAAAGGTGGAACTGGTGACTGATCGTGGGCGCGGCAGGCCCGCCGACCGCGGGCGGTGAGACGGAACGCGTCCACGCCGTGCCGAGATCGCTCAGCTTGATCCTGTGGTCACGGACCTCGACGCCCAGCCTCGCCCGCAGCCGGGGCAGCCCCTCGAGGAGGGTGCGCCGCCGTCCGGGGTCGGGCACGGCGAGTCCGACCGCCACGCAGGCCCGTACGGCGTGCCGCGCCGACCGGGGTGGATGCCCCGCCCCGATCATGGACGCCAGCAGGACGCTCTCCTGGGCCCAGGAGGACGACAGGGCCGCCATCAGGGCGGACACCGCCTCCGCGAGGGTGACGTCGTCATTCGCCACGCGCGCCGGGACTCCCCTCCCGCCGCGCAGGAAGTGGTCGGCCGCACCCGCCGGGATGAAAGACCGGCCGGCGAGCCAGACACCCGATGTGCGTTCGTCCCCGGAGAGGTCGAGCACCAGGACGGGCGCGAACTCCGGCGGGGGCAGCGGATGCAGGTACGGCTTCGGGATCCCCGGAATGCGGGGCCGGGTGGGCCGCGGCCCCTGCGGATTCGCCGTCCATTCGGCGAGGTCCATCCGGAACTTGAGGTTCGCCTCGCGCTCGCGCTCATCTCGCTGCGCCGTCCGCCGCCGGTGGTCCGCCTCGTTGTCGGCGTTCCGCTCGCGGATCGACCGGGTCCTCTCGTCATGGTCGGCCTCGGAGCACACCCAGTCTCCGGGGCGGAGATCCTTCGCGCGTACACCCCTCGCCTTGTTCGGCGCGCGGTTGTACAGGGACCCTGCGATACGACCGCTCCGCGCGGAGCGTTCCGCCTCCCGGTGCAGGAGCACGATCCCGTCGGCGTACGTCGCGACGGCCAGGGCGACGGGCGGGACGGGCAGGAACCACCATGACGACCCGGTCGTCTCAATGAGGATCATCGCGACGACCGCGACGGGTGCGGCGGCGAGCAGCCCTGCTCTCGCAGACGCCCACAGAAGCCGTCCGTCGCTCTCCCTGGGAACGGCGGCCGCGATGACTTCTGGGGCAATGCGGACATCGTCGGAATTGCGGCTTCCCACCCGTCGATTATGTGCCCCGAAGATCGTTCATGGGGAGGGAAACCGGAAAGCGAGGGCCGATCCAGGCCTCCCCCATGCGCGCCCGCCGCGGCCGGATGGCGGGCTCTCGAAACACCACCGCAATCATCATGGAATGTCGAATTTTATGGAGGTTTGGGAGAAATTGCCCCGGAACATGATCGTCGATCCCATGCAACAGATCTTGCTCACACTTGCCACCAGAGATCTTGGAGGTGTCTGTGAGCTACAGCAGGCGTGGGTTCCTGACAGCAGTGGGCGCGACCGGAGGGGCGGGAGCGCTCCTCGCCACGATGGGCGCGCTCGGACTCGCACCGACCGCCGAGGCGGCGGCCCGCACGGCCTTCGTCCCCCCGCAACCATCCGACTTCACCCTCACCGGGAGGGGCGCGAAGAAGGTCGTCATCCTCGGGGCGGGAATCGCCGGCCTGGCCACCGCGTACGAACTGGGCAAGGCGGGCTACGACTGCACCGTGCTCGAGGCCCTGGACCGGGTCGGCGGCCGCAACTGGACCATCAGGGGCGGCGACCGGATCACCGAGCTTGACGGCTCGACCCAGATCGCACGCTTCTCCGACGGCATCTACATGAACGCCGGCCCCGCCCGGCTCGCGCAGTGGATGGTCACCATGGACTACGCCCGCGAACTGGGCGTGCCCCTGGAGGTCTTCACCAACTCCAACTCCCAGGCGTACATCTACAACGAGGCCGCGGGCATGACGGCGCCGGTCGCCTGGCGCACCGCCAAGGCGGACGTCTACGGGTACATCTCCGAACTGCTCTCCACGGCCACCGACAGCGGCGCGCTCGACGCCAAGCTGACCGCGCAGGACAAGGAGCGGTTGCTCTCCTTCCTGCGCTCCTTTGGCTCCATCGGCAACAAGGCGGCCGGCTTCGCCTACACCGGCAACGAGCACCGGGGCTACAGCGTCAACCCCGGCGCGGGCGAGCAGCCGGGCACCGTCCTCGGGCCGGTGCCCTCCCTGTCGGACGTGCTCGCCAGCGGCGTCGGCCAGCGGTTCTCCTTCGAGTTCGGCTACGACCAGGCGATGCTGATGTTCCAGCCCGTCGGCGGCATGGACGCCATCCCCAAGGCGTTCGCCGACGCGATCGGCAGGCACAGGATCTCACTGAGGTCGAAGGTCACGAAGATCACCGACCTGGCCCAGGGGGTCGAGGTCGAGTACCTGGACAAGAACGGGAAGACCAAGAAGATCAAGGCGGACTTCTGCGTGGCCGCCATGCCCCCGCACATCCTGGCCAAGACCCCGCACAACCTCGGCCCCGACGTGCAGGCCGCCCTGTCCATGCCGACGGTCACGTCATCCGGCAAGATCGGCCTGGAGTACCGCCGCCGGTGGTGGGAGACCGACGAGAACATCTACGGCGGCATCACCAACACCGACCTCGACCTGTCCGTCGTCTGGTATCCCTCCTACGGGTACGGCGGGCGGCGCGGCCTCATCATCGGCTACTACAACAACGGCGCCAGCCAGGACGCCTACGCCGCACTCACCCATCCGCAGCGGGAGAAGCGCGCGGTCGAACAGGGCATGAAGATCCACGGCGCGAAGTACCGCGACGAACTGGTGACATCGGCGTCGATCTCCTGGAGGCTGCAACCGCACATCGAGGGCGCCTGGGTCAGCTGGCCGTCCCGCACCGGCGGTTACCAACTGCTGAACAAGCCGGCCGGCCACGTCCACTTCGCGGGCGACTGGCTCAGCTACATGATCGCGTGGCAGGCGGGCGCACTGGAGTCGGCCCGCAAGACCGTCACCGATCTCCATCAGCGCGTGCTCACCAGCTGAGCCTCGGCGCACCGCAGGAAGGGCACGGTCGCACGGCGGCCGTGCCCTTCGCCGTCGGTCCCGCCCGCCCGTCACAGATGGCCGAGCGATCGTGAGCACGACGACGATCCACCGGCGGTCCCCTGTATTGTCCTGGTGATGCACGTACCGTTTGAGAGAGATGTCTGATTTGGCCGCCACTAGCGGACCGTCGGCTCCCGTCACCGTGCTGCTCGTCGAGGACGACGAAGTGATCCGCAAGACGGTCGGAATGGCACTGGAGCGCTACGGCTACGCCGTGACCTCGGCCGGCGACGGACTGACGGGTCTGGAACTCTTCCGGGACGGGCGACATGATCTGCTGCTGCTGGATGTGATGCTGCCCGGCCTGGACGGCATCGGGCTGTGCCGCAGAGTCAGGGAGTCCAGCCTGGTCCCCATCCTGATGATGTCCGCCCGTGGCGACTCGCTGGATGTGGTCTCAGGCCTTGAGGCGGGCGCGGACGACTACGTCGCCAAGCCCGTCGACACCGCGGTGCTGGTGGCCAGGATCCGCTCGCTGCTGCGCCGGGCCACCTTCTCCGCGGCCGCCGAGGAGCCTCCGAAGCCCGGCGCGGGTCTGATCTTCGGGGATCTGACCATCGACACCGACGGCCTGGAGGTGTTCCGGGACGGCGAGCAGGTCGCGCTGGCCCCCACCGAGTTGCGACTGCTGCTCGAGTTCGCGGCGAATCCGGGAATCGTCCTGGACCGGCAGACACTGCTGCGCAATGTCTGGGACTACGGGTGGGACGGCGACAGCCGCGTCGTCGACCTGTGCGTGCAGCGTCTGCGCAAGAAGATCGGCGCCGAGCGGATCGAGACGGTCCGCGGCTTCGGCTACAAGCTGCGGCGCTGAGGTGGACGCCGACATCGTCCAGGCCGCGCGCGGCCTGCTGAACCCGAGGTCGCAGCGTTGGAAGATCGTGGCGCTGGTGGCCATGGCGTCGTGTGCGGTCGCGCTCGCCGTGGGCGTGCTGGTCCATCGGAGCACCTTCGACCGTTCCATGGCCATCGGCAGGGAGCGGGCCCAGAACGCTTTGGGGCCCGTGGTCGACCAGTACCGGCAGACCGGCGTCGCCGACCCCCTGAGCGTGCAGGATCCGGACGCGATGCCACCGGCGCTTCTCCGGCAGGACCTGGAACAGGTCGGCTTCTGGTACGACGACCGCAGGCCGGACATCCCGTGGATGTGGGCCGCCGAGTCGGTCGACGGCCATGTGATCGCCGTCCAGATGGAGATGGGGTCGGAGTTGCGGAGCCTGCAGGCGCTCGACCGGCACATCGTGGAGGCCTCGCTCGCCGTGCTCGCCGTCGTCGTGCCGTTGGCGGCGCTGGCCGCCGAGCCGCCCAACCGGCGGTTGAGACGGGTGGCCAGGACCGCGCGGCGCATCGCCGACGGCGACCTGGACGCCCGGATCGGAACGGCCGGGCGGGCACGTGACGAGATCACCGACATCTCCTCGGCCGTCGACTCGATGGCGGGCGCTCTGCAGGAACGGCTGCTCACCGAGCAGCGCTTCACCGCCGATGTCGCCCACGAACTGCGCACCCCGCTGATGGGCCTGCTCACCGCGTCCGAACTGCTGCCGGAGAGCGAGGCGACCGACCTGGTCCGCGACCGGGTCCAGGTGTTGCGGACGCTGGTCGAGAACCTGCTGGAGATCTCCCGTCTCGACGCGGGCGCCGAATCGGCCGATCACGCCGTCGTGCCGTTGGACCAGGTCGTCGAGGAGTCCGTACGCCGTGCGGGACTTCAGGCCAGGCTGACGGTGACGGGCGATCCCGTCGCCGACACCGATCCCCGCCGGCTCGACCGGATCGTCGCCAACCTGGTCGCCAACGCGCACCGTCATGGACGGCCGCCGGTCGAGGTCGCCGTCGACGGGACGACGATCGTCATACGTGATCACGGTCCCGGCTTCCCCGGCGAGTTGCTGGCGGACGGGCCGCAGCGCTTCAGGACCGGGGCGGCGGAGCGCGGCCACGGCCACGGCCTCGGCCTGACCATCGCCCTCGGCCAGGCCCGGGTGATCGGCGCCGAGCTCACCTTCCGCAACGCCCCCGACGGCGGCGCGGTCGCCGTACTCCGGCTCCGAGGCCGTACGCGGCCCGAGGGCTGATACACATCCGAAACGCGCCTGAGCGGTCGCGGAGACGCGGCGCCGACGCAACGGATGCCCGCACACGGCAGAGTCGACCGGTGTGAACGGCGGTCGTTCGAGGTGATGCCGATCCCCTCTGGGACATCGGGATCATCCGCTTACACCGCCGATGCTCGGGTAGCCTGCGAGGCGAAGATGATCCTGCACGCGTACACCGCTCCCCAAAGGGATCTCCTGACCGGTTGGGATAACGGCCAGAAGGTGGTCGCCGCGGTTCAAGACTCGCTGCCCTCGGCTCTGGCGGCACGCCAAAGGGGGAAGTGAAGCCACATGACGACGACCGTCGACGCCACCTCGCAAGAGGGGGGCGGCCCTGGCACCGACAGCCGGCGTCGTTGGCAGGAGGCCGGAATGTGGCGGCGGGGGCGGATCATCGCAGGCCTGGCGGTCCTGCCTGTCCTGGTGATGTTGCTGCACGCCCACATCCCCAACCGGACCGGCAACTTCGGCAGTCTCACCGAGACCTTCCTGCCCTGGACGGGGCTGGCCGTCCCCCTGCTCGCGGCGTTCGCGCTGGCCCGCCGCTCGGCGACCGCCCTCGTCGCCCTGACGCTGCCCGCCGTCATCTGGCTCGCGCTCTTCGGCCGTACGCTCACCGACAAGCGAGAGGACGGCGGGGACCTGATCGTCGCCTCCCACAACGTCAACAACGACAACCCGGACCCGACGGGCACCGCGCGGGCCCTCATCGCGTCGGGCGCCGACGTGGTCGGGCTCGAGGAGCTCACCGCCTCCGCGGTGCCGATCTATGAGAAGGCCCTGGCCGGCGCGTACAAGTACCACGCGATCCGGGGCACCGTCGGCCTGTGGAGCAAGTACCCCATGAGCGGCACTCGGTCGGTCGGCATCGTGGAGTGGTCCCGCGCCCTGCGCAGCACCGTCCAAACTCCCCGCGGGCCCGTGGCCGTCTTCGTCGCCCATCTCCCGTCGGTGCGGGTCAATCTCGACGCAGGCTTCACCGCCGACCAACGCGACGCGTCCGCCCGGCTCCTCGCCGAGGCCCTGCGCGACGACCCGGTCTCGAAGGCGATCCTGGTGGGCGACTTCAACGGCACGGCCAACGACAGGGCTCTGGCCCCGGTGACCTCGCAGATGCGCTCGGCGCAGGGCGCGGCGGGTGACGGCTTCGGGTTCAGCTGGCCCGCGGCGTTCCCCATGGCCCGCATCGACCAGATCCTCGTCAGGGGCGTCGAGCCGGTCTCGTCCTGGACGTTGCCCGCCACCGGCAGCGATCACCTGCCCGTGGCCGCGTCCGTCGACTACTGACGGGTTCAGCGCCTGCGGGCGAGGGTGACGCCGTCCCGCACGGGCAACATCACCGAGTCGACCCGGGCGTCGGTGGCGATGAGATCGTTCAGGCGGCGCATCGCCAGATGGCGCTCCTCCTGGTAGGCCGGGTCCATGACGCGGCCGCCGAGGAACACGTTGTCCAGGACGACCAGGCCACCGGGACGCAGTCGCTGGACGATCTCCTCGTAGTAGGCCGGGTAGTTCTCCTTGTCGGCGTCGATGAAGGCGATGTCGACGTACGGCTCGGCGGGGAGCGCGCGCAGCGTCTCGAGGGCCGGACCGACCTTCAGGTCGATGCGGTCCGCCACACCGGCGCGCTCCCAGTAGTCCCTGGCGATGGAGGTCCACTCGTCACTGACGTCGCAGGCGAGCAGCCGCCCGTCCTCGGGCAGTCCCTGGGCGATGCAGATCGAGGAGTAGCCGGTGAACACCCCCACCTCGATGGCGTGGCGCGCGCCGACCAGGCGCACCAGCATGGTCAGCAGCGCGCCCTCGTCCCGGGAGACCTGCATGCCCGACGCGTCGCCGGCGGCCTCCCGCGTCTTGACGACCAGTTCGTCGAGCACGTCGCCGGCCGGCGTGCAGTGATCGAGCAGATAGTCGCCGACGACGGGATCGACGAGCTGCAGCGAACTCCCCGAGACGGGCTCCGTCCAGTCGACGACGAGCGACTCCTGGGTGGCGAAACGCAGCAGGTGGCGGGTCACGACGTCCTGGACGCCCGCCACGCCTTCCGCGTCACCGGCAGTCACGATCATGCCGAGGTGATCTCCGGACGGCGTGAGCACGCAGGTCCCCTGGGCGAAGGTGAGGGTCCCTCTGCCGTCGCCGGAGAGTTCCGCGGTCGTCTTGTGGCCCATATGCGAGATGAGCTGCTTTATGTAGCGAGAAGAGCGGGAGGTCGCGACATGTGCCGTCGAGACGGGCATCGAAGATCCTTCAACTAGGGCGAAGCGTCGAGAATCCTCAACGCTTGAACGAGTCTGAGGTTCGGCCCGGCCGTTTGTCAAAGCGTCGACATTCCTAGACACTTGGCCTGTGGAAGACGAGCCGACCGAGCAGGAGCACCTGGTCCTGCGCTCACCGGCGCAGTTCAAGGCACTGGGGCATCCGGTGCGCCACCGCCTGGTGAACGTCCTGCGCCAGCGGCCCGCGACGCTCGGCCAGTTGACCGCGGCGCTCGGCTCGACCAAGGGGACCATCGGCTATCACATGCGGATCCTCCGGGAAGCGGGCCTCGTCAGGCTGGCGTCCACCCGGCAGGTGCGAGGCGGCACCGAGCAGTACTTCGCACTGGTCAGCCGGGGCTTCAAGCTCCACGAGGAATCCGGGGTCGGCCCGGAGTTCCTCATCAACGCCGCCCTGGCCGAAATGTTGCCCCCACGTCCCGGGCAGGGAGGGCGCACGCTGCTGCGCCACCTCTGGCTCACGCCGGACGAGGCCGACGCGCTCGCCACGCGACTCCAGGCGTACGCCACGGACCCGCCCCCCGCCGACAGTTCCCGAGGCGAGGCGTACGGCCTTCTGGTCAGCCTGTATGCGGCCGACATCCCTGCCCTGTCCCCCGACGAACACGACGCGGAATCCCGCTGAACTCGCCGAGGTCAATCGCCGATCCGGCTTTCGCCTGCCGCCGTTTCCGCCGAGTGACTGTTCGCCGCGTTCTCCGGTCATTCCTGGAATGGAGGGGCCGGAAATTCAAACGCGTCCGCCCGTGACACAACGGTGTTCAAACCTTCTTCCGCGAGCCGCCGTCAAAAGGTCGACGGGGAATCAGCCGAGGGGGAGAACATGAGATCACTACGGGGAGCACTGACCGCGGCGGGGGCGGTCACGGCCCTGACTCTGGTGTCCGGAGCGGCCTGGGAGCCGGCCGCCACGACCCCGACGGCGGCCGCCGTGACATCGAAGTCTTCGGCCGCCGCCGCTTCACCGGCCACCGGCCAGGCCGGCGGGGTCTACATGCGGTTCGGCGCGAAGGGCACGGCCCAGGTCGTCTGGGCTCGGCCGGGCGAACCCCTGCGGGTGGCGACGCTGGGCGGCGGAAAGCACATCACCCAGTTCGCGGTGTCACCGGACGGCACCAAAGTGGCCTGGATCCATCAGGGAAAGGTCCACGTCACCCGCTACAACGCGACCGGCCGTGCGATCGGGGACCGGACGATCGCCACGGACGCGGGCCACGCGCCCTGCGAGACCCCGGTCTTCTCCCCGAACTCGACGACCGTCGCCTACCCGTCCCGGGCGAAGTCCGCGGTGCCGATCATCGCGGCCGCCAAGGCGGACGGGACGGGGAGACACGTCATCGGGCGGAGCGAGGGCTCGTGTCACCTCGCCTGGTCGGGCGACGGCCGCTACCTGGCCGGATACTCGGGCGGCACGGGAGGCGTCCACCTGCTCGACGTCAGGACGCGCACGTCGAGGAAGGCCGTCGGCATCAAGTACGCCAACCATGTCCAGAGCCTTTCACCCGACGGCCGCCGGGTGATCGTCCACCGGCTCACCCCTGCCGATCCGGGCGGCGACGGCCTGTGGCCCTTCGGGTTCCCTCCCTCGATCGTCGACACGAAGACGGGGAAGAAGGTCACCATCCCCGTTCGCGGCACCCTGATCGGCGCCATGTACCTCAAGGACGGCCGCCTGGTGGTCCGCGTCCAGGGCAGGGCGCACCACACGCTCGTGGTCGTGGGCGCCGACGGCGAGATCCAGCGGCGCACGGCGGAGCCCGCGAAGGTCCGCCAGGACGCACTGGCCGCCTTTCTGAAGTGACCGGTGGAATGCACGCTCTTTTCGGCTATGAGCGGGTCGCGTTCCGCCGGAATCGGGCCGGAGTGGTGGCCGTCGCCGTACGGAATGCTCGGCCGAAGGCCGATTCCGACCGGTAGCCGACCTCGGCGGCGACGGCACCGACCGGCCGGTCGGTGCCGGTGAGAAGTTCGGCCGCGGTCATCATCCGGATGCGGGTGAGGAAGTCCCCGACGGTCATGCCCGTGCCGCGGGTGAAGTGGCGGATGAAGGTGGCGCGCGACATCGAGGCGAGCCGGGCGAAGTCGGCGATGGTCCAGTCGTGTCCGGGGTCGCGGAGCACAGCGTCGATGGCCGTCCTCAGGCGCTCGTCGTCGACGGCCGTCCAGAGGGCGTCGCCGGCAAGACGGCGGTTCGACGTGCTGCGCAGGACCATCGCGAGGAGTGCGTCACACAGGGATATCACGATCGCCTCCGTGCCCGGGCCGTCGTTCTGCGCCTCGCTGCGCATCAGCGCGCTCAGCATCCGCACCGGTTCACTCGATTCGGCGCCGAAGGACACGTGCAGGGGGTCGGGCAGGGTCTCGAAGAGCAGTCCGCCTGCGCCCGGACCGAACGCGTAGTGACCGCAGAACAGATCGATCTCGCTCTCGGCACCCTGGCTTCGCGCGGTCAGGAACGCGACGCCGGCCTCTTCGACCACCGGTCCCGGGCGGCCCACGCCGCGTGTGTGGACGCGGTGCGCCGTCCCTCGTGGAAGCAGCACGACGTCCCCGGGCCTCAGATCGATGCTCCGGTCGGCCAGTTCGAGGGTGCACTCGCCCTCGAGGAGGAGATGGAAGGGCGCCTCGCCCGCAGGACGTACGGGGTTGTCGAGCGTCGAGTTACCGGCGAGCAGGCAGCGCTTGTCGATGCCGCCCCGCAGGCGGGCCAGGCGGATCAGATGACTTATCGAGTCCATGATACTTTCGCGATAGAAACTGAGACTTCATCGCCTTGTCGGCTCTCTCGTTCAAGATGGATTCTAGACGTATGAACGAAATGAGCACCGTTTTGAACGTCGATGTCCTGGTGATCGGGTTCGGCAAGGGGGGCAAGACGCTCGCCGCGACGATGGGCCGGCTGGGCAGGCGTGTGGTGATGGTCGAGCAGTCCGACCAGATGTACGGCGGCACCTGCATCAACATCGGGTGTGTGCCGACCAAGGCGCTGGTCCATCACGCCGAGTCGCGCCGCCGGGACGACACGGCACAGGAGTGGTACCAGCAGGCCGTCGGAACCGTGGAGAAGCTGACCACCCTGCTTCGTGGCAAGAACTTCCAGATGCTGGACACGATCGACACCGTGACGGTCGTCACCGGCCGCGCGCGGTTCGTCGGCCCCAAGACCGTCGAGGTCGGCGCCGGCGCCGACCGGCTCACGATCAACGCGGAGACGATCGTGGTCAACACCGGGTCCGAACCGATGATCCCGGACATCCCCGGCCTGCGAACCAGCAAGTACGCCACGACCAGCACCGATCTGATCAGCACGACAGAGTTGCCCCGGCGACTCGCCGTCCTCGGCGGAGGCTATCTCGGCATCGAGTTCGCCGCGATGTACCGCCGGTTCGGCGCCGAGGTCACCGTCCTGGAGGTCTCCCCGCAGATCTTGCGGCGCGAGGACGACGACGTGGCCGCGGCCGCCGTCGACATCCTCGTCGGCCAGGGCATCACCCTCGTCACAGGAGCGCAGGTCACCGAGGTCCGCGACGGGGACGACAGCGCGACCGTCGTCTACGAGAAGGACGGTCGGCGGCTCACGCTGGAAGCCGACAGCATCCTCGTCGCCACCGGCCGCTCGCCGGCCACCCGCGGGCTCGGTCTCGAAGCGGCCGGGGTCCGCACCACCGGGCGCGGGGCGATCGAGGTCGACGAACATCTGCGCACCAGCCGGGGGCACATCTTCGCGGTCGGCGACGTGAACGGAGGACCGCAGTTCACCTACATCTCGCTGGACGACAACCGCATAGTCGCCGACCAGCTGATCGGCACAGGCGCGCGATCCACGGCGGACCGGCAGGCGGTCCCGCACACCCTGTTCATGACGCCGCCGCTGTCCACGGTCGGGCTCACAGAAAGGCAGGCACGTGACCAGGGACACACGGTGAAGATCGCAAGCAAGCCCATCGCGGAGATCGCCGCGATGCCCCGGGCCAGGATCGTCGAGGAGACCCGCGGACTGATGAAGTTCGTCATCGACGCCGGCACCGACCGGATCCTCGGCGCGGCCCTGCTCAGCGTCGACTCGCAGGAGCTCATCAACACGGTCGCCCTCGCCATGCGCCACGCGGTGACGGCCGGTGAGCTCCGCGACACCATCTACACCCACCCCAGCTCGACCGAGGGATTCAACGAGGTCCTCGCCGCGGCCTCGTGAGACATGACTCACGCGGTGCGCTCCCCCGGTCGCGGAGGATCTCAGATGTAAGCGGATCGACCGTGGGGGGCCGAAGCGCGCTGCCATATCTCCTAGATCTGGGCGAACCCGCCGTCGACCGGCAGGTCGATTCCGTTGATGCCACTGGCGTCGTCAGACGCCAGGAACGTGACGGCGGCGGCGACCTCGTCCGGCTGGATGTTGCGGCCGCCGGGCATCTCGGCCGCGAGCTGACCGAAGAAGTCCTCGACGTCGAGGTCTCCGGCGAGGGCCGCGAGTCCGGGTGTTACCGTGCGGCCGGGGCTGACCGCGTTGACACGGATGCGGCGACCGGAGAGCTCCTGCAACCAGGAACGGACGAGGTTGCGGCCGGCGGCCTTCGTGGCCGCGTAGACACTGCGGCCCGGACCGCCCTTCACCCCGTCCACGGAGGACGTGACGATGATCGCGCCGCCGTCCGTGATCAGCGGGAGCGCCTTCTCGACGGTGAGGACCAGCCCCTTGACGTTGATGTCCAGGTGGCGGTCCACGAGGTCCTCGGTGATGGCGCCCAGGCTGTGCCCCTGCAGGATCGAGGCGTTGGCGAACAGGATGTCGATCCTCCCCCGGGTCTCCCGTACGCGTGCGTAGAGGCGATCGAGGTCGTCCGCCTTGGACACGTCCGCCTGCACGGCGATGACGTCGCCTCCGAGTTCCGCGACCGCCTTGTCGAGCTCCGCCTGCCGGCGGCCCGCGATGACGACGGAGGCCCCTTCCGCGAGGAATCGGCGGGCGGTGGCCAAACCGATTCCTGTCGACCCACCGGTGATGACGGCGGTCTTGCCCGCGAGCACTTCTGACACGACTCCCCCTTCGGCTCCGGCACACACCGGCGTCGGTGCCGGCGGCTGAAGCAGCAGTTCATGGACCGATCGGTCCCGGACCGATCGGTCCCATATTGGACAAGGCGCTGACCGAAGTCAACTTTTGAAGGACCGATCGGTCCGCTAAGGTGGGTGCCGGAGGTGATCCGGTTGGCACGCAGGCCCGCACCCGACACGCGTGAGCGGATTCTCGACACCGCCGCCCTGCTGTTCTACGACCACGGCGTGCAAGCGGTGGGAATGCAGCAGATCATCGACCGGGCGAAGTGCGGAAAGAGCCTGCTCTACCGCGAGTTCCCCAGCAAGGCCGAATTGGTCGCGGAGTATCTGGAGCGCGCGAGGCAGGACTTCGGGCGACAGTACGCGGAAGCCGACGATCACGCGGGGAGCGACCCCTCGGCACGGTTGATCGCCTTCGTGGAGGCGATGGCCGAGAGCGTCCAGTCGCCCGACTATCGCGGTTGTCCCTTCCGTAACTACCTGGCGGAAGTAGCCGACCACGACGACTCCGCCGGCCGGATCGCGACGGGGTACCTGCTCGACAGTCGTGCGCGGATCGAGGACTTCGTCGCCGACATGAACGTCGCCGCCCCCGACGTCCTGGCGGAGCGGATCTGGCTGATCGTCGAGGGCCTGCACACCGCGGCGGCGCATCCGGGCGGTGCACGAGCCGCGGATGTCGCCCTGTCACTCGTCCGGGAACTCGTCCGCGACGCGACGAGGGTGTGACGACCGGCCGGCGGATCACTCGTTGGGCAGCACCGTCGCGATGGTGAGCCGCGCCGCCGACCGGGCCGGGAGGCACGCGCCGAGCATCGCGATCAGCACGCCGGTTCGCCTGACATGTGGCTGAGGCCGCCTGATCGCGACTACTGGAAATGACCGGGTGGCCCGCCACTACAGCGTGGCCAAGACCTGCGCGACGCCGTCGTCGTCCACGGTTCCGGTGAGTTCGCCGGCGGCTTCGATCAGTTCGGCGGGCGAATGACCCATCGCCACGCCGCGGCCGCTCTCGGCGGCCCAACTGAGCAGTTCGATGTCATTGTGGCCGTCGCCCACGGCCATCACCCGATCCCGCGGGACGCCGAGCTCGACGCGTACCCGTTCGATCGCCGTGGCCTTGTTCACGCCCTCACCCGCGATGTCGAGCCACGCAGTCCAGCCGATGGCGTAGCTCACCTGGCGCAGGCCCATCCTCTCGACCAGGGCGAGGAAGTCGCCCATGTCGTGGCCAGGGGAAATCGCCACAACACGCGCGGCCGGCCGGTCCAGCAACTCCTCGAACGCCACTTTCACCTGCTCGCTGTCGAGACCGGTCGTGGCGGCGGGGAACGGTTCGGTGTACCGGTAGCGGCCGTGTTCGTCCTCAACCGCGAAGCGGGCGTTCACCAGGTGCGCGCTGATCGACCGGAGCACATCGGCCGGGTCGAAGCACTCCACCCGTTCACGCCGGTAGCCGCTTGGCACACCCGGGTCACGGTGCAGGGTGGCCGCGCCGTTGGAACAGACCAGGAACCGCGGCGCGATGCCGAGATGAGCGAGCACCGGGACGGCGGTCGCGGAAGAGCGGCCAGTGGTGAGCACCACATGGTGACCGGCCGCGTCGAGTCGGCGGACCTGCTCGCTCACCGCGTCGCTGATGGAGCCGTCTTCGCGGAGCGTGGTTCCGTCGATGTCCAGGGCGACGAGCCACGAGGCGGCGTCAGGCACGGCGTTCGATGCGGGTCTGGGCGATGAGGCTGATGAGCGCGAGGAGGACGGTCAACGCCGTGTAGCAGACGACTGCCGGCACCTCGCCGAGAGGGCCCACGAGCTGTCCCTCGATGACGATGGGCACTCCGAAGGCGACGTAGGAGACGACGTAGATTCCGGCAACGACCCCCGCACGCTCGTGCGCCGCCGCGAGCGGGAAGACGAGGCGCAGGGCCGCGGAGAACGACGCACCGAAGCCGGCACCGGCGACGGCCTGCCCGATGATCATGATTGTCAGGCTTCCGGCGAACACGCCGCCGATGATGCCGACGGCACCGACGATGGACGCCCAGATGCCGATGGTCATCGCCCGCCGGGGGCCGACGCGTGCGAACGACAGTCCGACGACGGTCGACACCGCCGGCGCGATGAACCCGGCCAGGCCGTTCAGCAGGCCGCTGTCCAGATGGAAGACGCTGCGAACCATGCTCGGGGCCAGCCCCCCTGAGAGGCCCGCGAGCATCCAGACCGCGGCGACCACGGGCGCCGCGGCGGCGAACTCCTTCCGGGCAGCGGGCGGGATCGCGACGCGCGGGATCATCGAGCGGAGCGCACCGGGGGTGCGGGGCATGGTCTCCGGAGACAGGACGACGACGACGGCCCCGAGAATCGTGAGGATGATCAGGACGGTGAAGATGATGGAATTGGCCGCAGGCGTGAGCTGGATCGCTAGTCCAGCCAGCAAGGAGCCGAAACCCAGACCGCCTGTCAGGCCGACGCTGCCGAGGATCGTGCCCAGTCTCTTCTTGCCCGGCGGGGCGAGTTCGACGAGCGCCGCGGTGAAAGCAGCCGTCGCCGCACCGCTGGCGACACCTTGCACGATGCGGCCGGCGATCACCCACCCGATATCGGGTGCGACGAGGAACAGGACGTTCGACGCGAGCTGGATGACCAGAGCTCCGATCAGAACCGGGCTCCGGCCGACATGGTCGGACAGCGACCCCAGTGTGAGGACTGCGGCGAGGAAGCCGATCGCGTAGACGGCGAATGCCAGCGTGAGCAGCGACGGCGGAAACTCCCACTGCTGTTTGTAGACCACCAGCAGCGGCGTCAGCACGCCTGCCGCGAGATACAGACTGGTGAACGCGAGCGCCGCACCCGTCAACGCCAGTCCGGCGGGGAGAGTGGGCCGCAGGCGGCGGGGCGCGGGCGCCTCGGTGATTACCTGGGATGAGGACAAAACGGTTCCCTGAAGAGACCACGCGCAAAGGCGCGGTGGTCGAACAATCGGTGGTGGCCGGCGCGAAGCCGGCCGGATGAACGGTCAGCCGCTCTGCGGGTTGGCCCAATCGCCGTGCGCCACTATCGCGAGGTCCTCAAGCTCGAGATCCCTCCCGGATGCGGTGCGCGGGCCGATGACGACCGGCTCACCGGTGCCTCGTTCCACCAGGCGCAACGGCCCGCCGTCCTCACCTTGCAGGTGCTTGTTGCCCCACTGCATGAGCGCGAATACGGCAGGGACCAGATCTCTGCCCTTCTCGGTCAAGAGGTATTCGTAGCGGCTCCGCTTACCCGGCTCCTGATAGGGCTGTTTGACGAACAAGCCGATGTCGGTCAGTTCCTTGAGCCGCGTCGCAACGATCGCGTCGGTGATCTTCGTGCGCCGGGCGAAGTCGTCGAACCGGGTCGTGCCGTAGAAGGCCTCACGAAGGATCAGCATCGACGACCGCGTGCCGATGACATCCATCGACTTCCCGATCGAGCAGTTTTCCAGCCGCCACGTGCTGCGGTCGGCCAGAACACCTTCAAACGTGAGCGACATGACTTCCCCTCAACCCTTAATCCAGCGCGGCTCGACGGCAGGATCGCCGTCGCTAGTCGGTGATGACGACGACGCCCGACGGCTCGCCCAGCAGTTCCACCGTACGTTCGGCGGCACGGTCGATCTGGACGCGAGGCTCCGCGGGGATCTGCTCTTCGTTGTAGGTGCCGGGCCCGTAGAACTGCCCGTAGCTCAGCACGACGCCGCCCTCGGCGAGGACGGAACGTTCCAGCTCGGCGACGGCCAGGGCGTCGGGCCCGTCAGGCAACTGCCAGGCGACGGTCTGGGCCAGGATCTTCGGCGACCCGCTCCGCCGTGCCGCCTCGATCACGTTCCGGTTGCCCTCGGTCCGGATGCGAGCGTTCAGCTCCGCGTGATCACCGATCTTCTCCACCTCGTCCGGCAGATCGGTCAGCTCGTTCAGAATGACGTCCGGGTTGAAGTCACGAACCGCCTGGATCAACGCGTCCCGGTCGAACACATCACACACGATCGGCTCGGCGCCGAGCTGAGCCAGCAACTCCGTCTTGCTGGACGAGCGCGTCATGCCGCCGACCACGTGCCCCGCGTGAACCAACCGGGGAATCAGCCGCTGCCCGATCACGCCGGACGCACCCGCAAGAAATACCCTCATGATCCCTCCTGGCTATACGATTTAATAGCTAGAACCTAGATGCTGCCTCCCATAGCGTCAAGTCAGACCCGTCGGGGGCACGCGGCAGGGTTCAGGCGTTGTACCCGCCGTGGGCGTCCAGCACCGCGCCCGTCACGTACGACGCGGCCGGGCTCGCCAGGAAGGCGATCGCCGCGGCGATCTCGTCCGGGTGGCCCATGCGCTGCAGGGACAGCGCGCCGAGCATGGCCTTGAGGGTCTCGGGGTCCGGCGGTTCCATTCCGCTCTCCATCAGTCCGGCCTCCACGACGTTGGCCGTGATGCCCCGGGGTCCGAGGTCCCGCGCGACGCCCATGGTGTACCTCTCGATGCCCGACTTGGTCGCCGAGTAGTCGGCGAGGCCCGGAACGCCGACCCGGGAGCCCAGTCCGGAACTCACCGTGATGATGCGGCCGTCCGCGCGCAGCACCCGGGAGGCTGCCCGGATGACGGCGATCACGCCGAGGTAGTTGGTGGCGTGCATCCGGTCCAGTGCGGCGGTGTCGACGTCCGGGTCGTCCACCGTACGGCCCTGCTCCGGTGAGATCGCCGCGTTGTTGACGAGGATGTCCAGGCCGCCGAAGTACGCGACCACGTCGTCGATCAGCGCCGGCGCCCGGCTCATGTCCGCCTGGTCGGACTTGAAGGCGACGGCCTTCACCCCCTTGCCGCGCACCTCGTCGACGACGGCCTTCGCCTGGTTCTCGGAGCTGACATAGGTGAACGCGACATCGGCGCCCTGCTCGGCCAGGAGCCGTACGGTCGCGGCCCCCAGCCCGCGGGATCCCCCGGTGACCAGGGCGACCTTGCCCGTGAGCGGCTTGTTCATTCTTCCCACCTCGCTGATCGGTCCTTCACGACTGTCGTAACGCTAGCGGTTACGACATCAAGTCGCAACAATTGCTGTTACGACTGTTCGGTCGTAACATAGATCGTTGCGGCCGAGAGGAGCGGGTTCATGAGCGCCAACAGCAGGTTGACCATCGCCGCCCACGCGCTGGCCTGGATCAGCCTCTATCAGCGCCAGGGCCATGAGGTCGCCACTTCCGAGCAGATCGCGACCAGCGCGAACACCAATCCCGTGGTGATCAGGCGGCTGCTCGGCGAGCTGCGCAGGGCGGGGCTCGTGGAGTCCCGGCGGGGCATGGGCGCGGGCTGGTCGCTGGCCCGCGAACTGGATTCGATGACTTTGCTCGACGTGTACGAGGCGGTGGAATCCGGCCCGCTGTTCGCGATGCACCGCGCCACTCCGGACCAGGGGTGCGTGGTGGGTTACGGCATCCAGCCGGCGATGCAGGGCATCTACGAGGGAATCGAGGAGACCCTGAGGCGCGAGTTGGCCAGCGTCACGATGGAGGACGTGCTCCGGGACGTCCTCGCGGCGCCTCGCTAGTGCTGCGCCAGGCGACGTTCGCCCTGGCGACGACGCATCACGAGGGTCGCCGAGGACCGCCGTCCGCCAGGATGCGTTCCAGGGTGCGCCGGCCCATCCGGCTCATGGCCGGGTTGGTCTCGCGGTAGTACCAGACGAGCCCCATCGCCTGTTCGAAGGCCCACGCCTTGCCTCGCTCCCATTCGAGATCGTCGCACTCGAGGTCCAGGCGGAGCACCTCCCGCGGTCCTGCCTCAACCAGATGCCAGGCACTCACGAGATCGAGGGCAGGGTCGGCCGGTCCGAAGCCGCCGATGTCGAGAATCCCGGCCAACCGGCCGGCGGACACGAGAACGTTGCCGGGAATGAGATCACTGTGGGTCATCACGTCGGCCGCTTCGTGCGGCAGGCTTCGAAGGTTCTCCCACATCCGGCGGAGCCGGCGAACGTCCAGGAGTTGTTCGCTGTGCTTGAAACAGGTCTCCATCCACGCGTCGTGGGATTGAAGGTCGCCTCCCCGGCCTTTGCCGGCGAACGTGCGGCCACGCGTGTCGATCGCGCGCAGGTCCCGGATGAGATCAGCCAGGTCGTGGGCGAACGCGACTGATTCGCCCGGGTCCTCGTCGGTGGCCACGACGCCGGGCAGCCATGTCTGCACCGACCACGGAAGCGGGTATCCCGCGCCGGGTTCACCCAGCGCGACCGGCTC
The DNA here is from genome assembly GCF_016863275.1 of Planotetraspora mira. Taxonomy (GTDB): domain Bacteria; phylum Actinomycetota; class Actinomycetes; order Streptosporangiales; family Streptosporangiaceae; genus Planotetraspora; species Planotetraspora mira. The sequence continues at coordinate 31,538 of NZ_BOOO01000017.1, forward strand.
GGGCGTGGGAAACCGCGTGCGACCTGCCAGCTCGCGGGCCGCCTCCGCTTCGGACTCCAGCCGGCGCCGCGTCGAGTCGACGTTCTCGGGCTGTAGAGGAAACCGAGCCGTGAAGCGGTCGCCGATGCGAAAGATGGCGTTGACCGTCCCATGGGCCGCGACCCCTGTGACGGGCAGGCTCCCCCACTCGGGGAACTGCTCGTCCACCAAGGTGCGCACCGTCTCCGGTGACACCGTCAACTGGTCGGCGTGCATCTTCACACCGGCAGCGTTCCGCGTCTCGGTCTTGTCCCGCAACGTCTTTTCGATCCCGCCGCTTTCACGCTTTCACGCGGACCCGGCCTTACGCAGGGGGACGTCGGTGCTGGGCTCGGCGCCGAACCGGCCCACGAGGTCGATGGGGAACTGGCGGGCGAGCCCGGCCAGGCGGGCGGCGACCTGCGCGACCTCGTCGGCGGTGTGCGGCTTGGCGCTCCACCGTTCCAGGATCAGGTCGCGGCCCTCTATCCGCCAGCCGACCAGCCCGAACGCCATCGTGGCCGAGCGAACCTGCGGCGTCAGCAGCGCCTGCCCGAACGCGGCGTCGGCGGTCTCGGCGCGCAGATCGTCGGGCGTCGCGGCCGGGACGCCGTTCGCGAACGCGGAGAACAGGTCGTCAGGTCTGCTCCCGCGCGCCGAGAGCACCTGGACGCGCGGGTAGGCGACCGGCAGGTGGACAGCCCAGTACGTCCGGCGCGTTTCCGGCCCGCCCGGCTCGCTGTCGAACGCCGTGAACGGGAGCCCCTCCACTTCGCCTGCCAGGACCCCGAACGAGCCCATCGTGAAGGCCTTCTTGTTGCCGTACAGGTCCCGCCAGCGCAGCGTCAGGTCGCCGCCGTCGTCCTTGTAGAGCCAGCCGTGTCTCGCGGCGAACTCCTTGCGGTCGGCGACACTGCGCAGTCGCCGCCGCGAGCCGATCCTGATGTAGACCATCAGCGCGACGAGCAGGGCCCCGCCGAACATCAGCCAGCCGTACAGGGTGCCCACCGTCCGGCCGACCGCGATCGCCCCGATCACCAGCGCCACCAGCGCGTAGCCGACGACCAGGTTGCTCACCGGGCCCAGGCGGCGCTCCTTGTCAAGGAGCCCGTAGGCCACCAGCGCCACCGCCGGGACGCCGCCGAACAACAGCCAGCCGTACAGCGGAGAGCTCAGCTGGCCGAGCGCGATCGATCCGAGGATCAGCGCGAGCACCAACTGGGGGGCGAACCCGTACTGCACCGGCTGGTCGAAGTAGGTGTGGCCGTCGTGCCACCTACGTCCCGCGGGCGTCCGCTCGGAGTTGACCGCCAGGCCGAACAGCCAGTGCAGCGGTGACAGGAGCACCATCAGGCCCGCCCCGGCCAGAATCGCGACGCGGACGTCGTCGCCTCCGGTGAGCGCCCACCCGGCGGCCACGCCGCCGAAGACCATGGCGACCACGAGGAACGGCATCAGGCATCCGAGCCCCGTCCACCTCATGAAGATCACGGCTCTGTCCTCCGGGGGAGATCGTCCTGGTCCGCGATCATATGGGGGAGCGTGGTCAGGAGACGAGGGTTCTGCAGTGCTTCCACGCGAGTTCGAGAACGGCCGCGCCGGCCGCCTGCATCGGCTCGTGATGGACGTACCGGCTCACCGAGTCGTCATCGAACGGGATGCCCTTCGCCCCGACGACCCGTCCTTCTTCGTTCGAGGTGGCGATGTCGCCGAAGACGGCGTCGAAGGTGCTCGCCTCGATCACCGTGACCGCCAGGATGTCCGTGGCGAAGGTGAGGGGGTCCACTCCGACGCCCAGGACGAAGGACCGCAGCCGGTCGTCTTCGCGGGCGTCGGTCAACTGCCGGTAGAGCGGCCAGGTCTCGTAGTCGAAGGCGTCGCCGTACACCTCCGATCGCTGGAGGAACTCCTCGGCGTACTCGCGGACCACGCACTTCCACAGGTCGAAGTCGGCGGTCTCCGCGTGGGGGTCCTCCTCGGCCGGTTGGAACACTCCCACGGGCATGACCTGGTAGAGCCCTCCCCCGTGCGCGACGCGGGCGGGGTCACGCCAGTGGAGCACGAACGTCATGGCTCCGGTGTGGCTGTCGCGCCGCAACGTCAGCATGGACACCGCGGGCAGCGCGACCCGGGAACGCAGGTCGGTGGGGTCGGCGACGAGCCCGCGGAAAGGCAGCCCGGTCTCGTTCAGAAGCCGGGCCGCCGCGAACTCGTGGGCGACGGTCTCGCCGACGTCGATGCCGTCGAAGTAGTGGCCGCGGGTGAAGCTCATCTCCGGCCAGGCCACGTCGAGCAGGCGGTAGCACGTGCGGTTCTCGAACAGCCGGGGCCTGTCCAGAGCCTCCATCGCCTGGGCGTACGACGAGATGCCCGGCGGGAGCACGGACCCGGCTTCCGCTTCGCGACCGGTCACGGCCGCGGGAGAAGGCCGGTCCATCCATCGCAGGCCGATCCGATGAAGCTCGAGGGGCTGAGCCGGCGTCCATGCCTGCCGGGTCAGCAGGTGCGTCGATCCGACCTTGGGCAGATCGGGATAGAGCCGGTCGGCCGCTTGGGCCAGCTCGTGACGGTGCTCGTTGAGGTGACGACGAACGTCGCGCCAGGCCGAGGGGGATCTGTGCGACTGCGCGCTCACGTTCATCGGTGCTCCGGGGAGAAAGGAGTGTGACTACCGTCCGAACCCTACGACGGCTGACGGCGCGATCCCGGATCCGTGTCCTCCACGCGCACGTCGGGCCCGGCGCGCGACGACGCGCTCCCCCGGTCGTTGATCACCGCCTCGTCCAGAGGACGCGGCGGTCAGGACGGGTACGGTGAACCCGTGGCGAGCCCCCGGAGCTTCGATCAAGACGGCATCCCGGACGATGCCGTCGAACCGGTCTACCGCGTGCTGCCGGGCGCGCCGACCTCCGCCGTGGTTCTGCACGTTCCGCACGGCTCCCGCGCCCTGACCGCCTCCGCCCGTCACAGCATCCTCCTCGACGACGACGCCCTCGCCGTGGAGTTGGACCACATGACCGACGCCCATACCGGGCTCATCGCCGCCCGGGCCGCGGCCGCCGCCACCCGCACGCCATGGCTTCTGGAGAACCGGTACTCCCGGCTGGTGGTGGATCCCGAACGTTTTCCCGACGCGCGTGAGGAGATGCGCGCCGCCGGCATGGCCGCTGTCTACACCCGCACCGCGCACGGCCGACGGCTTCGCTTCGACGACGACGCCCGCGACCAGGGTCTCCTGGCCTGGCATTACCGGCCGTACGCCGCCGCCATGACCGACCTGGTCGACGCGCGACTGGCCGCCACCGGCCACGCCGTCGTCATCGACGTGCACTCCTATCCCAGCCGGCCGCTGCCGTACGAGTTGCACGGCGACGGCCCACGCCCCGCGATCTGCCTCGGCACGGACCCCTTCCACACCCCGCACGAGCTGGTGCGCGCCGCCCGCGACGCGTTCGCCGGCTTCGGCGACATCGACCTGGACACCCCCTTCGCCGGCTGCTACGTGCCGCTGAAGCACTACGGTCTGCGGCGGGCGGTCACCGCGCTCATGATCGAGATCCGCCGGGACACCTACATGAGCGAGCCCGGCGGGCCGCCCACCGACGGCGTCGGCCGTCTCGCCACGGCGCTGGCCGGCCTCGTCGACACGGTGTCATCCGCCGCACCGCACCCGGACCCAATTTGATTGACGCGTCAATCATATGCTTAATTATGGTTGACGCGTCAATGAGATGAGGTGCGGATCATGAGAGACGACGGCCGCGTGACCAGCGCGGCGACCCGGCGGCGGATGTCGGTGGGCGAGCTCGCGATCTGGCGGGCGCTGGTCGACACGACCGCCGAGCTCCGCAGAATCCTGGGAGCGCAGTTACTGCGCGATTCGGGAGTCTCACCGGCCGACTATCACGTGCTGCTGGCGTTGAGCGAGGCGAACGGCGGGCGGCTGCGGTCATCAGAGCTCGCGGCGGAGATCGATTGGGAGCGCAGCCGGTTGTCCCATCATCTCGGGCGGATGGAGCGGCGCGGCCTGATCCGCCGCGACGACTGCTCCACCGACAGCCGCGGCGCCGAGGTGTCGCTGACGGAGGACGGAGCGCGGATGTTCCGGGGTGCGACCGCACCCCACGCGCTGGCCATAAAGAAGCATTTCGCCGACGCCCTGACGCCTGCGCAGTTCGAGGCGCTCGACGACATCCTGCGCACCCTGCAGAACCACCTCCACCCAGAACAGGCCGCCGCCATCACCCGAGAGGATCTCCATGTCTGACAGGGCCATGCCGTCGCCACGCATCGCCGTGCTCGGCGCCGGGCACGTCGGCCCGGTGATCGCACGGGTCGCGATCGAGGCCGGATACCACGTGACGATCTCGGCTTCCGGCGATCCCGAGAGGATCGCGCTCATCACCCAGATCCTGGCGCCGGGAGCCGAGCCACGATGGGCGGCCGACGCCGTCAGGGAAGCCGACATCGTGGTGCTGGCGATCCCGCTGCACAGGTTCGCGAGCTTCGACCCCGCCCTGGTGGCCGGCAAGCTGGTCATCGACACGATGAACTACTGGCCGCCCACCGACGGCGTTCAGACGATGTTCGAGGACCGCCGGTACGGCAGCAGCGAGATCGTTCAGCACCGGCTCTCGGAGTCGACGGTCGTGAAGACCTTCAATCACAAGGGCTACCACGAACTCGAAGAGGAACGCCGGCCGGCGGGCTCGCCGGAACGCCGTGCCCTCGGCGTCGCCGGCGACGACCCGGGCGCTGTGGACCTCGTGGCGGAGGTCATCGAGCGCATCGGCTATGACGCCGTCCGGCTGGAGAGCCTGAGCTCCGGCCGCCTCTTCGAGCCCGGCGGCCCCGTCTTCGGCGCGTCGATGCGCCGGACCGAGTTCGTGCGGGCCGTTTCCCTCGAAGCCGCCTGAAGCGATCACCCTCTCCCGATTCACGACCAGACAAAGAGACTCGACGTGACCACGACACCGTCACCCGCCGGACAGGCGTCCGCGGGCGAACCCGCGACGTTCCCCCTCGTCCTCGGCCTCGACACCTTCGGCGATGTCACCCATGACGGTGACGACCGCCCGCTCTCGCATGCCCAGACGATCCGGAACATCGTCGAAGAAGGCGTCCTCGCCGACCAGGTCGGCCTGGACTTCTTCGGAATCGGCGAACACCACACCGGCGACTTCCCCCTGTCGGCCGGCGACGTGGTCCTCGGCGCGATCGCCGCGCGTACGACCCGCATCCGCCTCGGATCCGCGGTCACGGTGTTGAGCTCGGACGACCCCGTCCGGGTGTTCCAGCGCTACTCCACGCTGAACGCCGTCTCCGGCGGCAGGGCGGAGGTCATCCTCGGGCGTGGCTCCAGCATCGACTCGTTCCCGCTCTTCGGTTACGACCTGTCCGACTACGAGACCCTGTTCGAGGAGAAGTCCCAACTGTTCGCCGAGTTGCTGAAAGGCGGACCGGTCACCTGGGAGGGCGAGATGCGCGCCCCCCTCCGCGACCAGGACGTCGTGCCGCACATCGAGTCCGGGCCCTTCCCCGCGTGGATCGGCGTCGGCGGCAGCCCGCAGTCGGTCGTCCGCGCGGCACGTTACGGATATTCGCTGATGCTCGCGATCATCGGCGGCTCGCCCGCGCGCTTCGCGCCGTACTCCCAGCTGTTCCACCAGGCCCTGGAGAAGTTCGGACGCCCCGCCCTCCCCATCGGAGTGCACTCGCCCGGACACGTCGCCGCCACCGATGAGCAGGCCCGTGAGGAGTTCTGGCCGCGCTATCTGGAGGTCATCCGCCACGTCAGCAAGACCCGCGGATTCGCGGTCCCGACCAAGCAGTCCTTCCTCCACGAGATCGGGCCTCATGGCGCGCTCTACGTCGGGTCGCCGGAGACCGTCGCGCAGAAGATCGCGGCGAATCTCACCGCGCTCGGAGCGAACCGCTTCGACCTGAAATACGCCATGGGCGGTCTCTCGCATGAGGCGCTCATGACCAACATCGAGCTTTACGGCACACAGGTCGCCCCGCGCGTCCGCGAACTCCTGGCGTGAGGGGCCGGCCCCGTCTTGACGGGGCGCGTGACTGACGATCATCCTGGCGCCATGCATACGCGCCTGATCGCGGTCCTCGCCTCATCGGCCGTCCTCACAGCCTCCCTGACAGCCTGCGGCGGCCCCAGTCCCGCCGACACCTGCGCCGAGGCCTTCACCATCCTGAAGGACGCGAAGATCGACCCCCAGCAGTGGGCACTGAACCGCGGCGCCCCGGTCTCGGCCGCGGAGGGCAAGCAGAAGGCCGAGGCACTCGCCCGAGTCGCGGCGTTGCAGACCGACGACAAGGATCTCCAGACCAGCTTCGCCCACATCAAGAGCGGCAGCCAGACCTACCAGGACGAGCTGGACAAACTGGCGGCCGACCCGAGCCGCGAGCCGAACGTCCAGCTTGCGGGGGCAGCCGTCGGGTTCTTCATGGTGTCGCTCAGCCAACGGTGTGACCAGAAGGGTTTCAAGCCCTGACCAGGTGCGTGGCCACGAGCGACGGCACGGCGGGATCGATGGGCATTCGGCGCCCGGCCACCCGGCTCTTGCCACCCCGGCCGTGGCCGGTCGCTCCCACAGCCGTCGTCGACAAGCCGCGGCTTTTCGTTTTCTCACGGAAGTCGTCCGAGATTCCATGAGGAACGAAAGCGGCGGCGCCTTGCCCCACCCGCGTGCCTCGACCTCCTGTGCAGCGGGACTCGCCCATCCACCTGCACCCGGCCGAGGTCTCGTGACGCACCGCTATGTTGAACGGCATGGCTGTTGCGTTGATCGACTCCGGGTTGGGGCTGCTCCCGACAGCGGGATGGCTTCGGCATCTCCGTCCTGACCTCGACCTCGTGCTGTGCATGGATCCCGAAGGCATGCCATGGGGGCCGCGCAGTGAATCGTCCATCACCCAACGTGTCCTGACGGCGGCGGAGGCGGTCGCCGAGATGGAGATCGACGCCATCGTGGTCCCGTGCAACACCGCGAGCGTCACGGCCCTGGAAGCTTTGCGGGCGATGTTCGAGCCCGGGGTGCCGGTGGTGGGAACGGTGCCCGCGGTGAAACCGGCGGCCGCGGCCGGCGAGCCGTTCGCCGTGTGGGCCACCGCCGCGACCACCGCGAGCGATTACCAGGCCCGGCTGATCGGCGCCTTCGCCAACGGGCAATCGGTCGAACGGGTGGCGTGCCTCGGGCTCGCCGAGGCAGTGGAGCGCGGAGACCTCGCGGCAGTGCACGAGGCCATCGCCGCCGCGGCGAGACGAACGCCTGAGCATTGCACGGGGGTCGTCCTCGGGTGCACCCACTACCCGCTGGTCAGTGCGGAGATCGCGGCCGGCCTGCCCGCCGTCTCCACTCTCTATGACAGCGCCGAGGCGGTGGCTCGCCAGACTCTGAGGCGACTGGACCTGCCGGAGCGGCCCGACTCCGGTCTCGGGACCATCGAGGTCCTGCTCAGCGGTCATGCCGGGGAACTGCCCGCGAGCGCACACGCGTTCCCCCTCGGTCGCGCCATCGCCTCAGGCGAGCGGATCACCCGTCACCTCCTGCCGATCGCCGCCGCCCGCACACCTGGTCACTGATCGTCCGCGGCGCGCACGCGCACGCCGAGGTCCGCGGGCAGGCCTGTGGTGAGGCTGTCGGTGATGACGGTTTCCAGGCCGACGACGTCGCTGAGATCCGCCCCGGTCAGATCCGCGCCGCGTAGGTCGGCCCTCGTCAGCCGGGCCCCTTTGAGATCGGCCCCTCTCAGGCCGGCGCCGGAGAAGGTGGTGTCCGTCAAATCGCAGGCGGCGAGTTTCGCGTCCGCGAGATTGGCGTCCGCGAAGCAGAAGCCGCTGAGGTCGAATCGGCTCAGTTCCGCACCGCGCAGGTCGACCTTCTCCAATTCGATTCCGGTCCCGGGCAGCACCATGGTGCGACGTGCCAGGGCCCCCATCGCGCCGGCCACATCGTCAGGGAGCTCGGCATGATGCGCGGGCCGAACGGCATCGGCATCGGCGGATGCTGTTTTTGGCCACGGCGCTTGTTGCCGGACGAACGAGGCCAGTAACGCCGCGACGTGTCCCCGATAGTGCGGCGCCGTCTCCGCGATCTGCTCCATCGCATAGACCCCGCCGTGCCGGACGGACAGCTTGTCGCTCGCCAAGTCCTCAATGGCCTTGGTGAACAAGTCGATGAACTGCCCCTCCCTGCTGATGTGGACCTGGCGCATCGTCGCCGCGGCGCCCAGAGCGATGCCCCCGAGCGCGAGCAGACCGCCGAGTCCCTGCAGCAGGGTGGAGCGCACGTCGTTCTCCGCCTGGAGCCGGTCGGCCGCCGTGAGAGCCGCCGCGGCGCGCTCCCCCACGGCGTGCTCGACCAGCCAGGCCGGCAGGAACATGAGACAGCCGAGGAACGCCGCGATGACGACCACGACCGTGAGGGTGACGAGCACAGGGGAACGACGCATGACCGTGCATCGGAATCGGACCCGTGAACGTTCCGGCGTCGGCATGTCGCGTAACTCGCACGAGCGTCCGTACAGATTTCACATTCGAACCGGGCGGCGGTCGCCGCGACGTTTCCCATTCACTTTGCCACTTTGAGTATATATCTTTATTTTCCTGTTGTCCATTTCCATTAATTCATTGAATTCCATTTGCGGACGCGGAAAATGCATGTATGTTCATGCCTGCCCTAGAGAGGAGATGGTGTATCGGTGAGCGAAGACAAAGCACTTAATGTCGGCCCGTCAGGAATCGAGGTGACCTATGAGCGTCTCGGTGACCTCCAGGCGCCGCCCGTTTTTCTGATCATGGGTGGCGGCGCACAGATGATCAATTGGCCGGACGGCTTCTGCGCCGAACTGGCCGGCCGGGGCGTTCAGGTGATCCGGTTCGACAACCGCGACACCGGCCGGTCGTCACACTTTCCCGACGCGCCGGTGCCCGATCTCCAGGCGGCGATGGCCGGCGACGTGTCGTCGGCGTCGTACACGCTGTCGGACATGGCGGCCGACACCGTCGGCCTGCTCGACGTCCTCGGGTACGGCGGCGCCCACATCGTCGGCGCGTCCCTGGGCGGGATGATCGCCCAGACGATCGCGATCGAACATCCCCACCGTGTCCGGTCGCTGACGTCGATGATGTCCACCACCGGGGAGAGCGGTGTGGGCCAGGCCGACTTCACGAAGCTGGGCGACTTGGGAGCACCGCCCGAGGACCGTCAGGGCTTCATCGACTGGCAGGTCCGGGCCTTGCGGGCGGTGGGGTCCCCCGGGTTCGAGTTCGACGAGGCCGCCGTGGCCGATCGGGCCGGACGCTCCTACGACCGCGATCGCGACCGCCTGGGCATGGCGCGCCAGTCCGTCGCGGTCCTGGCCTCGGGCGACCGTACGGCGCGGCTGCGCTCGTTGCGGGTGCCCACCCTCGTGATCCACGGCGCCGACGACATCATGTGCGATGTCAGCGGCGGGCGCGCCACCGCCGCCGCCGTCCCCGGCGCCGAACTGGTGATCATCGACGGCATGGGCCACAGCCTGCCCCGCGAACTGTGGCCCGAGTTCGCCTCCCTGATCACGAACCTCGTCCAGCGCGCCGAGACGGTTTCGCTGACCGGCTGACAGCGGGTGGACACGACGTCACTGTCGCCAAGGTGGCCGACGACCTCGATGACCCGCCGGCTTCACTGGTTGGTACGTTGACCGCCATGGATGACGCACGGGTTCGGCAGGATAGAGCGACGAGACCTGTCCCGGTGCGTCGAGGGCTGAGAGTCATGGCCACCTGGTACGCGGGAGCTTTTGCGGTGGCGATGGCAGTCGTCATTCTGTTCTTGTCGGTGGGGGTGGATGACCAGTCCGAACCGCTCCGGTCGTGTACCGCTAAGACGCTGGAGTGCTGGAGGACGTCCAGAACAGACATCTTCATGTTCGCCGTGATTGTCGGTGTGCTGCTCCTGCTCGTCAGCCTGCCCGGATCGCTGGTGGCGTTGGCCGTCATGACTGTGAGTCGGGTGCGCTCGGCGATGGTCACCGGCACGGTGGCCGCTTTCGCTGGGTGGTTCGCAGGCACGTTGGGTGTGCTGTGGATCTGGAGAGTAGGTGTCCCTTGGCTCTAGGACGGCGGGGAGCCGAGCTGCCGAAGGCCCTGGGCGGATGCGGAGGCGGTGACAAACGTTGCAGCCCCGGAAGTCGACGGGGCATCGTCGAGGACTGAATTCGTACGACAAGGCGTTGGCGGCTGTACTCGCTCCCGAGGAAGCCGCCTTTGAAATGTGGACGGGCAAGATGGCGCGGGATCACGGATTTGCCGAAGGTGTCCATGCTGCACGCCATTGGTGTAGCAGCGCGGGCATGACTTAATTCGGCGATCAGCATGGCGGAGGAACCTCGATGATCGCCTACTACTCGGCGTTGTCCATACCGAGGAACAGCTTCGCGATACGCCACTCGCTCTTGGCGCGCTGCAGCCTGAACGTGTAGAAGCCGGTCGTGATCACGCTCGGGCTTCCGCCCGCGTTCGAGGTCAGCATCAGGTAGGCCCGCACCTCGACCGTGCCGGCGTCCGCGCTGTGGAAGACGATGTTGATGAGGTTGTGCCGTCGCTGATCGGTCTGCGCGTCCATCGCATCTCGCACGAAGTCGAGGATTGCCGCGCGTCCGACGAACGGGCCGAGGTCGACCTCGCCGGCGATCGTGAACGTCCAGGTGGCGTCCTCAGTCAGGACGCTCTCCAACGCCACCAGGTCTTGCTGATCCAAGGCGAAGGCGTAGCGCGCCAGCGTCTGCTGGACGGCGAACTGCTCCGCAGGGTGGAGATCCACGTCTCCCGCAGGCGTTGCGGTGAGGTAGGTGCTCCCCCAGCCGGGGGCCGCGGTCGTCTTCATGTCGAACCTCGGAGGCGTGAACGGCTCGTCCTCATGCGACCGTGAGCACGATCTTGCCTTGGATATGGCCACGAGCGGCTCGTTCATGCGCCCTTCGAGCATCCGCAAGCGGAAACGTGCTGTCTATGGCGACGCGAAGCGTGCCCGCGTCGAGCAGGCGTCCGAGTTCTGCGAGTTGCGGGCCGTTCGAGCGCACTTGGGTGCCCGAGGTCGTGACGCCTAGCTTCGCGGTCTCTTCGGGGTCGTATTCGGCGACGAACACCGGGTACAACGCGCCGCCGCGCCTGAGCGTGCGCAGGAAACGACTGCTGTCGGGACCGCCGACGGTATCGAGAACGAGATCAACGTCGTGCGCGACTTCCTCGGGACGGCTCTTGGAGTAGTCGATGAACTGGTCGGCGCCGAGTTCGCGTAGGAACGGCTCGTGCACGCCCGATGCCACCGCGATGACGCGTGCACCCTTCCATTTCGCCAGCTGTAGCGCGAAGTGCCCCACTCCGCCCGCGGCGCCGTTGACGAGCACCGTCGTCTCGGCGTTCAGTGCCATCGGTCGGTGCTGTGCCGCTTGAAAGGGCGACGGATGATCGTGTCCGAGCTCGATCAGGAACTGCCACGCGGTGAGCCCTGCCATAGGCGCCCCTGCGGCGTGCACGTGATCGATGTGAGCCGGCTTGCGTGCGAGGTCTGACACGGGCGCGGCGACGTACTCGGCATATGCGCTGCCCTCGAGGCCGGGAAAGCGAAGGAGGCCGAAGACTTCATCACCGACGGAGAGGCCGTCTACGTCCGCGGAAACGGCCACGACGACGCCCGACACGTCCGTCCCCGGAATGGCGGGCAAGCTCAAAGGCGGCCTCATCGCAGGAGGCACGTTGGGCATTCCTTCGCGCACGTACCAGTCGGGGGGATTGACGCCGACCGCGTGAACGCGAATGAGCACCTCACCCGGCTTCGGCTCGGGAATCGGCACCTCGTCGTGACGCAGCACCTCAGGACCACCGAACTCGTGCAGCCGGATCGCCTTCATCGTGTTCGTCGGCATCGCTTCCCCTTGATCAGTGTAGATTGGCTATCCTTAAACGAAGCAGTGCTCCGATTATGTGGAGCACTGCTCCGATTGTCAAGGTGGGCATATGCGAGCTGACGCCAGGAAGAACTACGACCAGCTACTCGCGGTCGCGAGCGCCGTCGTGACCGAGGAGGGCGCCGACGCATCGCTGCGCGATATCGCCCGCAGAGCCGGCGTCGGGCTCGCCACGCTGTACCGTCACTTCCCGACGCGAGAGGCCTTGCTCGAGGCCTTGCTCCGTACGGGTTTCGACGAGCTCACGACAAGGGCGGACGAACTCGAAACGTCGAGCTCGCCCGAGGATGCTCTCGTCTCGTGGCTACGCGACTGCGTCGCGTGCGCGCATGAGTATCGGGGCGTTACGGCGCTGATGATGGCCGCCATTGAAGACACCGAGTCCGCACTCCATGCTTCGTGCGTCACGATGCGCGCGGCAGGCACGCGGCTCCTCACCCGCGCTCAGGCCGCGGGCATGGCACGGACCGACATCGATGGCACCGATCTGTTCGCGCTGATCGGAGCGCTCGCATGGCTCAACGACCAACCCTCGCTCGCGCCACGCGCCGATCATCTCTTCGGCATAATCGCCGGCACGATCCTGACGAATCCGCACCCCGTGTCTCCCAGCTCAGAGGGAGTGGATCAGTAGACGATTCCTGAGCTGACAGTGCGGGTTCGATTCCCCTCCCCCGCATACGTGTTCAGGTGCATGCGGAGATCAGGTAGAAGGGGTTCGGGCACGGAGACGACGCTTGCCAGGCGAGCGGTGTCAATGGTTCGGCTGTGTTGGATGCGGAGTGTCGGGAACCATGCCAAGCATGTCGTTGGTGAGGCCCCATCGCCCATGACCTCGCCACGCACCATCGATGAACAAGAGATCGGGCGAGTAACCCTCGTAGCGGAAGCCGTGGCGTTGGACCAATTTGATGGACGCTTGGTTCTCGGGCCGGATCTGCGCTTCCAGCCGATGCAACCGTAGCTCCTCGAACGCATGGCGCAGCACCAGGCCAAGGCCTTCTGACATGTACCCGCGACCGGCGTAGGGCGCGAAGGCGGCGTAGCCCAGCGAGCCGCTCTGGAAGCGTCCACGGATGATGCTGTTGATGTTGACATTGCCTGCGATGGCACCGGTGTCGCGCAGACAGACCAGCAAGCCTTCCGCGGATTGCCCTTCATCGAATCGACTGACGAACGCCTGGAACGCCTCCGGGGCCGCGGGCAGGTTCAATCCGACGCTGGCATGGACCCGTTCAAGAAACTCGTCTTGATCATGACTGGTGATGCGGCGCAAGACCACGCGAGGAGAGCGCCCAAGGTCAACGTTGGACGCCCCTGCGGTTTGCCCGATTTCTTCGATCCCGCCGCTCTCAAGCACAGACGGAACGCTATCGCGCGGCGGCGCTGCGGCCGGATCGGCATCCAGAGAAAGCGCGATCCGCCTAGGCACACCAGCGGCGGCCACCCAGTGAAAATGCGTTGGTGCTGACAGCGTAGGTGGGCCACGATCCTTCTCATACACATCCCGGTGAGGAGAGTTGTGGCTCAGATTGTTCCGATGGATCTGGTTGTTCTCGCCGACGACGAGGGCAACAGCGTCTACATCAAGGTTCTCGGCCGCCATCGCATGTTTGACGGGCTCGCGGCTGAGATAGTCGTCGCGACCCCCTTTGTGAGTGGCCGCATCGACCTCGCGTTGTCGGCCCTGAGTCTAAAAGCGTGGGCTGACGCCCTGGACAGACTGGATGCCGGTGAGGACATCGCATGGATGGCCATGAGCAGAGGACCTTCCATCTTCATCCAGCTCACGGGCGAGCGCGACTGTCCAGAGGTCGTCGTGGAGGACGAGTCAGGCTCCATGGTCACTGTGCGTGTTCCGATAGACCTTCCGGAGGACTGGATTGCGAGCCACCGGCGGCGTCTCCACGACCTGACGGCTGTCTGGAATCCGATTCCGCCGGCGTGAGAAGGACAAGCCGGTGCCCAGAGGGCAGATCAGTAGCCGATTCCCCAGCTGACGGTGCCCGCGCCGCAGGCTAACGTCGAGGCCGCTGCTCGATGATTTTCGCGTGTACGAGTGTGCCGACGAGCTCGATGCGGAGAAGGGGATCGGCAACGGCGTCCTTGGAGAGAAGCTTGACCTTGGAGTACGTGCGGTTGAGCCCGTCGGCGTCGACCACGATGCCCGGCGAGCCGACGATGAACAGCTTGCTGTGCACCATCTCCGCGTCGATGCGCAGGACACTCGCAGTGATCACCGCGCGGGTGAAGTCCAGGGTGACTCGGCCGTGTTGGGTGCGAAGCCTGATGCGCGCGGGCACCCGCCACGGCCCCTCCTTCACGTACTTGCCGCCCCCTTGCTCGACCACGAGTACGTCGGGGGCCACGGGGACCAGGTCAGCGGTGAGTCCGGCCAGCTCGCCGAGCGTCCGGGCCGAGAGCGCACGCTCCAGCCGGGTGTCAAGTTCCTCGGCATCGAGTCGACCGTCGCCGGCGGCGATTCGCAACGCGTCCACGACACGGTCCCGGTCCCCGTGCGATGCCCGCAGATCGGGCAGATCATCCGACATGGCAAGCACGCTAGCAAGGCGACCGATACCCGGCCATCGATTCCGATCATGATTCGGAGAAGGCCTGGAGGATGCCCAGAGCCGGCCCCGCGGCGTTCCTCGGATGAGGGTGCCTCGCGAGGGAGTGATCTCCCCGCCTGGGCTGAGGCGTCAGGCCGGGCGGGGCCCGCTCGGCGAGCGGGCCCCGCCCGGTGACATGTCAGAGCTGGCCGCTCTCGATCGCCTGCTTGAGGGCCGACTGCGTCTGCTGGTGCGACGCGACGCCGTTCTGGACGACGAAATCGATCAGCGACGCGTCCGCGTCGAAGGTGAGGCGCTCGGTGACCTCGGTCTTACCTCCGCTCACCTTCTTGAAGACGATCTTCTGGTGCGTGACCACGTTGGGCTCCGACCAGGTGTCCGTCTCGTAGGAGTAGTCGTCGCGGTCGATCCGCTGCTGTGCGTGCGTCTTCAGGGAGACGACGGTCCCCTCGAACGGAATGTCCTCGATGGCCGTGAAGTCGTTGTACCGCAGGCCGCAGGAGAAGTAGGTGTCGTGGGTGACGACCCGCTTGAGGAACGCGGCCCTGCCGATGTGGTTGTTGATGTTGGAGTAGGCGGCGAACACGTTCTTGATCGGCGCGTCGATCTTGACGGTGATGCTGGTCTTGACCCGGCTCCGGCCCGAGCCCGGGAGGGGCGGCGTGACGTCGGTGAAGTCGTAGGTGTCCCAGGCCGTCTGCCACTGAGCGGCGATCTCCGCGTCGGTTTCGGCAGTGTCGGCGCTGGCGGGGGCGGAGAGGGCGGTGACCATGACGGCCGCCACCAGGAACGGTGCCGCCAGAAGTCGGAGGAGCTTCTTCACATGTACCTCAAGAAGAGTCAGGGGATGCAATTGATCTTCTATCGCATGTGGAGGTGATTGAGAACACTTCGCGCCGAAGATCCACACGCGCTTCTTCGCTCGTGTGTCCCGTCGCTCCGGCGTCACGACATCCGGCCGGACGCGACGGCCTTCAGGCGGACGGCTGCGCCAGGCCGTTCCCGAAGGCGTCCGCGCCGGCCGTCGCGACCGCGACGTCCTGCTCGACGGTTCCCGCGCTCACCCCGATCCCGCCGGCGACCTCGCCGTCCTCCCCTGTCAGCGGGATGCCGCCGCCGAAGATCACCAAGCCGTCGTTGGTCACCTCGATGCCGTACAGCGGGCCGCCGGGCGCGGCGGACACTCCGAGCTTTTCGGTCGTCATCGCCATCAGCACGGCGGTGCGGGCCTTGCGGACGGCGATGTCGATGCTCGCGAGTATCGCGCCGTCCTGGCGCGCGAACGCCAGCAGGTGACCGCCGCCGTCCACCACGGCGACGTTCATGGGCTGCCCCATCTCCTCGGCCTTGCCCAGCGCGGCCTCCAGCACGACTCGGGCGTCGGCGAGGCGGAGCCGTACGTTCGCCATGGTGCCTCCTTCACTGACCGGTGCGGACCGGCGCGTCCTTGAACGGAATGCCGACGACCAGCCTGGCCGCGTTGTGCCCCAGGGTCCGGGCGTCGGCCGCCCGGCCCGCCAGCGCGGGCATGTCCGGCGGAAGTTTCGCATGGTGCACGCACACGCTCCCCGCGTCGTCCACCCCCACCCCGACGTCCAGGTTGGACGCCTGGGCCGCGGCGAAGGCCAGCTCCACCGCGCTGCCGCCCGTAGCGTCCTCGGTCCGGAACGGCACCCCTTCCTCCTCCATGCCGGCGCCGAGTTCACGCAGGCAGTGGAGGTTTCCGGGACGGCACAGCACCACCACCGCGGGCCGGTTCCGTCCCGTGGGCCCGGGCCCGCTCTCTGCGGCCCGCCCGGAGTGCGGTTCTCGATCCATGGCCTAACCGCACCTCACTGCCGCACACGTCGCGCGCGCCGAGGCGTGGCGGGCGACCAGGCCGGTGGCCACGGCGTTGCGCGGGCCCTCACAACCACGCACGTTGCCGGTGCCGCTGACGATCCCGAACTCCGATACGGCTTCGGCGATCATGTCGGGGATCTCGAAGTCCAGCGCGGCGCCGCCGAGGACGACCAGGAAGCCGATCCGCCTGATGTCACCGGCCGGGGCGACCTGCTCCAGCGCGCGCAGCGCGTTGGTCACGAAGACCCGCCGCTTGGCCGATCTGCGCACCTGACGGATCTTCTCCACGCCGTGCCTGGTCCGGATCGGCTGCATCCCGGCATCGGCGAGGACGACGACCCGTGCGAAGGCTTCGGCGGGCAGGGGTTCGTCGAAGAAACGGACCGTGCCGTCCTCCATGCGGATGTGGAAGAAGCTCTCCGCCTTCGCCAGCGGGAACTTCTTGATCTCTTCGGCGAGCTCCCGGCTCTCCAGCCCGAGTTCGGAGTCGATCAGGCTGGTGACCAGGTCGCCGGCGCCGGCGAGATGGACCGAGCGCACCTCGGCGTCCTCCATGGCGACCGCCGCGTCGGTGGATCCACCGCCGAGGTCGAGGATCGCCACCGGCTTCGCCGTCCCGGGGGTGGTGAGCGCGCCCAGCAGAGCCATGTCGGCCTCGACGCCGCCGATGAGCACCTCGGTGCCGAGCGCCTCGCGCAGCCGCGCGGCGAGCAACTCCATCGGCCCCTTGCTGGTGCGCACCATCGCGGCCAGCGCGACGGCGTTCTCCAGCGCGAACTCCCCCGCCAGGCCGCCGGTGACCCGTTGCGGGACGAAGGTGTCCACGGCGAGCACGTCCTGGATGCGTACGGCATCGCGCGGCATCGCCGTCAGGTCCGCCATGGTGTCGCGAACGCGGGCGAGCATTCCGCCCACGTGCGTTCCGGGCTCGCCGTCCGCGTCGACCAGCGGCTGAACCCGGCGCAGCGTCTCCATGATCTCCTCGGCGCCGGCGTCCATGTCGACCGACCGCTTCGCCCGTTCGCCGATCAGGGTGAGGCCGCCGGCCGCAATCCTGCGGTCGGTGATGTCCCCCGCCGGCGTGCGGACCACGACGGCCGAACGGTTGCCCACGAGGGCCCGCGCCACGGGGGCGATCAGGCGGGTCTGGTCGGGGTCGAGCCCGAACACCGTGGCGATCCCGTAGGAGTTGGACAGGGTCCGGATGGTGCGGCCCTGCTCCGCGACCTCGACCGCGGCCGGCATGCCCAGCGGCACCCGGTCCACCAGCGTGACCTCGTCGACCACCGGGATCGGCTCACGGAGCCGGTTGACGATCAGGTTGGCGTCGTCGGCGCGCACGACCGCGCCGGCGACCCGGACCCCGCGCGCGGTGGCGGCGTTGATCCCCGCCGCGACGTCCTCGAAGTCCGTGCCCGCCCCCGCGACGCAGATCACCGCGTCGTCCGGGGCACATCCCGGCAGTTCGGCGAAGGCCACGGTGGTGCCGACCCCCAGCCCGACGCCGCCCGGAGTGTCGGGGTTGTGCCCGATCATCGTGGACTCGGTGATGATCGTCTCGGTGATGGTCTCCATGGCCAGCCCACTGATCACCGGGGTGGCCTCGTTGACCAGCACCGCCTGGACGTCGGCCGGATCGCGCCCGGCCGCGGCCAGCGCGCCGCGCACCACCTCGACGACACCCGGGACGTTCGCCGTGGTCCCCTTCACCCCCGAAGTCCTGCCCAGAGCCGCGGAGAGGTAGGTGACCTGCCCGTCCTCACCGATCTCCGCGGCGCAGGCCTCCGTCGTCGAGTTGCCGATGTCGACTCCCACCACCAGGGACATGACCGTGTCCCTCAGCCGGTGTGGAGCATGCGGATCAGCACCTCGAGTTCCACCGGTTCCGCGCCCGGCTGTACGAACTCGGTCTCCTTGATGTGCAGCAGCGCGGCCTTGGCCTGCCAGCGCGGGCGGGCCATGTGGTCGTTGCGCGAGGGCACCGGTTCCGGCGACTCCCCCTTCGCATAGCGGGCGGCGTTGCGGCCGATCCTGCGGAAGGTCTCCAGGTCCATCAGGGGCGCCTGCGGGAACAGCTCCAGGTTGGACAGGCGGAGCAGGTCCCTCTGGTGGATCATGGTGGTGCCGCGCGACATGATGCCGACTCCGATGCCGGACCCGGAGAGCCTGGCCGCGGTGTGTGCGATGACCGCCAGGTCCGAGCTGCCGCGGACCCGGATGACGCGGGCGTGCACCCCCTGCTCCTCCACGCCGGCCAGCAGTTCGCGCAGCACCTCGGCGTGCGGGACCTCGACGATCGTCCTGGAGAAGAAGTCGCCGAACGCCGGGGAGAGGCCGATGACCACCTCGCCGGAGCGGCGCCCGGGCCTCGCGGGGCCCTTCTCCTTCAGGCTCAGCGTCCTGCCGGTGACCGCGCCCGCCGACGGGCCGGTCCCCTCTTCCGGATCGCGGGCGCTCACGACGTGCCGCAGTCGTTTCATCTCCTCCCAGCGCGCACCGCCCGGGCGGTATCCGCTGCCGGGCCCCGCGTAGTCGTTCGGGTCGTTGACGGCCGAGAGCGTCGTCAGCTCCGGCGTCAGGATCGCCGACGTGTGGAGGAGGTCGCCGGAGACCCGCTGCCTCAGCACACCGAGCAAGGTCTCGGCGACGTCGGGGAACCCGCCGGCTTCCAGTCCCTTGACGATGTCGAGTCCGGTGACGCCCCGGTCCATGACCGACTGCGCCGCCTTCAGGTCCTCGAGCACGTCCCGCAGCGGCAGTTCCCTGCTGCCGTGCGAGTAGGTGACCGCCTCGATCTCCCTGTCCGTGATCGGCGCCAGGCCGAGATGGGCGAACACCCCCTGCAGCGCACGCGCGGCCCGGTTCCGGGCCGAGAGGATCTCCGCCTCGGGGACGTGCCGGAGCGCGCCGTCGACCTGCAGGTCGCGCTGGATGGTGTTCCAGTCGTCGAAGTCCTCGGGATCCAGGTTCGATCCGGCGAACATGTTGTCGTAGTTCGGCACACCGGAATAACCCGAGCAGATGAAGTCGGTGCCGGACAGCAGTTGCGGCAGCAGCCGCGCGGTGCGGCGCATGTCGGAGTGCGAGAAGGACTGGTCGTTGCCGGAGGCGCACTCGAGGTCGACGGTGCTGGCGATCAGGTTCTCCGCCAGCACGGCGCGGATGCCCGCCGGGACCGCGCCGGGCACCCCGATGCAGCTGATCGAGCCGTTCTGCAGGCCCTGGACCCCGGCGCCCTTGGCGACCAGGATGCAGCGGACCTCCAGGTAGAGCATGGACTTGCCCTCGGCGTTGCCCATCTGCACCTCGGAGCCCGTCCCCGACGTGAACCGCATCTTGATCCCGCGCGAGGCGTAGGCGGACGCGAGGAACGCCTTCGACCACGGGGTGTCGTCTCCGTCGCAGAACACCTGCTCGGTGCCGTACACCGAGATCGTCTCCGCGTAGGCCGTGATGCCGCGCATGCCGAGCTCGAGCTCGGTGGCCTCCTCCAGCGCGCACTGGGTGAGCACGCCGGGCTTTCCGGTCTGCGCCCCGACCTGCAGGGCGATGGCCACCAGCGGCGCATAGCGGACGACGCCGAGTGTGGTCTCCAGCTCGCGGAACCCCCGCAGCGCGGCCTCCGCCGCGTCCGCGGCCACCTGGACCGGGTTGTCCCTGGCGCTCGTGGAGTGCGCCTGGTTCGCCGGGGTGCGCCGAGCCCGCATCTTCTGCAGGGCCGTCATCATCTCGACGACGTTCATGGTCTTGACGACCTCGAGCAGCTTGGCGGGTGTGAGGCCGCGCGAAACCGCCAGCACGTCGGCCCGCGACACCCTCGGATCGACCAGCATGTACGCGATCTCGATGGGCTCCAGCGCCATCGCCTGTTCGGCGGCGCCGGCGTCGATCGCGTGGTCGGCGATGAACTGGTCGAGGAAGTCGAAGTCCTTCCTGTCCTTCCCGTCCATCTCCACGACGATCCCGTTCTCAACGCGCACGCTCGGCGACGGGTCGAAGGGGCTGTCCATGGCGACCATGCCGACCTCGGGCCACTCCTCGACGAAGCCGTCCAGGTTGACGGGACGGTTCTCCAGGATCTCGGTGCGCCTGGATCGCCGGGCGGTTCCCCGTCCCGGGTCGCCCGTGACGTTCTTGGCCTTCATCTACGCTCCCATCTCCTGACGCCTCCGGCGTGGTCAGCCCGCGAGGATGCCCCGGCGCTCGTACACCTCGGCCGCTTCCCTGATCAGCCGGGCGCACAGCGTTGCGGAGTGGTCGCGCTCCAGTTCCTCGGCGATGCCGGCGAGTTCCTGCTTGGTGGAGGCGCCCGGCCGGAGCGCGTTGTAGATCCGCAGCACCTCCTCGTCGGGCAGCGCCGTCATCTCCGCAGCTCTGCGGAAGTTCTGGCCGAGCTGCGGCCTGCCGACGGAGTCGGCGATCCGCGCCTGCAGCCGGAGCGTCTCGGCCGCGATGCGGAGGTCCTCGGCCACGACCTCGCCGTCCAGGACGGCCCGCATGGTGATCTCGTCGAGCCGTTTGCCGGTGGGGGTCCTGATCAGCTCGGGCCGACGGGACGCCAGGGGGTAGTCGTGTTGCGGATCCAGTTCGGCGGGGGTCATCGACTCGTACCTGCCTTCACACGCGACTCTGCGGGCTCGATGCCACGGGAGGCGTCGCTGTCTCAGGCCTCGACGGCCATGAGTTCACGGAGGCGTCGACGAACGAGGAAATGGTAGGAGGCGTCGCGTTGCAACGGCGTTGCGTCCCCGGCGTCCGTCGTGGCAGGTCCCGAAGGTGCCAGGCCGTACGGACTCCCCCGTGACGAGCCGCGCCGGCACCGTTGTAGGTTGGTAAGTATGCAGTTACTTACCAACGTGAAGGCGGGGCAGTGAAGAAGACTCTGATGGTCACCGGCAGTTCCCGGGGGCTGGGAAGGGCACTGGCGGAAGCCGCGCTGGAGCGGGGTCACCAGGTGGTGGTCACCGCACGCGACCTCGCCGCCGTGCGCGATCTGGTGGAGGAGCACCCGCGCGCCGCGCGCGCCGTCCCCCTCGACGTCACCGATCCGCAGGCCGCCGGCGCCGCCGTCCGGACCGCCGTGGAGGAGTTCGGCCGCCTGGACGTCCTGGTCAACAACGCCGGCTACTCCGACATCGCCGCCATCGAGGACACCGGCCTGGAGGACTTCCGGGCGCAGGTGGAGACCAACCTGTGGGGTGCGGTCCACATGACCAAGGCCGCTCTGCCGGTCCTGCGGGAGCAGCGCGGCGGGCATGTCGTGCAGGTGTCCTCAGTGAGCGGACGGCTTGCGCCGGCCGTCGGCCTGGGCGCCTACGTGACGGCGAAGTTCGCGCTGGAGGGATTCTCCGAGGCGCTGGCGGCCGAGGTCGCGCCATTCGGGGTGAAGGTGACGATCGTGGAGCCGGGCTCCATGGCGACGACTCTGGCGTCGTCGATGAGGCTCCTGAAGCCCAGCGCGCCGTACGCGGAGGCCATGGCGCCGATGCTGAGGCGATACGGCGATCCGGACGCCGCCTACGGCGTGAGCCCGCGGCGCGCCGCGGACGTGCTGCTCGGCGTGCTCGAACTGCCGGAACCGCCGCTCCGGCTTCCTCTCTCCGCCGCCGCCTTCGACCGCATCCGCGAGAACGAGGAGCGCAAGATCGCCGAGCTGGACCGGTGGGAGGATCTCAGTCGATCCGCCGATGCGTGACCACGTGCATCACTGCACAGATCAGGCGAAGCGCGACAGGGAACGGGAGACCCACCATGATCGATGACATGCGCGAGCGGCACGCGGTGGCCCCCAGTGGCTCCTGACGCCGGCGGCCCGCGGTCCGCCCGGGACGCGGCGGCGACACGACGCCGCATCCTGGACGCCGCCACCGCGGAATTCTCCGCTCTCGGCCTCTCCGGTGCGCGTATCGCCCGCATCGCGGACGGCGCCGGAGCCAACCAGCGGATGATCTACGCGTACTTCGGCAACAAGGACGGCCTGTTCGACGCCGTCCTCGAACACAACATCCTGCTCGTCCAGAGCGCCGTCCCCTTCGACGCCGCCGACCTGCCCGGGTACGCCCAGCGCGTCTTCGACTTCTACCGCGCCAACCCCCACCTGGTCCGGCTGGAGTTGTGGCAGACCCTGGAACGCCCGGACTCCATGCGGTCCTCGCCTCTGATCAGGTCGGCCCTCGCCCACAAGGCCGCAGCCCTCGAACAGGCCCAGGCGGCCGGGCTCGTCAGCGCCGTCCTCCCGGCCGCGGAGCTTCTCGACCACATCCTCACCCTGGCCCACGGTCACCCCATGAACGCGGGCGACGCGGCCTCCTGGACGGACGGGCAGCGCGCCGCCCTGGCCGCGGGGGTCGCCGCGCTCACCGGTCAGCCGCCCGGCGGCGCACCTCCCCCGGCGACCGTTCCTCCTCGTCGTCCTCGGTGAGCAGCCAGGCCAGCCTGGCCGCGGCGACCGCCTGCCGCGGATCGTGCGGGTGCAGTTCGCCTGCGAGGCGTTCGAACACCTCGAGGTCGTCGCTTCCCGGCTCGCTCTGCCCGAACGTCCATAACGCCTCGAGGTCGTGGTGGTCGAGGACCGCCGACCGCAGCGCCGCGAGCAACTGGTAGCGCTCCGCCCGGATCGCGGGGGCCTCGGAACGGGCGAGCAGCGGCACGTGACAGGCCGCCGCCGCCGTCCGGACGTCGCCTGCCCGCAACGCGGCCCGCACGGCCAGGAAGTCGGCCTCGACGTCCGCCCGCAGCCGGTACTGCCGGGGATCCATGACGGACTCGCCGACCTGCGCCCGGAGCCGGTGGACCTCCGAACGGGCCGTCGTGGGGTTGCCCTCGTCCCCGTAGAGGTGCAGCGCGAGTTGTTCGGCGGTCAGGCCGGCGGGATGCAGGGCGAGCACGGCGAGCAACTCGGCTCGCCGCAGGGTCAGGGGCAACTCGCGGCCGTCCAGCACGGCCGCCGGCCGGTCGCCGAGGAACGACAACGAGAGCTTGGCCCGGTGGTCCGCCGCCCGCGCCGGACGGGGAACCCGGAGGAGATAGCCCTCCGGCAGCGGCTCCACCAGCGCCTCGAGTCCGCCGTCGAGCAGGACCCGATCGGCGCCGGGCGGGACGGAGATCCGGCCGGGCCACCGCATCTCCGGCTGGGCCGCGACGACCCGGCCGGTCCTGGTCAGCAGTGCGCCCGCCTCACCTCGTAACCCTGTCAGGTGCCGCATGTTCGCGGCCCGCAGGCGCTCGTCGCGTGACTCCATCAGATCGCGAAGGTGTCCCTCGGCGAGTCGCGCGGCGGCGTTGACCAGGCAGACCACAGCGGGGTGCAACGTGTGGAGCGGCCCGCTGACGTCGATCGCGCCGAACGTCGTCCCGGTGTCCGGGTCGTGGATGGGCGCGGCGGCGCAGGTCCAGGGATGGTAGGTGCGCACGAGATGCTCGGCGGAGTAGATCTGCACCGGGCCGTCGATCGCGAGCGCGGTGCCCATCGCGTTGGTCCCGATGGCGTCCTCGGTCCAGCGGACGCCCTCGCGCAACCCGATCGGATCCGCGCGCCGGCAGATGTCCGACGGTCCCTCGCGCCACAGGATCGTGCCGTCCGCATCAGTGATGAGCATGACGTGCCGGGACTCGTCCGCGATGCCCACGAGCAGTTCGCGCAGCAGCGGCACCACCGCGTGCAACGGGTGAGCCGAGCGCACGTCGGCCACCTCTTCCGATCCGTAGACGACCGGCGGGCGGTAGTGGTCGGGGTCCACGTGCGCGGCCAGCGAGCGCCGCCAGGACTCGGAGACCATCGGGCGGGGCGGGGCGGGCGGCTGCTCGCCGCTGAGAACGGCCTCGCGGACCTGCTGCAGCAGGTGGAACTGCGCTCCGGGATCCGGCGACAGACTCGCGGCCGCCGTGATCCCAGCGATTTCGAGATCCATGGTGCACTCCGCGGCGACCCTGAGGGGCGCGTCAGGGCGGCCGCCACCGACGATGGCCGGGTTCACACCCGCGTCCCGGCCCGGAGCCGTGCCGGCGAGAGCGGGCGAGCAGCGCCGTGCCCGCGCCTCCCCCGTGCAACGACGCTGCAACGCCGATTTCCTTACGTTCGGCGTATCCCCCGGTTTCAGAATAATTCAGCGTTTGGGGAGGTCAGGCGCATGGTGCGGTATGCGGCGCCGGGCGAGGCCGGCAGTGTCGTGTCGTTCCAGCCTCGTTACGATCACTTCATCGGCGGAGAGTACGTACCGCCGGCCAAGGGACGGTACTTCGAGAATCCCACTCCGGTGACCGGCAGGACGTTCACCGTGGTGGCGCGGGGCACCGCCGAGGACGTCGACAGTGCGGTGCGTGCCGCGGACGGCGCGGCCGCGGCCTGGGGCCGTACCTCGCCCGCCGCGCGCAGCGAGGTGCTGAACAAGATCGCCGACAGGATGGAACAGCACCTGGAGGCCATCGCGGTGGCCGAGTCCTGGGAGAACGGCAAGCCCGTACGGGAGACCCTCGCGGCCGACATCCCGCTGGCCATCGACCACTTCCGCTACTTCGCCGGGGCGATCCGCGCGCAGGAGGGTTCGATCTCGCAACTCGACCCCGACACCGTGGCCTACCACTTCCACGAGCCCCTGGGCGTGGTCGGACAGATCATCCCGTGGAACTTCCCCATCCTGATGGCCACCTGGAAGCTGGCCCCGGCGCTGGCGGCCGGCAACACGGTGGTGCTCAAGCCCGCGGAACAGACCCCCGCGTCGATCCACGTGGTGCTCGAACTGATCGCCGATCTGCTCCCGCCGGGAGTGGTGAACGTGGTCAACGGGTTCGGCGTGGAGGCGGGCAAGCCGCTGGCGCAGCACCGGGGAGTCCGCAAGGTGGCGTTCACCGGGGAGACCACCACGGGGCGGCTGATCATGCAGTACGCCAGCGAGAACATCATCCCGGTCACCCTCGAACTCGGGGGCAAGAGCCCGAACGTCTTCTTCCGCGATGTCGCGGACGCGCGCGACGCCTTCTACGACAAGGCGCAGGAGGGCTTCGCGATGTTCGCGCTGAACCAGGGCGAGGTGTGCACCTGCCCGTCGCGGGCGCTGATCCAGTCGTCCATCTACTCGTCGTTCCTGGCCGACGCGATCCCGCGGGTGGAGAGGATCAGGCAGGGCCACCCCCTGGACACCGAGACGATGATCGGGGCCCAGGCGTCCAACGACCAACTGGAGAAGATCCTTTCCTACATCGACATCGGCAAGGAAGAGGGCGCCCGCGTCCTCACCGGAGGCGAGCGGGCGGATCTCGGCGGCGAGTTGTCCGGGGGGTACTACGTCCGGCCGACGGTGTTCGAGGGCGACAACAAGATGCGGATCTTCCAGGAGGAGATCTTCGGGCCCGTCCTGTCGGTGACGAAGTTCGACGAGTACGACGACGCGATCAAGATCGCCAACGACTCCCTGTACGGGCTGGGGGCCGGGGTGTGGTCGCGGGACGGGAACACCGCCTACCGCGCCGGCCGGGAGATCCAGGCGGGACGCGTGTGGACCAACTGCTACCACGTGTATCCGGCGCACGCCGCCTTCGGGGGGTACAAGCAGTCGGGCATCGGCCGCGAGAACCACAAGATGATGCTCGACCACTACCAGCAGACCAAGAACCTCCTGGTGTCGTACGCGCAGAACGCGCAAGGGTTCTTCTGATCATGCCGGGCCCTGACGGCGGATCACCCTCTTCGGAGGGACGCGTGGACCTCACCGAGACCGCGGCGGGCCTGTTGCGCCGGCTCACCGAGGAGCACGGCCCGCTGATGTTCCACCAGTCCGGCGGATGTTGCGACGGCAGCGCGCCGATGTGCTACCCGGCGGGAGAGTTCCGCACCGGCGCCGCCGACGTCCACCTCGGCGACCTCACGGTCGACGGCGTCGCCGCGCCGATCCCGGTGTGGATGTCGGCGTCGCAGTTCGAGTACTGGCGGCACACCCACATCACCATCGACGTGGTGCCGGGCAGGGGCGCCGGATTCTCCCTGGAGGCACCCGAGGGGATGCGCTTCCTGACCCGTTCCCGGCTGCTGACCCTCGAGGAACTCGGCGTACTCGGCGACGTCTGACGACCGGGGCGTGAAGTGCTGAGGGTGGGGTGGCCGACGCGGCCACCCCACCCGATCCCGGTGACGGTGCGGATATCCGGTCTCACAGCGTCCTCGGGAGCCTGTGGAGGGCTAGCCTCCGATCTGGGCGCAGACCGCCTTCACCTCGGTGTAGGCCTCCAGCGCCTCGTGGCCCATCTCTCGTCCCCATCCGGACTGCTTGTAACCGCCGAACGGCAGGGCCGCGTCGAAGACGTTGTAGCAGTTGATCCAGACGGTGCCGGCCCGGATCTTCGCGGCCAGCGTGTGCGCCTTGGAGATGTCTCGGGTCCAGATTCCCGCGCCCAGTCCGAAGCTGGTGGCGTTGGCCTGGGCGGCGATCTCGTCCAGGTCGGAGAACGGAGCGGCGACCACGACCGGCCCGAAGATCTCCTCGCGGACGACCTTCATGTCGGGGCGGGTGCCCGTCAGGACGGTGGGCTCCACGAAGTAGCCGCGGTCGCCGTGACGCCTGCCGCCGGCCCGCGTCTCCGCGCCCTCGGTGCGGCCGGACTCCAGGTAGCCCGTCACCCGGCGCAGTTGCTCGTCGGAGACCAGGGGACCCATCTGCGTGTCGGCCTCCAGCCCGGAGCCGAGCTTGATGCCGCGGGCGATCTCGGAGACGCCCTCGACCACCTCGTCGAACCTGCTCTCGTGCACGAACAGCCGTGATCCCGCCACGCAGCACTGGCCGTGGTTGAAGAAGATCGCGTTCGCCGCGCCCGCGATGGCGATCTCGGGGTCGGCGTCGTCGAACACGACATTGGGGCTCTTGCCGCCGAGTTCCAGAGTGACCTTCTTCAGGTTCCCGGCCGCGGCGTGCACGATCAGCCTGCCGACCTCCGTGGAGCCCGTGAAGGCGACCTTGTCGACGTCGTCGTGGGCCGCGAGCGCCGCACCGGCCGTCTCGCCGTACCCGGGGAGGACGTTGACCACGCCGTCCGGCACCCCGGCTTCGGCGATCAGTTCGGCGAGCCGCAGCGCCGACAGCGGGGTCTGCTCGGCGGGCTTGAGGATCACCACGTTCCCGGTCGCCAGGGCGGGCCCCAGTTTCCAGGCGGCCATCAGCAGCGGGAAGTTCCAGGGGATGATCTGGGCCACCACGCCGACCGGCTCGCGCAGCGTGTAGGCGTGGAAACCCGCACCCGGCATGTACGGCACGGACAGGGCGATCGTGTTCCCCTCGATCTTCGTGGCCCAGCCCGCCATGTAATGGAACAGGTCGGCGGCCAGCGGGACGTCCGCCGCGCGCGCCACGGCCAGGGGCTTGCCGTTGTCCAGCGACTCCAGCTGGGCGAGTTCCTCCGCGTGCTCGAGGATCAGGTCCCCGATCTTCCAGATGATCCGGCCTCGTTGTGAGGCGCTCATCCGCGACCACGGTCCGGAGAAGGCCCGCCGGGCGGCGCGCACGGCCCGGTCGACGTCCTCGGTGTCGGCCTCGGCGACGTGTGCGAGGGTCTCACCGGTGGCCGGATTGGGGGTGGCGAACGTCTTGCCCGAGGCCGCGTCCACCCATCGCCCGTCGATGAAGAGCTGCCGCGGAGTGGCTACGAAGTCCTCGACGCTCTTTTCCAGGGTCACCGTCATCAGTGTCGGCTCCCATCTGTTCAGAGGGCGCTCTCCCGGCCGCACCACGTGCCGGCGGTCAGCCGGCCTGGGGGGCCGGGCGAGCCAGTAGTCACAATGAGACTACTTGCGATGTGAGAAGACAAGGGGGCCCCGGCCTCTAGTCTTGGATCCGTGGAGCCGCCCCCGTTGTCGTTCACCGAATGGCTGGTGCTGGCCCTGGTCGCCGAAGGTCCCACACACGGATTCGCGGTCGCCCGGATCACCGGGGCCTCGGGCCCCGTCGGCGCGATCTGGCAGGTCCCCAAGCCGCTGGTCTACCGCGCGTGCGGCCGGTTGTCCGATCTCGCCCTGATCCAGCGGGCGGGCACCGCCCCCGGCGACGGCGGGCCGGAACGCAACCTCGTCGCCGCGACCCCCGCGGGCCTGGCCGCCGTTCAGGCCTGGCTGGTGCGGCCGGTGGGTCACATCCGCGACATCCGCTCAGAACTCCTGGTCAAGCTCGCCCTCCTCGACCGAGCCGGAGTCAGCCCGGGGCCGCTGCTGGACGCCCAGCGTGACCACCTGATCCCGATCATCGCCGGCCTGGAGCGCCGCCTGGATCAGGCCACCGGGTTCGACCACACGCTGGCCTCGTGGCGGTACGAGACCGCCCAGGCGACCATGAGGTTCCTCCAGGCCGTCATGCGCTGACCACCCGTCGCGGGATCATGCCGCGCCGGTCAGCTCCCGCGCCCGCACCCGGGCCCACGTCTCCGCGGCCAGCACGGCTTCGAGCGTCATCTCGCCGACGGCCTGGTCGTGCTCGCCCATCACGCGTTCGACCGTGTCGGTGATCTCGAGGAACGACAGGCGCCCGTCGAGGAAGGCCGCGACGCACTCCTCGTTGGCGGCGTTGAACACCGCGGGCGTCGTTCCCCCCGCTTCCCCGGCCGCGCAGGCCAGGCGGAGGCCGGGGAAGGCGTCGTGGTCGACGGGAAGGAAATCCCAGGAGGACGCCCTGGTCCAGTCACAGGCGGGCGCGGCGTCCGGCACACGGTCGGGCCACGACATTCCCAGGGCGAGCGCCATGCGGATGTCCGGTGGAGCGACCTGGGCCAGGGTCGAGCCGTCGTGGAACTCGACCATGGAGTGGACCATCACCTGCGGATGGACGACGACCTCGATCCGGTCGAAGGGGATGTCGAACAGGAGATGGGCCTCGATGACCTCCAGCCCCTTGTTGACCAGGTTCGCGCAGTTGACCGTGATGACCGGCCCCATGTTCCAGACCGGGTGCGCGAGCGCCTGTTCGGCGGTGACGTCCGCCATCTCGGCGCGGGTGCGTCCGCGGAAGGGTCCGCCGCTGGCGGTGACGATCAGGCGGCGTACCTCTTCCGTCTTCCCGCCCTGGAGGCACTGGAAGAGCGCGGAGTGCTCGGAGTCGACCGGGATGATCTGGCCGGGCGCCGCCAGTTTCTTGACCAGCGCCCCTCCGACGATGAGCGATTCCTTGTTCGCGAGGATCAGCCTGCTCCCGGCCTCCAGCGCCGCCAGGGTGGGCGCGAGACCGACCGAGCCGGTGATGCCGTTGAGCACCGCGTCACAGGGCAACGAGGCGAGCCGCGCCGAGGCGTCGGGACCGCAGACGATCTCCGGCAGAGACGACCCGGCGGAGCCGAGGCCGCGCCGCCGGGCTTCCGCCCGCAGCGCGTCCTGGAATCTCCGCGCGCCGTCGGCCGCGGCGATGCCCACGTAGCCGACCTCCAGGTCGAGCGCCTGCCGGGCGAGGAGGTCGAGATCCCCGCCGCCGGCGGAGAGGGCCCTGACGCGGAAGCGGCCGGCGTTGCGCTGGATGACGTCGATCGCCTGGGTGCCGATCGACCCGGTCGACCCGAGAAGAACGAGGCTGCGGGGCTCGTGGTGCGGGGAAGGCATGATCGGATGCTATCGACGCCCTCCGGCCGCCCTCTCAGCGGTCGGAATCCGATCCTGGGGATGGGGGTCACAGACGCGCATGTATAGGTAACGATGTAATCATGGAGTCGCTTTATGATCACGCAGGCGGTCACGACGGCCTTCACCGGTTCATCGACATCTTCTACGCCAGTGTCCTGTCCGATCCGCTGCTGCAGCCGTTGTTCGGCGCGGGACGGCCTGAGCACGTGGCACACCTGACGGCCTTCACCGCCGAGACCTTCGGCGGTCCCGAAACGTTCTCCCAGGAAATGGGTGGTTTTCTCGGGCTCATCGAAGTCCACCGCGGTCTGAGGATCAGCGAGCCGCAACGGCAGCGGTTCGTCGAGTTGTACATGGCGGCCGCGGATCGGGCAGGGCTTCCCGCCGACCCGCCGTTCCGTGAGGCGCTCCGGTCCCACGTCGAGTTCGGCTCGCAGGTGGCCGTGCAGAACTCCCATGCGGAGACCGATGACCAGTTGCACCCGCTCCGCGAGGTCCCGCACTGGGACTGGCCCACACCGTCCGCATGATCCCCGCCCCGCGGGTCACCGCTGTTCGCATGCGTAGAAGGCGGTGACACGGGCGGCGGGGTCAGACCGCCCCGGCAGGCCGGGCGCGCACACCGTCGAGGGCGATTCCGAGCACCCGCTCGCGCTGCTCGTCGTCGACGAAGGACGCTCCGGTGATTCCGCCGACCAGGCGGAGCACGTCGTCGAAGCTGATGTCCGCGCGGGCGTCCCCGGCCTCCTGCGCCCGTGCGAACAGCGGCTCCCCTGCTCCGTACATGATGTCTCTGCACGAGCGGAACATCGCGGATTCGCGGTTGAGCGCTTCGGAGATCGCGGCCTTTGTAGCGACATATCCGACGAAGCGTCGCAACCAGGTGACGAGGGCCTCCCACGGCGGCAGGCCGGCCACCTTCTCGGCCTCACGGCGGAGCCCCTCCACATCGTCGACGTACACCGCGTCGAACAGGTCCTGGCGCGTCGGGAAGTTGCGGTAGAGGGTGCCGATGCCGACGCCCGCCCGGCGCGCGATGTCCTCCAGCGACGCCCCGGTGCCGTGCTGGGCGAAGGCCTCACGCGCCGCGACGAGCAGGGCGTCGAAGTTCCTCCGGGCGTCGGCACGGTGCGGGCGCCGCACCACGTCGGCGGAGCCGGTGCCTGTGATTGTTCTCTCTGTCACAGATGACTCCCAGGTAAGGCGGCCGTTTGTCAGCGGAGGCTTGCCTCCGTTATTGTGGAGGCATACCTCCGCTATTGCGGAGGTTCTCCTCCACTTTACAGCCTGGGTCGTCGTCCGCGGATGCCGTGAGAGGCACCGGCGGCCGGCCTCCTCGCCGGCATGCCCCCCCGCGGCCCAGGCGTCATTCATAGTCGAAGGACTCTTCATGGCAGGCGCCACCTCAACGGCGCGGCGCACCTTCCTGGTGCTGTCCGCCGCCGCCGCCGCATTCTCGATCATGCAGTCGCTGGTCACCCCGGTGCTGCCGACCATCCAGCACGATCTGCACACCAGCCAGGGCACGGTGACCTGGGTGCTGACGGCGTGGTTGTTGTCCGCGTCGGTCGCGACCCCTCTGCTGGGCCGCATCGGCGACATGATCGGCAAGGAGCGCACCCTTCTCGTCGCCCTCGGCGCGATCGCCGTCGGGTGCCTGATCGCCGCGCTCGCCCCGAACCTCGGGGTGCTGATCGTCGGCCGGGTGGTCCAGGGGCTCGGCGGAGCGGTGTTCCCGGTGTCGTTCGGGATCATCCGCGACGAGTTCCCCCCTGAGCGGGTGCCTTCCGCGGTCGGCGGCCTTTCCGCCGTCATCGCCGCCGGAGGCGGCCTGGGCATCGTGCTGGCCGGTCCGATCGTCGGAGCGCTGGACTGGCGGTGGCTTTTCTGGATTCCGATGATCGTCGTGACGGTGACCGCGATCCTCGCCTACAGGTATGTGCCGGAGTCTCCGGTGCGGACTCCGGGGCGCGTCGACTGGCTGGCCGCGGTGCTCCTGTCGGGGTGGCTGGTGGCGCTGCTGGTCCCGCTCAGCGAGGCCTCGTCGTGGGGCTGGGGGTCGGCCCGGACGATCGCGTCGTTCGCCGCCGCGGTGGTCCTGTTCGCCCTGTGGATCACGGTCGAGACGAGGTCCCGCAACCCGCTGATCGACATGCGGATGATGCGGCTGCCCGCCGTGTGGACGACCAACCTCGTGGCGCTGCTGTTCGGCGCGGGCATGTTCTCCGTGTACGCGTTCCTGCCGCAGTTCATGCAGATACCCCGGGCGGCGGGCTACGGGTTCGGCTCCACGGTCACCGGCGCCGGTCTCCTGATGTTGCCCATGCTCGTGACGATGGCCGTCGGCGGAACGGTCAGCGGCCCGATCTCCCGTCGCGTCGGAGCCAAGGCCCAACTCGTGTGGGGGTCGGCGGGCAGCATGCTCTCGTGCGCCGCGTTCGCCGTCTATCACGATCAGCCGTGGCAGATCGCCGTCGCCGGCGGCGTCTTCGGTCTCGGCCTCGGCCTCGCCTACGCCTCGATGACCAACCTGATCGTGCAGAGCGTGCCGGCGAACCAGACCGGCGCCGCCAGTGGTATGAACGCCAACATCCGCACCATCGGCGGGTCGATCGGCACCGCGGTGGTGAGCTCCGTCATCACGGGTCATCTGGAGCCCGGTGGCCTGCCGTACGAGTCGGGCTTCACGCACAGCTTCTCGGTGCTCGCCCTGACCTCGGCGGCCGCCGTCGTCGTGGCGCTGTTCATTCCCACCGTGCGCGGGCGCCGGGCGTCCGCGGCCGCCGTGCGCGAGACCCCGGCCGCCGCACCGGCGTCTGTCGGCGGCGGGAAGGACTGACGGCGCGGGCCGGCACACGGCCCGCCGCCCCCGGTCCGGCCCCCGCCCGGGGCGGCCGTCCTCCGTCTCCCCTCGGGCGACGTCCTCCGTCTCACCCGGCTGGGGCCGGAGGACGTGTCCGCCTGGCGGATTCGAGCAGCAGGCCGGCCGCCGCCCTGGCCTGTGCCGCCGTTCCGGGATCACGGAGGATTCCGGCGGTCACCATGGCGCCCTCGGCGAGCAGGAGCAGATGGCCCGCCAGGTCGCGGGGAAGGTGAGCCCCGTCGGTGAGCGTCTCCAGGTATCGGCCGAACGCCTGCTTGTGCCGCCGGGCCTGCGCGGCGACGGTCGCCGACGTGGCCCCCAGCTCGCCGTAGGAGTTGATCCACGCACACCCGCGGAAGCCGGGCTCGCCGAACCACAGTTCGAGCCAGTCGAAGACGGCGATGATCCGGCCCTCCGGGTCGTCACACGACTCCACGTGCTCGGCGAGGCGCCGCCGCCAGCTGAGGTCGCGGCGCTCGAGGTAGGCCTCGACGAGCCGGTCCTTCGTGGCGAACAGCTGGTAGAGGCGCTTGAGCGACACACCCGACAGGCTGCGGATCTCGTCCATGCCCACGGCCTGGATGCCCCTGCCGTAGAACAACTCCTCCGCCGCGTCGAGCACGTGGTCGCGCGCCGCCTCCCGATCCACTCCATCACCTCGCCCCTGCCTTGACTGAGAGAACCAGCGTTCTCTAGGTTAGTGGAGAACGCTCGTTCTCCACGACGGGCATCGTTCCCCCGCACACATCAGAGAGGTGAGGGCATGGCCCAGCGCCCACCATTGCCACCGTTCGACCACAAGACCGCGCTGCAGAAGGTCCAGGCCGCCGAGGACGCGTGGAACACCCGCGACCCGCAGAGGGTCGCGCTCGCCTACACGCCGGACTCGGTCTGGCGCAACCGCGACGCCTTCGTGACCGGGCGCGAGGCCATCGTCGAGTTCCTCACCCGGAAGTGGGAGCGCGAACTCGACTACGCGCTGCGCAAGGAACTGTGGGCCTTCGACGGCAACCGCATCGCCGTGCGCTTCCAGTACGAGTGCCACGACGCCGACGGCCGGTTCTGGCGGAGCTACGGCAACGAACTCTGGGAGTTCGACGCCGACGGCCTCATGGCCCGCCGGGAGGCCAGCATCAACGACGTCCGCATCCAGGAGCAGGACAGGCGCATCTTCGGACCGCGCCCTGACGACGAGCGCGGAGTCCCCTTCCCGATCCGGTGACGGGACCCCGGCGGTCGCGTCACATCATCGTGCGGCGGCGAGGCCGGCCAGTCTGGCCAGAGCGTGCTCGGACGGACTGCCGGACTCGGCCTGGAGGACCGCCAGAAGCTGGCCGGGGGTCCGGCAGACCGCGAAGACCTCGAAGGTGAAGGCCATGTCACCGACATCGTCGCGGTGCAGACGGATGGACCCGTGGGTTCTGCCCCGCACTTCATGCCGGGCCCACAGCCGGCGGAAGTCGTCGCTTTCGAGCGAGAGCTCCTCGACCAGCTCGTACAAGGACGGATCGTCGTGGTTCGCCCCCACGGCGGCCCGGAGGTGTGCCACCTTGAACGAGGCCTCCTGCTCCCAGTCCAGATAGAACTCACGGGACGCGGGGTTGAGGAAGGTCATCCGCATCAGGTTGCCGTTGTGCTCCAGACCCTCATGAAGGGCGGCGTTCAGCGGGTTCTGCGCCAGCACATCCCAACGGCGGTTCACCACGAACGCCGCCACGTCGTGCTGGCGCTCGATGAAGCGCAGCACCTCCGGGCCGACAGGCTCGCCCCGGCTGCCGATCACCTTCCTCAGCTGACTCGCCCTTCGGTGTGCCAGCTCGTAGAGGTGCCGGGTGGCCTCGAGGTCGAGCTGGAGCACCCGTGCGAGGGAGCCGAGGACCTGATCCGAGGGATCACGCTCCCTCCCCTGCTCGAGCCTCACGTAGTAGTCGGTGCTGACACCGGCCAGCCGGGCGACCTCGTCATGGCGAAGCCCGGTCGTCCGCCGCCGGCGGGCGACCGAGTCCATTCCCGCCTGATCGACCGTCGTGACCTGACGCCTGGCGCGCAAGAACTCGCCGAGAGGGCCTCCACCTGCCATGTTCACAATTAATACAAAGGCTCCGCCTCCGAGCGAGGTCGTGCTGTACCCAGCAGTGCGACACCCACCCATGGGCGCTCACCGCGGACGCACCGCGATCAGGGGCTGACCATCCGCAAGCCGGGTCACCCACCTCACGGGGCGGTACATCTAGGCGGGGGGCATGGGCGCCGTTTCCGTTTCTCATGGAATCTCGGACGATTTCCATGAGAAACGAAAAAGCCGCGGCTTCTCGACGACGGCTGCGGGAGTGACTGGCCACGGCTGCGGGAGTGACCGGCCGCGGCCCGTGTCCGCGAGAGTCCGCCGATGACCACAGGGCGCGGCCTGTCACGGGGCCTGCCCCATTTGCAGGACTCCGGCGACCGCCCGCCCTGTCATCGCGTGTAAACAGGCACCGAGGACGGCGACCGCGGCCACTCCGGCGGCCAGCAGCGACGGCGTCCCCAGACTGATCGGGAACCCGTCGACCGGCAGGCCGGCGTAGGCGGACAGATCGATGCCGGAGCCGAGTGCGAGCGGAAGCGCGAGTCCGAGCGCGAGGCCCGCGAGCGAGGCGAGCACGATCAGAGGCGCGATCTCCAGCACGGTCAGGCTCCGCGCCTGCCGCCGGGACAGCCCGGCGGTCCTCAGGTACGCGAGCGTGCGGGCCCGGTCCGCGGCGCCGATCATCAGCGCGATGACCACCGCCACGAGCGCGTAGCCCGCGAGAGCGACCGTGACGAGGGTGAACGCCATCACGATCGTGCTCGTCAGCGGGCTGTCGGCGATCTTGCGCAGAGCGTCGTCGGCGGTCACCACGAGGACCTGCGGATCGTTCACGACCCTGGCCAGGCTCGCCCGGTCGGCGTCCCCCTTCACCAGCAGCGTGTTGGCGAACGGAACCGTCCCCGACCGCTTCGCCGCGTCGTACGGCAGGACGATCAGCTCGTCGCCGGCCTCGGCCAGTCCGGGCAGCGCGCTGATCGTGCCCCTGTTGACCGCCGTCATCCGCGCCGGCCAGCCGAGCTCGAACGTCGTCAGGCCGCTGAGCGACGGCGAGACCAGCGCGGGCACCCCTGCCGACACTCCGGGGGCCGGTGCGGGCACGACGAGCGGGGTGCCCGACGCCATCCGCCGGTAGGCCGCGAGATCCACCGCGACGATGCGCACCCTGCGGCCGCCGACGCTGATCTGGGCGATCCCCTTGGCCACCGGCAGCACCTCCTCGACCCCCGGCAGTTCGCGCACCCGTTCGATGGTCCCGGGCGCGATGTCGGCGTCCCGTTCGATCCGGGCGGAGGCACCGACCTGCCGCCAGGCGGCGGTCCGCTGGGTGTCGCCGATCGCCTGGGAGACCACCGCCCCGAACACGGAGACTGCCAGCGCGGGCAGCAGGATCAGCACCGCCAGGGCGGCCGCCCCCCTGGCCCTGGCCGCCTGGGCGAGGGCGAGGAAGGGCACGGCCCGATGCCGTGCCAGCCGGCCGGCCAGGCGGAGCGGATAGGGGTAGCCGCGCTGCGTGACCAGTGCCGCCGCGAGCGTCAGCGCGGCCGGCACGGCCATCAGGAACGGGTCGCCCGCCTCCGCGGAGCCGCCGGTGAGGCCCCGGGTGGGCAGCAGGTATGCCCCGGCCAGGGCCAGACCGACGACCGTCACCTCCGTGACGATCCTGCGCGGCGAGGGCCGCCGCAGGACGGCGTCCTCCCGCCGGCCGTTCAACGGCTCGCGGTAGGACCGGGCGAGCCGTACGACGGGGAGGGCGATCGCGGCCAGAGCCGGGATCACGGGCCCGATCAGCGCGGCCGGGGTGACCGGGCCGGGCACCAGGAACGCCAGGCCGTACCCGAGCAGGACGGCCGGCAGCGCCGCGAGGGCCGCCACGGCGGAACCCGTGCCGACGATCCGGACCGGCCCCGCGCCCCTGGCCCGCATCAGCGTCAGCCCGGCGCGCATCCGCTCGGTCAGCAACTGCGACGCGAGCACGATGACGCCGACCGAGACCAGCCCGAGCCCGCCGAGGATGAGGAGCATCAGCGTCTGCGCGGTCGCCAGCTTCCTGAGGAAGCCGGTGAGCAGCGGGGAGAGGCCGGTCTCCAGCGTGTACTGGCCCATCACGGTGGACCTCCCGCCGACCATCCGGTTGTAGACGCCGAGAGCGTCCACCACGTCCGGGGCGTTGCGCGCGGTCACCGCACCCGTGTCGAGGCCGAGCACCCACGAGTACCGCACGCCGAGACTGCTGTCCATGTGGGCCAGGCTGTCCGCGCCGGTGAGCCCGGTGACCAACAGCTGGTCGATGTCGCCGCTGGGTCGCAGGCTCACGTGCGGGACGCCCCGGTTGTGCTCCCAGAACCCGTCCGCGGGATCGACGAGCTCGAAGAACCCGGTGACGCGGGCGGCGAGCCGCCCGTCCGCCCCGAGCAGCAGCGTCGAGCCGACGTGCAGGCCCAGCTTGTCCGCCGCCTCGTGCACGAGAGCGAGGTCGACCCGGTCGAGGTCCCGCCCGCCGACCCGGACACGCCCGGCGGGCCCCGGCGGGGCTCCCTCGACGTAGCGCACGCGGCGGTCGGCCGCCGGCAGCCAGGCCAGGTCGACGAACTGAAAGTCCTGGTTCGGCTCCCCCACCCTGCCGACCACCGGCGTGCCGTACGTCGACGCCCCGTAGTGGCCGTTCCCACCGGCCTGGACGACCTTCCGGAGGGCGGGCGGCAGGGCTCCCCGCCATTGGGCGTCCGCGGCGGCGAACCGCGACGGGCTGGTGTACAGGTCGCCGATCGGTTGCGGCCAGAACGCCACGTCCAGGTCGACGAGGTCGGCGGTGCTGTCGTCCAGGACGCGGCGGAGGGAGTCGTCGTACGACTGCTCGAAGGTGCGCGGCAACACCGCCAGCAGCAAGGACGCGGTGAAGGCGAGCAGCGCGAGCGCCGCCGCCGCTCCTCGATGCGCCCGCAGAAGCGTGAAGGGCATCAGTCCTCCCCGATCCGTACGGCACTGCCCGGCCCGTGCCCGGACAACCGGCGGGCCAGCGCCGCCACGATGGCCAGCAGGGCCACGGCGACTGCGGCCAGCAGCGCGACCGTGGGAGCCCAGGGGATGTCGAGCGTGACCGCCGGGGTGACCGCGGCCGCCTGTCCGGTGAGCACGATGTGCGGCACCACCAGCACGGCCATGACGACGGCGATCCCCGTGCCCGCGGCCAGCGACAGGACGACGACGAACGACTGCTCGACGGCGAGCAACCCGAACACCTGACGGTGGCTGACGCCGATCGCGCGCAACAGGGCGAACTCGGTCGTGCGCTCCCGCGCCACCACCGCGGCGTTGACCAGGAAACCGAGCAGCGCGAAGGCCACCGCCGACAGGAAGCCGAGCACGAGCGCACCCTGCAGTCCACTCGCCAGCGGGTCGTCACGGAACCGCCGGACGAGGGTCTCTCTGTCCACCACGGTCTGGTTCCATTCGGGGTGGTGGGCCAGCGCGGCCACGGCGGCGGAGGTGTCACCTCCGCCCGCGCTCAGCCACCACTCGGCGATGGGACGCGGCGCGCGTCCCTCGGTCAGATCCTGGTAGGCCAGCGTGCGGAGGTCGGTCAGCAGGGCCGGCTCGCCGGGGGCGGTTCCGGGCAACGCCGACGCGATGGCGACGGGCATCACGAGCATCGTGGCCCCGCTCATGGTGACGGAGTCGGCCACGCCCACCTTCAGCCCGGCCTTGGCGGCCAGGTCGGCGGTGACCACTATCGGCAGCGCCCGGGTGCCGGAGGGAGCGCTCGGCATGACGGCCAGCCGCAACGGCTGGGCCGCCGCCTGGGCGGACGGAGGAGACACCCGAACGGTGAAACCGCCTGGTTCGACCGATTGCTCACCCACACCCGCCCAGGCCGTCAAGGCGTCGGGCAGCGGGACGGCGGCTCCCGTGTCGGTCCGCAGGCCGTCCAGCGCGGGTGTCACGGCTGTCAGGTCGCCCGGGTCGGGCAGGTCCAGCAGCAGAGCCTGTACGGCGAGGGGATATGCCGGCCGGCCCGACCTCCCGGCGAGCGCCTGAAGGTCGAAGCGCACCTCCTGGCCGCCCTCCTCGAGAGAAACGGCGGCCGTCTGCTGGACGGTGCCGAGCGCGTCCACGACCGCCAGTCGCAACCGGACCTCCCCGTGCGCGGCGCCGGGGGGCGTGAGGCCGAGCCGTACGCGAAGGGACAGGGCGTGCGGCTCGCCGGGAAGCGGGATCGGCGACACCCGCGGGCGGGCGGCGGCGAGGTCGCGTCCGAGCCGCGGCACCGGGGAGGACACGAGGTCGTCACGCCACAACATGACGCCCCCGAGCCGGTCCGCGTCCATGGCGAGGAGGGTCGCCTGCGTCCCCGCGAAGTCCACCGTCTCCCGCTGAACGGGAGCGGCCTCGGTCACGCCGGGCAGCGCCCTGTACACCGCGCCCCGGCCGAGCCCGCCGAGCTCCGGCCATTCGGCGGGCGCGGAGACGCGCAGGTCGGCCCCCGCCTGATGGCGGGCCTGATCCTCCTGGGAGAGACGCCAGGTCGCGGAGGTGGCCAGCGAGACGACGCCGATGGCGATCGCCATCGTGAGCAGCAACGCGGGGCCCGCGTACCGCAACGGGCGGCGGCTGACCTGCGACGAGCCGAGCACGGGAGTGAGGCCGCGCCGCCGGGCCGTGAGCCGCTCGGCGATCGCCGACGCCATGGGGATCAGGCGCAGGCCCAGCAGGCCGCCGCAGAGCAACGTCAGGGCGGGTCCCGTCACGATCAACGGATCGATGCCCAGCCCGCCCGCGGCGGTCGAGGTGACCGGGGCGCCGTACAGTCCGAGCTGCCAGATCGCAAGCGCGGCCGCCGCGAGCAGAGCCACATCCGCCCCCGCGCGCTGGATGAACCCCCGCCTCTCCCCCCGCCCGCGGGCCGACCGCTCCTCGACGTAGGTGCGGCGCGCGCCGCGCAGCGCGGGCAGCACCAGCAGGACCGCGCACGCCAGCGCCACCGCGGCGGAGACGAGGAAGGAGGCCGCGTCGGGCACGGGCGCGAGCCGTACGCCTGAGGACCGGATCCAGGGGACGGCGCCCAGCGCGGCCAGGACCCACGGAGCCAGCAGCGGCGCGATCACCATCGCGGGCAGCGCGACCAGCAGCGCCTCGCCGGCGGCGAGCAGGCCGAGCCGTACGCCGCCCGCTCCCCGGGTGCGCAGCAGCGCCACCTCCATCCTGCGGTGGTCGGCCAGCAGCCGGGCGGTGAGCGTCAGCGCGTAGGCGGCGAGCAGCAGCAGTTGGAGGACCGGCACGAGCATCGTGGACCGCGCGACCAGCGCGGCCTGGTCGAGTTGCTCCAGCATGTCCGGCAGGCGGGTGAACGTGGCGCACGTCGCGCAGTCGCGCCTCAGGTCGTCGCCGAGCGCGGAGACGGAGGCCGCGAGAGTCCGCAGCCGGTCTCTCGGCAGGTCCCGCAGGTCCGGTTCCGCGAGCCAGGCCGCGGACACGTCGGTCGCGAAATACCGCTGGAAGTCGCCCGGCGCGACCACGAGCGGCCCGTAGGTGGTGTAGTTGCCCGTCTCGACGCCCCGGCGCAGCAGTTCGTCGCCCTTCCACCGGTCGTCGTACGGGTCGAGCAGGTCGAACACCCCGGCGACCCGCGCGCGCACCGGCTGGTGGCTGAGCCGCCCGACGACCGTGAAGCCGTCGCCGACGGTCAGGCCCATGGCCTGCGCGGACGACTGGGAGAGCGCGACCTCCAGCTCTCCCGCCTCCCGAGGCCAGGCGCCCGCGACGAGGCGGCTGCGCCGCTCGATCCCCTCGTAGGTCGCGAATCTGGTCAGGTCGGGCCGCTCACGCCGTTCCTGACCCGGCAGCGCGTACGAGTCGGACCGGATCGACCGGGTCACGGTGAACGGCAGGTCGCCGTAGGCGTCGCGGGCGTGGGAGCGGACGGCGGCGTCGACCTTCTGAAGGTCGCCCGAGCTGATCAGGGTGCTCACCCTGGCCGACGTCGTCGACAACGGGGCCACCGCCATGGCCCGCCGGACCCCGGACTCCGTCACCACCATGGCGTAGGTGATCAGCGCGACGAGCGCGGTGGTGGCCAGCAGGACGGAGCCGAACGCGGTGAGCAGCAGCAAGGGCTCACTGGAGGCACGCCGGAGCAGCAGTGGCACCCGTCGTGCGCGCCCCGGCGCCATGCCCGCTCCAAAGGATCTCGGCTGAAACCCCTGAAGAATAGTCCGGCATGTCCGCATAGATCAGCTATTACGGACCGCTTTGTGAAAGTGCCGGGTCTGCCGGTCACCGCCGGACCGGCCGACGCGTCACCGCTTGTCGACCATGACCTCGATGCTGTAGTCCTGCGCCCGGTAGCTGTGGTCGCCGTACTCCACCGCGTTGCCCACCGCGTCGAAGGCGACGCGCGTCATCGTGAGAACGGGCTCGGAGGGCTTGAGCCCGAGGTGGCGCCGCTCGGCCGCGGTCGGCGTCCGCGCTCCGATCGTCTGGTGCGCGACGACCGGGCGCACGCCGCGGTCCCGCATCACGGCGTACAGGCCCTCCCCCTCGAGGTCCTCACGGGTGATGTCGTTGTAGACCGGTGGCAGCCAGTTGTGGAGGATCGCCAGAGGGCGCTCGTCGGACAGCCGCAGGCGAATGATCGACAGCAGCTCGGCGTCGGCGGGCAGATCGAGCGCTGTGGCCACACGCTCGTCCCGCACGATCTCGTGCTTGAGTACGGTGGTCGCCGGCCGGCCGCCGTCACGTTTGAGGTCGTCGTAGAGACTGGTGAGCTCGGCGCGCCGGTGCACCTTGCGGTTGGCGACCGTGGTGCCGAGCCCGCGCCGCCGCAACAGGAGGCCCTGGTTGACCAGCTCCTGTATGGCACGCCGTACCGTCGGGCGCGACAGACTGAGGCGCTCCGCGAGGGCGATCTCGTTCTCGAACGGGTCACCGGGCTGCAGCATGCCACTGGCGATCGCGCCGCTGAGCTGCTCCGCGAGCTGGTGGTAGAGGGGCACGGGGGAAGAGCGGTCGATCGAGACGCCCACTTGGATTGCCACGGGCCGAGTGTACTCCCGTGTGTGAGAACGACGTTACGAGAATATGTCAGTACAAAGTCTTGACGTGACATTTGGCGAACGGGCACGCTACCCATCATCGTCGGCTGCCGAAACAGGGCCTCATGCCACGGCGGGCACAACAAACGACGTAGATCGAAACGGGGATCACGAATGCGCATCGGGCTAGCGGGCGTCGGACGGATAGGCGCCTTCCATGCCAGGACCTTGGCGGCTCTCGACTTCGTCGACGAGCTCGTCGTGACGGACGCCGACCTCGGGGCGGCCAAGACCGTCGCCGACGAGCTCGGGGTCGAAGTCGCTCCGGACGCCGAGGCGCTGCTCGCGTCCGGCGTCGACGGTTTCGTGATCACCACGGCGACCCCCGCCCACGCGCCGCTCCTGCGTCAGGGCATCGCCGCGGGGGTTCCCACGTTCTGTGAGAAGCCGGTGGCGGCCACCCTCGAGGAGACCATCGGGCTCGCCGAGCTCGTCGCGTCCACCGGCGTGCCGGTGCACGTCGGCTTCCAGCGGCGGTTCGACGCCGGTTACCGGCGGGCGCGGGCGGCGGTGGAGTCCGGCGAGCTCGGATTCGTCCACACCATCCGGGCCAACACCCACGACCAGGCCCCGCCGCACGCGTCCTACATCCCGACCTCCGGCGGCATCTTCCGCGACTGCAACGTGCACGACTTCGACATCCTCCGGTTCGTCTCCGGACGGGAGGTCGCCTCCGTCTACGCGACGGGTGCCAACAAGGGCGCCGACTTCTTCGCCGCGGCCGGCGACGTCGACACCGCCGGGGCGCTGCTGACCCTCGACGACGGCACGATCGTCCTGATCTCCTCGACCCGCTACAACGGCGCGGGCCACGACGTCCGCATGGAGGTCCACGGCGAGAAGGGCACGATCGCCGTCGGGCTGGACCACTCGCTGGCGATGCGCTCCGCCGAGGAGGGCGTCGACTTCCCCAGGGGTCCCCAGAAGTGGTCGTTCATGGAGCGCTTCCTCCCGGCGTACCAGGCCGAGCTCACGGCCTTCGCGGAGGTCGCCCGTGGTGAGCGGACCTCCCCGTGCACCGTCGCCGACGCGCTCCAGGCCTCCCGCATCGCCGAGGCGTGCGAGCGCTCCCGGGCGGAGCGCAGGCCCGTCGCCCTTTCCGAGATCGAGGGGATCTGAGGACATGACCACTGTGAGCACCCCGAGCACCCAGCCGTCAGGCGACCGCCGCCCCGTGGCCGACCGCGTCGCCGGAGCACCCATCTCCTGGGGCGTCTGCGAGGTCCCCGG
This sequence comes from Planotetraspora mira, assembly GCF_016863275.1. Taxonomy (GTDB): domain Bacteria; phylum Actinomycetota; class Actinomycetes; order Streptosporangiales; family Streptosporangiaceae; genus Planotetraspora; species Planotetraspora mira. The sequence goes on from NZ_BOOO01000017.1 coordinate 74,778, forward strand.
ATGGGGTTTCCAGCTCGAACCGGACACCGTGCTGCGCCAGATGCGCGAGCTCGGCCTGAGCGCCACCGAGTTCGGCCCTGACGGCTTCCTGCCCGACGACCCCCAGGCCAAGGCGGAGACGCTGGCCGGCTACGGGCTGAAGGCGGTCGGGCAGTTCGTCCCCGTGATCCTGCACCAGCCGGGCCACGACCCCCTCCCCGACGTCGAGCGCGCCATGGAGGGTCTGGTCGCGGCCCAGGCCTCCACCGTCGTCATCGCCGCCGCCACCGGCCAGGAGGGCTACGACGACCGTCCGGTCCTCGACGACTCGGGCTGGTCGACCCTGCTGGGCAACCTCGACCGCATCACCGACGCCGCGGCCGCCCACGGGCTCGTGGCCACGCTCCACCCCCACGTCGGCACGATGATCGAGAGCGGCGAGGAGACCGAGCGGGTGCTCGCCGGCAGCCGCATCGGCCTGTGCCTCGACACCGGGCACCTCCTCATCGGCGGCGGAGACCCCGTCGGCATCGCCCAGCGCAACCCCGAGCGGATCGTCCACACCCACCTGAAGGACGTCCGGGTGGACTGGGCCAAGCGCGTGCAGTCCGGCGACGTGACCTACACCGAGGCCGTGGCCGGTGGCATGTACGTCCCGCTCGGCGAGGGCGACGTCGACATCAGGGCCATCGTGGCCGCCCTCGAAGGCAGTGGGTATGCAGGGTGGTACGTCCTCGAGCAGGACACCATCCTCGCCGCCGCACCGGCCGCAGGAGGGCCGGACCCGGTGGCGGACGTGCGGACGAGCATCGCGCACCTGCTCGCCGTGGCCGGCGACCCGAGCGCAGCGGAGGCATGACCGATGGCCCCAGCGGCATACGATCTCGTGGCCATGGGCCGGGTCGGGGTGGACATCTACCCCCTCGACTCCGGCGTGGGCCTCGAGGACGTCGAACGCTTCGGGAAGTTCCTCGGTGGCAGCGCGACCAACGTGAGCGTGGCCGCGGCCAGGTACGGCCGCCGGTCCGCGATCATCACCCGTACCGGCCGGGATCCGTTCGGCCGGTACGTTCACCGGGCGCTGCGTGACTTCGGCGTCGACGACACGTTCGTCACGGAGGTCGACGGCCCGCCGACGCCGGTGACCTTCTGCGAGATCTTCCCCCCGGACGACTTCCCGCTGTACTTCTACCGCTACCCGACCGCCCCCGACCTGATGATCGAGGCGGACGAGCTGCCGCTCGACGCGATCCGTGACGCGTCGGTCTACTGGGCCACCGTCACCGGGTTGTCTCAGGAGCCGTCGCGCGCGGCGCACTTCGCCGCGTGGGAGGCCAGGGGACGGCGGTCGCACACCGTCCTCGACCTCGACTACCGGCCGATGTTCTGGCCGGACCGCGCCGAGGCCGCCGCACAGGTCGGCAGGGCCCTCGACCACGTCACCGTGGCGGTGGGCAACCGCGAGGAGTGCGAGGTCGCCGTCGGCGAGACCGACCCGCAGCGTGCGGCGGACGCCCTGCTCGAGCGCGGAGTGGAGCTCGCGATCGTCAAGCAGGGCCCCAAGGGCGTGCTCGCCGCGACCGCCGACGAGCGTGTCGAGGTCCCCCCCTTCCCCGTCACGGTCGTCAACGGCCTCGGCGCCGGGGACGCCTTCGGCGGCGCGCTCGTCCACGGGTTGCGGGGCGAGTGGGATCTGCATCGCATCCTGCAGTTCGCCAACGTGGCCGGCGCCATCGTCGCCTCGAAGCTCGAGTGCTCCAGCGCGATGCCGTACGAGGCCGAGGTCGAGGCCGTCCTCGCCGGCCAGGAACATGAGGGGGGACGATGACGACGACGTCGAGCCGGGCGGGCATCGCCGAGCTGACCGAGATCCGGGTGCGCGAGCCCGGGCGGATCACCGAAGGGTGGGCCGCGAGGCGACGCCGCGAGCTCGTGGGCGAGGACGGCCGGCTGCTCATCGTGGCCGCGGACCATCCGGCCCGCGGCGCACTCGGCGTCCGCGACGACCGCCATGCGATGGCCTCGCGCAGCAACCTGCTGGAGCGCCTGGCCACGGCGCTGTCCCGCCCGGGCGTCGACGGCGTGCTCGGCACACCGGACATCCTCGACGACCTGCTGCTCATGGGCGCTCTGGACGACAAGGTCGCCATCGGTTCGATGAACCGGGGTGGTCTGCAGGGTTCGGTCTTCGAGCTCGACGACCGGTTCACCGCCTACACGGCCGAGGAGATCGCGTCCAGCGGCCTCGACGGCGGCAAGATGCTGACCCGGATCTGCTACGGCGACCCCGGCACCGTCGCGACGCTCGAGGCGAGCGCCCGCGCGGTCACCGATCTGGCCGAGCAGGGCGTGATGGCGATGGTGGAGCCCTTCCTGTCCGTCCGCCAGGACGGCCGCGTGCGGAACCTGCTCGACCCCGACTCGACCATCACCTCCATCCACATCGCGGCGGGGCTCGGCGCGACGAGCCGGCACACCTGGCTGAAGCTGCCGGTCGTCGATGAGCTGGAGCGGGTCATGGACGCGACCACGCTGCCGACCCTCCTGCTGGGCGGGGATCCGAGCGGGCACCCGGACGAGACGTACGCCGCGTGGGGCCGGGCGCTGGACCTGCCCGCCGTGCGCGGGCTGGTCGTGGGGCGGGCGCTGCTGTTCCCGCCGGACGGCGACGTCGCCGCAGCGGTCGACATCGCCGCGGGTCTCGTGCACGGGACCAGGCCATGAGCGACAACGGACGCTGGGTCCACCCCTTCGGGACCGCCGCCGCGGGCGAGTTCGAGGTGTCGATCGACGACACCCTGGACGGATGGGCGCACACAAGCCTGCGGGTGGCCACGCTGGAGCCGGCCGGCCAGGTGACCGTCGCCACCGGCGAGGACGAGGTCCTCGTCGTGCCGCTGCGGGGAGGCGCCGAGGTCACGGCGGTCGACCAGGCGGGCGAGCGGCACGAGGCCCGGCTCACCGGGCGGGAGAGCGTCTTCGCCGGTCCGACCGACGTCGCCTACGTCCCGCGGGGGTCGCGCCTCACCGTGCGCAACCCCGGAGCGGACCAGGTGAAGGTCGCGCTCTGCGGCGCGAAGGCGGCCAAGCGTGAGGTGCCGCCGCCGTTCCGGCACGTGGCCGTCACCGATGTCCCCGTCGAGCTCCGCGGAGCCGGTACGGCCTCGCGCGAGGTGCGCAACTTCGGCGTCCCGCAGGTGCTCGACGCCGACTCGATCATCGCCTGCGAGGTCGTCACTCCCGCGGGCAACTGGAGCTCCTACCCGCCGCACAAGCACGACGAGGAACGTGACGGCGTGGAGACCGAGCTCGAGGAGATCTACTACTTCGAGGTCGGGATCGAGTCGGGCGGCCCGGCTCAGGGCGCGGACCCCGTCGGCTACCAGCGGGTCTACGGCACGGACGCGCGGCCCATCGACGTCCTCGCGGAAGTCCGCTCCGGTGACGTCGTCCTCGTGCCGCACGGATGGCACGGCCCGGCGATGGCGCCTCCCGGTTACGACCTCTACTACCTCAATGTGATGGCCGGCCCCGGCTCGACCCGGGCCTGGCTGATCTGCGACGATCCCGCGCACGGCTGGGTGCGGGAGTCGTGGGCCCAGCAGGACGTCGATCCCAGGCTTCCGATCGGAGGATTGCGATGACCTCGACCGCAGAGACGGTGCGCCTGACCGTGGGCCAGGCCGTCGTCCGTTTCCTTGCCAACCAGTGGAGCGAGCGCGACGGGCGCCGCCAGAAGCTGTTCGCCGGGTGTCTCGGGATCTTCGGCCACGGCAACGTCGCCGGGGTCGGCCAGGCGCTGCTGCAGAACGAGCTCGCCGGCGGCGAGGAGCGCCTGCCGTACGTGCTGGCCCGCAACGAGCAGGCGATGGTCCACACGGCGGTGGCCTACGCGCGGCAGAAGGACCGCCTGCAGACGTGGGCCTGCACCGCGTCCGTCGGCCCCGGTTCGACCAACATGCTCACCGGGGCCGCGCTCGCGACCGTCAACCGGCTCCCGGTGCTGCTCCTGCCCTCGGGCACGTTCGCGACCCGGGTGGCCGGGCCGGTGCTGCAGGAGCTCGAGGCGCCGTACGCCGCGGACCTCACCGTCAACGACGCCTTCCGCCCGCTGTCGCGCTTCTTCGACCGGGTCAACCGGCCGGAGCAGCTGCCCTCGGCGCTCCTCGGCGCCATGCGGGTGCTCACCGACCCGGTGGAGACCGGGGCGGTGACCGTCGCGCTGCCCCAGGACGTGCAGGCGGAGGCGTTCGACTGGCCGGTGGAGCTCTTCGCCGAGCGGGTCTGGCGGGTGGCGCGGCCCCTGCCGGAGGCCGTCGACGTCGAGGACGCCGCCGCGCTCATCCGCTCGGCGCGCCGCCCGCTCGTGGTGGCCGGGGGCGGGGTGCACTACTCCGGCGCGGAGGACGCGCTGCGCGCGTTCAGCGAGGCGACCGGGATCCCGGTCGGCGAGAGCCAGGCCGGCAAGGGCTCGCTGCCGCACGGGCACCCTCAGGCGATGGGCGCCGTGGGCTCGACGGGCACGACCGCCGCAAACGCACTCGCCGCCGAGGCCGACGTCGTCATCGGCGTCGGGACCCGCTACAGCGACTTCACCACCGCCTCACGCACCGCCTTCCAGGACCCTGACGTCCGCTTCGTCAACGTCAACGTCGCCCGTTTCGACGCCGGCAAGCTCGCGGGGTTGTCGGTCGTGGCGGACGCCCGGGAGGCGCTCACCGCGCTGACCGCGGCCCTCGACGGGTACACGGTGGACCCGGCGTACCGCGACCGGCAGGCGGAGTTGTGGCGGGACTGGGACGCGCGCGTGGAGGCGGCGCACAACCCGCCCGCGGAGGTCACCGACGCGCTCGCCGAGGGCGTGCTCACCCAGGGCACCGTCCTCGGCTGCGTCAACGAGCTGTCCGACCCGAGGGACGTGGTCGTGTGCGCGGCCGGCTCCATGCCGGGCGACCTGCACAAGCTGTGGCGGGTCCGGGACCGCAAGTCCTACCACGTCGAGTACGGCTTCTCCTGCATGGGCTATGAGATCCCCGGAGGCGTCGGCGTACGGCTGGCCGACCCGGACAGGGACGTGTTCGTCCTGGTGGGCGACGGCTCCTATCTGATGATGCCGACCGAGCTGGTCACCGCGGTGCAGGAACGACTCAAGATCATCGTCGTCCTGGTGCAGAACCACGGCTTCCACTCCATCGGCTCGCTCTCCGAGTCGCTCGGGTCGCAGCGGTTCGGCACCCGGTACCGCTACCGCAACGACGCCACCGGCCGCCTGGACGGAGAGCGGCTGCCGATCGATCTGGCCGCCAACGCCCGGAGCCTCGGCGCCACCGTGATCGAGGCGCACAGCCGCAAGGAACTCGAGCAGGCGATCAGGGACGCCAAGGCCGCTCCCGCCGACGGCGGTCCCGTCGTCATCCACGTCGAGACCGATCCCAGCGTCCACGCCCCGGACAGCGAATCCTGGTGGGACGTCCCGGTCAGCCAGGTCAGCGATCTCGACACCACGCGGCGGGCCCACGACGAGTACGTGGCGCACAAGGCCACGCAGCGCCCCCACCTGGCGCCGGTGGACAGGGACGGCCGATGAGCAGACCGGCGATGATCGGCAGCGCGCCGGACAGCTGGGGAGTGTGGTTCGCCGACGACCCCCTGCAGACTCCCTGGGAGCGCTTCCTGGACGAGGTAGCCGCCGCCGGTTACACGCGCATCGAACTGGGACCGTACGGCTACCTGCCCACCGACCCCTCCCGCCTGCGCGACGAACTCGACCGGCGGGGCCTGACCATGACCGCGGGCACGATCTTCGAGCACCTGCACCGCGCGGACTCGTGGGACAGCACGTGGAAGGACGTCTCCGCGGCCGCCTCGCTGACCGCCGCCATGGGCGCCGAGCACCTCGTGGTCATCCCCGACTTCTGGCGCGACCCCCAGACCGGGGAGGTCATCGAGGACGCGCGCCTCACCGACGAGCAGTGGCCGGCGTACGCCGCGCTGATGAATCGGCTCGCGCGCCGGATCAGGGAGGAGTTCGGCCTGCGGATCCAGTTCCACCCGCACGCCGACACACACGTGGACACCCACGAGAACGTCGAGCGGTTCCTCCACGAGACGGACCCCGGCCTGGTGAACCTGTGCCTCGACACCGGGCACATCGCCTACTGCGGCGGCGACAGCCTGAAGCTCATCCGGGACCACCCCGACCGGATCGGTTACGTCCACCTCAAGCAGGTCGACCCCGGAATCGTCGCGGACGTGCACGAGAAGGGCATCGGCTTCGGCGAGGCCGTACGGATGGGTGCCATGTGCGAGCCGCCGAACGGCGTGCCCGAGATGCCGCCCATCCTCAATGCTCTGGCGGAACTCGACGCCGAGATCTTCGCCATCGTCGAGCAGGACATGTATCCGTGCCCTGCCGACCAGCCCCTGCCCATCGCGACGCGGACCCTGGGCTACCTGCAGTCCTGCGGCCCGCTGCGCTGACCCGCTCCACAAGAGGCAAACCATCACGAACCAGTTCATCTAGTTCCTCAGTTCCGCCCCACCGCGGTGGCGGACGACGAAAGGCAGAACCAAGGTGATCCGTACATCTCGCATCTCCGTCATGGTGACCGGCACATTAGCGGCGCTCGTCCTGGCCGCGTGCAGCTCCAGCGGAGGCAAGCAGCCCGCCGAGGCGAGTGGCGCCGCCAAGGCGGGGGTCGCCGACACCCCCCAGATGACGATCGCCCTCATCACCCACGCGGCCCCCGGTGACACCTTCTGGGACCTGGTCCGCAAGGGCGCCGAGGCCGCCGCCGCCAAGGACAACGTCGACCTGCAGTACCAGTCGGACCCGGACGGAGCGAACCAGGCCAACCTCGTCCAGTCCGCGATCGACAAGAAGGTCGACGGCATCGCGGTCACCCTCGCCAAGCCCGACGCGATGAAGGCCAACGTCGAGAAGGCCGTCCAGGGCGGCATCCCCGTCGTCGCGCTCAACGGCGGCATCGACGACTGGAAGGCCATGGGCATCTCGGGCTACTTCGGCCAGGACGAGAAGATCGCGGGCGAGGCGGCCGGCGAGCGGCTCAAGGCCGACGGCGCGAAGAAGGCGCTCTGCGTCATCCAGGAGCAGGGCCACGTCGGCCTGGAGGCCCGGTGCGACGGCGCGAAGGCCACGTTCCCGGACACCGAGAAGATCTACGTCACGGGCACCGACATGCCGAGCGTCCAGGCGGCCATCACCTCCAAGCTCCAGCAGGACCCGAGCATCGACCGCGTCCTCGCCCTCGGCGCCCCGTTCGCGCTGACCGCCGTCAAGTCGGTCAAGGACGCCAGCAGTTCTGCCAAGGTCGTCACCTTCGACACCAACAAGGACCTCGTGACCGCCATCAAGAACGGTGAGGTCGAGTGGGCGGTCGACCAGCAGCCCTACCTCCAGGGCTACCTCGCGGTGGACAGCCTGTGGCTCTACAAGGTCAACGGCAACACCATCGGCGGCGGCCAGGCGACCCTGACCGGCCCCGCTTTCATCGACAAGACCAACGTCGCCAACGTCGAGAAGTTCGCCGCCAACGGCACGAGGTGAGCTGACAAATGACTGCTACGGCAACGGAGCCGGGCAGGGCGGGGGCGACCCGGGACGACCGGGTCGCCAGCCGTTCCCTCGCCGCCCGGTTACTGAGCCGGCCCGAGGTCGGGTCGCTCATCGGCGCAATCGTGATCTTCCTGCTCTTCATGGCGGTGGCGGTCCCCTTCCGCAACATCGCCAACGTCGGGACGATCCTCTACGGGGCCTCGACCATCGGCATCATGGCCGTCCCCGTGGGACTGCTCATGATCGGCGGCGAGTTCGACCTGTCCGCGGGCGTCGCGGCGACCACCTCCGGCCTGTCCGCCTCCCTCATCGCCTGGAACCTGGGCCTCAACGTCTGGGTGGGCGTCATCCTGGCGCTCGTCGTCTCCGTCGCCGTCGGCGCGTTCAACGGGTGGCTGCTGTTCAAGACCGGCCTGCCGAGCTTCCTCGTCACACTCGGCACCTTCTTCATCCTGCAGGGCGTCAACCTCGGCGTGACGAGGCTGCTGACCGGCAACGTCGCCACCGCCGACATCAGCGACATGGACGGCTTCGTCAGCGCGCAGAAGGTCTTCGGCTCCGAGATCACACTCGGGCCGGTCACCCTGAAGGTCACCGTCCTCTACTGGGTCGTGCTGACCCTGATCGCGGCGTACGTCCTGCTGCGCACCCGGGTGGGCAACTGGATCTTCGCGGTCGGCGGCGACTCCGCCGCGGCCCGGGCCGTCGGCGTCCCCGTCAAGGCGACGAAGATCGGCCTCTTCATGGCCGTCGGCTTCTGCGCCTGGCTGTCCGGCATGCACCTGCTCTTCCAGTTCAACACCGTCCAGTCCGGCGAGGGCGTCGGCAAGGAGTTCATCTTCATCATCGCCGCGGTGATCGGCGGCTGCCTGCTCACCGGCGGATACGGCTCGGTGATCGGCGCCTCGATCGGTGCGCTGATCTTCGGGATGACCCAGCTCGGCATCAACTACGCCGGATGGAACCCCGACTGGTTCAAGACGTTCCTCGGGGTGATGCTGCTGCTCGCCACCGTCGTGAACGTGTACGTCAAGCTGAAGGCGGACAGACGATGAGCTCCGCGACCGTCGAGCGGCACGACGCCGCGCACTCGGACACCCCCATCCTCACCCTCGACGACGTGGGCAAGAGCTACGGCAACGTGCACGCGCTGCGCGGTGTCAGCCTCAACGTCCGCCAGGGTGAGGTCACCTGCGTGCTCGGTGACAACGGAGCAGGCAAGTCCACCCTGATCAAAATCATCTCCGGCCTGCACGAGCACACCGACGGCACGATGACGCTCGACGGCGTCGAGTGCCGTTTCCCGTCCCCGCGCGCCGCCCAGGCCAGCGGGATCGCCACCGTCTACCAGGACCTCGCCCTCGCGCCCCTGATGTCGGTCTGGCGGAACTTCTTCCTGGGCAACGAGATCCACAAGGGGCTGTTCCGCACACTGGACATCGCCCGGATGAAGCGGATCTGCGACGAGGAGCTGGCCAAGATGGGGATCATCATCCCCGATCTCGACCGGCCGGTGGGCGGCCTCTCCGGCGGCCAGCGCCAGTGCATCGCGATCGCCAGGGCCATCTACTTCGGGGCGAGGGTCATCATCCTCGACGAGCCGACGGCCGCGCTCGGCGTCAAGCAGTCCGGCGTCGTCCTGAGGTACATCGTCAAGGCCCGCGACGCCGGCCTCGGCGTCATCTTCATCACCCACAACCCGCACCACGCCCACCTCGTCGGCAACCACTTCGTGATCCTCAAGCTGGGCCGCGTGGTGCTCGACGCCCACCGCGACGAGCTAACGCTGGAGCAGCTCACGACGGAGATGGCGGGCGGCCAGGAGCTCGCGGAGCTGAGCCACGAGCTGCGCGGGGTCGACCCGGGCAAGGTCGTCACGCCCGCCGAGGTGGAACACGGTCAGGTGGAGGCCCCCGCCCGCCCGCAAGAGGAGGAACCGAGCGCATGAGTGCGGCACCCTTGCGGGTCGGGGTCGTCGGCGTCGGCCTGATGGGCGCCGACCACGCCGAGCGCCTCGTCCACCGCATCGCCGGAGCGGACCTGGTCGCGGTGTCCGACCCCGACACCGCGAGGGCCGCCGAGCTGGCCGCCCGCTTCGACGGCGTCCGCGCCGTCGGCGACCCGCTCGACCTCATCGCCGACGAGGGCGTCGACGCCGTGCTCATCGCCTCGCCCGGCTTCGTCCACGAGGAGCAGGTCCTCGCCTGCGTCGAGCGCGGCAAGCCCACCCTGTGCGAGAAGCCGCTGACGATGGACAGCGAGTCGTCGCTGCGTGTCGTCGAGGCCGAGCGCAAGGCCGGCCGCCCGCTCGTCCAGGTCGGCTTCATGCGGCGCTTCGATCCCGAGTACGCCGAGATGAAGCGGCTGATCGACTCCGGCGACCTCGGCCGGATCCTGCTCGTGCACAACACGCACCGCAACCGGAGTGTCGCGGACTCGTTCCGCTCGGAGATGATCGTCCGCGACTCGCTCGTCCACGAGGTCGACGTCTGCCGGTGGCTCTTCGGCGACGAGATCGAGACGATCACCGTGCTCGCCCCGAAACCCACCGGAGAGGCCGCCGAGGGGATCCTCGACCCCCAGGTGGCGATCTTCCGGATGGCCGGCGGCGGCATGGCCACGAGCGAGGTCTTCGTCAACAGCCAGGTCGGCTACGAGGTGCGCTGCGAGGCCGTGGCCGAGCGGGGCAACGTCACGATCGGCCTCGGGCAGAGCGTGTTCGTCCGCCGCGCCAACCAGTACGGCGGCCGCATCCCGGACGACTTCCGTGACCGCTTCGCCAGAGCCTACGACGCGGAGGTCCAGGCCTGGGTCGACGCGTCGCGCCGCGGCGAGGTCGTCGGGCCCACCGCCTGGGACGGGTACGCCGCCACGGCGGTGTGCACGGCCGGCATGGAGTCGCTCGCGACCGGCAGGCCCGTCACCGTCGCCATGGCCGGCCGGGCAGACGTCCTCGGGGGTGACCGGTGAGGCTCGCCCTCGATCCCCAGACCATCCACGACCGCCTCGGCCGACGGGCCGCGCCCCCCGCCTTCGCACCCCCCGGACCACCGGCACACCGCCGACCATCCAGCACGTAGAAGGACCGTGAACACCGTGAGCACCGAACCCGCCCGCATCACCCACCTCGTCGGGGGCCGCCCGTGGGAGGGCACCTCCGAGCGAACCGGCGAGGTCTTCAACCCCGCCACCGGAGCGGTCACCGGCCGCGTCGACCTCGCGTCCGCCGGCCTCGTCGGCGAGGTCGTGGCCACGGCCGCGGCCGCGTGGCCGGGCTGGGCCCGCACCTCCCTCGCCAAGCGCACGCAGGTGCTCTTCGCCTTCCGCCAGCTCCTCAACGAGCGCAAGCACGAGATCGCCGCGCTGATCACCGCCGAGCACGGCAAGGTCCTCGACGACGCGCTCGGCGAGGTGACGCGGGGCCTCGAGGTCGCCGAGTTCGCCTGTGGCATCCCGCATCTGCTGAAGGGCGGGTTCAGCGAGAACGCCTCCACCAACGTGGACGTGTTCTCCATCCGGCAGCCGCTCGGCGTCGTCGGCGTGATCTCGCCGTTCAACTTCCCCGCCATGGTCCCGCTGTGGTTCATCCCGGTCGCCATCGCCTGCGGCAACGCCGTGATCCTCAAGCCCAGCGAGAAGGACCCCTCGGCGGCCCTCGCCGTGGCCCGGCTGTGGACCGAGGCCGGCCTGCCCGACGGGATCATGAACGTCGTCCACGGCGACAAGGAGGCCGTCGACACGCTGCTGACCCATCCTGACGTCAAGGCCGTCTCGTTCGTCGGCTCCACCCCCATCGCCCGGTACGTCTATGAGACCGGGACCGCGAACGGCAAGCGGGTCCAGGCCCTCGGCGGCGCCAAGAACCACATGCTGGTCCTGCCCGACGCGGACCTCGACCTGGCCGCCGACGCCGCCGTCAACGCGGGCTTCGGCTCCGCGGGCGAGCGCTGCATGGCGATCTCCGCCCTCGTCGCGGTCGACACCGTCGCCGACGAACTCGTGGAGAAGATCAAGGACCGGATGAGCAAGCTGCGCACCGGCGACGGCACCCGCGGCTGCGACATGGGCCCGCTCGTCACCGGTGCGCACCGCGACAAGGTGAGCGGCTACGTGGACGCCGGGGCCGCCGAGGGGGCGACCGTCGTCGTCGACGGCCGCGACGGCGAGTTCGACGGCGGCGCGGACGGCTTCTGGCTCGGCCCGACGCTCCTCGACCACGTCACCACCGACATGTCCGTCTACCGTGACGAGATCTTCGGCCCGGTGCTCTCGGTCGTGCGGGTGAAGTCGTACGAGGACGGACTCCGCCTCATCAACGCCAACCCGTACGGCAACGGCACGGCGATCTTCACCAACGACGGCGGCGCCGCACGGCGCTTCCAGAACGAGGTGGAGGTGGGCATGGTCGGCATCAACGTGCCGATCCCGGTGCCGGTGTCCTACTACTCGTTCGGCGGATGGAAGAACAGCCTCTTCGGCGACACCCACGCCCACGGCACCGAGGGTGTGCACTTCTTCACCCGCGGCAAGGTCGTCACCTCCCGGTGGCTCGACCCGAGCCACGGCGGGCTCAACCTGGGCTTCCCGCAGAACGACTGACCGCTGTGACGTGTGACCTCACCCCGAGCCGGGGTGAGGTCACACGGTCATGCGGAGGCGGCCCCCGGTCAGCGGCTCAGCTTGGCCGCGGCCTGGGCCGCGAGGCGCTCGGCCAGGACCTCCGGGGACGTGCCCGCGTCGAGCGCCTCCTCGACGAGCGCGGCCTGGGTGGGCGGGGCCATGCCCCCGATCGGCCGGTCGCGGTCGAGGTTGGTGGGGAAGGAATAGCCCTCGGCGGTGGCGGCCACGACGTTGGCCAGGGCGCGGCGATCCCACCCCGCGGCCTTGCGGGAGAGCAGCGCGGGGTAGACCGCGTTCACCATGCGCTCGCGGTCGACGGTCTCCATGGCCCGCCCGAACGCGGACGAGACCTGCAGCAGGTTGGCCATCCGCCTGATGTCCGCCGAGTGGTTCGACCCGGCGGCGTGGAACAGCGCCGGGTTGAAGAAGACCGCGTCGCCCTTGCCCAGCGGCAACTGGATGTGGTGACCGGCGAAGTAGTCCTGGAACTCCTTCAGCCGGTAGGCGAGGTAACCGAGGCCGTACTTCTGCGAGTGCGGCAGGTAGAGCGTCGGACCCGACTCCACCGGCATGTCGCAGTGGGCGACCGCGCCCTGGAGGGTCAGCAGAGGGGAGAGATCATGCACGTGCGCGGGATACAGCGCCGAGACCTCCGGCGACTGGAAGCCGAGGTGGTAGTCCCGGTGGACCGTCTGCCCCTCTCCCCCGGGGTTGACGACGTTGACCTGGGAGGTGACCTGGTAGCCCGGGCCCAGCCAGGCGGTGGACACCAGGGCGACGGCGTCGTCGGCGTAGTAGTCGGCGAAGGCCTCCGGATCGGCCACCGCGAGCTTCTCCAGCGCGTTCCAGACCCGGTCGTTGGCACCGGGCTTGGCGAAGTGGTCGCCGACCGCGACCCCGGACGCCCGCTGTTCCTCGATCATCCGCGTGAACGCCGCGCTGACCCGATCGACCACGGCGGGGTCGAAGGCCCCCTCGACGACGACGATGCCGGGCCCCGCCGACAGGGCGTGGGCGATCTCCGCCTGCAGGGGGCGCCCGCCGTCGGGCTCGGCCGCCGCGCCCCGCAGCACGGCCGCGGCGTACACCGGGACCTCCTGCTCGACGCGGTCGGCGTTCGGATGGTCGGCGCGGTCGGTGCGCGCCTTGAGCACCTGGAGGAGATCTTCGAGCCGGGCGTCGCCGGCACGCAGCCGGCCCTGTGGAGCGGTGGCCATGGAATCCTCCTGTAGACGACGGAGTCGGCGTTTCCTCCAGCATGTTGCGGACCGTCGGGCCGTACCAGCGGCGAAGTGCCTCAAGGCGGCCGTCAGCGCGCGACCAGGGCCAGCGCGGCGAGGACCGACGCACCGAGCACGGCCTGTTCGAAGCGGGCCTGGCTGATCCGCCGCGCCACGTGGAGGCCCGCCCAGCCGCCGACGAGGACCAGCGGCGCGAGGACGAGCGCCAGGGTCATCGTCTCGGTGTGGAACAGCCCCAGGCTCGCGCTGAAGGGCACCTTGCAGAGGTTCACGCCGAAGAAGAAGAACGCGCCGGTCCCGAGGAAGCGCCGCTTCTCCACCCCTCGCGCGATGAGGTACAGGGTCATCACCGAGCCCGCCGCGTTCGCGATCATGGTCACGAATCCCGCGGCGAGGCCCGCTCCCACCGCGGCCGTCCTCCCGGACGCGATGCCACCGGCCGCCGGAGGGCGCCAGCGCAGCAACAACTGGAGGACGGCCATGATCACGAGCAGTACGCCGATGACGCGCCGCAGCAGGTCGTCGTCGACCACGGCGAGGAACAGCGCGCCCAGCACGAGCCCGGGCAGCACCGCGGGGATGAGCCGGCGCAGCAGCGACCAGTCGCAGTCATGGCGGTAGTGCCAGACCGCCATGACGTCCCCGACGAGCAGCACGAGCAGGATGGCCGCCGTCGACTCCCTGGCCGGCATCAGACTGGCGAAGACGGCGACCGAGATGGTCGCCAGACCGCCGATCGCGGTCTTGGCGAATCCCACCAGGAGCGCCGCCACCCCGAACAGGACCGCGACGGCCACGGTCATCGGGGAGCCCCCGTGGTGGCCCGGACCACCAGGGCCGGCGCCACGACCACCGGGTTCCCCGGCGGCTCTCCTCCATCGAGGCGGGACGCGGCGCGCTCGATGGCCAGGCGGCCCAGCGCGTCCGCGTCCTGCCGAACGGTCGTCAGGGCGATGTGGGCGTAGGACGCCGCCCGGATGTCGTCGAACCCGACGACCGACAACTGCTCGGGGACCTTCAGCCCGGCACGGCGGACCGCGTCGACGAACCCGAGCGCGCAGCGGTCGTTGAAGGCCGTCACCGCCGTCGGCCCCTCCCCCGGAGGCAGGCCCAGCAGCACGGCGGCGGCCCGGGCGCCGTCCTCCTCGGTGAGGCCACCGGGCAGGAGCGGCATCGGGGGAAGGCCGAGGCGGCGCACGGCGCTCCGGTAGCCCCGGCGGCGCTGCGCCGCCCCCGGCGCCCGGCCTCCGTCCGCGTGGACGATGCGTCGATGGCCGAGCCCGTGGAGATGCGTCACCGCCTGGCGCAGGCCCTCCGCATCGTCGGTGCGCACCACGTCGACGCCTTCCACGCGCACGTCGCGCAACACGCTGACGGTCGGCAGCCGGCCCGCCAGTTCGGACAGTGCCGGGGACGGCAGCGCCGAGCCGACCAGGACGATCCCCTCACACCGCTCCGCGAGCAGGGCGCGGACCGCCTCCTCCTCGGAACGGCGCGGGGTAACTCCGCTCAGCACCACCTCGTAGTCCGAGACGGCCGCCGCGGCGTACAGGCTGTCGATCAGATCGCCGTGGAAGGCGTGGCCGACGCCGAACACGACGCCGAGCATCCGGGTGCGGGTCCTGCCCAGACGGCTGGCCCGCCGGTCCGGCTGGTAGCCCAGATCGGCGGCCGCGGCGAGCACCCGCTCGCGGGTGCCCTCCGAGGCGCCCACCGCGCCGCGGAAGACGATGGAGACCAGCGCCCGGGAAACACCCGCGCGGGCGGCGACGTCCTCCATGGTCGGGCGAGCGACACTCATGCGGACCACTGTAACTGGAGCGCTCTAGTCGCGCGCCCTTGACGAGGCGCCGAGGTCGGCGCGATGCTCGTACTAGAGCGCTCTAGTCTAGGAGTCTTCGTGCCCTTCCCCTCCCCTCTTCCCGAGCCGGTGCGCTTCGGGCTCATCGGCGCCGGCCGCATCGGCACCTTCCACGCCACCACGCTCGCCCGGCGCCTTCCGGAGGCCGAGTTGGTCGTCGTCGCCGACCCCGCGGGCGGGGCGGCGGAGCGGCTCGCCGCACCACTCGGCGCCGCGGCCACCACCGATGTCGACGCCGTGCTGGCCGACGATCGCGTCGAGGCGGTGGCCGTCACCTCCTCCTCGACCGCGCACGCGGACCTCGTGATCAGGGCCGCCGCGGCGGGCAAGGCCGTGTTCTGCGAGAAGCCGATGGCGATGACCCTCGACGAGGCGGACGAGGCGATCGCGGCCTGCGAGCGGGCGGGCGTGCCCCTGCAGGTCGGGTTCAACCGCCGCTTCGCCGCCGACTTCGCCGCGGCCAAGAGGATCGTCGAGGACGGCGGCGTCGGCACGCCGCAACTCCTCCGCTCGCTCACGCGCGACCCCGGCCTGGCGGATCCCGGGGCGGTCCCGCCGTGGACGATCTTCACCCAGACGCTCATCCACGATTTCGACACCCTCAACTGGTTCAACTCCGGCGCGGCGGCCGTGGAGGTCAACGCCATGGCCGACGCCCTCGTCGCACCCGGTTTCCGCTCCGCCGGGCTCCTCGACACCGCCGTGGTGACCATCCGGTTCGGCAACGGCGCGCTCGCCACGGCGGAGGCGAGCTTCTCCGCGGCCTACGGTTACGACGTGCGCGGCGAGGTCTTCGGCTCCGCCGGGATGGTGACCGTCGGCACCCCGGCCCAGCCTGCCGTACGGCACTGGAGCGGCGCCGGCGTGGCGGGCCCGACCGTGCGTGCGGACACCGAACTCTTCCCCGACGCGTACGCCGCCGAACTGGCCGCCTTCTGCCTGGCGGTGCGTGAGGGCACCCCGCCCCTGGTGGGAGGACACGACGCGCGGGCCGCGTTGCGGATCGCGCTGGCGTGCGTCGCGTCGGTCGAACGCGGCGCTCCGGTCCGCGTCGGCGAGATCGACCGGCCCGAGGAGGCCGCCGTATGAGCACGCGCGGCAGGCAGGGCCCGTTCACGTTGGCGGTCTGCGCCGAGATGGTCTTCCGTGAGCTGCCCGTGGCCGAGCGGGTCCGGCGGATCACCGAACTGGACTTCCAGGTCGAGATCTGGGACTGGACCCGCCACGACATCGGCATGCTGGCCGCCCTCCGCGAGGAGGGGGCCGTCTACTCCTCCATGACCGGCTACGTGCGGGGAGGTCTCACCGATCCGGCCGCCGCGGACGAACTGCTCGCGACCGCCGCGGAGTCCGTGGCGGTGGCGCGGCGGCTCGGGATCCCGAGGCTCAACCTGCACGGGACCGGCCTCGACGGTGACGGCCTGCCGGTGGTTCCGGCGACGGAGGTGACCGGCGCGATGTGGCTGGCCGCACACCGCACGCTCGGCCGGATCGCCCGCCTCGGGCAGGAGCACGGGGTCACCTTCGTGCTCGAGAACCTGAACACCGCCGTGGACCACCCGGGCGTGCCCTTCGGCCGGGCGGAGGACTGCCTGGCGCTCGTGGAGTCGGTCGGCGGCGACCATCTGCGGCTGATGCTCGACCTCTACCACGCCCAGATCGGCGAGGGGAACCTCATCGAGCTGTGCCGCCGGGCCCTGCCGTGGATCGGTGAGATCCAGGTGGCGGACGTGCCGGGACGCTGCGAGCCCGGCACCGGCGAGATCAACTACCCCGCCGTCGCACGGGCCCTGGCGGCCATGGGCTACACCGGCACGATCGGCCTGGAGGGCTGGGCCTCCGGGGACGGCACGGCGGCCCTGCGCGCCTTCCGGGACGCCTTCACCGTCGAGTCCTCCGTACGCGGCACGGAGATCACAACCATCCCCTCCGTTTGAACACCATGTAGAGCACGGCGGAGGCCAGGACCATGGCGACCAGAGCCAGGGGGTAGCCCAGGACCCAGTGCAGCTCCGGCATGTGTTCGAAGTTCATGCCGTACACGGTGCCGATGAGAGAGGGAGCGAAGATGATCGCCGCCCAGGCCGAGATCTTCTTGATCTCCTCGTTCTGGGCGTAGCTGGCCTCGGTCAGGTGCTTGACCTCCTCGTTCTGCGCCTGACCGATCAGCGCCGCCTTGATGGTGAGGGTGGTCTGGTAGAACTCGATGACCCCCTGGAGGTACTCCCGCTCGCCGTCGGCCACGCGGCGGATCCGCTCGAACTGGCCGGCGATGTCGACCACGAGGCGCTGCCCTCCGGGCGAGATCCGCGTGAGACCGGCCATCCCCCCGTAGATCGCGCTGCTCAGCGCGCCCATGGTCCGTACGGCGAGCAGGCCGTGGCGGGCGCGGAACAGCTCGTTGAGGAACTCTTCGGGTTCGCCGACGTGCCCGCCGGTGACCCGCTGCTCCAGTCGCCACACGTCGCTGGTCACCGTCTCCACGTACTCCTCCTGGTTGCGGATCAGAGCGGAGACGATCGCGTGGGACAGTTCGAAGGCCGTGGCGGGCCGCAGGCGCCCGGCCTTGATCCGTGACAGGACGGCCCGGGTCTCGCGCAGCGCGATCTCCGGATCGACCGCCGGGTTGATCGGGCCGTGGACCGTCACCAGGTAGTTGCGGCCGACGAACTGGTCGAGCTCGATGTAATGCACGTGGCCGCGCTCGCCCCGCTCCGGCGTGTGCAGGACGACGAACACGTGGTCCAGGTAGGCGTGCATCTTGGGCACCCGGTTGCGTTCGACGCAGTCCTTGACCGCCATGGGATGGAAGGCGAACACCTCCGACAGCACTCGTGCGGCGTCTCTGTCGCAACTCGGGATGTCCACCCACACCAGGCCGTCCTGCCGGGCGAGCAGCCCCGCCAGTTCCTCGACGGTACGCTCCTCGATCCCCTCGTCACCGATCAGGCGCACGTCCATTCGGCCTCCACCCCCGAGCGCAACCGCTGGACCAGACCCCGGCGCCGTGTTGCCCCACTCATTCGATCCTGCCAGGGCGGCCATTCCCATCTCGGTCATGGACCCCCGAATCCACCCATCATGGAACCTCCCCCGTCAATCGGGCGTAGCGATGCGAGCCGTACCCGTAAGGATCGAATCAAGATTCCCGTGGCAAACGACTGATCAGCTCATATTTGGTCCATGACGATGATTTCCTCGTGGCGAGCGGCGGACGTCCGGCAGTGGCACGGCCGCGGCATGGAGCAGTTCCATCACCCCCGTCCCGCCTGCTTCGGCCACGGATCGTCCCTCCGGCCCACGGAGGAGCGCCGCCTGCTGACGGAGGGTCTCAGCGGAACGGTGCTGGAGATCGGTGCGGGCGACGGGGTCAAATTCGCCTGCTACCCGAACACGGTCCAGGAGATCGCCGTCGCCGAGACCGATTCCTTCCTGCTCGACACGGTCCGCCTGAACTGCGAGCGGGGACCGGTCCCGGTCTACCGGGTCGCCGGCGACGTCACCCGCCTCCCGGTGCCGGACGGCGCGTTCGACGCCGTCGTCTGCTCGCTGATCCTGTGCACCGCGCCCGACCTCGGGCAGTCCCTCGCGGAGGTCAAGCGGGTGCTCAAGCCCGGCGGCGAACTGCGCTTCTACGAGCACGTGCGGTCGGCCAACCCCCTCGCCGCGGTCGCCGAGAGTCTCGTCACGCCCCTCTGGTCACAGGTGTGCGGGGGCTGCCACCCCGCCAGGGACACGCTGACCGCCATCGAGACGGCCGGGTTCGTGGTCGATCACGTGTTCCGGTTCTCCGTCCTCGCGGTCAGCCATGTGATCGGCGCCGCCAGGAAGACCGCCTGACGGCCGGCCACCCGACCGCCGGCGGCGGGAGGTCATGTTCTCGGGGTCCCCTGGCCCGGCCTGGCCGGAGCCGCCGCCCGATCACGCAGAGCGGCCGCGCGGACGGCGAGAGCCTGCGACAACGCTTCGCAGTCGTCGAGGGTGAGCGGAGCCCGCGGCAGGAGATACAGCAGCCCGGCGGGCCCGTCGACGAGGTCGACCGGCAACGGGCGGGTGGGCGCTTCGATGGATGTGGTAGTCACAATGGGCGTCATTCTGCCGCCTGGCACCGACAGAAATCGCGGCATTTGTTCGCGGACCGGCGGCCGCGCGTCTTCAGGCGGGAGCCGTCCCGTGCTGACGGGCGAGCCAGGCCGCGTAGTGCGGGCGTTCGGCGATCGCCTCACGATGCGCCTGCGCCGCGAACGCGGTCAGCTCCTCGGCACGCCGGGCGAGCGGGCCGTCGCGGCGCCAGGCCACGAGATGCCGGAGCCACAGCGGATTCCCGGCGAGCGGGCGCACCACGATGCCCGGACCGTCCTGCACCGTGGCCTGGCAGGGTGAGACCGCGTGCCCGCCGGCCACCAACTGCCGGATCATCGTCTGCTCGGTCATGCTGTGCGGGACCCGTGGGGTGAAGCCCGCCTCCTGACACGCGGAGTAGACGCACTCGGGCCAGCCGACGCCGTCGGGCGGCGAGATCACCCAGTCGTCCCCGGCGAGGTCGGCCAGACGCACCTCCTGCTCGCCTGCGAGCGGGTGCCCACTGCTCATGAGCACGAAGACCGGCTCGGTCGCCACGAGCCGCATGCCGACCGAGGGGACGGGGGGCAGTTCGTTTCCCGGGTAGTCGACCAGGGTCGCCGCGTCGAGGCGGCGCGAGGCCAGCAGGTCGAGCAGGAGCCGCGGGGAGTATTCGGTGTGCACGGTGATCGACACGCCCGGCACCGCGAAGAGCCGGCTGAGCAGGCCGGACAGCATGGGCGTCACATATCCCCCGATGCGCGCCACGTCCGACTGGTCATCGTCGGCCCTGACCCCGCTGAGCAGTTCGTCCACGGTGAGCAGGATGGATCTGGCCCGGGTCAGCACGAACTGGCCGAAGGGCGTCGGGGTGATGCCGAGGCGTCCGCGCCGGAAGAGCTGCCCGCCGAAGGCCCCCTCGACCCGCTGGAGCTGGGCGGTGAGCGCGGGTTGCGACACCCCGACGGCGATGGCGGCCTTGCTGAGGCTCCCGGCGTCGGCGATGGCGCAGATCACCCGCAGGTGGCGAAGCTCCAGCTGCACAGCAGCCCCTCCTTTCACCCCTATAACGCCAGGAATATACCTCTTCAGGATTTGCGGCATATTTCGTAGTTCGCCCAGGGTGGAGCCGAGACCGATAAGAGGAACGCCGCATGCCCGTCACCCACCGCCACTCCGGATACGTCTTCACGGACCACACGATCACGGTCCCGCTCGACCACGCCGCCCCAGGCGGCCGGACGATCGAGTTGTTCGCCCGTGAGGTGATCGCCGCGGACCGGGAGCCTGCGCGCCTGCCCTGGCTGCTCTACCTCGAAGGCGGCCCGGGCAACAGGGCCCCGCGCGAGCTCCCCGCCTGGCTGGAGCGGGCGAGCCGGGACTTCCGGGTGGTCCTGCTCGATCAGCGGGGCACGGGACGGAGCACGCCCGTCACCCGGCAGACCCTGACCGATCTCGCCGTCTCCGCGGACGACCTGCGCCACTTCAGGGCCGACGCCATCGTGCGCGATGCCGAACTGCTCCGGGCCCACCTCGCGGGTGACCGCCCGTGGACCGTTCTCGGCCAGAGCTTCGGCGGGTTCTGCGCGCTCACCTACCTGTCTCTGGCCCCGGAGGGCCTGCGTGAGGTGATGATCACGGGTGGGTTGCCGTCGCTGACCGCCTCGCCGTACGACGTGTATCGGGCCGCCTACCCACGCGTCCTGGCCCACAACGACCGCTTCTTCGCCCGCTATCCGGGTGACCAGGAAATCGCGGCAAAGGTCGTGGATCACCTGCGGGACGACGAGGTGTCACTGCCGGGCGGCGACGTGCTCACTCCGCGCCGGTTCCAGACCCTGGGCATCACGTTCGGCCAGGAGCGGCGCTTCGACCTCCTCCACCACCTGCTGGAGGAGGCGTTCATCGGGAACGGCCGGCTCTCCGACGCCTTCCTGCGCCGGGTCGACTCCGTGGTCTCCTTCGCCGAACGCCCCCTCTACGCCCTGCTGCACGAGATGATCTACTGCCAGGGCGAGGCCTCCGCCTGGGCCGCACACCGGGCGTCGGCCGCGTTCCCCGAGTTCGACCTGGAGCGGGGCGGGCCGATCCGGTTCACCGGCGAAATGATCTTCCCGTGGCACTTCGACGAGGACCCCGCGCTGGCGCCGCTGCGCTCGTGCGCCGAGCGACTCGCCGCCTACAGCGCCTGGCCGCACCTGTACGACCCCGACCGCCTGGCCCGCAACACCGTGCCGGTGGCCGCGGCGATCTACCACGACGACATGTACGTCGACCGCGAGCACTCACTCCGTACGGCCGGCGCGGTGGGCGGCCTGGTCCATTGGATCACCAACGAGTACGCCCACGACGGCCTCAGCCGCGGCCCCGCCGTACTAAACCGACTGATCCACATGGTCCGCCGCTGACCGAGGCCGGATCTCCCCCGGCCTCCTGACGGCACGGCGGCATCGGTCGGCGGGACGTCATCCCCTGCTTCGAGAGGCGCGGCTCCCCGTGGATGACATCCCGCCGGGCTCACCAGGTCTTGCCGGCCTGCTCCCGGATCGTTCGGTTGATCCGGTTGAAGAAGTTGGTCAGCGCGATCTCTAGGTTGATCGCGGACAGCTGCCCCTCGTCGAAGTGAGCGGCGGCGGCGTCCCAGATCTCGTCGGTCACCCCTGGCGCGCCGTCCTGGATCCGGGTGGCGGCCTCGGCCAGCGCGAGTGCGGCTCGCTCCGCCTCGGTGAAGAAGGGCGTCTCGCGCCAGGCGACCACGTTGTGCAGCCGCTCGTCGGTCTCCCCGTGCTTCTTGGCCGCCGCCACCCCGGCAAAGACGCACGGGCTGCAGCCGTTGATCTGGCTGGCCCGCAGGTGGACCAGCCCGAGCACGAGCGGGTCGACGCCGCCGGCGTGAATCGCCTTGTAAAGGTGCTGGATCGCCGTCATCACGTCGGGATTCGCCGGGCTCTTCATGCGTGCTTCCATCGGTCTTGCTCCTTCATCGGTTACCTGGGCCCCTCTGGGCCCGTCATCACCCATGACGGAGCAGATCCGAGGAAGGTAACAACATGTCCGATACCAGCCCGGCGGACCCGGTGGGCGAGGCGTTCGAGGCCCAGCGCGACCGGCTGCGCGCGGTCGCCTACCGCATGCTCGGATCGCACGCCGACGCCGAGGACGTGGTCCAGGAGGCCTGGCTGCGCCTGGCCCGCCAGGACGCCGCGACCATCCACAACCTCGCCGGCTGGCTGACCACGGTGGTCGGCCGGATCAGCCTCGACGTCCTGCGGTCGCGCCAGACGCGTCCTGAGGCGTCCTACGACGACCAGTTGCCCGAACTCGTCGTGACGGCTGACGACGGCCCCGCGCCGGAGGACGACGTGGCGCTCGCGGACTCGGTCGGGCTTGCGCTCCTGGTCGTCCTGGATTCGCTCGGGCCGAGCGAGCGGCTGGCGTTCGTGCTGCACGACCTGTTCGGGGTGCCGTTCGACGAGATCGGCCAGATCCTCGGCAGGTCCGCCGACGCCGCCAAGATGCTGGCCAGCCGCGCTCGCAGGAAGGTGCGGGAGACCGAGCGACCGACGGCCGCCGGTCGGGAGCAGCGCGAGGTGGTCCAGGCCTTCCTGGCGGCGGCTCGCCGCGGCGACTTCGAGGGGTTGCTGCGCGTGCTCGACCCTGAGGTGAGGCTGACCGTCGACACCCCCGACGGTGCGGTCGTCATCCTCGGCGCCACCAAGGTCGCCGAAGGCGCATCCGCGCGAGTCGCCGCCGGTGCGGCCGCGAGAGGGCGAGCAGTGCTCGTCAACGGCCTTCCCGGGTTCGTCGCCTGGCGCGAGGACGGAACTCCGCTCTCGGTCATGGCGTTCACCGTCGTCGACGGCCGGATCGTCGCCATCACGACCGTGATCGCCCCGGCCAGGCTCGCGTCGATGAACCTGCCGGATCCGGGGTGAGTCCGCCGAGCCGACCGGCAAATGCAATTCAATCGCCAACAATGGTCGGAATGGTCTTTTGTCTGGTCGCGAATTCGCCAGTGAGGTCAGAACGCGCAAATAGTAATTACAGTCACCATTAAGCCATAAATCCAGAGTTATCCCTACTTGGGATGGGCACGCGGGGCACTGCGGGGCGGATAGTGCAGGCACACTCCGATTTGTCGCTGGAGGTCCCCCCGTGCGCATTCCCAGGCCGTTCACGGCCTTGGCGGCCCTCTCGATGACCGCCGTCTTCCTCACCGTCCCCGCGGCCCAGGCCGGAGCCGACACCACCACCGCTGCCGTCGGCAGCGCGACCGTGGTGCCGCTCCAGGTCACCGGTGATCCCGCCAAGCGCTTCAACCTGATCATCATGGGCGACGGCTACACCGAGGGCGAGCAGTCCACGTTCGCCGCGGACGCCGATCATCACCTCAACGTGTTGTGGTCGATCGAGCCGTACAAGTCGTACCGCAACTACTTCAACGTCTACCGGGTCGACATCGTCTCCGGCGAGTCCGGCGTCGGCTGCGACCCCGACCTGTCAGCAGGCCGGAAGACCACGCCGTTGAGCATGGGCTTCTGGGGCGGCTGCAACGCGTCCAGCGTCCAGCGGCTGCTGACCCTGAACAACTCGGCCGCCAACTCCTACGCCAACATGGTCGCGGGAACCCGCAGCGCCAACCGGCAGATCCTGGCGCTGGCCAACAGCGGCACGTACGGCGGCGCGGGCGGCACCTATGCCACCGCCTCGGGACACAACTCGATGTCGGCCCTGATCGCCCCGCACGAGATCGGCCACTCCCTCGGCGGCCTGGACGACGAGTACTCCTACTACTCGCGTGGCGTGGACGGCGGACCGTACGCGGGCGGGGAGCCCTCCTCCGCGCACCACACGTTGCTGACCGAGCAGCAGATGCTCGACCAGCAGAAGAAGTGGTGGCGCTGGCTCGGCGAGCCCAGCGAGGCCGGCGGCCTCATCGGCAGATACGAGGGCGGCCTGTACAAGAGCAGCGGCGTCTGGCGGCCGAGCCAGCACTCGATCATGCGGACCCTGGGCTACTACTACGACCAGGTCAGCCGGGAGATCATGACCCAGAAGATCGCGGCCAAGGTCAGCCTCATCCAGGGCAGCACGCCCACCACCTCTCCTGTCGGCGCCGACCGGGTGCTGTGGGCCGAGCCGATGCACCCCAACACCCATTCGCTCACCACAGCGTGGAGCGTGGACGGCACTGAGCTTTCCGGCCACGGCACCTCGCTCGATCTGCGCACGCTGAGCCTGTCGCCCGGCACGCACAAGGTGACCGCGACCGTCGCGGATCCGACCGGCTTCGTCCGGGACCCGGCCATCCGCACCGCGCTCACCGCGACCCGCACATGGACGGTGGACACGAGCCTGACCACCACCCCCGCGGCGACCGGCCCCGGCTTCCTGTCGTCCACGCCGACAGGTCTGCCCGTGGCCCGCGAGGAGGTCGTCTACGCCGAGACCACCCACCCCGACGACGGCGTCCCCTCCGTCACCTGGGCTCTCGACGGCGCGCGTCTCGACGACACCGACGGGGACCTCGACCTGGGAGCCGTACAGCTCACGCCCGGCGACCACACCCTCACCGCCACCTCGGGCGGCCAGACGCTCACCTGGACCGTGGACGACTCACTGCCCACGACCGAGTACGAACTCTCCGAACCGCTGGCCGGGTCGGGCGACGCCTACGTCTACAACGGTCCCTTCACCATGAAGCTCACCGGCCAGGACGACCAGCCCGGATACGTCGTGCGTGAGTCGCGGGTGGACGGTGACGGATGGTTCAACTACTTCGGCTGGCCGACCTCCGCCGACCTGCCGTGGCAGTTCAGCGAGAGCGGAACCACCATCGACAGCCTCACGTACGGCAAGCTGCCCCGCGGCGCGCACACTGTCGAATACCGCTCCATCGACGCGGCCGGCAACTACGGACAGCCGAAGAGCTTCAAGGTGACGACCCTCGCGGCGCCGCCGGAGTGCACCACGACGATCACCGGCCCGCGTAAGGGGGCTCTCGTCGTCACCTCGGGAGTCACCTGCCTGAACGACGCCGAGATCAGCGGCGCTGTGACGGTGCGCCGTGGCGCGTCGCTGGTGGTGAACGGCGGCACGATCAAGGGCGGGCTCACGTCGTCGTCCGCCGCCCAGGTTCACCTGCTCAAGGCCCACGTCAACGGTTCGATCGCCATCTCCGGGACGACCGGGGCGCTGGTGATCGCCGGCTCCGACATCACCGGGGCGGTGAGCCTGACCGGCAACACCACGACTGACCCGGCCGTGGTCACGGGCACCACCATCCACGGCGCGATGGCCTGCGCCGCCAACACGCCCACGCCCTCCAACGCCGGAGTGGCCAACGACCTCACCGGTGCCGGCGCCCAGTGCGGCGGCCTCGTCACGACGTCCCAGCCCAAGAACCGGAACCTGTCCTACGAGGCGGTCCAGCCCGCGCGAGGCTGACGCCGAATTCCACCGAGAACCCGCGGGGCGTCCTCATCTGAGGGCGCCCCGCGCGCATGCCGAGCCTCCGTCGATATCGGCTGGTGAGCCGCTGAAGCACCCGGCCCATCGCGGTGCCCACCGTCGCGCCGGCCCTGCGATCGGGCGTCAGGAGCATCGAGACCGTCGCGGCGACATCATCGGAAATCCGGCGTTGACACGCTATTTATGCCTGCGGGCGGACTCGTCATCAGGAAGGCGTCAACGTCGCTTGCCTGGCGCTTCACGAGCCGACAGAGTGGATTCTCGACCGAATCGGGCACCCGGAAGGGAGGGAAGCATGACACCGCGGATCGCCTGCACGGAGATCTCCGGCCGCGCGTGCCTTCTCTCCTTGTTTGTGCCCGTTCGATGTCACGTCCCTTGAGCCGGGACGTCCGTACGGGTGGCGGGTCCCCGTTGCACATTCAGACCGACCCGTTCCGCGCCGTGACCACGATCATGTGATCCGGCGCCGATGGCCTCCCGGTGAACGCCCCAGACAGGCGGACGAGGTTGCGGCCGGGCATACCCGCGCCTCCTTCGCCGAGCCTCGGGGCTTCACGGAGAAATCCGGTCACTCCATCTCGGGAGGCCCCCCAAGGGCGGGAACAGGTTCCCGCCGATCAATGGAGAAGGGCCATGACCACACCTCACCCCCTCGCGCCTTCGATCACGACCGCCAAGAAGGAACTGTTCCTCCTGGCCGCGCGTACCGTGGCCGACGACTCCGCACAGGACCCCGGCGATCGCTTCGCCACCCTGGTCGATCAGTTGGCGGTCACCGAGGCGCCATGGGTCCGCGGCCTCATCGACTGGACGGGCAGGCAGCCCGCGCTGCGGCGGTTCGGCATCGCGGTCGCGGTCGAGTTCATGCACGCACGGATGGTGGCCGGTCTGGGCGCTCCCGGAGAGAGGCGCGAACTGATCGACAACCTGCTGACCCGGGCCGACGAGCCGGGCGACCTGCTCGCGCACTGGGTCCGCCGCCATGGCAACTCGATCCCCAAATCAGTCAAGGCGGGCGTGGCCGACGCCGCCGCGCGACTGTACGACGAAGTCGCGCTCCTCACCTACGACACCGAGGACGCCGCCATGCGCTTCGCCGAGGTGATCGCCCTCACCCACCCCAAGCCGATCGGCAAGATCCAGAACGAGATCTTCCAGTACGCGGCGCTTCGCCGGCGCGGCTCTCACCCGGTTCCCGACTCGCTGACGACGCTGCGCGCACGGGCCCAGTTGGAGGCCGTGCCGGCCGACAGACGTCTTCGCACACTCGACCGGCCCGACGCCGGCGGCGTGTTCGTCAAGGCCGCGATGAACTGGCAGCAGGTACGCGACTGGCTGGGCGGGACGATGACCGACAAGGCGTGGGCCGTGGTCGTCCCGCCGATGAGCTACCGGGAGCGACTGGCGCACCTGCCCGACTTCGACCGGGCGGGCCTGGCCGACGAGGTCGCCGACTGGATATCGGCTGATCTGGCCGCGCAGAAGTCGGTGAAGCGCGGCCGGGCGCTGCCGGTGGAGATCCTCACCGCCCACCGCTCCGTCCCCTCGTCGCGCTGGACATGGGCGCTGGAGCAGGCCCTGGAGCACTCCCTGGATCAGGTGCCGGCCCTGCCCGGGCGCACGGTCATCCTCGTGGACCGCAGCGAGCCGATGTCCGCGCCGGTTTCCGCGACGTCGCCGCTGACGCGAGCGGACGCGTCGGCCGTCTTCGGCGCCGCCCTCGCGTTGCGGTCCTCCTCCGCCGACCTGGTGGAGTGCGGACGGGTCACCGGACCGGTCACGGCAGGCAGTGGCGACCGGCTGATCGACACCGTCGCCCGGTTCGCCGAACCGGGCGGTGGCCAGACGGTGGCCCAGGCTCTGCGCGAGCACGTGCGGGGGCATGACCGGGTCGTCGTCCTCACCCACCCCGGCGCCGCGGTCGAAGCCGCGGAGGCCGTGACCGTGCCCGGCCACGAGCACATCATCACCGACGTCAGCGACGCCTGGTTCGCCGCCATCCCGCACATCGAGATGGCGCGCACCGGCGCCTGGCCCTTCTAAGAGAGATCACCATGTCCAAGCGTGCCCGCAAGAAGCGCACCCGCAGGAACAAGAACGCCAACCACGGAATGAAACCCGGCCACGGCTGATCTCCCGAGGGCTCCGGCACGGCGACGTGCCGGAGCCCTCGTGGCCGAGAAAGTGATCATGATGCTTCCCGAGCTCTTCCTTCCGCGTCCGTCCCGCGGCTACCTGTCGCTGGCCGTGGTGACGGCCCTGCTCGGATTCGCGGCGGCGACCAACCTGACCGCCGGGACCTTCGCCGAGATCCTCTTCGGTCTCGGCCTCGCCCTCGTCGCGGCGTACCTGCTCGCCCTGGCACTGTGTTTTCCGCTGATGCGCTACGTCGTGTCGGAGACGACGCTGACCGCGAAGTACGGCCCGCTGCTCCGCTACCGCATCCGGCTGTCCGACATCACCTCCGTGACGTCCTCCCATCTCGCCCAGGACTCCGCGGCCGCGCTGGCCATGCCCGGCATCGCCCTGTACGGCATGCGCTGCGCGGGGCTCGGCCGCGTGCGCATGTGCGCGACCCGGCCGTCGAACAACGTGCTCGTGATCGGGACCAGGGACGGCACGCGCTACGGCGTCACCCCGGCCGACGAACGCGCGTTCCGGGACGCCCTGCGACGCCACGGCGTGCCGGTCGGGCCGTGAGCACCGACCGGGCCGCTCCCCGCGTCGCGGGACGGGCGAAGATGGGTCTTGTCAGCGATCAGTGCTGATGTTACGTTGCCGAAATCGAATCAGTTCGAAAGCAGGAGACGGCCTTGACGGTGACCATCGCCGACGTCGCGCGGCACGCGGGCGTGTCACGCAGCACGGTGTCGTACGTGCTGAGCGGCAAACGGTCGATCTCCGCCGAAACCATCAAACGGGTCGAGCGCAGCATCGAGGAACTGCAGTTCCGGCCGCACGCGGGCGCCCAGTCGATCCGGACCCGCCGCACCGGTGTCATCGCGATGGCGCTGCCCCTCGTCCACGGCCCGCACAACCAGGTGCAGATGCCGTACGTGTGGGCGGCCCTGGCGGCGGCGCGGGAGGCCGGCCTCAAGCTGCTGATGTTGCCCGACGACGACGGCGAGACCGCCATAAGGGACGCGGTCGGCACGGCGCTGGTCGACGGCGTCATGGTGATGGAGGTGCAGCAGCGCGACCAGCGGGCGAAACTGCTGCGCTCGCTGAAGTGCCCGGCGGTCCTGGTCGGCACCCCCGACAACCCGCAGGGCCTGCCGTACGTCGACTTCGACTTCGCCGCGTGCGGCCGGTTGTGCGCCGAGCACCTGCTGGAACTCGGGCACTCCCACATCGGCTTCCTCGGCCAGCCGCCCGAGACCTACCGGCGGGGCGTCGCCTACGCCGCCCACGCCCGCGACGGCGCCATGACCGCGCTGCGCGAGCAGGGCGCCCAGGCCACGTGGACCGCGTGCGACCCCTCCTCCGGCGGCGTGGTCGCCGCGCTGGAGGAACTGCTCGCGGAGGACCCCGAGATGAGCGGCCTGATCGTCTACAACGAGTGGGCGCTCCCGCTGGTGGTCGACCGTCTCGCCTCGCTCGGCCATCGGGTCCCCGGCGACATCTCGGTCATCGCGATCTGCCCCGACGACGCGGTCGAACGCCTGGCCCATCCGCTGACCACGGTCTCCCTGCCCGTGGAGGACCTGGCGCGGATCTCCGTACAGCGCCTGGCCGACCTGATCAACGGCGAGCGGCCGCCGTCGGTCACCATGCTGGCACCTGAGCTGAAGGTCAGGGAGAGCACCGGCCGGCGGCGCGACGCCGCCGCCGGCACCCACCGCCCCACGACGGATTAACCCCCCTCCGCTCCACAACAGGGCGAACGTTCAACCGCCGTTCGTCGAATCAGTTCGAAAGGCAGTCCACGATGACACGCATATCGGGTCCCTCCGTCCGGTTAGCGCGCCGCGCCGCGGCCGTCACCGTCGTCACCGTCACCGCGCTGTCCGCGACCGCGTGCGGCGACAGCGTCGGGGACACCTCCGGGACCGGCTCGGGCAGCGCCTCGACGCTGACCGAGATCGACTACTACGAGGCCGCGCCTCAGAACACCCAGCTGCCGAAGCTGCTGGACGAGTGCGGCGCCCAGGTGGGCGTCAAGATCGAGCATCAGCAGGTGCCGCGCGCCCAGTTCATGCCCAAGCTGCTGCAGCAGGCGTCGTCGCGCGCGATGCCCGACCTGGCGCTCATCGACAACCCGGACCTGCCCCAGCTGGCCGCGACGGGGGGCCTGCTGCCGCTGTCCGACGCGGGGCTGACCACGGAGGGGCTGTACCCCTCGATCGTCGAGGCGGGCCAGTTCCAGGACAAGACGTATGGGATCGCGCCCGGCGTCAACGGCCTGGCGCTCTACTACAACAAGGACGTCTTCACCGAAGCGGGCCTGACGCCGCCGAAGACCTGGGACGACCTGACGAAGGCCGCCCGCGCCCTGACCAAGGGCTCCCGGTACGGCATCGCGTTCTCCGCGGTGGGCACCGAGGAGGGCAGCTTCCAGTTCGAGCCGTTCTTCTGGACGGCCGGAGCCAGCCTCAAGCAGCTGGACTCGCCGCAGGCCGTCCAGGCGCTGACGTTGTGGAAGGACCTGGTGGACGGCAAGTCGGCGTCCAAGTCGGTGGTCACCTGGACCCAGGCCGACGTCAACGACCAGTTCATGGCGGGCAACGCCGCGATGATGGTCAACGGCCCGTGGCAGCTCCCCACGCTGAACGAGAACAAGGACCTGCACTTCGGCATCGTCCCGATCCCGATCCCGTCGCCGGAGGCCAAACCCGTCACGCCGCTCGGCGGCGAGGTGTGGACCGTGGGCCACAGCGACCCCGCCCGGGAGAAGAACGCGGTCGCGGTCCTGAAGTGCCTGCTCAGCCAGGACAAGAGCCTGGAGTGGTCGACCAACGCCGGATACATCCCGAGCAACCAGGCGGCGGCCGAGCAGATGGCCGCCTCCAACCCCCAGTTGGCCGCGTTCGTCGAGGAGGTGGCCACCGCCCGGGCACGCACCGCCGAGCTGGGAACCGCGTATCCGAAGGCCAGCGAGGCGCTGTTCAACGCGATCCAGGCGTCCCTGGCCGGCGGCACGCCGCCGCAGGAGGCGCTGAGCGCGGCGCAGGACGCCGCGGCCTGAGAGGACCCCTCTGATGATGGCCGACACCATCCACAGCCAGGCCGCGCCGGCCGGCGGCGTCCGCGTGCGCCCCATCGGAAAGCCGATGGGGCGGAGCGCGGGCGTTCGCGGAGGCCGGGGCGGCACCGGCTGGGCCGCCTTCGGTTTCATCGCGCCGGCCTGGCTGTACGTCGCCGCCTTCTACGTTTACCCGCTGGCGGGCAACGTGCGGATGAGCTTCCAGGACTACACGGTGACCTCGTTCTTCACCGGACGGGCGCCGTTCGTCGGCTGGCGGAACTACGAGGCGGTCTGGCGGGACCCCGCGTTCGCGAAGACCGTGGTGAACACGGTGGCGTTCACGGTGGGTTCGCTGCTCTTCCAGTTCGGCATCGGCCTGGCGCTGGCGGTGTTCTTCCAGCGCCGGTTCCCCCTCGGCGGCGTGCTGCGCTCACTGCTGCTGGTGCCGTGGCTGCTGCCGCTGGTCGTGTCCGGCACGGCCTGGCGGTGGATCATGGAGACCGACTCGGGCGTGCTCAACCAGGCGTTGATGCAGGCCCACCTCATCGACCAGCCGATCCCGTGGCTGGCCAGCACGAGCGTGAGCCTGCTGTCGGTGACGCTGGTCAACGTCTGGGTCGGCATTCCGTTCAACATGGTGATCCTCTACGGCGGCCTGCAGGGCATCCCCGCCCACCTCTACGAGGCCGCCGCGCTGGACGGGGCCGGCGCCTGGCAGCGGTTCCGGCACATCACCCTTCCGCTGCTGCGCCCGGTGACCGCCGTGGTGCTCACCCTCGGGCTCATCTACACCCTGAAGGTGTTCGACGTGATCATGGTGCTCACCCAGGGCGGGCCGGCGAACTCCTCGCAGACCCTGACGACCTTCGCCTACGACCTGTCGTTCCAGCGGCTGACGTTCGGTCACGGAGCCGTCGTGGGCAACCTGCTCATCGTCGTCGCCGTGGTCTTCGCCTTCGTCTATCTCCGCGCCACCCGCGACGGCGAAGGACGGGCAGCCGCATGACCGCCTTCCGCCGGTACGCCACGACGGCGGCGGGGGTGCTGATCCTGGCGGTCATGCTCTTCCCGCTGTACTGGATGGTGAACGCGTCCCTGCTGCCCTCCACCGAACTGGTCGGCAGTGAGCCCGCCTGGCTGCCGATCCACGCCACCTTCGACGGGTACCGCAACGCCCTGTCCAGTCAGGGCGGTCACCTGCTCACGAGCCTCTACGTGTCGCTGGGCACGGTGGCGGTGACGCTGCTGATCGCCGTCCCCGCGGCGTACGGGCTGGCCCAGCTTCGCGCGGCCGGTGGCAGGCTGCTGGTGTTCGCGCTGCTGATCGCGCAGATGATCCCGGGCATCGTGATGGCCAACGCCCTCTACGTCGCCGCGGACGCCCTGCACCTGATCAACTCGCCGCTCGCGCTCATCCTGGCCGACTCGACGCTGTCGGTGCCGTTCGCCGTCCTGATCCTGCACGCGTTCATGCGGACGGTGCCCACCGAGGTGCGCGAGGCCGCCGCGATCGACGGCGCGTCACGGCTGCGGACGCTTCTGTCGATCATCCTGCCGGTCAGCCGCAACGCCGTGATCACGGCCGGCCTGTTCTCGTTCCTGTTCGCCTGGGCCGACTTCCTGTTCGGCGTAACCCTCACCTCACGCGACGAGCGGGCACCGATCACGGTCGGCATCTACCGGTTCATCGGCGCGCACATGAGCGACTGGAACAGCGTGATGGCCACCGGGGTAATGGCGTCCGTGCCGGTCGCGGTGCTGCTGGTGGTGGCCCAGCGCTACGTCGCCGCCGGCATCACCGCCGGCAGCGTGAAGGACTGACCGCCGTGGACCGCCCCCCGCCCCGCACCATTGACCGTCGTGGACCGCCCCCACGCTTCCACTCCCACGAATCCTCTGATCTTCCGTGACAGGAGAACCCTTGCCTCGTCCGTTCACCGAGTCCGCGCACCAGCTCATCTGGCGGCGCGGACACGAGGTGCTCGCCATCCAGCCGTGGGGCCGCGACAGCGTGCGGGTGCGCGCCGGCGTCCACCACATCCTCGACGGCCTGCCCGGCGCGCTCGACGCGGAACCCCCCGCGCCGGACGGCGCACGCGTCGAGATCGGCGCGGATCAGGCCACGCTGACCTGCGGCATGCTGACGGTCACCGTGACCGCCGAGGGGCTGCTGACCGCCACCCGGTCCGACACCGGCGCCGAGTTGCTGCGCGAGGAGCCGGCCCACTTCTGGTGGCCGGGGTCGCGCCACTTCGAGGCGGCCGGCGGCGGTCACCACCGCATCGAGCAGCGGTTCGCCGCCTACGACGGCGAGAGGATCTACGGGCTCGGGCAGCACGGGCACGGCCGGTTCGACCAGAAGGGCATGGTGCTGGAGCTGCGGCAGCGCAACGGCGAGGTGACGATCCCGTTCGCCGTGTCCAGCCGGGGCTACGGCCTGCTGTGGAACAGCCCGGCCGTCGGCCGGGTGGAGTTCGCCGCCAACGGCACCCGCTGGGTGGCCGACCAGGCCCGGCAGCTCGACTACTGGCTCACCACGGGCGCGACGCCCGCCGAGATCCTGTCCCATTACGCCGACGCCACCGGGCACGCCCCCCGGCTGCCGTCGTGGGCGTCGGGGTTCTGGCAGAGCAAGCTGCGCTACGAGAGCCAGGAGGAACTGCTGGGCGTCGCCCGCGAGTACGCCCGCCGCGACCTGCCCCTGTCCGTCATCGTCGTCGACTACCTGCACTGGCGGCACATCGGCGACTGGGACTTCGACCACGACGCCTGGCCCGATCCCCACGCGATGGTGGACGAGTTGCGGCGCCTCGGGGTGGAGCCGGCCGTCTCCGTGTGGCCCTCGGTGAGCCCGCTGTCGGCCAACTACGGCCCGATGCGCGAGGCCGGACTGCTGATCGCCACCGAGAGCGGCGCGGCCGTCCACGCCGAGTGGCCCGACGGCGAGTCGGACTCCGACATCGGCGTGGCGTTCTACGACGCGACCGACGAGCGGGCCAGGGACTGGCTGTGGGACCAGTTGTACGAGCACTACTACAAGGCCGGGGTCCGCATCTGGTGGCTCGACGCCTGCGAGCCGGAGACGCGGCCGGGGCACGCGCACAACCTCAGCTTCGCCGCCGGCCCGGGGAGCGAGGTGGCCAACCTCTACCCGCGGGAGCACGCGCGCGGCGTCTATGAGCACATGCAGGCGCTGGGCGAGACCGAGGTGCTCTCGCTGTCCCGCTCGGCCTGGGCGGGCTCGCAGCGCTACGGCGTGGCCCTGTGGTCAGGCGACATCCCGGCCACGTTCGACGCCCTCGCGTCCTCCGTACGGGCCGGGCTGAACGTCGCGATGAGCGGGATGCCGTGGTGGACGACCGACATCGGCGGCTTCCACGGCGGCGATCCCGACGATCCGGCGTACCGCGAGCTGATCGTCCGGTGGTTCCAGTTCGGCGCGTTCTGCCCGCTGTTCCGTCTGCACGGCCACCGCGATCCGCGGGTCAACCGCAGCTTCGTCGGCGTGTCCGGTGGCCCGAACGAGGTCTGGTCCTTCGGCGACGAGGCGCTTCAGGCGATCACGGACATGATGGGCCTGCGCGAGCGGCTGCGGCCGTACCTGCACGACCAGTTGCGCGACGGCGAGCGCACCGGGCTGCCCCTGATGCGCCCGCTGCTGCTGGAGTTCCCCGGCGACGCCGCCGCCTGGGCCGTCGACGACCAGTTCATGTTCGGCCGCGACCTGCTGGTGGCCCCGGTCACCGCACCCGGCGCCCGCAGCCGCGAGGTGTACCTGCCCGCCGGAGCCTCCTGGACGCACACCGACACCGGCGTGGTCCATCTCGGGGGCACCCGGGTCACGGTCGACGCCCCTCTCAACCGGATCCCCCTGTTCGCCCGGGACGACGCCCGGCTTCCCATCCATCCCTGACCCACCCGGCGCGTCCCCGGTCCGTCCGCCTCTACCCACCCCCCAGGAGGAGTGATGACCCCCCACGCCCGCCTCCACGCCCGTATCCGCCTCACCCGTCTCATCCGCCGATGGCTCGCGCCGGTGCTCGCCGTCGCCGCCGTGGTGGCGATGACCCCGCTGCTCGCGGCGCCCGCCGGCGCCGCGGACGGCACGGTCACCGTCAACCTGGCCCAGCGCGGCAAGGTTCCGACCCGCGCCGGCGCGGGATTCCTCTACGGACTCGACCAGAACGGGTCCGCACCGGCCGACGACCTCCTGCAGCCGCTGCGGCCGACCCTCTTCCGGGGCGGCGGCGCCCGCATCGCCGGCCACGGCTGGATCGGCGACGGCTACGCCGCCGGACCTGGCTACCAGGTGCGCCTCACCTCGGCGCTCGACCAGGCCCGGCGGGTGACGGCCGCCCCGTACGGCGCGGCCTACCACCTGCTCGTCTCCGACGTCTGGGGCGCGGACACCGAACAGCCCGCCGGCACCGTGTACCCCTGCGACAACGGCGACTGCGCCAACTGGCGGACGTTCGTCGGCAGGCTGGTCGCCGACGTGCGCGCCTCGGGTGTCCCGGTGCGGTACGACATCTGGAACGAGCCCGAGGGCACGAGTTTCTGGCCGCGCGGCGTCAACAGCGCCCAGTACTTCCAGATGTGGGACACGGCGGTGAACGAGATCCGGCGGCTCGACCCCTCGGCCGTCGTCGTCGGCCCGTCCTTCGGCGGCTACAACCGCACCTGGATCAACGACTTCCTGGCCCGCACCAAGGCCGACGGGACGCTCCCCAACGTGCTGAACTGGCACTTCAGCAGTGATCCCGTGGCCGACGCGACCGACGCCAAGGGCGTGCTGGCCGCGAACGGCATCCCGGCGATGCCGCTGACCATGGACGAGTACCTGTTCTCCCAGCAGCAGAACTCCGGCTACCTGGCCTGGTATCTGGACCGGCTGGCGCTGTCGGACATCTCGGCCGCCGCCCACGCCATCTGGTCGGACTGCTGCGTCGCCGGGACCCTCGACTCCGTCCTGACATCCGGCCGGCAGCCCACCGGGCAGTGGTGGGTCTACCGGGCGTACGCCCAGATGACCGGCAACCTGGTCGCGACCACGAACGCGAACGGCGTCGCCGTCGCCGCCGCTCTCGACCAGGGGCAGGGACGTGCCGTCGCGCTGCTCGGCAACCAGTCCGGGCAGACCGGCACCACGACCGTCGCCGTCAACGGCCTGTCCGCCGCGCCGTGGCTGGTCGTCAACGGCACCGTGCGGGTGAAGGTGGAGCGGATCCCGAATCAGAGCCCGCTGTCGGCGCCCTTGACCGTGTCCGAGGGGAACGTCGCCGTCACCGGCGGCGCGATCAGCGTCCCGGTCACCCATGCCTCCGGCACCGACGCCTACACCATCACCCTGACCCCCGGCGGCGGCGCACCGGGCACCGGCACCGTTACCGTCGACGGCGACACCACCGGCACCGGCGACCTGCAGTTCCAGTACGGCCCGAACTGGGGCCTGACCACCGGCGTGCCCGACATGTACGCCGGAACGGCCAACTGGAGCCACACCGCCGGAGCAACCGCCACGTTCCGCTTCACCGGCACCCAGGTGGCTCTGCGTGCCGTACGCGACGTCGACCAGGGCAGGATGACCGTGTCGGTCGACGGAGGGGCCGCGCAGACGGTCGACGACTACAGCGCGTCCCGCGACGCCTCCGCCGTCGTATGGACCAGCCCTGTCATGTCCTCCGGCGCGCACACGCTCACGATCGTCAACACCGGCCAGCGCAACCCCCAGAGCGGCGGCGTCAACATCGCCCTCGACCGCGCCGACGTCTCCCAGCAGGCCGCCCCGCCGCCGACGACGGTCACCGTGGACGGCGACACCACCGGCACCGGCGACCTGCAGTTCCAGTACGGCCCGAACTGGGGCCTGACCACCGGCGTGCCCGACATGTACGCCGGAACGGCCAACTGGAGCTACACCGCCGGAGCGACGGCGACGTTCCGTTTCACCGGCACCCGGGTGGCCCTGCACGCAGTGCGGGACGTCGACCAGCAGATCATCGCCGTCTCGATGGACGGCGGCCAGGAGACCACCGTCGACGGCTACAGCCCGTCCCGCAACGCCTCCGGCGTCGTATGGACGAGTCCGGTCCTGCCCACGGGCGCCCACACCCTGCGAGTGCGGCTGACCGGCAACCGCAACGCCGCCAGTTCCGGGTACAACGCGGCGCTCGACAGCGCCGACGTCACCCGATGACCCGTCTTCCCCGGTGCGCCGGCCGTACGGCGCACCGGGGAAGGCTCGGACGCGGCCACGAGCGCGACGTCGATGTGGTGGATCCTCCTGGACGGCGAATCCCGGAGAGATCGTCCGGGCGGTGGCTCCCGCTGAGATCGGTCGCCTAACCTCGTGTCGTGACCGTCCACGAGCTTTCTCGTACTGACGCGCGCCGCATCGCCGTGCAGGCGCAGCTCCTGGACAGCTCGCGGCCTGCCGAGCTGCTCGATGTGGTGCGTCATCTGACCCTGCTGCAGATCGACCCGACCGCCGCCATCGCGCCGAACGCCGACCTCGTCGCGTGGAGTCGCCTCGGGTCGTCGTACGCACCGGCGGGCTTGACCACGGCGCTTGAGAACCACACGCTGCTCGAGCTCCGGGCGATGATCCGGCCCAGCGAAGATCTCGCGCTGTACCGCGCCGAGATGGCCGAGTGGCCGGGGAGCGGGAAACCGACCGCATGGCGGGAGTACAACCGCGACTGGGTGCGCGCCAACGACGCGTGCCGTCTCGACATCCTCGATCGGCTTCGTTCCTCGGGGCCGCTGCCGTCACGCGATCTGCCGGACACCTGCAAGGTGCCGTGGAAGTCGACCGGGTGGACCGACAACCGCAACGTCACGCAACTGCTCGAGTTCATGGTGTCGCGAGGCGAGGTCGCCATCGCCGGGCGCGGCGGTCGCGAGCGGCTCTGGGATCTGGCGACGCGGGTCTACCCCGATGACCCGGTGGTCCCCGTCGACGAGGCGTCGCGCATCCGCGACGAGCGGCGGATGCGTGCTCTGGGCATCGCCCGCGCCCGAGGGCCGGTGTATCCCGGTGAGCCCGCGGACGTGGGCGAGGCGGGTGAGCCGGCCATCGTCGAGGGGGTCAAGGGCAGGTGGCGAGTCGATCCGGCCCTGCTGGGCCGGCCGTTCTCGGGACGTGCGGCGTTGCTGTCCCCCTTCGACCGGCTGTTGCACGACCGCAAGCGCGCCGTCGAGCTCTTCGAGTTCGACTACCAGCTGGAGATGTACAAGCCCGCCGCCAAGCGCCGGTGGGGATACTTCGCGTTGCCGATCCTCTATGGCGACCGGCTGGTGGGCAAGCTCGACGCCACCGCCGACCGCGCGGCCGGGGTGCTGCGGGTCGACGCGATCCACCGGGACGCCGCCTTCACCGAGACCATGACCGACGAGATCGGTCACGAGATCGAGGACCTGGCTCGCTGGCTCGGCCTGGACCTCACCTTGCCTCGTTGAGCGCTTCATGACCACTGTGGCCTGAATCACATCCGACGTCTGTCACACGAGAGCCCGCCCGCCCGTCCTGTCGCCGCAATCGAACTTTCCCCGGCCGGCGGCCGGGGCGGAGACATGGAGTGATCATGCGAGTTCTCGTCGCTGGAGCCACCGGAGTGATCGGTCACAGGATGGTGCCGCTGCTGACCGCGGTCGGGCACGACGTGGTGGGCCTGGTCCGGCCGGGAGGTGACGCCCGGGCGCTGATGGAGGCGGGCGCCGGGGTCGTGACCGGGGACGCCCTGGACCGGGAGAGCCTGCACCGGGCGGTCCGCGAGGCGGCGCCCGACGCGGTGGTGAACATGCTCACCGCGATTCCCGCCACGATCGATCCGAAGAGACTGTCACGGGATTTCGCGCTGACCAACCGGCTGCGCACCGAGGGCACCGGCAACCTGATCGACGCCGCGAGCGGGGCCCGGATCATCAGCCAGGGGCTGGCCTACGGCTACCAGCCGGGCGAGGGCCCGGCCGACGAGGACGCCCCGCTGTGGCGGACGGGCACGCCCAAGGAGTTCGTCCCCGTGCTGGACGCCCTGGTCGAGCTGGAGAGGCTGACCACGCGGGCCGGCGGGCTGGTGCTGCGCCTGGGGCATCTGTACGGACCCGACTCGATCTACGCCGCGGACGGCTCGTTCACCCGGCAGGTGCGGGCCGGGAAGGTGCCGCTGGTGGGCGGCGGGAACGCGGTCTTCTCCTTCACCCACGCCGACGACGTGGCGGCCGCCGTCGCCGCCGCCCTCGACAAGCAGGACGTCACTGGGGTGCTGAACCTGGTGGACGACGAACCCGCGGCCCTCCATGAGTGGCTGCCCCGGCTCGCCGAGATCCTCGGCGCCCCGGCCCCCAGGAAGGCGCCCGCCGCGCTCGCGCGGCTGGCCGTCGGAGGCTGGGGGGTGGCCTTCATGAACTGGCTGCGCGGCGCCGACAACGCCCGCGCCCGCCTGCGCCTGGACTGGCGGCCGCGGTACGCCTCGGTGCTCCAGGGGTTCGCCGCCGAACTCGGCGGTGAACTCGGCGGTGAAATGGCCGCGTCCGCATGAGCGTTGACGCCGGCGGGCCCGGCGGGCCCGGCGGGCCCGGCGGGAACAGGAACACACAGGCCGAGGAAGAGGGGCAGGGCATGCGGACGTCCGCGGAGGTGTTCGAGGAGCACAGGCAGTTGCTCCTCGGCCTCGGATACCGGCTGCTGGGGAGCATGTGGGACGCCGAGGACGTGGTCCAGGACGCGTATCTGCGCTGGACGCAGACGGACAGGTCCGAGGTGCGCGAGCCGCGGTCCTTCCTCGTGACGATCGTGTCGAGGCTCGCTCTGGACCAGCTGCGGTCGGCGCGGGTGACCCGTGAGGCCTACACCGGTCCCTGGCTGCCCGAGCCGGTGGACGGCCAGGCGTTCGGCCCGCTCGACACGGCGGAACTCCGCGACACCCTCTCCTACGCGACCCTGCATCTGATGGAGCGGCTGTCCCCGCCCGAGCGCGCGGTGTTCGTGCTCCGGGAGGCGTTCGACCTGCCGTACGACGACATCGCCGAGATCGTCGGCAGCTCGGCCGCGACGTGCAGGCAGTGGCACCACCGTGCGGCCGAGCGGCTGGCGGACGGCCGGGACAGATTCCACCCGTCGGCCTCGGACCACGACGAGTTGCTCGGCCGGTTCCTGGCCGCCGCGCGGAGCGGCGACCTGGCCACGCTGACCGAGGTGCTGGCCAAGGACGTCGTCGCCTACAACGACGGCGGCGGCAAGGTACGCGCCGCGCTGCGCCCGGTCGTCGGCCGCGCCAAGGTGCTGGCGTTCGTGGCCGGGCTGATGTCGCGCTATCCGATCGAGGAGGTCCGCGCGGTCGAGGCCAACGGCGAGCCTGCGATCTGGACGGTGATCGACGGTCAGCGGCAGCTCGTCACGTTCGACATCCGGGCCGGCCGCATCCACGCCATTTACGCCGTCCTCAACCCCGACAAGCTCTCCCACATTAATCAGGACATCAGCTGATTTATCCATATATCGGCCGAATGTAGTAATACGACCTATTTCTCGTCATCCCTGGAATCGATTCACCCAACGGGCAATCTCAATTCATCTGAAATTCAGATGGCGCGTCTTACGGTAAGGGCAATCGTCTCCGATCTTGGAGGGCCCTGTGGCGAACCCTTCTCCCCGAAGGATGCTCCCGCTGTTATCCGCTCCACGCGCGGGCGGGCGCGATGCGATGACATGCCGGTTCCGCTGTGGCGATGCATGCGCACATGAAGTCCCCAATACCAGCGACAATCCCTATTTCGGCGACATCCTCTCCGGCACGTTCTCCCGCCGCGGCGCGCTCCGGGCCGGTGCCCTCGGCACGCTGGTCGCGACCGTCGGCGTCGCCGGTGCTGCCGTGCCCGCCGCGGCCGACAGCGGTCACGGATCGGCCTCCGGGCACGGGTACCGGGACGGCCTCGGGTTCACTCCCGTGGCGCCGAACTCCGCGGACGCGCTGACCGTGGCCGCCGGCTACGTGTCGTCGGTCGTGGTCCGCTGGGGTGACCCGGTCCTCCCCGACGCGCCCAAGTTCGACTTCGACAGGCAGACGGCCGCGGCGCAGGCGAAGCAGTTCGGCTACAACTGCGACTTCGTGACCTTCTTCCCGCTGGGACGCGATCGCGGCCTGCTGTGGGTCAACCACGAGTACACCGACGAGAACCTCATGTTCCGCGGGTGGACCAGCGGCGACACCGTGCCGCTGGAGCAGATCAGGATCGGGCTGGCCGCGCACGGCGGCTCGATCGTGGAGGTCGAACGGGTCGGGCGCACCGGGCAGTGGAAGCTCGTGACCCATGGCCGCCGCCGGTACAACCGCCGCATCACCGCGCAGACCCGGATGGCCTTCTCGGGTCCCGCGGCCGGCTCGGCGCTGCTGAAGACCGCGGCGGACAAGCGCGGAACCACGGTGTACGGCACGCTCAACAACTGCGCGGGAGGCACGACGCCGTGGCAGACGGTCCTCACCGGTGAGGAGAACTGGAACCAGTATTTCGTCGGCGGCAACGGAGTCCCCGAGGCGCAGAAGACCTACCTGACCCGGTACGGCATCAGCACCACCACCGCGATCCCCAGCGGCAACCGCCGCTTCGACCGGGTGGAAGAGCGGTTCGACCTCGCCAGGCACCCGCAGGAGATCAACCGGTTCGGCTGGATCGTGGAGGTCGACCCGTTCGACCCCGACTCCACCCCGGTCAAGCGCACCGCCCTGGGCAGGTTCGCGCACGAGGCCGCCACCACCACGCTCACCCGGGACGGCCGCGTGGCCGTCTACATGGGCGACGACGGCCGGTTCGAGTACATCTACAAGTTCGTCTCCAAGGACCGCTACATCCCGGGCTTCGACCGGCACAACCGGGATCTGCTGGACGAGGGCACGCTGTACGTGGCTACGTTCACCGGCGACAGCCCCGCGGCCGAGATCGACGGCTCGGGCACGCTGCCGAAGGACGGCGCGTTCGACGGGGCGGGCACCTGGATCCCGCTGGTCAGCGGTGACAAGTCCTTCGTCCAGGGCATGACGGCCCAGGAGGTCCTCGTCTACACCCGCGTGGCCGCGGACAAGGTCGGCGCGACCAAGATGGACCGCCCCGAGGACATCGAGCGCAACCCCGTCAACGGCGCCGTCTACGTCGCGCTGACCAACA
The DNA here is from genome assembly GCF_016863275.1 of Planotetraspora mira. GTDB lineage: Bacteria > Actinomycetota > Actinomycetes > Streptosporangiales > Streptosporangiaceae > Planotetraspora > Planotetraspora mira. The sequence continues at coordinate 116,939 of NZ_BOOO01000017.1, forward strand.
ACACCAACCGGACCGCGGCCCAGGTCGACGAGGTCAACCCGCGGACGGCGAACAGGCACGGACACATCCTGGAGATCGTTGAGAGGAAGAACGACGCGGGCGCGACGTCGTTCGGCTGGTCACTCCCCCTCGTCTGCGGCGACCCCGCGGATCCCTCGACCTACTTCGGCGGATACGACAAGACGAAGGTCTCGCCGATCTCCTGCCCGGACAACGTCACCTTCGACGCACAGGGAAACCTGTGGATCTCCACCGACGGCAACGCGCTGGGCAAGAACGACGGCCTGTTCGCGATGCCGCTCGCCGGTTCCGAGCGCGGCCACGTGCGGCAGTTCCTGACGGTTCCCTTCGGCGCCGAGACCTGCGGCCCGCTCATCACCGGAGACCAGCTCAGCGTGTTCGTCGCCGTACAGCACCCGGGTGAGATCACCGGCGCGACCCCCGACAACCCGTCCAGCCACTGGCCCGACGGCGGGGCCGCCCAGCCCCGGCCGTCCGTCGCGGTGGCCTGGCACAAGCAGGGCAAGAAGATCGGCTCCTGAATCCGGCCGCTCGCGATGAGGACCACGGCCCGCCCGGGCCACGGTCCTCATCCGGGCGGACCCGGTCAGCCTGCGGTCGGTTCGGTCAGGTTGGCGACCAGGCGCGAGACGAGCACACGTGTTCTCCCCCATAGGTTCGACCTGCCGACGCGCAATCGAATCGTTCGCCACTACACCGACGAACGCGCAGGCGGCCGATACGCCTTCTCCCCCTGATCACGTCTTTGACGTGACCTGCGCGGCAAACCAGTCGAGTAGGGCGACAACAACGTCGAAGACCGCGATGTTGGCCAGCTGGGTTATCTTGACTGAGGGATATAGCTCCAGCTTTCCCACCGGGATGTCGACGCCGGGCGCGTCGTTGAGCCGTTGCCTCAGGTCTTCGCGCAGAGCCGGGTCGTCGAACGGGGGCCGCCTCTTGAGCGTGCCGAAGGGAATCGCGAACGTGTCGGCGTAGAAGCGGATTACGTGAATCTGCTTCCCATCAATTCTGATGATAGGTGCGCATGAAGCACCAGCCGAGGTGCCATGCTGCACCTCTCCTCCGCGCGCTCGCCAATGCTCCAGCACTCGCTGTACCGCGCCCGCCGCCTGAGGTCCGCTCGTCTCATTGAGCTGCTGAAAGAAACGCTTCTCGCGCTCCTCAACGACCTCGGTATCCAATTCGTCCTCACCGGCCAGCTCGGTCTCCGCAAGGTCCGCTGCCCCGGGAAGTCCCAGCAGCTCAGCGAGCTCGCGAGCGCTGATGTGCTGTCCAGGATCAGCCTGACCGTTCTCGTTCAGCTCGATTCCCTCAGCCTGCAGGACATCACGAACATCCCTATCGTCGTCTGGGTCCGTCCAGCGGAAACTTCCCGAAATCTGACCAGACTTGGTGAGCACCCGGTGGGCGTTGAATACCGGAACAGTGGCCAGATGCACACCCACGGGAACGGCGTGCGAGCCGATCAGCTCCGCGAGATCGGAATAGGAGGTCCAGGTAGCGGGTGACAGTGCAGCCAGCGCATTGTGCAACAGGGTCCAGTCGCGTGAAGCTGCGGTGCCCCGGTCGGTCTCCTCGGGACCGGGCCAGATAGAGGTCGCCAGGTCAGCGAGCCGACCGGCTCGAGTGAGGATCTCGGCCTTGCCCCAATGCTCGGCAGCTGCGATCTCCTGGTTCATCACAAGGCCACTCTGTGCGAGTTGCTTGCGCTTGCGGGCGAAGGGCGTGTTCCCCAGTTCGGAGTTGTAACCACTGAGTGTGAGATTGCCCAGGGTGTGCACAAGCTGCCGGTGCACCAGGTCAGGGTCGTCACTGCCCCTGGACAGCTCGCTCACCCAATCCGCGGTTGGGGTCTGTGGCAGGACATGCTCGATGGTGATCTGCTTTTCAGACAGATCCACCCGTTCCTTACTTCCCAGCGCTTCCTCGAGACGGCGTAGAACCAGCTTCTGCTGTGCCGGACGGCCCTGCCAGTAAAACGCCCGGTTACGGATCTCCTCACGCAGCTGATCGTCTGATGGCCAGTACAGCCGGGCCGGCGACAGCGCCGTGCGCACAGTCTGCGGTATCGACGGCTCGTCCGGGGACAGCTGCACGGCGAGCCGCTGGAAGATCCTGTTCAAGTTGTTAGTGGTCACCCCGGCGATCAGCCGACGTACCAGAAAACTCTCGACGTAGAGAAGCGTCTCGGCGACCTCGTCATCATCGATGACATCGTCCTCGCGGAACTCCAGCAGCCGCATCACCAGCGGGTACGCGGTAGTGGCCTGCCAGGCGTCGAGGAACCTCATCCTCTGCGCCGTCGGGGAGTCGCCGACCGGGTCGAGGATCTGTTCCAGATGCCGGGCACGGCGGTGCAACTCCTTGACGTACTCCTCGACCTTCGCCTCGTCTCCGGCTATCTCGAGCAGGATCCGCTGATGCCCGCGGTAAACGGCGTTGTATTGCGCCTCGTCCCCTTCCCTGAGCACCAGCACCAGATACATCAGCTGTTCCATGGCCTTAGGCTTCAGCCGCTTCTGGATCGGGCGCCAGAAATCGTCGTAGACATGCTGACCCCGCGTGGGCAGGCACATGAACACGTAGTTTCGGATCAGGTCTACCTGGCTCAGCCGCATGCCGGTGTTGTTGATCGACTCGAAGATCCGAAACGCGTTGTCGTCCTTCTCCACCAGGATCTGCACCAGGTTGAGCCGATCCAACAGCACCGACTCCACCCGCTCGATGTCATGCGGATCAGCCGGGTCGTCGAACTCCACCAGCATGCTCTTGAAGAACTGGTAGGCGTTGCCGACCAGGCTGCCGGTCCCTTGCTCTTGCACCTGGTCCACGCACGCCTTGAACGCCGCCCGGTCCCCCTGGGTGGGCAGCAAGCGGTAGCGCATCTCCCCGTGCTGGAACTTGTTGATCAGATGAAGCTCATCGATCCGCTCGCGATGCTCTGGGTCTTCCGCCGTCAAGTGATCCCTGATCGCGCACAGTGCAAGCATCAGCGTGGTCAGCCGCTGCTGACCGTCCACCACGATCCACTGTGAACGACTCGGTGCCAGATCCGGTCCCGGCGCCAGCACGACCGAACCGAGAAAATGACTCGGGGCGTCTTGTCGGCCATCAGCCAGTATGTCGACCTGAGCTTTGATGTCCGCCCACAGTTGGGCAAGCTGATCGCGTTCCCAGGTGTACTGGCGCTGGTACAACGGGACCAGCAGTTGCTGGTCGCCCTGAATGAGCCGACGCAGGGTGGTCTCGTTCGCCTTCACGCCATCTCCCTCGCCGACCGTTTAGTGGTTCAAGCTCCTGCGCAATTCGCAAATCACGCGGAAGCGTAAGCCGCTCCACCGTCGTCGGTCAGCCAAACGCACCAGTCCGTCCGGCCGAATCGTCCGTGTCAGCGGGTGTCCCAATGTCACGACAACCCAGGCGAACGGCCATCGGCCGCCGACCTGATGCCCGTTGTCTCTCTGATCGCCATCACTGCCGAGCAGTTGTCCGGATCGTTCCGCATCGAGCCTCGATGGTGTCTTACGACGGCCCCCTGTCCGGCGACAGGCTTGGCGACATGAAACGTGCACTCGTCGTCGTCGACGTCCAGGAATCCTTCCGGCAGCGCCCCAACTGGCGGGCCGTGTCCAACCCCGGCATCGTGGACCAGGTGAACCGCCTGGTGACCTGGGCCAGAGAGCGCGACGACCTCGTGGTGTGGGTCCTGCACTCCGAGCCGGGCACCGGCACGCCGTTCGACCCCCGCTCGGGTCACGTCCGGTTGATGGACGGGCTGAAGCCGGAGGAGGACGAGCCGGTGCTCACCAAGACCTCGCACAACGCGTTCACCACCACCAACCTTCAGCAGATCCTCACGACGGAGGGCATCCGCGACCTGGTCGTGTGCGGCATCCGGACCGAGCAGTGCTGCGAGACCACCACCCGCCTGGCCTCCGACCTCGGCTTCGACGTCACCTTCGTCACCGACGCGACCGCGACCTTCCCGATACCGCACCGCGACGCGCCGGAGGACCGGGAACTCGAGGAGATCCTCGCCGACCCCCGCACCCTGCAGGTGGCCGAGATCATCGCCAGGACGGAGTACGCCCTGGCCGGCCGCTTCGCCGCCATCACGAGCACGACGGCATTGGTAGGCTGACCAGATCGTGCCCCGAGTCGTCTTCCTGCTCCTCCCCCGGCTGCACCTGCTGGACCTCGCCGGTCCGGCCCAGGTGTTCTCGACGGCCGCCGATCTCGGGTACGGCTACGAGCTGAGCTACGTGGGTGAGCGGGAGGACGTCCCCACCGCCCAGGGCCTGCCGATCCGGGCCCAGGTCACCTGGCCCGAGCTGGACACCGGCGACCTGGTCGTGGTGCCGGGCTGGCGAGGGCCGACATTCCGCGACAGCCCGAGGCTCGACCCGGACAGCTCCCGCAGGCTCGCCGAGCATCACGCGGCGGGCGGCACCGTGGCCAGCGTCTGCGCGGGAGCGGACGCGCTCGGCCGGGCCGGGCTGCTCGACGGCAAGCGCTGCACCACCCACCACGGCCTGCAGGACGAACTGGCCCGCCGGTATCCCCGGGCGACCGTGGTCCGCAACGTGCTGTTCGTCGTCGACGACCGGGTGGTGACCTCGGCCGGAATCGCCAGCGGCATCGACCTCGCGCTGCACCTCGTCGCCGTACGGCACGGGCCGGGGGCCGCCGCGAGGATCGCCCGCGAGATGGTGGTCTACACCCGGCGCAACGGCGACGAGCGGCAGGCGGGGGCCCTGCGCTACCGCTCCCACCTCAGCGACGTGGTCCACCGGGTGCAGGACCTGATCGACTCCCGCTTCACCGAGCCGCTGCCGCTGGACGGCCTCGCCACCGCCTCCGGGGTCAGCCCGCGCACCCTGACCAGGATCTTCGGCGAGGCGACCGGGATGACCCCGCTGCGCTACCAGCAGACGCTCCGGGTGGAACGCGCGGAGCACCTGATCGGCCAGGGCGCGACGGTGGAGTCGGCCGCCCGCGCGGTCGGCTTCCAGGACGCCCGCATGCTCCGCCGCCTCAGAGCCCGGACGAACCCCTCTGCCGGAAGCTCTGGAGGGGGCTCGGCCGGGAGCGCGTCCATCACGTACGACGCCTGACCCGGCGGAGCCTGCTCCGTCTTTCAGTCGAACCGGATGTGCTTCACCCCGGTCCAGGCCCGGCGCAGCCGTCCCCGTAGCGCACTGTCCGTGTTCGAGGCGAGGGTGAGCCCGGTGGCGCCGGCGATGTGCTCGGCGACCTGCGAGACCGTCAGCCGATCCGTCCAGATCTGCTCGGCGAACTCGGCGTCGTTCAGGCGCCGCAGGCAGTGGTCGAGCTTCGCGACGGCGAAGCTCTCGCGGCGCAGCGAGGCGTTCTCCCCGGCCACGAACCGCACGACGTTTCCGAAGCCGCGCTCGCGCAGTCGTCGCAGCACCGTGCGGCGGTCGGCCAGGAGTGCGAAGTGCCGGACGTCGTGACCGCGCTCCCGGAGCCTGCCGACGGTCTCCCCGAAGTACCCCGGCTCCACGACCGTCATCGGAACGATCACCGTGCCACTGTGCCGGGTGAGGGCCAGGTCCAGCACCTCGAACACACCCTGTCGCCAGGCCGGCAGGTCCTGGAAGTCTCCGCGCAGACGTGGAGGCATCATCCGGTGCAGCCCGAATCCGACGTGTTCCGGGTCGCAGATGACGCTGCCGGGAAGCCGCCGTTGGATCTCGTGGGCGGTCTGCGTCTTGCCGCCGCCGAAGGGGCCGTTGATCCACAAGAGCATGGGGCAGACCCTAACTCTCAGTGTGCCGAGCCGCCTCGCCCACGTTGCTGCTGCTCGATGAGGCGGGCGAAGCCGTCGAGCAGGGTCCGCAAGCCGAGTTCGAAGAGTTTGTCGCAGTCGAGGTCGTAGCCGCCGTCTTCGGCGAAGGCGTCCATGAGTCTGGCGAAGGCCGGGTAGCGGCCGGTGGCGGCGATGGAGCCCATGGCAGGGCCGTGGAGCTCCATCCACTGGTCCTCGGACAGACCGGTGACGGCCTGAGCGTGGGTCTCCCGTTCAAGGTGGACGGCCAGGCCCTGGACGTGGCTGTAGAGCAGCACCTGCAGATCGAGCCTGGTGGTCGGGTCGAAGCCCTGCTCGTCCAGCGCGGCGAGGATCCGCTCGCCGTGGACCAGCAGGTTCTGTAGCGGCAGCGGCCTGGTGAGGGCGTTGAACTGGGCGAGCCAGGGATGGCGGCGGTACAGCGTCCACATCGCGCGTGCGCTGTCTTCCAGTTGGGCCCGCCAGCCGGCCGGGGGCGGCTGCGCGTACGTGTGCTCGCCGAACGCCGCGTCCGCCATCAGGAGGATGAGGTCGTCCTTGTCGGCGACGTGGCGGTAGGTCGACATGGTGGCCACGCCGAGCCGGGCCGCGACACCGCGCATCGACAACGCGTTCAGCCCCTCGGCATCGGCGATCTCGATCGCGGCGCGCACGATGCGCTCGCGCGTCAGTTCCTGCTCGGCCGGCGGCGCCGGGCGTGCCCTGCGACGCGGCCCGTCCTGCGTCGCCGGACGGGCCTCCTCACCGGCGTCCAGCGGTGCCACGACCGTGCCGACCCGGGGCTGGGCTCGCACGAGCCCCTCCTGGCGCAGGGTGGTCAGCGCTTTCGTGGCGGTGGCGAGCGCGACGCCCCAGTCCCTGGCGATCTGACGAGTCGACGGCACCCGGTCCCCCGGTGCCAGCCGGCCGGCCTCGATCCGCCGGCGGATGTCGGCGACGATGCGCTGATAGGGCGGTTCGATGGTCTCTGTCACCGGCTCGGCTCCTCTCGTCTGTTCTAGTACAGACCCTAACATCAGATTCACAAGAATCCTCCTGTACTAGGGCAGATTAGCAGGTCAACGCGTTGTCCTATGGCTGCGTACGATGTACATTCAGATCTCGCGTACACCGTAGGAGGAGAACAGATGAAAACCGTGCTCATCTCTGGAGCGAGCATCGCCGGTCCGGCCCTGGCCTACTGGCTGCACCACCACGGCTTCGCACCGACCGTGGTGGAGCGGGCGCCCGCACCGCGTATCGGCGGCCAGGCGATCGACATCCGCGGAGTCGCGCTCGACGTGGTCGACCGGATGGACATGCTGACCCCACTGCGGGAGTTGCGCACCCGCATGCGTGGGATGTCCATGCTGGACGGCGACGGCAACGAGATCATGCGCTCCACCGAGTACGCGGCGAGCAGCGGCCGGCTGGACAGCGACGACATCGAGGTGCTCCGCGAGGACCTCACCCGGATCCTGCACGAGCGCACGGTCGCGGGCACCGAGTACGTGTTCGGCGATTCGATAGCCGCGATCGAACAGGACGAGGACGGCGTGCGGGTGGAGTTCGAGCGCGGCCGGCCGCGCACGTTCGACCTCGTGGTGGGCGCCGACGGGCTGCATTCGACGGTGCGGCGACTGGCCTTCGGCCCCGAGGCCGAGTTCATCCACCACCTCGGCACCTATGTGTCGGTGTTCACCACCGAGAACATCCTGAACCTGGACGAGTGGCAGGTCTGGATCCGCGACGGCGACCTCGGCGGCGGCATCTACCCGGCACGGGACAACACCGAACTGCGGGTCAACCTCGGCTTCATGTCCGAGCCCGTGGACTACGACCACCGTGACCTGGACGCCCAGCGCCGGCTGGTCGCCGACCGGCTCGCCGGAATGCGCTGGGAGATACCGCGACTGCTCAAGGCCATGTGGCAGGCGCCCGACTTCTACTTCGACGCGATGGCCCAGATCCGGATCGACTCGTGGTCACGCGGACGGGTGACCCTGCTCGGTGACGCCGGCTACTGCGCCTCACCGCTGTCCGGTCAGGGCACCAGCCTCGCGCTGGTCGGCGCGTACGTGCTGGCCGCCGAACTGGCCGCGGCCGGCGGGGACCACCGGTCCGCGCTGGCTGGTTACGAGCGGCGCATGCGCCCGTTCGCCGAGCTCAACCAGGCCCTGGCCACGGAGAACCCGGGCGGCCCCGCCTCCGAGGAGTCGATCGAACGGGCGAAGAACGCGATCTCGCTGGACGCCTGACCGGCCTTGCTCGGGTTAGGCCGCGTATCCGCCGTCGACGTTGATGGTGGCACCGGTGATGTAGGCGGCGTCGGGACCGGCGAGGTACACGACGAGGCTGGCCACCTCGTCGGTGGTGCCGTACCGGTCCACGGCGATGTAGGGCTTGGTGATCGCCGCGAACAGCCCGTCTTGTGCAGGTTGACCGCGACCGTGTGGTCGTATCCCTCTTCGGTGATCTCCCCGATCGGGCCGACCCCGCTCACCCCGGCGTTGTTGACCAGGATGTCCAACCCGCCCAGCCGCCGGACTGTCTCGTCGACGGCCTGACGGACGGCGTCGCGCTCGGCCTGTTCTGGGCGAAGGGCTACGACGGGACCACGATGGCCGACCTGTCCTCGGCGATGAACCTGAAGCCGGGCAGCATCTACGCCGCGTTCGGCTCGAAGGAGGGCCTCTACGAGAAGGTGCTCGACCGGTACGTCACCACGGTCTTCACCTACTCCGACGACGCCGTGGCCCGGCCGACGGTCCGCGATGTCGTCGAGGCGTGGTTACGCGGCGCCGCCACCGTCACCACGGGCGAGGGCACGACGGATCGCTGCCCGAGGGGGTCGAGTCGGGGGTCCTGGCCACATACGTCACCGCGCTCTCCCAGGGAATCGCCGTCGAGGCGGCGTCCGGAACTCCGCGCGCCGACCTCGACGCGATGATCGACCTGGCCCTCAAGCGGCTACCCTGGGAGTAGGCTCTCCAAAGTTTTCGCGCGGCCTGTACACGAACGGCGCCAGTCCCCCACTGACGCCCGCCGCCGAACGACGATCCGTCCCCCCCACGGGTTGGGAGCGCAGAGAGGTGATGCGGATGCGGCAGGCAGCTGTCCTCGACGTCGGCTGTCACAGCGCTCTGCTGACCGTGGTCCGCCGGCCGCACGGGCAGACCGGCCTGGAGACGGTGCTGTCCCACAAGGTACGGCTGAGCCTGCACCAGATGCTCGCCCCGGACGGGCAACTGGACGAGCAGGGGATACGCAGCGTCCAGCAGGCGGTGGCCGAGACGATGGACGCCAACCCGGCCGCGCAGTCCCGCGTCTTCGCCTTCGCCACCTCCGTCATCCGGGACGCACCCAACCGCGACGAGGTCATCGCCCGCATCGCCGGGGCCACGGGCACCCGGCTCCGGGTCCTGCCCGGCCGGGAAGAGGCACGGCTGGCCTACGTGGCGGCCCGCCAATGGGCGGGGCACACGTCGGACCCACTGCTGGTCCTGGACATCGGCGGCGGCACGATAGAGATCGCCTCCGGGACCGACAGGGAACCGCACACCGTGCATTCGCTGCCGCTGGGCGCCAGGACGATCACCCGCAGATGGCTGCCCGGCGGGGCCGCCTCCTCCTCGCGGCAACTGCGCAGGGTCCGGCATCACCTCCGCCGGGCGCTGAGCCGGCAACCCGGTCTGCCGACGCCCCAGCCCGGCGGACACGTCCTCGCGAGCTCGAAGACCTTCACCCAGCTCGCCCGGCTCGCCTTCGCCCAGGGCGAGCCGTCCTGCTCGCGCAACCGCCTGTCGCTGACCGGCGTACAGGCGTCACTCGCCCTTCTGGCCGACATGGACCCGGCCCACCGTGGAGAGCTGCCGGGCATCAGCACACACCGCGCCGAGCAGTCCCTCGCCGGAGCGCTGATAGCCGAGGCCCTCATGGAGGCCTGCGAGGCGACGAGCGTGGAGATCTGCCCCTGGTCCACCCGAGAGGGGCTCCTGCTGGAACGCCTCGGATCAACCCACTGACGGAGTGCGATGCGTGCAATAAGCCAGGACGTCCTCGGCGGTCCAGAGGTGCTCAAGGAAACAGAAGTGGAGCGGCCGGCGCCGGGTCCGACCGAGGTGCTGGTGCGCGTGCGCGCCGCCGGGGTCAATCCGACCGACTGGAAGCATCGCGCCACGGGCGGCCTGCTGGGAAGGCCGCCGTTCGTTCTCGGCTGGGATGTCTCCGGTGTCGTCGAGTCCGTCGGGCTCGGAACGGCACTGTACAAACCGGGTGACGAAGTGTTCGGCATGCTGCGCTACCCGTACGGGCACGGCGCCTTCGCCGAGTATGTGGCGGCGCCCGCCCGCACCTTCGCCCCCAAACCCCGGAACGTCGACCATGTGCACGCGGCGGCGCTCCCGCTGGCGGCGCTGACCGCATGGCAGGCCCTGAAGGACACCGCAGGGGTGACGGCCGGACAGCGGGTGCTCATCCATGCCGCCGCCGGCGGAGTGGGCCATCTCGCGGTGCAGATCGCCAAGGCCCGGGGTGCGTACGTCATCGGCACCGCGAGCGCCGCCAAACACGCGTTCCTGCGCGGTCTGGGAGCGGACGAACTCGTCGACTACCGGAGTGTGGACTTCGCCGAGGTGGTCGAGGACGTCGACGTGGTGATCGACACCATGGGCGGCGACCACGGGCCACGCTCTCTGCGCACCATGCGCCGAGGCGGCGTCATCGTCTCGCTCGTGTTGTCCAACACGGACGAGGGGCTCCGGGCACAGGCCCAGGCACTGGGCATCCGGGCGGAGTCCATGCTCGTGGAGCCGGATCTCGCCTCTCTGAAGGCGATCTCCGCGTTGGTGGAGGCGGGCAGGCTCCGTGTCGAGATCGACACGGTGCTGCCGTTGGAACAGGCGGCCAAGGCGCACGAGCGCGGTGAGACAGGCCGCACCACCGGCAAGATCGTGCTCACCGTGAACGACTCCGCAGGAGCCTAGAACCCGAGTACTCCGCCCGCTTGCATATCCTTTCCGTCGTCGGCGCTCCGGCCCGGGCACGGCTCGCACCGCGCCTGCTCCGGTGCCGGCACTGATCAGGGGCCACGGACAGTGGAGCTCTTCATCGTGTCGAACCTCCCTCGGCTCGGGTGTCCCGAGTGGCGGGACGAGGACTAGTAAGATCAAGAATCTCGGTGCTCCCCCCGCACCGCCCTACCGGGACGAGGTGACCGTGGTCGCGGAAGACACCGAGCAGGCCGACGAGGGACACAAGGGCAGGAAAGGCTCGTTCTTCCGGGAGCTCCCGATCCTCGTCGTCGTCGCCCTGGGCCTGGCGTTGCTGATCAAGTCCTTCGTGGTCCAGGCCTTCTACATCCCATCGGAATCGATGGAGAACACCCTCCTGGTCAACGACCGGGTCATGGTGAACAAGCTCGTCTACCACGTCCGCGACATCGAACGCGGCGACATCGTCGTCTTCTCCGGCGTCGACTCCTGGGACCCCGAGATCCCGTACCAGGATCCCGGCAATCCATTCGGCCGCGCACTCCACTGGGTGGGCATCCAATTCGGCCTCGTCCCCGGCGACAAGGACTACATCAAGCGGGTCATCGGCAAGCCGGGCGACACGGTGAAGTGCTGCGATGCCAAGGGGAGGGTCACCGTCAACGGCACCGCGATCGACGAACCCTACTTGTACCCCGGCGACATCCCTTCCGATCAGCCCTTCTCGATCACCGTGCCGAAGGACCGCCTGTGGGTCATGGGCGACCACCGATCCGTCTCGTACGACTCCAGGCGCCATACGAGCGACACGGGCGGCGGCACGATCCCCGTGGACAAAGTGGTCGGACGAGCCTTCGTCATAGCGTGGCCGTTCGATCGCGCGAAGGTGCTTTCGATCCCCGGCACGTTCGCCCAGCCGGCGCTGAACGCGGCTTCATCGGTCGTGGGGTCACCGTTGCCGCTGGGTATCGCAGGAACCGTGCCGCTGGTGCTGTGGCGTCACCGCCGCTTCGCCGAGCGGCCTCGGCGAAGGACACAGGACCGGCCCTCGTAGCGTCTACTCGCCGTCCAGCCCGACCGGAACGGAACTCCGCAAGGCCTCGGTGATCGCCGTCACGGCCGGATGCCCGCCTCCGCCGCTCCGGAAGGCGATCTTGGTGCGCCGCCGGATCGGCACCCGCGTCAGGACCGTGCCCGGCGGGGCGTCGAACGTCCCGATGTGGGGAACGAGCGCGACCCCCTGCCCTGCCGCCACCAGGGCCAGCACCGTGGAGAACTCGTCGATGCGGTGCCGGACCCGCGGGGTGTAGCCGGCGGCCTGACAGGCACGGATCGTCATCTGGTGGCACGCCGTACCCGGCGAAGCCGTGATCCAGTCGGCCGCCTCGCACCGGGCGACGACCTGGTCCGGCGGCACGTCCAGCGGGGACGCGGAGGCCAGATACATCGACTCGGCGCACAGCGGTGCCACGATCAGGCCCGGTGTGGCGGCCTGGGGGACGAAGTCGTAGTCGTGGATCAGCGCCACGTCCAGCTCGCCGGCTCGCAGCGCGTCGGCGATCGCGGCCGGGTCGATCTCCGAAACCATCGGCTCCAGCGCCGGGTGCCGGCGGCTCAGCTCGATCAGCGCGGCCGGCAGGATGGCCCGGGCCGCGGTCGGGAAGGTGCCGATCCGCAGTGGCCCGGCGAGGCCCCGGCGGGCGTCGATCAACTCCGCGGATGCCAGTTCGAGGCGTTCCAGCAGCGCTTCGGCGTGCCGGGCGAGGTTGCGGCCGGCCGGCGTGAGGCGCACGCGGCGGCCGGTGCGTTCCAGCAAGGGCACGCCGGCTTCCCGCTCCAGAACCGCCAACTGCTGAGACACGGCCGACGGGCTGAAGGCCAGGGCCTGGGCGACCGCCGCGATGGTCCCCCGATGGTCGAGTTCCCGGAGCAGGCGGAGGCGGCGAAGCTCGAGCATCGGCTCAGCTTACGCTTTGAGCCGGAAAAGGTAACTGGACCTGGGCAAATCCGCCGGGCCACCATCGATCCCATGAACTCTGCGACCTCGAGCCGTGATGCCCGCACCCCCGACGCCCCGAGCACCCGTCCCCTGGCCGGGATCCACGTCCCGCTCATCACGCCCTTCGCCGCCGACGGCACCGTCGCGGCCACCAGCCTCGAAGGCCTCGCGCACGCCGTGCTCGACGCGGGCGCGCGCGGCATCGTCGCCCTCGGGACGACCGCGGAGCCGGCCTCGCTCACCGCGGACGAGAAGCACACGGTCATCGAGGTCTGCACCCGCGTCTGCCGGGAACGCGGCGCCACGCTCATCCTCGGCGCGGGATCCCACGACACCCGTGCGACCGCGGCGGCGCTGGCGGAGCTCGCCCACCTGCCGCACGTGACGGCCGCCCTGGTGCCCGTGCCGTACTTCACCCGGCCGCAGGCGGCGGGCGTCCTCGCGCACTTCACCAGCCTCGCCACCGCCACCCCGGTGCCGCTGATCGTCTACCACGTCCCCTACCGCACCGCGCAGCCGCTCAGCGCGGCCTGCCTGCGCGCACTCGGCGCGCTGCCCGGCGTCGTCGGCATGAAGTACGCGGCCGGCGGCGTCGACGAACAGGCCGTCGAACTCCTCGGCGACCTCCCGGAGGACTTCGCCGTCCTGGCCGGCGACGACCTGTTCGTCTCCCCGCTCCTCGCGCTCGGCGCCGCCGGGGGAATCCTGGCCTCGGCCCACCTGGCCACCGCGTCGTTCGTGGAGCTCGCCGCCGCCTGGCACGCCGGAGAGGCGACCCGCGCCCGGAACCTCGGCCACCGGCTGACCGCGCTGTCGGCCGCCCTCTTCAGCGAGCCCAACCCCACGGTGCTCAAGGGCGTCCTCCACGCCCAGGGCCGCATTCCGACGGCCGACATCCGGCTCCCCCTGGTCCCGGCGTCCCGGGCCGCCGTCGACGCGGCGCTGGAGCGGGTCGCGGAGCTCTGATCGGATGATCCCGCGAAGCGAGAGCGGCGAACCGGACCCGCGGACCTTCGTCAGCGAGCGGCTCGCTCGTCGGATCTCAGGGGCCAGTCGCACCGGGGCAGGTGTACGCCCTTGTGCGTGATCATGCATAGGTTCGGGGGAAGGCATGCCTGCCAGGCGCGACGCCGCGCGTGATCATGCACAGGTTCGCTCGTACGCGTGCTGGTCAGGCCTGATGGGTTTCGTGATCATGCACAGATTCGGCGATTGGCGCGTTGTCCAGGCCATATGTGCGTGGTGATCATGCAAATCTGCCCGATTGCATGATCACCGCACGTGTAGTGCCAGGTCGCGGTAGGTTTCTCCGAAAGTGTGCATGATCACGCTTGGGAAACTGGCTGCTCAGGGCGGCAGTTTCCGAACCTGTGCATGATCACGCTCAATGGATCGGCTGGTCAGGCTGGCGATTTTCGAACTTGTGCATGATCACGGCGCTTGCGACGTGCGGGAACTCGGGCCCGGCATGCCCGCGCCACGCGCGGGTCCGCCGTGATCAGCTCGCCTCCGAGGCGCGGTCGCCCGAGGACGCCGCGCGCGAGGAGACGGGCAGCGTGAGGATCATGGTGAGGCCGCCGCCCGGTGTCTCGCCGGGAGTCAGCGTGCCGCCCATGGCCTCGATCAGACCCCGTGAGAGAGCCAGGCCGAGACCGACGCCGCTGTGGTCGTCGCGGTCGCCGAGACGCTCGAAGGGCAGGAAGACCCGGTCGTGCGCCTCCGGCGGGATGCCCGGGCCGCGGTCGACGACGCGGATCTCCACGTGGTCGCCGTGCCGGCTCGCGGTGATCAGCACCTTCTCCTCGGGCGGGTTGTAGCGGACCGCGTTGGACAGGAGGTTGACCAGGGCCCGTTCCAGCAGGGCCGGGTCGGCGACGACTTCGGGCAGGCCTGCCGAGACGTCGCCTTCGACCTGATCTCCCTGCGGCCCGAAATCGTCGATCGCCCGGGGGACGATCTCCTCCAGTGAGACCGGCTCGACGGACACTCCCAGGACGCCGGCCTGCAGCCGGCTCATGTCGAGCAGGTTGACGACCAGCCGATCCAGCCTGGCCAGCGATTCTTCGGCGGTGGCCAGCAACTCCACGCGTTCCTCGTCACTCCACGCGACGTCGGTGGCGCGCAGGCTCTCCACCGCCGCCCTGGCCGACGCGAGCGGGGAACGCAGGTCGTGGCCGACCGCGGCGAGCAGCGCCGTACGCATCCTGTCCGCCTCGGCGAGGGGCCGGACCTGTTCGGCCTCCTCGGCGAGCCGCTCCTGGCGGAGCGCGACCACGGCCTCGGCTGCGAACGCCTCGAGCACCCGGCGGTCGGCGGCGTCGAGCAGTCCGCGCGCCGCGAGCACGTGGGTGTCGTCGATGACCACGTCGGTGTCGGCCGCACCCGGGCACGCACTCGGTTCGTCCCCGGAGGTGGCGGCGACGTGCCAGGCATCGGGATCGGACTGGTCGCCGGGATTGGGCTCGGCCCCGGGCCGGCGTTCAAGCAGGCTGACCGATGTCAGCCCGAATGTCTCGCGGAGCCGGGCGAGCAGGGACGGCAGCGCCGCCTCTCCCCGGAGCACGTGCCCCGCGAGGGTGGACAGCACCTCGGCGTCCGCGCCGGCCCGCGCGGCCTCGCGGGTACGGCGAGCCGCCAGGTCGACGACCGTGCTGACCATGATGGCGACCAGCACGTAGATCGCCAGCGCGAGCAGGTTCTGCGGATCGGCGATGGTGAACTCGTCGACCGGCGGCGTGAAGAAGTAGTTGAGCAGCAGGAACCCGGCCACGGCCGAGGCGACGGCCGGCCACATGCCGCCGACCAGGGCGACGGCGACGACCATCACCAGGAACAGCAGGATGTCGATGGGCAGGGTCAGGGCGTCCCGCAACGGCCGCAGCCCGGCGGTGAGCGCCGGCAGTCCGGCGACGGCCAGCGCCCACCCCGCCAGCCGCCGCGTGAGGGTGAGCGCGGCCCGGGACCGCGAAGGGCGGCTCCTGCCCTTGCTGATCTCGGCGTGGGGCACCAGATGGACGTCGATGGAGCCGGACCGGGCCGTGGTCGTCAGGCCGACGCCCCGGGAGAACAACTGGGCGAACCGGCCTCTGCGGGACGCGCCGAGCACGAGTTGGGTGGCGTTGACACCACGGGCGAAATCCAGCAGGGCGCGGGGGATGTCATCACCGACGACCTGGTGATATGTGCCGCCCAGGCTCTCGATCAGGGTGCGCTGGCGGGCGAGCCCGGCGGGGTCTGCGACGGCAAGCCCGTCGGCCCGTGTGACGTGGAGGGCGAGCAGATCCGCGCCCTTGCTGCGGGCGGCGACGCGGGCCGCCCGCCGGATCAGCGTGTCACCCTCCGGGCCGCCGGTCAGCGCCACCACCACGCGCTCACGGGCCTCCCAGGTCCCGCCGATTCCATGATCGGCCCGATACCGGTCGAGTTGCTCGTCGACCTTGCCCGCGACCCAGAGCAGCGCCAGCTCACGCAGAGCGGTCAGGTTTCCGATGCGGAAGTAGTTCGACAGCGCGGCGTCGACCTTCTCCGGCGGGTAGACGTTGCCGTGCGCCATCCGGCGGTGCAGAGCCTCGGGCGACATGTCGACCAGTTCGATCTGGTCGGCCCGCCGTACCACCTCATCCGGCACCGTCTCCCGCTGGGCGATGCCGGTGATCTGCTGGACGACGTCGTTGAGCGACTCCAGGTGCTGCACGTTGACCGTGGAGACCACGTCGATCCCGGCGTCGAGGATGTCGTCGATGTCCTGCCAGCGCTTGGTGTTGCGCGAGCCCGGCGCGTCGGTGTGAGCGAGCTCGTCGATCAGGGCGATCTTGGGCATTCGTGCGATGACCGCGTCGACGTCGAGCTCGGTGAAGGTCGCCCCACGGTGGACGAGCGTCCTGCGGGGGACGACCTCCATGCCTTCGAGCAACACGGCCGTACGGGCGCGGCCGTGGGTCTCGACGAACCCGACGACGACATCGCGCCCGCGCTCCCGTGCCCTGCGGCCCTCGCAGAGCATCGCGTACGTCTTGCCGACACCCGGCGCCGCTCCCAGGTAGACCCGCAGCCGCCCGCGCGTCATCCGGCCCACCCCTTCACCGCTTCTCGATCGGCCGGCTCCATGCGTCCCAGATTCCGGCCCGCTGATCACGTCGTCGGCCCGACCTCGATCAGCATCTGTCTTCTTCGGTCTACCACGCGTGGCGGACCTTGCACGCGCCGCCACGGACGCGGACCGCACAGGATGGGCTTTGACGTACGGTGACGGGGGGATACAGAAAGTGACCACGTCCTGGAGCGCAGCCTGCCGGCGCGGCGATCTTCCTGTCCATCCGAAGGCGGTCGAGCGGTCTTGAGCATTGAGAACCTCGTCGGGCTCATCCTGGCCGTCTCCGTGGTCATCTTCCTGATGGCGGCTCTGCTGTTCCCGGAACGGTTCTGAAGGAGCGGTTCCAGATGAGCACGACGACCGCGGCGATCCTGTTCACCGGTTCCCTGGTGATCGCTCTGGCCGTGGCCTACCGGCCGCTGGGCGACTACATGTACCGGGTCTACACCGGCACCGGGCAGTCGCGGGCCGAACGCGGCGTCTACCGCCTGATCGGCATCAGACCCGACGCCCAGCAGACGTGGAGCGCGTACGCCCGCAGCGTGCTCGCCTTCTCGGTGGTCTCCGTCCTGTTCCTGTACGGCTTCCAGCGACTGCAGGAGCACCTGCCGCTGAGCCTCGGGTTCGGGCCCGTCGTCCCGCACCAGGCGTGGAACACCGCGATCAGCTTCGTCACGAACACGAACTGGCAGTCGTACTCCGGCGAGTCCACCATGGGCCACCTGGTGCAGATGGCGGGGCTGGCCGTGCAGAACTTCGCGTCCGCCGCCGTCGGCATGGCCGTCGCGATCGCCCTCGTACGCGGATTCGCCCGCAGGAAGACCGAGCACCTCGGCAACTTCTGGGTGGACCTGATCCGCGGAATCCTCCGGATCCTGTTGCCTCTGGCCTTCGTGGGCGCGCTCGCTCTCATCGCCGGCGGAGCGGTGCAGAACTTCCACGACCCCTACCCGCTCCAGACCCTGGCCGGCGCCAGGCAGGTCATGACGGGCGGACCGGTGGCCAGCCAGGAGGTCATCAAACAACTGGGCACCAACGGCGGCGGCTTCTACAACGCCAACTCCGCCCACCCGTTCGAGAACCCGACGCCCTGGACGAACTGGCTCCAGATCTTCCTGATGCTCGTCATCAGCGTCAGCCTTCCCCGCACGTTCGGCAGGATGGTCGGCAGCGACAGGCAGGGCTACGCGATCGTCTCGGTGATGGCGACGCTGGCGATCGTCAGCCTGACGCTGATCACCGTGTTCCAGATGAGCCATCACGGCACGGTGCCGACCGCGGTCGGCGCCGCGGCGGAAGGCGTGGAGACCCGGTTCGGGGTGCCGAACTCCGCGACGTTCGCCGGCGCGACCACGCTGAGCTCGACCGGGGCGGCGGACTCCGCCCACGATTCCTACACGAGCCTCGGCGGCATGATCGGCATGTTCAACATGATGCTGGGCGAGGTCGCCCCGGGCGGCACCGGCTCTGGCCTGTACGGCATGCTCGTCCTCGCGATGATCACGGTCTTCGTGGCCGGGCTGATGGTCGGGCGCACGCCCGAGTATCTCGGCAAGAAGATCGGCAGCCGGGAGATCAAGTTCGCGGCCTCCTACTTCCTCATCACGCCGATCTGCGTCCTGGTCGGAACGGCGGTCGCGATGGCCGGCGACTGGGGGCGGAGAGGAATGCTCAACACCGGTCCCCACGGGCTCTCCGAGGTGCTCTACGCGTTCACCTCGGCGTCGAACAACAACGGGTCCGCGTTCGGCGGCCTCAGAGCGAACACCCCGTTCTACGACACGGCACTCGGGCTGGCCATGGCCATCGGGCGTTTCCTGCCCATGATCCTCATCCTCGCGCTGGCCGGGTCGCTCGCCCGGCAGGGCCGGATTCCGGTGTCGGAGGGCACCCTGCCCACCTATCGGCCGCAGTTCGTCGGGATGGTCGTCGGCGTCGCGGTGATCCTGGTCGCCCTCACCTTCCTCCCCGCGCTCGCCCTCGGGCCGCTGGCCGAAGGGATCCGCTGATGGGCGGGGTCGCGACCGGCGGGCGCGTTCAGGCCGGGCTGCTCGATCCGAAGCAGCTCGTCAGAGCACTGCCCGACGCCGTCAAGAAGCTCGACCCACGCACGATGTGGCACAACCCGGTCATGTTCATCGTCGAGATCGGCGCCGTGTGGAGCACCGTCCTGGCGATCGCCGAACCCAGCTGGTTCGCCTGGCTGATCGTCGTCTGGCTCTGGCTGACCGCGATCTTCGCCAACCTCGCGGAAGCGGTGGCGGAAGGCCGCGGCAAGGCCCAGGCCGACGCCCTGCGACGGGCCAAGCGGGACACCACGGCCCGCCGTCTGATCGATTGGAGGCCCGGCGGACCGGCCCGGGAAGAGGCGGTTCCCGCACCTCAGCTCCAGCAGCACGACCACGTCGTCGTCGAGGCGGGCGAGATCATCCCCGGCGACGGCGACGTCGTCGAAGGCATCGCCAGCGTCGACGAGTCGACGATCACCGGCGAGTCGGCCCCGGTGATCCGGGAGTCCGGCGGCGACAGGTCGGCGGTCACCGGCGGCACCAAGGTGTTGTCCGACCGGATCGTCGTGAAGATCACCCAACGGCCCGGGGAGAGCTTCATCGACAAGATGATCGCTCTCGTCGAAGGCGCCAAACGCCAGAAGACGCCCAACGAGATCGCCCTCAACATCCTGCTCGCCTCACTGACGATCATCTTCGTGATGGCGGTCACCACGCTGCAACCACTCGCGATCTACTCCAAGGCGACCCAGCCGGGCGTGCCCGACTCCCTGACGTTGAACGCCCACGGCGTCAGCGGCATCGTCATGGTCGCGCTGCTGGTCTGCCTGATCCCGACGACGATCGGCGCCCTCCTGTCCGCGATCGGCATCGCCGGGATGGACCGGCTCGTGCAGCGCAACGTCCTGGCCATGAGCGGACGCGCGGTGGAGGCCGCGGGGGACGTCAACACCCTTCTGCTGGACAAGACCGGCACCATCACCCTCGGCGACCGCCAGGCATCGGCGTTCCAGCCCGTCGACGGCGTCACCGAGCTTGATCTTGCCGACGCCGCGCAGCTGTCCAGCCTCGCCGACGAGACGCCGGAAGGCCGTTCGATCGTGGTGTTCGCCAAGACCCGGTACGGCCTGCGCGAACGCACCCCCGGCGAGCTCTCCCACGCGACCTGGATCGAGTTCACCGCCCAGACCCGCATGTCCGGCGTCGACTTCGACGGCGGCGGGAAACAGGTCCGGTTGCTCCGCAAGGGCGCGGCGACCGCGGTGATGAAATGGGTCCGCGACAACGGCGGCCATCCGACCGGCGAGGTCGGCCACATCGTGGACGGCATCTCCGCCAGCGGCGGCACACCACTCGTGGTCGGCGAGGTCCTCAGACAGGACGGGAGGACCACCGCGCACGTGCTCGGCGTCATCCACCTCAAGGACGTCGTCAAGCAGGGTATGCGTCAGCGGTTCGACGAGATGCGCCGGATGGGCATCCGCACCGTCATGATCACGGGTGACAACCCGCTGACGGCCAAGGCGATCGCCGACGAGGCCGGGGTGGACGACTTCCTGGCCGAGGCGACTCCGGAGGACAAGCTCGCCCTGATCCGCAAGGAGCAGGAGGGCGGCCGGCTGGTCGCGATGACCGGTGACGGCACCAACGACGCGCCCGCGCTCGCGCAGGCCGACGTCGGGGTGGCGATGAACACCGGAACGTCGGCCGCCAAGGAGGCCGGCAACATGGTCGACCTCGACTCCAACCCGACCAAGCTCATCGAGATCGTCGAGATCGGCAAGCAACTCCTCATCACCCGCGGCGCGCTGACGACCTTCTCGATCGCCAACGACATCGCCAAGTACTTCGCCATCATCCCGGCGATGTTCGCGGCGGTCTATCCCGGCCTGGACACCCTCAACATCATGCGGCTCAACAGCCCGCAGTCGGCGATCCTGTCCGCGGTCATCTTCAACGCGATCATCATCGTGGTGCTGATCCCGCTCGCCCTCCGCGGCGTGCGCTACCGGCCCTCGAGCGCGTCCAAGCTGCTGGCCCGCAACCTCTACATCTACGGCCTGGGCGGCATCATCGCGCCGTTCATCGGCATCAAGCTCATCGACCTGCCGGTTCAGTTCCTGCCGGGGATGTCATGACACCCCAGGTGATCTTCAGCTCCCGCCGGAGGCGGTGCCGATGCCGCTCATGACCCGCGCGCCCGCCTGGGTGGTGCAGCATCTGGCGGCTGTCCGCGCTCTCCTCGTCCTCACGGCGATCACCGGAGTGATCTATCCGGTCGTCGTCTGGGGTGTCGCCCTCCTCCCCGGCCTCCACAACCGGGCGGAAGGTTCGATGGTCACGATCGGCGGCCGCACGGTCGGCAGCCAGATCATCGGCCAGCTGTTCACCGACAGGAACGGCGACCCGCTCAAGCAGTACTTCCAGAGCCGTCCGTCGAACGCCGGAACCGGCTACGACCCCACCTCGACCGGTGCGGGCAACCTGGGCCCGGAGGACATCGTCGACACGCTGCCGGAGGATCCCGCCAAAAAGGCGGTGGCGATCGCCGCGCACAAGGCAAGGGACAGCCTGCTCACGCAGGTCTGCACCCGCAGCAAGGCCGTGGGCGCGCTGGAGGGCGTGGACGGCTCCCGGCCGTTCTGCACCCCGGGCGGCGTGGGCGCGGTCCTGTCGCTCATCGGGCCCCGCGACAGGACCGGGCACGTGACGAGACCGACCCGGGTCGTCAGCGTGAACGAGCAGTGCGGCATCGTGGCCAGGCCGTTTCTCACGACCTACGCCGGCCGGCCGGTCGAATGCGCCCGGTACGGCGGCGACTACCTGGTGGGCGAGATCGTGCCGATCCGGGGCGACGCCCCAGCCACGCCCGCGGTGCCGGCGGACGCGGTGACGGCGAGCGGCAGCGGCCTCGATCCACACATCTCCCCCGCGTACGCACGATTGCAGGCCCCGCGCGTCGCCAGGGCACGCGGCATCCCCACCGACGCGGTGCTGAAAGCGATCACGGCCAATGAGGACGGCCGCGTGCTCGGCTTCATCGGTGAGCCCCGGGTCGACGTCCTGCGGCTCAACATCGACCTCGACAAGAGATATCCCTTCCGCGGGTGAGGCCCACCGGTCCCGGCTTCCTCGACGAGCCGTTAGAGAGGCTGTGCCTGCAGCCCGGAGTCGCGGATCCGACGCAGGAGTGGCAGCTGTCGCAGCCCTCCGGCCAAGGAGCGCAGCCGTTCCAGACTTCGGTGCAGATGCGTCTGCTCGTGCCCCTGCGGGAGGCGTCTGAGCACGGCGGGCACGCCGAGGAGCCTGGTCTGCACCGAGCAGCGCAATGCGGTTGCCGCACCGATGGCGCGCAAGTCGTACCGGACGGCCCGTTCGTACTTGTCTCGACCGAACGCAGGCCGGTAGCACCGGATGAGCATCTGGTCACTCAGCTCCACGACTTCCCCATGAAAGGTGCCCGGGCCGCGTCTACCACCTTCGAAATCCAGTCTGGTGTGGGCGCCGACGACATCGGGCTGCGAATCGAGGAGGGTGACCGCCTCCAGGCCGGCTATCCACCTGCTCATGAGGTCGGGCATCACCAGCCAGCGCAGGACATCCGCGGAAGGGCACTCCACGGTGACCGCCCCGTCGAAGGCGTACTGACCCCACTCGTATCGCATCCGGCAACCATAACCGGGCCGTGCCGGGGAAGATCCGGAGAGGCAGAGTCGACGAAGACACGGAGAACACCGCCCCAGGCGAGCACCCGCGCAATACCCTCGGCGACGTGCGCGTCGAGACGATCGATGAGGAGAACAACACCGCCGAGCGACTGCGCCACGCGCTGGTCGACCGGCTTCGCGAGCAGGGGGCCGTACGCACAGCGGGGGTCGAGGCGGCGCTTCGTGCCGTCCCTCGCCACCTGTTCGCGCCAACCGTCCCGCTGGAGGAGGCCTACGCCGATGAGGTGATCCTCACCAAGCACGACGAGACCGGCCGGCCGATCAGCGCCGCCTCCCAGCCGAGCGTCGTCGCCATGATGCTCGAACGGCTTCAGGCCGAACCCGGCCGGCGGATCTTGGAGATCGGCGCCGGCACCGGTTACAACGCCGCCCTACTCGCCCACCTGACCGGCGATGACGGCCACGTCGTCACGATCGACCTGGACGAGGACATCGTCGACGGCGCCAGGGCGGCCCTCGCCGCGGTGGACTGCAGGAATACGCGGGTCATCCTCGGCGACGGTGCACTCGGCCACCCGGACGGCGCGCCATACGATCGCGTGATCGCCACAGTCGGCGCCTGGGATCTGCCCCCGGCCTGGCTTGAGCAACTCGCCCCGGACGGCAGGCTCGTCGTACCGATGCGGCTGAGAGGCAGCGTGAGCCGCGCGATCACCTTCGAACGCTACGCCGGCCGCTGGGTCAGCCAGGCCAGCGACATATGTGGCTTCGTTCCCCTGCGCGGGATCGCCGACGACGCTCGGCAGACGGTGCGACTGGCCCCCGACGGAGCAGTCACCCTGCAGACCCACCAGGATCAGTCCGTGGACGCGGCGGCCATCGGCAACGTGCTCGAACAGCCCTCCAGGGAAGCCTGGACGGGAGTGCCGTTGAGCCCTGGCGAGTCGTACCAGTGGCTGTGGCTGTGGCTCGGCTGCAGGATGGACAACGCGCTGAGCCGGATGGCCGTAGAACGATCCGCCATCGACAGTGGCCTGGTCAGGCCCCTGTTCGGCTGGGGATCCATGGCGATCTTCGGCAAGGATGATCTCGCCTACCTCACTCAGCGACCGGTGGCCACCGACAGCGCTCGACAGGCGTACGAGATCGGAGTCATCGGCCACGGACCCGGCGCCGAAGAGCTGATCCACCAGGCGACAGGGGCGATCCGCCTCTGGGACCGGGACTATCGGCACCGAACCGCGCATTTCGAGATCCAGCCCGGCGGCGACCGCAAGGAAAGCGAGCGATTCGAGCACGCCGATGGCCGCTTCGTCTTCGACAGGCCGCACAACCGGCTCATCGTCTCGTGGGTGTGAGACGACGACCGAGCGGAAGGGCCTGCGAAAACCGAAAGGGCCCGCACCTCAAGAGGCGCGGGCCCTTCAGTGACGACTTGTCAGACGGGAACGATGTTCTCCGCCTGCGGGCCCTTCTGGCCCTGCGTGACGTCGAACGACACCTTCTGGCCTTCCTGGAGCTCGCGGTAGCCCTGGGCGGCGATGTTCGAGTAGTGAGCGAAGACGTCGGCGCCGCCGCCGTCCTGCTCGATGAAGCCGAAGCCCTTTTCCGCGTTGAACCACTTCACGGTTCCGGTAGCCATATCAAATCTCCTTCGATGAGGGGGCAGAGCCGGAATCCGCACTGCACGGATTCCGCGTCGCCGCAATGAGCCCATCCGGAGATGACCGGCCAAACAGCAGTGCACCCGTCGGATACATCCCGTCAGGTGCACATAGAGTTCTATGGGTACCACAACTGCAACTGCCGGAGAGCTTACCAGGCATCGGGCCGGTCGCGAAAGCGACCCGTTCCATCACCCACCGTGACCACTCACTCGCACTCGCGAGAGGCCCGGACCAGCCGCCGGCGGCGTACCTCCAGAAGTCCCGCATCGCGGTCGGCGGGGTCGGTCCGGCCAGCTCCAGCTGGGTGGGCAGGATGGTGATCACGCCGGTGGACGCGGTGATGTGCGCCGCCGTTCCCGTGCCGGACGAGAGCTCAGGTGACGGGCTCTTCCCACGCAACGGCGCCAGGTGATCGGGCCGACCCTCCAGGAGGCCGCGCCGCGTTCGCTCCTCGACGCGGGATTTCCGCGATCTCATGACGGCGGGACGCCCGAGCCGCGATCATGCTGGAGTTACAACTCGAAGCCGATCACTGGAGGATGTCCGTGCGACTCCCGCGATCCCTTTCGGGGTGGACCATGGCGGTGTTCGGGGCCATGGCCCTGGTGCTCGGCCTGGTCGGGCTCGTGGCGCCCGACGTGCAACTGGCCATGCTCGACTTCGTGGCCGTCGACCCGGGGCAGCGCGCCTCAGGCGACTACACGCGGGTCTTCATGACCGCCTCGTCGATGGCGTCCGTGAACATGGGCGTCTACTACGTCCTGGCCGCGGCCGTCGACTTCCGGGCGTTCTTCTTCTGGACCGTCCCCTTCCGGCTGGTCACCTTCACGGTCTTCACCACGCTCGTGCTGACGGACGTGGCGCCGGGCAGCTTCGTCGGCGTCGGGCTCTGGGAGGGCGTGGGCGCGCTGATCACCGGTGCGGCGTTGTGGCGGGAACGCCGGGCACGGGCCGCAGGCGACGCCGTTCTCGCGTAACGGGACGTCGTCGCTGAGGGCCGTAGTGGCCCCGCCCGCGTTCGCGCGGGGCCGATCGGACCCGTCGGGACCAGGCCGACCAGTCAGCGGATGGGCAGGGTGCCCTCCACGTGTGGCAGCACCTCGGCGGCGATCAGTTCCAAGTGATCGAGGTCGGTCATGTCGATCAGGCGCAGGTGCACCCGGGTGGTGCCGATCGCGGCGAATTCGCCGATCCGCTCGACGAGTTGTGCGGGTGAACCGATCACCGGGTCCTCCGGAGGCAGCGCGCTCGGCACGTGCAGAGGAGCGGCCCGGCGCCGGGCTTCGGCGTCGTCGCGTCCGATCGCGACGACGATGCCCGCGGAGAGCGTCACCGGCGCGCGGCCGGTCTCGACCCTGCCGGTGCGCTCACTGGCCTCGATCACACGCTCATAGGCCTCGGCGGTCTCCCCCACGCTCTTGAACGGCATGTTGAACTCGTCGGCGTAACGAGCGGCCAACTCCGGGGTGCGCTTCGGCCCCCGGCCGCCGACGATGATCGGCGGGCCGGGCACCTGCGCCGGCTTGGGCAGCGCCGGTGCGTCGACCAGCCGGTAGTGGTCGCCCTCAAAGGTGAACCGCCCTCCGGGCGGGGTCGCCCACAGCCCGCTCACGATGGCGAGTTGCTCCTCCAGGCGATCGAAGCGTTCGCCGAGCCGGGGAAACGGGATGCCGAGCGAGGTGTGCTCCCGCTCGTACCAGCCCGCGCCGATGCCCAACTCGACCCGGCCGCCGCTCATCTGATCCACCTGCGCGACGATCACCGCCAGCGGCCCGGGCAGCCGGAAGGTCGCCGAGGCGACCAGCGTGCCGAGCCGGATCCGGGAGGTCTCCCTGGCCAGTCCGGCCAACGTCACCCAGGCGTCCGTCGGGCCGGGCTCACCGCCGTCCGGCCCCATCGACTGGTAGTGGTCGGCGCGGAGGAAGCCCTCAAATCCGCCGTCCTCGGCCAGCCGGGCCATCCGCAACTGGTCGTCGTAAGTGGCGCCACGGTGGGGTTCGGTGAAGACACACACGCGCATGCTCATCGTCCTTTTTCCCCGGCCGCCGCCGGAGCGTCGCGCTCCATCAGAAGTTCGTGCAGGTCCGCGCTGCATCGGGCGACCTGTTCCAGGTGCGCGTTCCGTCCAAGGCTGCGTGGCCGAGGGATGTCGACGTCGACCACCTTGCGGATCCGGCCCGGTCGCGGGCTGAGCACCACCACCCGGTCGGCCAGAAGCACCGCCTCGTCGATGGAGTGGGTGACGAAGACGATGGTGGCCGCGCCCTCCGTGTGGATGCGTTGCAGTTCCACCGACAACTCTTCACGGGTGAGCGCGTCCAGTGCGGAGAACGGCTCATCCATCAGCATCACCCGGGGACCGCCGATCAGCGATCGGCAGAGCGAGACCCGCTGCTGCATGCCACCGGACAATTCATGCGGCAGGCGCTTGTCGAAGCCGCCCAGGCCGACCATGTCCAGCAGTTCCCGGGCCCGTTCGCGATGCGCGGCGCGCCGCCAGCCGAAGATCTCCACCGGCAGCAGCACGTTGTCGATCACCGACCGCCAGGGCAGCAGCGCGGGCCGCTGGAACACCATCGCGATGTCGCGCCGGGCCTTGGTCACCCGCTCGCCCGCGACGGTGATCTCGCCTTCTGTGACGGGCAGTAGACCGGCGATCAGCCGCAGAAGCGTGGATTTCCCGCATCCAGATCGGCCGACGATCGCGACGAACTCCCCCTCCGCCACATCCAGGTCGATGCCGCGCAGTGCCTCCACTTCTCCAGAGCGTCCGGTGAAGGTGCGGGAAACACCGGCTAGTCGGATCATCGGGCAGGTTTCCCCTCCAGCGACGGCGGTTCACTCTCGTGAAATTATCCGAATTGCCCGGTAATGGCAGCTCGGGACACATAATGCCAGTTTCATAGTCAACTCGCATCTGACACGAGCCGACACACCCATGATGATTTTTACGTACGCTGTCCGCGAGGCTCCCTCCACGGCCTCGCCCCTGGACCCGTCCCGTTCGAACCCCCTCCGGCTGGGCGAACCCCGCCGGTCGAAGAGAAACGGTGTTTATGAGAAGGCTCACCCGTACGGCTGCCGTCGCGCTCACGGCCGGCCTGTTCGTCGCCGTAGCCGGTTGCGGAAATTCGGGCAATTCAGACAACGCTGCATCAAGTAATGGTGTCGGTAAAAATCTGGAGAAAGTGACCTACCTGACTTCATTCGGCAATTTCGGTCGTGACGCGTACGCCTGGGTCGCGAAGGAAAAGGGTTTCTTCGCCGAGGCCGGGTTCGAAGTGGACATCAAGCCCGGGGGCGGCACCGGCGACAACATCACGAAGGTCGAGGCCGGCGCGGCCATGTTCACCCCGCTCGACCTCACCGGCGTCCTGCTGGCCCGCGGCAACGGCGGGGCCAAGGACGTCGTGGCGGTGGCCGGCATCCAGCAGAACACCATGGCCGCGATCATCAGCCTCGAGGGCAACCAGATCACCACTCCGAAGGATCTGGAGGGCAAGACGCTCGCCGACAGCCCCAGCTCGGTGGTGCGCAACCTGTTCCCCACGTACGCGAAGCTGGCAGGCGTCGACGCGACGAAGGTCACGTGGGTCAACGGCCAGCCGGCCAACCTGATCGGCCTGCTGGCGAGCGGGAAGGCGGCCGGCATCGGCCAGTTCGTCGTGGGCAAGCCGACCGTGGAATCCGTCGCCAAGGGCAAGAAGGCGGTGGTGCTGCCGTACAGCGACGTGATGAGCGACCTCTACGGCAACGTGCTGGTCACCTCGGCGAAGATCGCCAAGGAGAACCCGGACATGGTCAAGCGCTTCACGGCTGCACTGATCAAGGGGCTCGTCTACAGCATCGACAACCCCAAGGAGTCGGGCGAGATCCTGCAGAAGAACGTCCCGGCCAGCGCGGCCGGACCGGCGGCCGCCGAGCTGGAGCTCATGGCCACGTTCGTCAGGCCGTCGGGCGCCACGATCGGCGCGATCGACGCCGACCGGGTCGCCGGCAGCATCAAGACCCTGCAGGACGCCGGCGCGATCCCAGCCGGTCTGACCCCTGACCAGCTCATCGACTCCAGCCTGACCCCGGCGGCCTGAGCATTCCCCCGACAGGTGCACCCACCGCGGGTGCACCTGTGACGGCATCCGTTGAACGGCCGCGACAGCAGACAGAAGGCGTGAGATGACCGAGGTGAGCGAGGCTCGGCCCCAGGTGCGCCAGGCGCCCCGCCGGCGCCGGCCCGGTGGCGGTGTGGCGTACACGGCGATGTGGCCGGTCCTCGGGGTGATCGTGGCGATCATCGGCTGGTGGCTCGTCACCGCCGCCTTCCGCCTTGTCCATCCGGCCGTGCTGCCGCCGCCGCAGGAGGTGCTGACCGCGTTCGAGGCGCGACCGGGGGAGCTGCTCGACGGACTCGGCGCGACCACGCTGGCGACGGTGATCGGCTTCCTGCTCTCCATGGCCGCGGGGATCCTGATCGGGATCGCGCTGGCCGCCTCTCGGACGATCGAGCGAATGTTCTCGCCGCTGCTGGTGGCGGTCAACGCGGTGCCGAAGATCGCGCTCGGGCCGTTGTTGGTCGTCTCGCTCGGCTGGGGGCAGCGGCCGATCCTGACCATGGTGATCCTGCTCAGCTTCTTTCCGATCGTGCTCTCCACCTCGACCGGGCTGACCACCACCCCCACCGACCTCGCGGAGCTCGCCAGATCTCTGGACGCGTCACGCTGGCAGGCGTTCCGCAAGGTACGGCTGCCGGCAGCGCTGCCGCAGATCTTCGTCGGCCTGAAGGTCGCCATGCCGCTGGCCGCGATCGGCGCGGTGATCGGCGAGTTCCAGGCCGGTGAGGGCGGGCTGGGCTACCAGATCGTGCAGTACAGCGGGATGGGCGACAGCGCCACAGCGTGGGCGGCGATCATCCTGGTCGGGACGATGAGCATCGTCCTCTATTTCGCCCTGGTGCTGGTGGAGCGGCTGGCGTTGCCGTGGGTGCGCGAAACCACGTCGGCCCGGTGAAAGCCCGCGGCCAAGCCGTTCAGACGCCCTTCCGAATGATGTTCCGTTCCTGTCCCGAGGCGTTCGTCATCGCCTGATGACCATTGGTGCACCCAGCTGTCAGCGCTGCACCCCTCACAGGAGACAGGCCCGCCATGACCGGAATTGGTCGTCGACGTTTCCTCCAGCTCGCGGGCGGCACCGCCGCCTTCTCGCTGCTTCCCCAGACCATCGCCCGTGCCGCCGCCATCGCGCCCGCCGTACGAACCGGAACCCTGCAGGACGTCGAGCACATCGTCGTCCTGATGCAGGAGAACCGATCCTTCGACCACTACTTCGGCACGCTCCGCGGCGTGCGGGGCTTCGGCGACCCCCGCCCGGTCGTGCTGCCCAGCGGCAAGCCGGTCTGGTACCAGTCCAACGGCACGAAGGACGTGCTGCCGTTCCATCCGACCGCATCCAACATGGGCATGCAGTTCCTGCAGGACCTCAACCACGACTGGAACGGCGGCCACAAGGCCTGGAACCAGGGCAAGTACGACCAGTGGGTTCCCGCCAAGACGGCCACGACCATGGCCTACCTCACGCGGGCCGACATCCCGTTCCACTACGCCCTGGCCGACGCCTTCACCATCTGCGACGCCTACCACTGCTCCTTCATCGGGGCCACGGATCCCAACCGCTACTACATGTGGACCGGGTACACCGGCAACGACGGCGTCGGCGGCGGTCCGGTGCTCGGCAACGACGAGGCCGGCTACGGCTGGACGACCTACCCCGAACGACTCCAGCAGGCCGGCGTCTCCTGGAAGATCTACCAGGACGTCGGCGACGGCCTGAACGCCGCCGGATCCTGGGGTTGGACCAGCGACCCCTACATCGGCAACTACGGCGACAACTCGCTGCTGTACTTCACCAAATACCGCAACGCCCGGCCGGGCGACCCGCTCTACGACAGGGCCCGGACGGGAACCCAGGTCAAGGCCGGCGGCGGGCTCTTCGACATCCTCAGGTCCGACGTCCTCAACGGCACGCTCCCGCAGGTGTCCTGGATCGCCGCGCCCGAGGCGTACACCGAGCACCCGAACTGGCCCGTGAACTACGGCGCCTGGTACATCGCCCAGGTGCTGGCCGCGCTGACCGCCGACCCCGACGTGTGGAGCAAGACCGCCCTGCTCATCACCTACGACGAGAACGACGGCTTCTTCGATCACGTCGTCCCGCCCTACGCGCCGGGTTCCGCCGCGCAGGGGCTGTCGACCGCGGACGTCACCAAGGAGCTGTACACGAAGGCGGGCAGTTATGTGGCCGGGCCGTACGGCCTGGGCCAGCGCGTCCCGATGATCGTCGTGTCGCCGTGGAGCAAGGGCGGCTGGGCCTGCTCCCAGACCTTCGACCACACCTCGATCATCCAGTTCATCGAGAAGCGGTTCGGCGTGCACGAGCCGAACATCTCACCCTGGCGGCGGGCCGTCTGCGGCGACCTCACCAGCGCCTTCGACTTCGCGCAGACGGACGCCTCCCAGACGCCGCTGCCCGACACCTCCGGCTACGCCCCGCCGGACCGCAAGCGGCACGCCGACTACGTCCCCACACCGCCGGCAACTCCCGTCCTGCCCAAGCAGGAGGCCGGGCTACGCCACACCCGGCCCCTGCCGTACGACCTGAAGGCCGACGGCAGGACCGACACCGCCGGCGGGACCTTCGCGGTCGACTTCGCCAGCCGGGGCGCGGCGGGCGCGACGTTCTACGTGACCTCGGCCAACGGGCTCGGCGGCCCCTGGACCTACACCGTGGAGGCGGGCAAGACCCTGACCGGCACCTGGACTCCGCCCAAGAAGAACCAGGGCGCCTACGACCTGTCGGCCTTCGGGCCCAACGGCTTCCTGCGTACATTCACCGGGCGCATTCCGGCGAAGGGCACGAACCCGGCGGCCCCTGAAGTCGCCGTCGGCTACGACGCCGCCCTCGGCAACGTCACGCTGACCCTCACCAACCGCGGGGGCGCCTCCTGCAGGGTCACCGTCACCGACGCGTACGGCGGCGCCGCCCCGGCGGCGTACCAGTTGGCGCCCAATGCCACCGTGGTGCACTCCGTGGTCCTGGGCGGCAGCTACGGCTGGTACGACCTGAAGGTCACATCCGACGCCGACTCCACCTTCGTGCGCCGCGTCGCCGGGCACGTGGAGACCGGCAGGCCCAGCATGAGCGACCCCAGGACCGTCACCGTCTGAGCGTCCCTCCCCCTCGGATGCCCGCACCCACTGTCACCCGCGGGCATCCGTCAAGGGCGAGCGCCGGCCGTTCGGCGCAGTCCGTAGACGGCCGCGCCCACGGCCAGCACCGCGGCCCCGGAGATGACCGAGGAGACCGGCAGAGCGAAGGCCAGGGCCAGGCAGCCGGCCAAACCGAGCGCGGGCACAATCCGCGGCGGCCGGCCCTCGGCCGGGGTGAGGGTCCAGGCGCTGGTGTTGGCGATGGCGTAGTACACCAGCACCCCGAAGGAGGAGAAACCGATCGCGCCACGCACGTCCACAGTCGCCGCAAGCACGGCGACGACGCCGCCGACAGCGAGCTCGGCGCGGTGAGGCACCTTGAACCGCGGATGGACGGCGGCCAGGGCATGCGGCAGATGCCGGTCGCGGGCCATGGCCAAGGTCGTGCGTGACACCCCGAGGATGAGCGCCAGCAGTGAGCCGAGCGCGGCCACCGCCGCCCCGGCGCGCACCACCGGCACCAGGCCGGGCAGCCCGGCGGCGCGGACCGCGTCGGCGAGCGGCGCCGTCGCCTCGCTCAGCCCGGTCCCGCCCAGTACGGCCAGTGCCGCGATCGCGACCGCCGCGTAGACGGCCAGCGTGATTCCCAGGGCGAGCGGGATCGCGCGCGGAATGACGCGGGCCGGGTCGCGGACCTCCTCGCCGAGGGTGGCGATGCGGGCATATCCCGCGAAGGCGAAGAACAACAGGCCTGCCGCCTGCAACACCCCGCCGAAGGTGACATCCCCTCCGATGGCCAGGCGCGCGGCGTCCGCCTCACCGGAGCCGAGGCCGCCGATCACCACCGCGGCGAGCACGACCAGGACCACCGCGACGATCACCCGGGTGAGCAGGGCGGACTTCCGCATCCCGGCGTAGTCGACCGCGGTCAGCGCCACCACCGCGGCCACCGCGACCGCGTGGGCCTGGCCGGGCCAGACGTACGAGCCGACGGTGAGCGCCATGGCGGCGCAGGAGGCGGTCTTCCCGACCACGAACGCCCACCCGGCCAGGTAGCCCCAGAAGTCCCCCAGCCGCTCACGACCATAGAGGTAGGTGCCGCCGGAAGCCGGATACCGGGCGGCCAGCCGGGCGGAGGAGGTCGCGTTGCAGTAGGCGACCACGGCGGCGAGGGCCAGACCGAGCAGCAGCCCCGACCCGGCGGCCTGCACCGCCGGCGCGAGGGCGGCGAAGATCCCGGCTCCGATCATCGCCCCCAGTCCGATCACCACGGCATCGGTCAGACCCAGGCGACGTTCCAGCGCGGAGTGGATCGGCGTCCCAGCCATTGGCCAACCCCTCCACCGGTGCAAAGCGTCTCCGACAGTTGGCGACGATACTCAAGGTGCGTGCGCGGGAACGCGGTCACCCCGGGCCGAGGAGGGTTCGAGAGGGGCGAGCCGCGACCGGCCGTTCCCTACCGGATGCGGTGTCTCCTCTGGGCGATGGCAGTGGTAGAACGGCCCCATGTCCCAGGAAAGCCCGTCGGCAGAACAGGGCGGCGTCAGACGTCTGTTGCGTTCGTTGCCGGTCTTCGACTTCGAACTGCCCGAGTTCCTCCCCGAAACCGCGCCCGGCGATCCGGTCTCGTTGTTCGTCGAATGGCTGACCTCGGCGATCGAGGGCGGGGTGCCCGAACCCCACGTGATGACGCTCTCCACGGCCGACGAGAACGGACGGCCGTCGGCGCGTGCGCTGATCTGCAAGGACGTCGACACGTCCGGAAACTGGTACTTCGCCTCCAGCGCGTCCAGCCGCAAAGGACGCGAACTGGAGGCCAACCCGCATGCGGCGCTGACGTTCTACTGGCCGCGACAGGGCCGGCAGATCCGCGTCCGCGGAGCCGTCACACCGACCGGCGCCGAACGAAGCGCGGCCGATTTCCTCGCACGCTCGCCCGGCGCCCGGGCCGAGGCGCTCAGCAGTCGTCAGTCGCAGGTCCTCCACGATCCCGCCGAGGCCGAGGCGGCTCTCCAGAAGGCTCTGACCAGGATCGCGGCCGACCCGGACCTGGTCTCCACCGACTGGACGCTCTACGCCCTGGCCGCGGCGGAAGTCGAATTCTGGCAGGCCGACGAGCAGCGTCGTCACACCCGGCTGCGTTACGAGCGCAGCGACGGAGGCTGGACCCGCCACCGGCTCTGGCCGTAGGAGCGCTGCGAGGAGCCGCCACCACCGCCGGGGCAGCGATCCCCTTCGGCCGCTGAACACATCGGCCTGGGCAGGACCTTCAGATCTCCACGGATTCCCCGACCGGAATCCGCGCGTAGTCGGTCCCGCTCTTGAACTCCATCCAGGAGTCGAAGTAATCCTGGCCCAGGTCGTTCAGGGTGGCGTCGTGGATCGGGAACGCCCGCATCGGCTTCACCGCTCGCACGAAGTCCAGCGCCTCAGCGAGCTTGAGCCAGGGGGCCGCGGCCGGCACGAGCAGCGTCGCCACCGGCGACGGCGGGACGAACAGCGAATCGCCGGGGTGGTAGACGTCGCCGTCGACGATGAACCCGACGTTGGCACAGCCGGGCAGGCCGTCATAGATCTCGGCATGCGCCCCGCCCACGACGTCGATGACGAACCCCGCCGCGGTGAAGCGCCGCCCCACCTCGACGGCGATCGCCGCGCCGCCCAGCTCGGGCGCCTTCTCGACGGCCGATGGCGGCATGTGGACCCGGAGCGCGGAGTTGCGTTCGCTTGCCGCCAGGAGCTTTTCCACGTCGACATGGTCGGGATGCTCATGGGTCACCAGCACCTCATCGACCCCGTCGAGGGCTTCGGCCTCGGAGAACGTGCCCGGGTCGATGACGAGCACCCGGCCGTCGACCTCCAGGCGCACGCAGGCGTGGCCATATTTGATCAAACGCATGCGCCCACTATTTCAGGAAATGTCAGCCCACTCCGCTTGCCGACTCGTCATTCGGGTGCGGCGGCCGCACCTCAGTGACCGCGCGCGATCCACTCCTCCAGGTGAGGAGCCTCGGCGCCGATGGTGGTCGGCTCGCCGTGGCCGGTACGGACGCGCGTCTCCGGCGGCAGGGCCAGGAGGCGGTCGCGGATCGAGTCGATGATGGTGGGGAAGTCGGAGAACGACCTGCCGGTGGCTCCGGGTCCGCCCTGGAACAGGGTGTCGCCGGTGAAAACGGTGCCGTGCTCGTCGAGGTCGGGCGCGTACAGGCAGACGGCGCCGGGGGCGTGGCCGGGAGTGTGCAGCACGGTGAGCCGGGTGCCGGCCACCGTCAGCACCTGACCGTCGGCGAGTTCACCGTCGGGCAGTCGCTCCGCGTGGGTCTGCTTCCACAGCGGCAGGTCGCCGGGGTGCAGGAGTATGGGAGCACCCGTACGGCCGGCCAGGGCGGGAGCGGCGTCGATGTGGTCGTTGTGCGCGTGCGTGCACACGATCGCGCGGAGGGTGCGCCCGCCGAGCGCGTCAGCGATGGCGTCCGCGTCGTGGGCGGCGTCGATGACGATCGCCTCGGTGTCGTCGCCGACGATCCAGACGTTGTTCTCGACGTCCCAGTTGCCTCCGTCGAGCGAAAACACGCCCGAGGTGACCAGGTGCTCGATACGGGCGGCCATCACTCACTTCTCCTCGTGCTCAGGTTGAGCTGCGTACGGCTCCTGATCATATGAGCCCGGAACCCGGCTCCCGACCTCACGACCTCATGACGGGCGACGCGTGCCCGGTCAGGTCGTGACGACGCCGTCGACATAGACCCAGGCGCCCTCGTGCCGCGCGAACCGGCTCTGCTCGCGCAGCTCACCGGGCTCCCCGCGGTGGGCGTAACCGGCGCGGAAGGTGACGGTGCCGGTGGTGTGGAAGGGGCTCCCCCCGGAGACGTCCTCGATCTCGAGCCCGGTCCACCGCATGCCCCGCTCGAACTCGACGCGGGCCGGCCGGGTGGTGGGGTGCCAGGTCCGCATGAGGTAGGCCTCGTCCTCGACCGCGAACGCGGCGTACCGCGAGCGCATGAGCGCCTCCGCCGACGGCGCGGGCTGCCCGGCGTGGAACCGGCCGCAGCACTCGCCGTACGAGGCGGGCAGGCCGCAGGGGCAGGGCCCGGCGGCGCGCGGCGATGGGCGACGGGGGCGGGATGTGCCGTTCACCCTGCGAGGCTATCCGGTTCCCGGCCCCTCCCCCTCGATGCCGATCTTCGAGTGACGAAGACGTCATCACGAGCACCGAGTCCGCGCCGGGAGGAGCGTCCTCACTCGTCGGTGAAGCGCTGGTCCTGCCGGTCGAGGTGGCGCTGGAGGCGGCGGTGCGTCTCCTGCCCGACCTCGCCTGCGGCGTACATGCGAGACAGCGCGTCGCTCTGCACGGCGAGCACGTCGCGGCGTATCTGGCTGTAGGCGCCGGTCAGGTCCTCGGACTCCTGGTCGAGATCCATCTGGGTCTGAACGGACCGCCGGACGTGTGCCAGCACAGCCGGAGAGGCGGCCTCGAGGTCCTCGAGTTGTTCGATGTAACCGGCTGCGATCTCGGTGAGCCGCCGCCGGGCCCTGACGTACTCGGCGCGGGAGTGGCCGGGGCTGACCGCGAGGCCCGAGAGCCTGACCAGCGGTGCGAGGGTGAACCCCTGCGCGACCAGGGACACGACGATGACGCCGGTCGCCAGGACCATGAGCAGACTGCGATGAGGCAGGGGCAGTCCGGAGGCGGTGGTCAGCGGGATGGACAGGGCGGCGGCGAGCGGCACCACGCCGCGGGCACCCGCCCAGGAGACGACCGCCGGCACCTGCCAGGACGGGCGGAGGCGTCCTCCTGTGCGCCATTGCCGGAGCGCCGACAGGGGGAACATCCAGGCCACCCGGACGACGACCAGCGTGAGCGCGATCGCGAGGACGGCGGGAACCCAGGATCGCTCGGCCGCCGAGAGCTCGCGGATCTGGCCGGGCAACTGGAGACCGATGAGGCTGAAGACGACGCTCTCCAACAGGAAGATCAACGTTCCGTACACGGCGGTCAGCTGGAGCCGGATGCCGGGGTTGGTCAGCTCGTGCTGCCTGATGCCGAGGATCACGGCCGCCACGATCACGGCGGTCACCCCTGAGGCGCGAACGGCCTCGGCCAGCACGTAGGCCAGGTAGGGGACGACGAGGGCGATCACGCTCTCCAGGACCGGGTCCTCGGTGCGGCGCCGCACCCACGAGACGCCGACGGCGACCACTCCCCCGACCAGCACGCCGCCGCCGGCCAGCCGGGCGAAGTCGAGGGTGACGCCGGTCCAGCCCACCGCGCCGCCGGCCACCGCGGCCGCGACGGCGATCCGGAACAGGATGAGGCTGGTGGCGTCGTTGAACAGGCTTTCCGCTTGAACAAGGGTCTGCAGGCGGGGTGGCAGCGCGAGTCTGCGGCCCAGCGCGGTGACGGCGACCGGGTCGGTGCTCGCCAGCACCGCCCCCAGCACGAATCCCAGTGCCGGCGACAGGGGCGTCAGCATCGTGGTGACGAACCCCACCGCGGCGGCGGAGACCAGAACGAGCCCGACGGCGAGCAGGGTGACCGGCCGCCACAGCCGTTTGAGTTCGCGCCAGGAGAGCTCCTCCCCCGCCGCGTACAGCAGCGGAGGCAGCACGACCAGGCTCACGATCTCCGGCGTGACGTGAACCTGCTCGGCGATGGGGAGAAGCCCGACGACCACGCCCGCGACGACGAGCAATGACGGGGCCGGCACGCTGATGCGATCGGCGAACGTGGCCACGACAGTGGCCGCCGCGACCAGGAAAAGCACGATCTGCACGCCATGCACCGAATCTCCTTGGAAGCCTCGTTGCCGACCAGACTTCCCGGCGCACCTGGCACCAAGGTACAGGAATCAGGCAAAGCCGCACGTCCGACGGACTTGTGGCAGTCTGAGTCGGTGGCTTCGATCACGTTCGTTCGGCGGCCGTCTGTTCATCGGCCGGTCCCGTCCTCATGAGCCGTCCCGTCATCTCCGAGATCCCGACCGGTCCCGTGCCCGTCCCCGGCGCCGTCTCGGCGCTCGCCCGAGGCGACACCGTCACTCCGGTGTGGCGCAACGAACTCGGCGGCCTGACGTTCCGCCTCGGCGGCGGGCGTGACGGCACCCGGTACGTCAAGTGGATCGCCGCGGGCACCCCGGAGATCGACCTCCCCGGCGAGGCCGAGCGTCTGGCCTGGGCACGACGATGGGCGACCGTCCCGCGAATCATCGAGCAGGGCGCGGACGCCGACGGGACGTGGCTGGTCACGGCGGCGGTGCCCGGCCGCTCGGCGGTGGATCCTCACTGGACCGCCGACCCGGCGGCCGCCGCGGCCGCGATCGGCCGAGGGCTGCGCCTGCTCCACGACGCCCTGCCCGTGGACCGGTGCCCGTTCGACTGGAGCGTCGCCCGACGGCTCGCACGCGCCGACGAACGCATCGCCGGCGGCGAGGGACCCGCCGACCGGCACCGGCACCTCGATCTCGCGGAGGCCCGGGCGCGCATCGGCGAACCGCCCGCCGTCGACCGCCTCGTCGTCTGCCACGGGGACGCGTGCGCCCCCAACACCCTGCTGAACGACGACGGGACGTTCGCCGCGCACGTCGACCTCGGTTCGCTCGGGGTTGCCGACCGGTGGGCCGACCTCGCGGTCGCGGCGTGGAGCACGGAGTGGAACTACGGCCCGGGATACGACGGCATCGTCTACGACGCGTACGGGATCGCCCCGGACCGGGACCGCATCGCCTACTACCGCCTGCTCTGGGACATGGCCTGACCGACTCTTCCGGAACGGGCGGCTTCTCCGCCTCGACCAAGGGCCTGAACGAGCGTGTACTACTTTTTTGCCCCGATTTGATGCGAAGGTTTCTAACCTTTCCGGTATGAGGACCGCTCTTGGTGAGTTCCTCCGCGCCCGGCGCCAACTCATGACCCCTGATCAGGTTGGGCTGGCGGAGGCCGGTGATCGCCGCAGGACGCCGGGCCTCCGTCGCGACGAGGTGGCCATGCTGGCCGGCGTCAGCACCGACTATTACGTCAGGCTGGAACAGGGCAGGGACCGCCACCCGTCCGAGCACGTGCTCGACGCCCTCGCGAGCGTCCTGCGACTCGATCTCGAAGCCAGCGCGCACCTGTTCGAGCTCGCACGGCCCCGGAACAAGCCCATAGCCTCCGAACAGGCGGATCGCGTCAACCCGGACGTGTTGCGGCTCATCGATCGGTGTGACCACGCGGCCGCGTTCGTGGTGAATCGCTGGTGGGACGTGCTGGCCGCCAATCCGCTGACGTCCGCCTTCTACGCGGGGATGGACGGCAGCGACAACCTGATACGGCTGACGTTCCTCAACCCCGCGGCACGCGAGTTCTACCGCGACTGGGAGCAGGAGGCCCGGGCCAAGGTGGCCCACCTGCGCGCGGTGGCGGGCGCACACGACGACCCGTCCCTGGTCGCGTTGGTCGAAGAACTCTCGCGCGCGAGCGAGGAATTCCGCCGGATATGGGCTCGCCACGACGTCCAGGCCAAGACCAGCCCGTCCATCCGCTTCCGTCATCGTGTGGTCGGTGAGATGACCCTGCACTACCAGGTGTTCGACATCACGGGCGATCCCGGTCAGAAACTCATCGTCGGCCAGGCCGCGCCCGGCAGCCCGTCCGAGCGCGCCCTGGCCAAGCTGCGCACGCTCATCGATGACCGCCCTATGACGCGGACGCCCCGCCTGCCCGCCGACGGTTGAGCCGTGCGGGTGGGCGGGGCAGTGCCGTCAGGCGTTCCACGCCTCCGCGAACTCCGCCAGGTTGATGCGCCCGTCCTCGTCATCGTCGGTGTGCTTGAAGATGGAGTCGAGGTCGTCGCCGCTGACCTCCTCGCGGCGGGCGTTCATGGCGAGCTTGAACTCCGCCGCGGTGATGTATCCGTCCTCGTCGCCGTCGAACTCGGCGAACGTCCGGGTGATCTCGTCGTCGGCCATATTTCGTCCTCCTGATGATGCCGTTGATCTCAGGACAGCATGAAACCAGACATGAACTGAACTTGTGGGACAACACCCGTTTCAGGAGCCCGAGCGTGCGAGACCGAGCAACAGGCCGTCCGCGGACACGGCCGGGCTGGTCGTAAGGAACAGCGGCGTACCCGCCTCGGGCGCCCGCACCTCGGCGAACACCTCGCCCCAGACGTCGCTCATGGTTCCGAGCAGTCCACCGGCCGGCACCGACTCCCCCGTCGTCACAGCGGGCTGCCACCAGCCGGCCCGGTCGGTGCGCAGCCAGTGCCAGCCCTCATGCCGCTGGGCCTCACGCGCGGGCCACGGATCACCGTCGAGCACGCCGACGGACCTGGCGATGTTGCCCAGCCCCGCCACGTGCCTGTCGATCGCGGCGCGGTCGAGCAGGCCGTTCTGACCGGACTCGGCGATGATCGCCGGGATGCCGGCGTCCGCAGCGGCCGCGCAACTGCTGCCGGCCACCGTCCGTGCCACAGCGGCCTGGCGGACGATGTGCCCGGCGCCGTAGGCCACGGCGAGATCGAGCGACGCCGACTCGACCGGAGACTCCTCGAAGATCGTGAACGGCTCGAGCGCCTCGGGCACGTCACCGGCGTGCAGGTCGACCACGTAGTCGGCGCCGGCCATGAACGAGGTGAACAGATGGTGGGCGAGCACCTCGGTGAACGTCCCGTCGGGGTCACCGGGGAAGTGCCGGTTCAGGTTCTTGCCGTCGGCCGGGACGACGAACGGCGTCCTGGCCCAGAACGCCGGCACGTTGGCCACCGGAACGGCGATGATCCGCCCGGAGACGGTGTCCACATCGAGATCCCGTACGAACTCACGGACGGCCGCGATCGAGGCGTACTCGGCTCCGTGCACGCCGGAGAGGACCGTGAGCAGGGGCCCGTCCCCGCGGCCTCGGATGTCGAAGTACGGGATGTCGAGACCGTCAGGACCGAGTTCGGGGATGCTCAGCGTCCGCCGCGTGATCATCGGGTCGCCGTCCCCGGCAACGCCTCCGCGAGGAAGTCGCGCATCGTCTGCTGGAACAGTTCGGCCTCCTCGATCTGCGGTGAGTGGCCGGACTTCTCGAAGACGACCAGCTTCGAGTTCGGGATGAGCGAGGCGATCGTCTCCGCCGACGACACCGGGGTCACCCAGTCCGTACGGCCCACCGTGACCAGGGTGGGGCAGGTGACGGACGGAAGCTGGGGCTTGACGTCGTAGATCGGGGCGTTGTGCTGGAAGCACCAGTTGTGCGCCTCATGACGGTAGATGCCGGCCTCCACCCGCGCCGCGGCGGCCACCGGGTCGTACTCGAAGTCGTACAGCGGGATCAGCTCGGCCCAGCAGGCCTTCAGATCCTCGTCGTCGCGGATGTTGCCGCTCCAGTACCGCTCGTAGTTCTCCCAGTTGAGTTCCACCCGGGTCTGCTTGCGGGCGTTCTCGGTGGCGACCTCGAGGTTGGTGCGGTCCGGCGAGGTGTCTCTGAGGATCATCGCGCTCACCCGATCGGGGTAGGCGATGGCGTACTCCATGGCGATGAAACCGCCGTAGGAGCCGCCCGCGATCACGATCTTCTCGGCGCCGGCCC
Organism: Planotetraspora mira; assembly: GCF_016863275.1. Taxonomy (GTDB): domain Bacteria; phylum Actinomycetota; class Actinomycetes; order Streptosporangiales; family Streptosporangiaceae; genus Planotetraspora; species Planotetraspora mira. The sequence goes on from NZ_BOOO01000017.1 coordinate 157,932, forward strand.
ACTCGCGCAGGGCGTCGACGTCCGCGGCCCACTGCGCGTGGGAGTAAGGCGGCACGGCCTCGCTCAGGCCGCAGCCGCGGGCGTCGAACACCACCACGCGGAAGATGTCGGCGAGCGGGCCGAACGTCGACTTCGGCTCGGCCAGCGAGCCGATGCCGCCACCGCCGTGGTGGGCGATCAGCACGGGCGCGCCCTCCCGGCCGAGGACCTCGACGTTGAGCTGCGCTCCATTGATCTCGACGAACACGTGCACTCCTAGCTGAAGGGAAGTCCGGAGAAGCAGGGGACGGAAGTCTGAAAGAGCAGGGTCAGGCGGGGACGGCGTCGATCCAGTCGGTGACGATCTGTTCGAGCACCCCGAGCGGGACCGCGCCGTTGCCGAGCACCGTCCCGTGGAAGGCGCGGACGTCGAACCGGGATCCGAGCCGGTCCTGCGCCACGCCGCGCAGGCGGCGGATCTCCCGCCGGCCGATCATGTAGGCGAGCGCCTGGCCGGGCCACGCGATGTAGCGGTCGATCTCGTTGCGCACGTTGGCCTGGGTGGTCGCGGTGTTGTCCCACATGAACTGCATGGCCTGCTGCCGTGACCAGCCCAGATGATGCATGCCGGTGTCGACGACCAACCGGCAGGCCCGCAGCGCGTCGAACGAGAGCATCCCCAGCCGGGACAGGTCCGAGGTGTACAGCCCCATCTCATCGGCCAGCCGCTCGCTGTACAGGCCCCAGCCCTCGACGTAGCCGCACACCTCGGCGTCCAGGAAGCGCCGGTACTCCGGAAGCTCGGTCAGCGTCTGCGCCGAGGCGATCTGCAGGTGGTGCCCGGGCGTGCTCTCGTGGAAGGCCAGCGCCTCGTACTCGTAGACGAAGCGCTCCTGCGGGTCGGCCGTGAGCACGCAGTGGGCTCCGGGCCGGGATCCGTCACCGGCGGGCGGCCGGTAGTACGCCAGCGCCGCGTTGCCCGCCTCGATCGGGTTGATCTCCTCGATGACGCAGTCGGCGATGTCGTAGGCGGGGAACCAGTCGCCGCGGGCCTCCTCCGCGCGCCGCAGCGCGTCGGTGACGGTCTCGACGATCTGACCGGCGTCGCCGAACCGAAGCGACCGGTCCTCCCGCAACCGCGCCATGACCTCCCGCACGTCACCGGTGCCGAGCACCCGGCCGCCCAGCTCGGACCATTCCGGGCGCAGGTCCGCGAGGCAGTCCAGGCCGATCTGGTGGATCTCCTCCGGGGTCAGGTCGGTGGTGGTGTGCCGCCGCACCGCGGCGCGGTAGCCCTCCTCGCCACCGGGGACGAACCGGACGCCGACCCGGTCGTCGGGCCGGGCGACCGGCAGCAGTTCGTCCCGCAGGCCGTCGAGCAGCCGGCGCAGCGCGGGACGGACGGACCCGTCGACGATCTCGGCCGCGCGGGCCCTGATCCGGTCTTCGTCCACGCCGGCCGGCAGCCGGGGGCTGAGCAGGGTGTCGTCGGTCAGGCTCAGCGCGAGGTGGCCGGTGAGCTGGTCGATGGCCTGGCCGACGCCGACACGGGTGGGGATCCGGCCGTCCGCCTTGGCCTCCCGGTAACGGTCGAGTACCGCGTCGAGGAAAGGCGGCAGGGCGGACAGCCGCTGGATGTACTGCTCGGTGGCCTCGGCGTCTTTCAGCGGCGCCTCGGGGACCGCCATGAACATCATCCCCTGGGGCGCGGAGTACCCGTCCGCCGACGCTCCCGTCTCCCACAGGGCGTGTTCGAGGTCCGACCGCGCGGCCCAGGAGAGGCGGCCGAGCACCGCGTGGTTGACCCGGTCGGCGGGGTTCAGGGTCTCGGGATCGATCTCCTCCAACCGCCGTTCGAGGTCGGCGAACTTCGCGGCGTCGGCGCTCGATCCGGCGCGGCTGACGTCGGGCACCAGGCCGTCGAAGCCGGAGACGCCGAGCAGCGTCGCGCTGAACGGGTCGGCCGTGTGCTTGATCTGGAAGAACTCCGCACTCAGCTGCGAGAGCTGGGCGTTCGGCTCGGCTGCGACCTCTTTGTCGGCCACCGCTGGTCCTCTTTCCTGTCGATTTCCCTATCGACTTCCCTGTCGACGGGATGGCTGATCCGGCGTCGCGCGGCCGAGACGGGAGGCGGCGCGTACGCCTGGGGGTGCCACGGGCGACTCGCCCGCGGAGCGGATCCGGGCTAGGCCCAGATCTGCTTGAGCGCTCTGAGGATGTTGCCGCCCAGCACCGCGGTGATCTCGCTGTCGGAGAAGCCCTCACGCACCAGCAGGCCGCAGATGTTGGCGAAGTTCTCGGTCGGGTTCTCCAGGCCGTCCACGTACTCCACCTTTTCGAACGAGGGACCCCCGGGGGCCGCGGCCCCCACTTTGAGCAGGTGCCCGAAGACGGTGTGGAGACCGACGTGGTCGCCGTACAGGGTGTCGGGCCCGAACGCGACGTGCTCGATGCCGACCAGATCCAGGCAGTACCGGAAGTGGTCCATCACCGACAGGATGCTGTGCCGCGGATGGGCGTGGGACAGCGTCGTGTGCGGAGCCGCGGACATGCCGATCACTCCGCCGGTCTCGGCCACGGCGCGCAGGACGTCGTCCGGCTTCATCCGCGGCGTGTCCCACACCGCGCGCGCTCCGGCGTGCGTCATGAAGACGGGCCGCTCGCTGACCGCGCACGTGTCGAGGCCGGTGCGGTCGGAGGAGTGCGAGATGTCGATCGCGAGGCCGAGCCGGTTCATCCGGGCGACCGCCCGCCTGCCGAAGTCGGTCAGCCCGCCGTCGGTGGTCTCGTTCAGGCCGCTGCCGAGCGCGTTGGCGTCGGAGTACGCGATGCCGATCTGGCGGAGACCGAGACCGTAGAGGACGTCGAGCCGGTCGATCTCGTTCTCGATCGGTGTGGCCGCCTCCAGGCCGAACACCAGTCCCACCTTGCCTGTCCGGTGGGCGTGGTCGATGTCGGCCAGGGTCCTGACCACGATGACGTCGTCCTGATGGGCGATGTCGGCCTGCCGCATGCCCAGATCGGTGATGATGTCCAGCCACCGCCACGGCGCGTTGCCGGTGACGCAGGCGGTGCCGTCCATCATGTTGTCGAACACCACGGTCATGCCGGAGGCGGCGAGCCCGGCGAACGCCGTGTGCTGGCGGCCGGTGCGGTTGTACTCCGGGGTCTGACGCATGTCGGCGGGGAACCGCACCGGATGGTCGTGCAGGCTGATCACGATGGTGTCGCGCAGCAGCCGCTCCGCCCGCGACCGGTCCTCCGCGCCGAGCCCGTCGGCGTACGGCGGAACGCGGCCGAACTCCGGGGCCAGGTCGAAGACGGGGAGGTCGACGCCCGGGGTGAGATAACCGTAGGACCGGTACGGCTCCCCGGTCATCGCGCGGGCCCGTCGTGCCGGACCACCGGAGCCAGCCGGTGGGGTCCGTCGGCGAGCAGCCGCCACAGGTGTTCCCAGGCGCGCATGCCCTCGCGCAGCCGGGAGACGCGCATGAACTCGTTCGGCGCGTGCAGGTTCTCGTCCGCCGTTGAGAAGGAGAAGAAGAGCGTCTTGGCGCCCAGCACCTCCTCGAACAGCGCCGTGGCGGGCAGGGTCCCGGCGATGACCGCCAGCAGGACGTCCTGGCCGGGGTAGACGTGCTCGAGCGCCGCGCCCGCGGCCCGGATCGCCGGGTGGTCGGCCGGGATCGTGTACGCGGGCACCCCGCCCTCGTCGGCGTGGACCGCGACGCGGACGCCGGTGAGCTTGTGCGCGAGCACGTGGTCGGTGATCGCCTGCAGCACCCGCTCCGGGCGTTGTCCCGGTACCAGCCGGCAGGAGATGTGGCCGGTCGCGATGTGCGGGATGACCGTGTACTTGCCGCCGGCCCTGATCCCGTTGATCTCGAGGGTGGGACGCTCCCACAGCCGTTCCAGCGTGCTGTAGCCGGCCTCGCCGAAGACGTTGTCCAGGCCGAGGTCCTCCCGGTAGCGGTCCTCGTCGAAGGGCACCGCCGCGATGGCGGCACGGCGCTCGTCGCTCAGCTCGGGTATCCCGTCGTAGAAGCCGTCGACCGCGACCCGTCCTTCGGGGGTGTGCAGCCCGGCCAGGATCTCGCTCAGGGCGTGCACGGGGTTGGCGACCGTGCCGCCGAACCGCCCGGAGTGCAGGTCGCCGTCCGCGCCGGTGACCTCGATGTCCAGGGTGACCAGGCCCTTGGAGGCGATCGACAGGGACGGTTCGCTCGGGCGCCACATGGCTCCGTCGGCGGAGATCACCAGGTCGGCCGCGAGCTCGTCCGCGTGCTCCCGCAGATAGGCGGGAAGGTGGGGGCTGCCGATCTCCTCCTCTCCCTCGAAGAGGAACTTGATGTTCAGCGGCAGCGCCCCCTCCTGCTCGAGGAACGCCTGCGCCACCTTGAGCACGATGAACACCGGGCCCTTGTCGTCGGTGACTCCGCGTCCGCGGATCACGTCGCCGTCGACGGTGAGCTCGAACGGAGGGGTACGCCACTCGGCGAGGTCGCCGGTCGGCTGCACGTCGTAGTGGCCGTAGACCAGGATCGTGGGGGCGCCCGGCGCGCCGAGCCAGTCGCCCCGCACCACCGGGTGACCCGCCGTCGCGACGACGCGGCCGTCCGCGAAGGACAGCTGGGCCGCGAGCCACTCCGCGGCGGCCCGCATGGTCTCCTCCGTCGCGTCCCGGCTCACGCTGGGCACCGCGACGTAGCCGGCGAGTTCTTCGAGGTATTCGGCGTCGGTCGGGTTAAAAGAGAGCATGTCCGCCATCAATCGAGAGGGTCTGGCCGGTGATCCAGGACGAGGACTCGGAGACGAAGAACCGGACACCGTGCGCGATGTCCTCCGGCGCCCCGAGCTTGCGCACCGCGATGCCTTCGACGAGCGCGGCCTGTCCCTGCTCGCCGTAGCTCTCCCACTGCTTGATGGTGGTGGGGTTGGACAGGACGAATCCCGGCGCGATGCAGTTGACCGTGATGCCGAACGGGCCCAGCTCGTGCGCCATCTGGCGGGTGAAGCCGATCTGGCCGGCCTTCGAGCTGGCGTACGCCTGGATGCCGGTCAGGCTGACGCTGCGGCCCGCGCCGGACGAGATGTTGACGATCCGGCCGAAGCCCCGCCGCTTCATTCCCGGCGCCACCGCCCTGGTGCACAGAAAGGTGCTGGTCAGGTTGGCCGCGACCACGGCGGACCAGTCCTCGTCGGTGATCTCCTCGATCGGGTGGTGAACCTGGCCGACGACCCCGCCCGCGTTGTTGACCAGGATGTCGACGTCACCGATCTCGGCGAAGTAGGCGCGGACCGCGGACGAATCGGTCACGTCCACCGTGTCCTTGTCGACGCCGTGCACCCGGGCCCCGTCCGCTTCGAGCGCGGCCGCGATGGCCGACCCGATCCCGTGCGCCGTGCCGGTGACGACGGCGATCCTGCCGTTGCCTGTTGTCACTGGTCGAGCCATCCCTTCTCGAGCAGTTCGCGGACCTCGGCCACACCGGCGTCCCAGACGATCTGCATGTCCTCGTCGCTGCGCTGATAAGCCCCGCCCAGGCTTCCGTCGGGCGAGAGCGCCTTCATCTCCTGCGCGGTCGCGTTGTTCGCCACCGACCTCGGCAGCACCGGCGCGCCGCCGGTGGGGATCTCGGCTCCGGCGACCCTCGTCCAGGCGAAGTTCTCCAGCCAGGAACCGTGGTACTGGTCCTCGTCGAACCGGGTGGCGGCCTCAGCCGTCTTCGGCGCGTTGTACCAGCTGTGGAACACGACCTGCACGCGGTGCTCCCGCGGCAGGCTGATCCATTCGCGGATGAGGCCGGCGACTGGCGCGTTGCCCCCGTGGCCGTTGACCACCGCGATCCGCCGGAACCCCTGGGAGGCCAGGCAGTCCAGCAGGTCGCGCATCACCTCGATGTAGGTGCTGATCCGCAGGCTCATGCTGCCCGGATACTCCGTGAAGTACGGCGCCATGCCGAACGGCAGGACCGGCAGGACCGGCACGCCGAGCGGCTCCGCCGCCTCCACCGACACCCGCTCGGCCAGGAGCGCGTCCGTCCCGAGCGAGAGGTACCCGTGCTGCTCGGTCGAGCCGACGGGAAGCACGATGCGATCGTCGTGCTGAAGGTAGTCGGCGATCTGCATCCAGTTGCTGTCGAAGACCCGCACTGGTCTTCACGCTCCGTTCTGCCGGTTCACGCGCCGTCCGGATGAACGGTTCGCGAAGTGAAACCCAAGTCGACGTTCAGGATGGTCATCTGTAAGGCGATCCGAGCCAATACTAACCATTCGTCACTTAATTACCAGTCCGCACCCCTTGGGTGCATCCGCCCCCTCAACCACCACCATGCGGCGACCGTCCTCCACGACGGCGACAGGAGGGCGTTCCGCGTTGTGGCGTTCCCCATACGGGCGACTTCGGTAGGAAGTACGCTTTGAGCACTTGCGGCCAGGTAGCCTTCCCGCCATGCCCCCTCGACGCCGCGTCGCCGCACCCAATGCCTCGACAGCTCCGCTGCGCGATCTGACCGACGTGCCCGTGCAGTCGCCGCCGGTCCCGCTCGACGACGTGGACCGGCAGATACTCGTGCTGCTGAGCAAGGACTCCCGGCGCTCCCAGCGGGCGCTGGCCCGTGAGCTCGGGATGTCCGCCCCCGCGGTCGGCGAACGCATCGCGCGTCTGGAACGCCTCGGCGTGATCCGCGGATACGGCGTCCGCCTGGACTGGAGCGCCGCGGGCTTCCCGATGACGGTGTACCTGACGATCACGGCCGTCCAGGGCTACCAGCAGAGGGAACTCGTCGCGAAGCTCGCCCTCATCCCGGAACTGGAGGGGCTCGACATCGTCACGGGCGCCATCGACATGCTCGCCCGGCTCCGGGTACGTGATCACCTGCACCTGCGGCAACTGCTGATGGATCACATCTGGCAGATCGAAGGCGTGCAGCGGACCGAGACGATGCTGAGCCTCGTGGAGATCGCGCCGAAGAACCTGGTGGCCGAGTTGTTGTCGGGCCCACCCGGCTGACCCGGCCGGAAGGTCCGGCCGGGCCGGCCCGTCACGGCCGGAAGGCCGGGCCGGGCCGTCGCGGCCGGCGGTCATCCGCCGGTCATCGGTCCATGCGCGGGTCCGAAGCCTCGCCGGTAGACCATCACCGTCCGGTTGAAGGTGATGACGACCGTCCCCTCCTGGTTGGTGCCCGTGGTCCGCACGGTGACGATGCCGACCTCCGGTCTGGAGCGCGACTCCCGGAGCGCGAGCACCTCGGACGACGAGTAGACCGTGTCGCCCTCGAACAAGGGGTTCGGCAGTCGCACCTCGTCCCAGCCCAGGTTCGCCATCACGTTGTAGGAGACGTCGTTGACGGACTGCCCGGTCACGAGCGCGATGGTGAAGGCCGAGTTCACGAGTGGCCGGCCGAACTCGGTCTGCGCGGCGTAATGCGCGTCGAAGTGCACTCGAGCGGTGTTCTGGGTGAGCAGGGTGAACCAGACGTTGTCCGCCTGCGTGACCGTGCGCCCCAGGCCATGCTGGTACACGTCGCCGACCTCGAAGTCCTCGAAGTAGCGGCCCTGCCATCCGGTGCGTACGGTCATGTCACCGCTCCTGTTCTGACGGAGCCGCGCGAAGCCGCTCGACGCGGTCGGCGTCGTAACCGAGCACCTCGGTGAAGACGTAGTCGGCGTCCTCGTCGCGCCGGGGACCTCGCCGGTGCGTGCGCTCCCCCTGTCCCACCCTCAGCGGGCTCGCCACCTGCCGCACGGTCCCGAAATACGGATGCTCGGTCTCGACCACCATCCCCCGGGCGATCGTGTGCGGGTCTCGCAGGGCCTCGGCCACGGAGTTCACCGGCCCGCAGGGCACCCCCGCCTCCCGCAGCACGCCCAGCCAGTGCTCGCTGGTCCCGGAGGCGAACACCGCCTCCAACTCGCCCAAGAGGGTCTCGGCGTTCTCCCTGCGGGCGGCGAAGTTCTCATACCGCGGATCGCTCAGCCACTCCGGGCGCCCGACCGCCTGCGCGAGCCTGCGGAAGAACTTCTCCTTCGGGCAGGCGACCACCAGCCAGCCGTCGCCGGTGGGGAAGGCCTGGAACGGGACGAGCGACGGGTGAGCCGAATGATGGGTCCGCTTGGGCTCGAAATCACCGTTGAGCTGCCAGGCGGCCGGATACGTCAGCATCGAGATGGCCGTGTCGAACAGGCTGATGTCGCAGTCCGCGCCGATCCCGTCGCGTCGCGCGGCATGCAGCGCGGCCAGGATCGAGCCTGCCGCCACCAGTCCGCCGGCGTAGTCGACCAGCGACAGCCCGGACTTCGTGGGCGGCCCGTCGGGTTCACCGGTGAGGTCCATCCAGCCGGCCATCCCCTGCAGCACGTAGTCGTAGCCGGGTTCCGCGCTGCGAGGTCCGGTCATCCCGAAACCGCTGAGCGAACTGCACACGATCGCGGGGTTGAGATGCTTGAGGTCGTCGTAGCGGATCCTCAGTTTGGCCGGGACGTCCCCGCGCAGGTTCGAGTGCACCACGTCGCTGACCTTGACCAGGTCCTCGAACACGGCACGGCCCTGCGGGGTGGAGATGTCGAGGCCGAGGCTTCGCTTGTTGCGGTTGAACGTCTCGAAGAACAGGCTGTCCTCGCCGTGCTGTTCCGGCACCACGTACCGGCCGACGTCGCCGCCGGACGACGGATCCTCGATCTTGATGACTTCGGCGCCGAGATCCGCCAGGTGCACGCTGCCGAACGGCCCGGCGCCGTACTGCTCTATCGCGATGATCCGGACGTCGGACAGCGGCATCATGGCAGCACCGGCTGCCCGGCGCGACGGGCCGCCGCGATCGCCGTGACCCGCGCCATCTCATTCCCCACGATCATCAATCCCTCATCTACGCCCATACCTGGTTTGGCCAGCACCTGGCCGGCGCCGCAGGCCATGGCGACCTGGGCGCTGATCTGCGCCGAACGGTCGGTCTCGTTGCAGGTCCCGCCGCAGTACGCCACGAGACCCCGATCACGGACCAGCAGCAGCGCCTCGATGGTGTTGTTGATACCGCCGAGATCCGGCGTCTTGACGTGGATCACGTCCGCCGCGCCCTGATCGACGAACATCTCGATGTCCTCAAGGGTGTTGCACCACTCGTCGACGACGATCTTGACGGGCGAGCCGATCCGGTTCAGGGCCGCCCGGAGGCGCACGTACGTCTCGATCTGGGACTGCCGGTCGCCCGCGTCGATCGGGTGCTCGATGACCAGTTCGTGCGGCGCGGCGATGTCTCCGAGGCGGGCGAGGTAACGGGCGACCGCGTCGACGTCACCGCCGAACGCCAGGCCCACCGTCCCGTAGGTGTCGAAATGCAGCCTCGGCAGATATCCGCTGACGGGTCGCAGCCGGCTGATCCTTTCGACCAGCCACCGCAGGTACTCCTCCAGCAGTTCGCCCTGGCGTCCCAGCTTGGTGTCGACGTTGTTGATCAGGCCGTGCGGGAGGACGTCCACCTGCTTGAGGATCATCTTCTCCGCGTTGCCGTACCGGTCGTCGCCGGTCTGCGCGAACATCGGCACCGGCCGGAGGTCCACGCCGGTCGCGTATTCGTCCCGGACGACCTCGGCGATGGTGAGCCGCCGGCTCTGCGCGACCGCGTCGAGCACCGCCTGGGTCACGCCGTACCGCACGGCCGTGTGCAGCGGGCCGGTGGCGGATCGGCCGGCGTCCACCCGCGCGGCGAGTTCGCGGAACGAGCCGAGTTCCGCACCGGCCAGCAGCGGTGTGAGGTGTTCCTCGATGTCCCGGCGGGCCGCCGCCGCGCTGAAGACCGGATCACGGCCCCCGGCGCCGCTGTACTGCACGGCGGCGCAGTCCCCATGGGCGACCGAGCCGTCCTCGAGCAGCAGCATGACCGACAGCGCCTCGCCGGCCTGCCGGATCGCCGAGAAGCCGGGAGTGACGGGACTCCCCGCGTAGGTGAAGCCGTCGTGCTCCGCGCCGGCCCTGATCGCCGCCTGGTCGTCCGCGAAGAATCCGGTGCGGACCGGTTCGGTGAGAACTTCGACGATCTTCATTCGACGAGGCCCCGGCACAGCAGCACGACGGTGATGAACGTCTGGTAGATCCACAGCGGATCCTCGCCGGTGATCGTCGCCGAGAGGTCGCCGGTCCGCTCGACCCCGGCGATCCTGGCCGCCAGTTCGCAGTAGTCGCTGCTGCGGAAGGAGATGCCCAAGGTGGCGGGAAGGCTGACGGCCGTCTGCGCCGCGGCGGGCAGGCCCTCGATGGCCGACCGCGCCTGATCGCGGATCAGGTCCCTGGCCGCCGCAGGGTGCAACGCCTCGGCGGAGAAGCGGGAGACGGACCTCTTCACCACCGCCGCCCTGATCCCCGGGCAGAACCGCTCGGTCTCCTCGGCGGTCGTCGCGTCGCCGGTGACCAGCACGATCGGCACCTGGTACGCCGCGGCCACGAGCGCGTTGATGCCCGCCTCGCCCGCGACGACGCCGTTGACGGTGACCTCGGCGAACGCCGTCGGGAAGTAGGTGTGCGACAGGACCGAGCCTCTGCTGCCCATCGACCCGTGATAGGACACCAGGAAGATCGCGTCGAAGCTCGCGTCGAGCCCCTGCATCATGTACATCGGCTTGTACCGGCCGGACAGATAACCGGCCCGCCCGGCGAGCGCGTCCGGTTTCAGGTTGGCCATCTTCGAATGCGCGTCGTTGACGAGGAACTCGGTGGCACCGGCCTGCATCGCGCCTTCGATGGCGGCGTTGATCTCACCGGTCAGCAACTCGGTGTAGTAGGGGTACTGCGACCCGCCGATGACGCACTGGTCCCAGTCGACGACCCCGGCGGTGCCCTCCATGTCGGAGGAGATGTAGACCTTCACAGCACACTCCTCGGGTGGAACTCGGGTTCGGTGGAGGTCGCGGTCATCACCGCGTACACCGAACCGGTCTGACCCGCCGCCGCGCCGTGCCGCCCGTCCGGGGTGAGCGCGAGACAGCGCAACTCGGCACGGAATTCGTCCGGCAGGGTCGCCGCGTCGGCCAGCATCGCCAGACAGGCCGCGGAGGGATCGAGCCCGCGCGCCAGGTCCGCGACGATGCCGCGCGCTCCGAGGGCGCGCATGCTCAGCTCCCCGCGGCCGGTGCAGGCGGCGCCTCCATAGCGCAGGTCGGCGTAGTTGCCCGCGCCCGGGATGGCCGAGTCCCCCACTCTTCCCGGGTACTTCCAGGGATAGCCGCTGGTGGACACGCCGACGACGAGTTCACCCGAGGAGTCCAGGGCCAGGATGTTGATGGTGCCCCAGGGCCCGTCGTGCGGGGCGAAGTGGTTGACCAGGTCCAGTGCGGTCTTCCTGTACAGCTCGTCACCGGCCTGCGCCGCGGTGCGCTCCCCTTCGACCGACTCTGCCGACGGCTCAAGAGCCGCCAGGAACAGTTTCCTGGACTCCTCCGTCAGCAGTTCCGCCCGCTCGAAACCGTTCTCCTCGGCGAACAACTCGGCGCCCGGGCCGACGAGCAGACTGTGCTGCGGCAGCCGTTCCAGGACGGCCCGCGCGATCGAGATGGGATTGGGGAATCCCTTCACCGCGCCCACCGCGCCGAAGGCCCTGCTCGAACCGACCATCAGCGACGCGTCGAGTTCCACCACGCCCTGGGCGTTCGGCAGCCCGCCGGTCCCGACGTAGTGGTCGTCCAGGTTGTCCTCGCACCGCCGTAACCCGGCCTCGACGGCGTCCAGCGCGGAACCCCCGCGGGCGAGGATCTCCATCGCCGCGGGGAGTCCCGCCTCGCTACGCTCACTGCCGATGACGATGGGGCCACTCACGCGACTACTCCTTCAGCTCGTTCTGGTACGTGCACGCAGGCGGCCGACCGGCTGCCGTCACGTGGATCGATGATCAGGGAAGGCTCGTCGGCGCACGCGGCGACGACGGCGGGACAACGGTCGGCGTATCGGCACGGACTGGTTCCTTCGCGTGCCGCCGACCGGACGACCTCGTCGAGGAGGGGGCTCTGCCCGGTCTCCGCGACGGCGGACTCATCGGCGGCCGCGATCACGTCCGGTTCGACCGGATCGATCGGATCGCCTGCACCAGCGAGCCTCGGAACCGAGCCGATGAGCAGTTTGGTGTACGGATGAACGGGGTCGTCGAACAGAGTCGTCGTCTCACCGGTCTCGACGATGCGACCCCGGTACATCACCGCGGTCCGATCGCTGATCTGCCGTACGACCGCCATGTTGTGCGAGACGAAGATGACCGACAGGTCGAGCGTCTCCTTGAGATCGGTGAGCAGGTTGATGATGTTGGCCTGCACCGAGACGTCGAGTGCCGACACCGGTTCGTCGGCGATCAGCACCGTCGGCTCCAGCGCCAGCGCTCGGGCGATGCCCACGCGCTGCCGCTGCCCGCCGGAGAACTGGCGCGGCCGTTGCGTCAGGGCCCGCTCGGGCAGGCCGACCAGGTGCATCAGTTCCCGGTTGCGCTCCCCCACCTTGTTGCGCGGGACCAGTTTGTGGAACCGGAGCAACTCCGACAGCGTCTGCTCGACGGTCATCCGGGGGTTCAGCGAGCTGAACGGGTCCTGGAACACCATCTGTATGGCGCGCTGCTGGGCACGGGTCCGCTTCGCCTGCACGAGTTCGCCGTCATAGCGGATCTCACCCGCGGTGGGCCGGTAGAGGCCGACGATGGAGCGCGCGAGAGTGGACTTTCCGCAGCCGGACTCGCCGACCAGGCCGAGCGTCTCCCCCTTGTGCAGGACCAGGTCCACGCCGTCGACGGCGCGGTTCACCACCGGCTTCTTTCCGAAGATCCGGTCGGTGACCGCCACAGGAGGGGTGAAGTGCCTGGCCAGGCCTTCGACTGAGAGGATCTCGTTTCCCGCCATTACTGCTGACTCACCGTTTCTTCAGAGACCATCTCGGTCCAGCGCTCCGCGGTGTCGACGCGCAGGCAGGCGCTCTCACGGATCACGGCGCCCGCTGCCGATCCGACCGGTGCCAGCACCGGTTCCCGCTGGTGGCAGGCTTCTTCGGCGAACGGGCACCGGGGGGCGAAGGAACATCCGCCGATGGCCTCGCTGAGGTCGGGCGGTTGCCCGTGGATCGTCAGCAGCCGGGCGACGCGGTGATCCGGATCGGGCACAGAACGCAGCAGCGAGAACGTGTACGGATGCTTGGGCGCGGTGACCAGGTCGAGCAGGGTGCCCGACTCCACGACCTTGCCGGCGTACATCACATAGAGCCGCGAACAGGTCTGGCTGACCACGGCGAGATCATGGCTGACCAGCAGGAGCCCGACGTTCTCCTCCTGCTTGAGCCGGCGCAGCACGCCGAGGACCTGCGCCTGGATCGTCACGTCGAGCGCGGTGGTCGGCTCGTCGGCCAGGATCAGCCGCGGCTTGGTGGACAGCGCGATCGCGATGCAGATGCGCTGGCGCATCCCGCCGGACAGTTCGTGGGGGTACAGGCGGTAGCGGCGCTCGGGGTCGGGGATGCCGACCTCCGTCATGAGGTCGATCGCGATCGCCTTCGCCTCGCTGCGCGACTTGCCCAGCTTGCGCAGCGGCGCCTCGGCGATCTGGTCGCCGACGCGCATGACGGGATTCAACGCGGTCAGGGCGTCCTGGAAGACCATGCCCATCGTGTCGGTCAGCCGGCGGTGCAACTGCTTGGCCGGCAGTCCGGTGACGTCCTCGCCGTCGATGAGCACGGTCCCGGAGACGATCCTGGCCGGACGAGGCAGCAGGCCGAGCAGCGCGCGGAGGGTCAGGCTCTTGCCCGAGCCCGACTCGCCGACCAGCCCGACCGACTCGGCCACGCCGACCGAGAGCGACACCCCGCGGACCGCGTGCAGCCGTCCGTGCGACAGCGGGATGTCCACGTGCAGGTCGCGGACCTCTAGCAATGGCGCGGTCATTTGTTCGCCTTCTCCACGATGCCGTCCGCGATCAGCGCCAGCGCCAGGCCGGTGAGGACGACCGCCAGGCCGGGGATCGTGGACATGTACCACTTGGTCAAGATGAACTGCTGACCTTCCTGGATCATCGTTCCCCAGTCGGGGGTGGGCGGCGGCACTCCGAGACCGAGGAAGCCCAGGGTCACGATCGCCAGCAGCGTGAGCACGATGTCGCTCATCGAGAAGACGAACGCCTGCAGGATGACGTTGGGCAGCAAGTGCCGCAGCAGGATCCGCCACGTCGGCAGGCCGCTCGCCCTGGCCGCCATCGCGTATTCCTGCTCCTTGGCGACGAGCACCTGGCCGCGCACGATGCGGCAGTACGCCACCCAGCCGACAAGCGTGATCGCCGTGTAGATGCTGGTCGTGCCGGGGCCCATCGCGAACACCAGCGCGATGACCAGCACCAGGAAGGGGAACGCGATCACCATGTCGACGATGCGGCCGATGACGGCGTCGACCCAGCCGCCGAACCAGCCCGAGATCAGGCCGATCAGGCTGCCGATCACGAACGGCGAGATGACCGCCAGCACGCCGACCCGGAGGTCGACGCGCGCGCCGTAGAGCAGCCTGGAGAGCACATCGCGTCCGAGGGCGTCGGTGCCCAGCAGGTGATGCGGCGAACCGGGTGGCAGGAACGCGTCTTTGAGGCTCTGCTGGATCGGGTCGTAGCTCGTCAGCAGCGGTGCGCAGAGCGCGCACAGGACGATGAGCGCGAACAGGACCAGTCCGGCCACAAGGGGGGCGTTCCATCGCCCGCGTCTGCGACCGCGGGTACCGGAGACCGCCGGCAGGACGGGACCGACGCTGGTTGCCGCGCTCATGCGAGCTTGACCCGGGGATCGAGGGCGGCGTGCGTCACGTCGGTCAACAGGTTCACGACCACGACCATGATCGCGAAGATCAGGGTGATTCCCTGCACGGTGGGGAAATCCCTTCCGAGAATGGAATTGATCATCTGCTGGCCGATGCCGGGCAGCGAGAAGACACGTTCGACGACGAGCGTCGATCCGGTGAGGTAGGCGATGTTCACGCCGAGCACGGTGACCGACGAGACGGCGGCGTTGCGCAGGGCGTGGCCGAGGACCACCCGTGAGGTGCTGATCCCCTTGGCGTGGGCCGTCACGATGTAGTCGCTGCTCAGCACGTCGATCATGCTGGCCCGCAGGCTGCGGATCAGGATCGGCGAGAGGGTCAGGGCGATCGTGAAGCCCGGCAGGACCATGCCGCGCAGGTGCTCCGGCAGCGTGTCACCGTACCCCGCGACCGGGAACCACCCCAGTTTCAGCCCGAAGACCAGGATCAACATGATGCCGAGCCAGAACGCCGGCAGTCCCAGCCCCACGACCGGCACCGCCCGGATGATGTTGTCGGCGATCCCGTTGCGCCGTGCCGCCGCCAGTACGGCGAGCGGCACGGCGATCAGGAGCGTGAAGACGGTTCCGGAGATCAGCAGCCAGATCGTCACCGGCAGGCTCGTCTGGATCAGGCCGCCGACCGGACTGTCGTACACGTAGGAGTAGCCGAGGTTGCCCTGCAGCAGGTGGCCGAGGAACGTCAGATACTGGCTCCACAACGGCTTGGTGAGCCCCAGCTGGGTGCGGAGTTCCCGGACCGCGTCCGGGGTGGCGTGCGAACCGAGCAACGTGGTCGCCGGATCCCCTGGTATCAGGCGGATCAGGAAGAACACGATGAACGAGATCCCCAGGAGGACGGGGATCAGGGACACCAGCCGTTTGAGGATAAAGACCAGGTACTTCATCGACTCTGTTGCTCCGTGTTTTCGGTCGGCGTTCCCCGGATCAGAGCGAGACGTCTTCCAGGTGGTAGGAGCCGGTGGGCAGGACCTTGAAGTTCTTCACGTCCGCGCCCTGGGAGTACGGGAACGGCGTGTAGAACAGGAAGGCGAGGAAGGCCGAGTCGGCGGCCTGCTTCTGGATGTCGGTGTACAGCGCCTGGCGCTTGGTCTTGTCGAACTCCTTCTGGGCCTGGTGGACCAGGTCGATCAACGCCTTGTTGTCGTATCCGGTGTTGAAGGAGTGACCGCCTGACGTCGGGTCGAGCGCATACTGCACCAGTTCGTCGGGGTCGGCGAGGTCCATCGTCCAGTAGGAGTGCGCGATCTCGTACTGCAGCTTGGTCGTCATGTCGTGCTGCGCGCTCGCGTCGACGTTCTGGATGTCCATCGTGATGCCGAGTTCCTTCAGGGACGCCTGGAGGACCTGCGCGATGGCCGCGTCGACCGAGTCGCCGGACATCGCGAGGAAGGTCGTCTTGAAGCCGCCGGCGACGCTGGACTGCTGCATCTCCTGCCTGGCCTTGTCCATGTCGTACTGGAGGCCGGGAGTGTCCTTGTCGTAGTACGGCGTCGAGGGCATCATGAACGAGTTCGCGACCGTGCCGTTGCCGAACAGGATGTTCTTGACCAGCGCGTCCCGGTCGATCGCGTAGGAGATGGCCCGGCGCACGTGGACGTCCGCGTACGGCGTCTTGGTCTGGTTCATCAGGATGTAGTCGGTCCGGGTCGACGGGAACAGGTCGACCTTGACGTTGGGCGTGTTCTTGAGCTGGGCGAGGCTGGAGAACGGCGGGTTCTCGTTGATCTGCGCCTGACCGCCCTGCAACTGGATCGAGCGGGCGTTGTCGTCCGGCACGACCTTCCAGGTGACCGTGTCGAGCGCGGGCTTGCCGGCCTGCCAGTAGGACGGGTTCTTCTTCAGCCGGATGAAGTCGCCCTTCTTCCAGGTGTCCCACATGAACGCGCCGGTGCCGATCGGCGCCGCGTAGAACTCCTTGGCCGTCTTGCCGCCGTAGTCCTTGGGGATGATGCCGTTGTTCGGGCAGCTCAGGTCGGCGAGCAGCGGGGCCCACGGGTACTTGGTGGTGACCACGACGGTGAGGTCGTCGGGCGTCGTGACCTCCTTGATCGCCGAGTTGATGAACTCCCAGCCGCCCTTGGTCTTGCTCGACTCGTCGATGGAGAACTTGACGTCCGCCGAGGTCATGGGCTGGCCGTTGTGGAACTTCACGCCGGGCCGGAGCTTCAGGGTGCAGGACAGGTTGTCCGGCGACATCTCGTAGCTCTCGGCGAGCCACGGCTTGACGCCCTGACCGTCGTCGGTCATCGCGACCAGCGTCTCGTACATCTGCTGGTAGACCCAGATCGAGGCGTTGCTGAACACCGTCGTCTTGTCCATGTCGACCGAGTCGTTGGCACGGACGATGACCAGATCGCCGCCCTTCTTGGACCCGCCCGAGGACGGCTGCGCGGAGGAGGTCGACCCGCAGGCCGCCAGCAGGGGCGCCGCGGAGAACGCCCCGATGCCGAGGGCGCCGAGCCGAAGCATCCGCCGCCGGCTGATCATGGGGACCCTCAGACCCGCCGGTATCTCCGAGTGCGAGGTGTTCAACGCATCAGTGCTCTGGTCAGACATGCCTATCCTTCATGGGTTTCGCGGTCGTGCTCAGGAGTCGCGACACATAGGTGAAAGCAGTTCAGAGGCCCGGGGGGGATCCGATCGGAGGCTGATCGGGCGCGGCCATGAGGTATTCGAGCACTTCTACGTTTCGCAAAGATTACGAGCGAATCAGCTGTCATACGTAAGGTCGCCGTCCCGAGTTCACCAGCAGATGCAGACTAGAGCATTCAAATCGGTTCAGGTAGTGTCCGACGGCAAAGCCACCCAAGAGCTACCAAACTAGGGCGGATCCCTCATGCAGTTGACCATCATCGGCGCCGGTGCGATCGGCGGAACGATCGGCGCCCACATGATCCGCGCCGGCCACGACGTGCTGTTCTGCGACGCCGACCCGGCGCATGTGGAGGTGATCAACCGGGACGGCCTGTCCATCGAAGGACCGGTCGAGAACTTCACAGTGGCGGCGCGGGCCGTCACCCCCGAGGACCTGCCGGACCGCCTGGACCACGTCGCGATCGCCGTCAAGAGCCATCACACCGCCCAGGCCGCGGAACTCGTCCGCGATCGGCTGGCCCCCGACGGCTACCTGGTCAGCTTCCAGAACGGCCTGACCGCCGACGCGCTCTCCGCCGTGGTCGGCGCCCACCGACTCCTGGTGAGCTTCGTGAACTTCGGCGCGGACGTGCTCGCTCCCGGCCGGATCATGCAGGGCAACATCGGCACGTTCCGCGTCGGCGAGTCGACCGGCGGCGAGATCACCCCGCGAGTCCGCGAACTCGTCGCGGCGCTCCCCTACGCCGAGGCCACCGGCAACATCATGGGATTCCTGTGGGGCAAGGAGGCGTACGGCGCGATGCTCTACGCCGGCGCGGTCTCCGACCTGTCCATCGCCGACTCCCTGGAGGCGCCGCGGTGGCGTCCGCTCATGCTCGCCATCGCCGGGGAGGTGCTCGCGCAGGCCCCGGTGCGGCCCGAGGGGTTCGACGGTTTCGAACCCGACGACCTCGAGGGCTCACTCGCCCGGCTGGTCACCTTCAACCGCAACAGCGCGAAGTCCCACAGCGGCATCTACCGCGACCTGATGGTCCGCAAGCGCAAGACCGAGGTCGACGACCTGCTGCACGACCTCGCCGGGCCGCTGACGACCTACACCGGAGAGCTCATCAAGGCGATCGAGCGGGGCGAGCGCACCTGCGAGGTGGCCAACCTGGAACTGCTCGCCGCCTACGAACGGTCGCAACGACTCGGCCGGCCGTTGAACGCCGTGGTCACGTTGTTCCACGCGCCCTCACGCGCGCCGGAAGGGCCGCTGCACGGCGTGCAGATCGCGGTCAAGGACATGATCGACATCGCGGGTCACCCGCGGGGCAACGGCAACGCCGCGGCGATGCGCTCAGAACCGGCCACGGCCGACGCCCCGGTCATCACGACGCTGCGCTCCGCCGGGGCGGACGTCTTCGCGGCCACGTCGCTGCTCGAGTACGCGGCCGGCGCGGTCCACCCGGACGTGCCCGAGGCGATGAACCCCTACAACCCCAAACGGACCGCCGGCGGGTCCAGCGGAGGCTCGGCCGCTCTGGTCGGAGTGGGCGCCTGCGCGGTCGCGCTGGGCACGGACACCGGCGGCTCGATCCGGATCCCGGCGCACTACTGCGCCACCGTCGGGTTCAAGCCGAGCCATGGTGCGCTGCCCGTCGACGGTGTCCAGGCCCTCGCGCCGACACTCGATCATGTGGGACTGCTCGCCCGCGACGTCGCGACCACGACCGAGGTCTTCTCGGCCCTGACGGGCACCGGGCCGCAAACCCTGAGCGGCACGGCGCTGCGCATCGGCGTCCTTCCCGGTCAGCTCGAACACCCCGAGGTCGAGCCGGACGTGGCGGCCGCGGTGCGCGACGCGATCGGCGTTCTGCGCGACGCCGGCTGCTCGATCGTCGAGGTCGACGGATCGGCCTTCGGCGCGTTGGAGGAGACGTTCTCCGACATCCTGCTGTTCGAGGCCTGGCAGGTGCACGGCGCGCGGGTGACGGACGATCCCGGCCACTACGGCCCGGAGACCCTGCGGCTCCTGCGTTCCGGCTCCGACGTGAGCGAGGCCGACTACCGCGAAGCTTTGGCGAGGCGGGAGCGGCTGCTGCCCGCCGCGGCCGAGGTCTATGCCGGAATCGACGTCCTGCTGTCTCCCGCCGCGCCCTTCGTCGCTCCGGTCACCACACCTCCGGTCGACACCCCGGAAGGCGCCGCCGAGGGGATGTTCACCGGCATCCACAACCTCACCGGAGCACCGGCGCTGGTGCTGCCCTGCGGCTGGAGCGCGGACGGCCTTCCGATCGGGCTTCAGCTGTCGTCCCCGCTCGGCACCGACCTGGGACTGCTCGCGGCCGCCGCTTACGTGGAGTCGGCGCTGGCCGTAGAGGCCCGCACCCCCGCCGTGCACTGACCCGCTCCCCCGACCTCCACGTCAACCCCCGAACGAAGGCGAACTCTCCGTGCGTGCCGCTCTCTACCTGTCCGCTGGGAACGTCGTCGTCGACGACGTTCCCGACGCGACGTTGTCCCAGCCCACCGACGCCGTGGTCAGGGTTCTCCGTTCCTGCGTCTGCGGTTCGGACCTCTGGTCCTACCGCGGCGTCATCAACCGCGCCGAGCGATCCCGGCTGGGCCACGAATTCATGGGCGTCGTCGAGGAGGTCGGCGACGAGGTCCGGACCCTCCACCCCGGCGACCTCGTCGTCGCGCCGTTCAAGTGGTCCGACAACACCTGCCCGGCCTGCGTGGACGGGATCCAGAGCTCGTGCGGCAACGGCGGTACCTTCGGCGCGCCGGGCACCGACGGCGGCCAGGGCGAGGCCGTGCGGGTTCCCCAGGCGGACGGAACCCTCGTGGCCGTGCCGGGCGGCCTGAGCGGAGTCGACGAGTCGCTGTACGCCGCGCTCCTGTCCACCTCCGACGTGATGGCCACGGGGCTGCACGGAGCAGTCATGGCCGGGGTCACCGAGGGTTCGGCGGTGGCCGTCATCGGCGACGGGGCGGTCGGACTGTGCGCGGTGCTCGGGGCGAAGGCGATCCTCGGGGCCGACCGGGTCTTCCTGATGAGCCGGCACGCCGACCGCGCCGCGATCGGCAAGGCGTTCGGCGCGACGGACGTCATCGCCGAGCGCGGCGACGAGGGGATCGCGGCCGTCCGCGAAAGGACCCACGGCCTGGGAGTCCGCCATGTGGTGGAAGCGGTCGGCACGCCCGAGTCCTGGGCGATGGCCGTCGGCATGGCCCGCGAGGGAGGCGCGATCGGCGCGGTCGGCATGCCGCACACGATGCCGGAGTTGCCGCTGTTCCAGCCCCTCATCCACCATCTGAGCCTGAATCTCGGGGTCGCTCCCGTCCGCCGGTACCTCCCCGATCTGATCTCGCGGATCGTGGAGGGCACCCTCGATCCCGGCCCGGTCTTCGACACCACGCTCCCGCTGGACGACGTGGCCCAGGGCTACGCCGCGATGGCCTCCCGGGAATCCATCAAGGTCATGCTCACGTGACCGATGACGTCGGAAACGGTCCGGCCGTGGTCACCCCTTCAGGTTCCACAGCCGGACGGTGAGGTCGCCGCTCCCGCTGGCCAGGATTCCTCCGTCAGGGCTGAACGCCACCGACAGGACGATGTCGGTGTGACCTGTCAGGACCTTGGTGGGCCGGCTGAACGTCATGTCCCACAGCCGGACGGCGCCGTCGAAGCCGCTGCTGGCGAGCGTTCTCCCGTCCGGGCTGAACGCCACGCCCGCGACGGTGTCCGTGTGGCCGGCGAGGGTGCCGATGAG
Source organism: Planotetraspora mira (assembly GCF_016863275.1). GTDB lineage: Bacteria > Actinomycetota > Actinomycetes > Streptosporangiales > Streptosporangiaceae > Planotetraspora > Planotetraspora mira. The sequence continues at coordinate 179,082 of NZ_BOOO01000017.1, forward strand.
GCGCCGGCTGTCCACATCCCATAACAGGACGTCGTCGCCGCACGCGCCGGCGAGGGTCCTGCCGTCCGGGCTGAAGACCACCGCGTCGACCGGGTCCGACTCCTCCGGGAACACGGCCGCGGAACGTCCCGACGAGGTGTCCCACAGCCGTACCGTTCCGCCGTCACTGGTCGCGAGGAGTTCGCCGTCAGGGCTGTAGGCGACTCCGAAGACGCTGTCGTCGGTGGTGAGGACGTCGACGGTGCGCCCGGTCGCGACGTCCCACAGGCGGACGGTGCCGTCCCAGCCCGCACTCGCCAGAGTCTTGCCGTCGGGGCTGAACGCCACCGTCCAGACGTAGTCGGTGTGATCGGTGAGGACGGCGGTGGTGCGCCCGGTCGCGACGTCCCACAGGCGGACGGTCAGGTCCATGCTGCCGCTCGCGAGCGTCTTGCCGTCCGGGCTGAAGGCCACGGATCTGACGGCGTCGTCGTGGCCCTCGAAGTCGGCGATGGAGCGCCTGGTGGCCACGTTCCACATGCGGATGTCTCCCGTGCCGTTCCCGCAGGCGAGGAGCGAGCCGTCCGGGCTGAAGTCCATCTGGGTGACGGAGGGGTCGCCGGGAGAGCCTTCGTAGGCGAGGATCTCGGCGGGAGGGCTCGCGGCGACCTCGGACTGGACGGCGAACTCGGGACGAGCGGTGACCTCGGGTTTCGCGGAGCCGCTGGGCGTCGGGCCGGCGGCGCCGGAGGGATCGTCGGAGTCCGTGAGGACGACGATCACGGGGACGGAGATCGCGGCCGCGGCGGCGAGCCCGCCGATGAGAACGGAGCGGCGCTTGATCAGCCGGGATGCGGGCGCGGGCGGCGGCGCCTCCGGATGTTCGATCGCCGTGTGACCGCCGGTTCCCTCGAGGGCGGCGCGAGACTGCGACTCCCTCGACATGATCATGTCGACGACGGTGGGGGGCATGTCCGCGGCGCCGGGTTCGCTCAGCCGGGCCAGGACGTCGCCCATGGACGGCCTGGCGGCCGGGTCCTTGGCCAGGCAGGCGTTGATCAGGTCGCGCAACCCGTGGCCGATGGGCACACCGTCGAGGTCGGGAGGCTCACTGATGACGCGGTGCACGACGGCGGCGATGGATCCCGCGTCGAAGGGGCTGTGGCCCGTGGCGGCGAAGGCGAGGACGCACCCCAGGGAGAAGGCGTCGCCGGCCGGCCCCACCGGCTCCGCCCGGACCTGCTCGGGGGACATGTAGGCGAAGGTGCCGACGACGGCGCCGGTGACGGTCACACCGCCCGCGCCGTCCAGGGCACGGGCGATGCCGAAGTCGATCACGCGTGGCCCGTCGGCGGCCAGGATCACGTTGGCGGGTTTCAGATCCCGGTGCACGAGCCCGGATCTGTGGATGGCGTCGAGACCTTCGGCCAGGCCCGCTCCCAGGGACCGGATCGCCTCCGGAGGCAGGGGGCCGTATTCGACGACGGCCTCGCGCAGGGACGGCCCCGGGATGTAGGCCGTCACCATCCAGGGCGGGTCGGCCGTCGGATCGGCGTCGACGACCGGCGCGGTGTGGAAACCGCCCACGCTCCTGGCGGCCGCGACCTCCCTGGCGAACCTGGCGCGGAACTGCTCGCTGCCGGCGTGCTCGGGACGGATGAGTTTGACCGCGACGGGGCGTCCCCCGGGGGACCGTCCGAAGAACACCTGCCCCATGCCACCCGCGCCGAGACGCCCCAGAAGCCGATACGTGCCGACCTGCACCGGATCGCCCGGCTGGAGAGGATCCATCCGCGCTCGCCCATCTTCGACAAGAAATCCTCGGCGACATCACCGATGACCGCCCACGTTGGATCTTGTCAGGAAACACGCGGCCCGGGAAGCGCTTCCGGCCCGATCGGGCCGCTGACGTTTTAACTACCTTTGAGTTAATTGCGCCGCCGTTCGAGGCATCACGGACGGATGACGGCATTGGGCAGGCCGTGACATCCGCGAGGGCGGCCCCCCGGGACTGGACCCAGCGGCGGACGGCGAAGCGGGAGCGGTTGGAGGCGGTGCGGTCCTTCACCTCGGGCCGGGTGCTGGACGCCGGGCGGATGCGCGATGCCCTGCAGGCGCTGCTGCGTCCGGGCGACCGGGTCGCGCTGGAGGGCGACAACCAGAAACAGGCGGACTTCCTCGCCGAGGCGCTGGCCGATTGCGATCCGGGTGTGGTCCACGACCTGCATCTGCTGATCTCCTCGATCAGCCTGCGCGAGCATCTGGACGTCTTCGAGCGCGGCGTGGCCCGCCGTCTCGACTTCGCGTACGCCGGCCCGCAGAGCGTGCGCATGGCGCAGTTGCTCGCCGACGGCAAGGTCGAGGTCGGGGCGATTCACACTTACGTCGAGTTGTACGCGCGGATGTTCGTCGACCTCACTCCGGATGTCGCGCTGCTCTGCGCCGAGCAGGCGGACCACGAGGGAAACCTGTACACCGGCCCCGGCACGGAAGACACCCCGACCATCGCCGAGGCGGCGGCATTCCGCAGCGGGGTGGTGCTGGTCCAGGTCAACGAACTGGTGGAGCGGGTTCCCCGAGTCGACATCCCCGGCGACTGGGTCGACCTGATCGTGGAGAGCCCCCGGCCGTACGTGCTGGAACCGCTGTTCACCCGGGATCCCCGGGAAATCGGCCAGGTGAGCATCCTGATGGCCATGCTGGCTCTGCGCGGCGTCTACGAACGGCACGGCGTGACGACGCTGAATCACGGCATCGGCTTCGACACCGCCGCGATCGAACTCATCCTTCCCACCTACGGCGAGGAACTGGGCCTGCGGGGGAAGATCTGCAAGCACTGGACGCTCAACCCGCATCCGACGCTCATCCCCGCCATCGAGAGCGGCTGGGTCGAGTCGGTGCACTGTTTCGGCGGGGAACCCGGCACGGAGCGCTACGTCGCCGCCCGCCCCGACGTGTTCTTCACCGGCGGCGACGGATCGCTCCGCTCGAACCGGGTGTTGTGCCAGCTCGCCGGCCAGTACGCCGTGGACATGTTCATCGGGTCGTCGCTGCAGATCGACGCCGACGCGAACTCCTCCACCGTGACCGAGGGACGTCTCACCGGTTTCGGCGGAGCCCCCAACATGGGACACGATCCGCACGGCCGCAGGCACACCTCCCCCGCGTGGCTGAGCCTGCTCACCGGTGAGGCCCCCGCACTGCGGGGGCGCAAACTCGTCGTGCAGATCACCCAGACCTTCCGCTCCGGCGGCACTCCGGCGTTCGTCGAGTCGCTGGACGCGGTCCAGGTGGCCAAGGACTCCGGCATGCCGATCCCCCCGATCATGATCTACGGCGACGACGTCAGCCACGTGGTGACGGAAGAGGGTGTCGCCTATCTCTACAAGGCCGCCGGCCTGGCCGACCGGCGGGAAGCGCTGGCCGCGATCGCGGGCGCCACCCTGGTCGGCCGGCGCCTGGACGAGCGGCGCGTCGAAGCACTGCGCCGCGACGGTCTGGTCGCACTGCCCGAGGACCTCAAGGTCGACGTCTGCCGGGCGAAGCGCTCCTTGCTGGCGGCCCGCAGCGTCGAAGATCTCGTCGCCTGGTCTGGAGGCCTGTATGACCCACCCGCCCAGTTCCGGACCTGGTGATCCGCCGGTGATCGCCGGCGGTGACGCGCAGGCGCCGTCCGCGCTCCTGCTCGCCGATCTCGCCGTCAGGGCGCTCCGTGAGGAGGCCCGGCTGGGTCCCAAGCCCGGCCTGGTCGACCACCGTGGCGGCGGCGCACACGACGACATGGATCTGCCGCTCCTGCTCGCCTCGGCCGAGGCGCTGCGCCCCGTCTTCAGGTCCGCCGCGGACGCCGCGAAGCGAACGGACCTCGGGGTCGGACTCCGCGAAGAACTGGGCCGGCTCGGCCGTGCGGGCGACCAGGTCATGCTGCGGGTCACCCGGGGGGTGAACACGCACCGCGGGGCGCTGTGGGCGCTCGGACTGCTGGTCGCGGCCGCCGCCGACGCCCGCGACGAGCGGGAGGCCGCCTGCCGCGCGGGCCGGCTGGCCGCCCTCCCCGACCGGCACATCCCGGCGTGGGCCGTCTCCCATGGCGAGCGGGTGCGGCGGCGATACGGGGTGTGCGGTGCCCGGGGCGAGGCCGAGGCCGCCTTCCCCCACGTCATCGGCGTCGCCTTGCCGCGGCTGCGCCGGGCCAGAGCGGCCGGGCTCGCCGAGGACCTGGCCCGCTTGGACGCGCTGCTGGAGGTGATGAGCCTCCTGGACGACACCTGCGTCCTGCACCGTGGCGGCCTCGAGGGGCTCCGCGTCGTCCAGCACGGCGCCGTGCGTGTCCTGCGAGAGGGAGGCGCGGGTACGGAATCCGGCCGTGCCGCTCTCATGGAGTTGGACGAGCGGCTCCGGGCACATCGCCTGTCGCCGGGTGGGAGCGGCGACCTGCTGGCCGCCGCGCTCTTCCTCGACATGGTGCCGTGGCCGCCACTTCGCACCGAAGCCGAACGGGGGGCGGCCGCGTGCAGACGCTGAACTTCGAGTTCCCCGCCGACCGGCCGCCTCTTCGGCGGGCGCACGTCGGGGTGGTCGGCTCAGGCGACCTGGAGATCCTGATGACGCCGGAGCAGGCCGGCACCGCCCGAGTACGTGTGCGCACCAGCGTCGACGGGTTCGACACGGTGTGGCGCACCGTGCTGGAGCGGTTCTTCGCCCGCCACCGTGTCGCCGCCGCCTTCGAGCTCAACGACTTCGGAGCCACTCCCGGCGTGGTCACCCTGCGCCTGCGTCAAGCCGTCGAGGAGGGCAGGCGATGACGTCTCCGCCGCCGCCGCGGAACGAGGATACGGACTGGACCGTGATGCTCACCCGGACCGGCTTCATCGAACTGGACGCCCGGGCGCGCGCCACTGCTCTGCTCGACGACGGCACCGCCCGCGAACTGTGCGGCCCCTTCGACCGCATCGAGTCGCCCTGGCTGGAACCCCAAGGCGTGGTCCCGCAGTCCGACGACGGCGTCATCGTGGTCAAGGGAAGGCTCGGCGGACGGCCCGCGGTCGTGATCGCCATCGAACAGGCGTTTCAGGGCGGCGGCGTCGGTGAGGTCTCCGGCGTGAAGATCGCCGCTGCGCTTTCTCTGGCCGCCCGCGACAGCCGCGACGGCACCCCGACCGCCGCGGTCCTGCTCCTGGAGACCGGAGGCGTACGCCTTCAGGAGGCCAATCTGGGCCTGGCCACGGTCGCGGAGGTGTGCTCCGCGTTGCTGGAACTGCGCGCCCTTCAGCCCGTCATCGGCGTCATCGCCGGGACGCTCGGCTGTTTCGGCGGCATGAGCATCGCCGCCGGACTGTGCACCACGTTGATCATCACAGCGGAGGGCCGTCTCGGGCTGGACGGTCCCCAAGTGATCGAGTCCGAGGCGGGCATCGCCGAGTTCGACGCCTCCGACCACACACTGATCTGGTCGATCGACGGCGGCGCGCAACGCACCCGGACCGGCCTGGCGGACGTGCTGGTCCTCGACGACGTCACCGCCATCCGGTCCGCCGTGATCGAGGCCATGGAACGCGGGGTCCCGGGCGAGCACCGATCCCAGCGGATCGGCGAGTTGCGGGCACGCCTCGAAGCCGTCGACCCGGCCGCCCCACCGGCGCCGGCGGACCTCGCGGCCGTGTGGGCGCACGCCGTACCGCAGGAGGGAGACCAGCCATGAGCCGCGGTCAGAGCTGGACCCGGGCACTCGCCGACGGCGACGTGACCCATGTGGTCCCCTCCGTGATCACAGCGGACGCCACGCTGGGCGCCGACACCGCCCGCCTGGTCACCGTCGTGCCGGACCCGCGGAGCCCCTACCACCGGGCCCGGAAGGGCGAGGTCGGCCTCCGCGAAGGGCTCGCCCTCGCCGAGACGGTGACCGGAGCGGTCACCGAGGACGCGCGTCTGCCCGAGGACCGCCGCCGCCCGATCGTCGCCGTCGTCGACCTCCCCAGCCAGGCCTACGGACGCGTCGAAGAGTTGCTCGGCATCCACCATGCGCTCGCCGCCGCCGTGGACGCCTATGCATCCGCCCGCACCGCCGGACACCCCGTGATCACACTCATCGTCGGGACGGCGCTGTCCGGCGGCCTGCTCGCCCACGGTTATCAGGCGAACCAGATCCTGGCGCTCGACGACCCCGGCGTCGTGATCCACGCCATGCACAAGGAGGCCGCGGCGAGGGTGACCCGCCGGACCTCCGACGAGCTCGACGAGCTGGCCCGCCGCATTCCCCCGCTGTCCTATGACGTCGCCGACTGGGCGAAGCTCGGCCTGTGCGACGAACTCCTGGACGTGGAGAACGCCGACGACCCGACCGAGACAGACGTGCGGACGGCGAAGGACGCGCTCACCGCCGCCGTCGAACGGGCCCGGCGCGGGCCTCGCGACCTGAGCAACCGCCTCACCTCACCCGGCGCCCGGGCGACGCGGGTGGCCTCCCACCGCATCCGCGAGGCGCTCGCCGCCCAATGGCACTGACCCCGAGACCCCACGACCTGCTGCGACTCACCGGGAGCGCGGCACTCGCCGCCGCGCTCCCCGGCTGGGCCTCCGCGTCGCTCGCCGCCTGTCCCTGGGGCGTCGTACGGCGGGCACCGCACCCGCCCGGCCTGATCCCCGTCGGCGTGCGCGGATCCCAGCGATGGCAACGCCATGCCGTCCTCGTCCCCGCCGACGCGGTGACCCGCCGGGTGCCGCCGGAAGAACTGAATCGGCTGCGCCCCCGTCTCCCCCGGCTGGCCGTCACCCTGTCCGCCGTCGCCCTGCGCCTGGCCGCCGAACTGGACGGTGACGCCGTCTGGGGACCGACCGGCGGCGTCGGCTTCGAACTGGCCACCGGCCAGACCGCCACTCACCCTGGAAGCGACCTGGACCTGCTGATACGGACACCGCGCAGGCTTGAGCCGACCGCGGCCGCCCGGCTGGTGGACGCCTTCGCCGCTCTCGCCGGCACGGTCGACTGTCAGTTGGAGACCCCGTGTGGCGGGGTCAGCCTCACCGAATGGGCCCGCACCGGCGGTCCGGTCATGGTCCGCACCGCCCACGGCCCCGAACTGGTGACCGACCCGTGGGTCCTCGCGTGAGAGTCGCCTTCCTCTATCCCGGCCAGGGCACCCAGCGACCCGGGATGCTCCGCGACCTGCCCGATCACGCCGCGGTCGCCGCGACCCTCGCCGAGGCCGAGGCGATCCTGCCCGGCTCGACCCGGCAGGACACGGCTCAGGCGCTGGAATCGACCGTCACCGCGCAAGTCGCGCTCTGCGTCGCGGGAGTCGCCGCGACCAGGGCCCTCGCCGACGAGGGCGTGACTCCCGACGCCGTGGCCGGGCACTCCATCGGAGTGTTCCCCGCCGCCGTGGCCGCCGGGGTCCTGACCTTCGCGGAAGCCCTCGTGGCCGTGCACCGCCGCGGCGAACTGATGCGTGACGCCTACCCGTCCGGGTACGGCATGGCCGCCGTCCTCGGGCTGAGCGTGTCCCATGTCCGGAGGATGGTCGAATCGATCAGCACCGCCGACGACCCGGCCTACGTGGCGGTCGTCGACACCGACCAGCAGGTCGTGGTCGCGGGCAGCACCCGGGCCCTGGAGCGCCTGACCACGGCGGCCGCCCACGCCGGCGCGCGGCGCGTGCAACGCCTGGACATCGGCGTCCCCTCGCACTGCCCGTTGCTCGGCGGCGTCGCCGACGCCATGGCGGACCACCTCGGCACGGTCCCCCGCCGTCGCCTGGCCGTCCCCTATGTCAGCGACTCCACCGGCCGCCTGCTCAACGACGCCGGCGCCGTCCTCGACGACCTCGCCCGCAGCATCGCCACGACGGTGAAATGGCGCGACGCCACCGCCATGCTCGGCGAACTCGGCACGACCCTGTTCATCCAGACTCCCCCGGGACACGTTCTGGCCCGGATGGCCGGTGCCGCCCACCCGCATGCCCGCGTCATCGCCCTGGCCGAAACCGGCATCGCCGACACCGCGGAGATCACCCGCCGAGTCCGGACACGCCCGCCGAGCCGGCGGCAGGAGGGGCTAGCCTCGGTCTGGTGGTGACCATCGTGGGCACGATCGAGCGACTGTGGCGGTATCCGATCAAGTCGACCGGCGGCGAACGGCTCACCAGCGTCGAGGTCGACCAGCGGGGTGTCACGGGTGACCGGCTCTACGCAGTTCGGGATGCGGAGGGCAAGTTCGGTTCCGGGAAGAGCACTCGGCGCTTCCGGCGTATGGACGGTCTTCTGCACTTGAGCTCCCGCTATCCGGGTGATTCCGACAGGCCGGAACTGATCGACCCGCACGGACATGCGGTGGCCGACGCCACGACCTTCATCCGCGCCTACCTTGGCCGCGACGACGTCGCGGTGGTCCGCGAAGGTGAGATCTCCCACTTCGACCAACTGCCGCTCAGCATCCTCACCACCGCCACCCTCGGCTGGATCCGCCAGGCGATACCCGGCGTGCCCATCGACGAACGCCGGTTCCGGCCGAACATCCTCGTGCGCACCCCACCCGGCACTCCGCCGTTCGTCGAGGACGATTGGTTCGGGTGCACGGCTCGCATCGGAGGCACCCTCCGCCTCGAACTCCTTCGCGCCAGCGAACGTTGCGTGATGATCAATCAGGCGCAACAGGACCTGCCCCACTCACCACTGATCTTGAAGACCGTCGCCGCGGCGCACGACAACCGGCTTGATGTGCTCGCCAGGGTGGCGGCCCCGGGGCAGGTCCGCGTAGGGGACGCGCTCGTACTCGAATAGCGACGCATCCTCGCCAGATCGACAGGACACGGTCGCGTCGCGGGTCCACAACGGCCACGCCGCGGCTGGTTCCGCCTCCCCTGATCCGCTCATGACGCTCCGAGCGAGCGATTCGCCGTCCCGGTATAGACCGGCTGCGGCAGCGGCCACCGTTGTTGCGAATCCGATACATGGCGGTATAGACCAAAACTTTGCCTTCTGTTTACCCTGACAGCCTTAGACCCCTACATAAGGGATCTATCCGCCGCCCAAGGCCGCCTACCGGTATAGACCAGTCACCCCCCAAGAGCAAGGCGGTAATCGAGATGAGCAAGAAGATCGCCGGGACGGTCGGTCTCCTGGCCGCGTGAACTCCCCCACCACCACATCAGGAAGCTGCACGGACGCTGCAGCGCCGAACGGGTCGCCGGACATGTCCAACCAATGCCCGATCACGGCCCGTGCTGGAGGTATGCGGTACCCCGATTTAAGGAGTGACGTGAAGATCTCGTTCCTATCGGCGAAGCGCGAGCAGACGAGGGGCCGTGGCGCAAGCCGACGGCCTCGAGCCCGCGCGATCTCTGCTTTGACAATCGGTGCGCTCCTCGCCACCACCCTCACCGGTGTCATGGCGAACGCCGCACAGGCCGGCACGGCGTCGACCGCGCCGGCATCACCCCAGATCGTTCCTCTCCCGGTTTCGATGAGCACCACGGCCGGGGACGACTTCACGCTCGGCTCCGGTGCCCGCATCGTGGTGGACGACCCCTCCTCTGTCGGGATCGCCGACCAACTGGCAGCCGTCCTGCGCCCCTCCACGGGCTACGCGCTGCCGGTCTCACAGGGCTCCGCCGCGACCGGGGACATCTCCCTGGCCTTGGGCGACCCGGGGGTCCCCGCAGCCGAGGGCTACAAGCTGGACGTCACGCACAGCGGCATCAAGATCACCGCCGCCAACGGGCACGGCCTGTTCAACGGTGTGCAGACGCTCCGGCAGTTGTTCCCCGTCTGGGTCGAGAGCAAGACGCCGCAGCCGGCCACGTGGGCCGTCCCCGGGGTTCAGATCTCCGACTATCCCCGCTACGACTACCGCGGAGCGATGCTCGACATCGGCCGGCACTTCGAGCCGGTCTCCGTGGTCAAGAGCTACATCGACGAGATCACGGCGTACAAGGTGAACACGCTGCACCTGCATCTCAGCGATGACCAGGGCTTCCGGATCGCCATCAACGGCCGCCCCGAGCTCACCGACATCGGCAGCCAGTACTCCGGCGGCACGAGCAGGGCGTCCGACGGCACCACCAACGCGGACCCGGGCGGCTTCTGGACCCAGGCGGACTACGTCGACGTCGTGAACTACGCCGCGTCGCGTTTCGTCACGGTCGTGCCGGAGATCGACAGCCCCGGGCACAACAACTCGATCATCATGTCGTACGCCTCCGCCGAGGCGCAGGCCTACAAGGGCGGCTCGATCTACGACCCGAGCATCAACTGCAGCAACAAGAAGCCGCCGGTGTGGAACCTCAGCAACGCGGTGAACTACAGCGCGCTGTGTCCGGACAGCCCGCTGACCTGGCAGATCACCACGGACATCATCGAGCAGTTGTCCGCGCTGACCCCGGGGCCGTACTTCCACATGGGCGGCGACGAGGTCTCGACGGCGCTCCTGCCCGCCACCGCCTACCAGTCCTTCATCACCCGCGAGTCCAAGATCGTGAAGGCCCAGGGCAAGATCGCGATGGGCTGGAACGAGATCGGCGAGGCGCCCTTCGGGACCGACCCGGAGATGCCGCAGGGCGTCGTGCAGTACTGGGGCACCTCTCCGAACGGATCGGGCGGCGACTCGGGGCGGACCGCGGTGCAGAAGGGCATGAAGATCGTCATGTCCCCCGCCAACAAGACCTACCTCGACATGAAGTACAACTCGAGCACGCCGATCGGGACCACCTGGGCCTGCACCTGCGACATCGACGTCTTCTACAACTGGGAGCCGAGCACGCTCATCCCGGCGCGCACGGTGTCCGGCAACACGCTGCCCGCGGTCACCGACGCCAACATCATCGGCGTCGAGGCGCCGCTGTGGACGGAGACCGTCAAGAACCTCGCCCAGATCGAGTTCATGGCCTTCCCCCGGCTCACCGCCATCGCGGAGATCGGGTGGTCGCCGAAGGCCGGGCCGGATCACCCCGATCGGACCCTGGCCTCCTTCAAGGCCCGTGACGCCGCGCAGGGCGGACGCTGGCAGGCGCGGAACCAGAACTTCTACGCCTCGCCCAACGTGCCCTGGGGTCTCGATCTGGTCGCCGGCGACCAGTCGCTGAGCGACCGGAACGCGATCACCGGGCCGCTGGCGACCCTGGCCGCTCCCGGCAAGACGCTCGGCGCCCTGTCCGCCACGATCGAATGGGGCGACGGCACCACCTCGGCGGGCACGCTGAGCGGCAGAGAGGCCACCAACCAGATCGTCAACGGCCTCTACACGATCAGCGGTGACCACACCTACGGCGGCTCCGGTCTGTACGAGGCGAAGGTGACCGTCTCCAGCGCCACCTCCACCGTGGTGACCGGCTTCACCGTCAGGGCGACCGGCGTCCCCGCGTGCACGACCACGGTCACCGGGACCCACTCCGGTCCGTTGACCGTCTCCTCGGGTGTCACGTGCCTTGACGGCGCGACCGTCAACGGGCCCGTGACCGTGCGGGCGGGTGCCGGGCTGTACGCGTCCGGTTCCCAGGTTCGCGGCCCGGTGTCAGCGTCCGGAGCGGTCGACGTCCTGCTGTGCGACACCACGGTGTCCGGGCCGGCCGCCCTGAGCGGCGGGGTGCGGGTCTGGCTCGGCAACGGGAACGGGGACTGCGCACCGGCCACGGTCAAGGGCCCGGTGACGGTCACCGGCACCACGGGTCAGGTGGTGATCGACGGCGCGACGGTGAGTGGTCCGCTCGTCCTGCAGAACAACAAGGTGCAGGCGGCGCCGATCGTCGCCGGCAACCACGTCGGCGGACCGCTGTCGTGCACCGGGAACTCCCCGGCGCCGACCAACGGCGGCACGCCCAACACCGTGTCCGGCCCCAAGGCGGGACAGTGCGCCACTCTCTAGACGGACGATGCGATCGGCGGGACGTGCGGCCCGGCAGGTGAGGGCGGCGGCAGTCCGATCGTGAGACGCGGCCGGGTCTCCCGCGCTCCGCAAGGAGCATCCGGGAGACCCGGCTCGTTTCGTCCCTGCCAGTCGGGTCTCACAACCGGGGATCCCAGACCGTTGACTCGCTGCGTGATGCATTTTACTTTTGTGTCACCTCCACATGGACGTGCGTGATGTCCCCCCCGATCACGCGAGGTGACGCGAATGGCGCTGCACAAGGCAGGGACCGAATTCCTGAGACGAACCGCAGCCAATAGCGGGAAGCCGCCGTACCCCCTGTAGCTCCGGCGCTCCACTGCTACGCGCCGAACCGGTCGGCGACACCGGCCCCGGTCCGTTCTGATCCCACGGGCAAGACCCGAACACACCCCGCTGTCCCGATGAGCGGGCGGCGGAGGAGATCACCTTCCGCCTGCCGCCCGGCGATGACGCACGCCCTCATGGCCGGGCGACGCCGTGAGAGCGGCGACGTCCGCGCCACGCCTGCCCGTACATCGTGTCCACCGCCTCCAGGAGGACCAATGTCCGCACCCAGCAACGACATCCAGTCCGACTCACGCACCCTGCCTTCCTCCGTTGACGCCGTCATCGTCGGAGCCGGCTTCTCGGGCATGTACCTGCTGCACAAACTCCGCGAGATGAACCTGTCCGCCGTCGTGTTCGAGGCCGGCACCGACGTCGGCGGCACCTGGTACTGGAACCGCTACCCCGGCGCCCGGGTGGACGTGGAGAGCCTCGCGTACTCCTACTCGTTCTCGGAGGAACTCGAACAGGAGTACGAGTGGGAGGAGCGCTACCCGACCCAGCCGGAGATCCTCCGGTACGCGCAGCACGTCGCCGACCGGTTCGACCTGCGCAGGGACATCTTCTTCAGGACGCGCGTGAAGGCCGCCGCGTACGACGACCGCGATGAGACCTGGCTCGTGCGCACCGACCACGACGATGCCGTCACCACCCGATTCCTCATCATGGCGACCGGCTGTCTGTCGCATTCGAAGCTGCCGGAGATTCCCGGCCTCGACCGCTTCACGGGCGCCACCTATCACACCGCGCACTGGCCGCACGAGGACGTGGACTTCACCGGCATGCGGGTCGGGATCATCGGCACCGGGTCCTCGGGCGTGCAGTCGATCCCCGTCATCGCCGAGCAGGCCGCCGGCCTCACCGTCTTCCAGCGCACCCCGGCCTACAGCCTCCCTGCTCGTAACCGAAGGTTGCGCGCGGACGAGATAGCCGACATGAAGGCGAACTACCGGGCCTTCCGCAAGGCCCAGAGGGAGTCCGGATTCGGCGTCCCCACGGTACCCGCGACGAAGTCCGCCCTCGAGGTCTCCGACGAGGAGCGCGATGCCGCCTTCGAGACGGCCTGGGAAAGCGGCAGCCTCGTCAACCTCCTGACCGCGTTCACCGATCTCGCCGTCGACCAGGAGGCCAACGACACGGCGAAGCGATTCATCCACGGCAAGATCCACCAGATCGTCGGGAACCCTCGGACCGCCGCGGACCTCTGCCCCGAGTACCCCGTCGGGACCAAGCGCCCCTGCCTGGACACCGACTACTACGAGACGTACAACCGGGAGAACGTGGAACTGGTCAACCTGCGGCGCACGCCCCTCGTCGAGATCACAGAAAGGGGCGTCCGCACCTCCGACAAGGAGTACGCGTTCGACGCGATCGTCTACGCGACCGGGTTCGACGCGATGACGGGGGCGCTGACGAGCGTCGACATCAGCGGCCGGGGAGGAGTCTCCCTCACGGAGACATGGAGCGCCGGCCCCCGCACCTACCTCGGGATCAGCTCCGCGGGATTCCCGAACATGTTCATGATCACCGGACCGGGCAGCCCGTCGGTGCTGTCGAACATGGTCGTCTCGATCGAGCAGCACGTCGACTGGGTGGTCGACGCCATCGGGTACCTCGACCGCCATGGCATCTCGACGATCGAACCGGCCCAGCAGGCCCAGGACGACTGGGTGGACCACGTCAATCTCATCAGCAGCTTCACCCTCTATCCGAAGGCGAACTCCTGGTACATGGGCGCCAACGTGCCGGGCAAGCCGCAGGTGTTCATGCCCTACGCCGGCGGTGTCGGGGAATACCGGAAAAAGTGCGACGAGGTCGCCGCCCAGGGATACGAGGGCTTCTCCTTCTCCCCGCGATCTCCGCAATCGCCGACATCACCGGCCGCTCCGGCGGGAACCCGTCGCCCGTCCGGCGGGTGACCCCACCGCATCGCGACCGCTCTACGCCGCATCCCACCGATTAGTTGCCTAATGGAGGGCTCATGTCCCGTCGTGATCTGATCGACCCCGAATGCCGCGTCCCCCTGGACGCGCTGCTCGAGGTGATGCCCGGTGGCTTCAACGCCATCCCCGACATCGTCCAGCGCCGCACCGCCGTCGAGGGCATGCTGGGCGCCATCGAGGTGCCCGAGAACCCCAACGTCGCCAAGGAGGATCGGACCGTCCCCGGCCCCGGTGGGGAGCCCGACATCACCGTACGGATCTACCGGCCGGTCGGCGCGTCCGGCACTCTGCCCGGCATCTACTACATCCACGGCGGCGGCATGATCCTCGGCAGCGTCGAGGGTGAGGACCCCAACGCGACGATGATCTGCGACCAGGTCGGCGCCGTCGTGGTCTCCGTCGAATACCGCCTCTCCCCCGAGCACCCCCATCCCGCCCCGATCGAGGACTGCTACGCCGGTCTGGTGTGGATGGCGAAGAACGCCGCCGAACTGGGCGTCGACCCCCATCGCCTGGCGATCTACGGCGCCAGCGCCGGCGGCGGGCTGACCATCGGCACGGCGCTCCTGGCTCGGGACCGCGGCGGCCCGGCGCTGTCGTTCATGATGCCGATCTATCCGATGATCGACGACCGCAACGAGACGGCGTCCAGCCACGAGATCACCGACATCGGGATCTGGGACCGAGCGGGCAACATCGAAGCCTGGGCCTGGTATCTCGGCGGCAAGCAGGCCGACCAGTACGCGGCGCCCGCGCGGGCCGAGGACCTGTCCGGCCTTCCCCCGGCCTTCATCGACGTCGGCACCGTCGACCTGTTCCGGGACGAGGACATCACGTTCGCGCAGCGGCTCATGCAGGCGGGCGTCCCGACCGACCTCGTCGTCAACCCGGGCAGCTACCACGCCGCGGAGACGTTCGCGCCCGAGGCGGCGTTGTCCAGGCGGATCTGGGCGGCGCGGATCGATCGTCTCAAGCGGGCTCTCGCCTGAGCGAGCACGCAGCGGCGCCGTGGGCGGGCAAGTCGTTCCCGCCCACGGCCTCGGCGTGGCCGCCACGGGCGGCGGGCGGAGCGGCCGCGCCGGACACCACCGGGAAGACGAGTGGGAGATCGTAGTATGGCCGCGTCAGCTCCCCCTGACCGAGAGCAACGCCATGTCCTTCGCGGTACCGCTGACGCGGAAAGAAGCCGTCCTTCGCCGACTGCGCGAGGAGATCATCACCGGCCTGCTGAAACCGGGCGCGCTGATCAAGGACGCGGAGATCGCGGCGCGGCTGGGCGTCAGCATCACCCCGGTGCGGGAGGCGATCACCCAGCTCGCCGCCGAAGGCCTGATCGACATCTCGCCCAACCGGACCCGGCAGGTCACCCAGGTGACCCAGAAGAGCGCGCTCGAGCTGATCGACGTGATGATGGTGCTGGCCTGCGCCGGTTTCGAGTGGGGCGTGGACAACATCACCGACAAGCACCTCGCCACCCTGCACGTCAAGCTCGACGAGTTCGCCGACAACCTGCGCCGGGGCAATCTGACGGCCGCCACGGCCGCGGGGGCGGACTTCAGCACGGTCGTCATCATGGCGAGCGGCAACAGGGAACTGCAGACCCACGTCGACCTCGTGGTCGCCCGCACCCTGCGGGTGCTCGCCCTCACCACCGAGAGCGACGTGTGGACCGTCTGGCTGGACGGTTACCGGCAGACCCTTGAACTGCTCGAACAGGGCGACCGTACCCGGGCCGTCGAGCGCTACCGGCAGATCTACCACGACTACCGGCGGCGGGTGGAGACGATGCTGTTCGACGAGCCGGGCGAGGATCGCTGACGCGGGCACCACTGACAACGAGCCTTGACGGGTATTGAGTCGGCCCCCATGCTCAGGGCATGCCGGGCACCCCGATGGAGTCGGTCTTCAAGTTCGTTTCGGTGCGCCCGCCACAGCCGGTGGCCGAGACCGCCCTCCCCGACGTCGTCATCCCGTATGACGGGCCCTTCTACGACGGATCGCTGATCGAGCGGGTGATCCAGCGCACCGATTGGGAGTCCGCGAAGGCACTGGCGGAACAGGCCATCCTCCAAGCGCCCGCGGTGCTCGATTTCCAGGATCTGGCGCACAGCTCAGGATTCGCCGCCTTCCGCGCCGCACTCGGCAGGGGCCTGCCTGCGAACATGACCACCGCCGACGTCGAGCGCCTGCTCGGCGGGTCACTCGGCGCCGCGGTCGGGCAGAAGCCGTACCCGTCGGCCAAGGCCAAGATCCTCGACGTCTACGCCGCCCACAGCCTGCTGCCCGGGAACCTGCCCGAGCAGCGCGAGAAGGCCCTCCTGTCGCTGCGCACCCTGCACCTTCTCCAGGCTCTCGATCACGACCCGGCCGTTCTCGGCGATCACCGCCGGCTCAGACGGGTGTCGCGGGCACGGGTGATCCTCCCGGGTGCGTTCTTACAGAAGAAGTCGATCGGACGCGGTGCGACGCCGCAGGCTCGGTCCGCCGGCGCGCCGGTCCCTCCCCCACCGCCGAGCGGCACGCCGGGGTTCCACTCGGCCGGGTTCGAACGGCTGCGTGACCTCTACGCCGTCCGGCGCGAGTTGCGGGCCGCGAGACGGCGGAACCGTCAGGAGCGCACGGTCCGCCGCAGCCCACGCCCCTCGACCGGATCGGCCGAGCAGTCGGCCGAGGACGGCGTGGCGTCGTCGTCGACTGCCCCGTCCCCTCGTGTCCTGCTTCCCGCGGTCGCCGAGACGATCTCGGCGCGGACGTTGGGCTTTCTCACGGGCGAGGGGGTTCCCACCGATCGCCTCAACGTCGACGACGGGCTGCGGGCCGTCGATGCCAGGATCCGCGCGTCGCGCACACGGTTCTTCGAGGGCGTTCCGACACCGGTGATGGTGACCGTCGATCGGCTCGCCGACCCGGGTGAGCTGGGAACCGACGTGCAGGAGCTCCCTTCGGGACTGTTCGGCACGACGGTCTCCACGGGCCCGGTGGGGACGACGCCGCAGGAGGGGGTCGGGCCCGTACGGCCGCTCGGGATCGGAGAGCTGCTCGTCGTGGAGCAGACCCTCCAGAGGTACGAGGCAGGAGAGATCTCCTACGTCGAGAACGTCCTGCAGACCGAGCACCTGAGCCGCAGCTTCCGCAGCCTGAACCGCACGGAGCAGACGGTCTTCACCGCGACCTCGACGACGGAACAGAGCGAGCACGATCTTCAGGCGACGGACCGCTTCGAGCTGTCCACTCAGGCGCAGAAGACCATCGCGCAGGACCAGAGCGTCCAGGCCGGGGTGACCGTGAGCGCCTCGTACGGCCCGGTGAAGGTCGGCGCGTACGGCGACTTCGCCACGAGCACCTCCACCACCGAGTCCACGAGCTCCGCCACGACCTTCGCCCAGGACGTGACCGAGCGGTCCGTCTCGACGATCACCACGCAGGTCCGCGAGGAGCAGACGACGAGGATCCTGCAGGAGTTCGAGGAGCGCAGCGAGCACGGCTTCGACAACACTCACGGCACGGCCAACGTCGCCGGCATCTACCAGTGGCTCGACAAGAAGTACCGGGCGCAGATCTACGACTACGGGCAGCGCCTCATGTTCGAGTTCCTCATCCCGGCGCCGGCCTCCTACCACCTCCACGCCCTGGCCAACCAGCCCATGGCGGGGGTGGGCCTGAGCGAGCCGGAACCACTGGGCGACCTCCGGCCCGCGGATCTGAACGCGACCAACTACCAGGACTACGTGGCCAGGTACGCAGTGGCCGGAGCGAGCCCGCCGCCGCCGGAGACGACCGTCCTGTCCACCGTCTTCGAGCAGACCGGGCTGAACGCGACCACGCTCGTCTCCAAGTCGAACGCCGCCCTTCAGGTCCCGGCCGGATATCGCGCCGTCTCCGGCCGCTTCGTCGACTACCACGCGTGGAAGGGCGGCGGCGGCCACTATCTCATCGTCCTGATCGGAACTCAGCAGCTGGACTCCGCGAGTGGCGAGAACGCCGACGTCGCGCTGGACGGCGAGGACACGGTCGTCCCCGTCGGGGTGTTCGCGCTCGTCTGGGGCTACCTCGTCACGATCGAGGTGGAGTGCGAGCTCACGGACACCGCGTTCGGACAGTGGCAGCAGGAGACCTACGACGCCGTCGCCGCCGCCTACCAGGCGCAGAAGTCGGCCTACGACGCGCAGGTGAGCGGCGCCGGGTTCACGGCCAACTCCGCGACGTACGGCGGCAGCGAGAACGAGAACCTCCGCATCCAACTCGAGGAGCTGAAGAAGGGCAGCCTCACCATGCTGGCGCGGCAGTACTTCGAGGACTTCGACGCCATGAGCCTGACGGGCACCGCGTCGGGGTTACCGGAGTTCGACGTCGACGAGGCGGCGAGCGAGGGCGCCTACGCCCAGTTCTTCGAGCAGGCCTTCGAGTGGGGCCAGATGACGTATCTCTACTATCCGTATTTCTGGATGAACAAGACCGGATGGCTGGAGCGCTCGGCCCTCGTGAGCGGGGACGCGCTCTTCGGGGAGTTCCTGCGCGCCGGTTACGCGAGAGTCGTGGTGCCGGTGACTCCGGCGTACGACGACGCGGTGCTCTTCTTCCTCAGCTCCGGCGGCCGGATCTGGAACGGCGGCGAGCCGCCGACCATCGACGACCCCCTCTACGTCTCGATCGCCGCGGAACTCGCCGACGCGACGGAGGGCCGGACGGCGTACGGGGAGCCGTGGGATGTGACCATCCCGACCACGCTGGTCTACCTGAAGTCCGACAGCACACTCCCGGACTGGACGACCGGTGCCCCCTGAGACGGCCGGCCGAGAATCGCGACGCCGATGAGGCGGCTGGTCAAGAGCCAGATCAACTACCTGTCGTTCGAAGGCGGGGGCGGGGCGGGCAACGCCTACCCCGGCGCGCTCACCGCCCTCGAGTCCCTCGATGTGCTCCGGTACGATCCGCGGCGGGCGAGCCTGTCCCCGCAGTCGAGCCTGACCGGGTACTTCACCGGAATCGACTGGCGGATCCAGGGACAGATCAAAGGCATCTCGGGCGCCTCGGCGGGCGCGATCAACGCGCTGTTCCTGTCTCTCGGCTACACCCCGGTCGAGGTGGAGTACATCCTCAAGGCCAACGACTTCGACGCGTTCTTCGACGACATCACGCCCGGACTGAACCCGCACGTCGGCGGATTCCGGGTCGACTACACGACGTACGACATGGCCGGCTTCATCGAGGAGGTCAGCGCGACGACGGCGGGGAAGGTCCTCAACGTGCTGACGGGGACCGCCCCCCTCAGGTATGCCCGGTTCGCAGAGTGGGCCACAAATGTCCAGGGCTCGTTCTTGGCGACCATGTGGATGTTCTACCTCAGCCTTCTGGTGGATTTCCCCAAAAGAGCGGAGGAGCAGGTGTTCGCGAATATTCCCACCGGCAAGCTCGCCGCGTCCGTGGTGGCCGACTACGGCGTCTTCCCCGGCCTTGAGATCCGCAGATTCTTCGGACGCTACATCTCGCTCGCCGTCGAACGAACAATGCGGACGGACCCCCGCTACCAGCTCAAGAACACGGCAGCGGGCCGGTACGGCCCGGGTGGCGCAGTGGCCGCCGGCACCGGGCAGTCGTTCTACGACGCGCCGACCGGAACCATGGTGCAGACGAGCGAGATCACCTTCCGGCAGCACCAGCAGATCTTCGGGACCCGGCTCGCCGTGACCGGCACGAACCTCGAGACCGAGAAGAGCCACATCTTCTCCGCGGACACGACGCCGAACTTCCGCGTCGTGGACGCCGTGCGGATCTCGATGAGCCTTCCCATGATCTTCAAACCCATGGTCATCAAGGACGACGCGGACCTCAAGACGGTGATCAACCCCGGCGAGACGACCCCCGAGCATCCCCTCAAGGGAGTGTGGGTGGACGGCGGGCTTCTCAACAACATCCCCGTCGGAGCCTTCGACGAGCTCGCCGGGGGCCAGGAACACACGCTGGGCCTCATGGTGGGCGCCGAAGGCCGGACGGAGATCAACAGCATCGTCGGCTATTTCTCCGCGTTTCCGATGGGCTTCTTCCTGGGCACCGGCGGAAGCCAGGTCTCCGCGACGACGTCGGACGTCGACCGGATCATCGTCATCGGCACCACGGACCCGGCCACCGGCGAGAGCATGGGACTGTTCGACTTCACGGTGGATCCCGCCGTCTACGCCGGCGTCAACGCCCAGTCCCGCAAGACGGTCGAAGACTTCTTCGCCACGCGCGTCGACTGACGATCAGCGGCGGCCGAGTGCGCGCAACTGCTGGGGGGTCAGGGAGGAGACGTTCTGGTCGATGGGGGTGTCGGTGTACTGGTGGATGGTCCAGGTCTTCCAGTCGGCCGGCGGTGTCACGTCGCCCTTGGCCCTGCCGTAGTAGGCCACCCACAGGGGGTAGCCGGCCAGGCCGTGGCCGTAGGTGTCGGCGAAGTCCCAGCCGCTGTAGAACATGGGGGTGACGCCGGTCTTGGCCTTCACGTACTCCAGCCACCTCTTCGCCCAGGTGTTGACGTCGGCGACCGACTCCCCGTCGGTGGTCTCCAGGTCCAGCACCAGCAGGTCGCCGGGCTTGGCGTGCTGCTCGTCCACCACGGAGAGGAAGTAGTCGGCCTCGGCGATGGGGTCGTTGCCGGGGTGGCCGTAGTGGTACGCGCCGCGCACGATGCCCTTCTTGTCCAGCTCCTGCCAGTGCCGGGCGAAGGCGGGGTCGAGGAAGCTCAGGCCCTCGGTGGCCTTGACGATGCCGAACTCCGCCGGGCTGGTGTTCCAGTCGTGGTCCGCCTCGTAGCCGGAGACGTCCTGCCCATAGGTGAACACGGTGGCGTGCGCCGGGCCGGCGAGGAGGAGGGGGGTCATGACGACCGCCGCGGCCGCGGTCGCACCGGCGACGACGGCGCGCAGGCGCCTGCCGGTGAGGTTCAGTCGGTGCTTGAGAGAGGTGGAGGAGATCCGGTGGGTGGGCATGAAGGGGTTGACTCCTTGCTTCCATGCCGCCTACCGGGTTAGCTGACGGGTTCGGGCGGGAAGTGCCCTACGGCGCGGCCGACTGGGGGTCAGCGCTCCGATTCACCCCGGAAAAAGTGGGTCCCCGGCTCCGTGAGGTACGGACTCGGCGGCCGCACGCTCCTGACGGGGGAGTCCCGCCGGGACGCACGGTCTGGCCAACGAACCGGCAACGGAAACGACGCTGGGGGTCATCGTTGCGCGTGCCGTGGAGGCTAAAGGTACACACAGCACCATAAGGGTGTAAATAGGACAAAGTTCCCCAGTTTGCAGCGATCATTGCATTTTGATCATTTCCCCTGAAAGATCTCAGCGCAGGTGTCACCTTCAACGGAGAAGTACGGACCGGGAGGGCATGTGCGCTTACATCGAGCGTTCTCCATCTTGACCCTGACAGCATCGGTGATCGCGGGCTCGGCGGCCCCCGCGCTGGCCACGCCCGCGTCGGCCCCGCTCACCGCCTCGGCCGGATCCACCCCGTCCGCGTCTCCGCCCGGCTCCGGATGCGATCCCATCGCCGGGACCGACTGCCTGCTCCCCTTCCCCAACGACTGGTTCACGACGAGCGCCCACACGCCGACCGGGCTCCGGCTCGACCTCACCAGCGCGATGACGCCCAAGAACGCCGCGGGCAAGGGCATCGACCCGGCGGCGTGGAACCTCTCCGACGGGTTCTCACCGGGCTCGATGCTGCTCGCCCACGTTCCCGGCCTCGATCTCGGCGCGACCGGCGCCGCCCCGGTGACGGACGTCGCGAGGTCCCTGAAGCGGGACGCCCCGATCGTCATCGTGGACACCCGGACGGGCGAGCGCTGGCCGTACTGGGCGGAACTCGACGCCAACGCGACCAACCCGGCGCGGCAGGCCCTGATCATCCGCCCTGCGAAGAACTTCCGTGAGGGCCATCGCTACGCCGTCGTCCTCAGGGACCTCAAGAACGCCTCCGGAGCCCGGATCGCCGCCCCCGGGACGTTCACCCGAATCGCCGGGAAAACGCTCCCCGCGAAGGACCCGCTGGCCCGGCGGCAGGCCGCGCTCCGGCGGACTCTCCACGACGTCGACCGCGCGGGGGTGAGCACCAAGAACCTCTACCTGGCCTGGGACTTCACCGTCGCCAGCGAGCAGGGGCTCGCCGGACCCGTGGTGGGGATGCGGGATCAGGCACTCGGCCAGTTGCGCGGCCGGTCGCCGAAGTTCACGGTCACGACCGTCACCGACTTCACCTCCCAGCAGGACGCGAACATCGCGCGCGAGGTCACGGGCGAGTTCCTCGTGCCCAACTTCCTCAACCAGGCGGGCGGCCCGCCCGGATCCGTGCTGAACCGCGACGCCTCCGGCAGGCCGAAGCCGCTCGGCGACGACCTGCGCGCCCAGTTCCAGTGCGAGATCCCGCGTGCCGCGTTCAGCAAGCCCGCGCGCCCCTCCCTGTACGGGCACGGCCTGCTCGGCAAGGCCACGGAGGTCCGGGCGTCGAATGTCAGGGCCATGGCGGGCGAACACGACTTCTTGTTCTGCGCCACCAAATGGATCGGCATGGCCGATGAGGACATCCCGAACGTCAGCGGGGTGTTCGCCGACTTCTCTCGCTTCGACACCGTGACGGATCGGCTCCAGCAGAGCCTGGTGAACTTCGTGTTCCTCGGCCGCATGATGATCACCAAGGACGGGCTCGCCGGCGACGAGGCGTTCCAGGACGACAGGGGACGCTCGCTGATCGACCGGCACGCGGACCTGGCCTACGACGGAAACAGCCAGGGATCCATCGCGGGCGGCGCGCTGGTCGCCGTGTCGCCGGACGTGAGCAGGGGCGTGCTCGGGGTCTCCGGGATGAACTACAGCACCCTGCTCAACCGGAGCGTCGACTTCCAGCCCTTCCAGCAGGTCATGAACGGCTACTACCCCGACAAGCTGGACCAGCAGCTCTGCTTCGCGCTGATCCAGATCCTGTGGGACCGGGCCGAGACCGACGGGTACGCCCAGCATCTTGGCGACGACCCGCTCCCCGGCTCACCGCGTCACCGCATCCTGATGCACGTGGCGTTCGGTGACCACCAGGTGTCGACGGTTACGGCCGAGGTCGAGGCGCGGACGATCGGCGCCCGCATCCACCGGCCCGCGATCGCGGCGGGCCGCAACCCCGACGCCGTCCCCTACTGGGGCATCCCGGCGCTGCCGGGCCGGCCGTACCAGGGATCGGCGATGGTCGTCTGGGACAGCGGCACGCCCGCTCCCCCGGTGACCAACACGCCTCCACTGGGCGCGCAGTACGGCACCGACTCCCATGAGGACCCGCGTGCGGACGCGACGGCCCGCCGGCAGAAGGCGGACTTCCTGAAGTACGGCGTGGTGGTCGACGTCTGCGGCGGCCGCCCCTGTACGGCACAGCACGCGGGCTGACCCGCCCCGGCACGATCCCCGCCTCGCACCTGGTCGGGGCGGGGATCGTCGTCACGGCCGTACGGGGAACGACCTGCGGCGACGCGGTTCGACTGGCCGGGCGGGCGCCCTGGCCGAGGAGGCGAGCCCACCCGCCGGGATGATGGTCACGCACTCGCGCCGCCTGATCGGCAACGCGATAAAGCGCACCACCAGGAGAAACATCCTCATGAACGTCAACGCCGCGCTCGCCGGGCGTTTCGCCGGTGCTCCGTTGCGGATCGGCACGCGCACATCCGTGCTCGCCATGACCCAGGCCGAGCGTGTCGCCGCGCTGATCGGCGGGTTCGGCGTCACAACCGAGATCGTGCCCATCCAGGTGACAAGCGACCTGTGGTCCGGCGACCTGTCCGCGATCGGCGGCAAGGCCGCGTTCAGCAAGCAGATCGACCGGGCTCTCACCGGCGGGGAGATCGACGTCGCCGTGCACTGCGTCAAGGACGTCCCCGGCGACGTACCGCTGCCCGAAGGCACCGCGTTCGGGGCGTACCTCGAACGCGAGGACGTGCACGACGTCATCGTGTCCCGCGACGGCACCCCACTGGCCGACATCCCGGCCGGGTCGCTCATCGGCACCAGCTCGGTGCGGCGGCGCGCGCAACTGTGCATCCACCGGCCCGACCTGCGCACGGAGCGGATCCGCGGCAACGTGGACAGCCGTCTGGCGAGGCTTCGCGAGCAGGACGGCCCGTTCGCGGCGCTCATCCTGGCCCGCGCCGGTCTCCAGCGCCTGGGCCTGGCCGGCCACGTCACCGAGGTCCTGCCCGTGGAGTTCCGCACCCCCGGCGAGGGCGTGGTCGGCATGGTCCCGCCGGTCGGGGCCGGTGTCCTCGGCATTCAGGCGCGCACGGCCGACACCCCGGTCATGCTGATGCTCGACCAGCTCAACCACCCGGCGACGGCGGGGCACATCCTGGCGGAGCGGACGATGCTGCACATGCTGCGCGGCCACTGCAACTCCCCGATCGCCGGGTACGCCACCACGACTCCGGACGGGCAGATGTCGCTGTTCGGGATGGTGTTCAACCTCGACGGCTCCCAGTTCGTCCGCTCACGCGCCTGGGGCGACCCGGCCGACCCGGCCACGCTGGGATCGCGGGTCGCGGCCGACCTGCTCCACCAGGGCGCCGGGCGGCTCATCACGGCCACACGTGAGTGACCACGGTGGACGGCTGGGCGACCAGCCTTCCGGCACCCGAGTCACGAAGCTGCGGGCGCGGGCTCCGGGCCCGGAGTCACAGGAGGCTGCGCGGGACCGGCGGGCGTTCCGGACGGGGCGGCGGGCGGCTGCGGTGGAGCACCCGGCGGTTGCGGTGGGGCCGCAGGTGGTTGCGGTGAGGCCGCGGCGGCATGTCTGGCGCGGATGAGCGCCACGATGACGGAGGCCACGGGCGCGGCCAGGAACGCGCCGATGATGCCGGCGACGACGCCGCCCACGGCGATGACGACGAGGATCACCGCTCCGGGCAGTTCGAGCGCCCTGCCGTAGATCTGGGGCGCGAGGACGTGCCCTTCGAGTTGCTGGACCAGAACGGTGACGGCGATCACGATCACCGCCACCAGCCAGCCCTTGGCCACGAACGCGACCACCGCCGCGAGCAGCCCGGCGAGGAACGCGCCGATGACGGGGAGGAAGGCGCCGACGAAGGTGAGCACGGCCAGCGGCAGCGCGATCGGCACACCCAGGATCCACAGGGCGCTGCCGATGAAGAACGCGTCGACGAAGCCCACGATCGCCACACCGCGGATGTAACGGCCGACGACGTCGAACACCACCCGGCCCGTGGCGAGAATGGGCTCGCGATGCCGCGGTGTCAGGTCGGTGACCCAGGTGGCCAGCCGGTCGGCGCCGTGGACCAGGTAGATGGCCAGGATGAACGCCAGCACCGCGCCGACGACGATCTCGCCGACCGTCCGTGCCCCGGCGAGGGCCCCGGACGCGATCTGCCCGCCCTGATGGCTGATGTACTCGCGGGCCTGCGTGACCAGGTCGGCGAGCTTGGCCTCGTCCAGGCCGAAGGAGGCGGCGAGGGACTGCAGATTGGCGGTCGCCTTGTCGACGCTGTCGCCGAGTTCGGACAGACCGCTCACCGTGGGCGGCACGAGCAGCGCGAACAGACCGGCGACGAACACGAGGCCGCCGAAACTCACGGCGGCGGTGGACAGCGCGCGGTTGAGGCCACGCGCCCTGAGCCAGCGAGCCGGAGGGAGCAGCAGCGCGGAGATGAAGATCGCGAAGACCACGGATATGGCCACCGTCTGGATCACGGAGATCACCCAGAGGATCACCGCGAGCAGCGCGATCACCACGAGCAGCCGGCCGGCCGTGACACTCACGCGACGCAGTGCTCCGCCGTCTTCGGCGTCCGGCACGAGAGGCATCCGTGCTCCTCCTGTTGGTGATCCCATGCTGCGATAATCGCAGAATCATCGGGATCACTGATAGGCCCGCTCCCCCACGCCTCCGCGCAGCGAGCCGCGCCGGCGCACCAGGAGACCCCGTCGCCGCGAGCCCCGGACTGCCGGAGCAGGCCGGACGCCGTGACACCGCGTGGACGCCACGCCGTGACACCACGTGGACGCCACGCCGTTCACCGCATGGACGTGCTCGTCTTTGGAGCGTGATTCCCCATTCGATGATTCGACGAATAAGGAACGCCGACATGACCCCTGAAGATCCTTCCGCACACGTGGACATGATGGTGGCCGAGATCCCGGGTCACCGGCCGCTGATGCTCGACCTCCGCCTTCCGGCGGGCGCGTCCGGCCCGGTTCCCCTGGTGATATGGATCCACGGAGGTGCGTGGCTGTCGGGCACGAACAAGCATCCGGCGCCTCCGCTGGCCGGCGCGCGCATACCCGATCGGCTGCTCGCCGCGGGCTACGCCGTCGCCGCCGTCACCTACCGGCTCAGTGCCGAGGCGAGGTTCCCCGCACAACTCCATGATGTGAAGGCCGCGGTGCGCCGGCTGCGCGCCGACGCACCTGAACTGGGCCTCGACCCGTCGAGATTCGCCGTATGGGGAGAGTCGGCCGGTGGTCTCCTCGCCGCGCTGATCGCTCTGACAGGCGACCGGGCCGATCTGGCCGGCGAGGTCGGCGTCACCGGCGTATCGGACGCCGTCAAGTCGGCTGTGGTCTGGTACGGCCCGTCGAACCTGCTCACGATGCAGGCGCAGGCCCACCCGGAAGCGCCGATGGACCACGACGCTCCCGACTCACCGGAAAGCCTGCTGATCGGCGGCGCCGTTCAGGAGAACCCCGATGAGGCGCGGGCCGCGAGCCCGGTCACCTATGCGACGGCCCAGGCTCCGGCGATCCGGCTGGTTCACGGCGCCGAGGACCGGATCGTCGCGGCCGGGCAGAGCGTGGAACTCCACGAACGGCTCACTGGGGCGGGGGCTCCGGCGGAACTGCGGCTCGTGGCGGGTGCCGACCACTGCTTCGTCGGCGTCCCGGTGGGACCGCTGGTGGACGACGCCCTGGACTTCTTCCGCCGGACGATCGGCGACGCGAGCCGGAAAGGTACGGATCACGACAAAATCGTCTCGAACGGTTTTTGATCAGATAGATGCAGGCCACCGGGGCCGAGTTCGTGCCCGAAGTGGCTCCTGCGTCACCGTCCGCTGTGCTTTAGTGGCCAAGAGTTCACAGCTGAGGCGGAAAGGGGATCTGGAGCCACTGCCGAACAAATCGCAAAAGCTGCTCGGGTTGCTGCCGTTCGCCGTCATGGCCGTGGTGGCGCTCATCGACCTACTCAACGGCCCCCGTCTCGGGTTCCTGTCGCTGCTCACGCTGGGCCCGACGTTCGCCTCGGTTTCCGGCAGCGTACGGCGCACCGCCGTGGTCGGAGGGATGGCACTCGCGCTCTCGCTTCCGCTGGCGGCCTACAACCACCTGCTCGGCAGGACGCAGAACTACGTCACCCTCGCCACGATCATCGCCATCACCGGGGCCAGCATGCTGGCGAGCCACCTGCGGATCGGGCGTGAACGCGAGCTCGCCAACGTCCGCCTCGTCGCCGAAGCCGCCCAACGCGTGCTGCTGCGCCCCGTTCCTCGGCAGGCCGGGAACATGCGCGTCGCCCTCTCCTATACCTCCGCCGCCGCGGAGGCGCAGATCGGCGGGGATCTGTACGAGGTGGCCACCACGCCTCAAGGCGTGCGCCTGCTGATCGGCGATGTCCAGGGCAAGGGCCTCGACGCGGTGGAGACCGCGGCGTGGGTGCTCGGCGCGTTCCGCGAGGCCGCTTACGACAAGGACGAGTTATCCGGCGTCGCCGAGCAGATGGAGACCAGCATCGTCCGCCACTTGACCGACGAGAAGTTCGTCACCGCCGTGCTCGCCGAGGTCCGCCACGACGACACGATCTCCCTCCTCAACTGGGGTCACCCCTCCCCTCTCATCCTTCGCGGCGACGGCACGGTCGACTTGGCCGACCCCCCTGAGGAGGCCGTTCCCCTCGGGCTGACCTCGTTCGGGCACACCCGGCCTAAGCCGTACCAGGTCCCCTTCGCCGACGGCGACCAGATCCTCTTCTACACCGACGGTGTGATCGAGGCCCGCGACGGCGGCGGCGCCTTCTACCCACTCGGCGAGCGGATGAGCCTCCTCGAATCCGAGGATCCGCAGGCCGCCCTGGAGGTCCTCCGGGCCGATCTGCTGCACCATGTCGGCGGACCCCTGGACGACGACGCGGCCATGTTGCTCCTGCGCAGGTAGCGGCCTCGCGCCGACGAGAAGCCCCCCACCGCATGAAGCGTCACGGCGGCGTCGTCAACGGACGCGGTGGCCCTCCCGGAAGACGGCCCGCACGTCGAGCAGCGCCGCGGGGTCGGTCAGGGGGTCGCCTGCCACCGCGAGGATGTCGGCGTCCATGCCGGGCGCGAGGCGGCCCTTGCGATGCTCCAGGCGGCACAACCGGGCCGGCAGCGACGTCGCCGAGATCGACCAGGTCCGCACCGGACGGGACGGCGCCGCCGTGCCGTACGGACACGATGCGACCCTCGTCGACGACCACCGTGGGATCGCCGTCGGGAAACGCCCGGTCGCCGTCGAACAGTCGAGCCGCTCGGATGGCCTTCATCGGATCGTCCTCTTCAAGTGGGCGGCCGGTCTGACTTCGTGTCCGGTCACAGCGCGAGACCGAGGTCCGCGAGGAATCGGGCCAGGCCGACACGCTTGCGGAAGAGATCGTGCGACCGCGGCGTGACCGGGCCGCCCAGTCGTTCGACGGGGATGGCGGTGAACGCGCTGCGGAGCACCATGGTGGTGACGTAGCCGGCCGCCAGGTGGTCGTCCGCCATGTCCCCGTCGGCGAGGCCGCGCGCGTAGGAGGCCTGGATCGCCCGATGGATGACGGGCAGTTCGCCGGGCTCGATCGCGCCTTGATGAGCGAGGCCGACGAGCAACTGGCCGAGGTCGAACCCGATGGGAACGGGGGTCTGCCAGCCCCAGTCGATGGCGACGAACTGGTCGGGGGCGTCGGCGGGCACGAGCAGGTTCTGCGGGCTGGCGTCGCCGTGCGCCATGGTGTGCGGCAGACGATCGACCGCGTCGAGCATCGCGGGGATCCGGCGACCCAGGATGTCGAGATCCATCCGCAGCAGGCCGTCGGCGTACGGTGCGACGAGTGGATGCCGCCAGAGCGAGGGCTCGCGCAACGCGGGCAGCGCCCCTTTCACGACCCTGTTGTGCACGTACATCCGCAGCCCCGGCGCGGTGCCGGGACCATCCGCCGGCCGCAGGGCGGCCAGCCTTCCCAGCGCCCTGGCTGCCGCCGCATACCTGGTCAGGTCCCATTCGACGGGCGCTGTCTGGACGTCCTCCAGCCACAGGTCGAGGCGGTCGTCGCCCAGGTCGTCCACGAAGTACAGACGCGCCATCCGCAGCCCCTCGGGAAGCGGCCGGCGGGAGTCGTAGACGTCGGCCTCCACCCTCCAGGGGAACTGGGCGTCGAACGTGGCCCGGTCGGCCTCGGGGACCACGCCGATGTTCGGCCAGTGCCGGACCGCGTGGATGGACTTCACGAAGAAGGACCAGTGGCGGCCGCAGGTCGTGGTCCCGGATATCCGGCGCAGACCTCCCGTGGAGGGCGTGCCGAGGACGTGGTCGATGGTCTGCACCCGGACGGAGTCGACCTCAGCATCTCCCTTATCCAGATATATCCGGACGAGGCGGGTTAGGTCGACGTTCGGCGAGAGCGTGGTCATGTCATGACTGTCTCCGCGGAGGCCGTGCTCCGCATGAGTACAGGCCTACTCAACATTCCGGCCCCGGCTTACCATGCCGCTGTGCGAACCCTCTGGCCTTTCGAGGGCCGGGAGGCCCAGCTCGCCGCGATCCGGTCGGCGTTGCACACAGGGGGCGTCGTCCTGGCCGGACCGGCCGGCGTGGGCAAGAGCCGCCTCGCGGCCGAGGCCGTCGGCGAAGCGGGTGAGCTCGTCCGGGTCCTCGCCACCGCCGCGGCCTCGGACCTCCCCCTGGGAGCGATGGCGCACCTGCTGCCGCCCCGCCCGCCGGACGGCAACGTGATCCGGTGGGCGGCCGACGCCCTGCGCGGTGAGAACCTCCTGCTGGTGGTCGACGACGCCCATCTTCTCGACTCGGTCTCCGCCGCGCTGGTGCTCCACCTCGTGGTCAGCGGGCGGGCCCGGGTGCTGGCGACCCTCCGGAGCGGTGAGCGGGCCCCCGACGCGGTGACGACATTGTGGAAGGACGACCTGCTCGCCCGGGTGGAGCTCGGCCCGCTGGGGCTCGAGGAGACCGGGCGGGTGCTGGCCGGTGCGCTCGGCGGCCAGATCGAGGGGCCCACGGTCCGGCGGCTGTGGCGGGTCAGCGACGGCAACGTGCTGTTCCTCCGCGAACTCGTGCTCGCCGGTGAAGCGGGCGGAGCGCTGGCCGAACGCCATGGTGTGTGGCGCTGGCAGGGCGAGATCCCGGTGACGACGCGCCTGCGCGAACTGGTCGAGGGCCGCGTCGGCGAAATCACCGCGGCCGAACGCCGGGCTCTGGAGTTCGTCGCCTACGGCGAGCCCCTCGCCACCGGGCTGCTGTCCGGGCTCGCTCCGATGGAGACGGTTCGCAGGCTGGAGGACCGCCAACTGGTCACCGTCTCCCCCGAGGACTTCTCCGTACGGCTCGCGCACCCGCTTTACGGCGAGGTGATCCGCGCCGGATGCGGGGCGCTGCGCACGCGCGAGGTGCTGACCGCACTGGCGGACGCCGTCGAGGCGGCCGGATCGGAGAGCGGCGAGGACGTGCTCCGGATCGCGGTCTGGCGGCTGGACGGCGCGACCGCGGACGACCCGGCGCTCCTGATGCGGGCCTGCCACAAGGCGAGGTACCTCCGCGACCTGGAACTGGCCATCCGGCTCGGCCGGGCCGCGCTCGCCGCCGGAGGCGGGGTCCCTGCGGGCATCCTGCTGGCGAGCGTGCTCACCTACTCCGACCGGTACGACGAGACCGAGGCGGTGCTGCTCGACCTCGCCGCCGAGCCGATGGACGACCGGACCCGCGCCGAGTTCGCGAGGGTGCACGCCCTCAACCTCCTGTGGGGGTTCGGCCGCGGGACGGAGGCATGCGAGGTGCTGGAAGCGGCGGCCGCGGCGATGACCGAGCCGGAGCCGCGCCAGAGTGCCCTGATCATCAGAACCTCCATCGAACACATCCTGGGCAGGTTCCCCCAGACCAGGCAGACGATCGAGCGCGTCCGCCGGATGGGGCCGCCCAGCCCGGCGGTGGCCGTCGGACTGGCGGCGATGGAGGCCAACGTCCTTCCCCACGAGGGCCGCGGCGAGCAGGCTCTGGCTCTCGTCGACAGGACGCTCGCGGCGATCGGCGAGCTGCCGGAGGGGTTGCCCTCGATCACGATGGCCCTCGTCCAGCCCGGTGCCGTCGCGGCGGTGATGACGGGGGATCTCGCGGCTGCCTGGCGGTACGCCGACATCGGATACCGGATCGGCGAGGACTACGGCGGGTGGAGCCGCGCCTTGGCGAGCTCGGGCGCTCTGCGGGCCCAGGTCTGCAGACTCCGGGGGGAGCTCGCCGGGGCGATCCGCTGGTGCAGGCAGGGGCTGGGAGGGCTGCGGGGGCGGACCCTGCACGGCGGGCAGTGCCTGGCGGAGCTGGCCCATGCGTACGCCCTGATGGGTGACGTTGCCGCCGTCCACGCGACCATGGAGCTCGCCGACGAGCTCGCCCTCAAGGTGGGTCATTACGCGGAGTTCGCCTTCCGGCTCGCCGAGCCCTGGACGCGGGCCGCCCGCGGCGACGTCTCCGGCGCGATCGCCGCGGCACTCGGCACGGCCGAGGCGGCGCACGAACTGCGCGCCTACGAGTTGTTCGCCCTGCATGATCTGGTCAGGCTGGGCGCCGCCGAGCTTGCGGCCGATCGGCTGGACTGGTTGTCCGGCGAGATCGGGGGCGCTCTGGCGCCGGTCTTCGCCCGCCACGCCCGGGCCCTGGAGGATCAGAGGAAGCCGGATGTCCGGGAGCTGGACGAGGTCTCGGAGTCGTTCGAGAGCCTGGGCCTGCTGCTGCACGCGGCGGAGGCGTCGGCCCAGGCCGCGCAGGGGTATCGGCTCATGGGCCTGTCCAGGGCGGAGCGTGCCGCCGAGACCCGGGCCTGGACACTCGCCGGTCGTTGCGACGGGGCTCGCACCCCCGCGCTGGCAGATCTCGCCGTCCCCGAACTGACCGCCAGGCAGCGGGAGATCGCCCATCTGGCCGCGTCAGGCCTGAGCAACCGAGAGATCGCCGACGTGCTGACCCTCTCCATCCGCACCGTCGCCAACACACTGGTCCACATCTACGAGCGGATCGGCACCAACAAGCGGGAGGAACTGGGCGCGGTCCTGCGTGTCCTGGACCAGAGGAGCGGTCAGAGCCCGCCGGTTCGCGGTGCTGGCCCCGCTCCCGGCGGGAGCGTGGCCCCGCGAGCGCCGGCATAGGAAACGTCCGCCGACCGCGGCGGTGAAGCAGCCACGGTCGGCGGACGTCACTGTGTCACTGTGTCATTGCGTCACTGTGTCACTGCACGGTGATCGCCACGGTGGCCGCCGCCGCGGGCGTGGAGGTCACGTCCTGGGCCGTCGCGGTGAGCGTGTGCTGTCCCGCGCCGAGGGTGGCGGACGAGGAGCAGGTCCACGTGCCGTCATCCGACGCGGTGGCCGTGCAGACCGGCGCGCCCTCCGCCGTCACGGTCACCTTCGCGTCCGGCTCGCTCGTTCCCGAGACGGTCGGGGTGCCGGCGACGGTGGCGCCCGCCTCCGGCGAGGTGATCGTCACCGGCGGAGCGAAGTGGGTCACGTTGGGCACGCCGTCACCGCTGACCTTCACGACGACGCTGTGCACCGTCACCTGACCGCCGCCGTTGCGGAGCCGGAAGTCGGCGCCGGAGTGCTGCTGGCCGCCGAAGTAGGCGTCGGAGGCGCTCACCGTCGCGGTCTTCCAGGTGTTGGTCCCGGTCAGCTGGATGCCGGCCGTCGACTTGTAGGGGTCGGAGCTGCCGTTGTCGTAGTGCACGGAGAACGACCCGGAGCCCTGGTCGTAGTAGGAGATGGTGAACGTCGCCGAGTAGAACCCGGCGTGGGCGATGGAGTCGTCGATGTCGAAGTAGATGTTGCTCTGCGTGCTGGTGCGCGCGGTCAGGCCGTCGATCACCGAAGCGGTCGTCGGTCCGTCGAAGCCGCCTGACGGCTTCTCGTCCTCGCTCATGCCGTACGCGTAGTTGGTCGGTCCGACGACCGAGCCGACGACGGCCGTGCCGGGCGGCAGGTCGGAGGCGTTGAAGCTGACCGCCGCCGAGGCGTCACCGGTGAGTCCGCTCGGGTCGGTCACCGTGGCGTTGATGGTCTGCTGTCCCCGGGCCAGTCCCCCGTCGGGGGCACAGCTCCAGGCGCCGGCGTCGTCCGCCGTCCCGCTGCACACGACCGCCTGTCCCTTGCGGACGGTCACGACACCGTTCGGGATCGTCGTGCCCGAGATGGAGGAGGCGAGCTTGACCGTCGCACCGGTGCGCGGCGTGACAATCGCCGGTGCCGGCGGGAACGCGCGCCGGTTCGGCACCCAGGGGCCTGTGACGGTCACGCCGACGCTGTGCACGGTGATGCCGTGGTCGGCGTGCAGACGCAGGTCTGCCCCGGCGTTCTGCAGTCCGCCGAAGTAGGCGCCGCTGAGGGGCACTTCGGCGCTCTTCCAGGTCTGGCTGTCGGTCAGCGCGATGGTGCCGGCGACGTGGTACCGGTCCGCGGATCCTGCGTCGTACTGCACCGAAACGGCACCCGTGCCGGTGTCGAAGTAGGACACGGACACCTTCGCGTCGTACGACCCGGTCGCGGCCACGTCGTTGTCGACGTCGAAGTACATGTCGCCGCCGTCGGTCCCGCTACCGGTCGTACGCGCCGTCAGGCCGTTCACGTCGCCGGGTGTGGTGGTGGCGCCGGCCGAGCCGCTGTAGTCGACCTGGGTCAGGCCGTGGCTCCGGTTGGTGCCGCCGAGGACGGTCCCGACCGTGGCGGTGCCGGACTGGGTGGTCTTGTCCAGGCCGAGTTGCACCTTGCCCAGGTGCCGGGCCGCGGTCGGCGCGCTCCCGGTCACCTTCGCGAAGGGAAGTGCGGTGGTGGGAGCGGAGACCTGCTGCACGAGGTAGGTCTTGCCCTTCTTCACCGGGACGTTGAGGATGTCCTGGCCGCCGGCGGCCACCTTGTGCCCGTTCTTGCCGTCGACGACCTCCACCTGCTGCCCCGGCCACGGGTTCTTGACCCGCAGCGTGCCGGTGGCACCGGCTTCGATCGCGGCGGTGACGAGACGGCCGTCCTGCACCTGGACGTCGACCTTGCCGTTGTCCCGGATGTAGACGCTGCCGCTGACGTTCCAGTCGCTCGGCCATGCCGGCGCGAAGCGGATGATGCCGTCGTAGTCCTGAGCGAGCGCCTCGTTGACCGCGGTCGCGACGCCGGACGCCTGCTCGATGTAGGGCTGGTAGCCGACGGAGTTGCCGAGGTCGGCGAACCCGTTCGGGTAGACCTGGTGTCCCTCGGTGATCGAGATCAGGTTGCTGCGCACCTCGGCGGGGTTCTGGAGCCGCGCCGCGTGGATCGCGTCCATCGTCCAGTCGTTGCCGCCCTTGTTGGGCCGGTGGGCGTAGCTGCGCTGCTCAAGCTGGAAGAGGTTCGCGTCCTGGTCGCTGATGGTGTTCCACGGCCACAGCGGCTCAAGCTCGATGTTCTCGCCGTTCCTGCGCGCCGCCGCGGGCTCGTAGGAGATCGCGATCATGTCGGTGCCGGTCGCGTCCGCGGCGGCCGTCTCGGCTGCGGTGTAGTGCGGGTTGAGCAGCTGCGTGCGGGTGGCCTGGTCGGTCCGCGGGTACGGCGGGATCTGGGTGAGGGCCTTGCCGACCTGCTGCACGAGGGCGGCGTCGGCCTTCTTGTCGGTGCCGAGCTCCTTCGCGGCCTGCTGGATGATCGGGAAGAGCGTCAGGTCGGCCGCGATGTCGGTGGTCGGGTCGTTGACCGACCACTGGGTCTCGTGCGCGTTGGCGTTCGCGTGCAGCAGGCCGTCCGCGCCCACCTTCTGGTAAGCGAGCAGGAACACCGCCGTGGACTTGATGAACGGCCAGTACTTCTTCAGCATCTTGCGGTCGCCGGTGGCCTGGTACTGCTGCCACATGTACATCGCCACTTCGGGCCCGCTGGTGATGTTCAGCGCGTTCCAGTTCGGTGCGCTCGCCTGGCTGCAGCTGCCGTTGCCGTTGATCTCGATGCCGTTGCCGTTGAAGCGCATGGTCTCCGACACGCAGGAGCCGGGAAGCCCGCCCATCGCCAGCTTGGTCCACGCCTCGATGTCGGCGAGATCGTCGGAGTACATGTCGAAGATCGGCGTGTTCAGCTGGTAGTTGCCCGAGCTCATGTTCGCGGCGATCTGGGTGCGCAGGTTCCACAGCCAGTACGCCGACGGCGTCCAGGTCTGGTTGTCCTTGCTCCAGGCGAACATGTCCGCCTCACCGGCCTGGCTGCCGGGGTAGATGCCCTCCTTCATGGACGCCGCCTCCTCATAGAGGTAGAGCGTGCGCAGGTTCTCGATGTAGGCGGCGCTTCCGTCGGCCGAGTCCATCGTGACCAGGCCCGAGTGCGTCCAGTAGCGGTCCCACCAGCGGTCCTGGGCGGACATCAGCTTCGACTCGTGGACGGTCGCGTCCTTGCCGATCAGCTTGCGCGCGGTCTCGGCGGCGTCGCCGCCCGTCCACGCGGGCGATGCCACGACGACGCGGAACGTCCCGTCCGCGTGCGGCTTGAAGCTGACCTTCACCTGCGTCGGGCCGGCGACCGTGGCCGCCACCTGCCGGCCGCCCGCGGTGATGGCCGCCAGCGAGCCGAACGTCTTCCCGCTGCCGATCGAGGGAGCACCGTCCACCCAGGTCTCGGCGAGGGTGCCGATGGCACCGGACACCGCGGCGGCCGGCTTGCGGCCGGACCACAGGTTGATGGTGGCCGTCTGGGCGATGTCGGGGTCCGCACCGGAGACCTCGACGATCAGCTCGTCCTTCTCCGCCGCCACCCACGCCTTCATCGACATGCCGCCGCCGGACTCGCGCAGCACGCCGTCCGTCAGGTCGAGCACCCCGCTGAAGTCGGCGGCGTGTGTGATCACGGACAGGCCCGGGATGTTCAGCTGGCCGGGAGACTTGCGGTCCGGCATGGTGTCCGAGCGGTTGAGCTGCGCGGTGAAGCCGCCCGCCGCCCACGCGGCCGCGCCCAGCGAGCCGTTGCCCAGCGGCATGGACGCGATGGGGTCGGTGTTCGGCGATCCGAGCACGATGTCGGAACGGCTGACGACCCCGGCCGGGTCGAGCTGGAACTCCCCATGCTGCCAAGCCGTGGTCGCCCCGGTCGCCGCCTCGGCCGTACCGGAGTTCACGGTGACGAGCCCCGCGAGCGCGGCGAGCATCGCCGACCAGAGCGAGAGGATGCGCCGGAGCGGGATGCGCCGGCGGCGGGGGGTGATCTGCACGATGCCCTCCAGGGCTGTACGAGCTTTTGAGCAGTGATCCGATGACTGAGCCGCATCTCTGCCGCAGCCGACCGCAAACTGGCCGGTTCCGGCTTGAGTCGCTCACCTAACATCGGACGAATGTCGTTCTAATCCATCCGCAGAGCCGATGTAAAGACCTACGACACACAAACGTTTCACTCAGGGAACCCAGGCTTCACACGGGCGACGCGCATGCCCAGGTCAGCGCCCTGCGCGACCGGTTCCGGAGATGGACGGACGGCGAGCCGGGGGGCGTGATCGCCGACGCACGCTGCGTGAGCGGAGCGGCCGGACACATGCTCACCCTCTCGGCGATATCGGGCGATTCAGATCAACACCGTTTCCTAGCTGAAACCCGCCCGTGACAGGAGTAAAGGATCTTTACAAATATCTTGCTCCCCGCCGCGTGTGCGGCTGACTGATGATGTAAGGAGCAAGATGCTCAAGCGAACGCGGTGGGTGCTGCTGGCGCTCACCGTCACAGCCACGGTGCTGAACGCCGTACCGGGCCATCCGGCGATGGCCGAGGCTGACACCCCCGACAGCGGGAAGACGTACACCGTCACCCTCTTGACGGGCGACGTGGTGACCGTCGTGACCACCGCTTCCGGCTGCCCCCGCGTCACCGTGCAACCGGCCGACCCGAGTGGGGTGCTGCGGCAGACCTGCGGACCCGACGGACATGTGCGGGTCGTCCCCGCGCGCGTCGCGGCGCAGGTCGGCCCGGTCTTCGACCCGGCGCTCTTCGACGTCACCGCGCTGATCCATGACGGCTACGACGACGCCAGGACTCCGGACCTGCCGGTGATCGTGAAGCCGTCGGCGAACGCGCGGGTCGCGGCTCTCGGCGACGTACGGCAACTGCCGAGCATCGGCGCGGTGGCCGGGCACATCCCCAAGAAGAGCACGGCCGCCGCGAAGACGGCCACGAACCCTCTCCTCGCCGGGGCCGCGAAGGTCTGGCTCGACCGCAGGGTCGAGGCCACGACGCTCACCACCACCGCCCTCGACCACAACCTGAGCCAGGTCGCCGCCCCGCAGGCATGGAACGCCGGATACACCGGCAAGGGCACGCGGGTCGCCGTACTCGACACCGGCGCCGACTTCACCCACCCGGACCTCGCCGGCCGAGTCGCCGACCGGGCCGACTTCACCGTCGAGGGAGGCGACGCCGTCGACCACAAGGGCCACGGCACCCACGTGGCGGCGACCATCGCCGGCACCGGGGCCGTCTCACACGGCGAGCGTCGCGGAGTCGCACCGGACGCCCGCCTGCTCATCGGCAAGGTCCTCGACGACTCCGGCTTCGGCATGGACTCGCAGATCATCGCCGGCATGGAGTGGGCCGCGCCCCGGGCCGACGTGGTCAACATGAGCCTCGGCGGCACGGATCCGAGCGACGGAACCGACCCGCTCTCGCTCGCCGTCGACGCGCTGACCGAGCAGACCGGCGCGCTCTTCGTCATCGCGGCGGGCAACACCGGCGGCGCGGTCGGGTCACCCGGCGCAGCCGCCGGCGCGTTGACGGTCGGCGCCGTCGACGGCGACGACCGGCTCGCGGACTTCTCCAGCCGTGGCCCGCTGGTCGGCACCCGCGTGGCCAAGCCGGAACTGGTCGCGCCGGGCGTCGACATCATCGCCGCCCGGGCCGCGGGCACCACGCTGGGCCCGCCCGTCGACGCCTCCTACGTCTCCTCCTCCGGCACCTCGATGGCGACCCCGCACGTCGCGGGCGCCGCGGCGCTCCTCGCCCAGCGGCACCCCGACTGGAAGGCGGACCGGCTCAAGGCCGCGCTCGTCGGCGCCGCCGACCCGCTGCCCGGCGCCGACCCGTACGCCGTCGGAGCGGGCCGGCTCGACGCGGCCCGGGCGCTGTCCGGCCCGGTCAGCGACCAGCCGGTGGTCTCCCTCGGCACGCTCCGCTATCCCCAGTCGGGAACCAGCCAGGCGAAACTCAGCTGGACCGGCGAGCCGACCCCGTCGACCGTCGAACTCGACCTCGACGTCACGGTCACCGACCACGTCGGCAGGCCCGCACCGCGCGGCATCGCGTCTTTGTCGCAGACCCGGGTGCGGCTCAGGCGCGGCGTCCCCGCCGGCGCGACCCTGCGGATCGACAACGCGGCGCTCGCCGGGAAGCCCGGCCTGTACACCGCCGTCGTCACCGCCCGCACCCCCGGCAGGAAGCTCATCGCGAGCACGCCGGTGACCTTCTACGTCGAGCCGCCGAGTTACGACCTGACCGTCGACACCGTCGAGATGCCCGAGATGTCGCCCACCGCGTCGGACTGGGTCAACGTGCTGGTGACCAACCTCGACGACCCGGTGGTGTACGGCGGCGGCGCGTTCCTCGCCCCCGGCGAGACCGCCACGCTGCGGGTCCCCATCGGCCGGTACGCGGTGACCGGCGCGTACTCCGCCTACGACCCCGAGACCAGCGAGCAGTGGGGGACCTTCGTCGGCGACACCGATGTCAGCGTCACCGGCGACCGGACCATGAAGCTGGACCCCGCGCAGGCGAAGCCGGTGACCGCCTCTGTCGACGGAGTGGCCACCACGACCACCACCGCCGACTTCACCTACCTGCAGACCTCACGGGGCGGTCTGACCTGGTACGACTTCGTCTCCGGCTGGGGTCCGTCGGCGAGCCTCTCCGTGGGGCCGTTGAAGCGCCCCGGGATCGGCAGCCTCCGGGCGTACACGGCGTTCGGACTGGAATCGCCCGGTGACGCGGCCGAGCCGTACCACTACGACCTGATCCACGCGTTCGGCGACGGCGTTCCCGCCGACCCGGCGTACCGGGTGACGAAGGCCGAGCAGTCCAGGCTCGCCCGGATCGACCAGCGGTTCGGCCAGATGGACTCGCCCGGGATGGTCACCTCGCTCCGGCGTTATGGTTACACCCCCGACGGGTGGTACCTGACGCAGAACCGCACGTACGACCTGCCGGTGAGCCGTACCGACTACGTCTCCCCCGGTTTCCTCTGGCAGGACGAGGGGATCTACGGCGGCCTCCTCGCCCAGGAGGGCGCCCGGAGCTATCCGCCCGGCAGCCGTCAGGCCAAGACCTGGGCGCGGCAACCGCTGCACTCCGACTGGTACGACGACCCGGTCGGCGCGGCGTACGGCTGCGCCTCAGCACCGGCCAGGACCCGTGGCAACCTGCACGTGGACCTGGTCACTCTCACCGACCAGCACCAGCGGGCCGACTGCCTCGCGGGCGGGAGCATCGGCGTCAACCGCACGCTGTCGCTCTACCGAGACGGGAGACTCGTCGGCGAACGGGCGGCCTCGCTCGCCGAGTTCACGGTGCCGGAGAAGGCGGCGGACTACCGGCTGACCTTCGACGTCGAGACCGGCTTGATTCTGCCGATCTCGACCCGGGTCACCACGTCGTGGACGTTCCGGTCGGCCGGCCCGAGCGGCACGGGGAGCGTCCCGCTGCCGCTCCTGTCCGTCGACTACGCGCTGCCGCTGGACGCCGCCAACCACCCGGCCGGCGGGACGGCGGGGTTCAGCGTCAGGCAGGCGGCGGGCGTCCCGGCGCAGCGGATCACCTCGTTCCAGGTGTGGACCTCGGCCGACGACGGCGCCACCTGGCGCTCGGCCCGGGTCCACGCCGACGGTGACGGCTACCGGGCCGATCTACCGGCGGCCGCGGCCGGACAGGCCGTCTCGCTGCGGGTGAAGGCCGGCGCCGCGGGCGGTAGCGGTGTCGAACAGACGATCATCCGGGCCTACCGCGCCGGCTGACGTCCTGCGATGGCGCGGCCCGGCCCCGGACCGCGCCATCCCACCATCCCGCCATCGCGCCAACGGCACGGCGAACGCGTCAGGCCGGTTCCCGAGTCACGTCGTCGTGAGCGACGGTGACGACGATCTTGCCGACCTGGCCGTTGGCCTCCAAGTAGCGGTGGGCCTCGGCGATGTCCGCGAGGTCGAAGGTGCGGTCGATGACCGGGGTGAGGGATCCCGAGGCGAGGCCGGCGTTGACGAAGGCGACAGCGCGGCGCAGGCGTTCGGGGTTCGTGGTGATCGCGTGCATGTTGTAGGTGCTGCTGGTCAGTTCCGGGTAGGAGTGCGCGTTGGGCAGCGGGGTGAGGCGAGGGTCGAGAGCGCCGTAGACGACCAGGCTGCCGCCGGGGGCGATGCCCTGCGCGATGGTCTCGACGCCGGGGCCGGCGATCGGGTCGAAGGCCAGGCGGACGCCTTCGCCACCGGTGATCTCCTTGACGCGGACAGGCAGGTCCTCCTCGCCGGTGGCGATGACGTGGGCCGCGCCGACGTCCAGGAGGCGCTGCTTCTTGCCGGCCTCGCGCGTGGTGGCGATGGGGATCGCGCCGATGTGGCGGGCGATCTGGATGGCGGCCAGTCCGACACTGCTGGAGGCCGCGGTGATCAGGACATGGTCGCCGGGACGAACCTGGCCGGACTCGACGAGGGGGCCGTAAGCGGTGATGTAGGCCATCCACACGGCCGCGGCCTGCACGGGGTCGACGTCTGCCGGGCGGGGGACGACGGCGGCGGCGGGGACGATGACGTGGTCACCGTAGGTGCCGTACTCGCTCTGCAGGAAAGACGGCACGACAGCGACCAGGTCGCCCTCGGCGAGGCTGTCCACTCCCTCGCCGACCGCCTCCACCACACCTGCAGCCTCATAACCGAGCGTGGAAGGGAATGCCGGCTTGTCGAAGTAGACGCCCTCGCGGTACATGACCTCGGCCCGGTTCAGGCCGATCGCATCGACGCGGATCCGTACCTCTCCCGCTCCCGGAGCGCCCACCTCCACGTCGCGGAGGGTCAGGACCTCGGGGCCGCCGAGCCGGTCGAACTGCACAAGTCTCGCCATGTCGCATCCGTCCTTGGAGCGGGGAAAAGCACCGATTCAGCTCGGTGCTCACACCCACAGTGTCCCAAGGTTCGATGGCCGTCAAATATTGATGGTCATCGAAATATGCGTCACATCGGCACACACCACCGGCAGCCGCGCCGACCGAGCGACCTCAGGCCACCCCCTCCTCGGACTCCGCGGCGGAGGCGTGCACCACGGCCGACAGCAAGCCCGGGAACTGCTCTTCCATCTCACCCGCGCGCAGCGTGTTCAGCTTCGCCGTACCCCTGTAGTACTGCCGGATCACGCCGGCCTCGCGCAGTACGTTGAGGTGGTGAGTGAGCGTCGAGAGTGACACCGGCGCGTCGAAGGTGCCGCAACTCTTGTCCTCGCCCGCCCGGGCCAACTGGGACACCACCATGCGCCGGACCGGATCCACCAACGCCTCCAGGACCTGCTGCAGCGAAACCTCCGACAGGTCGGGGTGCTCCACAGTCCGAGCGGCGGTGCGGGGGCGGGCCACGGTGACTCCTTGAGACATCGATGCGATCAGGCCATAGTACGACCGCCATCGAAACCGGACCCGCTCCAAGATCGGTCTCACCATTGTCGGCTGCACCGAGATGCGCCCGGCTGTGAATGTGGTCCGGACGAGACGTCGCATCCGGCAGCCGTGTCTGCCGTGCGCCTGCACTTCACGGGCAGGCACGGTGCCTGCCGCCCCCTTGACCGTCATGACGGCAGGGAGGTTTGATCACCCTCGCAACTCTTCAGACAGGGGTGGGTCGTGCGGCGCCGTATCAAGGCACTGTTGTGGGCAATGATCGTCATCCTTCCAACCACGGTCGCCGTTCCAGCGGCGCAGGCGGCCGGCACCGCTTCCCAGGTTCCAGGGACCTTCGCCGTGACCGTCAAGGGCCAGCTTCCCGGGAGTACGCCGCAGGAACGCCGGCAATTCGCGCGCCTGGCCGTCTACAGCTTTCGCGAACCCTCGACCGATCCCTCTTTCATGAACTTCCGGATGGATGCATGGAGCTGGGACACCACCGCGACCAACTCCGACACGATCGGCAACTGCCAGACCGGCTCACTGATCGGACATAACCTCGACGGCACCGAGCCGAGTGCCGCAGACGCCAACAAGTCGGTGCAATGCGCGGCGAAGGGACTGCAGGAGCCGGCCCTAACGCGAATGGGAACCTACTGCGGACCGAACGCCTCAGACCGCGACGCCATCAACCCCGGCGACACGTTCACCATCTACTGGCACGACAACGCGGGGAACACGACACCGGGATGCAGCGGTTCCCAGTGGGAGCGGTGGCGATACTCTTCCCGGACTCTCGACGGCGGCAAGCTGGCGATGATCGAGATGCTCGGCGCGTCCAACGTGGACACCTCGTCCTCCTTCTACGCCGCGTCCAGCCCCTACAACC
Source organism: Planotetraspora mira (assembly GCF_016863275.1). Classification (GTDB taxonomy): domain Bacteria; phylum Actinomycetota; class Actinomycetes; order Streptosporangiales; family Streptosporangiaceae; genus Planotetraspora; species Planotetraspora mira. The sequence continues at coordinate 221,951 of NZ_BOOO01000017.1, forward strand.
CCAACGCGCTCAATGTCGGCTGGGGCTTCGGCGGCCGCGGCGTAGGCCCGAAGGGCGGAGCGACGATCAATGAGATCGCCGACGGCATTCTGAACGACGACGTCGTTTATCACGGTTATTGGAAGCCGTGGAACAACTGGTGTTCCGATGCCGGCACCCGCAACGAGTCGGTACGCGGCGTCAGCATCAACCCCGGCCAATGGAAGAAGACCAACGGCACCTACGCCGGCTCGTCCTCCCCCAAGCTGCGGATTCACGACACCACCCGGACGGCGACGCAGCTGTATGACGTGTTCAGCTACCTGAGCGTCCCGGACAAGCAGCAATCCTCCTTCACCGACCGGAGGATCAACATGGACGTCGGAAACGACTTCAACGACAACGGCCACATCGCCGACGACTTCGGGCACACCCAGAGCGGTCTCCAGGTGATCGACAGCAGTGGTTCCATGGTCGGCTTCGTCTCCGTCGAGGTCGGACACAACGGCGGCACGACCAACGGCGGCTACGACACCCTGAGTTCGCTGTACTACCTGCGCAGCGACATCACACCGACCGACCCCGTCGGCACGGTGAGGTGCTGAGGCGTGACGAGCGTGACTAGACGATCGGCGCTCTGGGCGATCTTCGCACTGGTTGCCGCGATTGCCGGAGCCTTCGTGCTGGTCCCGCGATTGTCGGGACCGGATTATGCGGGCACCGCCGAAGAAGAGGTCATCTCGGTCGACTCTTCGACGCGTACGGCACTCATGGAGGCGGCTGACCGCTTTCTTGAGGCAGACCCCCGCCTCAACGAGGGCGACCTTCTGGCCGCTGATGAGCCGGGCTTGAATCCCCGGGTGTTCTGCCATGAGGACCTCATAGAGGTTCGCCGGAAAGGTCCTCGGCTGTTGGTCGGAGTCATGACCTGGTGCGAGGAACTCGCCCGTCGCGGGAACAGGCTCGTCAGCGGTACCGGCTACGGCGCGCCGCAACTCTTGACGATGGAATCGGTGAACGGACGCTTCACCGTGCAGCACGTCGACGAACCGACGGACGGTGAAGCGAACATATCCACGACCCGCGCGATGTTCTCCCCGGAAGGCGCGCCCCGGGCAATAGAGATGGCCGGCGCCGGGTGGGACCCGGAGAACGGAATCTACGAGGAGGCGCGCAGAACTTTCGGTTTGCCGCCGGACGCCAAAGTCGTGAACCCCTGATCTAACCTCGCCCCGGACGGACACCTTGGGCTCGCGAACTCCGCCTTCAGGGGCGTTGCGGCTCCCTTGATCACATCCGTTCTCACCAATCGACGAGACAGCCTCTTCGAATGTGAGGTCGGCGCCGACATCACAATCCGGGCGGCTATCTGGTCGGTATCTACGGAGACGCCGGTTTCACGCCAGGCGTCCCCTGGTGGGCATCGATGACCGCACCATCTCGATCGAAGGAGACGCGACATGTCAACAGCTCAGGAAGCGCGCAACAAGGAGACGTACCACCGCTTCCACGACGCCGTCAACAGCGGCGATCTGGAGGTCATCTCAAAGGCGATCGACGAGTTCATTCACCCGGACGCGCGGTTCCACACGGCGGAGCCGACTGACGTGACCGCGGTGCAGGCGCAAAAGCACGTATGGGCGATCCTCCTGCGCGCGTTCCCCGACATTCACGTAACGGTCGAGGACCTGCTCGCCGAGGGAGACAAGATCGTCGCTCGGCAGACGGTCACCGGGACCAACTCCGGTGAATACCGGGGCATGCCCCCGACCGGCAAATCGGTCACCTACCAAGAGATCTTCATCGCCCGCTTCGCCGACGGCCAGGTCACCGACATCTGGGGAGTCGTCGACGTCTACTCACAGCTGCAGCAACTCGGCCTCATCCAGGCGTAGCAGCTCGCCGCCCCAGCGATTACGCATTCCCCGACCAGGTCGGGTGCGCGCGGCGTGGCCGGGCCGGCTGCAGTCGATAGTGCCGCGTGAGATCGCGGCTCACAGCCGAGAGCACCGACACAGGACTCCCTATGTCGCCAGGCCAACCATGTGCGATGGGTGCGCGTCCTATGGGTGCGAGCTCTCCCCCAAGTCCGTGGAGCACCTCATGGCCGATGAGCCAGCCACCTTCCAGGTGGGTCAACCATCTGAGCCGACCGTGCCGTCGAGGAAGCGGCCGCCGTGGTTGGGGATCGCGGTGAGCGTCGCGGTGGGCCTGGTGGTGCTGGTCGCGGCCGGCGCCTTCGCTGCCGCGAACCGGGAGGACATGCAGTCCCCGTGCGACAGGGCGATGGTCCTGGTCGGTCAGGTGGACGACATCATCGAGCACCCGGGCACGACGGTCGGATACGTCTCCCCGGACGAGACCACGCCGCTGTGGTCCACCCTGACGCAGACGGCGGATGGGCTCGCTGAGGGCTCGTATACGGACGTGGACGGCGCCCCGTCTAAGGAGCTTCAGGCCGCGTTGTTCGAGTTCGCTCAGACGTTGCCGACATCGCCGGGTGGGCTGTCGGACACGGGCGGCGATGTTCAGCAGTCGCTCCGCCACATCCGGGCCGCATGCGCGTAATGCACAGCAGGACCTTTCATCAGCAGAGCCGAGCCGGCGGGCCATGACCGTGCGCTGGATCTGGGTTGACGCCTTCGTAGATCTGGGTGGTCTCAGGCCACGCCGTCATTCGTCGTCGTCGTAGTCGGCGCGCGGTTGAACGAGGTCGGGCCCGCCGCTGTGCGCTGACGACACGTAGCCCTCTGGAGGGGTGGGCAGGGCGGCGACGCAGTCCGGCGAGCAGGCGTTCACCAGGAGGGGCAACGTGTCGGTGCCGGCCTGCAAGGAGATCCACGCCTGGTGGAGCCCGGCTTCGGTGATGGGCCGGTCGCAGATGCTGCACGACCGGATCACGTCGGCGCCCCATACCCCGGGGTCATCAAGGACGAGGTTCCGAACTGTCGCCCGGCCTGGCTGAAGCCGCGGGAACGGCGGCCGGATCTTGAAGTTGCCGTACAGCGAGCGCGTGCTGACCGATGTGAACCCCAGCCGCCGGCACCTGGTCAGCTCGTAGGGGAACCAGTGCAGGCGAGACGACGTGTAGGGAGTGAATTGCCGCAGGTTCGTCATGGCGCCGATCTCCGGCGGGATCCGTACGAGGTTGCTGCCGTAGAGCACCAGGTGCTTGACCTCGGTGAGCTTGGTGATGGTCGGAGGAAGGGTGATGACCTGGCGCCGTTCGGCCGGGCTGAGCTCGGCGAGAGGCCGAAACACCTCCCGGCCGTCACTCGCCGCCTCCTCCACGAGTTCGAGCAGATGCCGCCAGCCTGATGACGCGGTGTCCTGACGCTCGGCATGGAAGCGCACCACATGCGGTGGACGTACCTCGTACTGGTCGAAACACCGGCAGATGTCCCTGGCGGCCGTGGTCTCGTCCTCGCCGACGGCGGCACACCGGTCGGCTGCCGGAGGCCGGGCGGCATCGTCCTGCATGAACGGCACGGCCTTTCTCTGGTCGATCGGTCCGGAGATCGTGCGAGCCGTCCGCCAAGCCGCGGATATGCCCGTTGCATTAATGAAGGCGAAGATTATCTTGTAGGAGCATGAGAAGCAGAGTTCCTGACGAGTGGGTTCGACAGGCGGAGGGAAACGCCGAAGGTGCGACGCGCGCCTTCGAGCAAGGCCGATTCGAACAAGCTCTGCGGATGGCCGACGAGGCGGTGCGGCTCTCTCAGAAGATCTGCAAGCGCCAGCCCGGCGTCGGCCTGTGGATCGACCAGCTCACCTCGCGCCTGCGTACACGGGCCGAGATACGGCAGGCGATCGGCCACCACCGCGCCGCCATGGCGGACGCCCATGAAGCGATCACGGCGCATGAAGCGGGCGGCAACCCGAAGTACTCCCTGTTGGTGCCCGACCTGCACATCCTGCTCGCCGAACTGCACGCGGCCCTCGGCGAGCGGGAGCCGGCGCTTCGCCACAGCGAGGCGATCGAGCAGTTTCGCCAGGCACTCCAATCCGGCGACGAGAACACCCACCTGATCACGGCCCGCACCCTGAGCCGATACGCCGCCATCATGCTCCTTCTCGGCGACCACGAGCGCGCCGAGAGCGCGGCGCGGGAGTGCGTCACGATACTGCGACCGCGCATCGCCCAGATCAGCCGGATCACCGACATCGTCATCTTCGGCCGCATGGTGTATCACCTCGCGCAGAACACCGATCCGCTGGACGCCGAGGCCGCGGCGAAGCTGATACCGCTGATGCAAGACGGGATCGACCAGATGGCCAGGACCGTCTCCCCGTCTCCGCTGGCCTACACCGACCCGGATCAGCGAGACCGCGCGTTGGGCGTGCTCAACCTGCTCGAACACCAGGGAAAGCTGCTCACCGTATTAGGCGCACCACGAGCCGCGGCCGTGTTCGAACATCACTCCTACCACCTGATCGACGAGCCGGTGCGGACGTGGCCGGAGATACTGGCCGCGCTCCGGGAGGTCACGGACGAGGCGGTGCGCCTTCGCGCCGATCCACCCGTGCTCGGTTCCTGACGGCACCGGCTTCGCGACACCGCACCAACGCTGACGCTGCGCCAGAGCTGACACTGCGCCAACGCTGACACCGCGCCAGAGCCACGGCTCGGAGATGGAATCACCGGCTGCTGACGGCCAGCCAGCCCAGCTTGGCCAGCCCTGCCGCGGACGGGCTGCCGGGCTCGGCCTGACCGACGACCAGAACATGCCCGGGGGCACTGTTGATCGTGAACCCTTCGAAGTGAAGGGCGAGGTCGCCGACATCGTGGTGGTGCAGACGAATGGACTCATGGGTCCTGACATGGACGTCGTGGCGGGCCCACAGCCGTCGGAAGGTCTCGCTTCCACGTGACAGCTCCTCGACCAGTTCGAGCAGGAACGGGTCGTCGCCACCCGCTCCCACCATGGCGCGAAGATGGGCCGCGTAGGCGTAGGCCTCCCGTTCCCAGTCAGTGGGGAGGAACTCCTGCGCCGCGGGGTTGAGGAACACCAGCCGCATCATGTTGTCGCTGTTCTCGAGCCACCCGCAGACAGCGGCGGACAGCGTGTTCCTGGCGAGCACGTCCCACCGGCGGTTCACGATGAACGCCGGCGTGTGCTCCCACGCGTCGACGAGTTGGAGCAAGTGGGAATCGACGTGGTCGGCCCGGCCCATCCGACTGCGCCGGGACCTCCGACCGCGAGCGAGTTCGTACAGGTGATCGGTGGCGTCCAGGTCGAGTAGGAGCGCCTGGGCCAGGGCGTCGAGCACCTGATCCGACGGATGTCGTTCTCTGCCCTGCTCCAGCCGGGTGTAGTAGTCGGTGCTGACGCCGGCCAGCATCGCGACCTCGTCGCGGCGTAGCCCGGGCGTCCGGCGACGGTCCCCGACCTCCGGCAGGCCCACCTGATCGACGGTGGTGACCCGGCGCCGGGCACGGAGGAACTCGCCCAGGGAACTCCTCATGTCGGACACAGTAGGAAATCCCAGGTCAATGCCGGGCAAATGATGGCTCAGCCTTTGCGTATATACGGGGCGCTCTCGACGTCGACCGGCGGACGGCGATCACGGCGTCATTGGGTGGGCGGTCACCCGAAACGACCGGGCGACGGCGGCCGCGGCTTCGGCGAGCATCGACTCGACACGTGCGGTCGCCTCCTCGGAGGGGAGTCCCGCGATCGCGGCGCGAGCCTCGGGCGAGGTCGCCAGCCGGACGATGCCGACGAGTTGGATCGCGTGCATGCGGTGTCGCGGTGTCGCCTCCGTGCCGGCCTCGCGGGCCAATTCCGCGGTGATCCGGTCCTCGAAGTCGGCCCACATCCGAAGCAGACCCGACTGGAGCGCCGCCGACTGACCGTAGCCGCGGTGGAAGCCTTCCAGGCCCGGGGTGCCGTCGCCGCCGCCCAGCGCCGCGATCAGCACTCCGGCCACCACCTCCGCCGCCGCCGTACCGGCCGGACGGTTCGCCAGCCCTTCGAGGAGGGCTTCAATGAGCCGTTTGTCGGCGAAGGCGAGGTCCTCCTTCGACCGGAAGTAGACGAAGAGCGTCTTCACCGACACGTTCGCCGCGTCCGCGATCTCCGCCACCGTCACCGCGTCGAAACCGCGCTCCTCGAACAACCGCTCCGCGGCGTCGATCAACGACTGACGGGTCATCGCCTTCTTGCGTTCCCGCAGCGGGGGTTTCGTGTCGGCGGTCATCGGCACAGTCTATGCGCGAAGAACAGTCAGTCACGTTCCTCAGCCATGGCGATACTGGATTGACACCATTTAGGTGAGTGACTTACCTTTCACATCTGCTCACCTACAGAACGGATCTCGCCGTGCCGACGACCACGCCGCCCCTGCTCACCCATCGCGCGATCATGGCGATCCTCGTCCCGCTGATGCTCGTGCTGTTCATCTCGAACCTCGACCAGACGATCGTCGCGACCGCCCTGCCGACCATCGGCAAGGAACTCGGCGGCGCCGATCAGATCTCCTGGGTGGCATCCGCGTATCTGCTCACCAGCGCCGTCACGACACTGCTGTTCGGCAAGCTCGGCGACATGTTCGGCCGGAAGCGGATCTTCCTCGTCTCGATCGTGGTCTTCCTGATCGGCTCGGTCCTGGCCGCGGCCTCAGGGAACATGCTCTGGCTGATCACCTTCCGTGCCTTCCAGGGCATCGGCGGAGGAGGCCTGAACTCCCTGGTGATGGCGATCGTCGGCGACATCGTGCCGGCCCGGCAACGCTCCCGATACCAGGCCTACACGGGCATCGTCGCCACTCTCGCGCTGATCGCCGGCCCGTTCCTCGGCGGCCTGTTCGCGGACACGGTCTCCTGGCGGTGGATCTTCTACATCAACATCCCGATCGGAGCGTTCGCGATCATCATGATCGCCCTCCGTGTCCACCTGCCCCGGCGTACCGGCCCACGCGGCCGCGTCGACGTCGCCGGGGGCCTGCTCGCCGCGATGGTGACCACAACGGTCCTGCTGTTCACCACTTTCGGCGGCCCTGTCCATTCCTGGGACTCACCCTTGATCCTCGGCCTCGCCGGGGTCAGCGTCGCAGGCCTCGCCGCCTACATCCTCGTCGAACGGCGGGCGTCGGAACCGATCACACCGCTCAGCCTGTTCCGATCGGGCATCTTCACCATCTCCTCGATCCAGTTCGGGTTCGCCTCCCTGGTCCTGTTCGTCGCGATGCTGTACGTTCCGCTGTTCCTGCAGACCGTGCAGGGATACTCCGCATTCGTGGCGGGGCTGTTCCTGATCCCGATGCTCCTCGGCCTCGTCGTCGCCACCGCGATCGCCGGGCCGTTCATCACGAGAACCGGCCGATACAAGATCTACCCGGTGATCGGGTCCGCGCTGGCGGGCCTGTCGATGTGGGCGGTCAGTCTCGCGGCTCAGGAAACCCCGGCATGGGCGATCATCGTGCCGCTGACCCTCGCCGGCGCCGGAATCGGATTCATGATCCAGGTCGCCCTCCTCGCCGGGCAGAACGCCGTCGAACACCGGCACCTGGGCACCGCGACCGGGGCGCTGAACTTCTTCAAGAGCATCGGCGGCGCGTTCGGCGCGGCGATCTTCGGCGCCATTCTCACCACCGCCATGGGCTCACACCCCACTCCCCTCTCGACCCTGCACGCGTTCCAGACGGTGTTCCTCTGGTCCGCCCCCTTCATGATCGCTTCCTTCGTCCTGGCCCTCGTCATGCGGGAGAAGCCGCTGTCGGAGGAGATGATCGAGGTCGCCGAGGGCAGGGTCGAGGTCCCCGAATACTGACCCACGCCGCCGATCAGCTGCTCATTCCTGCCTATTCTGGGCAAAGTACGAGATCGAGATGGGAGCGCACTGATGGAATACGTTCGTTTGGGAGCCTCGGGACTGGAAGTTTCGCAGGTGGTGCTCGGATGCATGAGCTTCGGCGATCCGGATCGGGGCACCCACAGCTGGTCATTCGGCCTCGACGAGGCCAGGCCGTTCGTCCAGCGGGCGATCGAGGCCGGCATCACCACCTTTGACACCGCCAACGTCTACTCGGCGGGAGCCAGTGAGGAGATCACCGGACGCCTGCTGGGCGAATTCGCCAAGCGCGACGAGGTGGTCATCGCCACGAAGGTCCACGGCCGGATGGGTCCCGGGCCGAAGGGCCGCGGCCTGTCCCGGGCCGCGATCCTCACCCAGGCCGACGAGAGCCTGCGGCGGCTGAACACGGACTACATCGATCTTTACCAGATCCACCGGTACGACCCGAATGTGCCGATCGAGGAGACGATGGAGGCGCTGCACGACCTCGTCCGAGCCGGCAAGGTCCGCTACATCGGTGCCTCGTCGATGTGGACCTGGCAGTTCGCGCAGGCGCAGTACATCGCCGACCTCAACGGCTGGACCCGGTTCGTGTCGATGCAGGATCAGTACAACCTGCTCATGCGGGAAGAAGAGCGGGAGATGCTTCCGTTCTGTCTCGATCAGGGCGTCGGAGTGCTGCCGTGGAGCCCGCTGGCACGAGGGCGCCTCACCCGCGACTGGGACGCCACGACCAAGCGGAGCGAAACCGACGCGTTCGGCGGCAGGCTCTACCGGCAGGCGGAGGAGTCCGACCGGAGAATCGTCGACGCGGTCGGCACCGTCGCCAAGGAGCGGGGAGTCCCCCGCGCCCAGGTCGCGCTGGCCTGGCTGCACCATCAGCCGTCGGTCACGGCGCCCATCGTCGGCGTGACGAAGGTCGAGCATCTCACCGATGCGATCGCCTCGGTCGACCTGCGGCTCGACGCCGACGAACTCGCCCGGCTCGAGGAGCACTACGTGCCCCACGCTCCCGAGGGCTTCTGACCTCATCGGAGCCTCCGCACGTCCGGTACGGCGAGCACGGCCAGGCCGGTGGTGATCTGCCAGATCGCCCCGAATCCCAGCACGGCCGTGGTCCCGGCCAGGGCGGCCACCGGACCCGCCGCGGCCAGGCCGAGCGGCCCGAGGGCGAACGCCCCCACGGTGGTGAGCGAGGTGATCCGGGCCATGACCTCGGCCGGCACGTGCCGCTGGTTGGTGGTCGCGTAGAGCATCCCGCAGACCGCCGAGCCGATCCCGGCGACGAACGCGGCCCCGGCCACGGACATCACCGGGAGGCCTGCGGCGATGGCGCCCGAGGGTAACGCCCATCCCGCCGTGGCGACCGTCGCGACGACGAGCGGCCTGCGCGGGATCCGGCCGCCCAGCGACGCCAGGCCGCCCACGACCGCGCCCGAGCCGTAGAACGCCATGATCAGCCCCCAGTCGCGGGCGCCGCCGAGACGCTCGTGCGCCACGACCGGTCCGAGCACGAGGAACGGCGCCCACACGAGCAGGTTGAACAGCGTGAACTGCAACGTCGTCACCCACAACCAGGTCCTCGACCGGAACTGCGCCCAGCCTTCGAGCAACGCCGCCCCTCCCCCGCGCCCCGCCTGGCGGGAGGGCCGGTCCTGGACGCGCAGGGCAAGCAGCGCCACGGCGCTGACCACATAGGTGAGCGCGTCGACCGCGACGACCACGCCGGAACCGGCCGTCGCCACGGCGATCCCGGCGAGCGCCGGACCCGCGACGGACGCCAGCGACCCGGCCATGCCGGCCAGCGCGTTGGCGTCACGCAGTTTGCCCTCGTACGGCTCGCCCCCGGCCGCGATCTGCGGGATGAGCGCGCCGCGCGCGGGGGCGTAGAACGACTCGCCCGCTCCCCACATCGCGAGCAGCACCACGAACGTCCAGACGGCAGGCCTTCCGGTCAGCAGCAACGCCGCCAGCACGGCCTGCACGACGCAGCGCAGCACGTCGGAGGCGACCATGACCCGGCGGGGGCCGAATCGGTCGGCGACCGCGCCGCCCACGAGCATCAGGACCACCATGGGGACGATCCGCGCCGCCATCACGTAGCCGAGATCGGCCTCGGTCCCTCCCCCGTCGAGCACGGCGAAGGTCACCGCGACCGTCGCCATCGACGATCCCAGCAACGACGCCGACTCCCCGATGAAGAACAGCCTCAGGTCGTGATGCGCCAGAGCGGCCAGCCGTGTCCTCGCCATGCCTCATCACCCTGCGAGGTCACGGGCGATCATTCAAGATTTCCGGCTCAACAAGGTTGAGTCCCTTTACTGCATAGGGCTGTGGACGCCCGGATGGACGGTTGAACCTGCGGAGTTATACTCACCACGACTCTGCCCAGCCCGGCCATTTACTGCGGAACGAGCCACGTATGACGTCGCCCCCGGCCCCCGTCGAATACGCGGTGGCGGTCGAGCACTACCTCGCGGCGCTGCGCCTGAGTGAGGCGTCCCGCCGCGTCTACCGCATCGCCCTGGCCACGTGGGCATGGGCGCTCGTCGCGAGAACGCCGCCGAACGGGAGGGCGCGCCGGGGGGCCGCCGCGCCGATCGTGCCGATGGCCCTGCTCGACGCCTCCGGCGCCGCGGGGCGACTGGCAGACGCCCTCGTACGGCGGGCCGCCACAGCCGACCCACGCACCGTCAGCAGGGAGTTGTCCATCCTGCGTGGCGCGATCTCCTGGTGGCGGATGCGCGGCTGGATCGACGCGGACCCGCTGGACGGGCTCCGCCCGCCTGTCACGCCGTCTTCCACACCCTCCACGCTGACGCCGGAGCAGGTGGCGGAGGTCTTCGCCCTCCCGGCGCCGCTCCGGGAGCAGACATGCTGGCGCCTGCTGTATGAGACGACCGCCCCCATCGAGCGTGTGCTCGCCCTGAACGCCGACGACCTCGACCTGATCAGACGACGGGTGCGCAAGGAGCCGGGCATCCGCTGGCGAGCCGGCTCGGCCCGCCTGCTCCCCCTGCTCCTGGCCGGCCGTACGACGGGGCCGGTGTTCCTGGCGAGCCGGCGGGCGGCGGCGGGCACGGCGGCCCGCGACCGCTGCCCCGTCACCGGGCGGGGGCGGCTGTCCTACCGCCAGGCGGCCGAACTCTTCGCCGAGGCCACCCGGCATCTCGACCCGGCGGGACGCGGCTGGACCCTGCGGCGGCTCAGGGCGGCCGGCACGTCGGCATGAGCCGCGGGTTCAGGGACACGGTCTACGAGGTCAACGGAGGTCAGACCCAGCTGTGAGCGCCGCCTGCCGCCTCCGCGCCCCGGGTGGTTCGAACAACCACGTCGCGTGTATCGCCATGAGTCCGCGGTGAATCGCAAGGCTCAGGCTCATCACCACGGCGGTCAGCACGATCGGGTAGCCCGCCGCGACGAACGCCTGGCCGTCTGCGCCCAGGCCTGACATCGGGCCGACGAGGAACCGGTGCGACAGGGCCAGCAGCGGCATGTGGATGACATAGATCGGCAGCGTCCGGCGCCCGAGGCCGGCGAGCGCGTCACCTACCGCCCGCCACCGGCTCAGTCGCGCGGCGGCGGTGATGCCGAAGGCCACCGCCGTGACGGACACCGCCAACCACACCCCTGCCCAGTGCTGGGCACCGGCTGCGGCCATGGCCGTCAGAGCCGCGGCGTACACGACGAAGGTCAGAACCATGCGGCGGTTCGTCGCGGTCGCCGCCCACCGCTCGACATAGGGCTTGAGGTACAGACCGCCGAGGAAGAAGACCAGATTCTGGTAGAAACCGCCGCGGTCTCCCGGGGTGGCGAGCACGCCCGCCGCCGTGATCACGGACAGGGCCGCGGCCGCGGCGAGCATCACCGGCCGCGGCACCCGTCGTACGGCCTTGGCGAACGCGAAATAGAGCGCGAGGGCATACAGGTACCACAGGTTGGAAGGGGTGATGGTGAGCTGTTCCACCAGGTCGAGCACGGAATCGGCGTGGTCGGTGAGGAAATCCGGGACCACGGCCAGGACCGCGGTGTGGATGAGCAACCAGACGGCGTACAGGTAGAGGAATTTGGCGATCCGGGACCTGACCAGCACCCGCCACGGTCGTTTTACAGCGTTCGCCGCGAATACCCCGGAGATGGTGAAGAACACCGGCATTCGGAGCGGCAGGAGTTGCTCGCCCAACGTTCCCCACGCGCTGGGGACGGGCACCCCGATATGCCAGCTGATCTGCAGGTAGTGCTTGACAATGACGTGCCACAACACCACGAGGATGATGCAGACGCCCTTCGCGACATCCGCCCACTGCGCTCGTTGCCGGGTCGCGCCGGCGCCGGACGCGGTCCGGGCATTCTCGCGGTCAACCCGAACAGTGGTCACGCGGTTCTCCTTGATTTGGGCATACGAAAAAGCACGCTCGATCGGCTGATGAATTACGGCGGGGGTCCGCTACTCCAGGCGTACGGACCCTCACGACCCGGGCCGTGTGGGGGATCCGGAGGCCGAATCAAGGGCCGCCGGGCGCCCCACGTCGTCCTGCCGGGAAAAGCGTGGCCCCCGGACCCGGACCGGCACATCGGTCCACAGCGGGAGCCCGGGTCGCCCCGGCTCTGACTTTCGGCCGATATGGGCATGACCGCAGGCTGACTACGCTGGTCCCGATGATGACTCCGCAACTCCGACGTTGGTGGTTCCGCCTGGGCCAACTGGCCGGGCTCGCGGTGATGGCGGTGCTCGGGATCATCGACATCCGGTTCGGTCTGATCCGGCCCTACGGTTCACTCGACCTTCTGCTGTCCCTGGAGCGGGTGGTGCTGGCGCTGGCCACCGTGATGGTCTGGATGCCCGCGCATCGGCAGGGCTCCCGGCGCCTGCCGAAACTCGCCCTGCTGCTCGCCGCGGGGTCGATCCTCGTCACGTTGGGCACGGTGGTCGCCGGCGGCGGCCCCCTGGGCACCTGGGGCCTCGCCGAGTCCTGCGGCCTGCTCGGAGGTCTCTATGTGGTGGCGCGCCGGGGGGCGGCCGGGTGGGCGGTGACCGCGGCCCTGGCCACCGGGGTGGCCGTCATCCTGTTGCCGTTGCGCGCGGTCACCGACAGCACGTACATCATCGCCGGGCTCGGCCTGGCCCTCGGCGCCGCCGCCGCGGCCGCCGCCGGGACCTACCTGCGCTTTCTTGACCAGGGACGGGAGCAGGCGCTGGCCGCCGTCCGGTCCGAGCAGCGCGCCGAGTTCGCCCGGGAGTTGCATGACTTCATCGCCCACCATGTGACCGGGATCGTGGTCCAGGCGCAGGGCGCGCGGTTCGTCGCCGAGCAGGATCCGCAGCGGGTGATCCTCGCCTTGGAACAGATCGAGCACGCCGGCGCGGAGACGATGAACTCGATGCGACGGATGGTGGGCATGCTGCGTGACCCGGACGCCCCGCCGAACGCGCCCTTGACACCGCTGGCCGGGTTGGCGGATCTCGACTCGCTGCTGGCGGGCTTCAACGGTTCGGCTCCCCCGGTGGCCCGGCTGCATGCCGACGGAGGGCTGGACGGGATACCCGTCGAGGTCTCCACCACGGCTTACCGGGTGGTGATGGAGGCGCTCACGAACACCCGCAGGCACGCGACCGGTGCCCGATCGGTGGACGTGCGGATCCGCCGCGGCCCGGAGTGGCTGCTGATCCAGGTGACCGACGACGGCGCCGCGCCACGCGCCACCGCGGCACGCGGGCAGCACCGGTACGGTCTGATCGGTCTGGCTGAGCGGGTCAGGACCCTCGGCGGCCGGATCGATGCCGGGCCCGGCATCGACGGCGGCTGGGTGGTCGACGCGGCGCTGCCGCTCAATCAGGAGGTGGCGCGGTGATTCGCGTGATGGTCGCCGACGATCAGGCGATGGTCCGGACCGGCTTCGGAATGATCATCGACAGCCAGCCGGACATGAAACTGGTCGGCGAGGCGGCGGACGGCATGGCGGCGGTCGCCCTGGCCCGGCGACTCCGGCCGGACGTGGCGCTGCTGGACATCCGCATGCCCCGGATGGACGGTCTGGAGGCGCTCCGGCTGCTGGCGGGGAAAGGTGTCGCCGACCCCATCAAGGTGGTCGTGGTGACCACCTTCGACCTGGACGAATACGTGCACACAGCGCTGAGCACCGGCGCGTGCGGGTTCCTGCTGAAGGACTCCGGCCCGGCGTTGCTGGTGGAGGCCGTGCGTGCCGCGGTGTCCGGCGACGCCCTGATCAGTCCCTCGATCACGGTACGGCTGCTGCGGCACCTCAGTCCCCCCGCCCCGGCGCGCGACGACGCGGGCCTGTCGCCACGAGAGCTCGACGTGGTGAAACTGGCCGCCCGGGGCCTGACCAACGCCGAGATCGCCGAGCGGCTGTTCATCGCCATCGGCACCGTCAAGACCCATCTGGGCAGCGTGCACATGAAGCTGGGCGCCCGCAACCGGGTGGAGATCGCGGCGTGGGCGTGGGAGCGCCGGCTCATCGACTGAAAATCGCCCCGGTTCGCGTGCCCGAGCGTGCGCTGGACCACACGGCCATGGAGATCCTGCCGCCGGAGAAGCGGGCCGCACCTTCGTTGACACACAAATATCAAAGTGATATCACTTTTTTAACCCGGCGCGGGCCCCCGGCGAAAGGGCGGCACAGATGGACGACCAGAACCACGGCGAGCGCACCCCGGCACTGTCCGTGCACGGTCTGAGCAAGCGCTTCGGGAACCGTGTCGCCTTCGAAGACGTCTCGTTCGAGGTCGGCCGCGGCGAGGTGTTCGGATTCCTCGGGCCCAACGGCGCGGGGAAGACGACGACGGTGCGGACACTCGGCACCCTCATCGCGCCGACGTCGGGGTCGGCGGTGATCGCCGGCATCCCGCTCACGCCCCAGAACGCGGTGCGGATCCGCCGGCGAATCTCGATCATGCCCGAGTCGCCGGGCCTGTACCTGCGCCTCAGCGTGGCGGAAAACCTCGAGTGTTTCGCCGACCTCTACCAGACACCCGACCCGCGCGAGAGCATCGCGCGCGCCCTACGGGCCGTCGACCTGACCGATCGGGCGAATGACACCTGCGCCTCGTTGTCCAAGGGCCTGCGTCAGCGAGTCGCGCTGGCCAGGGCGCTGCTCGGCGACCCGCAGATACTCTTCCTCGACGAGCCGACATCGAGCCTCGATCCGGTCGCCACCCGAGCCGTTCACGAGCTGATCGACCAGCTCCGCAGGCGGGGCGTGACCATCTTCCTCACCACGCATCGCCTGGAGGAGGCCGAGCGACTCTGCGACCGCGTCGCGATCTTGAACACCACGCTGCGGACGATCGGCCGACCCGACGAGTTGCGCGATCAACTGTTCGCCAGGTCCCTCACCGTCACCACCCTCGCCCCGCTGCCCGACCCCGATCGCGTCTTCGCCGGCCTCCCGGCCGTCGACGGCTGGCGCCCGGACGGCCGCAGCTCCTACAGGCTGGCGGTCAGCGACCCGGCGGTCGCCGCGCCGGCCGCCACCCGAGCCCTGGTGGGCGCCGGCGCCGACGTGCTGTCGATCAGCTCGTTGCACCACTCGCTCCAGGACGTCTACCTCGAACTGCTCGGCACCGACACCTCCGCCGACGAACGGGCAGGGAGCAGATGAGCGTGAGCAGCAGGTGCATCCGGGCCATCGTCCGCAAAGAGCTGCGCGAGTACCGCCGCACGCCCTCCATCGTCGTCGCGATGACGATCATTCCACTGATCTCCCTCATCCAGCCGCTCGTCCTGGTCTTCGGCTTGCCCTCCTCTTCCTCGGGGCGGCTGGCGCACGAGCATGTCCTGCTGTACCTGCTGGGCATCCCGGCGCTCGTGCCGGTGCTGATCGCCGCGTACGCGGTGGCGGGCGAGCGCCAGCAGGGCACCCTCGAGCCGCTGCTCACCACACCGGTACGCCGCGAGGAGTTTCTGCTGGGCAAGGCGCTGGCCGCACTCCTCCCCTCGTCGGTGGTGGCGTACGCGGTCTATGCGGTCTTCATCGCCTGCGTCGGGCTCTTCGCGGATCCGTCCGTGGCCTCAGCGCTGCTGCAGTCGCCGCAGATCCTCGCTCAGGTGGTCTTCACGCCGCTGATCGCCGCCTGGTCGATCTGGACCGGCATGCTCATCTCCGCGAAATTCACCGACGTGAGGGTCTCCCAGCAACTCGGCATTCTCGCCGGCCTCCCGACGATCGCGCTGACGTCCCTCATCGCGTTCGACGTGATCCACCCGACGCTCGGCCGTGCCCTCGCCTTCGTGGCGGCGCTGCTGTTGCTCGACGCCCTCGGCTGGCGGATCGTGTCCGCGGCGTTCGACCGCGAACGGCTCATCACCGGCACCCCCTGACCGGCGGGCCGATCAGCGCGCGGGGGGAAACCTGGTATCGGACATAAGTGCCATACCCCCCATAAAGGTCGACTCGGGCCTTCACATATAGTTGCCCTCGGCAACCAGATGAGCCGACTGATGGCGTCTGAGAACCGCCGACAGCTGTTTCCCTCCGTACCACCTCGCCGAGCCCCCTCGATGACCCGACGAGGAGATCGCCGAACTCCCCGCCGCGCGCGCCTCCCGCACCCCACCGCGCGGTCGGACAGTGAAAGGACTTAGATGACAACCGCAGTACCGGCCGAGGCGCGGGATCTGCATTCTGCTGCTCCGATGTCGCACAGGCAGATCCTGGAGGCGCTGTCGGGACTGCTGCTCGGCCTGTTCGTGGCGATCCTGGCAGCGACCGTCGTGTCGAACGCACTGCCCACGATCATCGCCGACCTGCACGCGAGTGAGACCACCTATACCTGGGTGATCACCACGGACCTGCTCGCGACCACGATCTCCACGCCTCTGTGGGGCAAGCTCGCCGACCTGATCAGTAAGAAGTTGCTCGTCCAACTGAGCCTGATCATCTTCGTGGTCGGCTCGGCGATCGCGGGGCTCTCGCAGGACCCCGGGATGCTCCTGGCCGCCCGTGTCGTCCAGGGCATCGGCGCCGGTGGTCTCACCGCCCTCACCCAGGTGATCATGGCGGTGATGATCTCGCCGCGCGAGCGCGGCCGCTACTCGGGCTACCTCGGCGCGGTCTTCGCCCTCGCCACCATCGGCGGCCCGCTCATCGGCGGCGTGATCGTGGACACCTCCTGGCTGGGCTGGCGGTGGTGCTTCTACGTCGGCGTGCCGTTCGCCGTCGTCGCGCTGATCGTCCTGCAGAGAACGCTCCGCCTCCCCGTGCACAAGCGGGAAGTCAAGATCGACTGGACCGGCGCGGTGCTGATCGTCGCCTCGGTGTCCCTGCTCCTGATCTGGGTCTCCTTCGCCGGCAACAAGTACGACTGGCTGTCGTGGCAGTCCGGCGTGATGGTCGGCGGCGCACTGGTGCTGGCGCTGCTCTTCCTGCTCGTGGAGAGGAGGGCCAGCGAGCCGGTCGTGCCGCTGCGCCTGTTCCGCAAGAGCGCGATCAGCCTGGCCGTCGTGTCCAGCCTGCTGGTCGGTGTCGCCCTGTTCGGCGCGACCACCTTCCTCAGCCAGTACTTCCAGCTGGCGCGTGGTGAGACGCCGACGAAGGCGGGGCTCATGACCCTGCCGTTGATCCTCGGTCTGGCCGTGTCCTCGACCGCGGCCGGGCAGATCATCACCCGCACCGGCCGCTGGAAGATCTTCCTGGTCATCGGCGGCCTGTTCCTCACCGCCGGATTCGGGCTCATGGGATCGCTGCGGTACGACACCGACTACTGGCTCCTGGCCGTCTACATGGTCGCCATCGGCATCGGCGTCGGTCTGACCATGCAGAATCTCGTCCTGTCCGTCCAGAACCAGGTGAGCTCCGCGGACCTCGGGGCGGCCAGTTCGGTCGTCGCGTTCTTCCGTACGCTCGGCGGTGCGATCGGCGTCTCGGCTCTCGGAGCCGTGCTGGGTCACCGCATCACGGACTACCTGGACGAAGGCCTGACCAGGTTGGGGATCCACAACACTCTGACCGAGGGCGCCGTTCCCCGGCTGTCCGCGCTGCCCGCCCCCATCCGGGCGGTGGTCCAGAGCGCGTACGGCCACGGCGTGGGCGACGTGTTCCTGTACGCGGCGCCGAGCGCGCTGCTGGCACTGATCGCCATCCTCTTCATCAAGGAGATCCCCCTCCGCAGCGCCGGTTCCGAGCAGCTTCCCGCGGGCGCGGACGCGCCGGCGGCGAACGGCTCGGCGCCCGGCCGGCACGCACAGCGCGACACGCAGGAACTGGTGTCCGTCGGCGCCGGCGCCCAGGGAGGGTCCAACGGCCTGGCCGGGGCACCGGCAGGGGCCCGGACAGCGGCACAGCACGCGGCGTACGCCTCGGCCGCCGAGCCTGGGGACGACAGCGGAATCCGCGGCTTCGTCCGCGGCGCGGACGGCACGCCGATGAGCCACGCCACCCTCACGCTGATCGACGTGCGGGGTCACCAACTCGGGCGCGCGGTCACGACGCCCGACGGCGCGTACGGCATGTGGACGCCCGGCAGCGGCACGTACGTCCTGATCGCCTCCGCCAGCGAGTACGACCCTCAGGTCGCGACCGTCGTCGTGGGCGACCGGCCGCTGGACTTCGACCTGGTGCTCGCGGGCTCGGGGAAGCTGTCCGGAACCGTGCGCGACACGGAGGGCGCACCGGTGGCCCAGGCGATGGTCATCGTGACGGACGTGCGGGGCGAGGTGGTCACCACGGCGGTGACCGACTCGGACGGCGCCTTCGGCTTCACCGGAGTCGTCGCGGGGACCTACACGCTCGCGGTCAGCGCCGCCGCGTACCGTCCGGCCGCGGTGCCGGTCGAGGTCGGGACCGGCCAGACCAGGCAGGACATCGAACTGCGGCCTGGCGCCCACGTCCGCGGCACCGTCCGGGTCAAGGGCGGCGGCGACCCGCTCGCCGACGCCAGGGTCACGCTGCTCGACTCCGGGGGCAATGTCGTCGGCACGGCGACGACCGGCGAGGACGGAGAGTACGCCTTCGCCGACCTCACGGATGGTCAGTACACCCTCATCGCCACCGGGTACCCGCCCATGGCGAGCGCCCTCAACCTGACCGGGCAGGGCGACGACGAGCACGACCTGTTTCTCGGGCACCCCGAGTGACGCCGGGGCCGCGTCCCCCTATTCGGGGACCGGCCCTGCGGGAGCCCTGCGCCGCCACGCCCGGGAACGGAGCCTGGCGGCGAGGGCGACGAGAAGACCGGCCGGCCATCGAAAGGGCGGCGAGGGGGGATGCCGGGCGGCCCCGGAAGAGGCGCCCGGCATGGCGGACGCCGCCCGACGAGCAGTGAAAGCAGGAACAGCATGTACACCAGCCCGCAGACCTCCGAGAGCGCGCCCGCGGGGCGGCGCGGCCTGCACGCCCTCTTGCGGACGAAAGACGGCTGGGCGGTACAGCACGCGGTCGTCACCGTGACCGACATGTCCGGCCACCAGGTCGTACGTGCCGAGGCGGACGACGACGGGGAGGTGCTGACCGGCCCTCTCGCAGCCGGCGTCTACACCGTCGTCGTCACCGCGGTGGGGTACTCCCCCATCGCGTCGACGGCGATCGCGACCGCCTCCGGCACCGCCGAACTGGGCACCCTCGTTCTCACGCGGCAGGGCGGCGTGGAGCTCCCGCCGCCCGGTGTGTGGACCATCGACCCGGCCCACTCCAAGGTGGCCGCGACCGCGCAACATCTCGGGCTGTCCAGCGTGCAGGGCCGGTTCGCCGAGTTCTCCGGCCGGATCGACATCGGCCCGAGCGCCGGTGCGTCCAGCGTCGTGGCCGAGATCGACGCCGCGTCGATCAACACGGGCAACAGCACGCGCGACGACCATCTGCGCTCGGCGGACTTCCTCGACGTCGGGCCGCATCCGACGATCTCCTACCGGAGCACCGGGCTGTCCCCCGCGGGCCCGGATCGGTGGACCCTGCATGGTGTCCTGAACATGAGCGGCATCACCCGGCCGGTCGACCTCGATCTGAGCTACCTCGGCACGAGCCCCGACCCGTGGGGTGGCCTGCGAGCCGCGTTCCGCGCCGTCACCGAGTTGCGCCGCGAGGATTTCGCGATGAATTACAACCAAGTGGTGCAGGCGGGCATCTCACTGATCGGAGCCACCCTGAAGGTCGAGTTGGACATCCAGGCGGTCCAGGGGGAACTCCAGCCACAGGCCTGATCGTTTCCGCGCCACGGCGAACACGCCGAGTGCCGATCGTTCCTGATACCGCTGAAGAAAGGGGGGTGACAGCGAGATGACCAAGACGACAGCGGTGGTCCCCGTCGAGGGGCGTGAAGCGTACTCCGCGGTCGAGCACCAACTCGGCGTCCTGTTCCGGCGATCTCGCGCCCTGTCCGCCGAGATGAGGCGCGCGGTGCACCCCGAGCTGGACGCCGCCGCGTATGGGCTGCTCGTCCGCATCGACGAGGCCGCTCCGGCGCGTCCCAGCGACCTGGCCGCCTATTACGGCATCGGCAAGGCCACCATCAGCCGCCAGCTGAAGGTGCTCGAGACGCTCGGGCTGATCGGGCGCGCCCCCGATCCCGTCGACGGCCGCGCCCACTTCCTTGAACTGACCGACGAAGGACAGCAGAGGCTCGACCGTGCGCGAAGAGCCCGCCAGGAGCGTTTCCGCGCGCTGCTCGACACCTGGCCGGAGGACGAGGTCCGGTTGCTGGCCGACATGTTGTCCCGTTTCAACGCCCTCACCGAAACCTTCTGAGGCCGTCCGCACGGGAGGCCGCGCCGCCTCGCCGCCGTCATCCGTTGTAGGCCGCGACGGCGCTGAAGAAGATGACCAGGGTCGCGCCCGTGGCCCCGCCACCGGTCAGGACCGCACGAGCCCAGCCCACGCCGGTCCGCAGCGTGATGAAGGCGGCCACGCAGCCGAAGTTGACCGCGACCGACATCGCCAGAAGCAACACGAATACCTGAAGCACGCTCATTTGCCGGTGACCTCTTCTCGTCCGCATTTCCCCGCCTTGGGGTGACGCAGTCGAGCGTGGCCGTCCAAACCGGTGTCCAGCACCCCTTTGATCGGTTTTGGACAGCTTTCCCATCACCGGCCAGGTCACCGTCTTATCCTGCATGAGCGAAATGCCCGTGGACGGACGACAGGAGCGTCGGTGGCCAGTGGTCCGTTCTTCGATGCCCTGCGGGCGGTCGGTGAATTCCGCGACGGGAAGCTGAAAGGCGAGCCCGCGAACAGGGAGCTGGCCCGGCGGGCGAAAGTCTCGCCCACCACGATCGGCCATTGGCTGGCCGGCCGGCATTTCCCGCAACAATTCGACGCTCTCCGGAACGTCGTCGAGGGGCTCCGTTCCGAGGCCCACCTCCGAGGCGTGCTCGACGACGAGGTGGCGAACCTGCTGAGCGTCGGCCACTTGCACGATCTGCATGAAGCGGAGGCCCGGCAGCGAGCCGTCCTCACCGGCGAAAAGGTCATAGGAGCGCAGGCCCGTTCCATCCTCGACGGACAGAGCCGCCGATCCCGTTCGCCGTGGCCGCATGGCGGCCTGCCGGACAAGGACGGAGATCTCGTAGGCCGCGAGCGGGAGATCGGCGAACTCCTGAGCATGTTGGACCCGGGGACCGGCGGCCCTTCGGTGGCACTCGTCGCCGGGATGGCCGGGGTGGGCAAGAGCGCCCTGGTGACGGAGGTGGCGCACACGGCCGTGGGGAACGGCTGGTTCCCCGGCGGAGTGCTGTTCGTGGACCTGTGCGGCTATGACCCCGACGAGTCGATGGACGGCGACGAGGCCGTCCGTACGGTGCTGCGCGACCTCGACGTGCCCGAGCCGGACATGCATCCCACCGCGAAGGCACGCCAGGCGCAGTATCGCTCGCGGCTGGCCGAGCGCGGCGGCCCCGTGCTCGTCGTCCTGGACGGCGCATCCGCCGACAGACAGGTCCTGCCGCTGCTCCCCGGGCCGGGGGGCCACCGGGTGCTGGTGACATCCCGGCACACGCTCGACAATCCGCGCAACGCCCTGCGCGTCGATCTCGACGTGCTGACCACCGCGGCCGCGGTGGAGGTCCTCGGCGTACCCGGCGCAGGCGACCCGGAGCAGGAGCGCCGGTTGGCCGAGCTCTGCGGGCACCTGCCGCTCGCCCTTCAGATCGTGGCGGCGTTGTTGAGGTTCGACCGGTCCCGCCCTCTGGCCGACCTGGCACGGCAACTCGCCGACCAGCACCAGCGCCTGGACACCCTGGAGTACCACGATTCCCAGGTGCGCGGCGTCCGAGCGGCTCTCGCGTTGTCCTACGCGAAGCTGACGGACGCGCAGAAACGACTGCTGCGCCTGCTGGCGTTCAACCCCCGCCATTCGGTCGGCGAGATGAGACGGCTCATCCCCGTCAACCCCTATGTGTCCACCCCGGCGGTCGTGGCGTTGGCGGCCGCCCCGCATTCAGAGGTCCGGGAAACGCTGCTCGCGCTCACGAGAGCGCATTTGCTCCAGCATGTGGTGCGGGATCGTTCCTTGGAACGGGAGCACTGGCGCTTGCACGACCTGGTGCAACTGTTCGCAAGAGAACAGGACATGGCGGGGGACGAACCAGGCGAAGCCATCCTGCGACTCGGACGGTACTTCCTGTCCCATGAGTCCGTACGCGACATCAGGGTCCATGCCCTGAGCGACGGCGGTGCCGCGATCCACGTCGAATGGGTGGACGAACTGGGCGACTACGCGATCTCCGGCGACCTACCCGCCGACCACGTTCCGCCAGGCTTCGAGTGGAACGCGGAACACCGCGTATGGGTCGACCAGGACGGAGCCACCGCGTTGCGCAAAGCATGGGCGATAGCGGAGGCCAAGGCGATCGGCGACCGGCAGGCCGAAGGCGTCGCCCTCGCCGAGTATGGGGTCGTGGCCCTCCAGGAGGGAGAACTGGCCACGGCCGTCGACGCCCTCCAACGATCGGTCAAGGCCCTGGCGGATGCCTGTGACCAAAGTGGCGTACGAGACCGAGCCCTGATCGACCTCGCCATCGCCTTGGCGGCCGGCGGGCGATGGGAAGAGACTCAGATGCCCGTCCTCGCGATCGTCACGTCATCCGAGAAGACCGATGAACTGCGCGACCGCGCCGAGGCCGTCATCCAGGAGACCGGCGACCGCCACACCCAGGGCGCGATCCGGGCGGGCCTGGCGAACATACTGAGAATGAAGCGGCGTCCCGAGGAGGCCATCCACGGGCTGCACAAGGCCGCCGCCGTCTTCCGCGAGATCGCCGACCGGCACTGCTGGGGCTACACCCTGGCCAATCTCGGCTGGGCACTGCACGAGACCTCCCGCCACCAGATCGCCGAGGACTACCTGCGGCAGGCGGACAGGATCCTCAAGGAATGCGGCGGGCAGGCGTCAGCACGAGTCCTGCGCCTCTGAGCAGCATCACCGACGGCTGCCGACCCGGCGCCCGCTCCAGGCGGCTGACCTGCGTCAACCGGCCACACGTGTCCTCACCCGCACCCCCACGGGTGATTTATGCCCGAATGGGGTTACTGTCGGAATTAGACCCACCTGAGGAACCGACCAAGGGAGGGATCGATGGGTATCGGAAAGATCTTCCCAATGAACCTCGGCTCATCTGATTCAGAGAGCTGGGGCTGTTGCAGGCGACGTCGGCGGCGGCGCTGGCGTCGTTGGCGCAGGCGCTGGTGGTGGTGAGCACACCGGCACGACCGGATAGGAGCCGGCGGGTCACCCGTCGGCTCCCTTCCTTCACACGTTCTCCGGAAGACCCGCCAGGCGCGCACGCCCTTTCCGTCGCGCCCTTCGTGTCCATCCGTACGAGTTTTCGGCGGTTCTGGCCTTACACCCATGGCCTGCGCTGGCTGCTGGCCGTGAGCGTCGCCGCGGCGATCCTGGCCGCGGCCTGCGAGGTCGCCGCGATCCGGCTCTTCGGGCTCATCACCGACGAGGTCCTCAGCCGCCAGGACCTCGGCGCGTTCTGGACGCCCGCGCTGGCCTGGCTCGGCCTCGCGGCCGTCGCCGGCGTGGCGTCGTTCGCCGGCGCCTACGGCGCGGCCGTCGTCGGGGAGCGCTTCCTGCTGCGACTGCGCGACAACGTGTTCGAACATCTCCAGACGCTGACTCCCGACTTCTTCGAGAACCGCCGACTCGGCGACCTGATGGCCCGGCTGACCGACGACATCGAGGCCATCGAGGAACTCGTGGCCTCCGGCCTGATCCGGCTGATCACTGCTTTGATCAGCGCGGTCTTCTTCGCCGCCGCCGCCATCTACATCAGGTGGGACCTCGCGCTGGTGACATTCGCGCTGGTGCCGGCGTTCCTCCTGATGGCCAAGGTGTTCGCGGCGCGCTTCAGGCATGCGGCCGCGCGTGAGCGCTACAGCAACGCCCTCATGAACAGCACCATCGAGGAGGCCCTGTCGAACCAGTCGCTCGTGCAGGCCTACAACCGCCAGGACGCCGAGGCCCGGCGCCTTCACGAGGCCGGCCGTGGGTGGCTGCTCGCCAATCTCTCTCAGGCGCGGTTGTCCTCCCTGTACGGCCCCGCCGCGCAGGTGATCGAGACCTGCTGCCTGCTCGTGATCATCGGCGTCGGGGCGTGGGAGATCGCTGAGGGCAGACTCACCATCGGCGGACTGCTGGCCTTCGCCGCCTACCTGGCCTACCTGTATCCGGCCGTCCAGCAACTCGGGGAGATCGCGCTCACCGTCTCGGAGGCCGCCGCGGGCTCCGACCGCATCATGGAGGTGCTTCGGGCCCGTCCCGCCGTCAGCGACCGGCGTGACGCCCACCTCATCGCGCCCCGTTCCCGGGGCCACGTCGAGTTCCTCGACGTCTACTTCACCTATCCCACCAGGACCCGCCCGACGCTGAGCGGGCTGTCGTTCAGCGCACTGCCCGGCGAGCTGATCGTGTGCACCGGCCCGAGCGGGGCGGGCAAGTCGACCGTCGCCAAACTGCTGATGCGGTTCTACGACCCCACCGCGGGGCGCATCCTGCTCGACGGCGAGGACATCCGCGATCTGCCGCGCCATGTGCTGCGCGACCGCATCACCCTTCTCCAGCAGGAGAACCTGCTTTTCTCCGGAACCGCGCGCGACAACATCGCCTACGGCCGGCCCGGAGCGGGCCAGGCCGAGATCGTGGAGGCCGCGGTCGCGGCCGGCGCGCACGACTTCATCCGGGCGCTGCCGCTCGGCTACGACACGCCCATCGGTCAGCGGGGGCGGCTGCTGTCCGGCGGCCAGCGGCAGCGGATCGCCATCGCCCGCGCGCTCCTGCGGGACGCTCCCGTGCTGGTCCTCGACGAGCCGATGACCGGGCTGGACGAGCCGACGGCGTTGAGGATCATGGAACCGCTCCGCAGGCTGATGGCCGGGCGCACCACCATCCTCATCACCCACGACCTCCGTCTCGTGCCGCAGGCGGCCGAGAAGGTGGTGCTCGAACCCGGCCGAGACTCCGGACGAATCCGGCTCCGGATGTCCCGGCGTCAGGGCGCGACACTGCGCGGTGCGTGAGCCTGCCGCCGGGACGGTCCTAGCGTCGATCCTTCAGTGACTTCGGTGGTGTGGTCCGCGAGTCCAGCCAGGCGTCGATGAACGCGGTGAAGTCCTGGCCGGTCTGCTCGTTGACGAAGGCGGTGAACGAGGCCCGGGTCTGCTGGGTGTTCCGGTGGTCCTGCGCCCAGGCACGGGCGAGCGCGAAGAACTTCTTGTCGCCCAGCGTGTTGTTCAATTGACGGAGCATCGCCGCCGCGCAGATGTAGACGTTGCTCGCGGCGAACTCCGACGGCCTGGGGTGACCGGGCGGGCCGAACTCCTTACGCAGAGCGGCGTCGGACTGCCGGAACCAGGCGTCGAGGGAGGCGTGCGGGATCTTGTCCCGTTCGCTCTGGTAGAGGAACTGGGCGTACGTCGCCCAGCCCTCGTTCAGCCACACGTCCGTCCAGTCGGCCGGGGTGACGGTGTCGCCGAACCAGTGGTGGGAGTACTCGTGCAGGACGTCCAGTTCCAATCCGTCCGCCCCTTCCTTGGCCACGGCGGACCCCAGTGTGATCATCTGCTGGGTCTCCATCCCGGAGTCGGAGTCCACCATGACGATGCCGCCGCTGGGGAAGGGATAGGGGCCGAATTTCTTCTCCAGCCATGCCAGGTACTTCGGAGACTTCTTCAGAACGGGGACGGCGTCCTTGTCGCGCGGCAGGTACCAGTAGGTCAGCGGAAGCCCGTGCGGGCCTTTCGCAACGACCTTCTTGTACTTCCCGACGGCGAGCGTGGTCAGGTAGGACGCCACCGGATCGGTGCTCTGGTAGCGGAAGGTGTCACCGTCCCGCCCCTTGGGGGTGCCGCTGGCGACGCCCGACCAGCCCTTCGGCACCGTCACCGAGATGTCGTACAGCGCCTCGTCCGACGGCTGGTCGTTCGCGGGATACCAGGTGAAGGCCCCGAACGGCTCCTGCATCGTCCACAGACCGCCGTCCCGGTCGACGGTGAGCCCGAGCGGATGGGCGTCACTGCGCTTCGACGGCATCGGGGTGGTCATCGGCTTGCCGTGGTAGCCCACGACGAGGGTGAACGGCTTGTCCTCGGTGACGGGGGTCGCGACGGTGAGCTTCTCCTTGGCCACCTTGCCGGTGGCGGGAGCGTCGTCGACCGTCAGGGAGTCGATTTCGTAGGGCGTGAAGTCGAGGCTGAAGGACGCCGCGTCCTTCGTCGGCCGCACCTGCAAAGTCGCCGTGCCGGTCAGGACGCGCTCGGACGGCGACCAGTCGAGCGCCAGGTCGTAGTGCAACACGTCCAGGGCGTCGGTGCCCCGCTTCGGGTAGATCGGGTCGGCGACGGGCGTGGAGCGCCCGGCGTTCCAGACGGCGTACTCGTCCTCGGCCGCCGTCGGCGACGCGGTGGCGGACACGATGGGGCGGGGAGCGGGTTCGGACGGGGTGGATGTCTCGGCCGTACAGCCGGTCATGAGCAACACCGGCACGAGCGCGGCATAAAGGAGGGGGCGATACACGGACGACAACCGTATAGCGCATGATCACAGCGCGAAACGCGTTATATGCCCTTTCCGAAGATGCCGCGAGAGACCGGCGCGGCGACGCACCCGCCGGCGGAGAGCCCCCCACCCGGGCGAAGGGCTCTCTCATCCTCGCGAAAACGGCACGACCTCAGAAGTTGATCATGTGTCCGGCCAGCCCGTGGACGGCCTCCTTGACCGCCTCCCCGAGCGTGGGATGGGCGTGCACGTTGCGCGCCACCTCGTGCACCGTCAGATCCCATTGCTGGGCCAGCGTCAACTCGGGCAGCAGTTCGGTCACGTCGGGCCCGATCAGGTGCGCACCGATGATCTCGCCGTACGTCGCGTCGCTGAGGATCTTGACGAAGCCGGCGGTGTCGCCCAGGCCGTGGGCCTTGCCGTTCGCCGTGAACGGGAACTTCGCCACCTTGACGTCGAAGCCGCGCTCGCGCGCCTGAGCCTCGGTGTGGCCGAAGCTCGCGATCTGCGGCTGGCAGTAGGTGGCCCGGGGGATCATGACGTAGTCGAGCTCCATCGTCTCGGCGTCCGCGATCGTCTCCGCCGCCACGATGCCCATCGACTCGGCCGCGTGCGCGAGCATGAGCTTGGCCGTCACGTCTCCGATCGCGAAGATGTGCGGCACGTTCGTACGGCAATGCCCGTCGATGTCGATGGCGCCCCGGTCGGTCAGGCGTACGCCGGTGTTGTCCAGCCCGTAGCCCTCGACCCGCGGCTGGAAGCCGATGGCCTGCAGCACCTTGTCGGCCTCGAGGGTCTCGGGCCGCCCGTCGCGCGAGACCGTGACCCTGACCTTGTCGCCGGACTCGTCGATCGCCTCGACCCGGGTCGAGGTCAGCACGTCGATGCCGAGCCGCTTGTAGCGCCGCGCCAGCTCGGCGGAGACCTCCTCGTCCTCGAGCGGCACGAGGCGGTCGAGGAACTCGACGATCGTCACCTTCACGCCGTAGCCGTTGAGCACGTACGCGAACTCGACGCCGATGGCGCCCGCACCCGCGATCACGATGCTCTCGGGCAGCTTCTCGCTGAGGATCTGCTCCTCGTACGTCACGACCCTCTCGCTCAGGGACGTGCCCGGCAGCAGCCGGGTGGTGGCGCCTGTGGCGATGATGCAGTGGCCGAACGTCACCGTCGTCGTGGTGCCGTCGGCGCCGTCCACGCGCAGGGTGTTCGGATCGGTGAAGGTGCCCCGGCCGTCGTATTCGGTGATGCCGTTCTTCTTCATCAGGAAGTGCACGCCCTTGACCCGGCCGTCGGCGACCTTACGGCTGCGCCGGAAGGCCTCGCCGTAGTCGAAGGTGATCTCACCGTCGACCTGGATGCCGAACGTCTTGGCCTCGCGGGACAGGAGGTTGACGAGCTCGGCGTTGCGCAGGAGGGCCTTGGAGGGGATGCACCCCACGTTGAGGCACACGCCGCCCCAATAGCGCTCTTCGATGACCGCCGTACGGAGCCCGAGCTGGGCCGCCCGGATCGCGGCGACGTACCCACCGGGTCCCGCGCCGAGGACCACGACGTCGTAATGATCGCTCATGCCCGGACCCTACGCTTCTCCGTCCCTCGCACGGCGGCGGGGGTCCCACCGACGGCTCATCTCTTCAGCTCCATGGATGGCCATTTATGGCAGGCTTTAATCTGAAATATCACCTCTCACACCAAAAGCGTGTTTGATGGCACTTTTCATCACCTCCTCGCCTGGCAGCGAGTGCCGCGTGACCCCCCGCGGGTCCGGAACCGGCCTCGATCACGATGATCAGCGACATGCGTGTGGACCGGCGGCGTGGAGACCGGCGAAGACGGACGAGGACACGATGGGCACCTTTCAGAAAGCGACCGCGGTGGTCCGGCGCGGAGACGTCCACGAGACCGACTTGGACCCCCAGTGGAGCGTGGCCGGGAAGTTGCACGGCGGCTACCTGCTCGCGGTGATGAGCCGCGCGGCCTGTGACGGCTCGGCCGAGGATCATCCGCATCCGAGCGCGGTGAGCGGGTCCTTCGTCAGCGCGCCCTCGCCGGGTCCCGCCGAGATCCGCGTCGAGCCCCTGCGGACCGGGCGGAGCACCGCCCAGGTGCGGGCTCGGCTGACCCAGGGCGGTGCCGTACGCGTCGAGGCGTTGATCACACTGGAACGCCTGGAGGAGGCCCCCTCCCGGTGGTCGGGACTGGAGCCGGTCGATCTTCCCGCGGAGCGCGAATGCCCGCGCACCCCGCCCGAGGCGCCTGGCGGCGCCTTCCCTGTGCCGCTCATGGAGGTGATCGAGCAGCGACTGGACCCCGGCCGCCTCGGTTTCCTGTCCGGTGCGCCGTCCCGCCGAGGCGTCATCGCGGGCTGGCAGCGCCTCGCCGACGGCTCCGACTGGGACCCGCTCTCGCTGCTCGTCGCCCTCGACCCCGTCCCGTCGGTCAACTTCGACCTGGACCTGCCGGGCCGGACTCCCACCATTCAACTGAGCGCCTACATCCGGCGCGTCCCCGCGCCCGGGCCGCTCCGCGTCCGCACGCACACCGCCGATGTCACGAACGGGCGGATGGACGAGACCACGTATGTCTGGGACGGCAAGGACCGCCTGGTCGCACAGGCCACTCAGCTGGCGGCGATCCGCATGCCGATGTGAGCGGACCCCGTCGGCAGGAAGAGAGGTGGAAGGGATGACCTCCATCAAGGGAGCCGCCGTGCTGGTCACCGGCGGGCAGCGGGGCCTGGGTGAGGCGTTCGTCGCCGAATTCCTGGATCTCGGCGCCGCGAAGGTGTACGCCACCGCGCGCGACCCCGCGCCGGCCGGCGACGCCCGAATCGAGGCGGTGGCCCTGGACGTCAGGGACGAGGCGGCGGTCGCCGATCTCGCCCGCCATGCGCGCGACGTCTCGATCGTGGTCAACAACGCCGGGGTTCCCGCCAGGGAACCGATCGTGAAAGAGTCCGTCGCGAACGTCCAGGCCGTGTTCGACATCAACGTCTTCGGCCCGTTGCGCGTCGCTCATCATTTCGCACCGGTCCTGGCCGCGAATGGCGGCGGAGCGATGGTGAACATCCATTCCGCGCTGTCGTGGGCCGCGGGCGCGGGGGCGTACGGCGCGTCGAAGGCGGCGCTGTGGTCGGTGACCAACGCGCTGCGCGTCGAACTGGCCGGGCAGGGCACCCAGGTCCTGGGCGTCCATCTGGGCTACACCGACACCGGAATGACGGGCGACCTCAAGGTGATCAAGAACGATCCGCGGCGTGTCGCGCGCGATGTCCTGATCGCCCTGAACGAGGGAGAGACCGAGGTCCTGGTCGATGACGTGAGCCGGCGGTTCAAGGCCGCGCTCTCCGGCCCCGTCGAGGGATTGTCCTGGACCATCCGCGACGGCGAGGTCATCGTCGGTGACCCGGCCCGCACCGCCTCGGACCACCACAACACGTAGCCGCGTCGCAGGGCGGCACTGCCGGCTTTGAACGGGTAGGCCCGGCCAGGCTTCGATTCTATTGTCGGGGCATGGATCTGCTGAGTGCCGCGGCCTCGGTCGCCGGGGTCGCCGCACTGGGGGTCGGCGCGTGGCAGCTTCGGGTGGCGGTGCTGGATCGTCGCGATGTCCGGCGCGCCGGAGGCGGACCACCACGTTCGCCGTCCGCCGATTCCACTGGCGCGCTTCCAGTCGCGGCGCCGTACGGCCGTCTGCCGTCCGAGGTCCTGGGCCGCGACGACCTCAAGGCAGAGTTGAGGAGCGTGCTGACGTACAGGGGCAGGCGCGCTTCCCGGGTGTTGGTGCTGGCCGGGATGGGAGGAGTCGGCAAATCGACGCTGGCGCTGTGGCTGGCGGCGGAGTTCCGTCGGCGCGGGCGGCCCGTATGGTGGGTGAACGTCGCGGATTCGATGTCGTTGCGTGGCGGGATCGTGGAGATCCTCCGACGGCTGGGCGCGCCCGAATCACTCCTGCGGGACGTGAACGATGCCGCGCCGACCGCGGCCGACCGGTTCTGGACGTTCCTGGCCGAGCGTCCCGCCGGAAGCCGAAACGCTCTGCTGGTGTTCGACAACGCGGACGTGCCATCCGTCCTGGCCACCGACGGTACGTCAACACCTGCGGATGGCGCGGGTTGGGTACGGGAAGGCGGCGGGATCCTCACCGTGGTGACCACGCGGGTAGTCGATCCGCAGGTCTGGGGCAGCGGGATGCGGGTGGTGCCGCTGAAGCCTCTTGACGACATCACGGCGGCAGCCGTACTTCGAAGAACCGCTCCGGACATCCCCGATCCGGACGGGCGGCAGGCGGTGGAGCTTGCGCGGCGCCTTGGCGGGCTGCCCCTCGCGCTGCATCTGGCGGGGGTGTATCTGACCTCTCCGTTCGCGAGGTGGCACAGCTTCGCGGACTACCGGCGAGCGCTGGACAGCGGTCAGGCGGCGGTCACCGAATTGGATGCCGTGCGCTCCGATGCGCGAGCGGCGGTCTCGCGGACCTGGGAGCTTGCCCTGGACGCGCTCGCGGAACAGGGCGTGGACCGGGCGAGGGAGGTGTTGTATCTGCTGGCCTGCTTCGCGCCGACCACGCCGATTCCCATGGCCATGCTCGCCTCGTCGGTGAGCGAGCAGACCTTGCGCGCTCTCGCCGAGCTGGCGTTGATCGACGCCGTTCCGGTGCCGGGTGACCTGCCCGACCTCACGCTCCATCCGGTGGTGGCCGACACCTGCCGGG
Organism: Planotetraspora mira; assembly: GCF_016863275.1. Taxonomy (GTDB): domain Bacteria; phylum Actinomycetota; class Actinomycetes; order Streptosporangiales; family Streptosporangiaceae; genus Planotetraspora; species Planotetraspora mira. The sequence goes on from NZ_BOOO01000017.1 coordinate 253,388, forward strand.
CGCGGATGACGAAGGACACCTCGATTCCGGAGATGGCCGTACGGTTGGTCAGCACCGCTGCCGAGGCGCTGGAGATCGAACGTCCCGCGGACTGGCCGCGCTGGGAGAAGCTGATCCCCCATGTGGAGGCACTGCTCACCTGGGCGGCCCCTCATCTCGACACCCCGACACTGCTGAACCTGTTGCAGGTCGCGGGTCGCGCGCACTACTCGCTGTGGCTGATCGGGAACAAGGAGGGCGCGGGTGGTGAGGGGATAGCGCGGCTGCTCCTCGCCGCGGCGTCCAGGCTCGGGGATCTGCATCCCGAAGCGATCGAGGCCCGCCACGTTCTCGGTGTCACACTGGTCGCCCGAGGTCGGAACCGCGAGGCCGAAGACCTGTTCCGTACCGTCCTTGAGGACCGGCAGAGCGTGCTGGGCGATGCTGACCTGCGCACGCTTCTCACCAGAGACCAGCTCATCGGGGCCATCATGGCTCAGGGGCGCTACGGCGAAGCCGAACAGATGTACCGCGATCTGATCGCCGACCAGGAGGCATTTCTGGGCCCTGAACACACCGACACGTTGACGACCATCGTCGATCTCGCCTGGTCGGTCGGAATGCGGGGAGACGCCGAACAGGCCGCCGACCTGTGCCGCCGAGCGCTGGAGATCGACCGCCGCGTCCTGGGCGACGAACATCCCAGAACGCTCGACGCCTGGGCGGATCTGGCGCATTGGACCAACGAGGGCGGCGCACACCAGGACGCCGAAGCCCTGTGCACCCAAGTCGTGAACACCTTGTCTCGCGTGCTGAGTGCCGAGCATCCACTGACGCTGACAAGCAGGGCGACCCTGGCCCGCACGCTCGCGGCACTCGGCCGCCCATCACAGGCCGAGAGCATGCTGCGAGACGTCCTGGCCACCATGGACCAGGTCCTCAGCGCCACCGACGCCCGGCTGTTCACCACTCGCCGCGACCTCGCCGACGTACTCGCCGCCCAGGGCCGCACTCACCAGGCCGAGCGGATCTACCGTCAGGTGCTGAACCTCCAGCAGCAGTACCTCGGACCTGCCCACCCTGAGACGCTGAAGACGAGCCGTTCGATGACCCTCCATCCGCGATGAACGGGCCGCGAGCCGACGCGAGGTCAGCAGAGGACGGCGCGCAACCAGGCCGCCGTCACGGCAAGCGAGTCGGGGCGATCGAACTCCACTCCCTCGTGACCGGCGCCGCCCAGGAGGTCGAAGCGGGTGTTCACCCCGGCTCGGCTCAGCGCGCCATGCAGGGCTTCGCCTTCCGAAGGCGGGATCACCCGATCCCGATCGCCGTGCGCGATCAGGAAGGGCGGCGCCTGCCGAGAGACGCGGGACAGCAAACTCAACTCACGGGCACGGTCGGCGACCTCGGCGACGGTGGACACGCCGAGCAGGTCCGCCTCGAACGCGAACGGCAGGACGCGGGCTTCGAGTTCGCTGCGGGAGCCGGACACCAGCAGGTCGGACTGGCCGAACCAATGGACGGCGGCCTGCACTTCGCTGGACTGATCGAGGTTGCCGCCGACCGTGCCCTCGTACTCCGCGTCCCCGGGCGTCAGGGCCAGCAGGGAGCCGAGATAGGCCCCTGCCGATGCGCCCCAGACGCCGATCCGCTCGGTGGCCACACCCAGGCCCGCACTGTGGGCCCGCAGCCATCGCACAGCCCCTTTGAGATCGTGCACCTGGTCGGGAAAGACCGCGTCGGGCACCAGCCGATAGTTCACCGACGCCACCGTCACGCCGTACGCGGCCAGCGGCGCCAGCCGCTCGGCGCTCCCATCGGCCTTGTCGCCGTGCCGCCAGCCGCCACCGTGGACGTACAGCACCAAAGGCGCGTCGGGCTGCGGTGCGCGATACAGATCCAGTCCGAGTCCGGTCCTGCCGACGGTGGCGAAGACGAGATCGTTCTCGACCGTCACGGAAGTCATCGATCTCAGCCGTCCAGCCGTCGCGGGGTGGCGGCGATGGCCGGCCACAGCACGGCCACGACGCGTTCGGATATGTCCTGCTTCGGCTCGCCGGCGTAGAACGCGGCGAAGTAGCTGCCGAAGCACATCATCGCGATCGCGCGGGTATCGATGTCGGCGTTGACCACGCGGCGTTCCTGCAACTGCTTCAGCACCTCCTCCACCAGGGCGATGCGGGGCTCGACGCCGTGCTTGCGCAGGATCTCGAGCAGTTCCGGTGTGCGGATCGCCTCGCCGGCGAAGTTGCCCATCAGCACCATGGCGTCAGGGTTGAAGTAGGCGGGGTCGAGCCGGCGGACGGCCTCGACGAGCGCGTCGCGAGGCTCCAACTCGGACAGGTCGACAGCGTACATGTCGCGCTGTTTGCGAAAACCGTAGTCGAGCGCGTCGACCACCAGATCGAACTTGTTACTCCAGCGGCGATAGAGCGTGGGCCGGGTCACCTTGGCGTCGGCGACGATGTCACCGATCGTCATCCTCGAGTAGCCGTCACGTACAAGCCGCTCGCGGGCGGCAAGGATGATGGCCTCGTCGATGGCCTCGTCCCGAGGCCGGCCTCCGGGGCGCGCACGGTCGGTCTCGCCCGTCGCACCATCGCCGCCGGGTCGCCCACCCTGTGGCTGTCGTGCTCGGACCATGGGATCACCTCACGGATTGCGGCCGTCACAGCACCATACTTGATTCGTTACAGTTAGTAACTGTAACACGAAGTCACAGGCCGACTTGAGGGCCGAAGAGCAGTTACGTTACACTCATCGCTTGTAACGTAAGATCATGAGGGCGAGGACTGACAATGGTGTCGCGTGAGTCGGTCCAGCACTGGTTCGACTTCATCTGCCCGTTCTGTTACGTGGGACAACAGCGGAACGACATCCTCGAAAGACACGGCCTGGACGTCGTCCAGCTGCCATTTCAGATCCATCCCGGCATTCCGCCTGAGGGAATCGATGCGGGGCCGCGTGTCGGTCCGATGTACACGACACTCGAACGCGAGGCGGCCGAGGCGGGACTGCCGTTGAACTGGCCGGTGCGGCTGCCCGACACACGGACGGCATTGGCCGCGGCGGAGTGGGTTCGCCTGTTCCGGCCCGATGTGTCGGACGGCTTCAACAGAGACCTGTTCGCCGCCCATTTCGCGCTCGGTGAGGACCTCGGCGACACGGCGGTGATCGAGCGCCACGCGAACGAGGTCGGCGTCGATCTCGACGACCTCCGTCCCGCGCTGACCACCGGCACCGCGATGGCGGCCCTGCTCGGAGCCGAGTCGACGGGCGCCCTGCTCGGCGTGCGGGCGACGCCGAGCTGGCTCATCGCGGGCGAGTTGATCACAGGTCTTCTCCCGCAGTGGGAGTTCGAACGCCTTGCGGACAAGGCGACGTCGCACGGGTAAGCGGCCTGACGGCCTCCGTCCGTGACGGCGTCGCACAGGTGTCACAGATCGAAGCTCTGCCCGGTCCTTCTGTGTGGACGAAGGCGCGCGGCGACAGGAGCAAGGTCTTGCCATCAGCAGGCATCAGAATCCGGGTCCGGATGAGCGCGCGTGCGATCGACGAGCCGCACCGCGTCTCGAGCCAGCTCGAGTTGCTCTTCGACCTCACCTTTGTGGTCGCGATCGCGGCCGTAACCGCCCAGTTCGCCCACGGCATCGCCGACGGTCACGCCCTGGCCGGGCTCGTCCCGTTCCTCCAGGTCTTCTTCGCGATCTGGTGGGCGTGGATGAACTTCACCTGGTTCGCCTCGTCCTACGACACCGACGACGCCGCCTACCGGCTGCTGACCATGGTGCAGATGGCGGGCGTGCTGGTCCTCGCCGCCGGCGTTCCGGCCGCCGCCGACCACTCCGACTATCGCGCAGTCACGTTCGGCTACCTCATCATGAGGATCGGGCTCGTCGCCCAATGGCTGCGGGCCGGCGCCGACGACGCGGCGAGCCGGCGCACCGCACTGCGCTATGCCGCCGGGATCAGCCTCATGCAGGCCGCCTGGGCACTCCGGCTCGTCCTCTCGGAAACGGGCACCCTGCCGCCATCGGCCCAGCTGCCGTTCTTCGCCGGCCTGGCCGCCTTGGAACTCGCGGTGCCACGCTGGGCCGAGCGGACCAGACCCACCAACTGGCACCCGCACCACATCGCCGAGCGCTACGGCCTGTTCACGATCATCCTTCTCGGCGAGAGCGTCCTCGCCGCTACGAGGAGCGTCGAAGGAGCGATCAAGGCGGACGAGGTCAGCGGCTCTCTCGTTCTCATCGCCGTCTCCGGTCTCGCCCTGCTGTTCGCCCTCTGGTGGCTCTACTTCCTCGCACCGGCCGGCGAAGGTCTCAGCGTCCGTCGCCATCGTTCCTACCTGTGGGGATACGGCCATTACGGCCTCTTCGCGGCCCTCGCCGCCCTCGGCGCCGGCCTCGAGGTCGCGGTCGAGCAGACCGGACACGACCTCAACACATCACCCCTCGCCGTCTGCTATGCCGTCGCGATCCCTGTCGGCGTGTTCCTCGTCCTGCTCTGGATGGTCCACGCGTCGATCCTGGCGAGGCCCGTCATCCATCCCGCCGTGACTCTGGGCTGCGTCACCATGATCCTGCTGTTGCCGCTCGCGACGTCGCGGACCGGAGTCCCCGCCGCGGTCGCGGCGATCGCAGTCGTCTGCACCCTGGCGATCATCGTCACCATCGCCCCGAAACCCCGGGCCCGGCGGGCAGCCGCTCTCGCCGAATGAATCCACACGACGGATCACCGTTGCCGGCTTGCCGCAGCCGGCGCGATTCCCCGATGCGAGGCATGTGAACCGGCACGGAAGGGACCATCCGCGCAATGTCTACCAAACTTAGCATTTGATTATTTAAAGGAATCTAATCCTAAAACCCTGACATATGCTGAAACGCCGTACCTGTCCGTAACTGAACGATCACAGTGATGATCTACCGATCCCCTGCCGATCCGCGTATTCGATGAGGCGTACATCCAGGGACTCGGGAGCGTCGTCACTCCGGGGGAAAACGATGAACGCCTGGCCCATCCCGGGATACCGGGAAGAACGCGTACTCGGGTCCGGAAGGAGCGGCCAGGTCGTCCTCGCCACGTATACCGAGACCGGCGTCCCTGCCGCGATCAAATATCTGAGCGACGAGCTCAACGCGGATCCCCGCTTCCGCCTCGCGTTCCGCGAGCAGGCCGGCCGGATGACCGAACTCGCCGATCCGCACATCGTGCGGTTCTACGGACTCGTCGAAAGCCCTCTCGGCGCCGCCGTCGTCATGGAGTTCGTGAACGGCGTACCGCTCCGCGAGATCCTCGACGAGTACGGTTCCACCAGCCCCGAGGCTGCGCTGGTCATACTGAAGAGCTCGCTGCTCGGGTTGTCCGCCGCCCACGGCGTCGGCGTCGTCCACGGCGACTTCGCGCCGGGGAACGTCCTCGTCCAGGCCGACGGGTTCAGCAAGATCGCCGATCCGGGCATCGCCGCCGTCATAGACGGCGGCCCGGGCGTGTTCGCGGGGACCCCCTCGTACATGGCACCTGAGCTGTGGAACGGCGCGTCCGCCAGTCCCGCGACCGACATCTACGCGGCGGCATGCGTCTTCTTCGAATGCCTCACCGGACGCGCACCGTACCGAGCCGATCCTCTGGCGTCCCTCCCGCACCTGCACCAGAGCGCGGCGATCCCGGTGGAGGCCGCGCCCAGCTCGGTCCGGAACCTGGTGATCCGTGGGCTGGCCAAACATCCGGCGGACCGACCCTTGACCGCTGGGGCGTTCGCCCGCGAGGTGGAGGCGGCGGCGCTCGGCGCGTACGGGCCGGACTGGGAGCACCGTGGCCGGCGCCACCTCGCCGAGCTCGCCGCCCCTCTGGTCCCGGGGGTGCCTCTGGAAACGTCCGCACCCCGGACGAACACCACCCCCGCGCGGACCAGGCACAAACGACCACTCCGCTACGGCCCGAGGGTGCTGATCGGAGCCGGGGCTGTCACGGCGGGCGTGATAGCGGTGGCCGTGCTCGCCGCCAATCGCGACGACACGACCCTTTCCCAGGCCTCGGCGCCGCAGGCGACCTCGCAGGGCACCCACACGGCCTCTCCGGCCCCGGCCCCGACAGCGACACCGACGCCCAGCCCGGGCCGTACACGCACTCCGGCCTCCGTCGCGGTCAAGGTGAGCGACCTGACCATCGCCCGCTTCGACGGGCGCACCGCCACGATCCAGGCGCGGACGTCGACGCCGCGGAACGTCACCCTCACCGTGCACTTCGCCCAGGGGGCGTCCGCGTCCACGCTCGCGGCGGGCCGCACGACGACCTTCGTCCTCACCGGCTCCACGGCCTACAAGCGGGCGATCGACGGGGGGTTCACCACGCCGGGCTGCGGAGAGACCGTATACCGGCAGGTCACGGTGTCGACGACCACGAAGGCGTCCGTCGGGGCGCGCAGCGAGGTCGTCGCGGTGAAGGGCGACCCGTGCACGCCGCCCACTGTGTCGATCTCCTCCTGGAACGGCAGCACTCTCTCGGTCAGGGTCGGGAACACCACGCCGGACCCCGTCACGCTGACGGCCACCTTCCGCCAGACGATCACCGTGGGCGCGAGGACCGTGGAACGCAGCTTCAAACGGCAGGTCGAACTGTCGGGCCATTCGGTGTACGACCAGAAGTTCAAAGTGCGGTTCAAAACCCCTCAGTGCGGATACGTGGACGTCAGAAAGGTCACGGTCAAGGTCGGTTCCGCTCTCGGCACGGCCGGCGACTCCGCAAGGGTCGTGCACAAGGGCGCCTGCGCCGAACCGGCCCCGGAACCGGCCCCGAGTCCGACCACGGAACCCCACACCGGCAAGCCTCCGCGTGGCCCGTCCGGCCGACCCGGCCACAAGCCGAACGTCGATTCCCGCCGCAAGCCGAGCACCAAGCCGGACACCAAGCCGGACACCAAGCCGAGCACCAAGCCGGGCACCAAGCCGGACATCAAGCCGAGCGGCGACTCCACGGCCGAGCAGGACGCCACGTCCAACGTGCCTTCGCCGGCCCACGACCGCGGGTAGCGGCAGCGAGCCGGTAGATCACCGGTGCGAGTGGCCGCGTCCGTCACCCGTCGGCGCACGGTCCCCCGCGACGTAACCCCGCTGCCACGGCCGGGCGGCCATGTGGTCCACTGGCAGGGGGAGTGGAATGAGTGCGAGACACCGACTCTCGATCACCACACGCGTCACTCTGTTCACCGGTGTCGTGGCTGCGGTGCTGTCCACGCTGCTGGCCACCACGGTCATGATCGCGATTGAGCGCTACGCCGTCGAGTCCGCCACTGAGGAGATCACCGCGGCGGGAGCGCGCGTGGCCATCCAAATGGAGCAGGGGCGGCTGCAATACCCTCTCGCGACCCTCCCACTGCGAAGCATCCAGGTCGTCGACTCACGCCGTCATGTCGTCGCCTCGACTCCGGACCTGCGAGGGAGGCCGCCCATCACGGCGTTCACCCCGCAGGGGAGGAACGTCGCCACGTCCGTCATCTGTGGAGGAGTCCGCCCCGGCAGATGCGACATCGTGGTCGCGCAGCGAGTCCATCGCCGCGGCGAGCAGTGGATCGTCTACGCCGCCTCGCCCGCGGTCCCCTTCTGGGTGCACCCGCGGCTGGCCGCGATGGTCGGCGGCTTGGCGGCCTTGCTGGCCGTGGTCGTCACCTTCCTCGGCCATCGGACGGTCGTCGCCTCCCTGCGGCCCGTGACCGCGATCCGGAGCGAACTCGACCAGATCAACGCGGCCAGCTCCGGACGCCGTGTTCCCGTGCCTCCCACCGACGACGAGATCCACGAGCTCGCGGAGAGCGTCAACCAGACGCTGTGCCGGCTGCACGCCGCACTGCGGGAGCTGCGGACCACGCTGGACCGGCAGCGCCAGATGGTCGCCGACGTCTCCCATGACCTGCGGACTCCTGTCACCGCCATGCGCGCGGAGGTCGAAGACGCTCTGCTCGCGCCCGACGAGACCAGCGTGCCGGCGCTCGGCGCGGCCGTCCTACCCCGCCTCGATCGCCTGCAGGCGATCGCGCAGAACCTGCTGACCATCACGCGGCTCGACTCGGGGATGCCGGGCGCCCACGAGCCCGTCGACCTGTCCGAACTCGTCGCCGCGGAGCTGCGCGCCCGGCCGCCGGCCAAGCGGATCGACACCTCGATCGACCCCGGCGTGGTCGTGCTGGGCGACAGGTCACGACTGGCTCGCCTGTTCACCAACCTCATCGACAACGCCGAACGGCATGCCCAGATCGCGATCAGGATCACCGTACGGCAGGAGCCGGGCGCCTCCCTCGATGATCCACGTTTCCCGTACGGCGTCGCGGTCATGGAGGTGATCGATGACGGCCCGGGCATCGATCCGGACAAGCGTGAGCTGGTGTTCCAGAGGTTCACCCGGCTGGACCCCCCACGCACCACGTCCGCCGGAGGGGCCGGGCTCGGCCTGGCGATCGCCCGGCAGATCGCGGAGGCCGGCGGCGGGACCCTCGGAATCGAGGACAGCCCGTGCGGCGCGCGGTTCGTCCTCCGGCTCCCGGCCGCATCCCCGCCGGGCCGGCCGCCTGACTTCTGATCAGACGGAGGGCTTCCACCCCGAGGGACTGTACGAGTTCAAACTCGACCTCGACGGCGACGCCGTCACAGACCTTCCCGTATGTGCCCGCCGCGGCATGATCGGCAGCGTCCGCGGACGATCTTGCTCGGTGCCCGCGAGCACCGGGCAATCGCTCGCCCGCGGCTCGTCAGGCGTCGTCGTTGAGGCGGGCGTGGAGGTGCATGTCGTCCCAGCCATCGATATGGCGGGCCTCGCTCCGCTTCGTGCCCTCTTCGGCGAAGCCGGCGTAGTGCGCGACCCTGCAGGACGCGACGTTCGCCGTCGAGTGGGACAACTCGACCCGGTGCAGTCGGAGCGTTTCGAAGCACCACGCGCTAAGCGCTGACAGCGCTCGCGGGGCGATGCGACGACCGCGCGCGCCGGGCAGCACCCAGTACGACACCTCGGCCAGGCCTTCGAAAAGATCGATCCGACGCAGGCTGATCTGCCCGGCGACGTCCCCCGCGTCGAGCACGGCCCACCCGGCACCGGTCTCACCGCGCCACCGGCCCGGCCAGGAACCTATCCACTCGCGGGCCTCGTCTTCGGTCATCGACCGGCAGTGCCAGCGCTGAATGGCGGGATCGGTGTAGCCCGCCACGACAGCCGGATGATCCGACAGTCGCCAGGGCCGAAGCACTACGCCGTTCGCATGGATCTCGGGCTGTGTCAGCGCCGCCATCGAGCCGGGAGGCACGGCGGGCGTGGCGAGTAATGGCACCTGCTGACTGTAAAGCACGCCGCAACGCCCGGTCTTGATGGCGTTGGACGAGCTCACCGAGACCAGGCGTCATCGGACATGAATCCAATGGCAACCATCTCGCGCAATAAGTGGCCGGGGAGATCCGCCTATGAGACTCTTCATTCTCGTGAGTGACCGTCTGGGGCCACAGGACTGACGCGGCAGACCGAAAAGCAATGGGATTGCGATCAGTCCGTCCGAGCCTGAAGGAAGGATGCACCCCACTACCGCGAAGGGCGGACGCCATGGCCAGTGAGCAGCACGCCGAGTTATCGGCCGTCGACTTCCGCCAGATGCCGATCATGGATCTGGTCGCCATCCACGACGAAAGCACCGAGGGCCTCCGGCCCCTTCCTCCGGCAGTGATGGACCGCATCTGCGAGGTAATACGGGAGGGCATCCACTTTTGCGGATGCGACCTGACCGACATCATGATCAGGCTCCTCGGCGGCTAGTTGTGCGCGGCCGGCGGCCCCCGCCGCCCGAGTGGACGGCGGGGAACCGAGACGGACTACGGCCGGATCACCGTCCGGGGCACGTTGTAGCCCTCCAGTCGCAGAGCGGGCCGGTCGGAGGGCAGCGCCGCGGCGGGCCAGGAGAGGGTGACGGCCCGCGACTCGCCGGGCAGCAGCCACAGGTAGTTGTCGCCGTACAGGGTCGGCAGCACCCGCCCGCCGGTCCGGTCGTCCAGGAGCGACAGCCGTACCATCGCCGCGACCGCCGAACCGTGGTTGGCGACCGTCGCGGTGAACGAGCGGCGCGTCTCCGTCCTGGTCACCCGCGCGGCGTGGGCCGACACCTTCACCTGCGGGGCGTCGTTGAGCGCCATCATGTGGGCGGCCTCCCGATACCGCCAGTAGACGTTCTCCGACAGCACGCGGCCCCGGCCGTCCTCCAGTGTCAGCCGGAGGATGTGGAAGTCCGGCATGCCGGGCGTCCACCCCGCGGTGAACGCCTTCTCCGTGGCCGACGGCTGGACGTCGAGCTTCGTCCGCTGAGGGACACCGAGCGTGCGTCCGCCGAGGTCGAACGCGGCCGCCGTCACCGTCACGCCAGTGAGCGCCCTCGGGGTGTGGTTGACGGCGATGACCTGCCAGTCATCCGGGTCGGCCTGGACGTGGACCGGCTCGCACGCCTTGCGGGCCCCGAAGTAGGCGCCGTTGACGTCGAAGTCGTAGTCGTAGGTCTGCCAGACCGTGCTGTGCCAGGCCGGGTGGGACATCCAGAGCATGAGGCCGCTGGCGTCCTCCCACAGGTGAGCGTTCCACGCCTCGAACATGGCGCGGTGGTTCTCGTAGTTCACGAACTGGGCCTTGCGCGTGAAGTCGTCCAGCCCGGTGGCCGTGCCGAGGCGGGTCTCGATGGCGGCCTGGTAGTTCTGCGGCGCCTGGTTCCCCCTGGTGCTCCAGTCGTGGTAGTTCCACGGGCCGCCGATCGGCCACTCGGGCTCGCCGCCGACGAGGTTGCGCATGCTCTCGGCCGTGGACACCACGGGCATGCCGATCTCGGTGTGGAAGCCGAAGACGCCGCCGTACGTGGACGGCGAGTGGTAGCGGTCCGGCTCGATCCAGCCGTACGGGCCGCCGCCGCTGACGATGCCCCCGGCCGAGTTGTTCTGGTACAGCACGGCGGGCGCCTCCGCCTGGACCGCCTCGCGCATGCCCTTGTCGATCGGCGCGGGCGGGTTGCCCTCGTTGGCCCCGCACCACACGACGACGCTGGGGTGGATGCGGTAGCGGCGCACGGTGTCGCGCGCCAGGTCGAGGAACGCCTGATGGTCCGGCGGGTCCATGGCCCAGGCGTTGGGGAAGTCGTTCCACACGAGCAGGCCGTGCTCGTCGCAGCTCGCGTAGAACTCCTCCCGGTTGCTGCTGCCCACCCAGTTGCGGATCATGGTGAAGTTCATGTCGCGGTGCATCCGCACGGCCGCGTCCATCCGCTCGGGGGGCATGCGGCGCAGCAGTTCGTCCCAGCCCCAGTTGCCGCCCCGGCAGAACACCCGGACGCCATTGACACTGATCTTCAACGGGACCGTGATGTTGTCGACGGATTTCACGTCCGTCCAGGTCTCGCCGTCGTCGGACACCTGGATGACGTACGTCTTCGCGTAGGCCTGCTCCCACACGATGACGACCCGGTCGAAGGTCGCGGCCGAGCCGAGGTCGACGCTGACCCACTGGTCGTCCTCGAACGCCGACGACCACCGCGTGTTCGGGTCGCCGTCGGTGACGTTGCCGGGCTGGTTCCACGACTCGTCCACGGTCGAGGCGGTGGCCGTCTTGTGCAGGGCGAGGTCGGTGCCCGGCACGGCGCTGTCGATGACCGACAGGCTCCACATCGACGACCCCCAACTGCTGGCCCGGGTCAGGCATCTGATCCTGATGTGCCGCGCCGTACGGGCGGGGAAGTCCACGGTCTGCAGGCTCGCCGAGGCCCGGTTGAACGGCAGCGGCACGGCGCCGTTGTCCACCGACTTCGCGTCGGTCCACGTGTCGCCGTCCCGGGAGACCTGGATGACGTACGTCTTGGCGTAGGCCTGCTCCCAGGACAGGTCGATCCGGTCGAAGGCGACGACGGACCCGAGGTCGACGCTGATCCACTGGTCGTCCTCGAACGACGACGACCAGCGCGTGTCCGGATCGCCGTCGGTGACGTTGCCGGACTGGTGGGACGTCTCGTCCACGGTGGAGGCGGTGGCCGTCTTGTGTAACGCCAGGTCGGTGCTCGGCACGGCGCTGTCGAAGATCGACAGGCTCCACAGGGAGCTCCCCCAGTTCGTGGCCCGGGTCAGGCACCTGACCCGCACGTGCCGTGCCTCCTGCCGCCCCAGGTCGACCGACTGGGTGTACGCGTCGCCGCCTTCGCCGCCGAAGGACAGCGGCACCTCGTACTCGTAGCCGAACTGGCGGATGCCGAACCGGGTGGTGCGCCGGTCGCTCTCCGCGCCGTCGACCGAGGCGACGAGGGTCAGGTCGTGCAGGGCGGGCTCACCGTATCCGTTGGGCCACCACAGCTCGGGGTCGCGCAGGCGCAGCCGTCCGTACGCGGCGGGGGTGAAGGTGACGTCGGCGCTCTGACCGGCGGGGACGGTGACCGTCTGGGAGACGCGGACGTCGCCGAACGCGGCGGACACCGTCACCCGCCTGTCCGACGTGTCGGCGTTGCGCACCGGGACGACGATCGTCACCTCGGCGATGCCGGTGTCGGGCAGACCGGGGAGCCTGGTGTCCACGCGGGGGTCTCCGATGACCGCGTGGCCGGTCGAACGGATCCGCACGTGGTTCCAGATGCCCGCGGCGCGGTCGCGCACCGCCGGCATCCAGTCCCAGCCGGAGGAGGCCAGGTAGGTCGGCGAGTTGCGGTTCATCATCGTGGCGCCGGCGTCCACCCACGACAGGCCGGCCGGTCCCTTGTCGGCGGGGCTGCCGGGGAAGGGCATCGGGGTGATCTTCACGGCCAGGGCCTGCTCGCCGTCGGCGGCCAGCAGTTCCGTGACGTCGTACGCGGACCGGGCGAACGGGTAGGTCATCGTCCCGGCCTGCCGGCCGTTGAGCCAGATGTCGGCCGTGTGGTTGATGCCGTCGAACTCCAGCCAGACGTGGCGGCCGTGGCCCGTGCGCAGGCCGTGGGGCAGGCGGAAACCGCGCCGATACCACCACGAGTGCCGTGACAGGGCCTCGGGGACATGGAGGTTGTTGAACCCGGACACCGGGTCGGGCAGGTGCCCCTGCTCCACGAGCGAGGTCAGAACGGTGCCGGGGACGGTCGCCGGCAGCCAGCGGCCGGTGTCCACACCCGGCCGGGACAGGTCGGCGCCCTGGCCGCCGGCCCACTCGTCCATGGTCAGCGTCCAGCCCGACTCCAGCGGCACCGTGCCGTCGGCCGCGACCTGCAGCGCGGGCGCCTTGTGGTGGTGGGTCCCCCAGTCGGTCCAGCCGGTGGCCGAAGGCCGGGACGCGAGAGGCTTGCCGTACACCTCGAAGCCGTTCAGCCCGAGCGGGTTGGCGGTGGAGCGCCTGCTGACGGTCATCCGCACCCAGCGCGCGACGACCGGGGTGGCCAGGCCGATCTCCACGACGCCGCCGGTCCCGGAGGTGGCGCGGTGGACGGTGGTCCACGACCGGTTGTCCCGTGACGTCTCGACCGTGAAGTCCACCGCGCAGCTGGACAGGATCTCCTGACCGGTCGTGCTGTCGCGCGGGTTGCCGCCGCTGGAGGGCACGAAGACCGGATCGTCCGCCGTGGCCTCGAAGGTCAGGCGGATGGATTCGACCCGGCAGTCCGCCTGCAGATCGACGGAGATCCACTGGGGGTCGCCGTCGGCGGCCCGCCATCCGGTGCCCCGAACGCCGGTGGAGGTGAGCCCGTCCACCGCGAACTCGGCGGGGGCGGGGGCGTAGTCGGTGGACGACACGGCGACGGGCCGGTAGACGGCGAGGTCGCCCGACGCGGCCTCGGCCGGTTGCGACGCGGCGGCGGCGCTCCGCGCGGGAAGCGCGGCGCTGACGCCGAAGCCGGCCAGGAGGGCGGCACCCGCGGTGAGAACCGATCGTCGGGAGGGGGGCGGCGACTGATCTGACATGACCCACAGTCCAATTTCAGGTGATCCGAAAATACTCAAGTGAAATATCACGCCTGGGATCATCCGTGAACGATCCTAGGAGGATTGTTCAGTATTTGTAAGGACAAATCGGGATCGTTGGCGCCGTCGCACCACGGGCCGCAACCCCCTGACGGGCGGGGCGGTCAGGGTCAGGCCAACAGGGACTTCGCGATGTAGGCGACGATCACCTTGTTGCCGTCGACCGCCTCGGCGACGACGAAGTCGACCGCGATGCTGCACAGCGCGTAGGCGTCGGCGGTCGTCAGCGCACCTTCGGTGGCCTCGACGAGATGGCCGACGGCCTGCTCGACCGCGATCCGCAGTGCGACGTCGAGGTCGGCGTCGATGCCCATGCACCAGAAATACTCATCGCTCTCCGCGCGCGGCCACTCCAGGCTCGCGCCCTTACGGACGATGAACTGCACGGTGAGCGACATCGAGTGCTCGACGGCGGTCTGGTCGACTTCGCCGTGGCCCTGCGCGCCGTGCGTGTCGCCTGTGTAGAACATGCCGCCCGGCTGGAAGACCGGCAGGTACAGCGTCGTACCGGCGACGAGGTCGCGGAAGTCCAGGTTGCCGCCCCACCGGTCCGGCGGGTTGGCGGAGACGAAGCCGGCCGACGTGGGCGGTGCGACTCCCATGATCCCCGCGAACGGCTTGAAAGGGACCTTGATGCCGTGCCCGAACGAGTAATGACGGCCCGAGTGGTCCAACTGGAGCAGGCGGGTCGACGCGGTGTCCAGCAGATCGCCGCAGACTCCCGCGCCGGGTCCGGTGCTGTTCACGCCGTACGGGACGCGCGGAGAGACGTCCAGGATGCGGATCTCCAGCACGTCTCCGGGTTCCGCGCCCCTCACGTGGACGGGGCCGGTGAGAATGTGGCCGCTGGAGCCGGCGGGACGGGGGTTCTTCGCGACCTCCGCCAGCTCGGGCAGCACCTGGTCGGCGGGCACGCCCAACATCTCGAAGTAGGCGACCGGCCCCTCGGCGGCGGACACTCCTGCCTGGTTCACGGCGTCGATCCTGACGACCGTGCCGGAGTCCACCGTCAGCACCGGCGCCCGGTCGGTGGGAAAGTAGCCCCAGATCGCGGTCTCCTGGGTGGTCGCGAGCACGACGGGTTCCGGGATGGCGGGGCGGTCGGGCGGCTCAGTCGGTGTCGCGGACGAGTTTGGCGGTCTCACGTCAGTCGGCCTCCAGGAGAAGGGGAAGATCGCCAGCAGATCTACCACGGCGCGTTCCGTCGCGACATCCCTTGTTGACACCGCGCGGCGAACGCGCACTGGTCGCAATGGCGACGTCATCCTCAAGCTCGTGCTCGGCGATCCCACTGCCAGCGGCACAACTCAAAGATCAATAAGTGCGGCTGGAGTACTAGGAGGCGCGGATGAGCGTGAACGTCCGCTCTCCCAGTAATGCCATCGTGAGTCGATTCCCTCCGCATGTGTACGTGCCGCTGTGGAGGGTGATGTCAACCGTCTTCCGTTCCGTTTCGACGCCGTCCATGGACGACACCAAGGAGAAGGAGCCATTCTGCTCGGAGAATGTGATGACACCTGCATCGGTATCGGCGACGAAGGACCTGGTCCCATCCATTGTCATCTCGGCGGTCCGCCCATTGACGTTGAGAGTGGTTCTGGACACCGCCTCAAGAGTCCCGATCCCCTCCCTCGAGAAGCGCAGGGCCAAGTCCGTCTTCGAGTCGGCGGAATCCTGACCGTCCGTTCCGCTGAACTCGCTACCGGGCCCCTCATATCTCCACAGCCCGACGAGGCAGGGGTCGATCGCCGGATCGGCGGAACCGACAGGGTTCGACGTGCCGGAGTCCTGCGCCGTCGTCACGGGTAAGAGCCATGCGGCGAGCCCGATGGCCGCCCCGATTATCGTCGCCACAAGCCCGGCGACGACATAGCGGTGTTTCGTCTTCTCCGAAGGCCCGTCATCCGGACGCCCATACCGTGAAGCGGGATATGCCATAAGACCTCTTCGGAGAAGTCGCTATTAAAGTGGAAGAACCATACACCGCCCCGATATATAGCCGAAAGATAGCATAAGATCATCCATACGAAAGGCGCTATTTATGCCATAGCACTCAAGGTCGCCGATCAGCCCCTCCGCCACCCGTGCCTTTCCGAACACATCGCATCAATTCCCTGAGGGCGGAGACCCGGCGAGCGGCGCCGCCGGCGGCTCGTCTCCGTCGAATTCGATGCCCACGTCGGAGCATGACTGCAGGACGATGTCGGGCGTCGGCCGGCCGAGCCGTACGATGCCGTTGTTCCGGAAGCGGATGCCGTGTGTGCTTTTCGCGTCGAGCGCGGACACGCCGTCGAGCACGAATCGGTTCTCCGCCACGACCACACCGCTGTGAACCGGATGCCCGGGATCGGATCGGGTGTTCCTCGGATCGAGGAAGATCGCCGGGCCGCCCGGTTCGATGAACTCGTTCCCGCGTATCGTCAGGTCGCGCACCGGCCCGGACTCCCACCACTCGTCGGCGTCGCAGGAGACGTAGATTCCGGCCATCTCGGTGCGCTCGAAACGGTTCTCCTCGATCAGCACCGCGCGCCGGGTGGTCACGAGCACCCCCCGCGTGGGGACGTTGCGGAAGATGTTGCGCGCGATTCGCACGATCGGCGTCCGGGTGACGTTCTCCACCGCGGTCCGGCCGACGAGATCGCCCAGGAGTTCCGCGTCGACGGTCACGACGATGGTGCGCAGCGGCTGGTCGTGGTCGCGACCGCTCGGCTGCCGCACGGTGCGCACCGTGGCCGACGCGATCGCCTGGAGCGTGGCGCGATCGACGATCTCGATCTCGTCACCGGGCGAGAACTGGGGAAAGCCCGCCGTCTCCGGGTGGGGGTACTCCAGTTCGAGGGTGCGGCTGTCCGGCTGACCGGCAACCCGCAGGTAGGTGCCGTGGATGTTGATCGGATCGTCGTGCGGCCCGTCGAAGAGGCAGTCGCGCACGACCGCCCGTCCGGAGCAACCGGAGAACTGGATGAAGTCGGCGAAGCCGGCGCTGTGCCGGCCGCTGTCCGGCGGAGTCTGGAATTCGCACCCCTCGAACGAGACGTCCCGGCTCATCTGGGCGACCACGCCGAATCCGTGCAGGAAGCGGAACCGCAACCGCGACAGAGTCACATCGGAGCTGTCGAGCACGAGCCCGCCGGGGTGGTCGCGGGTCGTCGACCGCATCGAATAGACGAGCCCCAGGTCGGACGGTTCCTCGGCGTGCTCGTAGTCGATCCGTACGTCGCGCTCGCCCACCGGCCTGATCGACCGGACGCGGTCGAAGAGGGGGTTGGGAGCGCGCCACGTCCGCCGGCGGGCGGGGTCGTGGATCTGGGTGTACTCGAGCGCGTCGCGCCCTGACCAGGCGACCTCGCCGGAGCCGAGGGTTTCCCCATGCCACCGGATCGAAGCACCTTCGACGGAGAAGAGGGTGGCCGCGGGCACCCGGATCTGCCGGTAGGCCCGGCCCTCCTCGACGCCCGCGTCCACGACGGTGGCGTCGACGACCGTCGGCACCGCGAAGTCGAACTCGAGGCCCTCGACGCGTATCCGGTGCGAGTCGATGACGGCGAAGGTCGTCTGGAGCCCGTGCAGGACGAGACGGGCGCCCTCCCCGGCGATGACGAGATCGTCCGCCTCCTCCACGACAAGCGCGATCGCCTTGACGCCGTACCGCGGGTCGTCCCCCACCGTGTTGGAGACGTACAGCTCACGGCGCTGTGCGTCGTCCGGCCACAGGTGGTACTCCCCCGGCGGGAAACGGAGCACCACCGGGCCTGCGACATCGCTCGCCGCACGCAGCGCCGCCCGGGCCCCGGGCGTGGCATCGATGTGGCGTCCGGGGAGCACCCCGAAGTCGGTGACGTCGAGCAGTGTGCGCATGTGCGTCAGGCCTCCGCCCAGTTGGCGCTCCGCGGCGAACACCGTCGCGCCCAGCCGGCCGTTGCCGGCGGGAGCGGGATCGGCCCGCTCCGCGGCCGGCACCGGCCGGCTGGGCGCGGTGTCACTGACCGGCCTTGTACTTGTCGTAGGCCTGCTGGTTCAGCTCCAGGTATCGCTTCAGGCCGACGCCGTCGAGACCCTGGACGAAGGCGTCCCAGTCGGTGTCGATGTTCTTCGACCCCGTGATGAAGGCCAACTGACCCTGGGCGACATAGCTCTCGAGGTTGGTCTTCAACGTCGCCATCTCGCCGCTGACGCTCGGGTCGACCCAGACCGAGACGGTCGGGAAGAACTGCGCCTTGTCCTCGTGACCCTCATACATCTTGGTCGCCTCGAACAACCGCCGCTCGTATCCGTCCTCGGAGTAGATGTCCTTCGGCGTCACCTGGGCGTTGCGGTAGTCGAGGGTCAGGTTGTACTGCGCCATCGCGTCCCAGGAGAGGTTCTTGGGCGCCTGCGTACCCGGGGTGCGCTTGTAGAGCGGCTTGATCGACTCGTCCAGCGCGATGTCGTCGGGTCCCGGCTTGTTCCAGCCCACGCCCTCCGGACCCATCACCGCGGTCTCGGTGCCCTCGGTCGTGTAGATGTAGTCGAGCATCTTGATCGCCGCGACCTGCGCCTCCTTGCTGGCCTTGTTGGTCAGCATGAAGGTGAAGGTGCTGGAGCTCGGGTAGTTCAGACCGCTGTAGCTCTTGCCGGAGGGCCCGGTCAGCGGCGGCGCGGCGTCGTACTGCTTGTCGCGGCCGTCCTTGGAGCCCAGCTGCACGAAGATGCCCGGGTGCAGGAGAGGCGCCGAGCCGACCATGACCGCGTCGGGGTTGTTGCCGGTCGCCTGCAGCGCCTCGGCGTTCTGAGTGAACGCCGCCTTGTCGATCAGACCCTCCTTGACCAGCGAGTTGATGTACTTCAGGCCCTCGCGCCACTCCGGCGTGATCACCGGGGTGGTGACCTTGTCACCGGCGAGGGTGAGCAGCCCGACCCCGCCGTTGTTCGCACCGGCCGGCGGATAGGCGAACGCCCCCATCAGATACTCGATCAGGTGGCTGTCCTGAACGTCGGTGGTCATCGGGATCTCGTCGGCCTTGCCGTTGCCGTTCGGGTCCTTGGTCTTGAACGCCTCCAGGACCGTGCGCAACTCCTCGGTGGTCTTCGGCATCTGCAGGTTCAGCTTCTTCAGCCAGGCGGTGTTGATCCACAGCTTGTCCGGATAGCTGCAGTGGAAGCAGTCCGACCACTGCGGGAGCGCGTAGATGTGCCCGTCGGGCGCGGTCGACATCTCCTTGAGCGTCTTGTTGGAGTCCAGCGCCTTCTGGATGTTCGGCGCGTTGTCCTTGATCAGTTGTTCCAGCGGGACGGCGACGCCCTGCTTGCCCAGCTTCAGCACCTCGGCCTGGGAGAACCCGTCCACCCAGGGGATCAGCATGAACAGGTCCGGGTAGTCGCCGCTGGCGAGCGCGATCTGCCGCTTCTCCTTGGCCGGACCCGCGTCGAACGTGGTGGTCTGCCAGCGGAACTGGATCTTGAACTTGTCACTCATCAACTTCGTGACCGGGTTCGTGTCCAGTTTCGTGTCCGCGTCGGCGGGCGCGAGCGTGTCGATGATGACCTTGCCGTCCGCACCGAGCTCAGGCTTGGAGGCGTCTCCCTTGTCGCCGGAGGTACACCCCGCTAAAGCCAGTGCCGTGGTGATCGTCAGTGCGGCGGCCGTTTTCTTGACGGAGCGCGTTTTCATGGTTCCTTCCAATCGTGAGTTGCTGTCAGCCCTTGACGGCGCCGACCATCACGCCCTTGGTGAAGTGGCGGGCTACGAACGGGTAGATGATCAGTACGGGCAGGCTCGAGACGACGATGAGGGCGTACTTCAAGACGTTGGCGAGCTGCTGCTGTTGGAGCTGTTGCGCCACGTCCGTCACGCCGACGTTGCGCTGGTTCAGGATGAGGACGTTCCTGAGCACGATCTGCAACGGATAGAGATCTTGATCCTTGAGATAGACCAGGGCGTCGAAGTAGGTGTTCCACTGGAAGATCACGTACATCAGCGCGAGGACGGCCAGCAGCGGCTTCGACAGCGGCAGCACCACCGACCGGAGGTAGCGGAGCTCGCTCGCCCCGTCGAGCATCCCCGCCTCGTGGAGGTCCTCCGGGATCGAGTTGGCGAAGAACGTGCGCGCGATGATCACCTGCCAGACACCGACGGCGTTGGGGATCAGCAGCGCCCAGCGGGTGTTCAGCATGCCGAGGTCCTGAACCACCATGTACGTGGGGATCAGGCCACCCGAGAACAGCATGGTGAAGATCAGGCCGGTCATCAGCACGTTGCGCCCGAAGAACCTCTTGCGCGACAACGGGTAGGCGATGGCGACGGTCAGCGTGACGCTGATGAGGGTGCCGCAGACGGCGTAGATCAGCGAGTTGTAGTACCCCTGCAGGATCTGCGGGTTGCTCAGGGCGGCCTGGTAGGCGCGCAGCGAGAAGTCGACCGGCCAGAAGGTCACCCTGCCCGCGGACACGGCACTCGCGCTGCTGAACGAATTGGCGACGATGTAGACCAGCGGCAGCAGTACCAGCGCCAGGATCACCACCAGCATGATCGTGACAACGATCACGAAGACGCGGTCGCGGAACGGCTCGCGGATCTTCTCCGTGGCCTGCTTGCGACGCAGCCTGGACAGGCCCGACGTCGTCAGCGTGCTCATCCCCACAGCCCCTTCCCGGTGATCCGCTTGGCGGCGAAGTTGACGAACAGCAGCAGGACGAGGTTGACCACCGAGTTGAACAGACCGACGGCCGTCGCCATGCTGAAGTCGGCGTTGACCAGGCCGGTCTTGTAGACGTAGGTCGCGATGATCTCCGACTGCGCGAGGTTCAGGTCGTTCTGCAGCAGGAAGGCCTTCTCGAAGCCGATCGCCATCATGTTCCCCACGCCGAGCACCAGGATGATCACGGCGGTGGGCATGATTCCCGGCAGGTCGACATTCCGGATCCGCTGCCACCGGCTGGCACCGTCGATCTTGGCCGCCTCGTGCAGCGCCGGATCGATGCCCGCGAGGGCGGCCATGTAGATGACCGCGGAGTAACCCGTGGTCTGCCACACGTCCGACCACACGTAGATGTGCCGGAAGTAGTCCGGGTCGCCGAGGAAGTCGACCGCGGGGATCCCGAACAGGCCGAGCGCGTCGTTCACGATGCCCAGCCGCGGCGACAGGATGAGGATCGTCATCGACACCGCCACGACGGTGGAGATGAAGTAGGGCGCGTAGGTCAGCAACTGCACCGTGCGCTTGAACAGGCCGTTGCGGATCTCGTTGAGCGCGATGGCCAAGATGATCGGGATCGGGAAACTGGCCAGCACCAGGTAGAACGCCAGGATGAAGGTGTTCTTCAGCAGCGTGCCGAAGACCGGGTTGCTGAAGAACAGCTCGAAGTTCTTGAATCCGACCCAGTCGCTGCCCCAGATTCCCTGGATGACGTTGTAGTCCTTGAACGCGATGACGGCGTTGCTGATCGGGATGTACTTGAAGATGATGAAGTACGCCACCGGCGCGATCACCAGGAGATACAGCTGCCAGTTCAGCCGCCAGGACCGCCGGGCCTCGGCCGACTGGCGACGCCAATAGCGCGCGAGCGCGTTCCGGGGCCCACGGGACCGAACCGGCGGCTCGGTCGCGCGAACCGGCGGGCTCGAGCGCTGCGTGGTGATCTCCATCAATCCACCCGCAGGTCGTCAGTGGCGTCGAAGTCCCCGTCGATGCCGATATCGGGTTCCGTCGGCGGCCGGAATCGACCGTCCGTGATCACCGGTCCGGTGCGGGTGATGGCTCCCAGCTGCGGAATGCGCCCGGTATGGCTGCCGTTTGGCACAGCGCAGGCCGGTATGTGCAGCTCCATCAGGAAATGGGGTGACGTCACAGTCACACCTCCTGGTTGAGGGGGTGGGGTGGCACCTGTTGCGAGGTGGCCGGATCGGGGTCGGGGGTCAGGGAACGACGAGCGACTGATTGCTCACCACGACCACTCCGCACGCCCACAGCGGGCGGACGGATGCGGCCGGCTCAAGCGGGTCGAAGCATTGCTGAGCAGGCACGCGGCCTTGGTGACGACGGCGGAGAACAGCCCGAGCCGGCACGCGAGACTCACCCGACTGAGTGGTCCTTGGTCAGCACAGCCATGAACAACCGCCATTGCCGCCGGTGCCACAGCGAGCGAAGCCGTGCCGTTCCCGGGAAACATAGGCGAAACCTAGGAGCAATATTTAACTTCGTCAAGTATTGATTTCCGCTCCGCGCCGGTCCTACGCTCAGCGCACCATCGGCCTGTCGGCCCCGCAGAACCGAGGACCTGATGCCCCCCGTGCTGTCCGACCCTGATCGCCGCCTGCGGCGGCTGCGCGGCCGACCATCAGGCGTCATGCGAATCGACCTGCGCCATCGCGGCCGTACGCGATCCGGCGAAGGTCGTCAGCGACAGGCGGCCTGCCCGGTGGCGGGGAGCCTGAGCACGAAGCGTGCTCCGGCACCGGCGGCGTCCTCCACGTGCAGGGTGCCGTTGTGCGCGTGGGCGATGTCGCGGGCGACGGCCAGGCCGAGGCCGGCGCCGCCGCGGCGCCTGCAGCGGGCGCTGTCGAGCCGGAAGAAGCGTTCGAAGACCCGCTCGCGATCCGGGGCGGGGATGCCTGGCCCGTCGTCGGTGACGATGAGTTCGGCCGTGGATCCATGCCGCCGGACCTGGATCTGGATCGCCTGCTGGGCATATCGGCGGGCGTTTTCCAGCAGATTGGCCACCAGCCTGTCAAGGAGCGTGGGCGCCGCATCGACGATGACGGGGTCCGCGGCCCGCAACTGGACCTCCGGGCCCGCGGCCGGCACGACGGCGTGGACGCGGGCCACCGCGGAAAGATCGACCGGCTGGTGCCCTGCCCACGTGCCCTCCGCGATCTGCGCGAGCAGGAAAAGGTCGGCGACGATCGCTTCGAGCCGGTCGACGCTGCGCAGCGCCGCGTCGAGGACCTGGGGCAACTCGGTCTGGCCGGGATTCAGCCGGGCCTCCTCGAGCTCGGCCCTGAGCCCGGCGAGGGGCGTGCGCACTTCATGAGAGGCGGCGGCGAACCAGCGCTGGGCCAGATCACCCTCCGTGGGCGAGCCCGCACCAGTTGTGTTCATGTTCACTCCGGAAGGGTTCCGGCCGTCAACGGCACCGGCCCGTTCGAACAAGACGAGACCTGGACACCTCAGGGGCTCTGCCACCCCGCCAGATCCAGGCCGCGCAGCCGGAGCCCGGAGCCGTTCCGCGGCATGCGATCCCCTCGTGTCGTCATGGACCCATCGTGCGTCCACTCGGCGCCGTCCCGCCATGACCAGCTGGCTCCCTGCTGGTAGGCGAAACCTCCTACAGAACTACGATGAATGGATGGAGCTCCGCCAGCTGCGCTATTTCGTCGCAGTGGCCGAGGAGCTGAACTTCGGCCGCGCCGCGGCCCGGTTGCGCATCGCGGGTCCGTCGCTCTCCCAGCAGATCAAGGTGCTGGAGCGCGATCTGGGCGTATGTCTGTTCGATCGGGACCGCCGCTCGGTCGCGCTGACCTCCTCAGGACAGGCCCTGCTCGCCCCGGCCCGAGCGCTGCTCGAGCAGGCCGACCAGATGCGCCGCTCCGCGGCCGGCCTGGCCGCCGCCGAGTCGGTCCGGCTCGGCTACATCGGCTGGCTGCCGCCCGATCTGACCACCCGCGTGTCCGGCGTCGCGCAACTGCACGTCGAGTCGTGGGTCATGCCGTCGCACATCCAAGTCGGCCGGGTCGCCGACGGCAGCATCGACCTGGCCATCTGCGGGGTGCGGACCGACGACCTGACCGCCCACGGCCTCGAGGCCCGGCTGATCGGCGCGGACCAGCTCGTGGCGATCTCCACCCGCAAGGGGGCCTCCGCCGTGCAGGCCAAGGACACCATGGTGCTGGTGGACGCCGACACCGCCGCCTGGGGCTCCTGGAACCGCTACGCCGAGGCGTTCGCCCGCGACACCGGCGCCCGCATCGTGCGAATCGACGACGGCGGCATCGCCGGCCGGGCCTTCTTCGACCACGTACGCCGGCTCCACGGCCCCGTCATCAACTCGGCGAAGGGCCAGACCACGCAGTTGCCCCCCGACCTTCACCTGCGCAGGGTGGTCAACCCGGCACCGTACTGGGCCTGGGCCCTGGTCTCCCGGCGCGACGAGACCCGCAGGGCCGTACAGGCCACCGTCGAGGCTCTGACCCACGACGTCGGCAGGCTCAGTCTGGACGACGACAGGGCCTGGCTGCCGACCGGCGACCCGTTCCGCGCCGCCGGGCCGAATCCTCCGGATACGGCGACGACGGCGTGACCGTGCCGCGCCGTCGCACGCCTGTGGTTCGCGGCACCCACCCGGGCCCGGCCCCGCCCGCGGACTCGGTCGCGATGTGCTCGTGGTCCGAGCATGGCGGGAAGGGCCGGCCTTCGGTGAGGGACTGAATCAGCCGGTGATGCTGGCCTCTCCGGTCTCGAGGTGGCCGACGAACCGCTGCGACCAGGCTGCGTCGCAGTTGGCCGTGACCGTCACGTCGTACCAGCCGCTGCTTTCCTTCAGCGGGTTCACCGTCCACTCCGCCTCGTCGTGCGCGGAGACCTTCACGGTGTGCGGCTTGCCCGAGATGTAGTGGTTGTGCGTGATCGTGAACGTCACGTGCGACTTCCCACGGTTGCGCAGCTTCAGCGTCAGCTCCGGCTTCGTGGTCGCCTTGCCGTCGTAGTAGTCCGCCTCGACGACGAGGTCCTTGCCCGCGGTGGTGACGTCGCCGACGAACCGGCGCAGGAACCGGTTCGGCCCGGTGACGGTGATGTCGTACGCGCTGTCGTCGGCGGACGCGCCCACGGCGCCGGTCCCGGACGCCGTCGCGTGGGCCGCGACGGTGTACTGGCCCGGGAACGCGGCCGGGTACTGCGCCAGCGTCGGGATTGCGGCCCGGTTGTTGTAGACGGCGAAGTGGCTCGCCTTGGTCGCGAACGGAGCCACGTTGCTGAACTTCAGGTTCGCCACGACGCCGGACGCCCCGCTGGTGAAACCGGCCAGGTTGGCGTTCGGCTGGTACGGCAGCGGGCGCGCCCGCCTGGTCCCCGCCTCCTGAGTCGGCATCGTGTTGTCGCCCGGCAGCGGGGTGTACCGAGTCTCCGGGATGAGTGCCCCGGTGGCCGGAAGGGCCGGCATGCCGTAAACCGGCTTGTCGAAGTCGAAGGCGTTCGTGAGGTCGCCGCAGACCTTGCGCCGCCAGTCGCTGATGTTGGGCGAGATGGCCGGCTTGCCGAGCGCGGAGGTCCACTTCTCCATGAACTGGATGACCGAGGTGTGGTCGGAGACCTCCGAGGTCACCCAGCCGCCGCGCGTCCAGGGCGAGATGAGGATGAGCGGCACACGGAAGCCGAGTCCGACGGGGAGCGGCGCGGTGACACCGTACGCGGCCATGGTGCCGGAGACGAACTCGTCCGCCTCGCCCGGCGCCGGCATGGGCGGCGGGACGTGGTCGAACTGGCCGTCGTTCTCGTCGTAGTTGATGATGACCAGGGTCGAGTTGAACACATCCGGGTCGGCGTTGAGTGCCTCGAGGACGCCGCGGAGGAAGTACGCACCGTTGCTCGGCGCCGTGACCGGGTGCTCGGAGAAGAACTGGTTGTTCACGACCCAGTTCACCTGCGGCAGCGTGCCGCCCACCACGTCGGCGCGGATCGCGGCGATGAGGTTGTCGGCGTTGCCCGACAGCCCGGTGACCGGCTCGGGGACGTTCTTCACGCCGTTGTCGTAGAAGACGTTGCCCGGAGCGGCGGTCCCGCCCTGGGTGGGGTCGAGCTTGGCGAAGGTGTCGAAGTATTCCAAGCCGTTGTCGCCGTAGTCGTCGGCGCACTGGTAGACCCGCCAGCTGACACCCGCCGTCTGGAGCGTCTCGGCGTAGGACTCCCAGGGCAGGAACTTGCCGCGCTCGTCGCCGCCGTCGTTGGCGGTGAAGGTGCCGTGCTTCTTGTTCGCGTTGATCGTGCCGCTCCACAGGTAAGTGCGGTTGGGCCCGGTCGCGCTGAGCACGGAGCAGTGGTAGGCGTCACCGACCGTGTAGGCGTCGGCGAGGGCGTAGTGGAACGGCAGGTCGCGACGGTCCATGTAACCAAGCGTGGTCGGTCCGCCCTTGGAGTAGTACCAGCCCGTCATCAGCCCGCCGTACCAGGCGCCGTGCTGGTCGGTCCAGCCGTGGCTGGTGCCGCCGTAGTTGGCGGCGCCGAGCTCGGGGCTCGGCGGCGTCGCTCCACTCCAGGTCTTCGCTCCGCTCAGCCGCCAGGGGTACTGCGTGGCGGCCCCGGCGGTCAGGGGGGTCACCGGCTGCTCCCAGACGGTCTTGCCACCCGGCAGCGTGATGGTGGAGCGGTCACCGAAACCGCGGACTCCCTTGAGAGCGCCGAAGTAGTGATCGAAGCTCCGGTTCTCCTGCATGATCACGACGACATGCTTGATGTCACGGATGTCTCCGTGCGCATGCCCGTGCCCATGGCCGTGATCGTGGCCGTCATGGCCGTGATCATTGCCGTGGTCATGGCCGGAAGAAGCGGAAGCGCTCGCACCGGGCAAGGCGGCGCCGGCGGCGGCCGCTCCAGTGACGGCAGCGGCGGTGCCGAGGAAATTTCTGCGGGACAGCTTGGACATGCTCAAAGACCTCCGAGTGCAAAGACGTGCCACTCGATCCTGGCCTCGGGATCTTGACCCCAAGCGACGGGAAGTCGAAGCTGTAATTGCCGGTTGCGCAAGACCAGGGGGACGGATGCGCCCGGCCTTGCGGCAGATGACCATGAAGTGAGCAGTTTTGGAGAAGCGCCGGTCACCGGGCCACGCATAGCCTGACCACCGTGGACATCACCACTCACTAGGCCTTCCCCCCGGACGCCTCCCCGCCCTTTCCATCGCGACGCCTCGGCTTCGAGGGTCCGCATCGACGTCGGACACGGCGGGATGCGCCGGATCAGGTCGGCCCGGCACCTCGACGGGCCTCTCTTTCGTCTCTTCGATCTCGACGGGACACACCGGGTCTCCGCGACCCACGACTTCAGGAGTGACCATGACCGACTCTTCCACTCAGGGGATCAAGACCGTGCTGCATCCCGTGTCCGACCTGGCGAAGGCCAAGGCGGTGTACGCCGCCCTGCTCGGCGTACCGCCGCAGACCGACGGGTCCTACTACGTCGGCTTCGAGGCCGAGGGCCAGCACATCGGGCTGGTGCCGAGCGGTGGGCCGCAGGGCATGACCTCACCGGTGGCCTACTGGCACGTGCCGGACATCGAGGCGAAACTGGCCGAGGTGACCGCCGCGGGCGCCACCGTGAAGGAGCCCGCGCACGACGTCGGCGGCGGCCGTCTGGTGGCCACCGTCACCGATCCCGACGGCAACGTCCTCGGGCTGCTTCAGGACCGCTGAGCGCCGGCCCCCGCCGTCGCCGCCGATCGGGTAGACAGAGGACCGTTGCCGCGACCGCGCCGACGAAGGAAACCAGACATACTGCTCGAAGCTGGTCGGATCAAGCCAGGCGACGCCGATGGAGAC
Source organism: Planotetraspora mira (assembly GCF_016863275.1). Classification (GTDB taxonomy): domain Bacteria; phylum Actinomycetota; class Actinomycetes; order Streptosporangiales; family Streptosporangiaceae; genus Planotetraspora; species Planotetraspora mira. The sequence goes on from NZ_BOOO01000017.1 coordinate 280,853, forward strand.
CGCGAAAGCGGGCCCGCCTAACAAATGGAGACACGATGAGCATGGCCACGACGGCGGACACGCAGTCGCCTGCGCTGCACGTTGCCGACAGCCACGATCTGATCCGCGTGCACGGCGCGCGCGAGAACAACCTCAAGAACGTCAGCGTCGAGATCCCGAAGCGCCGTCTGACGGTGTTCACCGGCGTCTCCGGCTCGGGCAAGAGCTCGCTGGTGTTCGGCACGATCGCCGCGGAGTCGCAGCGGATGATCAACGAGACGTACAGCACCTTCGTGCAGGGCTTCATGCCGACGCTGGCGCGGCCCGAGGTCGACGTACTCGACGGGCTGACGACCGCGATCATCGTCGATCAGGAACGGATGGGCGCCGACCCCCGCTCCACAGTCGGCACCGCCACCGACACCAACGCGATGTTACGGATCGTCTTCAGCCGACTCGGGCAGCCGCACATCGGCTCGCCCAAGGCGTTCTCCTTCAACGTCGCCTCGATCAGTGGAGCGGGCGCGGTCACGCTGGAGCGCGGCGGGCAGACCGTGAAGGAGCGGCGCAGCTTCAGCATCACCGGCGGCATGTGTCTGCGCTGCGAAGGCCGGGGCTCGGTCACCGACTTCGACCTGTCCCAGATCTACGACGACAGCAAGTCGCTCAACGAGGGTGCGCTCACGATCCCCGGCTACAGCATGGACGGCTGGTACGGCCGCATCTTCAGCGGCTGCGGCTTCTTCGACCCGGACAAGCCGATCAGCAAGTTCACGAAGAAGGAGCTCCACGACCTGCTCCACAAGGAGCCGACAAAGATCAAGGTCGACGGCATCAACCTGACCTATGAGGGCCTGATCCCGAAGATCCAGAAGTCGATGCTCTCCAAGGACGTCGACTCGCTGCAGCCGCACATCCGCGCCTTCGTGGAGCGGGCGGTCACCTTCACCATCTGCCCCGAGTGCGACGGCACCCGGCTCAGTGAGGGGGCCCGCTCATCGAAGATCAAGGGGATCAGCATCGCCGACGCCTGCGCGATGCAGATCAGCGATCTCGCCGTGTGGGTCCGCGACCTCGACGAGCCGTCGGTGGCGCCGCTGCTGGCCAAGCTGGCGCACACCCTCGACTCGTTCGTGGAGATCGGGCTGGGCTACCTCTCGCTCGACCGGCCGTCGGGCACACTGTCGGGCGGGGAGGCGCAGCGCACCAAGATGATCCGCCACCTCGGCTCCTCACTCACCGACGTCACCTACGTCTTCGACGAGCCCACCATCGGACTGCACCCCCATGACATCCAGCGGATGAACGGCCTGCTGCTGCGGCTGCGGGACAAGGGCAACACGGTGCTCGTCGTGGAGCACAAGCCGGAGACGATCGCGATCGCCGACCACGTCGTCGACCTCGGCCCCGGCGCCGGCACCGCCGGCGGCGAGGTGGTGTTCGAGGGCACCGTCGGCGGGCTGCGGACCGGCGGCACGCTGACCGGGCGGCACCTGGACGACCGGGCCTCCTTGAAGCCGTCGGTGCGGACACCGTCGGGCGTGCTGGAGGTGCGCGGCGCCCGCGTCCACAACCTGCAGGACGTCGATGTCGACATCCCGCTCGGCGTGCTGGTGGTGGTGACCGGCGTGGCCGGATCGGGAAAGAGCTCGCTGATCCACGGCTCGGTGTCGGGGCGGGACGGAGTGGTGTCGGTCGACCAGGGCGCGATCCGCGGATCTCGGCGGAGCAACCCGGCGACGTACACCGGACTGCTCGACCCGATCCGCAAGGCGTTCGCGAAGGCCAACGGCGTGAAGCCGGCGCTGTTCAGCGCCAACTCCGAGGGCGCCTGCGCCGGCTGCAACGGCGCCGGCGTCATCTACACCGACCTGGCGATGATGGCCGGCGTCGCCACCACCTGCGAGGAGTGCGAGGGCAAGCGGTTCCAGGCCGAGGTCCTGGAGTACAGGTTCGGCGGGAAGGACATCAGCGAGGTGCTCGCGATGCCGGTCATCGAGGCCGAGGCGTTCTTCGCCGCCGGCGAGGCGAAGACGCCGGCGGCGCACAAGATCCTCACCCGGCTCGCCGACGTCGGCCTCGGCTACCTCAGTCTCGGCCAGCCGCTCACCACGCTGTCCGGCGGCGAGCGGCAGCGGCTCAAGCTGGCCACCCACATGACCGAGAAGGGCGGCGTCTACGTCCTCGACGAGCCGACCGCCGGCCTGCACCTCGCCGACGTCGAGCAGTTGCTCGGCCTGCTCGACCAGCTGGTCGACTCCGGCAAGTCGGTCATCGTCATCGAGCACCACCAGGCGGTCATGGCGCATGCCGACTGGATCATCGACCTCGGCCCCGGCGCCGGCCACGACGGCGGGCGGATCGTCTTCGAGGGCACGGCCGCCGACCTCGTCGCCGCCCGCTCCACCCTCACCGGCGAGCACCTCGCGGACTACGTCGGCACCTGATCGGGATGGGCCGCCGGGGCCATGGGCAGGGAAACGATCATGGTGAGACCTCCCCCGGGTGTCTCCTCAGGTACGAGCGTCCCGCCCATCGCCTCGGACAGCCCCCGAGACAGGGCGAGTCCCAGGCCCACCCCCGAATGGTTGTCTCGGTCGCCGAGACGCTGGAACGGCAGGAACACACGGTCGTAGGATTCGCGCGGAATCCCGGGCCCGCGGTCGATGACCCGGATTTCGACGTGGTTGCCGTGCCAGCTGCCGGTGACCAGGACCTTCCGCCCGGCGGGGGTGTAGCGGACCGCATTGGACGTCAAGTTGACCAGCACGCGTTCGAGCAGGGCCGGATCGGCGACCACCTCGGGCAGGTCGGTGCTGAAGTCGGTCTCGATGGCGGCGCCGAGCGGTCCGAGATCGTCGATCGCCCTCGGCACGATCTCGTCGAGCGCGACGGGCTGCAGCGCCAGGCCGAGCACTCCGGCCTGCAGACGGCTCATGTCGAGCAGGTTGACGACCAGACGATCCAGCTTGACCAGGGACTCGTCGGCGGTCGCCAGCAACTCCTCGCGGTCCTCGGCTGACCACTCGACGTCGGTGCTGAGCAGGCTGTCCACGGCGGCCTTCGCCGACGCGAGGGGCGTGCGCAGGTCATGGCTGACGGCGGCGAGCAGGGCCGTCCGCATCCGGTCGGCCGCGGCGAGCGGTCTGGCCTGCTCGGCCTCCTCCCTCAGCCGTTCCTGCCGCAGTGCCACGGCGGTCTCAGCGGCGAACGCCTCCAGCATGCGGCGGTCGGAGGCCTCCAGGAGCCTGCCGCGCGCGGCGAGGACCAGGTTGTCGTCGATGGCGACGTCGGTGTCGGCGAGGGCCGGGTAGGTGCAGGGAACCCCACCTGAGGTGGCGACGATGCGCCAGGTATCCGGGTCGGAGCGGTCGTCGGGCGTCTGCCCCGCCTCCGGCCGGCGCTCGAGCAGCGCGACCGAGGTCAGGCCGAACGTCTCGCGCATCCGGGCGAGCAGGGAGGGCACCGCCGCCTCGCCGCGCAGCACGTGGCCGGCAAGGGTCGAGAGGATCTGGGCCTCCGCTCCGGCTCGCGCGGACTCCCTGGTCCGCCGGGCCGCGACGTCCACGATGGTGCTGACCGCCGCCGCGACGACGACGAAGACGACCAGGGCGAACAGATTCTCCGGATCCGAGATCGTGAACTCGTTGATCGGTGGCGTGAAGAAGTAGTTGAGCAGGAGAGAGCCGCCGATCGCGGCCACGATGGCCGGCCACATGCCTCCGACGAGCGCGACGCCGACGACCATGAGCAAGAAGAACAGGATCTCGCTCGGCAGCGACAGCTGGTCCCTGAACGGGATGAGCGCGGCCGTGAGCCCCGGCACGCCGGCGACGGCGACGCCCCACCCGATCAGTCGCCTCGTCCGGGTGAGCGCGGCGGGAGACCCGGCCGGCCTGCGCCCCTTCCGTACCCCGTCGTGCGTGACCATGTGAACGTCGATGGATCCGGACAGCGCGGTCGTCTCCACGCCCACACCACGAGAGAAGATCTGGGCGAACCTGCCCCGCCGGGACGCGCCGAGAACGAGTTGGGTGGCGTTGACGCCGCGAGCGAAGTCGAGCAGCGCCCGCGGGATGTCCTCGCCGACGACCTGGTGGTAGGTGCCCCCCATGTTCTCCACCAGGGTGCGTTGACGGGCCAGGTTGGCCGGGTCGCCTCCCTTCAGGCCGTCGGCCCTGGTGACGTGGACGGCGAGCACGTCGGCCCCCTTGGTGCGGGCGGCGATGCGAGCGGCCCGCCGTACGAGGGTGTCGCCCTCGGGGCCGCCCGTCAGCGCGACGACGACTCGCTCGCGTGCCTCCCACGTCGTGGCTATCCCCTGCTCGGCACGGTAGCGGTCGAGTTGGTCGTCGACCTTGTCCGCGACCCAGAGCAGGGCCAGCTCGCGCAGGGCGGTCAGGTTGCCGACCCTGAAGTAGTTCGACAGCGCCGCGTCCACCTTCTCGGGCTTGTACACGTTGCCGTGGGCCATCCGGCGGCGGAGCGCCTCCGGCGACATGTCGACCAGTTCGACCTGGTCGGCTCGCCGGACGACCTCGTCGGGCACGGTCTCCTGCTGCGCCACCCCGGTGATCTGCTCGACGACGTCGTTCACCGACTCCAGATGCTGGATGTTGACCGTCGAGACGACGTCGATGCCGGCGTCCAGAATCTCCTCGATGTCCTGCCACCGCTTGACGTTGCGCGAGCCGGGCACGTTGGTGTGCGCCAGCTCGTCGATCAGCGCGATGGAGGGCGCGCGCTCGATGACGGCGTCGACGTCGAGTTCGCTGAAGGTCGTCCCCCGGTACACCATCGTCTTGCGAGCGATGATCTCCATGCCGTCGAGGAGTTCGGCGGTGTGAGGGCGGTCGTGGGTCTCCACGAGACCCACCACCACGTCCCTGCCACGTTCCATCGCCCGGCGTCCCCCGCCGAGCATCGCGAACGTCTTCCCGACACCGGGGGCCGCCCCGAGATAGACCCGCAACCGCCCGCGTGGCACCTGCGATCACTACTCCTTGCCGAGGGACAGGTCTGGCTCGAGAGCGCCCGGCTCAGGCAGCCCAAGGGAAAGCAAAGTGCAAAATCTGGGCGTTCTTCTCGCTTTGACGCGCTACATACGAACATGGCGTGAATATTGACGCGGTCCGTACGCGGCGGATCAGGGCACCAGGTAGACGCTGTCGCGGGCGTCGGTGACGGCCATGTGACCGGGTGCGTGGCCGATGGCGAACGGCGGCCGTGACCGCATGACCGCCGCCTGAGGTGTCACCCCACAGGCCCAGAAGACCGGCAGTTCGCCGGCGCGTACCTCCACCGCGTCTCCGAAGTCCGGCCGGTCGAGGTCCGCGATGCCCAGCACGGCTGGATCGCCCACATGTACCGGGGCGCCGTGCACGGCCGGGTATCGCGAGGTGATCCGGACGGCCGCCGGCACCAGTTCGGCGGGGATCGGGCGCATCGACACCACGAGGGGACCGGACAACTCACCCGCCGGGCGGCACAACCGGTCCGTGCGGTACATGGGCACGTTCGTCCCCGCCTCGATGTGACGCACCGGCACGCCGGCCTCCAGCAGCGCGGCCTCGAAGGTGAAGCTGCAGCCGATGAGGAAGCAGACCAGGTCGTCGCGCCAGTAGGACGTCACGTCGGCGACCTCGGCGACCTGCTCGCCGTGCCGGTAGACACGGTAGGCGGGCAGGTCGGTGCGCAGGTCGCCGTCGAAGATCGACGCGAAGGTCTCCCCCGGCTCGGTGACGTCCAGCACCGGGCATGACCGCGGGTTGCGCTGCGCGAACAACAGGAAGTCGTACGCCCGGTCTCTCGGCAACGCGATCAGGTTGGCCTGGGTCCATCCCGCGGCCCAGCCGGAGGTGGGCGTGACGAGCCCTGTGCGAAACAACCCCCGCGCCTCCCGGGGGGTCAGCCGAGCGCGACCCGCCGGTATCCGTGCCATCCGAGCCTCCTTGGAGCAGCGTCCCGTCAGAGGTCGTGCCCACGCGAGCCGGGTCGCATCGCCGTCCTCGTCGTACGCCCCGTCCTCCCGGCCGTAGAGGCCGCAGAGAAGGGCGCCCGCCTCAGGTTTCCGGCTCGTAACAAGATCTTCAACTGGCGTTTCCCGGCCCCTACCAAGGCGGCCCGACGCACCCACAGCGTAGAACCTGGCCCCCAGCTTGTCCCCGGATGTAAGCGGCACGTGTAGACGACGCCGCCCGTTTCCTGTCAGTAAGACCTGACATTTCGTCATTCCTTCTGTCTTGCGACCGTCCTTGTGGCTCATCCCCCTGGACCCGAGCACACCCCGGCCCGGGCCTGGAGACAGAAGGAGACGACTCGTGCGTCGAGTCACAACTGCCGTCCTCGCCGTCCTCGCCACTCTCGCCATCACGCTGACCCTGGGCGTCGGTCCGGCGAGCGCCACCCCTCCCGGGATCCCCTCCGCCGCCACCGCGGCTTCGGAGCTCGCCTCGCTCACCGTCGCCGCCGAATCCCACGCCTCCACCTACGACCGCGCCCTGTTCCCCCACTGGATCACCCAGTCCGGTGCCTGTGACACTCGCGAGCAGGTGCTCAAGCGAGACGGCACGAATGTCGTCACCAACTCCAGCTGCTCCGCCACCTCCGGCACCTGGCGCTCGCCCTACGACGGCGCGACCTGGACCGCCGCGTCCGACGTCGACATCGACCACATGGTGCCGCTCGCGGAGGCCTGGCGGTCCGGCGCCTGGGCCTGGACCACCGCGCGGCGGCAGGCGTTCGCCAACGACCTGTCCAGGCCTCAGCTGTGGGCGGTCACCGACAACGTCAACCAGTCCAAGGGCGACCAGGACCCCTCCACGTGGAAGCCCTCGGTGACCTCGTTCCGCTGCACGTACGCCCGGGCCTGGATCGGCGTCAAGTACTACTACGGGCTGACCTTGCAGAGCAGCGAGAAGTCCGCGCTGAGCACCATGCTCGGCGGCTGCTGACCCCACCCCGGGCGGCCGGCGCGAGCCAGGAGAACAGATGGTTTGCGCCGGCCCCTGCCGATGATCGAGGTGCGCTTCAACTCGGGCGCCTCCACAGCGTGCCTCTCGCATCAGCGGGAAACGATTTCCGGGACGCCGTCAGTCGCTCGACCATGAAGGCGGAACTTCGCCGGAGAAAATTCACCGCCGACGTGACGCACGCGGGTTGTTTCTGATCGAGAAATGCACTTCTGACGAGAGTCTTACGGCGGCCTGCCTCAGCTGGCTTCCCGAAGTCGCCGACTGATCTAATCTCCATGTGACAGATCCGCACAATGAGTCAGGACGCGGCACCCCTATAGCGCGACGGGTGATGTTCTCGATGCTCGGTGCCGGCATCGCCGGTCTCGTCGCGGCGCCCTACTTGCAAAGTGGCTGGGACAAATTCCTCGGTGTCGCCTCGCGGACCGATCCCACTGGGCTGACCGGACTTCTTCCCAATCCGGGCGGCTTTCGTTATTACAGCGTCGCGGCCTCGGTGCCTCACAAGGACGAGACCGATTACCAGTTGAAGGTCGACGGCCTCGTCGACCGCCCCGCGACGTATGGACTCGACGCCTTACGCGCCCTGCCGCAGACCCGGGTCGTCGGCGATGTGCAATGCACCGACGGCTGGCGGGTTCCGAAGACCCCCTTCGAGGGCGTGCTGCTCTCGCACCTCCTCGACGCGGCCGGCGTGCGCCCCGAAGGCAAGGCGATCCGTTTCACCTGCTTCGACGGCACCTACAGCGAAAGCCTCACGCTCGCGCAGGCACGCCGCCCCGACGTGCTCGTGGCGCTGAAGATGGAGGACAAGCCGCTCACCTACGACCATGGCGGTCCTGTGCGGCTCTACGCGGCCCCGATGTACTTCTACAAATCGGCCAAGTGGCTTTCCGGCATCTCCGTCACCGAAACGGTCATACCTGGTTACTGGGAGGAGTACGGATATGACATCGACGGTTGGCTCGACGGGGCGGACAGGTCCGTCTGAGCGTCCTCGGCGCATCCTCCGGTTCAGCCTCGCCGAGCGACTGGTCCACCGTGCCACCGCCTGGCTCATGGTGTCGTGTGTGGGGACGGCGGCCTGTCTGTATCTCTCGCCGCTCGCTCAACTGGTCGGCCGCCGTCACCTGGTGGTCATCGTCCATGAGTGGTCGGGGATCTTGCTGCCGGCGCCGTTCCTCCTCGGCCTCGCCTCGTCCGCGTTCCGCGCCGATCTACGCAGGCTGAACCGCATGGCGGAGTACGACAGGGAGTGGCTGCGGGCGGTCCGCAAGCGCTGGACCTCCCCTGACCTCCGGCCCGCCGGCAAGTTCAACGCCGGGCAGAAGATATACGCGGGGTGGATCGCCGGAGCCGTGCCGATCATGATGTTCACGGGTCTGCTGATGTGGTTCACCGGACTCCTGCCGCCGATCTCCCGCACAAGCGCGATCTTCGTGCACGACGTGACGGCCCTGGCAGTCGGCGTCGTCGTGGGCGGGCACATCTGGATGGCGCGCCAGGACCCGCATGCACGGCGTGCGATGCGCACGGGGTCCGTGGGGCGCGCGTGGGCGAAGAGCAAGCACTCCAAGTGGGTGGAGGAGGACCACCCCGACGGATCTCCTTCGGCCTGATGAGGAACTTCACCTTGAAGCGCCACTCCATCGCAGGCAGGAAAATCCCATTCCAGGGCATAAACCTTACCGAGCGATGACATCCGCAGTCAGTGGTCTGGGCGCGCATAAAGATCACATATAAGCCATAAGCAAACTCGACATAAAGCCGTAATACCCTATTGGGCGATTTACCGATCGCTTCGTTCGGCGGTGGACGAGGCGGGGTGACGCCGGCGGCGTTTCACCACGATTGTCACCAGACGGCGCAAAGAGCCGGGCTCGAACATTTAGGTCAAACGATGCTTCGGACGAGGTTTCGCACCCTACCGGCGGAGCATGGCCCCGACAGAGACCCCGGAGAGGTCAAGGGGAGGACGAAATGAACGCCTTCTATGCGATCCTCGCGTCCGCGGGCCTCGTCATGGCGTGGCTGGCGACGAGCATTCGCGTCATCACGCAGTTCGAACGGGGGGTGGTCTTCCGATTCGGGCGCGTGATACCCGCGATCCGCGGGCCGGGACTCGCGATGCTCGTGCCGATCGCCGACCGTCTGCAGAAGGTCAACATGCAGATCATCACGATGCCGGTGCCCGCGCAGGACGGCATCACCCGCGACAACGTGACGGTCCGCGTTGACGCCGTCGTCTATTTCAGGGTCGTCGATCCGGTGCGCGTGTCCGTCGACGTACAGGATTACGTGTCCGCCATCGGCCAGGTCGCGCAGACCTCGCTGCGTTCGATCATCGGCAAGAGCGACCTGGACGACCTGTTGTCCAACCGGGAGCAACTCAACTCGGGCCTGGAACTGATGATCGACAGTCCGGCGCTGGGCTGGGGCGTACACATCGACCGTGTGGAGATCAAGGATGTGGCGCTGCCCGAGTCGATGAAACGGTCGATGTCGCGCCAGGCCGAGGCCGAGCGCGAGCGGCGGGCCCGCATCATCACCGCCGACGGCGAACTGCAGGCCTCGACGCGGCTCAGCCAGGCCGCCGAAGCGATGGCGGAGCACCCGGCCGCGCTGCAACTGCGCCTGCTCCAAACCGTGGTCGAGGTCGCCGCCGAGAAGAACTCGACGCTCGTGCTGCCCTTCCCCGTGGAACTGCTCCGGTTCCTGGAAAGAGCAACACTCTCTGAGGCCGACCGGCCGGCCGAAACCGCGGTCACCCCGTCCGGCCCTGCCGCCACGGACGACGGCCTCTCGATTCCGCGCACGCCGCACATCCCCGGCCTCGCGGACATCGATCCGCCGGCGCCGCTCGGCGGACGATCCACCAGGTAGGCCGTCCCCCGGGCGTCACCCAAAGGATCTTCAGGGGCGGGATCCGGCTTCGGAGTCAGCTACGGGCGTGTGCGTCGAGGATGTGGGCGACGGCCTCGGTCACCTGCTCGGCGAAGGCGATGTTCAACCATTCGTCGGGCACGTGCATGTTCGAGTCCGCCCCCAGCGCGCCGGTGACGACGAACTGCGCGTCCGGGTAGCGGCGGCTGAGCATCTCCATGAACGGGATCCCGCCGCCGATCCCGATTCTGCGGCACGCCTCGTCGAAAACCAGATCGCCGATCTCCTCCAGCCTCGCGGCCAGCCAGGGCGCGGTCGCCGGGGCCTGCCAGCCGTTCAGCAGCAGGAAGTCGCCCACCTCGACCTGCGCGCCGTACGGCACCTCACTCGTGAGGATCTTCACCAGCGCGGCCCGCGCGACCTCGGCGTCGACAGTCGGCGGAGTACGGAAGCTCAGCCGCAGGGACGTCGAAGCGCGCAGCACGGCTCCCGCCACTGCGGGGTCCGGGAGCCCGCCGGCGCCGATCACCGACAGCGTCGGCCGCCAGGTGTTGTTGAGAATGAGTTCGACGTCGTCGTCCGAGGCCGCCCGCATCCCGTCGACGAGTCGATACCGGCGCGCGGCGGCCCCCGGCTCCAGCGCGGCGAGCGCCTCGGCCTCGGCCCGCCGCTCCTCGGGGATCGGCACGTTCATCTCGGGGACGGTGACCTCGCCGGTCACGGGGTCCTCCACCCGGTCGAGCAACTGGCGCATGACGCGGAAGGAACTCGGCACGATGCCGCTGGCGAGACCGGAGTGTGCGGACGTCTCGAGGACCCGCACCGTGACGGTCGCCTGCACCACGCCACGCAGGCTCTCGGTCAGCCACATCCGCTCGTAGTCGCCACCGCCACCGTCCAGACAGACCACCAGGGATACCTCGCCGAGGCGGTCGGACAGATGCTCCAGGTACGCGGGCAGGTCCGGGCTGCCGGACTCCTCGCCGGTCTCCAGAAGCAGCACCACCCGGGCGTGCCGGCCGCCCGTCGCCTGGATGGCGGTCAACGCGGTCGTCGCCGCGTAGCCCGAGTACCCGTCGTCGACCGCGCCGCGACCGTACAGCCGTCCATCACGCAGCACCGCCTGCCACGGGCCCAGCCCATCCGACCAGTCGCCGAGCGGGGGCTGCTTGTCGAGGTGACCGTACAGCAGCACAGTGCCGCGTGCCGTGGTGCCGGCGGTCGCGGGCACGTCCGCGACAAGCAGCGGGGCGCGGCCGTCGAGCTGGACGACTTCGCACTGGGCGCCGGGCAGGCCACGCGATGCGATCCAGTCCCGCACGTGCTCGGCGGCGGCTCGCAGATGGCCGTTCCGCTCCCAGTCGGCGTCGTAGGCGGGCGACACCGCGGGTATCTCGACCAGGCCGCAGAGGCTGGCCAGCACGTCTTCGTTCCAGCTCTTGACGACCGCTTCATGAACGCTGCCAGAATCCATAGCAGAATCATGGCACCCGAGTCCGCCGCACTCGTATGACGGTCAACGGGTGCATGCCCAGCACTATCCGCGCCGGCGTGAGCCCCGAGAGCCCGGCCGTGCAGAGGATGCCGCCGCCCGGGCCGCCATGCCACCTCACAGTTCGGCGCGGTACCTCGTCGACGTCCACGGCCGGATCTTCTCGGGGTTGCGCACCGCCCAGATGTGCTTGATCCGGTCGCCTGCGACGGCGAACGCCGCGACCACCACGGTGACGCCGTCTCGCTGAGCCACCAGACCGGGCTGACCGTTGACCGTACGCTCCAGGATCGTCATGTCGGGCACCCGGCCGGCGAGGGCGACGGCGTAGCGCGCGACCTGCTCGGCGCCTTCGATCGGGCGGAGCACGGCGCTGACCAGGCCGCCGCCGTCGGCGATCACCGTGGCGTCGGGGTCGAGGAGGCCGATGAGGGCGTCGATGTCCTTGGCCTCCCACGCCTGCTTGAAGTCCCTGACGATGTCGGCCTGCTGGGCTGCCGGAGCCGTGGGATCCTGTGCGGCGCGAATGCGACGACGGGCAGAGGAGGCCAACTGGCGACATGCCGCCGGCGTACGGCCGACGATCTCGGCCACTTCGGCGAAGGAGTGGCAGAAGACATCGTGAAGGATGAGCGCGACGCGCTCGGCAGGGGTCATCGATTCGAGCACGACGAGGAAGGCCATGGTGATCGACTCGTCCAGGGTGACCCGGTCGGCCGGGTCGGCCGTGGTGCCGTCCGGCTGGCCGTTGATCCACCCGGCACGGTCGGGCAGCGGCTCCGGGACCCATTCGCCCACGTAGCGCTCCCTCCGGGCCCGCGCCGAGCCGAGCAGGTCGAAGCAGATGTGACTGGCGACCTTCGTCAACCAGGCGCCAGGGGTTTCGATGGCCTCCTGCTGTTGCCGGGACATGGCGTACCAGCGGGCGTAGGTCTCTTGTACGACATCCTCAGCGTCGGCCAGGGAGCCGAGGAGCCGGTACGCGAGATTGATCAGCTGACGCCGCTCGCTCATGATCGCGCTCAAACCGGGATCGAGCCGGCCGTGTCCCGGCTCGGATGGGGTGGTCATGGTGCCGACGACTCCCTTGGTCGAATCTTGCCCTCACTGGTTCGACGAGATACCGCACCGAACTGTGAGGTGGCGCGTCGCCTCACATTCCCGGCGATTGCCTCGTCGGACTACTGAGACACCGTCCCGCACGGCGGAAGGCTCCGCGACCCCGGCCCGCTCTGGACGCTCACCCTGGCGATCGGCCAGATCTGCTTCTTCATCCCCGTCGCTCTCATCGGCAAGCCGATCCCCGGGAAGGCGCCCGGGAAGAATTACCGCAGGTGACGCCCGCCAGGCTCGGGAATGAGGACGGCGACCGCGCCTCACCCCGAGCACGGCGTGCCGAACGGCCAGCCGTCGGGACGGCGGCCGACCGGTGGCCGGCCGCCGTCCGGGCCTCGGGTCAGATGGCCCAGCGACCGCCGTCAACGTGGACGGTCGTTCCGTGGATGTAGCTCGCCTTCGGCGAGGCCAGGAAAGTGATGGCCTCCACGATCTCCTCCGGCTGCGCGGGACGGCCGGCGGGGAAGGTCTTCGAGAGGGCATCCAGGTCCTCGCCCATGGGTGCGGTGCCCGGGGTGCGCGTCGGGCCGGGGCTCACCGCGTTGACCCGCACTCCGCTGGGGCCGAACTCCGCCGCCCAGGACTTGGTCAGCAGCACGACCGCGGCCTTGCTCGACCCGTACAGGGCATAACCGGCGTGGCCGTACTCCGCCACCATCGTCGTCAGGTTGATGATCGAGCCGTGGCCGCGCCCGGCCATGGCCGGAGCGAGCTCGGCGACCAGGAAGTACGGGGCCAGGACGTTCACGCCGTAAACCGCGTGGAAGTCCCGCTCACTCGTCTCGGCCGTGGGGCCGAACGGGTAGATCCCGGCGTTGTTCACCAGAACATCCACCTTGCCGACACATGCGGTCGCGGTTCTCGCGAGCGAACGCGCGGACGCCTCGTCGGTCAGCTCCGCCGCCACGAAGTGGGCCTCCCCACCCTGCGCGCGGATCTCTTCGACGGCCTGCTTTCCCTGCTGCTCGTCCCGGCCCGACAGGACCACAGCGGCACCCATCCGGGCCAACTCCTGAGCCGTCACCCGGCCGATGCCCTTGGTGGCTCCGGTCACCAGAGCCCCGGTTCCCGATAGCTCTCCGGTCATCACGTTCACCTCTTGGTCGATTGACTCGTGTGCCCGCCGGTCGCCTCGCTTCGGCGACCGGCTCCGGGGGTTTAAGGCCACGGCCGTCCGGGACCTTCCGGGACGTTCATACCGGCGGCTTATGACCGCCATCGGACGGGGCGCTCAGGAGTTGTGGGGTTCTGTGAAACCGGCGATGAAGTTGGCCAGGTCGCGGCGGCGGGCGTCGGCGTGCCACACCACCCAGGTGCGCCGTACGAGGGGATGGCCGACCAGAGCCGACCAGGTGACGGTCTCGGGTGTCGGCGACCAGTTCGGCGGTGCCAGCGCGAAGGCCTGCCCGGCGCTCACCGCGGCGAGCTTGACCTCGGCGATCAGCGCCTGGCCCTCGGGAGCGGCGGGGCCGAGGTCCAGGCCGTGGCTTCGCAGGATCGCGGTCACCTCGTCATACCAGGCGGGGCTGCCGGAGCGAGGAAAGCCGACCCATTCCAGTCCGCTCAGCGCGTCCAGACGGATGCCGTCCGGGCCGGAGAGTTCGACGGCCTGCTCGGCGGCGAGAAGCACACCGAGGTTCTCCCTGACCACCAGCATCGCGTCGAACTCCGGTCCGGCGGGGCGCTCACGGAGCAGGCCCACGTCGAGTTCACCGGCCTGCAGCGCCGCCAGTTGTGCGGCCGTGGAAAGGTGACGGGCCTGCACGCGGGTCTCCGGGCAGGCCGTGGTGAACTGCTCCAACGACGGATCAAGCAGATTGGACGGCAGTTCCAGGGGGATTCCCAGCCGCAGGATCCCGCAGCCCTCGGTCGTATGCGCGGCCATCGCCCGAAGCGCCTGGTCATGCCGGGCGAGGACGGCACGCCCCTCGGCCAGCAGCGTCATCCCCGCCCCGGTGGGCGACACCCCGGTGCTGCTGCGGACCAGCAGCTTGACCCCGAGCTGACGCTCCAGCATGCCGACGGTCTGCGACAGCGCAGGCTGGCTGATGTGCAGCCGGCGCGCCGCCGCCGACATGCCGCCCTCTTCGGCCACCGCGACGAATGCGCGTAATTCCCGCAATTCCATTCATCCATGGCACCACACGCCCGCGAGGGCTTTCCGCAGGTGGGCGAGGTTATGCCTGCCATCGGGAGGAGCTATGGCCGCAGTGAAATCGGCCGGCGACGACGTGCGCTGTAGGCACCGGTGACCTCATGACGCCGTCACCAGGGGCCCGGCGAATCCGATCGCGGTTCAGGCCGGTGCCCTGAAGAAATCAACGAAGATTCCCCCAGCTCTATCAAGGAGTGAACTATGGGTCTGCTGAACGGCAAAGTGACGCTGGTGACCGGCGGTACTTCCGGGATCGGCCGGGTCAGCGCGCTTCTGTTCGCAAGGGAAGGCGCCAAGGTGGCCATCACCGGCCGACGTGCCGAGGTCGGGCAGGAGATCGTCGAGGAGATCACGAAGGGGGGCGGTGAGGCGATTTTCATCCAGGCCGACGCCGCTGACATCTCGAGCGCCGGGGACGTCGTCGGCCAGGTCGTCAGCCGCTTCGGCAAGTTGGACCTGGCCTTCAACAACGCCGGCACCGCCGCCGTCGGCCCGCTGACCGAGCTCGACGAGAAGATGTGGCACTACCTCGTCGACGGGAACCTCAAGGGCTCCTTCTTCTATCTCCAGGCGGAGGCCGCGCAGATGAAGCGGCAGGGACACGGCGGCTCGATCGTCTTCAACGGCTCGGTGTTCGCCGAGATCGGCATCGACGGCATTTCGATCTACAGCGCCACCAAGGGCGGCGTCGCCGCATTGGCGCGGGCGGCGGCGGTGGAACTCGGCCCTGACGGGATCCGCGTGAACACGGTCAACCCGACCATCATCCGTACGCCGCTGACCGAGGGCGGCATCACCAAGAACGACGACGGATCCGAGTACCACCCGCATGGCGAGAAGATTCCACTCGGCCGCTTCGGCGAGTCGGAGGACGTCGCGAACGTGGTTCTCTTCCTCTTGTCGGATCTGTCCTCTTTTGTCACCGGGCAGTCCATCGCAGTCGACGGTGGACAGAGCGTCAACTAAGAGGTCGCGCAGACAGGCGCCCCGCATGGCCCAGCACCGTGATCGCGGCAGCGCAGGGGTGCTGGGCCGGGGTGCTGGGCCGGGGTGAGGCTGTTACTGCTTTGCGAGCCACTCGTCGAAGGTGGTCGGCGCGATGCGGGCGCCCTCGCCGGGCAGGAGTACGTCGCCGGCCATCTCCGGACCGAGCAACGCCCACGTCGGCACGAGCTTGACCACGTGTCCGCGCGCGTCGTTGGTGCGCCGGGCCATGTCCACCAGGTCCTGCGGCTCAGGGCCGGCGACATCGCGGTGACGCCCCTGTGGTGCGCCCGTGGCGATCTCGGCGAGGATGTCGGCCACGTCCGCGGGCGCGATCGGCTGGACGAGCAGCGGTGAGATCGCGGCGACGCCGTCCTGCTCGGTCCAGCTCGTCACCGTCGCGGCGAAGTCGTGGAACTGCGTGGCAGGAACGATCGTCCACGGCACCGGGCCCTCGGTCACGAGGCGCTCCTGCTCGCGCTTGCCGGCGTAGTGCGCGTTGCCTTCAATGCGATCGACGCCGACGATCGAGAGCAGCACGTGGTGACGGACACCGGCTCTTTCCTCGGCGGCGAGCAGGTTCCGGGTGGTGGTGCCGAAGTACGCCACCGCGTCGTCCCGGTCGGCCGCCGTGTAGCTCGTGGCGTCGATGACGGCCTCAACGCCGGTCAGGGCGGCGTCGAGGCCGTCGCCGGTGATCAGGTCCACGCCGAGTGAGCGGCTGATGCGGACGACCTCGTGCCCGGCCTGTTCCAGGGCGGCGACGGTGCGGGCCCCGATGTTCCCCGTGGCTCCGGCGACGGCGATTCGCATGGTCCTCATGGTGATCTCTCCTGTGTCTCGCTAGTTGCCGCCTACGCTATCTCGGACTAAACGGATCCTCAATGTCTGGGATAGCATCGGGGTCTATGAAGCTGCCTGTGAGCACGGAATGGCTGTTGCACTGCGCCGCGTCGCTGGCGCAGCTCGAGGCGGGGGCCACCGCGTCGGCGGCACAGCTCGCCCAGTACTTCGACCTGCCGGCGGCCTATCTCGCCAAGCAGCTGCAGGCGCTGGTCAAGGCCGGCGTGCTGGCTGCGACGACAGGCCCGCGCGGCGGGTTCCGGCTGGCCCGGCCGGCTTCCGAGATCACGCTCCTACAGATCGTCGAGGCGGTCGACGGTGCGGCCTCGCCGTACGAGTGCCGCGAGATCCGCCGGCAGGGACGGGGAGCACTGCCCGCCGAGGACTGCCAGAACCCCTGCATCCTCGCCGAGAAGATGGCCGAAGCCCACGAAGCCTGGCGGAACAGCCTCGCCACGACCTCGCTCGCCGAGATCATCGCCGCACTGCCCCCATCAGCCCCACGCCGTACCCGCCTGCGCCTGACCGGAACGTCGTAGCGCATCCGCCACCGCATGCGACGCCGCGGACGTCGCGCAGGCAGGAAGTGGTCAGGGCCCGCGTCGGGGGCGTGCGTCCCAGCGACAGGTGGTCCACGCGTGGCGGATCAGGCTACGCACGGTGTGATCGTCGGCGAGGTCGAAGGACGCTTCAACGACGGCTCTCCGGTGCTCGTGGCAGCGGGTGTCCGCTGGTCCCTGCCGGCAGGGCCAGCACGGCTCGGGCGAACGCGTCACCCCTTTCGCCGTAGCCGGTGAACATGTCCAGCGAAGCGCAGGCCGGAGCCAGCAACACGGTGTCCCCGGAGATGGCGAGACGGGCGGCTTCGGTGACGACACGCTCCATGACCCCGCTCCCCCGGTCCGCCACCTCGACAACGGGAACATCCGGGGCAAATCGCTCAAGAGCCTCACGAATGCGCTCCCGATCCACCCCCAGCAGCACCACGCCGCGCAGCCGTGACGCGGCCTGCCGGACCAGATCGTCCACCTCAGCCCCTTTGAGCTGTCCCCCCGCGATCCACACGACCGAACGGTAGGCGGCCAGCGAGGCCGCCGCGGCGTGCGGGTTCGTGGCCTTGGAGTCGTCCACGTAGTCGACTCCGGCGATGCGGGCCACATGTGCGATCCGATGCGGGTCGGGAACGTGGCCGGC
The DNA here is from genome assembly GCF_016863275.1 of Planotetraspora mira. Taxonomy (GTDB): domain Bacteria; phylum Actinomycetota; class Actinomycetes; order Streptosporangiales; family Streptosporangiaceae; genus Planotetraspora; species Planotetraspora mira. The sequence continues at coordinate 298,473 of NZ_BOOO01000017.1, forward strand.
CAGGCCCTGCCGTACCGCGGTGGCCGCGATCCCGTGTGCGCGGGCCAGCGCGGCGGCGGCCAGCGCATTGGACACGTTATGCGGGGCGGGCGACCGGATGTCGGCCAGGGCGGCGAGTTCCTCCGCCTCGTGCGCCGAGCCGGTTGCGAACGCCCGGTCCACCAGCACGTCGTCCACCACCCCGAGCTGCCCTGGACGCGGCGGCCCCAAGGTGAATCCCACCCTCCGGGCACCGGAGTACGGCTCCGCGAGCCGGACCGGCCAGGGGTCGTCGGCATTGAAGACGAGCACCGAGGCGTCCGCGAAGACTCGCCCCTTGGCCTGCGCGTAGGCGTCCATCGAACCGTGCCAGTCCAGATGGTCGGGCGCCACGTTGAGCACCGCCGCGGCCTGCGGTGCCAGGCTGGACGACCAGTGCAGCTGGAAACTGGACAGCTCCACCGCGAGTACGTCGTACGGGCCGTCGACGGCCTCGATCACAGGCGTGCCGACGTTCCCGACGGCACGCGCCTTGTGGCCCGCGGCGGTGAGCATGGCGGTCAGCATGCGGACCGTCGTGGTCTTTCCGTTGGTGCCGGTCAGCGCCAGCCAGGGCGCGGCGTCGCGAGGGCGCAGCCGCCAGGCCAGCTCGACTTCGCCGATCACTTCGACACCGGCCCCCGTCGCGGCGGTGAGCGCCGGATGGTCGGGCCGCCAGCCCGGTGAGGTGACCACCAGCGATACGCCCTCGGGCAGGCGCGGGGGCCCGAACCTGACCCGTACGCCGAGCCCGGCGAGGTCCGCCGCGGCGGCGCGTTGCGCCTCGCCGTCCCGCGACTCCAGCACGATCACCTCGCACCCCGCCTCGGCCAGACGGCGTGCGGCGGCCCGTCCGGAGATCCCGAGACCGGCCACGCAAACCAGGCCGGCCGTCCCACCGCAGGCAAGGACCTCCCGCATGTCGCTCCGTTCACTTCTCTGGTCGATTCGGCTCCCGGCAACCGGCGCACCTCGCCGCCGCGCCGCCGCGCCACCGGGGCACCGGGGCACCGGGGCACCGGGGCACCGGGGCACCGGGGCACCGGGGCACCGGGGCACCGGGGCACCGGGGCACCGGGGCACCGGG
>NZ_BOOO01000018.1 GCF_016863275.1 Planotetraspora mira
CCGGGGCACCGGGGCACCGGGGCACCGGGGCACCGGGGCACCGGGGCACCGGGGCACCGGGGCACCGGGGCACCGGGGCACCGGGGCACGCCAGCTTAGGGCCCACGTCATCGGTCCACTTCCGCACGACCGGCGTGCGCCAACAGCCTGTTCCGACCAGAAAGTGCGAGCGTGGCGGCGGTATTCCTGCCGGACAGCCTCACCCGGTGATACTTCGCCGATACACAATGAAGCGGACATTGATGTGTCATTCGGACACAGCTGGTACCTCCCGTGCGCACAGTGGCTGATGTGCGCAAGAACCGCGTACCGGTCATCTGGAGAGCAGCCGGAAGTCCGCACCCGCCGTCCGCATGGCCGTGGACTTCCCCTCGTCGCCCGGCGTCGAAGCCGGGCGACGCGTCGCTGATGCCGCTTCCCGGTCGACCGTCACCGCACCCTGTAAGGATCCGCCTCGCATGACCGTGCCCCTGATCGAATACAAGCCGGCCTCTCGTCCGCTCCCGCCAGAGCAGAGGGAGGAGGTCCTCGCCAGTCCCGGCTTCGGCCACCACTTCACGGACCACATGGTGACGATCACGTGGACCGAAGACGCCGGCTGGCATTCTGCCCGGCTCGTGCCCTACGGACCGCTGCCGATCGATCCGGCGAACATGACGCTGCACTACGCCCAGACCGTCTTCGAAGGCCTGAAGGTCCATCGAAGGCCCGACGGCGGTCTGGCGGCCTTCCGGCCGGAGGAGAACGCCAGACGCTTCCAGGCGTCCGCCCACCGCATGGCCATGCCTGAACTGCCGGTGGAGACCTTCATCTCGGCCTGCGAAGCACTCGTCGGGCAGGACCGGGCGTGGGTGCCCTCGCGCCCCGGGCACTCCCTCTACCTGCGACCGTTCATGTTCGCCACCGAACCCGGGCTGGGCGTCAGGGCCTCGCGCGAGTTCCTCTTCGTCGTGATCGCCTCACCGACGGACGGCTACTTCGCCGGCGAGATCCGGCCTCTATCGGTCTGGGTGGCCGAGGACTACGTACGGGCCGTCCCCGGCGGCACCGGGGCCGCCAAGACGGGAGCCAACTACGCCGCCTCTCTCATGGGTCAGGCACAGGCCGTCGCGCAAGGTTGCGACCAGGTGGTCTGGCTGGACGCCCTGGAGCGGCGCTGGGTGGAGGAGATGGGCGCGATGAACCTGTTCTTCGTCTACGGGGAACGGATCGTCACTCCCGAACTGACCGGCTCCCTGCTGCCGGGCATCACCCGCGCCTCGCTCCTGACCCTCGCCGGCGACCTCGGCTACGAGGCGGAGGAGGCTCGGATCTCCCTCCACGACTGGCGGCGCGACAGCGCGGACGGATCGCTCACCGAGGTGTTCGCCTGCGGCACAGCCGCAGGCGTCGCCCCCGTCGGGTCAGTGAAAACCGCTCTCGCCCAGTGGAGCGTCGGCGACGGGCGACCCGGCGAGGTGACCATGCGCATGGGCGAGGCGTTGCGGGAGATCCAGTCAGGCGCGGCGGCCGACACCCGCGGATGGATGCGCGAAATGGCCGAAGCGGGTCACCCCGGCCGACCGGCCGCCCACTGACGCGTCCCGCCGGACCACGCACCCGCGCCCAGCCCGGCTTTCCCCGACTCATCCCTCTCTTCAAGGAGACCCGTCATGTCCCCCAGCGTTCCCGCCCTTCCCCAGAACTTGCGCCGGCCGCACTTCATCGGCATCGGCGGTGCCGGAATGTCGGGCATCGCGAAGATACTCAACCGGCGCGGCGCACGAGTGACGGGCAGTGACGCGCACGAGTCCGACTCCGCCGAAGCCTTGCGCGGGCTCGGTGTCACCGTACGAGCCGGGCACGACGCCGCGAACCTCCCGGCGGACGCATCCTGTGTGGTCGTCTCCAGCGCGATCCCCGCCGGCAACCCCGAACTGGGCCGGGCCACGGCGCTCGACATTCCCGTCGTGCACCGCTCCCGGGCCCTGGCCGCCTTGATGGAGGGCCACCGGGCGATCGCGGTCGCCGGTACCCACGGCAAGACGACCACCACGTCGATGCTGGCCGTGGCGCTCACCGTGATGGGCGCCGATCCGTCCTACGCCATCGGCGCCGATCTCGGCGTACCCGGCTCGAACGCCCATCAGGGCGCCGGCGAGATATTCGTCGCCGAGGCCGACGAGAGCGACCGCAGCTTCCAGATCTACACGCCCGAGGTCGCGGTCGTGCTGAACGTGGAGTTCGAGCACCACGCGAACTACGCCTCCCTGGAGGAGATCTACGAGTCCTTCGAGGCCTTCACCGACCGGATCACCCCGACCGGGTCACTGGTGATCTCCGCTGATCACGAAGGCGCCCGCGAGCTGACCCGGCGGCTCGCCGGTCGCGGCGGCCCGCGGACGCTGACATTCGGCGAGTCCCCCGAGGCCGACGTCCGCATACTCGGCATCGCCCCGCAAGGCACGACCAGCCGAGTCACGGTTCTGATCGGCGGTGAGCGGCTCACCTTCACGGTCTCGGTGCCCGGCCGCCACTACGCCTATGACGCGGTCGCCGCGCTGGCCGGCGGACACGCCTTCGGCCTGCCGGTTCACGAACTCGCCCCGGCACTGGCCGCCTACACCGGCGCCAAGCGCCGTCTGGAACCCAAGGGCGAGGTCGCCGACGTCAAGGTCATCGACACCTACGCCCACCACCCGACCGAGATGGCGGCCGATCTGGAGGCGCTGCGCGAAACCATGGGCAGGTCACGTCTCCTCGTCGTCTACCAGCCCCATCTGTTCTCCCGCACCCTGCATCTGGGCGCCGCCATGGGCGAGGTGCTGGCCCTGGCCGACGCCTCGGTGGTCCTCGACATCTATCCGGCCCGTGAGCAGCCCATCCCCGGGGTCACCAGCGACCTGGTCGTCGACGCGGCCAAGGCGGCAGGGGCCCGCGTGATCCCGATGCACGATATGGCGACCGCTCCTGCCGTCATCGCCAAGATGGCAAGGCCCCATGACGTCGTCGTCACGATGGGCGGCGGCGACGTCACGACCCTGGGCCCGGAGATCCTCGCCGAGCTGAGCAGGGCCGGCGCCGACGACGGCCACCCGTCATGGTGACCGCGACCGGAAACCCGGCCCTCAGCTCAAGGAGGTCCGGGCCCCGCGACGTCGCCCCCATCAGGCGGCTGCTGGACAGAGGGGTCCGCGACAGGACCTACCCCGGTGCCGTGTGGGCCGTCGGTGACGCCGAGCGCCTGTACGACTTCGGCGCGGTGGGTGTGCCGGACCCCGGCGTCCCCGACGTGCCCATGCGGTTCGACACCGTCTTCGACGTCGCCAGCCTCACCAAGATCCTCGTCACCTGGTCGGCGATCGGCGCGCTGTGGGAGACGGGCCGACTCGACATCGATGCCCCACTCGGCGCTTACTGGCCCGAGGTGACGGGCCACCCGGTGGGCGGCCTCACCGCGCGCCACCTGCTGACCCACACCGCCGGCCTCCCCCTGCGGGCTCAGCTCAAGCACCTCTACGGCACCGACCGAGTGGACATCCGCGAGGGTGTGCTGCACGAAGCGCTCCGCCGTCCGCCCGGCCAGGCCGTCGAGTACACCGACCGAGCCGCCATCATCCTCGGTTTCCTCGCCGAACACCTCACGGGCGGACGGCTCGACGAGCTCGCCACCGTCCAGACCTGGCGGCCGCTCGGCATGGCCGCCACGCGCTACGGCCCGCTGGACCCCGAGGACCGAGCCCGGTGCGCCCCGACCGAGATCGATCCGGATACCGGCGTCCACACCAAAGGGTCGGTGCACGACTTTTCCGCCCGGCTGCTGGGCGCCTCCTGCGGCAGCGCCGGTGTCTTCTCCGCCGCGGAGGACTTGGGCGTCTTCCTCCGGCATGTGCTCGGCGGCGCGACGGGCGCCGCCGGGCCGGGATTCGGGTCAGCCTGGACCTCGCTCTCTCTGCGGGTTCAGACCGGTGACCTGCAGCCCGTACGGGGACTGTTCTGGCAGCTCGCCCCCGGCACCGACCCCGCCGAGGACACCTGGGTCCACTACGGCTTCACCGGCGTCGGCATGTGGGTCTGCCCCCGACTGGGCCGCTGGGCGGTCCTGCTGACGAACAAGGTGTACTACACCCGCGACAAACAGCCCCTCACCGATGTCCGCGACTGTTTCCGCAGACTCGTCTTCGGCTGACTCCACTTGATCACTGGGGCCGGTTCTGGAGCGCGCTTTGCTCCGCGGTCCACGAGGTGAGGATGCGCAGGGCGTCGTGCGAGGGGGACCCGGGCTCGGCGGTGAGGACCATCAGGCGCTGTCCCGAGCCGTCCGGGCTGCTCCAGGTGTCGCAGTCGAGCGTGAGGTCGCCGACCAGCCGATGACGGTAGAGCTTGGTGCCGTACCCGGAGCTGCTGACCCGATGCTCGGCCCACCAGGTGCGGAAGTCGGCGTCCTGGACGGCCAGTTCTCCGACGAGGCGGGCCAGCTCAAGATCGTCGGGATCCGCCGCGGCCTCCATGCGCAGGGCGGCGACGGCATCGCGGGCGTCGTGCTCCCACTGCAGGTGCATGCCCCGGATGATCGGGTTCGTGAACAGCAGCCACAGGTAGTTGCGTCGGCCTGCCGGGATCTGGGCGAAGTCGGCGTACAGGGCCGCGGCGGCTGAGTTCCACGCCAGGATGTCGAGCCGTCTGCCCAGGACGACGGCGGGTGTCTCGGTGAGCTGCTCGAGCAGGCGCCGCATGGCGGGCCGTACACGCTGGGCGGGCCGGCGGCGACGTGGCCGCGCATCGGCCCTGCCCGCGAGCTCGTACAGGTACCTCTGCTGGTCGTCATCGAGACGCAGCGCCCGGGCGAGGGTGGCCAGCACGGTCGTCGAGGCCCGCACGCGGCCCTGCTCCAGCCGCGTGTAGTAGTCGACGCTGATCCCCGCGAGCTGCGCGACCTCCTCGCGGCGCAGCCCCGCGACCTTGCGCGGGGAGTCCGTCCCGGGCAGGCCGACGTCCTGCGGCGCCAGCTGTGCCCGGCGCGCCTTCAGGAAGCCGCCGAACTCGCCGGGCCCTGACGCTGAGGTCATGCCGACCATTCTTCCCACCGTCGACGGGCTGGTGGGAGGGCACGTTCTTTCCCAGGCAAGAACGTGCGGCTTCTGCGCCATCGGCATCGCGGCCACTGTGGAGACACAGCCCATGACATGGCGAAACGGAGAAATTTCGTGATCAAGACCGATGTCACCTTCGACAGCGCCGGCATCCCACTCGCCGGCCACCTCTACGTCCCCGACAGCCCGGCGCAGGGCCCGCGTCCGGCGATCGTCGTCGGCCACCCCGGCAGCGGGGTCAAGGAGCAGGCATCCGGCCTCTACGCACGGCGCCTGGCGGAAGCGGGCTTCATCACGCTCGCCTTCGACGCGGCCTACCAGGGCGAGAGCGGAGGCGAGCCCCGCGGCCTGGAGGATCCCGCCCACCGCGTCGAGGACCTCAAGGCGGCCGTCTCCTTCCTCACCACCCGAACCGAGGCCGACGCCGACCGCATCGGCGCGCTCGGCATCTGCGCCTCCGGCGGATACGTGCTCCCGGCCGCGGCCGGAGACCACCGCATCAAGGCCGTCGGCACCGTCAGCGCCGTCGACATCGCCCGCCACTTCCGCCTGGGACCCGACGGGACCCAGGATCCGGCCGTGTTCCAGGGCATGCTGGACGCCGCCGCCCAGGCCCGCAGCGCGCGGGCGCGTGGTGAGAAGCCGACGGTCATGCCTCTGTTCCCCGACACCATCGAGCAGGCCCGCGCGCTCGGCGGTGAATACGGCGCCGAGGGCTTCGAGTACTACTGCACGCCCCGTGCCCAGCACCCTCGCTCCGCCAAGTTCCTGGACTGGACCAGCATCGACAAAATAGCGATCTTCGACGCCTTCGCTCCGATCCCGCTGATCGGGTCACGGCCGCTGCTGATGATCGTCGGCACCCGGGCCGTCACCTCCTGGTTGAGCATCGAGGCCTTCCAGCGCGCCATCGGCCCCAAGTCGATCCACTGGATCGACGGCGCCGGCCACAGCGACCTCTACGACAAGAAGCAGTACGTGGATCCCGCTGTCGAAAGGCTCACCGGCTTCTTCACCGAGAACCTCGGCGCGGCCGGTTCGCCGGCCCACGCGAGATGAGTCTCCTCAGTTCCGTTCCAGTCGGCGGCTGGGACCAGTCGGTGTCGCGCATGTCGCGGGCCGAGGTGTGGACGGCGTTGATCGCGGCGAGGATCTGGTAGCGACCCGGGGCCACCCCGGAGGCCAGGCGCCCGCGCACCAGCCGGTGGCCCTCGGCGATCAGCGCCGCGTCCCAGGCCCCACGGTCCTGCTCGTCGAGGGTGACCAGTTCGCCGCCGCCTCCTCGGCGATGTCGAGGTCACCGAAACGCCTGGTCAGGGCGGCGACCACCCGTGCCCACTCCTCGCGGTGGGCCTGGGTGACCGCCTCGCGGACGTCGATCCTGTTCACAGGAACGGCCGCACCTCGACCTTCCGATTGCAGGCCTTCGATCCCTCGGCGGCCAGCTTGAGCGCCACGTCGAGGTCCGCGGCCTCGATGATCCAGAAGCCGGCGAGGAACTCCTTCGACTCCAGGAAGGGCCCGTCGGTGAACATCGCCTCCCCACCCCGGTTGTCGATCACAGTGGCCGTGGTGGGTGCCCCGAGACCGCCGGCGAAGACCCAGTGGCCTTCGGCCACGAGCCGGTCGTTGAACACGTCGATCGCAGCGTCCTCCTCGGGGGTGGCCAAGCCGGCATTGTCGAAGATCACGGAAACCATGTACTGCATCTCGGATCATCTCCTGTGTTTCGGGACACCCCTCGCGGGCGGCCGCTCACCTCTGCTACGAACGCCTCTGCCCCGATCCGACACCTCCCGGATTTCTTTCGAGGGAACTTTCGGCGGGTCCCGACGGCCCGGGCGAACCAGGGGTCGGTGGCACCGTAGGCGGAGCGGACTCACAGGTCCACATGGTCATCGTCGTTACTCGTCGATGTCGGTACCGGCGCTCACGTCGGCCCAGGCGTCCACGGAGGCGCGGTCGGCGTCCAGAACACCGCGGAACGCGCCGACCGCGTCCGCGCCGAGCAGGAGAAGAGGCGGCGGTTCCGGTGACCGGACTGCGGTGATGACCGCCTGCGCCGCCTTGGCGGGGTCGCCTGGCTGGGTGCCGTGGACGGTGTCGTTCTCCTTCCGGCGCTTGCCGGCGGTCTCGGCGTAGTCCGCGATGGCCTCGGCGGACTGGGTGAGCGAGCGGCCGGCGAAGTCGGTGCGGAAGGCGCCCGGCTCGACGGACAGGGCGGTGATGCCCAGCGGCGCCAGTTCCTTGCGCAGCGACCCGGTCATGCCCTCGAGCGCCGCCTTCGACGCCGCGTAGTACCCGGATCCGGCGGGCGTGATCCGAGCGCCGATCGAGGAGATGTTCACGATGGCACCGGAGCGACGGGCACGCATCCCGGGCAGGACGGCCTTGATCATCGCCACGGCGCCGAAGAAGTTGGTGGCGAACAGGCGTTCCACGTCCGCGTCGTCTCCTTCCTCGACGGCGGCGCGGTACCCGTAGCCGGCGTTGTTCACGAGCACGTCGATGGCGCCGAAGCGCTCCTCGGCGCTGCGCACCACTTCCTCGACCTGGGCCTGCTCCGTCACATCAAGGGTTAGAGCCAGAGCGCTCTCCGGGTGGGCGGCGGCGAGATCCTGCACTCTCGACACGTCTCGGGCGGTGACGACGGCATTGTCGCCGCCGGCGAGCACGGCTTCGGCGAGGGCTCTTCCAAGGCCGGTCGAGCATCCGGTGATCAGCCAGGTGGACATGGTGATCGGTTCCCTTCTCTGTGGTGCCGGGGTGACGCCGCCCCGTTCACCGCTCTTGCCATATTGGGACATATCCCGCATCATGCCTGGTGGGTTTCCGGCCGTCCCGACATGGCCGTACCCGAGGGGACCGGGGCTCCAGTGCCGAGAGGAAGGGAGCGGACCGCTACCCGGCAACACGTCTCGAGGAGACCGCGATGTCGCATCGCCCCCCGTCCCGAGAAGCCGGCATCGGTTCGGAGTCCCCGAACCTCGACTTCACGGGCACGACCCCGTACGAGGACTATGTCCAAGCCGACGTCCTCACCCACCTGCAGCACCCCCTCTCCGACGACCCCGGTGAGATGGTGTTCCTGGTCACCACCCAGGTCATGGAGTTGTGGTTCACCGTGATCGTCCACGAGTGGGAGACCGCCTGCCGCGCGTTGCGCGAGGATCGGCTGCCCGTCGCGATGGACGCGCTCAAGCGCAGCGTGCGTGAGTTGGAGGCGCTGAACGCCTCCTGGCGGCCGCTTTCACAGCTCACCCCCGCAGAGTTCAACGCGTACCGGGCCGCGCTCGGCGAGGGCTCCGGCTTCCAGTCCGCGATGTACCGGCGGCTGGAGTTCCTGCTCGGCGAGAAGTCGTCGTCCATGCTGGTGCCGCACCGAGGCGCGCCGCGCGTCCACGCGGAGCTGGAGAAGGCGCTGCTGCAGCCGAGCCTGTACGACGAGGTGCTGCATCTCCTCGCCCGGCGCGGTCACGCCGTGCCCCGAGCCGTGCTGGAAAGGGATCTGTCGCAGCGTTACAAGCCCTCGGCCGAGGTCGAGGCGGCATGGACGGAGATCTATTCCGGCGACCGGGACTCCGACCTGGCACGGCTCGGCGAGGCACTGACGGACGTCGGCGAATTGGTGTGGCGCTGGCGCAACGACCACCTGGTGGCGACCCGGCGCGCTATGGGCGCCAAGACCGGAACCGGCGGCTCGGCGGGCGTGGCCTGGCTCGAGAGACGCGCGGCGAAGAACGTGTTCCCCGAGTTGTGGACGGCGCGCAGCCATGTCTGATCACGTACACCTCGTCAGCCTCTCGGAGAAGGCCCGCGAACTCGACGAAGCGGACGGGCTGCGCGCCAAGCGCGCCGAGTTCGTCCTCGACGACGACGACACCGTCTACCTGGACGGCAACTCGCTGGGCGCGCTGCCCGCCACCGTGCCCGGCCGGATGGCCGACGTGGTGGCCAGGGAGTGGGGGCGGCTGCGCATCAGGTCCTGGACGGAGTCCGGGTGGTGGACAGCGCCCGAACGGATCGGTGACCGCATCGCCCCGCTGGTCGGCGCGGCCTCCGGCGAGGTCGTGGTCGGCGACTCCACCAGCGTGAACGTCTTCAAGGCCCTGGTGGGCGCCGTGCGGATGGCCGACCCGGAACGCGCCGAGATCGTCGTCGACGCGACGACGTTTCCCACCGACGGCTACATCGCCGAGTCCGCCGCGCGGATGACGGGCTGCCGTCTGGTCGCCGTCGACCCCCGCGAACTCCGGACCGCCCTCGGGCCTCGTACCGCCGTCGCCCTCGTCAACCACGTCGACTACCGCAGCGGGCGGCTGCACGACCTGCCCGGTGTGACGGCCGCCGCGCACGCCGCGGGCGCCCTGGTGGTGTGGGACCTGTGCCACAGCGCGGGCGCACTGCCGGTGGGGCTCGACGCGCACGGCGTCGACCTCGCCGTCGGGTGCACCTACAAGTACCTCAACGGAGGTCCCGGCTCGCCTGCCTTCCTGTACGTGCGCCGGGACCTGCAGCCCCGCTTCGACTCGCCGCTTCCCGGGTGGAACTCGCACCGGGACCCCTTCGGCATGTCGCCGCGGTACGAGGCCGCGGACGGCGCGCCGCGCGGACGGGTGGGCACCCCCGACATCCTCTCGATGCTCGCTCTGGAGGCGGCACTCGAGGTGTGGGACGAGGTGCCGATCGAGGCCGTGCGGGACAAGAGCCTGGCCCTGACCGACTTCTTCCTCGAGTGCGTCGCGGCGTACCTGCCCGCGGGACGAGTCGAGTCGCTCACCCCCGTCCGGCATGCGGAGCGGGGCAGCCAGGTCGCGCTGCGCTGCGCCGACGCGGGTGAGGTGATGGGCTCACTGATCGCCCGTGGGATCGTCGGCGACTTCCGGCATCCCGATGTGCTGCGCTTCGGCTTCACACCGCTGTACGTGTCGTTCGCGGACGTGGAGCGGGCGGCGCGCGTGCTGGCCGAGGTGCTCTCATCTCGTTGACCGGCGGCGTGACACGTCGTGATTCGCAACCCCGAGGCGAAGGAGAAATGGCGCACATGGCTGGAGCGGGAACGCGAGCGGTGTCCGTGGACGCCGCGGCGCGAGATGCGGCCGAACAGGAGTCGGCGTTCTCTCATCCCTTCGTGGAACCGTATGCCACCGCCTCCTACGGCGACCACGCCGACCAGGTCGTCGATTTCTACGCCCCCCGCGTGGATCCCGGCGAGGCGAAGGCGCCCCTCGTCGTCGTCCTGCACGGGGGCGCCTGGCGCGCGGCCTACGACAGGCGGCACGTCGCCCCCTTCGCGGCCTTTCTCGCGGGTCGCGCTTTCGCGGTCGCCTCGGTCGAGTACCGGCGGGGCGGCGCGGAGCCGGGTGCAGCGGGACGCTGGCCGCAGACCCTCGACGACGTGGCCGCCGCCATGGACGCGCTGCCCGGCCTCGTGGCGGACGCACTCCCCCAGGCGGACCCGCGCCGCCCGGTCGTGGTCGGGCATTCGGCCGGCGGGCACCTCGCGCTGTGGGCGGCGGCCCGCCACAGGCTGCCGGAGGACTCCCCCTGGCGGCGTCCCGAACCGGCCGTCGGAGGGGTCGTCGCGCTCGCGCCGATCGCCGATTTCACCAAGGCCGGCGAACTGTCCGTGTGCGCCGGCGCGGCGCTCCAGTTCCTCGGCGGACTCGAACGGTTCGAGGAGCGGCGCCCGTCCGCGGATCCCGCGGCACTGCTCCCCACCGGCGTCCCCACCACCGTCGTCCAGGGTGACGCCGACATCGTCGTCCCGGCCGAGGTCGCCGAATCCTTCGTGCGCGCGGCCGCCGAGGCGGGCGAGACGGTTCGCCTCACTCAGGTGGCCGACGCCGGGCACTTCCCCTTGATCGATCCTGCGGCGGACGCCTGCCTCCTGGTCGCAGAGGAGATCACGCGCCTGGTGACGACGGCGCAGACGAGCGGTACGGTTGCGGCCGTCACCGGCCGACCGGGCTCTTCGACCGCGCCGTGAACCCACGGCGGGCTCCTATGCCGCCGGAGCGCGGCCGGAGCACACGGGCCAGGACGCCTGGCGACAACAGGTGCTGCGGAGGAGCCTGGAGGTTGGCGACGCTCAGGAAGGCGTGCCCGACCACAGGGTCCGCCTCCGCGGCCGCGTGGAGCCGCGTGAGGTAGCCGTTGAGCAGCTTCACCCGCAGGGAACGGTGGCCCTCGACCGATGGGAACCTCAGATCGCCGCCGACCGAGATGTCCCACGGCACATCGATGATCCGCGCGGCGCGCCCGAAGAATCGGACGGCCAGGCGGTTCTGTCCCCCGTCCGCCAGGCATTCGCGCAGGGCGACGGCCTCGCAGGCGGCGACGGTCATACCTTGCCCGTAGCTGGGATTGAACTGGCACAGGGCGTCGCCGAACACCACGTATCCCTCGGGGAAGTCACGCAGCCGTTCGTAGCGGCGCCGGATGCTCACCGGGATGCGCATCAGACGGGGCGCCCCGAGCGGTTCCACACGCTGCAGGAGACGGTGCAGGTCCCGGACCGGGAGCCGGGCGGCGAACCGGTGGTATCCGTCGGGATCGACGGGGGGAACGTCGTCGCCCATGCCGTACAACGTGACGAGCCAGCGGTCCCCCTCCGCGCTGAGCGCGACCCCGCCCCTCGGTGTCGCCGCGCCGTGCCCCACGACGAGGGCGACGACGTCGGCGTCGCCAGGTCGGCGCCGGTACTCGCGCGAGACGTAGACCAACCGGGAGTCGACACGCTCCTCCGGCGCGGTCTCATACCCCAGCCTGCGCAGCCACTCGGCGCCGCGGTTGCCCCGGCCCGTGGCGTTCACCACGAGATCCGCCGGCATGTCCTCCGGCCGGTGGCCGGAGCTCAGCAGGCGCACTCCGGTGACGGCGCCCGGTTGGGCCTGATCTCCGGTGGAGATCAACTCGACCACCTCGCAGCGCTCACGGATCACCACGCCGGGAAGGGCCGCGACCCGGGACCGCAGACACCATTCGAGGTGCGGTCGGCTCACCGTCAGGCCACGCATTCCTGAGGGCGCCGGCTGAAGCCTCCGGCCGTCGTTGTACCAGCGGACGTCATTTTGGATGTCGCACGGGACGGCTCCCGCGGCGACCAGGTCGGCCGTCAGCCGTGGGAAGAGATCCTCGAGGATCTCGCAACCCCGGGACAGCAGACCATGCGCGTGAAGGCCCTGCGGCACGCCCCGCCGCGGAATGCCCTGAGCGGGCAGTGCGTCACGGTCGATCACCGTGACCCGATCGAACGTCTCGCTGAGCACCCGGGCCGCCAGCAGCCCGCCGATGCCCGCGCCGATGACGACGGCGTGCCCGGTGAGTCCGGGCGTCGCCACGGCGCGGATCATTCGCTTGATCACAGTTCACCTCGTTGTCAGGCCGCCCGTGCAAGGCGGCGTCGGGTTGACAGCAACGAGGATGTGCGCGGGCGCTTGGCGGTCACTGGGAATCGACTTGGGCCCTTGGGTGGGCCTGTCCGCAGGCGGCCAGGGCCAGCCGTCCCGACCAGCGGTTGCGATCGGTTCGTGCGGACGGCCAGGATCAGATGCGACGTCGGAATCAGCGGGACGGGATCAGACCGGCCAGCAGGACGCTCGCCTCGTGCCGGGACAGGGCGCGTCCGCGGGCCGCACAGCGGTCGTACTCGTCCGGTGCAAGCGCCTCGCGTACGGCGGCAGCCTCCCGCGGGCCGTCCAGCGGGTCCATCAGTTCCGGGGAGACGCCGGCCCGCGCACCGATGGCCGCCACCGCACCCATCAGCACGGCTGCGTGCCCGGCCTGTCCGGTCAGCGCGAGGGCGCGGGCGGCGCTGTGCACGGTCACCAGCCAGAAGGAGATGTCACCGTAACGCTCCATGGCGGCGAGGATGTCCCCCGCGATGGCGAGTGCCCGCAAGCCGTCCCCGCGATCCGAGGCGGTCTTCATCTCGCACCACGCCGCCCCCTCCGCGACCCAGTCGTGGCCACTCGCGTGGGCTGCGGCGATCGCCTCCTGGAATACGGCGTCGGCGCCCGGCAGGTCCCCCAGGGCTCGCAACACCATGCCCTGGACCATGAGGGTCTCGGCCTCCAGCCAGTCCTGGGCGCTGCGCCGGGCCATCTCAACGGCCGTGCGGGCGAGTGCCGCCGCGTCGACGGGTGCTCTGGCCAGCAGGCCCAAATAGGCGGCGTAGACGGTCGCGACGGCCTCGGTCACCATGTCGCCGGCCTCGCCGGCCTCCTCGACCGCCGTCCGTGCGGCCCGGTGGGCCTGTGCCGTCTGCCCGGCGAGATAGCCGAGTGAGGCGACGGCGAACCGGGCACGCGCCCGCGTGCCCGGTTCGGCCCGCGGTGCGGCCGCGAACGCCTCCGACAGCCAGGCGAGTCCCTCCCCCACATGGCCCATGCGGAACCAGAACCAGGAGAGTGCGCCGCCCAGACGCAACGCGTAGTCGCCGTCCCCCTCTGCCAGCGCGGAAGCGAAAGCGGCCCGGAACTGCGGCTGGTCCCGGCTCAGCCCGTCCAGCAACACCGCCCCCTGCGGGCCCCGGAGGTGGCGTTCGGCGCTCTCGGCCCGAACCAGTGCCCACGCGCGGTGGCGCTTGTCGGCCCCGGCCAGCTCGTCGGGCGAGAGGTTGCCCAGGGCGTAGTGGCGCAGGGTCTCCAGCATCCGGTAACGGCGCGGCGCCGTTCCAGGTTCGGCGGTGACCAACGATTTGCGGACCAGTGCGGAAAGCGGAGCCAGCACGGAAGTTACTCCGCCGACCGCAGCGGCCGCCTCAAGGTCGAAGCCGGCGTCGAGCACACCGAGCCGGTAGAAGAGCCGGCGTTCCGTCGGCTGCAGCAGCTGGTCGCTCCAGGCGACGGTGTCCAGCAGCGTGCGATGGCGGTCCGGCCGCCCGGCCGACCCGCCCACCAGCAGGGTGAATCGGTCCCCCAGGGCGTCGGCGATCTGTCCGACGGACAGCGTCCGGCATTGTGCGGCGGCGAGCTCGATGGCCAAGGGGATGCCGTCGAGCCCCGCACATAAACGAGCGATCTTGTCTCTGTCGCCCGGCGCAGGCGCCCAGCCGGGCTGCGCGGCAGCCGTACGGCGAAGAAAGAGTTCCGCGGCATCCGTGGCTGCGTCCAAGGGCGGCACTTCGTAGATGACTTCACCCGTGATGTCCATGGATTCACGGCTGGTGGCCAGAATCCGTACGCGGCCGCAGCGCGTCAGCAGAGTGTGAACGAGCGTGGCAGCGTAGACCAGCAGGTGCTCGCAGTTGTCCAGGATGATCAGTAGGTCGCGGTCGGCGAGCATTCCGGCCAGCTGGTCGGGAGATGACGTGGCGGGCAGGCCCAGGGCCGCGGCGACGGTGGCGGTGAGCAACTCGGCCGTGTGCAAACCTGCCAGTTCCACGAGCCAGGGCCCGTCGGCGTCGGCGCGGGAGCGCGCGGCCTCCAGGGCCAGGCGGGTCTTCCCGACCCCGCCCGGGCCGGTGAGCGTGACCAGCCGGTGCCCGTCGAGCAGACCGGCGACGGCCGCGAGATCGCCGCCCCGGCCGACGAAGCTGGACAGCGCGAACGGCAGGTTGCCCGAACGCGGTGCCGGAGCCGCGGTCTGCGGTTCGGGGGCGGGCACGCGGCTCTTCTCCGCGGGCGCCGGGGCAAGCCGCGGATCCTGGGCGAGTACGGCCGCCTCCAGGTCGCGCAGTCCATGTCCGGGGTCGATACCGAGTTCGTCGGCCAGCCGTCTGCGCACGGCCCGAAGCGCGGCCAGCGCGTCAGCCTGTCGTCCGGACCTGTAGAGCGCCAGGGTGAGCAGTTCCCAGCCGCGCTCCCTCAGCGGCTGCTCCGCCACCAGCGCTTCCAACTCGCCGACGGCTGCGGTGTGCTGCCCGGACGCGATGACGGCGGCGAGCCGGTCCTCGTGCGCCGCGGCCCGCAGATCCTCCAGCCGGGTGGCGTCGGGCACGACGAAGGAGGCTCCACTGACGTCGGCGTAGGCCGGTCCCCGCCACAGCGCGAGCGCTTCTCCGAGCAGTTCGGCGGCGGTTTCCGGTTCGCCGCCCTCCATCGCGCGCCGACCACGCGCGGCCAGATCGGTGAAGCGCTCGGCGTCGACGGCGGCCGGGGCCGCCCGAAGTGCGTATCCGGGTCCCTCGAACACAAGTAGCCGGGCCGGAGCACGGGGGGCCCGCTCCGGCTCCAGCGCTCCGCGCAGATCGGCGATGTATCCGTGGAGAGTCGTCATGGAGGGCGGCGTTGAGCCCTCCCACACGTCGGAGAGGATCCGCTCTGCCGAGACGACCCTCCCTCGCGCGATCAGCAACCGCGCCAGCACCGCCCGCTGGCGGAGCCCGCCCAGCGCCGCCGGTCGGCCGGCCAGCTCGGCTCGGAGCGACCCGAGCACCCCGAACCGAACGCCTTCGGCCACCGGCGACCTCCGCCCGTTGTCGGCCGCCCATGAGGTCAGCCGGGTCACCGTCGATGATCCGACAGTTCGAGGAGCACTTCCAGGTGTGGACCGTACCTTTTGGTCCCGCGTCTCGCCGTCGGTCACGGACATCTTGATCAAAGTCTGACGAAATGGACCGAAGCGCTCAAATCCGAAACGACACAGCGCATCTTTCCGGCAAAATCTTGCAATAACTCCGCACAATAAGTACATTCGGCCCGCGTGCGTGTAAACCCTGCTGCGGAGGAGCGTGGATGACCGACTCGTCAACGGTGCTGATCGATGCGCGGGGACTGACGAAGGTCTACGGCAAGCCCGGGGACAAGACGGGGTTCACGGCCGTTGACGGGATCGACTTCCAGGTGCGCCGGGGGGAGGCCTTCGGGGTGCTCGGCGCGAACGGAGCCGGCAAGTCGTCGACCATGCGCATGGTCGCATGTGTGTCTCCGGCGACGGCCGGAAGCCTGCGCATCCTCGGCTACGACAGCGGTGCCGACGGGGCCAAGATCCGGGCGCGACTCGGCGTCGTGCCACAGGACGACACGATCGACACCGAGCTGACCGTCCGGGAGAACCTGCTGATCTACGGCCGCTATTTCGGGCTGTCGTGGAAGGTTCTGCGCGAGCGGAGCACACGCCTGCTGGAGTTCACCCGCCTGTCCGAGAAGGCCGAGGACGCGGTCGCGACCCTCTCGGGTGGCATGCGGCGGCGGCTCACCATCGCACGCGCGCTCATCAACGAGCCTGAGATCGTGCTGCTCGACGAGCCCACGACCGGCCTCGACCCACAGGCCCGCCACCTGCTCTGGGAGCGGCTGTTCCAGCTCAAGCAGGACGGCGTGACCCTGTTGCTCACCACGCACTACATGGACGAGGCCGAGCAATTATGCGACAGGCTGGTGGTGATGGACGCCGGGAAGATCGTCGCCGAAGGCACACCCGCCGAGCTGATCGCCCGCTACACCCTGCGTGAGGTGCTGGAGTTGCGGTTCGCCCCCGGCGAGCGGCAGATAATGACCGACAAGTGCCGCGGCCTCGCCGAGCGCATGGAGGAGTTGCCGGACCGGCTGCTGCTCTCCACCGACAACGGCGAAGAGACACTGAGCGCGGTGCACCGGCAGGGCGTCCAACCGCTGACGGCGCTGGTCCGGCGATCCAGCCTGGAAGACGTCTTCCTCACCCTGACCGGCCGTTCCCTTCTCGACTGATCCCCCAGCGACCGCCCTGAGGAGACATGGACACACTGGCCAGGGCGTTCTCGGCGCCGGCGTTCCGAGAGCTCGGCTACTGGCTGTTCCGCTACCGCCGCACATGGCGCGGCTCGATCGTGATCAGCATCGGCAACCCGCTGCTTTTTCTGACCGCGCTCGGGCTGGGGCTGGGCACGCTGGTCGACCGCGAGAACAGCGCGTACCTGCACGGTCATTCATATCTGACGTTCATCCTGCCGGGCATACTGATCGCCGGCGTCATGCAGACCGCCTTCCTCGAGGCGTCCGGCCCCGTCATGCAGAGCGCCCTGCCGCGTGGCAGCTACCGCGCCGCCGCCTCGACTCCGCTGGAGCCGACGGGCATCCTCTACGGGCACCTGATGTACTGGACCCTCCGAGCCACGCAGAACGCCGTTCTGTTCACCTGCGTGAGCCTGCTCTTCGGCACGGTGGATCCGGCCAGGGCGCCGTTGCTCGTGCTGGTCGCGGTGCTGGTCGCGATCGCCTTCGCCGCCCCGGCGGCAGCCTGGGCGGTGACCGTGACCCGCCCCTCCCAGATCAATGCGATGTTCCGGTTCGTGGTCCTGCCGCTCTACATGTTCTCCGGCACGTTCTTCCCGATCGAGCAGTTGCCGGTCCCGCTGCAATGGGTGGCCTGGGCGACGCCTCTGTGGCATGGCGTCGACCTCGGCCGCACGGTCGCGCTGGGCACGGCCACGCCGTACGGCGTGCTGATCCACATCGGCTACCTGAGCGTGATGGTCGCCGTCGGCCTGCACGTGGCACGCCGCACCTACCGCCGCAAGCTGTACGTCTGAGAAGAAGGAGGCTTCGTGACGGCGATGCCGACCGGCGCGCCCGCCGAGATCCCCCTGCGCCCAGGCCGCGCATGGACGATGGTCGAGCGCAACCTGATGATCTACCGCCACACCTGGCCGGTCCTGGTCGCCGAGATCTTCGAACCCATGCTGTATCTGCTGGCGTTCGGCGTGGGCGTCGGTCTGCTCGTGGGCGATGTGCCGGGCCTGGGCACCTCGATTTCCTATCCCCAGTTCGTGGCCCCGGCGCTGCTCGCCACCGCCGCGATGAACGGGGCGATGAATGAGACCACGTTCAACATGTACGGCAAGCTCACCACCGACAAGACATACGAGTCGATCCTCACCACGCCCATGTCGGTTCGCTCTGTGGCGCTGGGCGAGGTGTTCTGGGCGCTCGTGCGCGGGGCCATCGTCGCCACCGTGTTCCTGGTCGTCGTGAGCATCTTCGGCCTGGCCAATCTGCCGGAGGCACTACTGGTCATTCCGAGCGCTCTGCTCATCGGCTTCGCCTTCGCCGCGCTAGGGCTCCTCACGGTGACGTTCCTGCGGAGCTGGCAGGACTTCCAGCTGATCCAACTGGTGATGCTCCCCATGTTCCTGTTCGCGACCACCTTCTTCCCGCTGGACGTCTATCCGCGTCCGGTCCAGGTGTTCGTGGAGGTCCTTCCGCTCTACCACAGCGTCGAGTTGGTCCGGGCGGCCTTCCTCGGCACCGGCGGCGGCTACCCCGCCATCGCCGTGATCTATCTCTCCGTGCTCGGCATCGTGGCGCTGGCGGTCGCCGTACGCCGGCTGGAAGACACGTTGCGTCCCTGATCCCTCCGGCGTCGGAGCCGCCTCTCGCTCACCCGTCCGCGAATGCCCGGCTGGGCCGACCTGCGCGGAGCCGGATGAGGAGGTAGAGGGGTAGCGCTATCGGTGACAGCAGGATCGTGAGCACCAGAACCGGCGCCATGACCAGTGGATGCACATGTCGCTCGCGGCTGTCGAGATACATCCACCGCCCGAGGAAGAGGTCCCAGGCGATGATCTGCGCCCACAGCGCGGTCAGCGCCTCGGGCCTGGTCAGCAAGCTCTGCAGCCCTTCCAGCGAGGGCCTCGTCACCACCGGCCAGAAGTCGCCGAGCAGGGGCACAAGCAGGATCAGTTCGACGGCCACCGCGGGCAGCACGATGAGTGGCGAGCCGGCCACCAGACGGGTGCCCCGCCACGTGGGCGCCAAGATCATCAGGGCCCAGAACGGTGCGGCCACGTAGAAGCTCAGGTCGAACAGCAACGAGGTCATGGGGCGGGTTGTCTCCTCGGGGAGAGCGCAGTCGCGGCTGCGCCGATTGCGGTGACGGCGGCGACGCCCAGGAGAGCCAGGGTCACGGCGTCGGGATGGACCAGCGACTGGCCGCGCAGGGCCTGCCACAACAACAGGAGGAACAGGTAGCCGTAGGCCCCGCCGGCGATCAGCACGAGACGCAGCCGCACCTCCTCGCGGCGCAGGACGGCGAAACGCACAGACAGGGCCGCGAGCAGCAGCGCGAACAGGGGCAGCAGTTGCAGGGCGTGCATGCCCACGAAGTGCGGGACGCGCAGGTCGCCACCGATGGTGCTCCAGCCCACCACGGGCAGCCCAGGACCGCCGTCGGCGACGCCCACGCTGTGGGCTCCGGCGAAGTCCTCGGCCCACGTCTGTCCGGGGACTCCGGTCACCATCAGGCCGCCGGAGGCGATGCCGAGCGTGGAGATGGTGAGGCCGAGCCGTACCGCCCAGGTGCTCACGCGGTCGGCCTGGCGATCGACGATCACGAAGACCGCGGCGACCAGGTTGGCGAGCATGAGCACGCCGATCGTGGCGCCCATGGCGATCCAGATCGACGCGTCGAGCGAGGTCGCCTCGTTGAAGTGGCTGTGGCGGCCCCTGGCGGCCTGGATGGCGATGAGGGCCACCTCGGCGAACGCGGCGACGACCAGGGCGGTCCCCATCCACCAACTCACCCGCCCGGCCCGGTGGCGGAGCGACAGCAACCAGGCCCAGGTGAACGAGTAAAGGGCGAAGGAGATCGCGAACTTCATGGGCTTGATCCAGATCGGCAAGCCGTCGAGCGTACGGCCGTCCACGAAGACGAGGACCAGGAAGACGGGGGTGAGAGCCGACATGGTGGCGCAGAGGAACAGGAGGGGGCGGTGCCATCGCAACATGGGGGGCCTCCGTACGGAGCGGATAGTTCAACTTCTCACTATCGATAGTGCGACTTCTTACTATTGATAGCTAAGCTATTCACATCCAGCAAGAGGGGATGCAAAAGTGCGCATAGCGGAGTTGAGCGAGACAACGGGCGTCCCGGCCCCGACGATCAAGTACTACATACGGGAAGGCCTTGTCGCGCCAGGCCAGCCGACCGGACGGAACCAGGCCAAATACACCGAAGAGCATGTGCGCAGGCTCAAGTTGGTGCGGGCCCTGGTCGAATACGGCGGGCTGTCCCTCGCGGCCATCCGCGACCTGATCGCGCAGGTCGACAACCCGGATCTCCAAGCATTCGACCTGCTCGGCGCGGCGCAGAGGACCGTGACCCAGCAGAAGGACCCACGGCCGGGGCCCTACAAGGACAGCGCCGAGCGCCGCCTGCACGACCTGCTCACCAAGCGCGGCTGGCGGATCAAAACCGGCGACCCCGCGTACCACACCGCCGTCGGAGTCCTGGCCGCCCTTGACGAGATCGGCCGTCAGGACATGCTCGACGCCCTCGACGACTACGCCGAGGCCGCCGAGCGGATCGCCGAGATCGACGTGAGTCTGGTCGGCGACGTGAGCGACCGCGAGCGCGCAGTGGAGATCGTCGTCATCGGCACCTCGGTGGGCGACACTCTGATCGCCATGCTTCGCCGGCTGGCGCAGGCCACCGTCGGCGAGCGGCTCTACACCTGAGGGAACAGGTCGGCGTCAGGTTCGGGGGGCCGCCGCTCGGATCATCAGTTGCCGGCGGTCAGCGCGCGCAGCTTGGCCAGAGTGTCGCCGGATGGGCTGCCCGGCTCAGCCTCACCGATGAAGATCTGCAGGCCGGGGGCGCTTTCGAGGCGCACTGTCTCATTCCACAAGGTGATCTCGCCGACTTCGCCGCGGCGCAAGCGCACGAATCCCTGACTCCTGAGCCCTACGTCGTGCCGAGCCCAGAGCCGGCGAAAATCCTCGCTTTCGCGCGAGAGCTCGTCGACCAACTCGAGAACGTATGGGTCGTCGTGGTCCGCTCCCGCCACGGCACGGAGGTGTGCCACGTTGATGGCGGCCTCCTGTTCCCAGTCCATCCAGAACTCGCGCGCCGCGGGGCTGAGGAAGGTCAGCCTGATCAGGTTGTCGGTGTACTCGAATCCCTCCAAGAGAGCCGCCGACACCCGGTTCTTCGCCAGAATGTCCAACCGGCGGTTAACCACGAACACCGACGCATCGTCCAATTTCTCAATGAACCGCAGCACTCGCAGATCGACCTGATCAGCGTGGGAGGCGCCCCTTTGCCTGCGTGCTCCCGGCTGCGCAAGCCTGTACAGGTGCTCGGTGGCGTCGGGGCCGAGTTGAAAGGCCCGCGCCAGGCCGGCGAGCACTTGAGTCGATGGGTTGTGTTCCCGCCCCTGTTCCAGCCGGGTGTAGTAGTCGGTGCTCAGCCCGGCCAGCATCGCGATCTCCTCGCGGCGTAACCCCGGAGTCCGGCGACGGCCGCCTCCGCGTGTCAACCCCGCCTGGTCAACGCTCGTGAGCTGGCGCCGAGCGCGAAGAAACTCGCCCAGAGAAGTGCTCATGCCCAGCATGTTAGGAAACACCAGGTCAAAGACATACAAAGAAGTGAATAGGTACCCAACTGCCCGCACTCCCGTTGGTCGCGATGCCGGGGCCGATCACCTGGGTCAGCCGCTGCGAACGGCCGCTTCAGGGCGGGTAAAGAGGGGCTAAAGCCATGCTCTAGCGTGATCATCATGAAGGCGGCTCGGTATCTGTGCTGGCTGGCCTGGTCGCAGAAGGGCCGGGTCGCGCTGGGCGCGACGCTGGGAACCCTCTGGATGGTGGGCCTGACGCTCCCGCCGTATCTGCTGTCCAGGGCGATCGACGACAACCTGGCGCCCGGCTGGGTGCTGGCGCTGCTCGGCGCGGGTCTGGTCAACGCCTGGCTGGCGATGGTGCGGCACCGCACGATGACCAAGATCCGGATGGACGCCAACTTCCGCACCGTGCGCGCCCTGGTCGAGCAGATCAACAAGCTGGGCGCCGACCTGCCCAAGCGCGCTTCGGCGGGCGACGTGGTGACGATCGGCATCGGCGACGTCATCACCATCGCCGCCTCGCTGACGGTGACCGGCCCCGGCGTGGGCGCGGTGATCAGCTACGGCGTCGTGGCCGTGCTGCTGCTGCAGGTCTCCGTGGTGCTGGCCGTGGTGGTGCTGCTGGGCGTGCCGCTGCTGGCGATCCTGCTCGGCCCGCTGCTCGGGCGGCTGATGAAGGCGCAGAACGGCTACCGCGAGAGCCAGGGCAGGCTGACCACCCGCCTGGTCGACCTGATCGAGGGGCTGCGGGTGCTCAACGCCTTCGGCGGCAAGGGCACCTATGCCGAGCGGTACCGCGCCGACTCGGCGAGCCTGCGCGAGCAGGGCTACCGGGTGGCGTCGCTGACGAGCTGGATCGGCGCGCTGGGCACCGGATTGCCCGCCCTGTTCCTGGCCGCCGTCACCTGGCTGGGCGCCCGCCTGGCCGCCGAGGGGGCGATCACGGTGGGCGAACTGGTCGGGGTATACGGGTACATCGCCGTGCTGGTGGTGCCGGTCTCCGCCTTCATCGAGGGCAGCTTCCAGATCAGCCACGGCCTGGTCGCCGCCCGTCAGGTCACCCGCTTCCTCGCGCTGCGCGCCGGGGAACGGCCCCGGTCCGCCGGGCCGGAGGTCGCGCCGGGGAGCCTGGTGGGGCTGGTCAGCGCCCGGCCCGAGGAGAGCGTGGCGCTGCTCGAGGGGCTGGGCGGGTTCGACGGCACCTCCCTGATCGCCGACCACGACGCCGCCCTGTTCGCGGGAACGCTGCGCGAGGTCCTCCAGGGCCGGGGCGAGGCGGACGACGAGGCCATCCACCGGGCCGTGCACGTCGCCGCGGCGCAGGACGTGGTCGCAGGGCTGCGCCACGGGCTCGACTCGATGATCGAACCCGGCGGCCGCAACCTGTCGGGCGGCCAGCGTCAGCGCGTGCGCCTGGCCCGGGCGCTGCTGGCCGAGCCCGAGGTGCTGACGGCCGTGGAGCCCACCTCCGCGCTGGACGCGCACACCGAGTCCCTCCTCGCGGGGCGGCTCCGTACGGCACGTGCCGGCCGTACGACGGTCGTGGCCACCACCTCGCCGCTGCTGCTCGCCCAGGCCGACCAGGTGCTGTTCGTCGAGGACGGTCGGGTGGCCGCCTCCGGCACCCACCGCGAGCTGATGGATTCCACCCCCGCTTACCGATCGGTGCTCGCATGAACCGCGACCTGCCCGTCGCCGACCACCGGCAGGTACGGCGGGCCGCCCTGCGCCTGGTCAGGCGCGACGTGCCGGGCTTCACCGCGACGCTACTGCTCAACAGCCTGGCGGCGGCGGCCGCGCTGGTCAGCCCGTGGTTGCTGGGCCGTATCGTCGACGCCGTCCGCGCCGGGAACACGGTCGACCTGCTCGCCGCGCTCGCCGTGAGCGCGGCGCTGGCTCAGCTGGTCCTGTCCAGGTACGCCGAGAAGATCGGCACCCGCTTCAGCGAGCGTGTCCAGGAACACATCCGCGCCGAGCTCCTGGACCGCGTGCTGGCCCTGCCCGCCGCCACGGTCGAGCACATCCGCACCGGCGACCTGACCGCCCGCGGAACCACCGACGTGGCCGTCGTCGGCCGCACCCTGCGCGACGCCGGCCCCGCGATCCTCGTCTCGAGCCTGCAGGCGATCTTCCTGATCGTCGCCGTCTTCCTGGTCGACCCGGTCCTGGGCGCCTGCGGCCTGCTCGCGCTGGCCGGCATCGTGGCCGCCTCCCGCTGGTACCTTCGCCGCGCCCGCCCCGCCTACCTGGAGGAAGGCGCCGCCCGCTCGGAGCTGGCCGAACACCTGGCCGCCAACGCCGCGGGCGCCCGCACCATCGAGGTCCTGGGCCTGCAGGCCAAGCGCACGCGGGCGGCGGAACGGGTGATCGAACGCAACCGGGCCGCCCAGCTGCGGACCCTCTTCCTGCGCAGCGTGCTCTGGCCCTCGGTGGAGGTCTCCTCGCTCCTGCCGCCCGTGCTGGTGCTGCTGCTCGGCGGGGTACTCCTGGACCGCGGCCAGGTCACGCTGGGCGCGGTCGTCACCTGCGTGCTCTACCTGCGTCAGCTCGACCAGCCGATCGAGACGATCCTGATCTGGATGGAGCAGCTGCAGAGCAGCGGCGCCTCCTTCGCCAGGATCGAGGGGCTCGCGACACCGGCGCGGGAGGAGGTCGCCGCCGCGGCGCCGCAGGGCGACCGCATCGAGGCGAGCGGCGTGCACTTCGCCTACGAAGGCGGCGACGACGTGGTGGCCGGCGTCGATCTGACCGTGCGGCCCGGCGAGCGCCTGGCCGTCGTCGGCCCCTCGGGAGCCGGCAAGTCCACCCTGGGCAAGCTGCTGGCCGGCATCGACCGCCCCCGCCTGGGCAGGGTCACCGTCGGCGCGGTGCCCGTCGCCGACCTCTCCCCCGCCCAACTCCGCGAGCACGTCGTCCTGGTCACCCAGGAACAGCACCTGTTCCTCGGCACCGTCCGCGACAACCTGCTGCTGGCGGATCCGACGGCCGGCGACGACCGCCTGGCCAAGGCGCTGGCGGCGGTCGGCGCCGACTGGGTCGCCTCGCTCGACGACGAGCTGGGGTCCCAGTCGTCGGGCGCCACCCTCGGCCCGGACCGGGTCCAGCAGCTCGCCCTGGCCAGGGTCATCCTGGCCGACCCGCACACCGTCATCCTCGACGAGGCCACCGCCATGCTCGACCCCCGTACGGCCAGGCGCGCCGAACGCTCGCTCGCCGCCGTCCTGGAGGGGCGGACCGTCATCGCGATCGCCCACCGCCTGCACACGGCCCGCGACGCCGACCGGGTGGTGGTCATGGACAACGGCCGGGTGGTGGAGGTCGGAGCCCACGACGAGCTGGTCGCGGCGGGCGGGGTGTACGAGGGGCTGTGGAGGTCCTGGCATGGCTCTCGGAGCGTCGGCGCCGAACATGATTCTCCGCCGCGCTGACCGGTGAAGCCGGGAGACGGTCGGGCCTCGGCACCGGATGATCGGGACGCGGGCTCGTCAGGCGAGTTGTTCCGGGGTGAGCGGCAGCCGGCCTTCCCATGATCTCGAAGAGCCGACATAGGGTGCTTATGAGGGGTTGACCTGCAAGTCCGACCGGCGACGAAGGTGAGCAATATGGATGTCTTCGAAGCCTCCACCGAGCATCGCCCTCCATTCACGATCATCAGGGCGTGTGGAGAGCTCGACATAGCCGCGGAACCCGCATTCCAGAAACAGGTCGAAGCGGTTCTCGAGCAGGCGCCGCAGCGCCTTGTCTTCGACCTCAGCGAGCTCCGTTTCCTCGACAGCTCCGGCATACGCGTGATCCTTGACGTGTACCGGCGCCTGGGAATGGGCGAGAGGGTCGTCGTGTGCGGGCTCTCCCCGCGACTTCAGCGGATATTCTCCGTTCTCGGAGTCACCGGCCGGGTCGGCGGAATGACCACATACGCGTCCCTGGAAGATGCTCTCAAATACGGCTCCAAGGGATAGTCCGATCGACCTGCCGATGTTATGAGGTCATCTGTCAGGGCAGCGGAAGGCCATGGCTACACTGCTCTGGCTCATCGCCGTCGTACTCGTGATCGCCGGGATCTACGTCATCCTGGCCCGTCGGGACATCCTCTGGGGGATCGTCCTCATCGTCCTCGGGTTCCTCGTCGGCCCCGGAGGCGTCAGCATCTTCAATCCATAGAAATCACCCCCTGAATGCGGGCTGACGGCGGCCGGCCGCCGTCCCGCTCGTTTCACCCGGCCCGCAGCACCACGATCATCCGGCCACCCCTTGGGTAGACGTCCGACCGTTCCCTGGAAGCGGATCCTTCATCAGCTCTGAAGGGGACATTTCCCTTGAGGGTCCCTTGGATTGAGCGAGACGCGGAAGTGGGCAATGCATACCTACGCTGATCTGCGTAGTAGCTCGCTTGCCGGCAGCCCACCAGGGGTCAATTTGATCAGGAATGTGCTCGTCGTAATGCTGGCCATCGTGGTGGGGTTCGTCACCTACGGCCTGGTGGCCGGTCATCGCGAGCTGGCACGACGCCGGGGCCGCGCCGGGGCGCCATGAATGGCGCCCCCTCCCCCTGGCCGTGGAGCGGCACCTGCCGTGCCTGGACCCGCTTGACGGAGATGATCACCAACCTGCGGGCCCATGACGCCCTGACCAGGGCATTCGCTGAGGGAGCGGTCCGGATCCTGGGTGTGCCAGGTCCTTCATGGCGGCGGTTTTCCGGCATACCGTGATGCGATGGACCCTGCTTCTCGGTAAGTTCCGTGCCTCGCTGCGAGCTCACGATCCCCGGCGATATGGATGCCGCTCCATCTCTCCAGGGGAAGGACTGTGCCGGGAGGAGTTGGCGATGCCGAAGGAAGAATGGTGACGCCAGTGCCGCTCCTGCACTCGATACGAGCGCGCTACACGCTGATCGCGACGGCGCTGTCGCTGATACTCCTGATGACGATCGGTCTGAGCCTCGACTTGGCGATCCGGTACAGGGTCCAGGACGACCACTTCTTCGAGGCCGAGCGAGTCGCCGCCCGGTGGAGCGCGGCGTTGCGCAACGGTGCCCTTCCGAATCCGATCCCCACCTCGGCAGGCGTCGGCCTCATCCAGTTGATCGATGTCCATGGCAAGGTGGTGGACTCCAGTGCGGAGGCTGCGAACGAGCCGCCGGTGAGCATGCACCGCCCTCCGGCCGACGACCGGCTCCAGAAGCGGACTGAGTGCTCGCAGGACCGATGCCTCATACTCATGGCCAACCGGGTCACTCCCGCGGCGGACTCTCCAGTGGTCTACGCCGGCACGGTCGAGCCGTCCATTCTGGCGACTCACCGCCTGGAATACCTCGTCGCCGCAGTCGCACTCCTCCTCGTGGGCTCGGCGGCCTGGACGACGTGGTGGGCGGTGGGCCGGACACTACGCCCGGTCGCGGTCATCCGAGCGCGGATGGCCGAGATCACAGTGAGTGACCTGAGCCTTCGGGTGCCCATGCCCCCGGGGAAGGACGAGATCGCGCTGCTCGCCCAAACCGCCAACCGGACCCTGGCCCGGCTGGAAGGGGCGGTGGAGCAGCAACGTCAGTTCGCCTCCACGGCCTCCCATGAGCTCAGAACACCGATCACCGGCCTGCGCACGCAACTGGAGGAGGCCTTGCTCTACCCGGACGACGCCGATCTCCGCGGCACCGTCCGGGGAGCGCTGGCGGCCTGCGACCGGCTCGAGGCGATCGTCAACGACCTGTTGCTGATGGCCCGCCTGCGCGCCGCCGACCCGGCGCCGCACGAGTCGATCGAACTGGGTGCGCTCGTGGGAGAGGAGGTGGCGCAAGCCCATGGTGTGCCGGTGGACGTCTACGCGCCCTCCGAGGTATGGGTGCGCGGCTCTCGGATCCAGCTGATCCGCGTAGTGGACAACCTCCTGAGCAACGCGCGGCGCCACGCCGACACCTGTGTCGAGGTTTCCGTCGAATCCGCGGACGGCCAGGCCGTCGTGGCCGTGGTCGACGACGGCGCCGGCATCGCACCGGCCGACCGCCGGCGCGTCTTCGAACGGTTCACCCGCCTGGAAGAAGGGCGTCGCCGCGACTCCGGCGGCAGCGGGCTGGGTCTTGCGATCTCCCTCGACATCGCCCGCGCCCACCGCGGGACCCTTCGGATCGAGGACTCGCCGCGAGGCGCCCGGTTCGTTCTTCGGCTGCCACTGCTGGACCATCCCGTGGCGTCCTAATCGGTCCTGCCGAGCCCGCGCGCGAGGATGGCGGCGGTCCTGGCGACGATCTTTTCGTCACCGGCGCCGTCCGCAGCCCGGCGGTTGGTGAGGATCACCATGACCACCGGTGCGCCGGACGGTGGCCGGACGACCGCGATGTCGTTCGTGGTGCCGTAGGCCGGGCCGGTCCCGGTCTTGTCGCCGACGGTCCAGTCTTCGGGCAGCCCGGCCCGGATGCGCGCGTCCCCCGTCGTGGCATCGTCCATCCAGCCGATCAGACGAGCCCGATCCGCGGGCTCGAGCGCGTTGCCCAGGGTGAGCGCCAACAGGTCACGGGCATAGGCGGACGGGGTGGTGGTGTCGCGTTTCTGACCGGGCTTCCAGACGTTGAGCTCGGTCTCCCAGCGGTCGAGCCGGCTGACCGAGTCGCCGAGCGAACGGTAGAACGCGGTGAGCCCGGCCGGTCCGCCGATCTGCTTGAGCAGCAGGTTGCCCGCGGTGTTGTCGCTCACGGTGATCGCCGCGTCGCACAGTTCGGCCACGGTCATGCCGGTGTCCACGTGTTTCCCGGTGACGGGCGAGTGGTCCACGAGGTCGTCGCCGGTGTAGTGGACGATCCGGTCCATCAGCCCGGGATCGGACTGCCGCGCCTTCCGCAGCACCGCCGCAGAGACCATCACCTTGAACGTCGACAACGTCGGGAACAGCTCGCCGGCGCGGTGGCTCAGGGCCCGGCCCGTCCCCGTGTCGATCGCGTACGCACCGATGCGTCCGTGGCTCTGTTGTTCGAGGCGGCGGAGCTGCCGGTCGACCTCCGCCTGGGGCGGGGCCGTCGACGTCGGCGGCTTGTGAATTCGTGCTGTGGCGCTCGGGGAGGCCGCGGTCGTGGCGGTCGTGGTCTTGGCGGTCGTGGTCTCGCCGCAGCCGGCGAGGCCGATGAGGGCGGACAGGGCGAGCCCGGTTACGCCGAGCGCGGTCCGAAGCCGTGATGAGTCTTTCATTACGAGCAATGATGGACGCTTCCCCGACCTGGCAGGCCAGTCACTCTGCCGATCCGTACCGGGGCGAGGCTTTTCGTGACAGCCGTTTTGTGGAAAATGGCCGATAAGATCCGCAAATGCTTCGCCTCTCCCGGCGCTTGACCGTCTGTGTCCTCCTCTTGGCCGCGTGTTCACCGGCCGACCCCGCGCCCTCACCGATTCCCCTTTCGGCTCCGCGGACGGCCACAGCCCCCGCGATCGCGCCGTCCCCTTCACCTTCACCTTCACCTTCCGCTTCGGCGCCGGTGATCCCGAACTGGCGTAACGTGCCGTGGGGCCGCGCCGCCGTAGTCAACAGTCCGCTCTATGCCGCGCCTCGGGTGAAGGGGAATTGCAAGATCTCCACGCTCAGGTCCGGCAGTTGGCGGTCGATGAAGAAGTACATGGAGTCTGTTTCGAGTTGTCTGGATCGGATCTGGACCGGCACGTTCAAGGCGGAGAACATGTACTTCGCGCCGCCCAAACGGAAGTTCGTCCAGCGCCGTGTCCGCGATCCGATCTGCGGGCTGGTGCCCAGAAAGAACGACACCGGGTACTACTGCGGCGGGACCACCACCTATTACATGCTGGTCCCCAAAGACATGCTGCGGCATCCCCTGGCCGCCGCCTTCGTGTCCAAGACGATCAGCCACGAGTACGGCCATCATGTCCAGCACTGGACGCACATCCTGGATTACAAGGCCGTAGAGGGCATCGCCGTCAAGCGCGCGACGACGGACCTGTTGAGCAGGCGTCTCGAGTTACAGGCCGAATGCTTCGCCGGAACCGCCTTGAAGGCGATGCGACGCGAGATGCCCCCGTGGCAGCAATTCCGCTACCTGTTCACGGGCGTCGTCAACGATCCCTTCGCTCACGATCACGGCCGTCAGTCCACGCGACTGATGTGGACCGAAAAGGGATACCGCTCAGGCAGACCGGGCGTGTGCAACACATGGTCGAGCCCGAAGAGAAAGGTCACGTGACAGCCACGGCACCGGACAACCGCAGGGCGT
Organism: Planotetraspora mira; assembly: GCF_016863275.1. GTDB lineage: Bacteria > Actinomycetota > Actinomycetes > Streptosporangiales > Streptosporangiaceae > Planotetraspora > Planotetraspora mira. The sequence continues at coordinate 29,540 of NZ_BOOO01000018.1, forward strand.
CGTCATCCGGCACCGGCGACGTACGAGGTCCCCGGGCCGAATCGGTGCCGATACTCCAACGGAGTGAGCCCGATCCTGCGGCGCATCAGCGCACGCAGATTGGCAGCGGTGCCCAGCCCACTGTGCCGCGCGACCATCTCGAAGCGCGACTCGCCCCGCTCAATCAACCGGCATGCCAGGGCAAGCCGTTCCCCGGTGAGCCACGCCAGCGGTGTGGTCCCCAACTGGGTCCGGAAGCGGCGATGCAGGGTCGCCGGACTGACCGAGGCCTGCGCGGCGAGGTCGGACACCGTGATCGGGGTGTCCAGCCGCTCCTGAGCCCAGGCCAGGACAGGCGCCAAGGACTCATCCGGAATATCAGGCACGGGCCGCTCCACGAACTGCTGCTGCCCGCCATCGCGGTGCGCGGCGAAGACGAGCCGCCGGCTCACGGAGTTGGCGATCTCCGCGCCGTGGTCGCGGCCGACGATGTACAGGCCGAGGTCGAGCGCCGCAGCGCTCCCCGCGGCCGTGAGGATGTCACCGTCGTCCACGAACAACACGTCTGTTTCGAGCCGGACGGACGGGAAGCGGGCCCGGAAGGAATCCGCCCACTGCCAGTGCGCGGTGGCCCGGCGCCCGTCGAGGACCCCGGCCTCGGCCAAGGTGAAGGCGCCGCTGCAGAAGCCGACCAGGCGGGTGCCGCGCGCATGCGCCCGCCGGATGGCATCGAGTACGGCGGGGCGGCGGGGCACCTCGACGTCGGGACGGTTGGGGACGATCAACGTGTTCGCCGATTCGGCCGCCTCCAGGTCGGCGACGCCCGTGAGCGTGAAGAACCCGTCCCGCATCGGCGTGCGCGGCTCAGGGGAACACAGGCAGAAGTCGTAGAGATCGCGCTCGAGTTCGGGCCTGCGCAGGCCGAAGATCTCGGTCGCGCAACCCAGCTCGAACGGGTTGGAGTTCTCGTCCACGATCACGACGACCCGGTGCGGGTCCGCCACAGGAGCGACGTGCGAGGATTCTTGCGCCATGTGCCATTCCTAGCACTCACGCCGTCCATGCCCAATGGGTCAGGATCCACTGGTGAGCAACGAACCCATCGCCCTCGGCAAGGCCCTGGCCTCCTTCGACGCCCTGTGGAGCCCGCGCATCGTCACGCGCGTCAACGACTATGACGTACGCGTCGCCAAGGTCGAGGGCGAGCACATCTGGCACGTCCACGACGACACCGACGAGTTCTTCCTGGTGCTCGACGGGGAGTTGCACATCTCCCTGCGCGAGCCCGGCGGGGAGCGCACGGTCCGGCTTCCCCAGGGCGCGGTTCTCACCGTCCCCCGCGGCACGGAGCACAAGCCGTCCGCTCCCACCGGGGCCTCGATCCTCCTGTTCGAACCCACCGGGACACCGACGGTCGGCGACCGCCATGCCGAGATCCCTGACCACATCGACGCGACGACCGGACACGCGCTCGGCTCCTGAGGGCGAGCGGGCACGGCGCGGTTCAGACCATGCTCAAACGGCGTCGGGCCCCGCCTCGGCTCAGGGCATCCGGCGCGGCTCGCCGAGATGGGTGCTGTCAGCGCGAACCGGGATGCCGGCTTTCACCATAGCGTTCAGCATCATTGCATTGCAATGATCGGGTCACTGTCATTGCGTTAACCGTGAACACAGTTGCAACACTTTCACGGTGTTCACCTGCGAATATGCCAATTCTACGCAACGTCGATGTTGCAGGGTTCTGGAAA
>NZ_BOOO01000019.1 GCF_016863275.1 Planotetraspora mira
CCCCCACCGCTACCAACGCCGCAGACAAGGCAAAGACCGCTGGGCCTTCACCTACCTCAACCCCCACGCGAAACGCCCGAGACGAACATGATCACTGGAGTGGCAGTCGCGAAACGCCTCCTGCGTGGCCGACCCGGCCACGCAGGCCGCAGGCATGCCAAGAGACAGGGATCACAAGACACAGTGGTCAACCGCCGCGCCGTACCGGATGCTCCGGCTGCTCTTCGGCTTCGACGACGAGTTCTTCATGCCACAGCCGCCGCATCTCCGGGCAGTTCTCGAGCACGTCACCGAGCGGGCCACGTCCGACGACCCGGCCGCGATCGAGCACGATGACCTGATCGGCCCGTTCGAGCGCCGCCTGCCGGTGCGACACCACGAGCAGGGTCTCGGGGCCCCGCCCATCGCGGGCGGCATCGGCGATCCGGTCCCACAGCAGCTTCTCCGTCTCCACATCAAGAGCGGACGACAGGTCGTCGACGACCAGCAGGTCCGGCATCCGGACCAGCGCTCGCGCGGCGGTCGCCCGCTGCACCTGGCCACCGGACAGCCGTACGCCACGGGGGCCGACGATCGTGTCCAGGCCGTCGGGCATCTCCGCCAGGTCCTCCTCGAACGCCGCCGACTCCAGCGCGCGGGCGAGATCCCCGTCGCTGCCGGACCGCCCGAGGAGCAGGTTCTCCCGCAGCGATTCGGAGAACAGCCGCGGGACCTGACTCGCGTACGCCGCACGGCCCGGCACCAGGAACGTTGCGGGATCGTCGACGGGCCTGCCGTTCCAGAAGATCGTGCCCTCGTCCGCTCGCACGAGGCCGAGCATGGCGCGTACCAGAGTCGTCTTCCCCGATCCGACGGCGCCGGTGACGACGGTGAACGATCCCCTGCTGATCCGCAGGTCGACCGCGTGCACGCCGCGCCCGCTCTCGTCGAGGCGTACGGTCAGCCCGCGCGCCTCGACGACCTCGAGTGCGTCACCGTGATCCGGTGCGGACGCCGGCGGGAGGGGCGGTTCCCGGTGGAACCAGACACCGCTGTTCCGCGACAGGTGATCGACGTCTTCATGCGGCGCCATCAGCCGGGTGAGCCGCTCCGTCGAGACCGCGGCCTGGGGCAGGCGGTAGAGCACCCGGCCGATGATGCGCGGCAGCGCCGTGAGCCAGCCGACATAGCTGGTGAACAGCGCGAGATCTCCCACGGTGAAGTCGCCGCGGCGCATCGCGGACGCGGCGAGGAGCAGGACGAGGCCGATGCTGATCTCGACGGTCGCGCTCGTGGAGGTCTCGAGCATGTCGGTCGCCAGCCGATCCTTCACGGCCGCGTCCCGTCTCCTCCGGTTGTGCTCGCGCAGGCGCTCGAGCACCGCGTCCTCGGCACCGGCGGTCTTGATCGCCAGCACGCCGCCGAAGGTCTCGCCGATGTACGCCGTGACGGCCGCGCCGAGCACCCGGGCACGACTGTGGAGCCTTCGGACCATCTCGCTCATCAGCCGGCTGAGCACACCGATCACGATCATGGGCACCACCAGGACGAGGGTGATGACGGGATCGATGGACGCCATGATCGCCAGCGCGCCGCCGCTGAAGAGGAACGCCCCGGCGAGGGGCACGCTCTCGTCGACGAGTTCGACCAGGTCGCCCACGTCGTCACGGAGACGCGCGACCGACTCGCCCGGCGAATACGGCAGCCGGGCCGCGGCGGGGCCGGGCGCGGTGAGCACCGAGCGCAGAATGTTGGCCCGCAGCAGGGTCGCCATGGCGTCCCACCAGTACCCCCCATACAGATGAGCGACGTAGAGGATCAGGCTGCGGACCACCTCCACGCCCACGAACGCCGCGCACAACCAGAGAACCCGGTCCAGGCTCGCGACGCTGTGTCCGCTGATCCGATCGAAGATCTGCTGCAGCAACAGCCCGCTCCCGAGCGGGATGACGCTGACCGGCAGCCACAGGGCGCCGCCGATGAGATAGCGGCGCAGATCGTTGACCACGAGGCGGGCGGCCACCAGCGACACGGGCCTCATCGGCTCACCCCCGCCATGCTCAGCATCCGGGCGAACCTGCTGCCCGGATCCGCCACGAGATCCTCGCGACGGCCGTACTCGACGACCCTTCCGCCGTCGATGACGGCGATCTTGTCCACGCGGGACAAGGAGGAGAGCCGATGCGCGATGAGCACCCCGGTCCGGCCGGTGAGCAGCCGGTCGACGCTCTGCTCGATGCGTCGTTCTGTGGCCGGATCAAGCCGGCTGGACGCCTCGTCCATCACGACGAGCCCGGGGTCGGCGAGGAACGCCCGGGCGAACGCGAGCAACTGCGCCTCACCGGCAGAGACGCCGCTCCCCGAGACACCGCTCCCCGCGACGCCTCCCAGCACGGTGTCGAGCCCGTCGGGCAGGGCCGCCAGCCAGTCACCGAGACCGACGTCCTCGAGTACGGCACGCAGCAGGCGGTCGTCGGGCGGCGGCCGGAAGAGCGTCAGGTTGTCCCGGACGCCCGCCGCGAAGATCTGCACGTCCTGCGTGACGGCACAGATCCGGCGACGGACCGACACGGGGTCGGCGTCGCGCAGGTCGACCCCGCCTACCCGTACGGCTCCCTCGGTCGGGTCGTACAGCCGTAGCACCAGTCGCGCGATGCTGGTCTTTCCGCTGCCCGTACGGCCCACCAGGCCGAGCGTCTCGCCCGGCGCCAGGCTGATGGTGACATGCGACAGCACCTGTTCGCCGTCGTCGGGGTACGCGAAGCCCACGCCGTCGAGAGACAGCCCCAGCGGCCCGGTGTCCGGCAAGGGCCGGGGGACGGCGGGCGCGGGCAACGTGCGCCGCTCGGCGAGCAGGCCGCCGATGCGGGTGATACCGGCCAGCGCGGCCTGGTACTGCCTCAACTGGTCGATCAGCCGCTCGAACGGCGCCCGCACCATCAACGTGTACTGGAAGAGCAGCACGGCGGTGCCGACCGTGATCGCCCCGGACCTCTGGGCCCACGCGGCGAGGCCGAGGGCGATGGCCGTACCTGCCGCGAACGCCACCCACGTGCCCGCGAGGAGGCCGACCCCGATCCGCCCGCTGCGGTAGTTCGCCCAATACCAGGCGGAACTGGCCTGGTAGAGACGGTGCACGGCGTGCTCCCCCGCGCCGTTGGCCCGGATGTCCTCCATGCCGGCCAGCCGTTCCTCCAGGTCGCCGAAGAGCGCCGCGCCGGCCGCGCGCCCGCGGGCCGCGGACGGTACGGCCAGCCGCTGTGCGCGGGCCATGCCGAAGCCGATCAGCACGCAGTAGACCAGCAGGAAGCCGCCGATCCGCGGATCGACGGTGAACACGATGACGGTCACGCCGGCGAGCAGCAGGACGCCCGCGACGACGTCCAGCAGGAACGCGACGACGAACTCGGCGACGGCGACCACGTCCCCGTCCACCCGTTCGATCATCTCGCCGGGCGTGTGCCTGCCGTGGTAGGCCATGTCGAGACCGAGCGCGTGCTCGGCGAGGGTCTCCCGCAGACGGTTCGTGCCGTCCCACGCGAGCCGGCTCGCGAGCCAGCCGGTGAACATCCGCGCCACCTGCCCGGCGACGGCGAGTGCGAGGTAGCCGAGGGCGATCAGCGCGAGATGGCGGGTGCCCGCTCCGGCGATCGCGTCGTCGACGAAGCGGGCGGTGATGGGGGGCGCGAGCAGCGGCAGCGCCGTGGCGGCGGCGACGGACACGGCGAGGGCCAGGGCGGAGCGACGCCCGGGTCGAAGGTGGAGCAGGACGGAACGCCGGGTCGTCACCCGGTCGGTGGCAGGCGTCATCGGCTAGACCCGCCGCCTGACGTGCAACAGGTATTCCTCGCGGCTGAGCGGGTTGTGGTCTGTCCTCCGCCGGACGGGGACCGGCCCGCGGATCGGTTCGTAGTGGTCGAAGACGGACTCCATCACCCCCTCGCCGTGGGTGAGCCCCCGCAACCGCTGTTGCAGGTCGTGCACCCGGTCGGCCGGGATGTCACCGTCCAGCGTGCACGCCGGGCCCCGCGTCGCCGTCGCCCGCGGCACGGCACGCAGCCGGGCCAGCACGGGGGCGATCGCTCCGACCGTGTCGGCCGGAACCTCGAGGTGGAAGCGGTGGATCGGCTCGCACACCACGGTGCCGGCCCGCTTCAGTGCGCTCATCAGCACCAGCGGCGTCAGCAGGCGGAAGTCCTTCGCGGTGGTCTCCGGAGAGGTGTAGCCGCACTGCGTGAGCGTCACCGTGCAGTCGATGACCTGCCATCCGCGCAGGCCCTGGCGCAGCGTCTCCCGCACCGTTTCCTCGAGCGCCGCACGGAACTCCTCGACGGCCTTGTACACGTAGAGCGGGATCGACTCGACCTTCACGTCCAGCCCGAACCGCACACCGGAACCGGGGGCGGCCGGATCGACGCGCAGCCCGACGGTGGCGAGGAACGGGTTGGGCGCCTTGCCGAGCAGTTCTACGGCGCTGCCGGTGCCGATCGGCCGTTCGACGCAGATCGTCGTCGTCTCGCGGAAGTCGACGTCGATGTCGAAGTCGGTCGTCAGCGTCTGCTGGATGACCTCCTTCTGCACCTCGCCGTAGAGCGAGAGGAACAACTCCTGCCGGATGTCGTCCTGCCGCAGATTGATCAGCGGATCCTGCTCGGCGAGCTGGGCGAGCGCGACATGCAGCGCACCCTTCTCTCCGGGATGTCGCGGAACGACGACCGTCTCCAGCGTGGGCGGTGCGAAGTGATGAGCCTCCGAGGCCGTTCGCGGCAGGCCGACCGCGTCGCCGATCCGGACGTCGGCGAGACCCCAGAGCTGCCCGATCTCCCCCGCCGCGACCGACGCGCGGGGCACGGCCGATCCGCGGTCGAAGACGCGGACCGAGGTGACCTTCCATTCGTCGTCTCGCCCGTCGTCGCCGTGGAAGCGCAGACGGTCACGCGTCCGGACGGTTCCGGAGAACATGCGGACGTAGGCGACCTTCTCTCCGGCCGGTCCGCGCTCGACCTTGAACACGGTGCCGGAGACAGGCCCGTCGGCGTCCCCTTCACCTGCGGGGAGCAACTCGGTGATCCCGGAGATCAACGCGTCCACGCCGGCGCCCGTGATCGCCGAGCCGAAGAACACCGGGTGCACCAGGGCCCGCCCGGTCTGCGCCGCGAGTTCGTCGCGCAGCCTGCCGTACGCGACCGGGGTCTCGTCGTCGACGTACGCGGCCAGGATCGCGTCGTCGTGGCGGGCGAGGAGATCGGCCATCGCCGCCGTGAAGGCGCCGTCGGCCGCGCCGTACGGCGTGAAGCCGGCGTCGCGCCCGCCGAGGCCGTGTGCCGACCCCATCGGGACGACGTACGGCGTCAGCGTCTCCGTGATGTTCCGCAGGACGTGTTCGTCCTGCGCGCCCCCGCGGTCGATCTTGTTCACGAAGATGAGGGTGGGGATGCGCAGCCGTTGCAGCGTCCGCATCAGCACACGGGTCTGCGCCTGCACGCCCTCCACGGCGGAGATCACCAGCACGGCGCCGTCGAGCACGTTCAGCACCCGTTCGACCTCGGCGATGAAATCCGGGTGACCCGGCGTGTCGATCAGGTTGACCGTGACGTCGCCGATGACGAACGACACGACGGCGGACTTGATGGTGATTCCGCGCTGGCGTTCCAGCGCCAGGGAATCGGTCTGGGTGTTGCCGTCATCGACGCTGCCGATCTCGTCGATGACACCGGCGGCATGCAACAGCCGCTCGGTCAGGCTGGTCTTACCAGCGTCTACATGCGCCAAGATCCCCAAGTTCAGCGTGCTCACGTAGCGTCATGTCCTTCGGGTAGGTGGAATTCGCCTGCTGGGTGGACATGCACGCTGCGCGCATTTCGCCTCCTTGGTGGATCGGCTGTCACTGTGAGTACAACAGACGGCCGTCTGGCGGGACAACCGATTTTGTTGGGCGCCCCCAGCGAGGTGAGGTGCGTCTCAGGGTTCTCCGCCTCCGGGACGGGCTATGGCAGGTGTGGCAGACTTTCCGCGTGAATGCACGAAAGCTCCGCATTGTGGCGATGCATGCCTATATGCCGGGATATCGCCTGGTCGCCGGCTGGGCGGAACGACACGGCCACGAGATCGTCCTGGTGGTGACGCCGCCGACCGGCGCCAACGAGCGCTACGACAAGAACGCGACCCCGTTCGTCGTCGATCTCCCGCGTGACGCCAACGTGCTCGTCACCGGGCAACTGCGCTCGATCGCCGCCCCGGTGATCGAGTCGCTGCTGCCCGACCTGGTGATATCCGCCGCGTTCCCTCGGCTGATCCCCTCCGAGATCCTGGGCATCGCCAAGTACGGTGCGCTCAACCTGCACCCGTCGCTGCTGCCCACCGGCCGCGGGCCCAACCCGGGGCGCCTGGTCTATGAGGGCGCCACCACGGTCGGGGCCACCCTCCACCGGACCGAGCAGGACTTCGACACCGGCGCCATCCTGAGCCAGCGCGAGCGACCGCTGCCGGACGATCTCGACGGTCCCACACTGTTCGCGATGTGGAACGAGATGCTGGCCGAATGCCTCGAGGAAGGCGCAGCCCGCGCCGTCGCGGGCGAGCCCGGCACCCCGCAGGATCCGTCGAAGGCGTCCGAGGCGCCGTTCTACACCGACGCCGAGTGCCTCATCGACCTCACGGAACCCGTCGTCACGATCCGCCGCCGGGTCGCCGCGCTGAACGTCACCTCCCCCAAGGCGCGGATCCGCCTCGACGGCGCCGAGGAGACGGTCCGCAGCGTGTACGGCGTGCCCTCCGACCAGCAGTCCTCACCCGGGACCGTGCTGGAGCGGCATGCGGACGGGTGGACGGTGCAGGCCGGCGACCAGCCACTCCGTATCCTCACCGCCTAGGCCGGGATCACGCCCGGCACCCGGTAGACGACGACCAAGGAGCGAACGGCCGCACATGACGCCTCCCCGGTACTGCCTTTTCGACCTCGACGGCACGCTGACGAATCCCGAGACCGGAATCGTCCGCTCGATGCAACACGGCCTGTCGGCGATGGGACTGCCCGAGGTGGACCACGCGACCCTCCGCGCCTCCATCGGGCCTCCGCTGCAGGACGTCTTCTCCCGGCTCGGAGTCGAGGACGTCGACGCCGCGGTGGTCGCGTATCGCGAACGGTTCACCGAAGTCGGGATGTACGAGAACGAGGTCATCCCGGGGATCCCCGCCGTCCTGGACGCCCTCGTCGCCGACGGCTGGACGCTGGGCGTGGCCACGTCCAAGCCGGCCGTCTTCGCCGAGAAGATCCTGGAGCACTTCCAGCTCGACGGCTTCTTCACCTACGTGGCCGGGGCGACCCTGGACGGATCCCGGCGGTACAAGGCCGATGTCGTCCGCCACGCGCTCGACGTGCTCGGTGCCACGCCCGAGGCGACCGTCATGGTCGGCGACCGCCGCGAGGACGTCGCGGGCGCCGCCGAGTGCCGCGTGCGGACCGTCGCCGTCCGCTGGGGATTCGGCGAGCCGGATGAGTTCACCGCTCCGGAGGTCATCTCCGTGGTCGACACGCCCGAAGCCCTTCTCACCGTCCTCAGGGAGACGGCTCGTCCGGCGGCGTGATCTCTCCCGCGGCCTAGATCACCGAGGGGATAGTGTTCGGCTGTGCAGCAGAAGATCGCGGCTTATGTACCCCCTGGTGGGTATCCGGGGGCGGACCTCGACATCGGAGTAGCGGTGGCGGTGGGAGCGACCATCGGGGTCGTGATGCTGCTGGTCGCCCTGATCAACCCGAAAGAGCGCTGGCGGTCGTCCACCGCTTGGCGCTTTCGCAATCCGGATGCCGTCGAGCCGAGCGATGCCGCTTACACCGCCAATCGGATGGGCTGGGTGGTCAGCGCACTGGTGGTCTTCGCGTTGACCGGCGGTCTGGTGGCCTTCGTCCATCACCAGGCAGCCGAGCAGCGCAAAGAGGCCCAGGAATTCAACCTGATACCGGCGCGGGGAGACGGCGGTGCCGACATGTTCAAGGCCGCCACCATCACGCAGAAGATCCTTCAGCTGAGCTTCGAAGAGGCCCGTGAACCGCGCACGCTCGCCGTGCAGGTGGCCACGTCAGTCGAGCCCGGTGCCACGGTGACGTTCCCCGCCAAACCCGAATTCGTCGCCCTTACGCTGGCCGACGGAAAGAGCTTCTGCCTGAACCTGCCGACTGACGCACCGGCCAAGGCTCCCGGCCCGACCGACATCGCGCCGGTCCCGGGCCCCTGCTGAGAGGGGAACCGACACGATGACCCGGCCCGGCGACTACGGCGCCCCCGGATCGCTGGCCAAGGTGCTGGCGGACGTCACCGCGGAACGCGTGGCCCAGGACGCCATGTGGGGCGTGCAGGAACACCCCGACGGCACCGGGCCGGAGCGCCGGCCCGACGCCGACCGGGCCAGGCAGGCGGTGGAGGACGCCGCGGCCCGTGGCCTGCCCACCTGGCGGGACATCCTCTACGAGGAGGTCATGGAGGCGTTCGCCGAGGACGACCCCGAACATCTGCGCGCCGAACTGATCCAGGTCGCCGCGGTCGCGGTCAAGTGGGTGCAGGCGCTGGATCAGCGCGTACGGCCGGCCCCTCCCCGGACGTAGCCGTGACTCCTCAGAGTGCGGAGATCGAGGCGGGCGCGCGCTCGGTACGGCTGAGCGCACGCACCACGCTGGTCGCGCCGTGCCGGCGCAGCGCGATCCGCGACAGCAGGTCGACGACGGTCTCGACGGCCTCCGAGGGCAGTTCGGGCGTCGGCACCCCCACGCTGTAGGCCAGGTCGTCGCAGTGGACGACGACCTCCAGCAGCCGGCTCGTCACGAAATCGTCCAGGCTGATCGACCACGGTCCCCAGGTCGGGCGCCGCACCGGCCGCGACGGCGCGGACGGCAGGACGGTCCGCAATTCCTCGACGACGCCCTCGACCTGGCTCGCCAGCGCCGCCGGGCCCGCGGCCGCGTCCTTCTCGCCGCTGGTCCGGATGCCCACGTTGAACGGATCGTCGATGTCCGATCCGATCCAGCTCACCCGTGCGTAGTAGTCGTGGATCGGGATGATCTCCTCTGTCGGCACCGGTTCGGCGAGCATCTTGGGGATGAAGAAGATCTGCCCGGCCAGATGGCCGGCCAGCCCCTGGACGCTGAGCTTCGGCAGCGCACTGGGCTCGTGCCACGCGGCGGCCACCTGAGGAGTGCCGATCAGCTTCGCCGCCGACTCGGCCGCCGTGAGGTAGAGCTCTCTGATGTGCGTCATGCCAGTGCCTCCGTGGTTCGGTGATTCCGACGATGCGGGAAACGTCAAGATCTCGGAGAGCATTCCGGCGAGGCCGCCACGCGCTTCACCGCTGAGTGGTGAAGGCCAGGGACGCGTTGTGGCCGCCGAAGCCGAAGGAGTTGGCCATCGCCGCCGTCCACCGGCCCTGACGCGGCCGCCCCATGACGACGTCGAGCTTGACCTCCGGGTCGAGGTCGTCCAGGTTGCGGACGGCGGGGATCACTCCGTCGCGGATGGCGAGGATCGCGGCGACCGCGCCCATGGCCCCGGCGGCCCCGCACATGTGCCCGGTCATCGACTTGGTGGCGGTGACCGCTGGATGCGTTCCCAGCGCCTCGGCGATCGAACGGGTCTCCGTCAGGTCGCCGGTCGGGGTCGACGTGGCGTGGGCGTTCACGTGTCCGACGTCGAGCGCGTCCAGGCCCGCCGAGTCCAGAGCCAGCCGCATCGCGCGTACCTGACCGGCCGCGTCGGCGGCGGTGATGTGGTGGGCGTCGGACGTGGTGCCCGCGCCGGCCAGTGTGGCGTGCACCCGGGCTCCGCGGGCGGCGGCGAACTCCTCGCGTTCGAGGACCACCAGGGCCGCTCCCTCACCGAGGACGAACCCGTCGCGCCCGGCGTCGAACGGCCGGGAGGCCTCCTGCGGGGCATCGTTGCGCCTGGACAAGGCCCTGGCCTGGGCGAACCCGGCGAGGGTGAGCGGGTGCACGCAGGCTTCCGCGCCACCGGCGATCACCACGTCCGCACGGCCGAGGCGGATGAGGTCCAGGCCCATGGCGATCGCCTCCGCACCGGAGGCGCACGCACTCACCGGCGTGTGGGCGCCGCCCCGGGCGCCGAACTCGATGCTGACCACGGCCGCGGGGCCGTTGGGCATCAGCATGGGCACGGTGTACGGAGAGACCTTCCTCGGCCCGGACTCCTCGAGGAGGTCGTCCTGGGCGAGCGTGGTCAGCACCCCGCCGACACCTGTGCCGATCACGACCGCCAGGCGCTCGGGCTCGACCTCGGGGGCGCCGGCGTCCGCCCACGCCTCCCGCGCGGCGACGAGAGCGGCCTGCTGGCAGCGGTCCAGCCGGCGGGCGGGCACCCGGCCCAGCACCTCGGCGGGGTCCACCCGCATCCGTCCGGCTATCCGTACGGGCAGGTCCTCCGCCCAGTCCTCGTCCACCAGGGTGATGCCGGATCGTCCGTCCAGCATGCCGCCCCAGGTGGAGGCCACGTCACCGCCCAGCGGCGTGGTGGCGCCGAGCCCGGTGACCGACGCGCCCGCCTTCATTCCGTCTCCCATCGACGACCCCTTCCGTTCCTGGATCCGCCCCGTGGGCGATGCCTCCGGGGCGCTCCCCACAACGCTGCCAGGGTGTACCGGGCCGGGCAGGTGGCCTGATCGACGAAAAAGTCGCGGGAGATTTGTCGGCGATGTCAAGATCACGCCTGGCCGTACGGCCGTAGCCGGACCAGCTCGGACCGATTTTCGAATTCCCCCAAAACGGTAAAAACTTCCCATACGTGATGATCATCACATCATAGGATGAATGGAACAAAAGCCGCTGAGCTTGCGGTTTACACACACGTAACACAGAGCACGCGCAACGTCTGGCGTCAATGGAGTCACCGGACGAGCGTGCACATCAGGGGGTTTGGACCATGAGCAAGATCACTCGTCGCCTGGCGACCGCGGCTGCCACTCTGGCTGTCACGGGGGGCGTCATCTTCGCCGCGGGTGGGGCCGCTTCAGCAGCCACGGTTGAAAGTGTCAGCCACAGCACCGTCTCGGCGAGCCATCTGACGGTGCGGCACAACAGTGACACCCAGCGGTGGGACGGATCGCGGTGGTGGTACCGCTACAACGGCCACGGCGACTGGTACAGCTCCAGCCACGGCACGCGCTACCGCTTCGACGGCCACCGCTTCTACCGGTGGACCGGCGGCAAGTGGAAGGCCGTCTCGGCCACCTATGCCCGGCAGCACGACCTGCACAGCCGGGACTTCTCCCGCGACTACTCGCACCACGACAACAACGGCCACGGCGACAACGGCCACGGCAATGGGCACAACAACGGCCACAACAGCGGCCACGACAACGACCACGGAGGCAAGGGCCACAACGGCGACGGGCACAACGACAACAGCCACAACGACCACAACGACGACGGCCACTCCGGCCACGGGCACTGACCCAGCGGGCCGCCGGCCCGGTGGAAGCACCGGGCCGGCCCGGGCCCTACGACCGGCTTTCATGCGCGCCGCATCGGGGCCCGCGTTCCGCGCATACCGTGCATGCCGTGCATGATCACGATTGACATCACCGCAGGTCAGCGTGCATTCCTCCGAACCTGCGCATGATCACGAAACTTGTTTCCGCAGCTCACGCCATCAATCCACGAATCTGTGCATGATCACGCCTGGGGGGAGTCGTCAGGTTGTAGACGTGGGCGGCGTTGCCGGCGAGGACGAGCCCCGCAGTCTCCTCGTCCGGGCACAGCGCGGCGATCGCCCGGGCGTTCCTCGCGATGCCGGGGACACCCGGCCAGTCCGTGCCGAAGATCATCCTGCGGGCGAGGCGGTTCCAGTTGTGCCTCGCGTAGTACTCCCGCAGCCGGGACGGGGGAAGGCCGGACAACTCGATCCAGACCCGTTCACTGGACAGCGCCATGAACGCCGCCGCGTCGTACCACCAGCCCCGGCCGCCGTGCGCGAGCGCGATGTCGAGCCGGCGGAAGTCACGCAGCACGTCGTCGAGATGGATCGGGTCGGCGAAGGAATTGGACGAGCCGGGGAAGGTGCTCGTGCCGCAGTGCACGACGAGCGGGATGCCGGCGGCCTGGCACACCTCATAGGCGGGATACAGCGACCGGTCGTTCGCCGCGACGCCCGCGTGCACCGGGTGGATCTTGCACGCCACGGCGCCGAGGTCGATCTGGCGCTGGAGTTCCTCGTCCACGGGATAGTGCAGGTGGGGATTGACGTTCGCGATCGCGAGGACGCGGCCGGGGTTGTGGGCGGTCAGCGGCAACAGGTCCTCGATCGGCTGGATCCCGGTCGCCTTCGGGCTGTACTCCGCGAGCACCAACGCGACGTCGACGCCCTCTTCCTCGAGGTACGCGTCGAAACGCACGGGATCGACCGTGCCCTCCGCGTCGTAGACGCGCTCGAGCACCGCCGTTCCCCCGAAGTCGTGCGCCCACTGCCGCCACGCCGGCTTCAGGGTGGGCAGCCGCGCGGCATGCAGGTGGACGTCCACGAGGGGGCGGCCGTCGAGCATCAGTGCACCCCGCGGGCGGCGGTGCCGTCGATCAGCACCTCGGCCGCCATGGCGCGCAATTCGACGCGGCGGATCTTGCCGGTCGCCGTCGTGGGGTAGCCGTCGACGAAGACGATCCTGCGGGGGCGCTTGAACGACGGCAGGCCCGCCCGGCAGAACTCGATCAGCTCGCCCTCACCGGCCGCGCCGCCCTCGTTCAGGACGACGTACGCCACGGGTTTCTCCAGCCCGTCGGCGTCGAACGCGGCGACGACGACGGCCTGGGCGACCGCGTCGTGCGCGAGCAGCCGGTTCTCGACCTCGGCGGGCGAGACCCAGATGCCGCTGGCCTTGAGCATGTCCCCGGTACGGCCGAGGCAGGTGTAGTAGCCGTCCGCCTCCCGGACGTACGTGTCACCGGTCCGCAGCCACTCTCCCTGGAAGACCTGCCGGGAGGCCGCGTAGCGCGACCAGTATCCGGTGGCGGTGGAATCACCGCGGACGAACAGCGTTCCCGGGGTGCCCACCGGCACCTCCCTTCCCTCCTCGTCGAGGATGCGCAGGTCGTAGCCGGGAACCGCGACGCCCGTCGTGCCCGCGCGCACGGAGCCCGCGCGATTGGACAGGAAGATGTGCAACATCTCGGTCATGCCGATGCCGTCGAGGATGTCGACCCCGAAGTGCGAGGTCCACCGCTGGTACAGGGTGGCGGGCAGGGGCTCGCCCGCCGACGCGGACAGCCGGACCCCGCTCAGCGCGTCCGGCGGCAGGGCCGCGCGCAACATGTTCGCGAAGAACGTCGGCCCGGCGAAGAACAACGTCGCGCCGTGCTCCCTCGCGCGCTCGGCCAGCGTGTCGGGCCGCGAAGGCGCGGCTTCGAGGATCGCGGAGGCGCCGGCCGACAGGGGGAAGAGCACCGAGTTCCCCAGCCCGTACGCGAAGAACGCCTTGGCCGCCGACAGGCAGCGGTCGCCGGGGCGGATGCCGAGCACCTGGCTGCCGTAGGTCTCGCACACCACGCGGATCGATCCGTGCCGGTGCATCGCGGCCTTCGGCGTGCCCGTGGTCCCGGACGTGTAGAGCCAGAAGGCCGGCGAGTCCGCGGTCGTCGGGTACACCTCGTCCGCCTTGTCCATCGCGCCCACCTCGTCGCCTGATTCGTCGAGAGACTCGTCGAGCGACTGGAGAGAGTCGAGCGAGTGGACGGGAACACTCGCGGCGACGGACGCTCCCCCGACGAGCATCCCGGCCAGTTCGGGGGCGTCGGCCGCGGCCGCCGCGGCGACCCCGGCGTACTGGGGCGACACCGCCAGCAACCGTGCCCGCGAGTCGCGGAGCAACTCGGTCAGGCCGTCGGCGTGCGACATCGTGGAGACCGGGACCGGTACGGCGCCGATGCGCATGGCGGCGAGGAACACCACGACGAAGTCGGGCGAGTCCGCCATGAACATCAGCAGTCGCTGCTCGGGCCGCAGGCCGATGTCCCGCAGCCCGGCGGCGGTGCGCCGGACCCGGTCGTGTAACTCGGCGTAGCTCACGTCTCCCTGTGCGCCGGTCAGCGCCAGGCGCTCGCCGTCCCCTCGTTCGATGTGCCGATCAAGCAGGTACGTACAGGCGTTGAACAGATCGGTCATTGCACACCGTCCGGCTTCAGGCGAGGTGGACGTAGTCGTAGTCGAACGGCTTGCCGTTGATCCCCTGGCGCGGCGGCGCGATCCAGGCCGCGATCTTCCCCCGCTCGTGGACCGGCCGCATCAGCGACCGGACGTGGGTCTTGTCGACGTCGGTGGGCAGCCAGGCGCCCCTGCGCCGCTCCCACTCCTCGACCGAGATCACCTCACCCTCGGGGGTGACCTCGATGCCGGAGAAGACGCCGACCCGCCGGTTGAACGCGGTGTGCGGCAGGCGGAGCCGCTGCGGCAACCCGGCCTCCTCCAGGATCCTGTTCCACCGGTTGACGCCGTTCTGGCAGTCGCGGATGTACTCCCGGCGCAGGTCGGTGTTCAGCCCGACGAGGGCCGCCACCTCGGTCTGGCCGATCCGGCCGTCCACGACCGCGTCCACCATGACCGAGTCGTCGGTCAGGCGATGATCGTCCCGGCGGCGCTCCTCCGACCAGCGCCCCTTCAGCCCGGCGGTGAAGTAGTTGGCCACGTTGGTCGAGGTCTCCGAGCCGAACAGGTCGAGCGACACCGAGTAGTGGAAGTTCAGGTACTTCTGGATCACGTTCAGCGGGATCCCGCCGAGGCCGCCGACGTCGTCGGTGTCGTGCTCCAGCATGAGCTGCACGGTCCGCTCGACGACGCGGTCGATGCCGGTCGTGCCGACGAACATGTGGTGCGACTCCTCCTTGAGCATGAACTCACACGTGCGCGACAGCGGGTCGAACGCGCTCTCCTTGAGGGTGCCGAGCTGGTACTTCCCGTCGCGGTCGGTGAAGTAGGTGAACATGAAGAACGAGAGCCAGTCGGGGGTCTCCTCGTTGAACGCCCCGAGGATGCGGGGGGACTCCTCGCTGCCGGAGTTGCGGTGCAGCAACTCCTCGGCCTCCTCGCGGCCCTCGCGGCCGAAGTACGCGTGCAGCAGGTAGACCATCGCCCACAGGTGACGGCCCTCCTCGACGTTGACCTGGAACAGGTTGCGCATGTCGTAGAGGCTGGGCGCGGTGGCGCCGAGGTTGCGCTGCTGCTCCACGGAGGCCGGTTCGGTGTCCCCCTGGATGACGATCAGGCGCCGCAGGTCGGCGCGGTACTCCCCCGGCACCTTCTGCCATACCGGCTCGCCCCGGTGCTGCCCGAAGGCGATGCGCCGGTCGCGGTCGCGCTCGGCCAGGAAGATGCCCCAGCGGTAGTCCTTCATCGCAACGTGCCCGAAGTGGGCCCACCCCTCGCGGCCGACGTTCACGGCCGTGCGCAGGTAGACGTCCTCCGTGGGGAGGGTGGGGCCCATCGACTCCCACCAGTTGAGGAAGTCGGGCTGCCAGGACTCGAGAGCGCGCTGCAACCGGCGGTCCTCGCGCAGATCGACGTTGTTGGGGATCTTCTCGGAGTAGTCGGCGGGGGTCGTCAACGGCGTCACACTCGCTTCTTGTCGAAGTCGGCGCGCTGTCCGGTGCCGAACCTGCGCAGCGCGCCATCGGGGCCGGAGGCGTTGGGGCGGTAGAAGATCCAGTTCTGCCATGCGGCGAGCCGGCCGAAGATCTTGGTCTCGATCGTCTCGGGGCCCGCGAAGCGGTAGTTCGCCTCCAGGCCGGTGAGCGCGTCCGGGCTGAAGCTGGCCCGCTCCTCGATCGCGATGCGCACCTCGTCGGCCCAGTCGATGTCGTCGGGGGCGAACGTGACCAGTCCGAGCCGCTCGGCGTCCTCGGCCTCCAGCGCCTCACCCGCGCGCGCCCCGGCCGTCGCGAGGGCGTCGGCGTCGCCGTGGAACCTCGTGCCGAGGCGGGTCAGGCCGTTGCCCATGGGCAGCGGGCCCAGGTTCATCGGCCCGACGGTGACCGTGGCCGGATCCACGCCGGGGTCCGCGTCCTCGAAGACGCCGGACAACTGGTAGGAGCGATCGGCCGCGAGCGCCGGCTCCAGGAGTGAGCCGGCGAAGCAACTGCCCGGCTCGATCAGCGCGATGAGGCTGCGGCTGGTCACGTCCAGCCGCTTGAGCGTGCGCTTGAGGTACAGCACGATCTCGTTGGCCAGCCAGTCGCCGCCGTTTCCGAGCAGCAGTGCGTCGTACGCGAGGACCCGCGCGGCGTCGCCCTTCGTCCGGATGACCCACGTGCCGAGATCGGTCTCGTTGGTGCGCAGGTCGAGGATCAGGTCGTCCAGTTCCCGCGTGACGGCGAGCGTCCAGAAGCCGGCGCCCTGCTCGTGGATCCCGGCGACGGCCGTCGGCGGATCGGCGTCCGGGCCGAGCACGGTGATCTCCGCGCAGCCGCGTGCACGATCGAGGACGGCTGTCACGTGGCGATAGGAGATCCGCTCGCCGGTCCGCGTCCGGTCCAGTGGGGTGAGCTCGATGCCGGTCGCGCCGGTCGGGCGGCCCGACTCGCGCGCGTACGCGGCCGCCCGCTCCGCGACCGTCTCCTCCCACTTGGACCGGGGCACCGCCTCGTCGACGAGCCGCCACTGGACGGCCTTCCTGCCGCCCACCCCGTCGGACCGGGTGGAGAAGTAGTCGGCGAGGTCGCGGCGCACGTGCCGCTTGTCGACCAGCCGGGTCAGGCCGCCGGTCCCGGGGAGGACGCCGAGCAGCGGCAGCTCCGGCAACGAGACCGCCGACGAGCGGTCGTCGACCAGCATGATGTGCTCGCAGGCCAGGGCCAGTTCGTAGCCGCCGCCGGACGCCGTGCCGTTCAGCGCGGCGACGTAGGTCTGGCCCGAGTTGGCGGTGGCGTCCTCCATCCCGTTGCGGGTCTCGTTGGTGAACTTGCAGAAGTTCACCTTCCACGCGTGCGGGGCGGCGGCGAGCATGCGGATGTTCGCGCCCGCACAGAAGATCTTCTCCTTGCCGCCGGTCAGCACGACCGTCCGGACCTCGGGGTGCTCGAACCGCAACCGCTGTACGACGTCGTACAGCTCGATGTCCACGCCCAGGTCGTAGGAGTTCAGCTTCAACTCGTATCCCGGCACCAGGCCGCCCTGCTCGTCGACGTCCATGGTCACGGTCGCGATCGGGCCCTCCACGCCGACGCGCCAGTGGCGGTATCGCGACGGATACGTCTGGAAGTCGACCCGAGCCTGCGGAGCGGGGTCCCCCTCCCCCGGCGCGTCTTCGGATGTGCTCGGTGCCCGTGCCGTGAAGGTCATGGGTCCTTCTCCCGCCGCCATGCCGATCGTCAGCTCATGTTCCACACTTATCTTGTGACCCGTCAACCACCTGTAGCATTTTGACGGAACTTCGGGCATGCGCCCGCAGAATGTCGCGTTGGGCCGGCAGGAGAGGATCAGGAGAGGATTCAGTGTCGACACCGGCATCGCCGACCACCGCTCCCACGGTGTCGCGCAGGCACGCCGCCGGCGCCGAGAGCGCCAGGGGGTTGCTGTTCACCGTGCTCGGCGAGTTCGTCCTGCCCTCCGGCGGGTCGGCGTGGACGTCGGCGTTCATCGACGTGCTCGGCCGGCTCGGCGTCGAGGAGAAGGCGAGCAGGCAGGCGCTGATGCGCACCGCCGCCGACGGCTGGCTCACCTCGCGGCGGATGGGCCGGCGCACGCTCTGGACGCTCAGCCCGCACGCCGAGCGGCTGCTCACCGAGGGCGCCGCCCGCATCTACGGCTTCCAGGGAACCCAGCGGGAGTGGGACGGCAGGTGGCTGCTCGTCCTGGCGCGTGTGCCGGAGAGCGACCGGCCGACGCGGCACGTGCTGCGCACCCGCCTCGAATGGGCGGGCTTCGGCAGCCCGGCCCCCGGTGTGTGGATCAGCACCCATCCCGACAGGGCGGCCGAGGCCGAGCGGGTCCTCGGCGAGGCGGGCGTGCTCGACGACGCGCAGATCTTCCTCGCCGAGCACCGGGTGGGAGAGCTGGCGAGGCTGGTCCGCCAGGCGTGGGACCTGGAGGCCATCGAGAAGAGCTACGAGGACTTCCTCGCCGAGTTCGCGCGCCAGTCGTCACGCGATCCGCTGGTACGGCTGGTCGACCTGGTGCACTCCTGGCGCCGGTTCCCCGCGAACGATCCCGCGTTGCCCGGAGAACTGCTGCCCGCGCGCTGGAGCGGCGCGCGGGCGGCGGACCTCTTCCGGCGGCAGCACGCCAAGTGGACCACGGCGGCCGCCGCCGAGTGGCGGCGCCTCACCGAAGACGCCGCCTGATCGCGACTCCTAGCTGACCGTGATTCCTAGCTGACTGCGATTCCTAGCTGACCGTGAAGCTGTCCAGATCAGGTGCGTTGGCGGTGTCGTTGAAGAACTTCAGCGTGTTGAAGCCGGCGTTCATCGGCACCGTGATGGTCGTCGTGATGGGAGTGTCGAAGGTCGTCCCGGTGAGTGTCGCCGTCACGGCAGGCCCGCCGTTGACACTGACGGAGAACGACCGGGTGCCGCTCACCGTCCCGGCGATCGTCAACTGCCTGTCGCCCGCGGCCGGCACGTTGACGTTGTACGTCGCGTAGTTGGAGGTGTTGTTGCCGATGAAGCGCACCTTCGCGCCGCCCGAGCAGGCCGCGCAGGCGTCGGCTCTGGCGGACCCGCTCAGCACGCCGCTCTCCCCTTCGATCGAGACCGGCAGGGTGACGCCTCCGCCGTCGCCGTCGTCATCCTTGATCGGCTTCCCGTGCCGGACGAAGCCGTCGCCGATCCAGGCCTCGTCGATGCGGAGCCGCTTGTACCTCGTGGTGTCGGTCGCCGCGGCGTAGGTGTTGAGCACCTCGAGCCGGACGTGGGCGGCCTTGTCGACCGCCTTGGTGTCGGGCAGTTTGATGACCTCCACGCCACGCTGACTGGGCAGGGTGCCGGCCATGACCGGCGTGCCCCAGTCGACGCCGTCCTTGCTCACGTAGACCTGGTAGTCGCGGATGCGGGCCGACTGCTCGGTCGCGGACCGCGCGTAGCTCACCGAGTCCTCACGCTGGTTGAGGCCGATGTACTTCGCCTTCTTGGCCTTGCCCAGGTCGAAGTCGAGCGAGACGGGCAGCGTCTTGTCGTTGTCCCAGTACGTCAGGTAGTCGCCGTCCCCGGCTGCCGCGCCGTCGTGGCCGCTCGCGGACGCGGTGGCGGTCACGGTCACCCCGGACAGGGTCTTGTCCCGGCCCTTGGACGTGACCTTGAGGACCGTGTCGTACGGATCCCACTCGGAGATCCCGGTGACGGCGAGGGTGCCGTCCGACTGGGAGAACTTCAGCTTGGCCCCGGTCCGCAGGTTGGTCACACTCTTGATCTTGTAACCGTTGTCGCCCAGCTTCAGGGTGGTGGTCCCGGTCGGCGGGGTGACGACGTGGACGTAGTGGAGGTTCGGGTCCGTTCGGCTGATCGTGGTGACCCCGTGGGCGCCGTTGTTCCAGCCGCCGGGCTCCAGCCCGCCGTACATGTATCCGCCGCCCTCGACGCCGTGCAGCGACTCCCAGATCTGGTCGAGGTACTCGTCGGCGAAGTCGTTGAACGCCTCCTGCTTACTGGGGAAGCGGCCGTTGACCATGGCCTGCTCGTCCATGAGCGCCTTGATCGAGGATCCGACGTTGGTGACCAGCCTGCCCAGCGAGACCCGGTAGTCGACGGACGGGTCGACGCCGTCGTACCACCAGTTGCCCGTCGTGGGGAGCTTGAAGTCGGCCTCGGTGAGCCGCGGCTGTGCCGTGTAGACCGCCTGGGGGTAGTCGTACGACGGCGTCATGCCGGTCTTCTGCTCGTTGCTGATCATGTCCATTTCTGGCGTGTCTTCGTTGTTGTTGCTCAGCGTGTAGTTGGGCCGCAACTGGTGGATCTGCTCGTACAGGTGATTCCTCTCCCAGTACGCGTTGTCGTTGTCGATCCAGAACCCGCCGAGGTCCGGGTAGCGGTTCATGACCTCGAAGAAGTTGTCGTAGCTGAACTCGCCGAAGCCGTCGCGGGTGGTGATGTCGACGTCGTGCCCCTTGTACGCGGAGTACGCGGCCGAGTCGAGCCAGCTTCCGGACGTCAGGCCCTGCGTGTTCCACTGCGGGTCGTCGGTCATGTACAGGATGACCTTCATGCCCCGCGGCTTGGCCGCGTCGACCAGTTCGCCGAGGAAGTCCCGCTGCGTGCTGCAACTGCCCGGGATGGCGGACGGCCACGGGCGGGCGTAGCCCAGACGGCTGTGGAAGGTGGCCAGGACGATGTACTGCGTGTGCAGTTTCTGCGCCTCGTCCAGCCAGTAGTCGGGGGTCCAGCCGCCGTCGGTGACGTCGGCCTCCCACTGGGCGCAGTCGGTGTGCTGGGGCGCGGTGCGCTCGCCCCAGTGCAGGAACAGCCCCCCGACCGAACCGCGGAGGAAGTCCTGACGCGGATTCTGGAGATCCGCGTGAGCGGGACTGATCATGATCATGTTCAGAATCAGGGCGACCGCTGCGGCGACCGCCGCGGAAGCCTTGAGTCGCCGTCGTCTTCCCACCCGGTTGCCGTCGGGTAAGGCGTTGACCATGGAGAACTCCTTCGAGCCTGCGATGACGAGTGTCGTGGGCCGACGCCCGTGAGCGCTCACGGGCGAGTTTCGACGCCTTCACAACCTCCGGGATGGCGTCGCCGCGCAGCGATCCGGCAAGCCGCCGTGAGCGCTCACGGCGAGCCGTCCGGATCGCAAAGATTGGATCTGTGGACTGTGATCCCACAGAAACAAGCCGTCTGTCAACGGTGAGGCCGGACGGACTCGGGAGAAAACGGCAGACATACATCGGATCTATGGCCTGGCGACCCATGGCATCCCACCTGTATGGCCGCCCAATACGCCGAAGGCGTCCGGGGAGGTTACAGTCCCAACGTGCCGACCAACAGAAAACCTCGGGTCACCATCGACCAAGTGGCGCAGGCGACCGGAGTCTCCCGCCAGACCGTGTCTCGGGCGATCAACAACAAGACCGAGATAGATCCCGAGACCCGGCAGCGGATCCTCGACGCGGCCCAGGCGATGGGATACCGCCCGAGCCGGTTCGCCCGGGGGCTGGTCCGTCAGGACCTGATCACCATCGGCCTGGTCATCGCCGACGTGCTCAACCCGTTCTTCCCCGAGGTGACGGCAGGCGTGCTGGAAGCCGCCGAACGCCGGGGGTGGCAGGTCGTCGTCTACAACACCGGCTCGGAGCGCCGCAAGGAGCTGGAAGTCGTCGACATGCTCTTCGACCAGGTGGACGCGGGTATCGCCTTCCTGCTCCACCATGACGCGATCGCCAAGGCGACGGCGGGCAACCTGCCGTTCGTCCTGCTGGACAAGGGCGGCAGGGCGCCGGCCGTGCCCGGCGTCCGGATCGACTTCGAGGGCGGGGCGCGACGGGGCCTGGAGTATCTGATCGACCGGGGGCACCGCCGGATCGCGATGCTGGACGACGAGGCGTACCTGTCGGCCGAGGCGCCGAACACCCGGCGCGAGCTGTACCTCAAGGTCATGGGTGAGCGTGGGATACCGGTCGACATCAACTGGATCCAGCCCGCGCACAACTCGATCGACGGCGGCGCGGCGGCGATGGAACGGCTGCTGTCGGCCCACAAGGACGTCACGGCGGTGTTCGCCTACAACGACCTGATCGCCATCGGCGCCCAGCTCAGGGCGCGCGCGCTCGGCCTGGGCGTGCCGGAGGACTGCGCGTTCCTCGGCTTCGACGGCCTGAGCATCGGCGAGCTCGTCGAGCCTCCGCTGACCACGCTCCACATCGACAAGCGCCGGCTGGGCGAGATCGCCGTGGAGCAGGCGGCTCTGCTGCTCGGCGGCATGAGCGAGGACGAGGTCCCCGAGGCCGTTATCGAACCGCAACTGATCGTGCGGGCCTCTGCCTGATCGCTCACTATTGACATTCGCGCCCTGTTGCAAGAACGTCTCCGTGAACGCTCACGTGAGCGGTAACGAGGAGGTGTCGTGATCGGACGGGAAGAGGTCGTCCAGGCCCTCGACGCCGACCTCGCCGCTCTGGCCCACGGTCGCCAGAGGTGGTTGCGGGACGGCGTCCTCGGCCTGCTCCTCCACTGGGGAATGCGCACCTCGCCTCCGTACACGGACGTGCGGGCGTGGGAGGACCGGGTCACGGCCGACGGGTGGACCCCCCGCCACTGGGTCGACCGGGCCGTCCAGTTGCGCGCCGGCTACCTGGTGTTCGCGTCCTTCCACAGCCGGCTCGGCTATGTCCGCGCGTGGCCGTCGGAGATCCCCGGCAGCCCCGTCACCCGGCGGGACTTCCTGGGCGAGCTGATCTCGGCGGCCGCGTCCAGAGGTCTCAAAGTCCTGCTGTACATGACCGACGACCCCAAGTGGCACGACGAGGACGGCCTCGGATCCCTCGACTCGGCGGCCTACTCCGCCTACAAGGACCGGCCCGTGGACCTGACCACCCGCGACGGGTTCGGGGAGTTCGCCGCCGACAACTTCGCCGAGGTCATGCGCCGCCACCCGGATCTGGCCGGATTCTGGATCGACAAGGAGAACGCCTACTGGAGGCGGACCGGCCTCTACGACCGGATCCGGGCGGAACGGCCCGGCTGGATCCTGGCCTGCAACGACCCGGACCTCCCGTCCGCGGACACGGCCATGGACGTCGTCTGCCCCGGCGTCACCACGGACGTCCCCATTCCCCGCGTGACCGAGTCCTCCTTCACCGTCGGCGGCGGCTGGTGGTATGACGGGTCGGATCCGGAGGTGGACCACGCCCGGATCATCAGACGGATCGTCGCCAACGCCGGCTCCTCCACCAAGTCGCTCCTGGGTTTCGGATCGCGGCACGACGGCCGGTTCACCCCGAACCAGGAGGCGTTCTGCGACTTCGCGGCGGCCTACCTGCACGGCATCCGGGAGTCGCTCAGTGGAACCGAGGACTCCCACCCACACGGCACACCATCGGGGACCGCTTCGCCGCATCCGGCGGCGTCAGAAATCACCCCTCATCACTCATCGGAAGGCACATCGTCATGAAGCACAAAGCTTTACTGACGGCTCTCGTCACGACCATGGTCGCCGGCGCGTGCAGCGTCGGCGACCAGCAGACCGCACAGTCGGGCGGCGGCGGCAAGAAGGAGATCAGCTTCCTGGTCTTCGAGACGCCCAACATGACTCCCCAGGTGTGGGACGCGGCGATCAAGCGGGTCACCGACAAGTACCCCGACATCACCGTGAAGAAGCTGGTCGCTCCGACCGAGGACCGCGTCTCCTACGCCAAGCAGCTACTCGCGTCCGGCCAGTTCCCCGACGTGATGATCGCGGTCTCCCCCGCCGGATTCGCCGAGAGCGGCGCCATGGCCGCCTTCACCCCTGACGAGCTCAAGGACTTCGACTTCCCCAACAACGGCGCGGTCCAGGGCAAGATCTACCAGCTGCCCACCAACACCCAGACGATCCCGGTCGTCTACTACAACAAGGACCTGTTCGCCAAGGCGGGGATCACCGCTCCGCCCAAGACGTACGCCGAGCTGCTCGACGACTCCGCCAAGCTCAAGGCGAAGGGCATCACGCCGTTCGTGATCGGCGGCGGCAAGGACCCCTTCGCCTCCACGCTCCCCTGGACGGCCACGATCGCCACCGACGTGTACGCCAAGACCCCCGACTGGATGGCCAAGCGGCGGGCCGGGACGGTGAAGTTCACCGACCCCGACTTCAAGAAGGCCACAGAGAAGTTCGCCGAGCTCGCCAAGCAGGCCTACATCGACAAGAAGGACGTCTCGCGCGACTACGCGGCGACCGAGCAGGCCTTCCTCGACGGCAAGGGTGCGATGTACCCGATGGGCAACTGGTTCGCCGCCGCGGGCGACGACCCCAAGCGCAAGCCCTCGTGGGAGATCGGCGCGTTCAACTGGCCGACCGACGACGGCAGCGTGGTCGTGCCCGCCTTCACCGGCGGCGGCCTGTCGGTGAGCGCCACGGCCAAGAACCTGCCCGAGGCCAAGAAGTTCGCGCTGGCGTACACGCTCGACAAGACCAACCTGGACGCCTCCGTGCACAACGACGGGCTCTACCCCGCGGTCAAGGGATACACGCCCCCGGCCGACACCGGCGCGGTCTTCAAGCTCGGCTACGACCTCTACCAGGAGGGTGTGAAGAGCAACACCGTCACCCAGGCGTTCAGCTGGGAGGCCGGTGACGACGGCATGCTGCCCGGCGTGGTCGACAAGTGGCGGGCCGGCGCCCAGGACCTCATCACCGGCAACAAGACCGTCGACCAGGTGCTGGCGTCCCTCGACGACGAGTGGGCCAAGGCGTCCTGACCGATGGCAGTCGACGTAAGGACGACATCCGTCCCCGCCTCCGCGACCCCCGGGTCGCGGAGGCCCCGCCTGCCGCGGGCGGAACGGCTGCGGCAGTTCGCGTTGTTCGGGGCGCCGGGTCTGCTCGTCTACACCTGTTTCGTGCTCGCGCCGATCGCGATCAGCTTCGGCTACAGCCTCACCAACCACAACCCGTTCAATCCCCCGACCAGGTTCGTGGGGCTGGACAACTACCGGCTGCTGTTCACTGACAGCGAGTTCCTCACCTCGCTGCGGGTCACCACGATTCTCACGGTCATCGTGGTGATCGTGCCGAATGTGGCCGGGCTCGGCATCGCCGTCCTGCTCGACCGCAAGGGCTGGCTCTACAACGCCCTGCGCACGGTGTTCTTCACCCCGATGGTGCTCAGCTCGGTGGTCGTGAGCGTCGTGTGGACGCGCATGCTGGACGACGAGGGCCTGGTCAACCAGACGCTGCGGGCCCTCGGGGTGGAACAACCGCCGGGCTGGCTGTCCGATCCCCGGCTCGCGCTGTACTCGATCGCCATCATCCTGTCCTGGCAGATGCTCGGCTTCTGCGTCGTGGTCTACCTGGCCGGGCTCCAGGGCGTGCCCAACGAGTTGGCCGAGGCCGCGTCCATCGACGGCGCCGGTCCGGTGCGGCGGTTCCGCTCGATCACCTGGCCGCTGCTCGCGCCCTCGCTGACCATCAACACGGTCGTGCTGCTCATCACCGCGTTCAAGGTCTTCGACCACATCCAGGTCATCACGCACGGCGGTCCCGGCACCGGGACGACCGCGACCATCGCCTATGACGTCCTGCAGACCGGACTGGTGGCCAACCGGCAGGGCTACGCGTCCGCGATGGCCATCGTGATGCTCGTGATCATCGCGGCCGCCGCCGGGGTCACGCTCAAGGTGCTCAACCGCAGGGAGGTGAACCTGTGAAGGACTCCCGCCTGCCGTGGTTGCGGCCGGTCGTCGCGCTCGTCATCAGCGCGTTCTTCCTGGTGCCGCTCTACATGATCCTCGTCAACGTGTTCAAGCAGGGTGAGAAGATCACCCAGTCGCCGGCGTCCCTGCCGGACCCGCCCACGCTCGACAACATCACCGGGCTGCTCAGCCGTACGGACAACCTGTTCTGGGCGAGCCTGACCAACAGCATCGTGGTGACGACGCTGTCGATCATCCTGCTGACGGTCCTGTCGGCGATGCTCGGGCACTTCCTCGCCCGGTCGCGCAGCCGGTGGGCCCGGGTGGCCATGCTCCTGCTGCTGTCCGGTCTGATGATCCCGCCGCAGGTGATCCTCATGCCGATCACCCAGGTGCTCCGGGCCCTCGGGCTGATGACGACGCTGCAGGGCCTCGTCCTGTTCAACGTCGGGTACTACATCCCGTTCGGTGTCTTCGTGTTCACCGGATTCCTCCGCGGCATCCCGATCGAACTGGAGGAGGCCGCGGCCATCGACGGCGCGAGCCGTTCGCGCATCTTCTGGCGCGTGGTGTTCCCCCTGCTGCGGCCGGCGACCGCAAGCGTCCTGATCTTCCTGGGCGTGTGGATCTGGAACGACTTCATCAACCCGCTGGTCATCCTCGGGCCGTCCCAGGGGACCACGATCACCACCGGCATCTACCGGTCCATCGGCCAGTACCAGGCCGACTTCGGCACGGTCTTCGCCCTGATGTTCCTGGCCACGCTGCCCGTGCTGATCTTCTACCTGTTCCTGCAGAAGCACTTCGTCAAGGGCCTCACGGGAGGAGCCACCAAAGGATGATTTTTCATCCGATCGCCGATATCCCGGTCGATCCGGCACACGGGCTGGTGCACGCGCACGGCTGGCAGAGCTGGACGCCGACCACGGCGCTCCCCGTCGGCGGCCGCGGCTTCCGGCCGGTGGAGCCGATCATGCAGACGATGCGCTACCGGCCGGGGCTCCCCGCGCCCGACGACGGGTTCCAGGGCGAGGGGCTGCTCGCGGTGGCCCCGGAGCCGGACGGCCCGGTACGGCTGTTCGCCGCCAGGGACGGCCTGGCGAAGGTCCCCGCGATCCGGGCCCGCCTGGTGGGCGACCAGATGCTGATCACGGCCGACGAGCCGGACGAGGTCGTCGAGAAGACCTTCGCCGGGCCGATCGACGTCGCGCTCGGCGCCTGGGCGGACGGCTTCGCCGCCGGGGCGGGCACGGGCCCGCTGCGCAGGCCGCCCACCGTGTGGTGCTCCTGGTACCACTACTACGAGGACGTCACCGAGGACGACGTGCTGGAGAACCTCCGCACCGTCGGCGAACGCGACCTGTCCGTCGACGTCATCCAGATCGACGACGGCTGGCAGGCCGAGATCGGTGACTGGCTGACGCCGTCGGGACGTTTCTCCTCGATTCCGGAGACGGCCGGGCGCATCCACGCCGAGGGCAGGCGTGCGGGACTGTGGCTCTCGCCGTTCCTGGTCGGGGCGCGCAGTGAGATCGCCCGCAGACATCCCGAGTGGCTCGTGGGCGACGCCGGGCACAACTGGAACCAGGACCTCCGCGGGCTCGACGTCACGCACCCGGGGGCCTCCGCCTATCTCCGCGAGGTCTTCCAGACCCTGCGCGGCTGGGGATTCGACTATTTCAAGCTCGACTTCCTGTACGCCGGCGCGCTGGCGGGTCAGCGGCATTCGGGGGCCTCGCCGATCGCCGCGTACCGGGAGGGGATGGCGCTCATCCGCGAGGCCGTCGGGCCACAGCCGTACCTGCTGGGCAGCGGGGCCCCGATCCTGCCCAGCGTCGGGCTCGTCGACGCCATGCGGGTCTCCCCCGACATCGCCGCCGGTTATGACGCGGGGACCGGCGATCTGTCCGACCCCTCGCAGCAGGCCGCTGCCCTCTCGACGGCCGGCCGCTCCTGGCAGCACGGCCGCCTTTGGGTGAACGACCCGGACTGCCTGATCGTCCGCCCCGCCGTACAGCGCCGGGAGCAGTGGACGGCGACCGTCGAACGGTACGGCGGCCTCCGAGCGACCTCCGACCGGATCGCCGACCTGGACGACTGGGGCCTGGAGACCACCCGTCGCGTGTTGTCCTCGGTCCCCCCTCCGACCCCTTTCACACCGTAGGGAGAACCTCATGGCGATCGAGACGGTTTCCGGCCGGTGCGGGGGCCTGGCCGTCACGGTGGCCTGAGACTCCCGCCGCCAGCGGGCCCCCGGGGGCGGCACCGGGGGCCCACTGAAAACGATCAGCTGACGGTGATCTTGTCGAGGTCGGGCGCGTTGGCTCCGTTGTTGTAGAAGCGGATGGTGTTGTTCCCCGCGGTGAGCGTGACGTTCATCGTCGTGCTCGCCGGGGTGGACCAGCTCGTGCCGGTCAGTGGCAGCTCGGCTCCGGTGCCGCCGTTGACGCTGACGAAGAACGACCGGGTGCCGTCCACCTCGCCGTACACCGTGAGCTGTTCGGTGCCCGCCGTCGCGGCGTTGACCGTCAAGGTGGCGTAGTTCGCCGAGTTGTTGCCGATGAACCGCACTTTCGCGCCGCCGGAGCAGGTCGCACAGGCCGCGACCACTGCGGAGCCGTTCAGCGTGCCGGCCTCGGCCTCGATCGAGGTCGTCCCCCCGCTGGTGCCGCTCCCGGCGTAGGCGCCGCCGATCCAGGTCTCGTCGACCCGCAGCCGCTTGTATCGGGTGGTGTCGGTCGAGGCGGCGTACGTGTTCACCACTTCCAGCCGGACATAGCGGGTGGTGGTGGCAGGTATGTCGACGAACTGCACCCCGCGGTGGCTGGGCAGGGTCCCCGTCTTGATCGGGCTCCCCCAGCTCGTGCCGTTGCTGGAGACGTACACGCGGTAGTCCTGGATGCGGGCGGACTGTTCGGTGTCCGACCGGGCGTAGCTGACCGAGTCCTCGCGCTGGTTGATCCCGATATAGCGGACGGCCTTGGCGGAGCCCAGGTCATAGGTGAGCGAGACGGGAGTGGTCTTGTTGCTGTCCCAGTAGGTCTGGTAGTTCCCGTCTCCGGCGGCCGACGCGGCGTGCCCGCTCGCCGAGGCGGTGGCGCCGAGCGTGACGCCCGAGTAGATCCCTTCCCGGCCGCTGCTCGTGACCTTGAAGACGGTGTCGTACGGATCCCAGGAGGAGACGCCGTTGATCGTCAAGGTGCCGTCGGCCTGGGTGAAGCTCAGCGCGGCGCCGGTGCGCAGGTCGGTCACACCGGCGATCCGGTAACCGTTGTCACGCACCTGCAGCGTGCTTCCCGACGGCGGGGTGACGACGTGGATGTAGTGCAGGTTCGGGTTGGTCTTGCTGATCGTCGTCACACCGTGGGCGCCGTTGTTCCAGAACCCGGGCTTGAGGCCGCCGTACATGTACCCGCCGCCCTCTGTGCCGTTCAGCGACGGCCAGATCTGGTCCAGGTAGTCGTCGGCGAAGTTGTTGAAGGCCTCCTGGTTCGACGGGAACTTGCCGTTGACCTGGGCGGTCTCCGCCATGAGCGCCTTGATGGAGGAGCCGGCGTTGGTGACGAGACGGCCGAGGGTGAGCTTGCGGTCGACCGCCGGGTTGGACCCGTCGTACCACCACGCGCCGGTGGAGGGAAGCTTGAAGTCGGCCTCGATCAGCCGCGGCGCCGCCGTGTAGACCGCCTGCGGGTAGTCGTAGGCCGGGGACATGCCGGTCTTCTGCTCGTTGCTGATCATGTCCATGATCGGCGTGTCCTCGTTGTTGTTGCTGATCGTGTAGCTGGGGCGGAGCTGGTAGATCTGCTCGTACAGATCGTGGCTCTCCCAGTACGCGTTGTCGTTGTCGATCCAGAACCCGGACAGGTTCGGATAGCGATGGGCGACCTCGAGGATGTTGTCGTAGCTGAACTCGCCGAAGCCGTCGCGGGTGGTCAGGTCGACCGTGTGGCCCTTGTAGCCGGAGTAGGCCGAGGAGTCCAGCCAGTCACCCGAGCTCAGCCCGTCGGCGTGCCACTGCGGGTCGTCGGTCATGTAGAGGATGACCTTCAGGCCCTGCGCGTTCGCCGCCGTGATCAGCTCGCCGAGGAAGTCCCTGCTGGTGCGGCAGCTTCCGGGGATCGCCGACGGCCACGGCCTGGCGTACCCGAGCCGGCTGTGGAAGGTGGCGAGCACGATGTACTGCGTGTGCAGTTTCTGGGCCTCCGACACCCAGTAGCCCGGGGTCCATCCGCCGTTGGTGACGTCGGCCTCCCACTTGGCGCAGTCGGTGTGCTGCGGCGACGTGCGCTCGCCCCAGTGCAGGAACAGTCCCGCGACGGATGACCGCAGGAACGTCTGCCGGGGATTCTGGAGATCGGCTCGCGCGGGGGTGACGGGCGACAGGGCGAGGAGGAGGGACATCACCGCGACGAACGCCGCGGCGAGGGGTCTCCTCCTTCGAGTCGTTGGACCGGCCATCTGGGCTCCTTGGGGGGTGAAGACGCCGTCGTGGGTCGGATGCGGGCCTACGGCGAGGTCCGCGATGGACCGGGCCACCGTGCGATGGCGGCGATCCGGGAGGGGTTAATTCGGTAGCGCTCCCGTGAGCGCTCACGGATCGGATCTTTCGTTTGTGATCCCACGAATCCGGTCGCCTGTCAACACACAGGTGATCTTCTGCTCACAGCGATCCAGAGCGCGGAACGCCCGTGTTTAACAGGACTGCGGTTACTACGCGATCAACCCAGCGGCCTCTTCGGCGTGAAGAGCGGGCCTCGATCACCTTCTTCGCGGGGCCGCACTGGCGGACGCAGCGATCTTGCTCATCCTACGTACCTCCTGCTTCTATGCCGTCGCGCACCGTGAAGGGCTCGGAGCCGAACCGGTCGACGACAAAGCGGCGGAACTCGTCGGCCGGCCCCGGCAAGCCGATGTTGCGCCGCCATGCCAGGCCGATCTCGCGATAGGCGCCCTTGTCGGTAAGGGACACTTCCACCACCCCCGCAGCCGGCGAGGGCGCCGCGGGGACGATCGCCACGCCCAGTCCTGCCGCCACCAGGCCACGGAGGGTGCTGACGCCGGACGCCTCGAATGTGATGTGCGGTTCGAACCCGACGGCCTGGCACAGGGCATCGGCCATGTTGCGCATGTGATTGCGGGGTTCGAGGGTCACGAAGTCCTCGCTGGCGGCCGCCACGAGAGCCGTGGCCGATTCCCGCGCGAGGGCGTGATGCTCCGGCACTGCCAGGACCAGGCGCTGCACGCCGAGGCGCACCACGTCAAGGGCGGGGTCGTCCGGCAGCGGGGATGTCAGGCACAGTTCCGCCTCCCCGTCGGCCAGGCGCTGCAGAAGACCGTCAGCACTGTCCTGGATCAGCGAGAACGTCGCGTGTGGAGTGAGCTCGCCGAACTTGCGCAACAGGGACGGCACCGTCTCTTCGCCGAGAGTGTGCAGGAAGGCCAGCGAGACTCGCTGCTCCCCGGGCCCGGCGGCCTCCAGTCGGCTGACGCCGCTGAGCAGCAGGGCCAGCGCCCGCTCAACCGGCTCGAGGAGTATCTCGCCGTCTGTGGTGAGCGTGACTCCCCCTGGCCCCCTGGTGTACAGGCGGACTCCCAGCACACTTTCCAGCCGCGCGAGGTGACGGGTGACGGTTGGCTGAGGGACACCGAGCGCGGCCGCCGCCCGGGTTATCTGGCCTTCGCGCGCGACGGCGGCAAACTGCACGAGTATCGGACATAGCGCGTTCAGTGCTTTATTCATTTACGAATCCCGTCATGCGGAAATGAATTTCGCGCGATTGTCCAATCATCATTTGACCCCCGTTTCCGTTAGCTGCTAACTTCGAGGGTAGTGCGCTGATGCCTGCTCGGCAAACACGATTCCTAAGACGATGAAGCGCAGTGTACGACGGCGCCCCTTTTTCCCGGAAGGGACATGGAATCCAAGGGGGAAACAAATGGCATCCGAGATCGGAACCATCGGATCCGACGCGATGGAATTGTTTGAGGTCTGCTTCAGGGCCGGCTGGACTGACGGCCTGCCCGTTATTCCACCGACCGCCCAGCGGGTCGCGGAATTCGTGGAGCGCAGCGGCCGGAAATCCGGCGATTTAATTGCCGAAATGCCCCCTCTCGGCGGGGCTGCGACGGTCGAGAAGATCGCGGCCAATGCGGTGATGGCCGGCTGCGTCCCGGAACACATGCCAGTGCTGATCGCGGCACTGGAAGCCGCCACCGATCCGGCGATGAACATCGGCGGAGTTCAGTG
Organism: Planotetraspora mira; assembly: GCF_016863275.1. Classification (GTDB taxonomy): domain Bacteria; phylum Actinomycetota; class Actinomycetes; order Streptosporangiales; family Streptosporangiaceae; genus Planotetraspora; species Planotetraspora mira. The sequence continues at coordinate 31,524 of NZ_BOOO01000019.1, forward strand.
CTCGACCCACATGGCATCGCCTCTGATGATCCTGCACGGGCCGATCCGGAACGAGCTGGGGATCAACTCGGGCGCGAACACTTTCGGGCAGGGCGTGCGGGCGAATGCGACCTTGGGGAGGGCGCTGAAGCTCGCCTTGGTCAACATCGGCGAATCCCGTCCCGGTGAGGCCGACAAGGCGACACTCGGCCAGCCCGGGAAGTTCAGCTTCTGCATCGGGGAAAACGAGGAGGCGTCTCCCTGGCCGGGGCTGCACGTCGACCGGGGACTGCGGAGCAGCGACAGCGCGGTCACACTGTATGCCGCCGAGGGCCCGCAGAACATCAACAACCAGGCAGCCGACAACCCGTTCGACATTCTCAAGACCGTCGCCAGCATGATGACGAACCTCGGCTCGAACCATATCTTCATCCAGGGCGAGAGCTTCGTCGTGCTGTGCCCGGAACACGCGCAGATCATCGCGTCGTGCGGCTGGACAAAGGCGGACGTACAGCACTACCTATTCCAGAACGCGACCCGAGGGCACGCCGAGATCAAGGCCGGCGGTATTCACGGCCCCAACACGCAGAACTACACGACCTGGCCACGCTGGGTTGACCGAGACGACCCGGACTTACGCATCCCCGTCGCCCGCCGGGTCACCGACATCGTGGTGATCGTGGCCGGCGGCCCTGGCCGCCACTCCGCCTATCTTCCCGGCTGGGGCACCCGGTCGGTCACTCGCAAGATCGAGATATGAGGGGTGAGTAATTTGTGTCCCGTCAAGGCTGATCAAGACGAGAAGGCCCGTGCCGCGGCCATCCTGACATCGTCATTCGGACTGATCGACCCGACCGCGACCGCGAAAGGGTCGGGTACTGTCGCGCCTCGCCTTCCCGAACTCGCCGGTGCGCGGGGCGTACTGCTGGACAACACCAAAGGCAATGCCGGCCCACTGCTGCGCCACGTCGGCAACATGCTCGAGGAGCACTACGGTGTGCGCCCATTCGAGATGGCGCGCAAGCTGGTCTACTCGCGCCCGGCCGACGCGTCACTGCTGGACGACCTGGCGAGTCAGTACGAGTTCGTCGTCACTGGCGTCGGCGCCTGCGGGTCGTGCACCTCTGGATGCGTGCACGACGCCGTCGCACTCGAGACACGAGGTATCCCGACAGTCGCCATCCACACGTCCGTCTTCATGAACTCGGCCATCGCCCACGCTAAGGCGTTCGGCAGGTCGGACCTGCAGTTCGTGGAAGTCGAGCACCCGATCGCGGCGATCAGCGACGACGAGCTCAGGCAGCGGGCCGCCAAGATCGTAGACTCGGTGGCCGCGGCCCTGGTAGGGGAGGCGGCATGAGCGCCAAGGAAGACCTCGAGAAGGCCCTCGACGGGCTGCGCCGGGGCTTCCAGGCCGACGGGGCCGACTTGAAGGTCGAGTCCGCCACCGAGTCGCAGCTGACGCTCCGCCTGGTCGGGGACGACAGGACCTGCTGGGAGTGCATCATCCCGCCCGACCGGCTCCGCGAGCTCATCGGCTCGGTGCTGCGGGACAGCGTCCCGTCCATAGAGACGATCGACCTGATCGACCCTCGCGCCGAGAGCTAGCCCATCACGGCCGGGTCCGGCCGCGGCAGCCGGGCCCCGCCGTCATCCGTGCGGGGCGGCACTGCTTGGACACCGCCATCGGCTACACGATTGACCGGCCGGCGTTCGACTGGCCGCTGGCCGGCCATCAGCTGCGGCCCCGCGTCGTCAGCCCTGACGCGCCTTGAACCGGGGGTCCTTCCGGTTGATGACGAAGACGCTCCCCCTTCGGCGGACCACCTGCGCTCCGGGCTTGTCCTTCAAGGATCTCAAGGACCTGCGGACCTTCATGGCTCCCCCTTCTGTCACGCACGCCCCGAGAGACGTGCAGGTGACGCAAACCACGAGCCGGCCTCGTCCATTCCCGACGGATATCGGGTTGAGCGGGCCGTTCCCCGCGTCCTACGATCGCGAATTGTGACGTTCACGTTCTTCTTCCACCTCCGCTAGGCGCCGTCGGCGAAGCGAGGGAAGACCCGTCGCCGGCGAGGCGGGGTGGCGCAGCGCTGCCCCGGGCCGACGTGGAGAAGAACGATCCTCATGCGCATCAGCGCGTTTCCCCACCATTGCGAATCCCGTGGCTTCACGGCGCCCACCCTGGTCGCGCGATGCGTCCACGGGCTGGAGGCGACGGTGGCCGCCGAGATCCTTCAGCGCGGGCTCGGCGTCGTCACCCACCTGGGGCACCGCGAGGTCCATTTCCGCACAGACGATTCACGGGCCCAGGTCACCGGGCTGCGCACTGCCGATGACGTGTTCCTGCTCGCCGCGCAGTGCCAGGACACCGGTACGGCCAAGCAGAGCGGCGGTGCGCTCGCCCGGCTCGCCGACGCGGCCGACCTCGGCGAGTTGACACGGCTGCGCGAGGCTCACGGAGGCTCGAGCGCGGTCACCGGTGTCGAGGTGTCGGCGTCGTTCCTCGGCAGGCGGAACTTCAACCGCTACGACGTCGAGGACGCCGTCGGACAAGCCCTGGCGCGACGGCTGGGGGTGGACTACCACTCGCGCCGGGCGGGAACCGCACCTCCAGCCGGCTACGGCGGATGGCGCGTGACCCTCGACGGCACGCGGGCAACCCTCATGTTGCGGGTCGCGGACCGGCCTCTGCATCGGCGGCCGTACAAGAGGTGTTCCGTCCCGGGGACTCTGCATCCTCCGCTGGCCGCCGCGATGGCGCGGATGGCCGGAATCCGTCCCGGTGACACGGTTCTCGACCCGTGTTGCGGCGCGGGAACCCTGTTGATCGAGGCCGCCCGACAACAGCCGCAGGCACGGCTGTACGGCGTCGACCTCGATGTGCGGGCACTGAGTGCGGCCGAGGAGAACACGGCGGGCCTGCCCGTCGCCCTCGGCCGTGCGGACGCCGGGCGTCTCCCGTTCGCGGACGGCGGCGTCCACTGCGTGCTGAGCAACCCGCCCTGGGGCGGCCAGGTCGCCGCGCGGGGTCTGCTCTCCGCCTCCTCTGTGCACTGGTGGACGGAACTGCGCCGTGTCCTCGCGCCCGGCGGAACGGCCGTGGTGCTGCTTCCCGACGCCGACGGCGTGGCCACGGCGATCGAGCGGCGCCTCGCTCCCGTCCACGTCCAGCGGGTCCGGATCTCGGGCGCGCAGTCCTTCCTCGTTCGGCTGACGGCGCCCGGCGGGCACGGCCGTCGGCCGTCAGGAAAGGGGACGGCTGCTCAGCCGTGATCGGGAGGCGGGCCGAGGATCCGGTGGCCGTGACGGTTGCCGGCCTCGATCAGCCGGGGGATGTCGGGCGGGGACGGAACCGGCAGGCCAGGCCGTTCTGCGGGGCGGCCGATGTCGGCGATGAACTGCTCGAACCCGGACGGGGTGGTCAACTGCAGGCCGCGGACCGGTCCGCCGGTGACGACGAAGGCGTGCGGGATCTTGCGGGGAAGGAACGCGAAGTCGCCGGGTCCCGCGGTCCAGTGGTGGTCGCCGCAGTCGATGGTGATCTCACCGTCGAGTATGTAGAACGCCTCGTCCTCACGGTCGTGGACGTGCAGAGGCGGCCCGAATCCGGCGGGCGCGGACCACTCGATGAGAGTGAAGGCTCCCCCGGTCTGGTCCGCCCCGGCCTTCACGCTCATCCGGGTGTCCAGGAACCACAGGTCCGGCCCGTCGTCGGGACCGAGCAGATAACCGCTGGGATCAAAGCTCATCGGATCCTCCCGGGCCGTCCGCCGGAGCGTAGAGCCGTATCTCGATGCCGTCGGGATCGTGCAGGCCGATGAGCACGTGGCCGGCGTGCCCGGTGACGATGCCGCCGTGCGGTTCCGCCAGGTCGTCCAGCCGCCGCTTCCAGGTGTCCAGGTCGCGGGTGCCGGGCACGCGAAGGGCGACCGGGTCGAATCCGGCCAGCGCGGCCGCTCTCAAAGGGTCGTGCCGTACGGCCAGGTCCAGCGTGCATTTCGCGTCGCGCATGGCGATCCCCATGAGTGTGCCGTCTTCGACGAACTCCATGTGCGTCTGCAGGCCGAGCACCCGCTCGTACCAGTCGCGGCTGCGCACCACGTCCGTCACCGGCAGTTTGACGTGGTGGAAGCCGCTGAGCGCCAGGTCCATGACCACCTCCGACGAAGCTCGCTAGAGTCAACTCTAGCGAAACTGTTTAGAGTAGCCTCTAGCGAATGAGCGACTCCGTCAAGAGCAGGACCGGAGGCGGCACCCGCCGGGCCGCCCAGGCCGAGGCCACGCGGCGCCGGATCATCCACGGAGCCCGGGAACTGTTCCTGCGGAACGGATACGCGGCGACCACTCTCGATCAGATCGCCGGCGCGGCGGGGGTCGCGGTGCAGACCGTGTACTTCCACTTCGGCAACAAGGCCACGGTCCTCAAGGAGGTCGTCGACGTCCTGGCCGTCGGTGACGACGAGCCGATACCGATGCTCGACCGGCCGTGGGTGCGGCAGGTGCGCGAGGAGCCCGACGGCCGGCGGGCCCTGGCCATCTGGCTGAGCAACAGCCGCGTCATCTTCGGCCGCGTCGCGCCGATCATGAAGATCATCCGGGACGCCGCGGGCGCCGACCCCGAGATGGCCGCGCAGTGGGAGACCAACCAGCGCCAACGCTTCATCGCCCACCACGCCCTCGCGGAGCAATTTGGCGACAAGCAGGCCCTCAGGCCGGAGCTGACCGTCGAGGAAGCGGCCGACATCGTCTTCACTCTCGTCAGCCACGAGGTCTACTTCCTGCTCACCGTGGAACGCGGGTGGACGCCCGACCGGTGGGAGAAGTGGATCAACGAAACCGTCGCCGGCGCGATCCTGCGCTGAGAACGCCCGCGAAGGCGCGGGGCGAGACCCGGCGACCCTTGCGCCGTACGGCGACCGGCCCCGGGCGCGGCCGGCGCGGGTGCCGTACGGCGACGCTCTCAGCCCTTGATCGCCCCCGCGTCGACGCCCTTGAAGAAGAACCGCTGGAGCAGGGCGAAGATCGCGACGATCGGCAAGAAGGCGATCATGGTGCCCGCGGCGATGAGCCGGGGGTTGGAGGTGAACGTGCCGTTGAGGTACTGCAACCCGACCGTGAGCGTGTACTTGTCCGGATCGGTGAGCACGATCAGCGGCCACAGGAAGTCGTCCCACGCGAAGATGAACGAGAAGATCACCACGACGCTCAGCATGCCCTTGACGTTCGGCAGGCCGATGCGGATCAGGCGCTGCCAGGCGGTGGCGCCGTCGATGATCGCGGCGGCGTCGACGTCGGCCGGGATCGCCAGGAACGCCGTGCGCATCAGCAGCACGTTGAGCATCTGGATCGCCCCGGGTAGCGCGACACCGATCAGCGAATCGGCGAAGCCGAGCCCGCGCACGATGACGAACTGGGAGATGATCGTGACCTCGCTCGGCAGGATCAACGTCGCGAGGAAGAGCCCGAGCACCAGCTTCGAGCCCCGGAAGCGCAGTTTGGCCAGTGCGAACCCGGCGAGCGTCGCCCCGATCGCGTTCCCCCCCACGACGAGGACGGCGACGATCAGCGAGTTGCCGGCGTACGTCCAGACGGGGATGGTCTTGGCGACCTCGGTGAAGTTCGACAGCGTCGGGTGCTGGGGGATGAAACTCGGCGTCTGCGTGTAGACGTCCTCGGTGATGCTCTTGAGGGACGTGGACAACTGCCACAGGAACGGCCCCACGGTGATGACCAGCACCACCAGGAGAAGGGCGTATCGGAGCACCTTCTCCGCCGGCGAGACCGTGTTGAACCCGCGACCACTCCGGGCCATCGCTACGACTCCTTCCGGTTGAGCCGCGCCAGGAACAACATCGGGCCGACCGTGACGGCGAACAGCAGGACGCTGAGCGCCGAGGCGTAGCCGAGATGGCCGGTGAGGCCCTGGCCGTACAGCTGGATGAGCATCACGAGCGACATGTCGCGGCCACCGGGCCCGCCGGTGCCGTTCGACAGGATGTACAACTCGGAGAAGACCCGCAGCGCGAAGACGGAGATCAGCACCGAGATGAGGAGCATCGTGTTGCGCACGCCGGGCACGGTGACGGAGAAGAACCGCCGCACCGGTCCGGCCCCGTCGACGGCGGCGGCCTCGTGGAGCTCACGGCTGACGTTGCCGAGCGCCGACATGTAGATGATCATGTAGTAGCCGAGGCCCTTCCACACGGTCAGGCTGATCGCGCTGAACAGCAACAGCCAGCGGTCGGTGAGGAACGGCAACGGGCCGCTCAGGAACCCGAGCCGTTCGGCCATCCCGTTGATGAGCCCTCGATCGTCGAGCAGCCATCCCCAGATGAGCGCGACCACGACCGCCGAGGCGATCACGGGGGTGTAGAACGCGATGCGGAAGAAGGCGATCCCGCGCAGCTTCTTCTCGACCAGCACCGCGAGCAGGAGGGGCAGCAGCGTCAGCAGCGGAAGGCAGATCAGCATGTAGACGATGCTGTTGATCAGCGCGTCCACGAGTTGCTGATCGTCGAGCATGCGGGTGTAGTTGCCGAGGCCGATGAACTGCCCGCCGCCCAGCGGCTTGGCGTTGGTGAACGACAGGATCACCGTGTTGATCGCCGGTAGGGCGTTGAAGACCACGAGCCACACCGCGGCGGGCGCGATGAGCAGCCATGGAGTGAACCAGCGCTTGTGTGTCATTTGATCTCCTGCGCGCCGCGTACGGGGACCCCCCGCTGAGGCGGATCCCCGTACGCGAGCGAGCGTGACGTCAGCCGTTGAGAAGCTGGTTGCACTTGGCGACGGCGTCGTCGAGCGCCTTCTGCGACGGCTCGTCACCGTTGATCGCGAGGGCGAACTGCTGGTCGACGAAGTCGGCCATCGCCTGGGTGACCTGGACCGGCTGAAGGATCTTCGCCTGGGCCAGGGAGTTGAACGCGATGACCTTCGCGTCACCGGAGGGCGTGCCGTCGCTCTTGCTGAAGAACGGGTCGCTCGCCGAGGCCTTGGTGCTCGGGAAGATGTTGACGAGGTGGGCGAAGGCGGCCTGGTTCTCCGCGCTCGTGACCCACCGCGCCAGCGCGATCGCGGCCGGAAGGTTCTTGGTGGACTTGGAGACCGACAGTCCCTGGACGTACAGGGGCGGCGTGCCGAACGCCTGCGACGGCAGGACCTTCGGCGCGAGCGTCGGGTTGTCGGTGGTGAGGCTGGTGATGTAGTTGCCGCCCGCGGTCGTCCACGCGACCGTCTGGGAGTTGAACAACTGCGCGTTGCCGGCGTACTTGGTGGTCAGCACGTCGCGCGGCATGAGCTTGTCCTTGAAGGCGTCGCGGTACTTGTCGAGGACCGCGGCCGCCTCGGGCGTGTTGAACGTGAAGCTCTTGCCGTCCGCCGCCATGATCGGGACGCCGGCGTTGGTCAGGTCGATGAGCGTCGGCTTGCGGCTCATCAGGTAGACCTTGCCACCCGACTTGTCCTTCACCGTCTTGGCCTGGGCGATGAGCTCGTCGAGCGTGGTCGGCGGCGTCTTCGCGTCGAGCCCGTACTTGGAGAGCAGTTCGGAGTTCCAGTAGTTGACGTCGGTGTTCAGGTACCACGGGTAGCCGTAGACGCCGTCGTATCCGGCGTACTTGTACCCGTCGAGGCCTCCGGCGACGTACTCCTCGGTCACCTTCGGGTCGGCCTTGGCCACGTCGAGCAGCAGGCCCTGCTTGACCAGCGGCAGCGCGAAGTCCGGCGGCAGGTTCGTCACGTCGGGCAGGCTGCCGCCCGACGCCTGGCTCAGCACCTTCTCGGCGTAGCCGTCGCCGGGCTGGTCGAGCCACTCCACCTGGGCCCCGGGGTACTTCTTCTCGAACGAGTCGATGACGCCCTGCACGTAGTCGGTGAACTTGGGCTTGAGCGCCCAGGTCTGCAGGCTCACCTTGCCGGTCACCGCGCCCGTGGCGTTCGCGGTCGGGGTGCTCGACGTGTCGGCGCCCCCGAGCCCACACCCCGCGAGCGCCGCCAGCCCCGCCACAGCCGCGACCAGCTTTATCCCATGAATTCGCATCACTTCTCCTGCCATGCGCTGAGCGATCCGGAATTGTGAGCCGACGCCCGGCGGCCCCGTCCGCAAACGGCCGACTACTAAACCGCTCTAGTGACTGGGGACTATCCCCCCACTAGACTTTGGTGTCAAGAGATGTCGCGAACCCGTGACGGACGCGGGAATCGACGCGATCCGCTTGCGCGCGGGGCCCCGCGGCGGCCTCCACCCGGCGATAATGCACGTGGCGGGGGCCCCTGTTGCAACGTGCCGACCTGCACGAACGAAGAAAGGCACAGCCGTGGCGCGACCGACCATCGAGGACATCGCCCGCCGCGTCGGAGTCTCCAAGGGTGCGGTGTCGTTCGCGCTCAACGGGCGTCCCGGCGTCAGCGAGGCCACCAGGGCCCGCATCCTCCAGGTGGCCGAGGAGATGAACTGGCGGCCGCACACCGCGGCCCGCGCCCTGGGCGGCGCCCGCGCGGGAGCCGTCGGCCTCGTCATCGCCCGCCCGGCCCGCACCCTCGGCGTGGAGCCGTTCTTCGCCCAACTCCTGTCCGGCCTGCAGGCCGGGCTGTCGGCGCATTCCGTGGCGCTGGAACTGCTCGTCGTCGAGGACACCACGGCCGAGATCGAGGTGTACCGGCGATGGGCGTCCGAACACAGGGTCGACGGGTTCATCATGGTCGACCTGAAGGTCAGGGACACGCGCGTCGACGTGGTCGAGGGACTGGGCGTGCCAGCGGTGGTCCTCGGCGGACCCGGCCGCCACGGCTCCCTGTCCAGCGTGTGGGCCGACGACCGCGAGGCGATGTTGTCGATCGTCGACTACCTCGCCGCGCTCGGCCACCGGCGCATCGCGCACGTCGCCGGCCTTCCCGCGTTCCAGCACACCCAGCGCCGCATGCGCGCGCTCCGCGACTCCGCCCGGCGGCACGGCCTGACGGACGTGTCCTCGCTGCCCACCGACTTCAGCGACGCCGAGGGCGCCGCGACCACCCGCATGCTGCTGTCACGGCCCGGACGGCCGACGGCGATCGTGTACGACAGCGACCTCATGGCCGTCGCCGGGCTGGGGGTGGCCGGCGAGATGGGCGTGGCCGTACCCGGCGAACTGTCGATCGTCGCGTTCGACGACTCGGTGCTCACGCGCATCGTGCATCCGGCGCTGACCGCGTTGTCGCGCGACACGTTCGCGCTCGGCACCGAGGTCGCCGAGACGATGCTCGCCCTCGTCGCCGAGCCCGGTCTGCGGAGGGACCGCAGGACTCCGACGCCGCGACTGGCGGTCAGGGAGAGCACGGCTCCCCCGGCCTTGGCAGGATAGCTAAAACGGTTTAGGCTGCGGGCGGTCGAAGCACCGGGCGATCCCTGCCGGGCGCCACCGCAGCCGGAGGACGAGTGACACCGCAACAACCAGGCCAAATCCCTCTGCGCTTCGGCGCGAACTACGTGCCCTCGTCAGGCTGGTTCTACAGCTGGCTCGACTTCTCGGCCGACGCGGCCCGGCGCGACTTCGCCGACCTGGCGGGAATCGGGCTCGACCACGTGCGGGTGTTCCCCATCTGGCCGTGGATCCAGCCCAACCGGACGCTGATCCGGCAGCGCGGCATCGACGACCTGCTCACGCTCATCGACGTGGCCGCCGAGTTCGACCTGGAAGTCTCGGTCGACCTGCTGCAGGGCCACCTGTCGAGCTTCGACTTCCTGCCGTCGTGGGTGCTCACCTGGCACCAGCGGAGCCTGTTCACCGACGCGGCCGTCCGCGACGGCATCGCGGAGTACGTCGACCGGCTCACCCGGGCCGTCGCGACGCGCGGCAACGTGTTCGCGGTGACGCTGGGCAACGAGGTCAACAACCTGTGGCCCTCGAACGCCACCACGTCTGAGGCGTCCTCGGAGTGGGCCGCCGAACTGGTGGAGGTCGCCCGCACCGCGGCCCCGCGCCTGCTCAGCCTCCACTCGCTGTACGACGGCACCTGGTACGACCCCGCTCACCCGTTCTCGCCGGCCGACAACGTCGACCTCGGCGACCTGACGACGGTGCACTCCTGGGTGTTCAACGGCGTCTCGGCCATCGACGGTCCGCACGGCCCCGCCACCGTCTCCCACGCCGACTACCTCGTGGAGTTGGCGGCGGCGACGGCGACGGACCCCGCCCGGCCGGTCTGGCTGCAGGAGGTGGGAGCGCCCCGCCCGGACATCGGCGAGCACGACGCCCCGGCCTTCGTCCGGGAGATGCTCGACACGGTCACCCGCAACCCCGCCCTGTGGGGCGTCACGTGGTGGTGCTCGCACGACCTCGACCGGAGCCTGGCCGACTTCCCCGACCGCGAGTACGACCTGGGCCTGTTCACCGTGGATCACGAGATCAAGCCCGCGACCCGGGAACTCGCCGCGGTCGTCCGAGAGCGGCGCGGCAGCCGCCCGGCGCCCGTTTCACGGCCCGCGCTGGTGTGCGACGTCGATCTGCGCGCCCAGCCCGAGCGGCGGGGAGAGGTCGCGCCGGGCAGTCCCTTCCACAGCGAGTGGGTACGGCTGCGCCAGGCCGGGCCGCTCGCGATCGTCGGCGCCGCCCGTGCGGCCGACTCCGAGTACCTCACCGCTCGAGGGATCGGCACCGTCCTGACTCCGGCGTGATCCACGACCGGCGGTAAGGCCCTGCGTCCGCCGTGACCCGGCCGGACCAGGGCGGCAAGGCCCCGTCCCCGCCATAGGGAAGGAACCCCCCACCATGCGACGACGTCTGCTGGCCGTGCTCTGCGCGGCCGTGACGGCCACCGCGCTCGGCACCGCGCCCGCCAACGCCCGCTCCACGCCTCACCAGGAGGCCGCGGCGCCTGGCGGCGGAGGCGACCAACCGCACGCCTCCTACTGGTACCCGAACACGATCCTCGACTGGAACCCGGCCACCGACCCCGACGCCCGGTTCAACCGGTCGCGCGTGCCGCTGCGGCACCGGACGGCCGACCCCGCCCTCAAGGCCAACGCCGGCGCCCACGCCGGGGAGGGCCGCGTCGCCTCACTCGTCTCGTTCGCGCCCACGTCCGGCAACCCCTCCCAGGGATCGCTCGACGCCAACTACTACGCGTTCGGCTACTGGCAGTACGTCGACAAACTCGTCTTCTGGGGCGGATCGGCGAGTGAGGGGCTGATCCTCGCTCCGAACGCCACCGTCATCGACGCCGCGCACCGCAACGGCGTCAAGGTCTACGGCACGGTCTTCTTCCCGCCCGGCGTGTACGGCGGGCAGTTGCAGTGGGTCAAGGACTTCACCCAGAAGTCGGGCTCGAGCTTCCCCGTCGCCGACAAGCTCGTCGAGGCCGCGAAGTACTACGGGTTCGACGGCTGGTTCATCAACCAGGAGACCGAGGGCGGGGACGCCGCGCTGGCGACCTCGATGCGCGACCTGGTCAAGTACGCGAAGGGCAAGAGCCCCTCGGTCGACTTCATGTGGTACGACGCGATGACCGAGAGCGGCCAGGTCAACTGGCAGAACGCACTCACCCCGGAGAACGACGCGTTCCTGTCCGACCCGCGCAAGGTCTCGGACTCGATGTTCCTCAACTTCTGGTGGTCGGCTTCCGGGCTGTCGTCCTCGCGGGCCGCCGCGCGGGCGCTCGGCCGCAGCGAGTACGACCTCTACTCGGGCATCGACACCGAGGCGAACGGATACAACACGAGCGTCTCCTGGGACGCCCTGTTCCCTCCGGGGCAGCCGCACGTCACCTCGCTCGGCCTCTACCGGCCCGAATGGACGTGGAAGTCGTCCTCCGGCCGCGCCGACTTCTACGCCAGGGACTCGCGCTACTGGGTGGGCGCGAACGGCGACCCGTCCGACACGACGACCACCTCGTCGTGGAAGGGCCTGGCGACCTACGTCGCCGAGTCGACGCCGGTCACGGCCAAGCCGTTCGTCACCGGTTTCAACACGGGGCAGGGCGACTTCTACAACGTCGGCGGCGTCCGCGTGCGCACCGGCGGCTGGAACAACCTGTCCGTGCAGGACGTGCTGCCGACCTACCGCTGGCTCGTTTCGTCGGGCGGCACGAAGCTCACGCCGTCGCTCGACTTCGGCGACGCCTATGAGGGCGGCTCGTCGCTGCGCCTCACCGGCAGGCTGGACGCGGCCAACACGGTGCGGCTGTATGAGACCAAGCTGCCGGTGACGCGCCGTACCAAGCTGTCGGTCGTGGTGAAGACCCCCGCCGCGGGGGCGACGCACCTCAAGGCGGCGGTCGCGTTCACCGACGCGCCGACGAGGTTCACGACGCTCGACCTGGGCCCGACGAGCGGCACCGGCTGGGAGCGCAAGACGCTCGACCTGTCGAAGTTCGCCGGGCGGAAGATCGCCCAGATCGGCCTGCAGGCGTCCGCGCCCTCAGTCGTCGAGTCCTACGACGTGCGAGTGGGCCAGATCGCCGTCTACGACGGTCCGGTGGAACGGCCCTCCCCGCCGGCCGAGGTCAGCGTGCTCGGCACGTCCGACGTGACGGCGACCAGGAAGTCGCTGCGCCTGACCTGGCGGTCGTCGGCCCACGGCTCGGTGCACCACTACGACGTGTACCGTCGCAACGCCGACGGCACCCGCACCTACCTGGGAGCCACTCCCAACAGCGTCTACTTCGTGCCTCGGCTCGACCGGGCCGGCGCCGAGACCTCCACGACCATCGAGGTCGAGGCGGTCTCCACGGAGTACGGCCGCTCCCCCGCGGCGAAGACGACCGTCGCCTGGACGGGGACTCCGCCGACCGAGACGAACCTCGCGCTCGACCAGCCGGCGACCGCCTCGAGCATGTGCAACGCCGGTGAGGGCCCGGAGAAGGCCGTCAACGGCAACGTGGCCGACAAGTGGTGCGCGCTGACCGCCGACAAGTGGCTGGAGGTCGACCTCGGATCGGTGCGTACGCTCAACCGGTTCGTGGTGAAGCACGCCGAGGCGGGAGGCGAGGGGGCGTCGTCCAACACGAGCGACTACACCATCCAGGTCCGCTCCTCGGCCTCCGACCCGTGGACCACCGCCGTGACGGTCACCGGCAACACGTCGGCGATCACCACCTCTCCCGTGTCGGTCAGCGCGCGATACGTTCGCCTGAACGTCACCAAGCCCACACAAGGCACCGACCCCGCCGCCCGCATCAACGAGTTCGAGGCCTGGGGCGCCTGACCCCCCGCACCTGCACCACCGCCGGTCGTCCCCCGCGTCGCGTGGGGACGACCGGTTCACCGATAGAAAGGACCAAGACCCGTGCCGGTCACCATCACCGCCGTGGAATCCACCGACCTGTTCGTCGGCGCGCAGGACGCACCACGTCAGGTGCTCCGCGTGGTGCTCGACGGACCGCCCGTCACCGTCACCGTCACCGGGCCGGGCGTCACGGGCGAGGCCACCGGCACGGGAACGGTCGAGGTGCCCCTCGACATCGCCAACCCCGTGGCCGGGGCCGAACTGCCGGTGACCGTGACGGCCGGCGAGGCGAGCACCGAGGCCGTCGTCACCGTGGCCGAGCCCGGCTGGACGATGTTCCTGGTCTCGCACTTCCATTACGACCCGGTCTGGTGGAACACCCAGGCGGCCTACACCTCGCCGTGGGAGCTCCTGTCCGGCGACGCGACCACGCGCCCGCTGTGGGAGCGCAACGGCTTCGCGCTGGTGGACGCCCACCTCGACCTGGCGCTGCGCGACCCGGTGTACAAGTTCGTGCTCGCCGAGATCGACTACCTGAAGCCGTACTTCGACCTGCATCCCGAGCGCCGGGCCGACCTGCGCCTGCTCATGGAGCGCGGCCAGGTCGAGCTGGTCGGCGGCACGTACAACGAGCCGAACACCAACCTCACCGGCGCGGAGACGACGATCCGCAACATCGTCTACGGCGTCGGCTACCAGCGGGACATCCTCGGCGGCGATCCGCAGACCGCCTGGCAGCTCGACGTCTTCGGCCACGACCCGCAGTTCCCCGGCTACCTCGCCGCCGCGGGACTGACCGGCTCGGCCTGGGCCCGCGGGCCGTTCCACCAGTGGGGCCCGATCCAGAAGAACTTCCGCGAGTCGAAGAACGACGCGCGGGTCATGCAGTTCCCGAGCGAGTTCGAGTGGATCTCACCGTCCGGCCGCGGGGTGCTCACCCATTTCATGCCGCACCACTACTCCGCTGGCTGGTGGATGGACTCCTCCCCCGACCTTGAGTCGGCCGAGCGCGCCGTCTACGAGCTGTACGCCAAGATCAAGCCGGTGGGGGCGACGAAGAACCTGCTGCTGCCCGTCGGCACCGACTACACCCCGCCGAACAAGTGGGTCACCGAGATCCACCGTTCGTGGGCGGACAAGTACGTGTGGCCGAGGTTCGTCTGCGGCACCCCTCGCGACTTCCTCGACGCGGTCCGGGCCGAGTTGGAGGCGACGGGCCGGCGGCCGAGCCCGCAGACCCGCGACATGAACCCGATCTATACCGGCAAGGACGTGTCGTACATCGACACGAAGCAGGCCCAGCGGGCGGGTGAGGTCGCCGCCGTCGACGCCGAGAAGCTCGCCACCCTCGCGGCGCTGGAAGGACTCGGGACCTATCCCGGCGCGGCGCTCGACAAGGTGTGGCGCCAGCTCGCCTACGGCGCCCACCACGACGCGATCACCGGTTCGGAGTCCGACCAGGTCTACATCGACCTGCTGTCCGGGTGGCGGGAGGCGCACGATCTCGCCGCGACCGTGAGGGACACCGCGCTCGACGCCCTCGCCGGGCAGGTCGACACCACCGGGGAGGGCGTCCCGATCGTCGTCGCGAACACGTTGTCGTTCGACCGCTCGGCCCTGGTCACCGTACGGCTCCCGCACGACGTCGAGGGCGGCCGCGTCCTGGACGACGCGGGCGCGGAGGTGGCGTGCGTGAACGACCGGGGCACGCTGCGGTTCTTCGCGGACGACGTGCCGGCCATGGGCTGGCGCACCTGGCGCCTCCTGCCGGGAGAGTCGGACGCGGAGCCGGCGTGGACCCCGGCCGACGGCGAGACCATCGAGAACGCGCGCTACCGCGTGACCGCGGACGCGGCGAGGGGCGGCGCCCTGAGCAGCGTCTATGACAAGGTGTCCGGCCGCGAACTGGTCCGCGGCGGTCACGTCGGCAACGAGCTGCGGGTCTACGAGGAGTACTCGGCGCACCCCGACTTCGGCGAAGGCCCCTGGCACCTGGTGCCGCGCGGCCCGGTCGTCGGTTCCGCCGACTCCCCCGCCACCGTGCGGGCCGAGACGAGCCCGCTGGGCTCCCGCCTCGTCGTCACGGGCACCGTCGACGGCCTGAACTACCGGCAGACCGTCACGTTGTGGCACGGCGTCGACCGGGTGGACTGCGGCACCCGGGTCGTCGACCACGCGGGCGCCGACCGGCTCCTGCGGGTGCGGTTCCCCGTCGACCTGCCGGGCGCCCTGCCGGTGAGCGAGGTGGCCGACGCCGTCGTCGGGCGGGGCTTCGCCCTGCCGGACGTGGACGTCGCCGACGCGCCGTGGACGCTCGACAACCCGGCCAACACCTGGTTCGGGCTCAGCTCGACCGCCCGCGTCTCGCTCACCGACCCCGACGGCACGCCACTGGGTGAGCGCGCGCTCGGCGTCGCGGAGGTCGTCGTCCCGGCGCTCGCCGACGCCGCCGGCGCACGTGACCTGGTGGTCGCGCTGGCCAGGGTCGGCGTGACCGCGACGACCGCGAGCGCGCAATGGGCCAGGTACGGCTGGCTCGACGTCGACTCCAACCTGCCGGACTTCCGCGTCCTGATCGGCGGCCCCGAGGACAACGAGGCGACCCGCGACCTGCTGGAGCGCGCGGGCGCGGACTACGCCGCCACGCTGGCCCGGCACGGCCGCGTCTGGGTCCCCGCGGACAAGCCGCTGCACGAGGTGTGGCAGCCCAACGCCGACCTGCGCGACCTGCGGGCGCTGCCCGCCCTCGTGGTAACCGATCCCGCCGCGCTGGCGGAGGACCTCGCGGACGCCCGCGTCTCCGCGGTCTGCCCGCGACCGATTCCGGCATCGGAGATCCTCACCGATCACACGGTCGCGCTGCTGACCTTCGGGTTGCCCGGGTTCGCCGTCGACCCCACCGGCGCCCTGCACCTGTCGCTCATGCGCTCGTGCACCGGATGGCCCTCGGGCGTCTGGATCGACCCGCCGAAGCGCACCGCCCCCGACGGCACGTCCTTCCAGCTGCAGCACTGGACGCACGACTTCTCCTACGCGCTCGTCTCCGGGGAAGGCGACTGGCGCGCGGTCACCCTCCCCGCGCAGGGGCAGGAGTTCAACCACCCGCTGTACGCCCGCGTCACCGGCTCGCACGAGGGGCCGTTGCCGTCGACCCGGTCGTACGTGCGGGTCGAACCCGCCCGTGAGGTGCTCCTCGGCACGGTGAAGCCCAGTGGCGACCCGATCGCCCGCGGCTCGGCCGTCGCCGCGGATCCGGCGCGAGGAGTCACGCTGCGCCTCGTCGAGTCGACCGGCAGGGGATCGGCCGCGACGCTCGGCGGAGCGCTGAACTTCACCGACGTGTACGCCGCCGACCTGCTGGAACGCCAGGGCAAGCCGCTCATGGGGGCCATCGGGCTCTCCGGGAGCGAGGTCGCGACCGTCATCGGCGTGCCGGCCTCGGCCCGCCGGGGCGGCGGCTCGCTGGGCCCGTCGGCGGAGGCCGCCCAGCCCGTGCACGCGCGGTACTGGCTGCACAACCGCGGTCCCGCCCCCATCGGCTACCTGCCCGTGTCCGTGGCGGTCTCCCCCGGGCTGCTCCGCACGGACGGCGAGCCCGTCGAGGCGTCGGTGGTCATCGCCTCGCAGTTGCGGGACGCTCCGGTGGAGGGCACCGCCGAGCTGATCGCCCCGGAGGGGTGGTCGGTGACCCCGGCCCGCCGCCCGTACCGGCTCGAGCCCGACGGTCACGTGCGGTTCCCGGTGACGCTGACCCCGCCCACCGGGACGGAGCCGGGGCTGTACTTCCTCGCCGCCCGCATCGAGCACGACGGTCAGAGCGTCGAGGACGTCGTGACGGTCGCGGTGGGCGACCTCCCCGCGTACCTGCCCGTTCCCGGTGACATCCCCGAGGACTGGGCGGCGGCCCAGGGGACGACGGCCACGACCGCGCGTGACACGGGACTGTCGGTCGACGTCGTCTCCACGACCGTGCGGGTCGCTCCGGGCGGCCACGCGGTGCTCGGGGTGACGCTCGCCAATCGCACCCGGGGCGAGATCCGCGGAGAGCTCCAGGTCGTGTCGCCCTGGGGAACCTGGGACGCCGTCACCGTCCCGGTGCGCGGGTTCACGCTCGCGGCGGGCGCGACGGACACGGCGACGTTCGACGTGACGGTGCCGCGCGACGCCGACCCCGGCGCGTACTGGGCGCTCGCCAAGGTGATGTGGTTCGGCCGCTGCCAGTACGCCCCGACGGTCGAGCTGGTCGTGGCCCCGTGACCCACGACCACGCCGGGTCCCTCGTGAGCCACGGCGCCGGGCACCGGCACACGCATGCGGCGTCCCCCGCGCCCTCGGCCTCCTCGGCGTCCCCGGCGTCCCCGGCGGGCGGCGAACCGTCGGCACCGGGCGTCGGTCCCGTGCTCGGATGGCTCGACGGCCGGCCGCTCCCACGGGCCGATCTCGACCACCGGCTCGCCGCCCTGCGCGGCGGGCCGCGGTCCTCGGCGCTGCCCGAACCGGGCAGCGCCGAGGACCGGCAGCTCACGCGCTGGGTCGCCCAGGTCATGCTCACCGAGCTGCTGTGCGAGGCGGAGGCGGAGCAGCGCGGGCTCGACGTGGGCGCGGCCCCCCCGGTGCGCCTCGACCAGCGCGCCGCCGTCGAGCTCGGCTCGATCACCGCCGCGGCCTTCGAGGGCTGCGGTGCCGTACGAGCCGTGTATGAGGCGGTGACCGCCGACGTGACGGTGCCGGAGGAGCAGGCGGCGGCCTACGCGGCGGCGACGGCCCGGCCCCCTGCCGAGTCCGAGTGGCGGCTGTCCACCACGGACGGCGACTTCGACGCGGCCCCCGGCACGTTGCCGGAGCGGCTCGCGTCCGCCCTCGCCGGCGCGGCGCCCGGGCAGACGGTGACCGTCGACGGCCTCACCATCACCCTGCTCGGCACGCGGGAGCCGCGCAATCCGCCCGGGCCCGGTCCGCGTCTGCTCGACGCGGCCCGGCGTCTGGCCTTCGTCCGCTGGCTCGACCACGCGCGGGCGCACCGGCTCCGGCTGGTGCCGGGGCTGGAACATCCGGGCGACCCCGCCCAGCCCGACAACCACCACCGCCACTGAGAGGTCCCGCCGGCCGGCCTCCCCGCCCTTCGATGAGGTGCCGAGCCGGGATCTGATTCGCCGGCTTCACGATCGGCCGGCGGCGGGTCTCCTCAGTGATCCGCCGGATGACGGTCCCGGCTTTCACGGAGGTGCTGGATGGCCACGTCGAGCGCGGCCTCCAGGTGGGTGAGCCGTCCGGTCGAGAGCATGATCACGACGCCCCCTTGAATGCCGGCCAGCAGCGCGGCCGCCGCCTGCCCGGCGTCGAGCCCGGGATCGATCTCGCCCTGCTCCTGCATGGCGCGGACACCGGCGGCGATCTCGCCCTGCCACCGGTTGAGCAGCTCAGTGAGGACGGCCTGGGCTCCCGGGGTGCTGCGGCCGAGTTGTGAGACCACCGCGTCCAGCGGGCAGTCCCAGGCCTGTCGGCGGTAGCGCTGAATCAGCACGTCGCGCCATTCCTCCCAGGCACGCCAGGACGTCAGCCGGCTCAGCTGCGGCTGCTGGTCGCTGAGGACGCGGCCGGCCTCGTATCGCGCCACGGCGAGGAGCAACTCCTCCCTGCCACCGGGGAAGTAGTGGAACAGCTGGCTCTTGCTCGTGCCGGTCCTTGTCCGCACGTCGTCCAGCGTGGTGGCGGCGACGCCATGCTCGCGGATCTCCGCGGCGGCGCCTTCGATGATCCGCTGCCGCGTCGCACTGCCTTTGGGGGTCAACTCCCGGGTCACACCGCACACCTCTCGACTGGACTTGCCGGTCCAAATTTATGTTGCGACGTTGGGGCTGTCCAGTTTCACCCTGATCGGGGGCACCACATGACCGCACGACTGCAGGACCGATCCGCACTGGTCACCGGCTCCACCGACGGCATCGGCGTGGCCGTCGCCCAGGCCCTCGCGGCGGAAGGAGCACACGTCATCGTCAGCGGCCGTAACACGGACCGCGGGAAGGAGACCGTCGGCGCGATCGAGGAGGCCGGGGGCCGGGCCACATTCGTCGCCGCCGACCTCGGCCGGGGAGCGGCCGCGATCCGGGAACTCGCCGACGCCGCGACCGAGGCCGCCGGCGGGACACTCGACATCCTGGTGAACAACGCCGCGCTGCTGATCGACCCGGCGCCGACCGCGGAGGTCGGCGAGGACCTGATCGATCAGGCGCTGCGCGTCAACGTGAAGGCCGCCTTCCTGCTCACCGGCCTCATCGCCCCGGCGATGGCCGCACGCGGCAGGGGCGTCATCATCAACATGGGCTCGATCAACGGCCTGTTCGGCATGGCCCACTCCGCGCTCTACAGCGCCACCAAGGCGACGATCCACTCCCTGACGAAGTCGTGGGCGGCCGAATACGGGCCGGCCGGGGTCCGGGTCAACACCGTCGCCCCTGGACCGACCCTCACCGAGAAGATCTCCGGCATCCAGGACCGCCTGGCGCCGATGATCGCCGCCATGCCCTCGCGGCGTGCCAGCACGCCGGCCGAGGTCGCCGCCGCCGTGGTGTTCCTGGCCGGCGACGACGCGTCCAACATCCACGGCGCCACCCTCTCCGTCGACGGAGGGCGCGCGGCCGTCTGACCGCGGGCCCCTGCCGAATCCGGCGCGGGGTGGCCGCGGCGTGGGACGGCCCGGAGAGGTCAGACCCGGCGGAGTCTCCTGATCGGCGGGATGAGCAGCAGCGCCGCGCACACCGCGGCGGCGACTCCCGCCGAGAGGAGGAGCAGGTCGCGAGGCTCGACGACGGAGGACAGCGGGCCCACCAGGGCCTGGCCCACCGCCACGCCGGAGACCGAGCCGGCCACCTCGTAGGCGGTGACGCGGTTGAGGACGTCGGGCGCAACCTGGGTCTGGACGCTGGTGGACCACATCACCGACCAGAAGGCCCAGGCGGCGCCGCCGATCAGCTGACCGGCCATCAGCGCGGGGAGCGGGAGTTCCAGGGCGGCCGACAGGGGGATGCAGATGAAGCCGATCATGGCCACGGCGCCCGCGGCCAGGGGGCGGACTGGACGGAAGCGGATCGCGACGAGGCCCCCGATGACGGTTCCGGCGCCCAGCGCCGCCATCGCCCAGCCGTAGGCGGCCTCGCCGAGGCGGTCGCCGATCATCCGGGAGCCCAGCGGGATGTAGGGGCCGAAGACGAGCATGCCGAAGAACACCCAGACCAGGATCACCGACCACATCCACGTGCGGGAGCGGAATTCCGTCCACCCGCGCCGCAGGTCGAGCAGAACGGTCGAGGGCTCCCCCGCCTCGGCGCGGGGGGCGAACCTGATCAGCGCCAGGCAGAGGGCGCTCAGCAGGAAGGTCCCCGCGTCGAAGGCGTAGACCGCGCCCGCGCCGATCAGCGCCATCAGGATCCCCGCCAAGACCGGGCCGCCGAGTTGCGTGGCCGCGTCCGCGATCTTGAGGGTTCCGTTGGCGCGCTGGGGGTCCTTCGCGACGAGGGTGACCATCCCCTTGCCGCCGGGCTCGAACATCGCGGCGGCCGTCCCGGACAGCGCGGAGGCGCACAGCAGCAGCCACATCGGCGGGACTCCGGCGAAGAAGGCGACGGCGACCACGCCCTGGGTGACGATCCGGACCAGGTCCGCGCCGACCATCATGGCTCGCGCCCCGACCCGGTCCGCGAAGACCCCGCCGAACAGAACGAACAGAACGAAGGGCGCGGTCCAGACGGCCAGAACGTATCCCACTCCCGAGACCCCGTAGACGGCCCCGACCGCCAGCGCCGCCGCGACCGGCAACATCGCGTCGCCCAGCAGCGACACCACGCGAGCGGCGAAGTAGAGCGAGAAATCCTTGGTCCAGAGCCTTGCGGGGACGCCCGGGGACGCTTCGCGATCAAGGATCGTGGTCATTCGACGATCTCCATGACCAGTCATCCTGGACATGCGGCCGCCCCCGCACAGGCGTCCAGAATGACATCATTAGGTACATTCGTGCCATGAAGCACCGTGTGGTCGCCCTGGTCGGCCCTCCGCAGGAGATGTATCCGGTGACCTGCGCGGCCGCCGTGTTCGGCTGCCACGGCCCCGACATCCCCCAGCATTACGACTTCCGGCTCTGCGCCGAGCGGCCCGGCCCGATCCGGACCACGATGGGCGCCGACATCGTCGTCACCGACGGGCTGGAGGCCCTGGCGGAGGCCGACACGATCCTCATCGCGCACTGGTGCGCCGGGCCGGACATCTCCGCCGAGCTCGGCGACGCCGTCCTGGCCGCCCACACCCGCGGCGCCCGGATCGTCGGGATCTGCTCGGGCATCCACATCCCGGCGAGCCTGGGCCTGCTGGACGGCCGCAGTGCCGCCGCCCACTGGGAGGTCGCCGACGAGCTGGGCCGGCGCTATCCGCGGGTCCGCGCCGACGCCACCGTGCTGTATGTCGATCACGGCGACGTCGCGACCGCGGGGGCCTCGGCCACCACCGTCGACCTGTGCCTCAACCAGGTCAGGCGCGAACACGGCGCCGCCCTGGCCATGCGGATCGGCCGTCAGCTGTCGGCCGCCCCGCACCGGGAGGGCTGTCAGCGCCAGTACCCCGCGCTGCCGACGACGGGCCCGGTCCCCGACTCCCTCGCCCCGCTGCTCGACTGGATCTCCGCCAACCTCGACCGCCCGCTGACCCTGGAGGACATGGCCGTCCGGTCGGGGATCTCACCGCGCACCCTCAGCCGCCACTTCTCCGAACAACTCGGCATCTCCCCCGGCCGCTGGGTCCTCGACCGGCGCATCGCCGGCACCCGCGCCCTGCTGGAGGAGACCGACCTCCCGGTCGAGACGATCGCCCAGCGCGTCGGGCTCTCCTCCGCGGTGAACCTGCGCCGCCGCTTCCACAACGCCCTGAACACCACCCCGGCCGCCTATCGCCGCTCCTTCCGCTGATCATTCAAACCGTCAGGCCGTACGAGGTGTCGTGATGGTAGAAATTCGGCATGGATCATGCTGAAGCGCAGCGGTTCGCTGAGGAGTGGGCGGCGGGATGGAATTCCCATGATCTCGATCGGATCATGACGCACTACGCCGCTGAGGTGGTCTTCCGGTCGCCGCTGGCCGCACGCATCATCGACGGGTCCGACGGTGTCGTCCGTGGCGTCCAGGCTCTGCGCGCGTACTGGGCCGAGGGACTGCGCCGCCATCCCGACCTGCGGTTCGAGGTCGTCGCGGTGTACGTCGGCCTCGACGGCATAGTGATCAACTACCGGGATCAGACCGGTCAACCGGCCGCCGAAGTCCTGATCTTCCGCGACGGCCTGATCGTCTCGGGCATGGCCACCCGCGGCCCGGATGGGTCGTGACCGGCGACCTTGGCCGGCCGTCCCCGCTTCATGAAGCGGAGCCGACCGGTGCCCGAGCAGGTGATCCAGCGGGCCCGCGCCGTCGCTAGCGTACGGAGCAGACGGCGGATCCGATCACGGACGCCACGGCGTCCGGGTGGGATATCAGGGTCAGATGGGAGCCGCCCCGGAACTCGGTGATCTTCGAGTTGGCCCGATGGGCCATGGCCCGCTCCGAGGACGGGGTGATGATCCGGTCGCCGGTGCTGATGAAGAACCAGGACGGGATCGTCTTCCACGCCGCGGCCTTCGACGGCGTCATGAACGCACTGGTCGAGGCGGCCCGCTGGGTGGCCCACAGGCGGACGGCGACGTGCCGGGGCAGGTCCGAGGCGAACGACCGGACGAATACGTCCTTCTTGAGGTAGAGGTCGGCCGCCCCCGCGGGCGCCCCGGAATAGGGCACCTTGTCGTAGAGGGTGGCCGGATCCGCGTTGAGGGCGGAGTCGGAGCCGCTGAGCCCGCCGGTGGTCTCGCCGACATCGGGCGCCGCGGCGTCGACGTACACCAGTGCCTTGACGTTCGGCACATCCGCGGCCGCGTTCGTGATCACCGAGCCTCCGTAGGAGTGCCCCACGAGCACGATCGGGCCGGAGACGGTCTTCAGGAAGTCGGCGACGGACGCGGAGTCCGTGGTGAGGTCCCGGAGCGGATTCGCCACGGCCCGCACCGGATAGCCCGCGCGCTGCAGGAATCTCACTTCGCCGTTCCAGCTGGAGGCGTCGGCCCAGGCGCCGTGCACCAGGACGACCGTGGGCTTCACGCGTCCCGGCGACGGACAGCCCACGAGCGGGGACGGCTCATGCGCCGCGGCCGCCTGGACGCCGGTTGCCGACGACGCCACAGCCGATGCGGCGATCACGATGAGCGCCACCAGAGGCGCGGGCCGTCGTGTCGTGCGTGCGGAACTCCTTGTTCTCCGCTCCGGTTCGAGATTCATGTTTCTCCCCCTCCATCTCCGGTACGGCTGGTCGGCCTGCGGGGAGTCGGGCGATCGTGCTCGGGGGCGGCGTCAGGCGAGGTGCTTGACCACCCAGTCGTGCAGAGCACGGGCGGAGTCCACCACGGACTCGCGCCAGGTCTTCGCGGCGCCCTCCCCCGCGTCGTCGCTGACGTGCTTGACCAGGCGGATGGGAACGCCCGCCTGCTGGGCGACGGAGGCCAGGGCGTAGCCCTCCATGTCGACCAGATCGGCGCGGGCGGCGAGCGCGTCCCGCGCCGTGTCGTCCGCGATGAAGGAGTCGCCGGTCGCGAGGACGGGCCCCTCGGCGGACAGCGTCAGGGGAGCGCCATAGGTCTCACCGGTGAGGCCGCGCAGGACCGCCGTATCGAGATCATGCTGGAACACGGTGCTCACCACGTGGGTGCCCGTCCAGCCGGTACGCAGCGCCCCCGCGGTTCCCAGGTTGATCACCGAGGACGGCAGCGGACCTCTGCCCAGCACGCTCGCCAGCGCGGACGCCGCGTTGACCTTCCCCATGCCTGTCAGCAGCACCGGCAGGCCCCCGTCCAGGAACTGCGCCTCCTGCTGGACGGCGAGGACGAGAAGGGGCCGGTCAGAGGTGATCGTTCCGCTTAGTTCCATAGGGACTACCTTAGAGACGCGCTCATCAGGGTAAACGGGCTGCCCTACCGCCCGGAGGGCACAACTCATCATCGCCGCAGCCGCACCTCCGCCGCCTGACCTGCTACCACTCCGCGCGGCTCAGGAGGCACGGCGCGCGACGTGCGGCATGCCCCGGGAACCGCCCCCGCGCCCGCGGATCTCGCGAGGTAAGGTCCAGGCCAAGCACGCGATCTTGGCGGACGGACGCACCACAAGGGGAGGTGGCGCGATGAGCGCGCCTGAGGTACGACTGCGGCCGGTGACGGAGGACGATCTCGCCATGTTCCGGCGTTTCGCCACGGAGCCGGGATTGATCGGCCTGGACTGGACGGGCTTCCGCGATGCGCAGGCCCCGGCGCGACGCTACGCCACCGACGGTTACCTGGGCGAAGATGACAGCAGGGTCATCGTCGAGGTCGACGGCACAGCCGTGGGCTTGATGAGCTGGTCGGCCCGAGGATTCGGGGTCTCCCGATACTGGGAGATAGGGATCGCCCTGCTTCCGGACTGGCGCGGGCGTGGCATCGGCTGGCGCGCTCAGGCGATGCTGTGCGACTACCTGTTCACGCACACTCCAGCCGAGCGCATCCAGGCGACCACCCACCCGGAGAACATCGCAGAACAGAAGTCGCTGGAGAGGGCCGGCTTCACATTGGAGGGCGTCCTACGCGCGGTGGAGTTCCGCGCCGGTCAGTGGCGCGACGGCTGGATGTACAGCAGGCTGCGGAACGATCCGCCTCCAGCAGGTCAGTGAGCGGCCGGCGCAGTCCGTCCAGCGGAACAAGCTCAGCCACGGCCGGCCCCACGCGAGGAACCCCCCAAGAGGAGCCCGAGGCCGTCTCAGGCCCCGATGACCAGGTCGGCGGCGGACACGGAGACCTCGATCTCCCGGGTCTCCTCCATCCCCATGGCCAGGGCGAGCTTGTGGTGACGGCGGGCCTCGTCGGCCCGGCCGCGGCGCTCCAGGGTCCGGGCCAGCGCCTCATGCGCCCAGCCGTTCACCGGGTCCAGCTCCACCAGCGTCCGGAAGGCGTCCTCCGCGCGGCTGAGCTGGGCGCTGTGGAAGTACGCACGCCCCAGCAGTTCGACGACCGCGCGATTGCCCGGATCCCCCTCGGCGATGGGCGCGAGGATACGGCTCGCCTCGGCGTAATCCTTGGCGTCGAAGAACATCTGGCCGCGCTGGAACTCGTCGTAGGACACCGCTTGTCTTCCTCTCCACGTGGCCGCCGCCGCACCGATGCGGCGGTGCCCGATCCCCTCAACCATCCGCCGTGTCCACGTCTTCCCGGCCGGACTTCGCCCCCGGCCAGGCCAGGACGTCGCCCAGGATCGCCGCGAACTCGCCGGGATGGGACCAGTAGCCCGTGTGGTCACCCGGGAAGTCGACGACCTGCTTCTCCCATCGGACGGCCAGGGCGGCAGCCGGGCGATAGGGGAAATGTCGCCGCGAGTCGCGGCCGCCTGCCGGCACGATCCGCGCCCGCTGAGCGTCCAGTGCCACGAGGTCAGGGTGGTGGCCCGGGGCCTGCCGCACCTCATGACGGAGGAAGTGGTCGAGGTTGCCGGACAGCCGGCCCATCAGCTCGGGGCCGACGTCGGCCGGACGCTCGAGCGAGTCGGCACCGGTGCCGGCCATGAACGATCGCATGGCCGGCGCCGTACCCTCACGCAGGTAGGTGTCGTAGACCTTCGCGAAGAACGCCCGCCAGTCCGCCGCGTCCGGCAGCACCTCGGCGAGGGGCGGCTCGTGAGCGATCAGCCGGGTGACCAGGTCGGGGCTCCGGCTCATGAGGGCGAGCCCGACCACGGCGCCCGCACTGCTGCCGAAGACCTGCGAGGGTCCTCCGGCGACGGTCTCCATGAGGCGACGCGCGTCATCCGCATGCGTCTCGCTCCACCCGGTCGGCTGGGGGCCGTCCAGCGTGCTGCGGGAGAACCCGCGCCGGTCGTAGCTGATGACGGTGTGACGGCCGGCGAGCAGGTCCGCGACGGCGTCGAAGAGCTCGGCGTCGCCGTTGCTCCCGGGGATCATCAGAAGGGCGGGCCCGCGGCCGCGCACCTCATAGTGCAGGCGAGCCCCGGGCACCTCCAGGGTGTGCGTCGAAGAAGGCATGGCATCGTCCTCGGATTGCTTACTTGCCGCCAGGTAAGCAGATTACTGACCGGCCGTCAAGTAAGTAGGAGTTCGCCATGGTTTCACCCTGTTTCAGAAAGTGGGGTTGCTCTCCGGAACCTCGCGGGCACCATCGGGCTCGTCGGCCCAGACCCTGGACTCGTCTCCCGGCACTCCACTCCTGCACGTGACCGGTCCGCTCACCGGCGGCCGGGCGGATGACCAATGAGGATCACGGCCATGGCCACTCCCGTCGTACTCGTCACCGGGGCGCTGACCGGCATCGGCCGCTCGACCGCGTTCACCTTCGCGAAGAACGGCGCGAAACTCGTCGTCTCGGGACGGCACGACGACGCCGGCGAGGCCCTGGTCGGCGAACTGCGCGCACTCGGCACGGAGGCGGAGTTCGTGCGCGCCGACGTACGCCACGAAGCGGAGGTCGAAGGCCTGATAGATCAGGCGGTCGAGCGGTTCGGCCGGCTCGACGTGGCCGTCAACAACGCGGGGACCGAGGGCCGGGTCGCCCCGATCGTCGAGCAGACCCCCGAGAGCTACGCGGCCACCTTCGACACCAACGTGCTCGGCATGCTGTTGAGCATGAAGCACGAATTCCGGGTGATGCTGGCCCAGGGCGGCGGAAGCATCGTCAACATCACGTCCATCTACGGCGAGCTCGGACTGGCCTCGGGCTCGGTCTACGTCGGCAGCAAACACGCCGTCATCGGCATGACCAGGGTCGCGGCCCTCGAAGGAGCCGCTTCGGGCATCCGCGTCAACGCAGTGGCCCCGGGATTCACCGAGACCGCCATGATGCACCGCACCACGGGCACCGACGAGGTGAGGTCGGCGGTCCTGGAGATCATCCCCCAGCGCCGTTTCGGCCGCCCCGACGAGATCGGGGCCGTCATCGCCCTGCTCGCGTCCGACGCGTGCTCCTATCTGACCGGACAGGTCATCACGGTGGACGGTGGCCTCACCGCGGGCTGGCCTCTCATGACGGAGGGACAGGCGTAGGCGTGGGCCACCCCACCCGGGCGTCACCGGCTGAGCGCGGCCCCTTCCTGTTCCTGCCGCGAGTCGCGGAGCTCCGCCCGTAAGGCCTTGAGCTCTGCCATGACGCCCTCGATGGTGTGCTGCTCGGCCTGGCGGGCCTCTTCGGCCTCCTTGGCGTGATCGTCCTCCATCGCCCGCACGACCACGGCGATGAACAGGTTGAGCACGACGAAGGTGCAGATCAGGATGAAGATGACGAAGAAGATCCAGGCGGCGGGATGGACGGCCATGACCTCGCGGGCGACGTCCGACCACGCCTCCCCGGTCATCACCTGGAACAGGGTGAACAACGAGGTGCCCAGGTCACCGAAGTAGTGCGGGGTGGTGGCCGCGAACAGTTTGGTGGAGATCACCGCGGCGACGTAGAGGACCAGGCTGAGCAGCACGGCGATCGAGGCCATGCCGGGCACCGCGGCGAGCAGCGCCGAGACGACGCGGCGCAGGCTGGGCACCACGGAGATCAGCCGCAGCGCTCTCATGATCCGCAGTGCGCGGAGCACCGACAACTCACCGGAATGCGGCAGGAGGGAGGTGCCGATGATCACGCTGTCGAAGATGTTCCACGGGTCGCGCAGGAACTTCATCCGGTAGACGTACACCTTGGCCAGGAGTTCGGCCACGAAGACGTAGAGCGCCACGTGGTCGACGAGCCTGAGCAGGCTCCCGTGGCGGCTCATCAGTGCGGGTGACGTCTCCAGTCCCAGCGTCGCTGCGTTGATCAAGATCACTACAGTGATCACGTGCTGGGTTCGCGGGGCTTCCACTACGGTGCGAACTCGGTCGCGCCAGGCCACGGGGACTCCTGATTCATGCCCGGGTGCAGATGGTCACGTGTGATCGTAGTGAGGTCACGGCGTCACTTGATCACCGACCGAGGAGCGCCCGTGCCCGCCCGGAGGCGGGCGAGGCCGCCTCCATCGCCTGATCCCTGCCGGAGCGGAGCAGATTCACCGAGTCGATCGAGACGACGAGATCGTTGCGCGTCGGCGCACGGACGGGGATGACCCTGCCCGCGCACGGCACGTCGTCGGGCAAGGTGCTCCTCGCCTGGCTGGACCCCGATGAGGTCCGGCGACTGCTCCCTCATGCCAAGCTCGCTCCCCTGACGGATCGGACCCTGACGAGCCGGCGCGATCTGGAGGCGCATCTGGTCCAGGTCCGCGAACTGGGATATGCGGCCAACTTCGGTGAGAGCGAGGACGAGGTGAGGTCGGTGGCGGTGCCGGTGCGGGACACGGGCGGCAACGTGCGTGCGGCCCTGGCCATCTCCGCGCCGCCGTCCCGGCTGGATGAGGCCGCGGTGGCAGGCGTGGCCGCGGTGCTCAAGGAGGGCGCCGCCAGGATCAGCACCGTGCTGCCCGCCTAGATGTCGGTGAAGTAGTGACCTTCTTCCAGGTCCGGGATCAGTGCGGGGTGCTCTGGTCGCCATCCCAGGAGTTCTCTGGTCCGCGTGCTCGATGTCGGGTTGTCGAGCGAAACGAAGGCGGAGAGGAATCCGAAGTGGCCGTCCGCCTCTTCGCGGGAGATGCCGACCGCCGGCAGGTCCAGGCGGCGGCCGATGACGTCGGCGATGTCACGGAACGGCACACCCTCGTCGCCGACTCCGTGCAACCGCGACCCGGCCGGCGCCGCTTCCAGAGCCAGCCGGAAGAGGCGGGCCGCGTCGAGCGTGTGCACGGCGGGCCAGCGGGTGGCGCCGTCTCCCACGTAGGCCGACAGGCCCTTGTCGCGGGCGATGCCGATCAACGCCGGGACGAAACCGTGGTGATCGGCCGAGCTGTGCACGGACGGTGCGAGACGGACGACCGATGATCGCACCCCGCGTTCGGCCAGCGCGATCGCCGCGTTCTCCGCCTCGACCCGGGGCAGCGGGGGCGACCCCGGGGCGATCGCGTCCAGCTCCGTCCCAAGGCGTCCTGATGGGTGCGCGAGCGCGAGCATCAGCGTTCCCGAGGTGACCACGAAGGGCTTGCCGGAGCCCTCGAGCGTCGCGCCGATCGTTTCGACGGCGCGCAGATCGGCTGTGATGGCACCGGCGTAGTCGGAGAAGTCGTGCTTGAAGGCCAGGTGAATGACGCCGTCCGCTGCGGCGGCGCCGCCACTGAGGCTGTCGAGGTCGTCGAGGGCGCCTCGGTGCACCCCGGCGCCGGCGGCCGTCAACGCGGCGGCGGACTCGTCCGAGCGGGCCAGGCCGACGACCTCGTGCCCGGCTCCGAGGAGTTCGAGGACGACTGCGGACCCGACGTGTCCGGTCGCACCGGTGACAAATACGCGCATGTTGCAATCCTTCTGGGCAATTAGGGAGTACCGGCCGGAGACGGCACCCGACGGTGCCCGGCCAGTGATTCCACCTTGCAGCCGCGGGCCGCCGCGGGTCCAATGAATGTTCCGTATGCCGCAATACGGTTCGCGTATCTCCACAGTTCACCGCCATCGCCCGGGACATCGGCCGAGGAAGGCGAGGGCTACGCTGGAGACATGTCCGACTCGCCGCTGCCCCCAGCGGACCTCGACCTGCGGCTGGTGCGGTGCTTCACCATCGTCGCCGAGCACCTGCACTTCGGCCGCGCCGCCGAAGCCCTTCACACCACGCAACCGTCGCTGAGCCGCCAGATTCGCCGCCTCGAACAGCAACTGGGCGCCCGCCTCTTCGACCGCACGCCTCAGGGCAGCCGGCTCACCGAGGCCGGGAACGTCTTCCTGCCTCGCGCCAGGGCGCTGCTGCGCTCGGCCGACCAGGCCGCGGCCCACACCCGGGCCGCCGCGCAGCCGAACCGGATCACCATCGGGTACACGACGGGTCTCATCGTCACCCCCGCGGTGCGCGAGCTGCGCCGACGGCACCCGGACGCCGACGTGCACACCCTGCATCTGGCCTGGAACGAAGCGCGCGCGGCGCTGCTCGATCACGGAGTGGACGCACTGGTGACCCGGCTGCCGTTCCCGACCGACCAACTGCACGTGACGGTCCTCTACGAAGAACCCCGGGTGCTGGTGGTGCCCCTCGACCACCGCCTGGCCGGCAAGGAGTCCGTCACCCTCGACGACATCGCCGACGAACCCCTGCCAAGGGTGCGGCAATCCGACCCGGCCTGGAGCGCCTTCTGGCGCATCGACCCCCGGCCCGACGGACGCCCGGCACCCGACGGCCCGCTCATCGAGGCCCTCGAGGACAAGTTCGAGGTCATCGCCGCCGGGCAGGCCGTGGCCATCTCGGCCGCCCCCCGCTCCGCCAGCCTCCGCCCCGACCTCACCACGATCCCCCTCGAAGGCGTCGAGCCGAGCCATGTCGTGCTGGCGACCCGCGCGGGCGACCGCAACCGCCTGGTGGCGGCCTTCCGCAAGTTCGCCGAAGCCCATCTCACGGGTCCGGGCCCCGCGAGACCGGCGAGCGTCCCGCCCACACGATCCGGGTGATGACCGTCACCGCGCCTGCGACGCCGGTCGGCTCGCACCACGGCCTTCGGCTCTCCCCCTCAGAGAAGTGTGGGTGCACGCCGTCGACCTCGTCGCCGGCGCGGAGCGGCGATGGGAGATCGGCACGCCGGTGGAGGGGACGGCGCGGGGCGAGGCCCCTCCGGTCGTCTCGGGGAGACCGGCCGACCTCACGGCGTACCTGCTCGGACGGCCCGTCCCCGGCCGGCTGGAAAGCACGGCGGGCGGCCCGCCGCCGTTGCCCGGCTGGCTGTAGTGCTCATCCCACCCTTCGGTCGTCGATCGCGTCACGGTCCCACTCGATGCCGAGTCCGGGGGTGGCCGGCGCCAGAGCCTGCCCGTCCACCACCTCGATCTCCCCGTGCGTGATCGCGCGCAACTGCGGGATGTGCTCCAGGTAGCCGCTGTTCGGCACCGCGCAGCACAGGCTCACGTGCAACTCCATCAGGAAGTGCGGGCAGACCGGCACGTTGTACGCCTCGGCCAGGTGCGCGACCTTCAGCCAGGGGGTGATCCCGCCGATGCGGGCCACGTCGACCTGGACGATGCCCGCCGCGCCCCGGTGCAGGTACTCGCGGAACTGCGCCACCGAGTACAGCGACTCGCCGACGGCGACCGGTATCGAACTCGCCGCCGCCAGCGTCTCGTGCCCGGAGACGTCGTCGCCCGGCATCGGCTCCTCGAACCAGTACGGGTCCGCCGGCTCCAGCAGCCTCGCCCGCCGTACGGCCTCGGCCGCCGTGAGCGACTGGTTGGCGTCGAGCATCAGGTCGAAGTGGGGCCCCACGGCCGCGCGCACGGCGGCCAGCCGCTCGGCGTCCTCCACCGGCGAACGGCCGATCTTCAGCTTCGCCCCGCGCCAGCCCGCGGCCCGGCTCGCCGTCGCGCCGACGATCAGCTCGTCCGTGCTCAGGTGCAACCAGCCGCCCTCGGTGTCGTAGAGCGGGATGCGGTCCTTCGCGCCTCCCGCGAGCACCCACAACGGCTGACCGGCGTCGCGGCACCGCCAGTCCCACAGGGCCGTGTCCACGGCGGCCAGGGCCAGCGACGTGATCGCGCCCACGGTGGTGGCCCGGGTCGCGGCGAACAGGTCGTGCCACACCGCCTCCACCCGGCGGGGATCCGCGCCGACCAGCCGGGGTGCCAGGTAGTCGCGGAGAAGGGCGAGCACGGCCGTGCCGCCGGTGCCGATCGTGTAGGAGTAACCAGTTCCGGTGCCGCCGTCGCCGGTCCTGATCTCGACGAAGACGGTCTCCTGCTTCAGGAACGACTGGACTGCGTCGGTGCGTACGGTCTCGACCTCCAGGTCGACCAGATACGCCTCGACATGACTGATCGTGGGCAACGAAGCTCCTCGCGGGGACGTGATTCGTGATCCTATAGGATGTTTCATGGATGATTGGTGGTCCACCCTTCGGACCGTCACGGCTTAACATTCATGAAATTGAGCCGACCGCCGGAAGGAAGCCCGAATGGCACGCCCCGAACCGATCCGATTCCGGCGCTCGACGCTGGGCGAGGACGTGTACGAGACGCTCAAGGGCCTGGTGCTGGAGCACACCCTGTCCCCCGGCGACCGGATCAACATCGACGCGCTGGCCCGCGAGTTCGCGGTGTCGCCCACTCCCATCCGCGAGGCGCTGGCCCGCCTCGAGTCGGACGGCCTCGTGCGCAAGCGTCCCCTGGTCGGCTACACGGTGAGCCCTCTGCTCACCCGCGCCGAGTTCACCGACATGTTCGAGATGCGCCTGCTGCTGGAGTGCGCCGCGACGCGGTGGGCGGCCGAGCGCACCGACGCGGCGCGCCGATCGGCGATCACCACCGAGGCGGCCACGACGGTCGTGCCCGAGGAGGACGACCCCGACGGCTGGCACGGCGCGTTCACGGTGCTCGACGCCCGGTTCCACGACCTCATCGCCGAGGCGTCCGGCAACGATCTGCTCCGCGACGGCATCAACCGGCTGCACGCACACCTGCACCTGCACCGGCGCTACTTCCCCTACGCCCAGGCGGGCGCGACCGTCGAGGAGCACCGGCGCATCGCCGCAGCCATCCAGGCCGCCGATCCGGACGGCGCGGAGGCCGCCATGCGGGAGCACCTGACCCGGGCGCGCGAACGCCATCTGCCGGCGTTCGACTGAGGATCGCGTACGGCGTATCACGACAGGGCGGCGGACGGGCCGCCGACTACAGCGCGATCGCAAATCCGGCGTAACAGGTCTACTCGGATGTTCGACACGTCTTCCCCCGGGCAGCGGAAGCCCATGCGGACACCGCCGGCCCGGGAACGCGCCCGGGCGGCCGGTGAACCCGATGGCGGAAGTGAGGACGGACATGGGAACCGCGACCACGGTGCCGGAGACCCGGGGCATGGCCGGAGAGCAACTTTCCGCCGATGACGCCTACGCCACCATCAAGCGGTACGGCGGCCGGCGACTGATCCACGACTCGTACGTGCGGTTCAGGTACGGCGACGGCGTCAGCAATGCACGCGCCCTGGCATTCCAGGTCTGCCTGGCGATCATCCCCGGGGCGATCGCCGTCGTGGGCCTCAGCTCGGTGCTCGACCACGGCGACATCGGCCGGGTCCTCGAGTTCACGCTCCGGCGCCTCACACCGGGGGGCGGTTCCCAGATCGTCGAGGAGACGTTGTCACCGGGCAGCCGTGGCACGGGCGGCGGGGAGGCGCTCGCCCTGTGGTCCGGCCTGGTGACCGCCCTCGTGTCGCTCACGAGCGCGATGGCCCAGTTCGAGCGCGGCGCCAACCGCATCTACGGCGTCGAGCGCGACCGGCCGTTCCGGCACAAGTACGGCAAGGCGCTGCTGATGGCGGTGACGGCGGGCCTTCTCATGGGGGTCGGCCTGGTGATCCTCGTCGGCGGCGCGGCCGCCGGGGAGGCGGCGGCCGCGGTTTACGGCTGGGGTGACACCACCCGGGCGGTCTGGCAGTGGCTGCGCTGGCCGGTCGGCTTCCTGCTCGCCGTCCTGTCGATCTCTGTGCTGTTCCGCTCGTCACCGAGACGTCGCCAGCCGGCCCACACGTGGCTCGCGGTCGGCGCGACCGTCGCCGTCCTGCTCTGGATGTCGCTCACCTACCTGCTGTCCCTCTACATGGCGGGCAGCGGGACCTTCGGAGCGATGTACGGCCCGCTTACCGCGGTCATGGCGCTGTTGTTGTGGTCGTTCCTCACCTCCACGGCCCTGCTGCTGGGCATGGCGTTCGCCGCCCAACTGGAGGCGTGCCGGACCAGCCGGAGTGAGCCGGTGACACCCGATCCCACCCCCACGCCGCAGAAGGAGGGCCGGGCCGCGGCCCACACCCGATGAGCCGGTCGGCGGGGAGGGCGATCAAGCGTCCAGCACCATGAGGACGATGAGGCCGACGAGGTGGAGCACCACGACGAACACGATGAGGAAGATGAACACGAACTTGGCGGGTCCGTGCTCGAAGTCCTTCCCCTCCTTCAGCGGGGGTCTCAGCGCCTGCCGGTCGGCGATCCGCTCCTCTAGCGACTTCCTCTTCTGACGAGGCATGACAGTTCCCTTGGTGGAGTGAGTACTCATCCGGCCGCCCGCGTATGCCGGTGCGGGCGGCGGTTCACGAGGCGGCGGATCCGCGCTCGACGGGTGCGCCCACGAGTGAGCCGTACTCGACCCATGAGCCGTCGTAGTTCTTGACTCCCGGCCGATCGAGCAGCTCACTCAGCACGAACCACGTGTGGGCGCTGCGCTCGCCGATGCGGCAGTAGACGATGGTCTCCCCTGCTTCCAGGTCGACCGACGCCTCGCCGTACAGGCTGCGGAGCTGTTCGTCGGACTTGAACGTGCCGTCGTCGTTGGCGGCCTTGGACCACGGGACGTTCTTGGCCGTGGGGACGTGGCCGGCCACCTGAGGCTGCTCCTGCGGGAAGTGCGCGGGGGCGAGGATCCGGCCGGAGAACTCGTCCGGGGACCGGACGTCGACGATGGTCTTGGTGCCGATGGAGGCGATGACCTCGTCACGGAAGGCGCGGATCGAGGCGTCGGGTTCCTCGGCGCGATAGTCCGTGGCGGGGCGCCCGACCGGCTCGCCGGACAGCTCACGACCGTCGAGTTCCCACTTCTTGCGTCCTCCGTCGAGCAGGCGGACGTCGCGGTGGCCGTAGATCTTGAAGTACCAGTAGGCGTAGGCGGCGAACCAGTTGTTGTTGCCGCCGTAGAGGACGACGGTGTCGTCGTTCGCGATGCCCTTGCGCGACAGCAGGGCCTCGAAGCCGCTCTTGTCGATGAAGTCGCGGCGGATCGGGTCCTGAAGGTCGTCCCTCCAGTCGATCTTCACGGCTCCGCGGATGTGGTTCTTGTCGTACGCCCTGGTGTCCTCGTCGACCTCGACCAGGACGACACCGGAGTCGTGGAGGCGCTCCAGGACCCAGGCGGCGTCGACGAGCACGTTGGAGCGGGTCATGGCTTCTCTCTCCGACGATGGGGGACGGCATCGGTGACGGATGCCGGCGATGGCGGCCACATAGTTAGTGCACTAACTGTTTGCACGCTAACTGTTATAGCATGACAGTCCGCTGCCCATGGAGGTGCCCTTTGAGTGACCTTGGCGACATTCCTGACCCGCTGGCCCTGGAGAATCAGGTGTGCTTCGCCTTGGCCGTCGCCTCGCGGAGTGTGATCGCGGTCTACCGCCCCGTGCTGGAGCCGATGGGGCTGACCCATCCCCAGTACCTGGTGATGCTGGCGCTGTGGCAACACGCGCCGTTGTCGGTCAAGGACCTCAGCCGGTTGCTCCAGTTGGAGCCCGCCACGCTCTCACCGCTGCTCAAGCGCCTTGAGGCCAACGGGTTCGTCCACCGTCAGCGCACCAGCGACGACGAGCGCTCTCTCGCGGTGACCCTCACCCCGGCCGGGCGTCGATTGCGCGACGAGGCCGAGAAGATCCCCGCGACGATCGTCGGGCGTCTGGGAATGGAGCTGTCCGAGCTTCAGCTCCTCCACCAGATGCTGACGCGGGTGATCGCCGCCGCCAACAACGCCAACCACTCCCACCAGGCCGTCCACGGGCAGGCGCCGGCCTCGTAAGGAGCCCGCGCCACGTCGCCGGCTTCACGCCGCGCGCATCGACCGGATGAGGGTCTCCAGCCGGATGTGGGCGAAGCCGATCCGGGCGTCGCCGGCGCCGTACGGCACCCAGAGGGTGCCCTCGTGCACGAGGCCGCCGCAGGAGTAGACGACGTTGGGGACGTAGCCTTCGCGTTCAGCGGGCCTGGGGGCGAGAAGCGCGCCGGGGAGTTCGGCGATGACGCGCTCGGGGGCGTGCAGGTCCAGCAGGAGGGCCCCGATGGAGTAGCGGCGCATCGGGCCGACGCCGTGGGTGAGGACGAGCCATCCCTGCTCGGTCTCGATGGGAGAGCCGCAGTTGCCGACCTGGATCAGTTCCCAGCCGTGGACCGGGCGGTGCAGCGGGATCGGGCTTCGCCAGCGGTTGTGCCCGTCCAGGGAGGTCAGGCCGATGGTCTCGCCGTCGGAGCGGCACAGGGCCAGGCTCTGGCCGGCGACCGGGCGCGGGAACAGGGCCAGGCCCTTGTTCGCCGCGGCGGGGCCGCGCATGGGGGTGATCTCGAAATGGCGCAGGTCGTCACTGGCCAGCATCCGGGCGTGGATGTGCCGCCCGTCATAGGCGGTGTAGGTGGCCCGGTAGGACGGGACGCCGTCCTCCCCGACCACCTGAACGAAGCGGGCGTCCTCCATGCCCTGGCTCTCGGCCGCCGTGGCGGGCCACAGGACGCGCCGGTCCAGGGGTACCTCGGCGGGGAAGGACACCGCGTAGTCGGCGGCGATCACGCGGCGCAGCGTCTCCAGCGTGCGGTGCGTGGTGGTACGCGAGATCAGGTCGCCGGGGAGTCGCGCGACGGCGCTTTCGAAGTCGTCGTCGTCGAAGAGTTCGGGCAGTGAGTCCAGGACGGTGGCGGAGACCTCGTCGTCCCAGTCCTCGTCGGCGAGCCCGGCGCCGAGCAGATCACGCCGGTGCCGGGTGGCCCCGCGCCGGCCCACGGCCAGCGGCCCGGATCGTTCGCCGACGGCCAGCGCCGTACCGGGGCCGATCATCGCGGTGGCGAAGCCGATGGAGGACAGGTGCCCCTCGCCGATCTGGCGCACGCTGATCGCCACCCGGAGCTCCCCCGGCCCCAGCTCCGACTGGTCGGGGTGGGCCACCATCGACGGATTGCACAGCGCGGCGCCCTCGACCGCGTACTCGTGGCTGAAGTAGGCGCCCACCAGGAGCCGTACCGCCGGAGCAAGCTCGACGTCCTGCGGCACCCGATGCCGGACCAGGTCGTAATGGTGCAGGAAGACCGCCGGCAGGTCGTGGTGACGCCGGCCGAAGCGGCGCAGCGTCTCCTCCAGCATCACGCCGGCCTCGTCCTCGTCCAGATGCCTGATCCGGTCGATCAGACCTCCCGCGCGGCTGCGGGCCAGCGCGGCGTCCTCTCCTGGGACGAACAGCTTGATGATCACTCGGCGCGGGTCGGGGGTGAGCGTCAGGTCCAGGCGGGCGGCCAGGTCCTGGGGCAAGCGCGCGTTCATGTCGGTCATAACAGCCCTCTGGCGTGCTGCATGGTGGAGATGAGGGCGATGGTCGACTCGGCCCCCTGGTTGAGATTGGGGCCGTGCGCGGTGAGGCCGTCGTAGCCGCCCCCGGTCTCCGGGTCGCCCATGGGGGTGCCCCGGTCGTTGGCGCCGTCGAACCAGGCGACCGCCTGGCGGACACGTTCGAGCCACACGGCGTCGCCGGTGACGGCCGCGGCCGTGACGCAGGCGTCGGCGAGGGCGGCGACCTCGATGGGCTGCTGGTCGTAGCGGGCCCGCGGCCCCTCCTCCCTGCACCAGCCGCCGGCGGGGACGACCGACAACATGCCGTCAGCACGCTGGACGTCGCAGAGCCAGCCCAGCGCCCGCAGGCCTCCGGCGAGCGCCGTACGGTCCCCGGCGTGGTGCGCCGCGGCGATGAGCACCTCGGCGAGGGCGGCGTTGGCGTAGGTCAGCCGCTGTTCCGGCCACGGCCAGTCCGGGTCCTCTGCGGGCACGCCGACCGCGACGGCCGCGTCGCCGAGCAGGGCCGCGGCCTGATCGTCGTCCGGGTGGGCGCGCAGCACCTCGGCGGCGCCGAGACCGGCGAAGACCATCGCCCGCCGGTGCGGCGACCGGCGGGCCGCCCCCCGGGTGAAGGCGACGAGCGCTTCCTCGCGGATCCACCGGGCCGGGTCGCGGGCGGCGGCGGTGCCGAGGCCCCACAACGCGCGTCCCCACCAGTCGCCCAGGCCGGGCTGGTCGCTCCAGCGCCGGTCGAAGGCGAGCCGGTTGCGGAACGCCCCGGACTGGTCCTGGGCATGGGTGAGGAAGGCGAGGTAGGTCTCCGCGAGCCGCCCCACCTCGAGCGGCCGGCTCGGCTCCCGGGACGCGACGACGAGACCGCGTGCGACGTCGTCGGTGCAATAGCCGTGCTCGCGGCGGACGATGGAGTGCCGGGCATGCTCGAATAATCCGGTGTCGTCGCTCAGCCGGATCAGGTGCTCGAACAGGCCGTCGTCGACGGGCCGGACGAGCGTCACCCGGTGGCCACGACCGCGACGGTCCGGCGTGCGGCGAGAAGGCCGTAGGCCAGGTCCGCGTACCGGGCGGCGACCGCGGGCCACATCAGGGTCGGCGCGACCTCGCGGGTACGGCCGGCAAGGACGTCGGCGAGGCCCGGTTCCGTGAGGACACGCCGGACGGCGGCGGCCAGCGCCTCGGGGTCCTGGTGCGGCACGAGCAGGCCGGGCCCACCGGTGAGCATCTCGACCGCATGGGGGAAGGCCGTGGCGACGATCGGGATGCCGGCCGAGACCGCCTCGATGAGGACGCCGGAGGTGACCTGCTCGGGCGAGTCGTAGGGCAGCAGGACGACGTCGGCCGAACGGATCAGCCGCCCCAACGTGGCCTGGTCGCGGTAGACGGGGTCGTACCGGACCGAGGTGGAGACGCCGAGCCGGGCGCCGAGCCGGTACAGCCGGTTGCGGTAGGCCTCACCCTGGTGCTCAAGCACCTTGGGGTGGGTCCTGCCTGCGACCGTGTAGGTGGGCGGCGGGGTGAGGTCGCCGAGCAGGGCGAGCGCCCGCAGTGCCCACTCGATGCCCTTGCCGGGGCCGATCAGACCCCAGGTGAGCAGGTGCGGTCGCAGGCGGCGCCGGGACGGGACGCCGCGGTGGTCTGCGGCGCCGTGCGGGATGACGGAGATCTTGCTCGGTGAGACGCGATATCCCGAGAGCAGCCGGTCCCTGGCGGTGGCGGTCATGGTGACGACCGCCCCTGCCGCTTCGACGATCTGCTCGAGCAGCCGCCTCTGGCGTGGAGTGGGATGGGTCAGGACGGTGTGCAGCACGACGATGCTCGGCACGGCGAGGCTGCCCAGCAGCGGCAGCACGTCCTGGCCGTCGGCTCCGGGATAGATGCCGTACTCGTGCTGGACGACGGCGACGTCGAAACGTTCGAGGGCGCCGGCCGCGGCCTGCCAGCCGTCGGCCCGGCCGGGTGACCAGGTGTGGACGACCCCGGCGGCGGGCGTCTCGTCGTCGCCCTCGGAGGTGACGCGGACGACGCCGGTCATCATGCCGTCCCGGGTCAATTGGGCGGCCAGGGCCGAATTGAAGGTGGCGAGGCCGCACTGGGTCGGCGGATGGGTGCTGAGGAATCCGTATGAGCAGGCCACGTGGCTGTGCCTTCCGGTCATCGGCCGCTCCCGGATCGCGGGAACGCACCTCACGCGGTGAAGACATCCATCGCCCAGCGTGTGTGGAGGGATGGAGGTGGGCCTGAAACCAGGGCCGCCCTCCTTCGGTGCCCGGTGTGGACGGCGCGATCGCCGTGCGATTTCCGACAGTAGCAGGGCGTTACACGCTACCCACAAGGCCGCCGTACACACCCAGGTAGTCCGTGACCATCCGGTCGACGCCGAACCTGCGCTCGGCCTGGGCCCGGCAACCCGCCCGGTCGACCGAGGCCACCCGGGAGACCGCTTCGACGGCCTCCTCGACGGTGTCGACCAGGAATCCGGTGACGCCCGGGTCGACGACCTCGGGCATCGACCCCCGCCGGTAGGCGATGACGGGCGTGCCGCAGGCCATCGACTCGACCACGGAAAGCCCGAACGGCTCGGCGAAGGCGATGGGGTGCAGCAGCGCCAGCGCGCCGCCGAGGATCTCCGCGCGCCGTCGCGGCCCCACCGAGCCCAGGAAGACGACCTTCTCACCGTCGACGTGCGGCGCCACCTTCTCCTCGTAATACCGCTGGTCCTGGATGATGCCGCAGATGGTCAGCGGCAGCCCGGCCCGCCGCGCGATCTCGATCGCCGCGTCGGTGCCCTTGTCGGGGTGGATACGCCCGAATGCGACGAGCCCCTCGCCACCGTGCGGATCGAAGGGCAGCGCGGCGAGGTCGATGCCGTGATGGACGGTCGCGACGTAGTCCAACTCGGGGGCGCGATCGGCGTCGGAGATCGACACGTAGGCCGATCCCGCCTGGGCGTAGGCGGGCAGGATCCCCGACCCCGAGAACCCGTGCACGGTGGTGAGCAGCGGCGCCCGGCAGTGCTCGGCGAAGGCCAGCGGCAGCCAGTCCAGGTGGCTGTGCACGAGGTCGAACCCGGCGGAGCGGCCCAGCGCGTACGAGACGTGCATGGCCTCCCAGATCCGCCCGTCCATGGAGGCGTCCTCGGCGTAGCCGTGCGGGGCGATCCCGTCCAGAGAGGCCGAGGTGATCGAGTCGAGGGTGGCGAAGAGCGTCACGTCGACGCCCCGGGCGACGAGGCCCTCGGCGAGCAGGCTGGTCACCAGCTCCCACGGCCCGTAGTGGCGAGGCGGGGTGCGCCAGGCGATCGGGCCCAGCAGGGCCACTCTCATCGCGGGTCGTTCGGAAGGGTCATCGCCCGACCCTACGCTCCCGGCCCGGCCTGGCCGTCAGGCGCCGACGACCCCGGTGCCGAGCAGGCCGAACAGCGCCACACCGACGATGATCCGGTAGAGCACGAAGGCGTTGAAGGAGTGCTTGGCCACGAACCTCAGCAGCCAGGCGATCGAGGCGTACGCGACGACGAACGACGCGACCGTGCCGACGGCCAGCGGCGCGGCGCCCACTCCGGCGCCGAGCGCGTCCTTCAACTCGTACAGGCCGGCGCCGGTGAGTGCGGGAATGCCCAGGAAGAAGGAGAGCCGGGTGGCGGCGACCCGGTCCAGATCCCTGATGAGCGCGGTCGAAATCGTCGCCCCGGAGCGGGAGAAGCCGGGAAAGAGCAGGGCGAGGATCTGCGAGCAGCCGACGATCATGGCGTCGGCGAAGGTGACGTCGCCCTCCCCGCGCTTGTGGCGGCCCATCCGGTCGGCGGCCCACATGAAGCCGCTGCCGATGATCAGCGATGCGCCGACCACCCACAACGAGGCCAGCGGGCCCTCGATCAGGGGCTTGGCGAGCAGTCCCACCGCGACGATCGGAATGGTGGCGTAGACGACCCACCAGGCGAACTTGTAGTCGTGGTTCCGCCGCTCGGCCGGATGGGTGAGACCGCGCACCCAGGCGGAGGCGAAGCGCGCGATGTCCGTGAAGAAGTACAGCAGGACCGCGGCGATCGCGCCCACCTGGATGACCGCGGTGAAGCCGACGACCGCGCCGTCGGTGACGGGGATTTTCATCAGCCCCTCAACGATCTTGAGGTGGCCGGTGGAGGAGACCGGGAGGAACTCGGTGAGCCCCTCCACCACTCCGAGCACGAGGGCTTGGCCGACACTGATGACGCTCATGGGATCCGTTTCTGCGGGGTCGGTGTCGTGGTCGAGCCGCGGCGGGCTCGTAGGAGTTCCAGGCCGAGCGGCAGCAGGGAGGCCAGGACGATGACGCCGACCAGGGGGAGCAGGTAGCGGTCGACGTTCGGAACCGCGGAGCCCAGCCCGTATCCGGCGAGCACCAGGCCGACCGTCCACACGAGCCCGCCCGCGGTCTGCCAGATCGTGAAGGTGCGCGCGGGCACCTCCAGCACCCCGGCCAGCGGGTTGAGCACAGTGCGGACGACGGGGACGAAGCGGGCGAGCACGATGGCCTTGCCGTGGCCGTACCGGGCAAGCATTTCCTCGGCCCGCGCGGCGCCGGCGTGCAGGCGCGCGTTACGCGTACGGTCCAGCAACGCCCGGCCGGCGCGGCGCCCGAGGACGTAGCCGGCCTGCGCGCCGAGCAGCGCGCCCGCCGCCGCGGCCACCAGCACGAGGGGAAGCGACAGGCGCATCCCGGCGGACTGGGTGGCGCACAGCAGCCCGGCGGTGAACAGCAGCGAGTCACCCGGCAGGAAGAAGCCGATGAGCAGGCCGGTCTCGGCGAACAGCACAATGAAGACACCGAGAACACCGAGAGAGGTCAGCAGCGACGTGGCGTCGAGGGGATTGAGCGCCAGAGGCACCGGGGGATCCTTTCCCGCCT
Organism: Planotetraspora mira; assembly: GCF_016863275.1. GTDB lineage: Bacteria > Actinomycetota > Actinomycetes > Streptosporangiales > Streptosporangiaceae > Planotetraspora > Planotetraspora mira. Next base: position 73,811 of record NZ_BOOO01000019.1, read on the forward strand.
GCGCCGCCTCCGGGCTCGGATGCGTGGCACACTCGAGAGGTAGCAGCTTTTACAGGACTGTAGAAGTTCTACACGACTGTAGAAGATGGACGGAGGTACAGCAAGTCGTGGTCGCGAACAGTCATGAACCGGGTCGGCGCCGGGCGAACGGGGAACGCGAAGCCGAGATCCTGGCGGTGCTGCAGGAGGCGGGCACTCCCCTGACTCCCGGCGAAGTCGTCGAGCACCTCGGTGACGACCTGACCTACAGCACGGTGGTGACGATCCTCAGCCGCCTGCACACCAAGCAGTTGCTCACCCGCACCCCACGGGGCCGCGCCTACGCCTACTCCCCCGTCGCCGACGAACCGGGGCTGGCGGCCCGCCGCATGCGCGGGGTCCTGGACGAACGGCCCGACCGCGAGGCGGTCCTGACCCGCTTCGTCGACGGCCTGTCCAGCGCGGACGAGGAACTGCTGCGCCACCTGCTCGGGCCCGAGCAGGATCTGGACCGGTAAGGCCCGCCGAATGCACGTCGCCGTCTATCTCCCGCTCCTGCTGTCCCTGCTGGCCGCTCCCGGCGCGCGGATCCTGGCCGAACGCTGCGAGCCACGGCTGGCCACCTGGCTGCTCACCGTCTCGGCGGTCGTGCTGGCGGCGGCGAGCACCGCCTCCCTGGCCCTGCTGGCCGTGACCGGCCTCATCCGCATCCCGCCCCTCGCCGCGATCGGCCACTGGTCCCTGCAGGTCGTCCAGCGCGACGACCCCGCCGAACTGTCGGTCGCCGTCGTCGCCGGAGTGCTGCTCGCCGCGGCCGCGTTCGCCGCGGCCCGCATGATGGGGCGCCGCGTGCGGTCGCTGGCGAGAGCGGCACTGGACGCCGCCTGCGTGCCCGCACCTGACGGCCTCATGATCCTCGACGACCCGGCCCCCGACGCCTTCGCCCTCCCGGGGCTGCCCGGCCGCGTCGTCGTCTCCACCGGCATGCTCCGCGTCCTGGACGAGGGCGAGCAGCGCATCCTGCTGGCGCACGAACGCGCCCACCTGGACAACCACCACTACCTCTTCGTCGCCCTCGCACAGTTCGGCGCAGCGGCCAACCCCCTGTTGCGGCCCCTGGCACATGCCGCCACGTACACCGTCGAGCGCTGGGCCGACGAGCGCGCCGCCGCCATCACCACCGGCGACCGCGACCGGGTCGCCCGCACCGTCGGCAAGGCCGCCCTGGCCGTCCGTCGCACGCCGGCCCGCTCTCCGGTCCTCGGCATGATCGGCATGATCGGCCGCCGTTCGCCCCTCAGCGGCGCGGGCCCGGTCCCCCGTCGCGTCGCCGCCCTCCTCGCACCGCCGACCGGCCGGCGAATCGCGCCGGCACTCATCACCGCTGCCGTGCTCCTCGCCGCCGTCGTGTCCACCGGCCATGCCGCGCTCGACCTCCACTTTCTCCTGGAGCTCGCCGGCGCCTGACCAGCGGAAAACATCGAGCGATAGATCAAAAAACGGCGCATAGAGGCCCCTAAATGACGAAGATCACTAAACCCGTACACAGAGGTTCGTCGGCGGTTCACCAGAAACACCCCCTTCCGTCGCCGGTCTGCCACGCGAACGGGCTGGGATCCACGAGTTTGATCGTGCGATGCCTGGAGGATCGGAATGCGCAGAACATTGGCTGCAGCGGCCGTCGGAGCCGTGGTGCTGCTCGGCGGAACACTCACCGCCAACGCCAGCGACGGCTCGAAGCGGAACGACGACCACGGCGGGTCCAACCGAACCTACGAGATCGCGCTCATCGGTGACATGCCGTACGGGGACGTCGGCCGCGCCCAGTTCCCTCGGGTGATCGACGAGATCAACGCCGACCACGGCATCGCGTTCACCGTGTTCGACGGCGACATCAAGAACGGCAGCGAGCGCTGCGACCAGCCGGCATACGACCTGGCCGTGAAGAACTTCGCCTCGTTCCGCCGGCCGCTCGTCTACGTCCCCGGCGACAACGAGTGGACCGACTGCGACCGGGCCAACAACGGCAGTTACGACCCCAACGAGCGGCTCGCCCTCGTCCGCAGGATGTTCGCCGCCAAGCCGTACTCCCTCGGCAGGCAGATGCTCAAGCTGGACCGCCAGTCCCCGGCCTTCCCCGAGAACGTGCGCTGGCAGTACGGCGCGGTGACCTACATGGGCCTGAACATCCCGGGCAGCGACAACAACGCCGCGCAGTTCGACGCGACCGGCAAGCAGATCGACGGTGACCAGGCCGAGTACACCGCGCGCAACGCGGCCAACCTGGACTGGCTGGGCAAGGGCTTCGCCGCGGCCAAGGCCGCCCACTCGAAGGCGATCGTCATCGTTCTGCAGGCCGACATGTGGACCACCGAGCCGACCGCCCACTTCGCGGACACCAAGCGGAAGCTGGCCCAGCTGTCCATCGCCTTCCCGGGTCAGATCCTGCTGGTCAACGGCGACAGCCACGTCCTGAAGATCGACAAGCCGCTGACGGATGCGAACGACCAGGCGATCCAGAACGTCACCCGGGTGCAGACCTTCGGCAGCGCCCAGAACCACTGGGTGAGCGCGGAGATCGACCCGACGAACCCGGACGTGTTCACCTTCCACCAGCACATCGTCACGGCGAACCTGCCCACCTACGTCAGCCCCTGACACGTCGCCGGACGCCCGCCGCGGGGCCGCCTGTGCGGCCCCGCGTCCAGCCCCCATGATCAACCCTGCTGAGCCGATCCGATGAAAACGCGGAGGCTAAGCTGCCCCTGGCTGTGCGATCCAGGTCGTGCCGTGCGGGGAAGGGGTGCCGATCATGGGCGTGTCCTCAGCTGGGAGGCCGGGACGCGTGGCTCATGGGCGAATGTGGCCGCTGTACGCGGCGGGTTTCACGACCGCGTTCGGCGCGCATTCCATCGCCGCGAACCTCGGCGGGTTCACCTCGGGCGGCGCCTCTTCCTTCCTGGTCCTCGGAGGCCTGCTGGCTCTGTACGACGGGGCCGAGGTGCTACTCAAGCCCGTGTTCGGCGCCCTGGCGGATCGGATAGGGACACGTCCGCTGCTGCTCGGCGGGCTGGTCGGGTTCGCCGCCGCCTCGGCCCTGTTGTCCTCGCCGACGATGGGGGGCTGCTGTGGCTGGCGCGCCTGGGGCAGGGTGCGGCGGCCTCCGCGTTCTCCCCGGCCGCCTCCGCGATGGTGGCCCGGCTGAGCCCGAAGAGCGGGCACGGCCGGGCGTTCGGTTCCTATGGTTTCTTCAAGAGCATCGGCTACACCGCGGGCCCGCTGCTGGGCGGAGCGGCGGTGGCGCTGGGCGGGCTGCCCCTCCTGTTCGGCGTGCTGTCGGTCCTGGCAGCGGGGGTGGCCGTGTGGACGGCGGTGGCCGTCCCTGCGCTGCCGCCCCTGCCCCGAGCACGGCAGACGGTGCTGGACCTCGCCAGACGTCTGGGCGAAGGCGGCTTTCTCCGGCCCACGGCCGCGCTGGGCGCCGCCACCGCGGCGCTGTCGGTGGGGGTGGGCTTCCTGCCCGTCTCGGGGGCTGCCGCCGGTCTGGGCCCGGTCGCCACCGGCGCGGTGGTCTCGCTGCTGGCCGCGTGCACCGCCCTCGTACAGCCATGGGCCGGCCGGGCATTGGACTCCGGGCGTATGACCTCCGGGACGGGCATCGGCGCCGGACTGCTGCTGACGACGGGGGGACTGGCAGCGGCGATGCTGCCGGGTCTGACCGGGGTATTGTCGGCGGCGCTCGCCATCGGCGTCGGCGCCGGGCTGATCACCCCGCTGGCCTTCGCGGCCCTGGCCGCCGCGACCGCTCCTGAGCGCTTGGGGCAGACGATGGGTGCCGCGGAGATCGGTCGCGAGGTCGGTGACGCAGGCGGCCCGCTCCTGGTGGGCGGCGTCGCCACGGCCGCCGCCCTTGCCGGCGGCTTCGCCGCCCTGGCGGGTGTCACCGCCGTCCTCTCCCTGGCGCTGGTTCCCCGCCGCGCGGGGGCCAGGCCGAAACGCCCTCGCCCTCCTGAGGCCTCAGCCGATCAGTTCGGGTGAGGCGACATCAGCTGTTGGCCAATGAAGACCGCGACCGTCCGGCTTGGTGGGCGATCAGTGCGAGGAGGACGGTGGTGAGGATGAGGGAGGCGCCGATCGTGCCGTAGCCGAGGCCACCCGCGGCGATCGGCTTGCTGAAGAAGTCTCCGGTCGTCGCACCGAGGGGGCGGGTCAGCACGAACGCGATCCAGAACAGCAGCGTGGTCGAGATGGGGCTGGTGTACTTGGCGATGACGATCAGGACCAGCAGACCGCCGACCACCAGTGCGCCGCCGGCGAAGCCGAGGCTGGTGTCATCGGCGAGGAAGTCGCCCAGGGAGGTGCCCAGGGTGTTGGAGACCAAGATCGCGGCCCAGTACAGCACCTCACCCCGGAAGGTGGCGATGCGCGTGACGTCGAAGGGGTGGCCGCTGAGCTTCCAAACCACGAACACCGCTGACAGCGCCGTGATCAGAACCAGCGCCCCGTTGAGGTAACCGAGGCCGGCGGTGCGGTTCATGAAGTCCGACATGGTGGTGCCGGCCGTGCTGGTGGACAGGATGACCGTCCAGTAGAGCACCGGGTGGAACCGTTTGGCCCTGAGCTGGGCCACAAGGCTGACGACGAACAACCCGATCAGGATCATCGAGCTGACGGCGTAGCCGACCTTCATGGTCTGGGCGAGGAGATCCCCGGCCGTCTCCCCGAGCGTGGTCGCGGCGATCTTCATGATCCAGAAGACCAGGGTGATCTGGGGAAGCTTCTTCAAGCCCTCCATGCCGCCCCCGATATGCGGATGCGCGGGTACGGCTGCAGGTCTCCCCATGTCGCGCTTCTTGATCAAGCCGAGCCCTCCATCAGCACGCAACTACGCTCAGTAATGAATCGTCGCTGTATGTTACATGCACATGGCGACCCATCCCCGAGCCGGGCTCGGCGAGGTGGGGCGCACAGGTGCGGTGACGACCGCGAATCGCGACGTCTTGGCGGCACCATTGCCGACGGTGCGGAAAGGTAATACCGTTCACCTTCGCCGTACGGATCCGCGAGCGAGCGCGTGGGTGGACACACAGCTACGGAGCATGTTCGAAGTGAACGTGCTGATCATCGGCGCCGGCCCCGTGGGACTCTGCGGCGGGTGCGCGCGCCAGTCTCGAACGCCACGTCGTGACCACGCGGACGACGACCGGAGTCACCCGCTGCCGTGCCCCAAGAGCCGGCGCGCCAGGTCCATCGATGACTGGCGGCAGAACCACCGTGACGTCGTCCCCGCGAAGGCGTCGAGCTTCCATCACGCGGAGCGAGGCACCCGCGCCGGCGCCCTACCTGGGCGCCGGCGGCGTCGCCGGGGAGAAGCACACCAGTCGCACTGCGGCGCGCGGACCCCCGGCGTCATGCCCCCGCCACGGGGCGCCGCTCCCCTTCGGGATTCTCATCGGCGTCGCCGACCCCGTCTTCGCCGGCCGGCGCGGCCCCGTCCTCGTCGGCCTCGACGATCCCGGTGTAGGAGCGCACCACGCCGGCCCGCAGCCACGACCACCCGGCGACGACCATCGGGCCCAGGCCTCCGATGGTGAGCGCGGCCACGGGCCCGATCACGCCGGCCACCGCCCCCACGACCACGTCACCGATCGCCGGACCTCCCCGCGAGGACATCTGGTAGAAGGCGGTGACCCGGCCGCGGATCTCGTCCGGGGTGTCGATCTGGACCGCGGCATGCCGAATCGTGGTCGACATGGCGTCGAAGGCACCGAGGAGCAACGCGGCGAGCACGGCCAGGGGGAATGCCGGTGAGTGCGCCAGGAGGATGGCGGAGACGCCGTAAAGCGCGGTGGACACCAGCAGGACCCGGCCCTGCCGCCTGCTCCCCTGCACGGTACGGAAGACCGCGTAGGTCGCGATCAACGCGCCCGCGGACGGAGCGCCGGACAGAACTCCATAGCCGGTCGCGCCGACATGGAGCACGTCCAGCGCGAGGGCCGGGAGTAGGACGCGGTAGGCGCTGAACACGGTCGCCGACAGGTCCAGGGCCATCAGGTTGTAGATGAGCGGCCGGTGGGCGATGTACTGCGCCCCTTCGACGATCGACCCCAGTATCGACCGGCGCTCCGCCGGCGACGCGAGCGCCGGCATCCGGAGCATGGCGAGCACTCCCACCAGCAGCCCATAGGTCACAGCGTCGACGACGTACATCAGACCGGGCCCCGCCACGCTGATGAGGACGCCCGCCAGAAGCGGGCCCACCAAGACGGCGAGCTCCCTTGAGGGGTTGAGCAGCGCGACCGCCGACCCGATCTGGCTCCGCGGCACCAGGGCGGGGATCAGGGCCTGCCGGGCCGGCTGATCGAAGGTCGCAGCGGCCGTGGTGAGCACCACGGAGAGCACGACGTGCCAGGCCTCGGCCCGCCCTGTCAGCGTGAGCCAGGAGAGCGCCGCGGCGACGAGCAGCGCGACACCCTGCGCGGCCTGCAGCAGGCGGCGCCGGTCCAACCGGTCGGCGAGCGCTCCGCCCAGCGGGCTGAGAAGCACAAGCGCGACAGCCTGACCGGCGCCGACCAGCCCTGTGTAGGCGACAGAGCCGGTGAGCTGGTAGACCTGGTAGAAATTCGCCGCCACCGTGCCGCGGGTGCCGATCTGGGACAGGACGACCCCGGCCCAGTACAGGGTGAAGTCCCGGTTGCGCAAGATCGCGGGGCTCACGCGGCGGCCTCAGTCAACCGGCACCAGCACGAGCTTGGCGGGATCCATCCGCAGATAGACCGTGGTCCCGGGTTCGATCGAGGTCGAGGGGTTTCCGCGGGTCCTGAGCTCGTGCTTGCCCAGTCCCACCACGTGATCGAGGCTGTCTCCGAGGTAGGCACGGGTCAGGACCGTACCCTTCCACTCGTTGGGCACCTCGCCCGCCCGGGATGTGGTGCTGACCTCCACGGCTTCCGGCCTCACGGACACGATCACGTCGGTGCCTATGGGAAGGGTCGCGGCCGAGTCCAGTACGAGCTGCCCGTCGACCGTGTTGACGGTGTATCGATCACCGTCCTTCGACACCACGTTGCCGGACAGGAAGTTGGACGTGCCGATGAACTCGGCGACGAACCGGCAGTTGGGGTTCTCGTATATCTCGCGGGGGCGGCCGAGCTGCACGACGTTGCCGTTCCGCATCACCGCGATCGAGTTGCTGAGGGCCAGGGCCTCGACCTGGTCATGCGTGACGTACACCGAGGTGATACCGAGCTCGCGCTGCACCCTCTTGAGCTCGTAGCGCAGTGACTCCCGCAGTTTCGCGTCGAGGTTGGACAGCGGCTCGTCAAGCAGCAGGAGCGGGGGTTCGATGACGAGTGCCCGGGCAAGGGCGAGCCGCTGCTGCTGGCCGCCGGACAGTTTGGTCGCCTGGCGGTCGGCGAAGTTGGCGAGCTCCATCGTCTCGAGCACGCGCATCACCCGCTCGGAGATCTCCTTACGGCTCACCCGGTCGCCGCGCTTTTTCACCTGTAAGGGGAAGGCGACGTTGTCGAAAACCGACATGTGCGGCCAGATGGCATAGGACTGGAAAACCATGCCCAGCCCCCGCTCGTTCGCGGGGACGTTCACCGGCTTCTTCCCCTCGTTGGTGGAGAAGAGGACGCGACCGCCGACTTCGATGGTCCCCGAGTCAGGGCGTTCCAGCCCCGCGATCGAGCGGAGCGTCGTCGTCTTGCCGCACCCCGAGGGGCCGAGCAGGGTGAACAGCTGACCGTTCTCGACGTTGAAGCTGACGTCGTTGACCGCGAACACCCGGGCCTCCTCGGGCGTCGCCGCGTGCGAGTGACGCCGCCGGCGCTCTCCGTCGAAGGTCTTGACGAGGTTGTTGATGCGGAGCACCTGGTCCTCCTGATAAGGGCCTGTTGTTCAGTCCTGGCGGAGGCCGACCTTGGCCCCGAGCTTGTAGGCGATGACGACGAGTACGGCGAGAGTCAGCACCATGACGACACCGAGTGCCGCAAGGACGGTGAACTGGCCGTTCTCGTACTGCTCGAAGATGAGAATGGAAAGTACCTCGTTGCCGGGGCTGTAGAGCAGGATCGAGCTCGACAACTCACGGAACGAGACGACGAGGATGTAGATCCAGCCGGCCAGGAGGCCGGGGGACAGCAGCGGCAGGAGCACCCTGCGGAACGTCTGCCACCAGCTGGCCCCGCTGACCTGGGCGGACTCCTCGAGTTCCGAGGAGATCTGGTGCATCGACGTGACCGCGTACCGCATGCCGTACGGCATGTACCGCGTGCAGTAGGCGATCAGCAGGATGAAGATCGTGCCGTAGATGGGGACGGGGCTGCGCAGGTACACGAAGGACAGCGCGAGCCCGAGCACCAGGCCGGGGACCACGAGTGGGGTGAACGAGAAGTAGTCCACGAGCTGCCGCCCGGGAATCCGCGACCGCACGACCATCCAGGCGCCGACCGCCATCAGGGCCATGACGAGCGTCGCTGAACCGACCCCCAGCAGGAGGGAGTTCTTCAGCGCCGTCGTCGCATCCGATATGTGGAACAGCTCGCTGTAGTTGTCCAGCGACATCGAGGCGAAGGCCTCGGTCGAGGGCGCCTGGTAGAACTTCAGCAACGACGTGTAGAGGAGCACGAGTAGCGGCCCGACGACGGTGAGGAAGAAGTACACCACGATGGCGCCGCCCATGACCGGACGCCACTTGCCCAGTTCCATCGGGCGGGGCCGAAATCCCTTGCCGGTCACGGTCTGGTAGTTCTTGCTCGACCTGCCGACGAGGTTGGAGATCGCGACCCCGATCACCGCGAGCACCAGAAGACCCACCGCCAGCGCTCCCGCGGCGGCGAGGTCCGGCGGGTATGAGCGCAGGACGAAGTAGATGCGGCTGGTGAAGACGTAGATCCCGTTCTGCAGGCCGAGCAGGGCAGGAACCTCGAAACTCTCCAGACTGCGCACGACCATGATGAGCACCGCCGCGACGATCGCCGGGCGCGTCAGCGGCACGGTGATCCTGCGGAAGACCTGCCACCTGCTGGCACCGCTCATCAGTGCGGACTCCTCCAGCGAGGGGTCCATCGACCGGAAGGCGGCGACCATCAGGAGGAAGACGATGGGAGAAAGGTGCAGGCCCTCGACCCAGACCATCCCCCAGACCGTGAAGACATCGAAGAAACCGGGGCCGAGGACGGGTTCGATCAACTTGTTGAGCAGGCCGATGTCCGGGCTCGCGAGGAAGATCCACGAGATCGTGTACAGGATTCCCGGGATGATCAGCGGAATGATCGACGCGGCGAAGAACAGCCCCTTGAACGGGACGTCCGTCCGGACGTTGAGATAGGCCAGCGCGGTGCCGACGGCCAACGAGAGCACGGCCGCTCCGATCGCGAACCACAACGAGTTCCCGATCATGCCACCGACGCGCGGATCGCCGTAGGCACGGGCGAACCCGCCCATGGTGAACCCGTTGGCGTCGAAGAAAGTGCCCCAGATCAGGTAGTACAGGGGCACGAGTGCGAGATAGCCGATCAATCCGGCGACCACGACGATGATCAACGTCTTGGGGGTCGCCACCCGGCGCAGCCATCCGGGCATGGCTCTCTCGCGGGCAGGTACGGTGGGAGATGCCGTGATCATGCCCTCACCTCTTTCTGAACCAGTCCTGCGATGATCGCGGGCGCGGCGGCACCGCCGATGCCGGTGCCGCCGCGCGCTTGGAGACTCAATTTCCTTCGACCTGCTCACCGTTGGAGATGACCTGGTCGTATCGCTTGTTCCACTCGTCGCCGTGCTGAGTCAACTCCTGGACGTCGATCGGGATGATCTCCACATCCTTAAGGGGATCGTCTCCCTCGACGATGGCGGGGGTGAGCCCCTGCTTCACGAGGACCGCCTGGCCCTCCTGGAGCAGCCAGTCCGTGAAGAGCATCGCCGCGGCGGGATGCTTCGCCGTCTTCATCAGCCCGATGCCGTTGGGCCGGGCGATGACCGGCTGGACATAGGGCAGGTAGTCGACGGGCGCGCCCTTGGTCTTGGCCTGCTGGACGATGTAGGAGTAGTTGGAGGCGGCGACGGAGAACTGGCCGGCGGACAACAACTGGCCCTGCACGGTGTGGCCCTTGACGACCTTCGCGCCCTTGGCCATGCCCTCGAAGAGCTTGTTGATCTCGTCGTCGCTCTTTCCCTGCTTCTTCCAGTACCCGTAGAGCGTCAGGTACCAGTCGGAGTCGCTGAGTTCCATGGACAGCTTGCCGTCCCACTTGGGGTCGGCGAGGTCCTCCCAGGTCTTCGGCGCCTGATCAGGGGTGACAAGCTTGGTGTTCCAGCTTGGCGCGAACAGATTGAACCTCGTCGCGGTCCATCCCTGCTGCCTGCCGGCGTCCGGAACCATCTGGCGCCGCTCACCGTCGTACGTGGCGAGAACGCCTTCGTTGTTCAGGTCGAACAGCTCGGTCGCGTTGGTCTCCACCACGTCGTTGCCCTGGTAGTGGGCCTTCTGCTCCTGCACCACGCGCTGGAGCACCGTCTCCGACCCGGCGCGGTACAGGTTCACCGTGACGTTGTACTGGTCTTCGAACGCCTTGATGACCACGTCCACGACATCGCTCGTCATGGAGGTGTAGAGGTCGAGTGTGCCTTCCTTCTCGGCCAGCGGGACGAGCTTGTCCCGCCGCTGCTGACCGGTCATGCCGTTGACCTCGGCGTAGAGCTTCTCTGCCGCGGTCGGCCCACCGGCGGTCGTGGCCTGTGGTGCGGTGGCCGTGGGCGAGCCTCCGCAGCCTGCGAGCAGGAGCACAAGTGCGGATCCTGCGGCTACCGCGCGTTTCGCGGGCCTGCCACTACGGCGGCCCGACAGGGGGGGTGCGGTGTTCACTTGACCTCCTGGCCTGACTGGACGACTTCTTCGTAGAGCGCGTCCCACTTCTTGGGATCGTCGAGCATTTCCTTCTCGGGCACGGAAATCGCGTTAAGTCCGGCCAGAGGATCGTTCGCCGTGGGGATCGAGCCGACCCGGAAGGACTCGTGGAGGATCTTCTGGCCCTCGGAGAGCTCGTAGTCGACGAACAGCATCGCCGCTGCCGGGTGGGTCGCCGTCTTCATCAGGGCCACGCCGTTGGGGCGTATCACGATGGGCTGGATCGGAGTTCCCGAGGCCGGATGCCAGCTCACCGGGGCGCCCTGGTCGGCGGCCTTGTCGATCGTGTGGCTGTAGGAGGAGGCGGTCACCGCGAACTGCCCCGCAGAGAGCAGCTCACCCTGCGCCGTGTGCCCCTTGGCGATCTTCGCGTTGGCGGCGACCCGCTTGAACAGGTCGCGGACCTCGGCGTCGGTCTTGCCCTGGTCGAGGTAGTGCTTGTACATGGCGGCGAACCAGTCGACGTCGCCGATCTCCAGAGAGATGCGCCCCTTCCACTTCGGGTCGGCGAGTTCCTCGAACGACTTCGGCTCCTCGCCGGGCTTCACCTTGGTGGTGTTCCAGCCGATCACGAACACGTTGAACCGGGTGGCGGTCCAGCCGTCGGCCTGGCCCTCCTTGCGTACGGCGTCGCGCAGCGCGCCTTCGTACGGGTAGAGCATCTTCTGGCCGTTCATGATGTTGAGCTCGCCGGCGTTCGTCTCGACGAGATCGTTGCCGTCGTAGTTCGCCTGCTGCTCTTGCATTACGCGCTGAAGGACCGACTCGGAGTTCCCGCGGTAGACCTTCACCTCGATCGGGTAGGTCTTCTTGAACCCATCGATGACCTTGTCGAGGTCGGTGTTGGAGGTGTAGATCGAAACCGTGCCCTCTTTTTTCGCGAGGTCGAGGAGGGTCTTGGTCCGTTCGTCACCGGTGAGCCGGTTGATGCGGCCGTAAACCTCCTGAGCTTTCGTGTTGGACTTGTCGGCCCCGGCGGCCGAAGTAGGGCCTCCAGAGGTCGGCGAGGCGCCACAGGCCCCAAGGAAGAGGACGACGGCGACCGCAGCCACCGATCCGAGGATTTTCTGGTGTTGCATTGATGCTCTCCCGCGAGCTCGGCGAGTCGGCGCGAGCCCCGACCCGGCGGATGCACGTTTCTCCCCCCCGCGAGAAATACTGTTTAAATCACGCCCGTGTCGGTCTGGTCAGGTTGAAGCGCTGGTGCCACGCCCAGCGCGGGGGCGCGATGTCACGCCAGGGACGTTCCGGCAGCTTCATCTTCCGTAGGTCGTGCGGGAGCACGAGTCCCTTGATCGGAGCATGCTCCCCGTCGAACTCGTCACGAGCGGCGATCTCCGACGCATCCCGGTTTCCCTTCTCGTTGGCCGACACTCCGGGCAGATCGTCATCGCGCATTTTGCCTCCCTTTGGCGAGTGACCCGAGTAGACACCGCTGCGGACTAAAGGTCTAACCCTTGAGCCACAGTTTTACCGGACCGTTACACAGCGGACAAGTCCCGGACCAGGCCCCCTGATAGACGCCCAGCCGTCTCCCCGCACCGAGATCGAGCATGGCCCCGCCAGCGGTCCTTCCCCGGCCGGCGCGCGCAAGGAGGTGGCAAGGACGGCCTGCCCGGCGACAAGAGTCGGAGGAAGTGGCCCCGATCCCCTTCCTTGGAGACAAAAAGGTAATACCATTAGCCTGATTTAGGAAGAGAGGCTCTCGGTGGGCTCAGTAGGTAACACGTTCCTCGCCCGATCCCGCACAGCCCACCGGCGTGTCTTCCGCTCACTCACCGTGCCCAACTACCGACGTTTCTTCGCCGGTCACGCGGTGAGCGTGATCGGAACCTGGATGCAGCGGGTGGCGCAGGACTGGCTGGTGCTCGAACTGACGGGCTCCCCCGTCGCGCTCGGAATTTCGACCGCGCTGCAGTTCCTGCCCACCCTCTTGTTCGGTCTATGGGGAGGCGTCCTCGTCGACCGGCTCGACCGGCGTCGCACGATCATGGCGACCCAGGCGGCCAGCGCCGTCCTCGCGGCCGCCCTCGCGGTGCTCGTGCTGAGCAACCTCGCGCAGCTCTGGATGGTCTACGCGCTCACCCTCGGACTCGGTCTCGTCACCGTGCTCGACACGCCCGCGCGACAGGCCTTCGTCACCGAGATGGTCAGTCCGGAGAACTACGTGAACGCGCAGGCCCTGAACTCGACGGTGCACAATGTCGGCCGCCTCGTCGGCCCGGCGATCGCCGGGGTCCTGATCGCGACCGTCGATGTCGGAGCGGCGTTCGCGGTCAACGCGCTGTCGTTCGCCGCGGTCCTGCTCGGGCTCGCGCGCATGAACCCCAAGGAGCTGCACCGGGTTCCGGCCCTTCCGCGAGCGAAGGGCCAGGCCAGGCAGGGCCTGCGATATGTGTGGGAGCACCCGGAACTACGCGCATGCCTGTTCCTCGTCGCCGTGGTCGCGCTGCTCGGGCAGAACTTCCGCGTCGTGTTCCCCATACTCGCCCGCGAGACCTTCGGCGGAGGCGCTGAGGTCTACGGCTGGCTCACCTCCGCCCTCGGAGTAGGCGCGGTGCTCGGTGCCCTCGCGAGCGCCGCGCGTGTGGACGCCACCGCGTGGTCTCTGCTGCTGTGGACGTTCGCCTTCGCCGGCGTGAACGTCGCCGCCGCGGCCGCTCCCGCGCTCGGCCTGGCGATGGCGGCGATCGTCGCTCTCGGTATCGCGAACATCTGCTTCAACACGCTCGCCCGCACGCTGTTGCAGATCAGGACGGATCCCACCATGCAGGGGCGGGTGATCGCCTTGCACAGCCTGGTCTTTCTCGGCAGCACTCCCCTGGGAGCCCCGATCACGGGGTGGGTGTGCGAGCAGTGGGGACCTCGTGCTGGGCTCCTGCTGGCCGGGATCTCGGCGGGGCTCGCAGCCCTCGCGGTGTTGCCGTGGTTGCGGAAGGTGCGCGCCCGGCGCGAGGAGTGACCGCCGGTCAGTCGATCGCGAGCCCGGCCACACGCGGCCGGGCCCAAGGCGCGAGTGACGGACAGGTCAGTCGAGCGCCAGCCCGGCCAGCCGCAGCCTGGCGACATGGTGACGCCAGACGTTCACGTCGTTGAACGACGAGCCGAGGTCGGGAAGCTCCGCGATGTCCTCAGCGGAGAGGTCCGCGGCCCGGTCACCGAGCCGGGCCCGCTCGACGCTGACGCGGGCCAGCGCGTCCAGGCTCAACGCCCGCGAAATGGCCTGCTCCACCGCGTGCTCGCCCGACCCGAGCGTGGTGATCCCGTGCCCCCGCATGACACACACGGCCGATCCTCCCATGGCCTCGGCCAACTCCCGTCCGAGTTCCGGGCGCCGGACGAGGACGGCCCTGGGGTAGACGGGGACGCCGTCCAGGGCCATCCGTGCCGCGGGGATGTTGTAGGCGCCGAAGACCGGCCGCAACGGGATGTCCTCCACGCCCGCCACCAGGACCGACAGGGGGTGGCAATGGAGCACGACATCGACGTCGGGGCGGGCGCGCAACACCTCTGCGTGGATGGGCAACTCGTTCGGGACCGCCCAAGGGCCGAGATCGCCGCCCTTGCCACTGAAGTCGACCAGCCGCACGTCCTCGTCGAGGGTGAACAGCAGTCCCTCTTCCTGCGGGCCGCGGCAGCGCACGAGCATCGCGTCGGGTCCGACACGCACGCTCACGTGACCCAAGACGTCCTCCGCGAGCCCGGCGTTCGCCAAGATGCGGCAGGCCAGCGCGATCTTGCGGCGCAGAGGGGCGAGGTCGTCAGGGAGCGTCACGGTGCTTCTCCGTTGGGCAGGATGCCGACATGGGCGGCCCCGGATCGGTCCTGTCGCCTGCGGCGCGCAACGCGTCGTGCGCCGCCTCCAGGGGGAACCGATGCGTGCACAACAGCTCGAGCGGGTGGCGCCCGGCTTGGATGATCTCGATGGCCGGCTCGACACTATGAAGATCATTGCCATGGCCGTCCTTGCGGCGGGACCTGGTTGACGCGTGGGCGACGAACGCCCAACCGCGCCCGAAGATCCGCGGATCTCGACGTCGGCTGGACTCGTATATTTGAGGTCCCACCTTAAATGTATCCTTCGTCTCCTTTACCAGTTCGGGAAAGGAAACCTCGGGTGCTGTGCCCATGCGCTTTCCCTTGGGAGCCTAGGACTATTGGTATGACCATAGTGGTCGGTTAGGCCGTAAGGTGTCAACGAAGGCGCCTCAGAACCACCCGATGCTGGAGGATGACGCATGACCGTCGAACAGCGCAAGACTGAGTCGGGAAGAGCGGGCTCGGGACCAGGGGCGGGCCTGTTCAGCCCGGTGAGCGCGGTGCGGGTCTCCCAGGTCATCGTCGATCAGATCCGCCTGCTCATCCAGCAGGGCCGCCTCAAGGCCGACGACAGGCTTCCGAGCGAACGGGATCTGTGTGAACAGTTCGGCGTGAGCCGCGTTACGGTCCGCGAGGCACTGCGGGTCCTGGAGGCCAGCGGCCTGATCGAGATCCGGGTCGGGGCGCGCGGCGGAGCGTTCGTGTCCACGCCTTCGAGCGCGCGTGTCGGTGAGGGGTTAGCCGTCCTGCTCAAGCTCAGTCCGCTCACGGCGACGGAGGTGACGGAGGCCCGCATGGTCTTCGAGCTCGGGATCGTCCCCATCGTGGTCGACCGCGCGACCCCCGAGGACATCGCCGCACTCAAGGAGATCTGCGACAGGCAGCAGGACGCCCTGAAGGACGAGTCCTACTCGATGACGTTGTCCGCCGAGTTCCATGTGCGGGTCGCGGCATGCACGCACAATGCGGCGATCGAGATGCTGGTCAAGAGCTTCCACGGACCACTGCTGATGTCACTCGAAGAGGCGAAGATCGTCGCCCCCGTGATGGGCCGACGCGGCAGCACCGAACACCGTGAGTTCGTCGACGCCATCGAGCGCCGCGACGCCGGCCAGGCCGCGGCGATCATGCGTGCCCACGTCCAGCGCACCGCTGATCGGGTCGCCCCGAACACTCTGGAGTGCTGACGCGTGCGTGAGCCGGGGGCGGCAGGTCGCCGCCTCCTTACAAAGGCGACAACGGTATTCCTCGAACCGCTCGTCGGCCATGGGCACGAGGCGCCGTCGGCCATGTGTCGCATTCATCCTTTATAAGGGTGGCCAACAAGCCATATCTCAGCTCCATTGCTCGTATCAGGCGCAATCGGCGACTCCCCCCTTGTGCGCCCCGTGAACTGCCCCGGCGTGTCGGATGCCTCAGGTGGCCAGGGTGCTGCTCGCGAACAGGTTCTCCACGACCGCCGGGACCGAGGTCAGGCCCTGCTCGTGGGAGTAGCCGGCGAGGGTGCGCAGGGCCGCCGCTGAGCTCTCGAACCCGTACGGGAACGGGTCGTCGCCGAACACCTCCTGTTGCTCGTCCAGCCTCGGCCCGGCCATCAACAGACTGGACCGCTCGATGCTGCGCACGTTGGCGTAGGCCAGCCGCTTGGCTTCGGAGAAGGCCAGGAACAGGTTCATGGCGAGCTCGGGATCCTGCTCCAGGTGCCGGTTCTGCACCACGACGGTGTGGTTGCAGTGGAGGAAACCGTACTTGCGGTAGGTGCGCGCCGCTTCGGCCCACGGGTCGGCGAACAGTCTGCGCACACCAGGCGTCGCCCTCAGGTCGTGCGCGCTGGTCCGGTTGAGCCGCGAGGCCATCCCCGGGTACGGGCTCGGCATCACCGCCTCGACCTCGCCCGCGACGAGCATCGAGTGCAGCGTCTCCCCCTCGGGCACCTGGCTCACCCGGATCCCGGGAGCGGGACGGAACCCGGTCTCGCCACCGTGGCTGAGTTCGGGGCGACGCTCGATGAACCATTCAACGCTTGTGGGATCGACGCCGAAGTCGTGGGCGAGCGCGCCCCTGGTCCACACCGCGGCCGTCATCTGATACTCGGGCAGGCCGATCCGCTTCCCTCGCAGCGCCTCCGGCCTTTTGATGCCGGACCGCTCGTGCACGAAGAGCGAGGTGTGGAAGGCGGTCCGGTTCGGGAACACGGGGATCGCGGTCCATTGCCTGCCCTGCTCCCTGGCGATGAGGAAGCTGGACAGCGACATCTCGCTGACGTCGAAAGCATCTTCGTGCAGCATCCGGTAGAACGTCTCCGACGGCGCCAGAGTCCGCAACTCGAGCTCGACCCCCGGGACGGTGACCCGCCCGTCGGCGAGCGCGGCGACCCGGTCGTAGTCGGCGATCGCCAGGGTCAGACGTCGATCTGACATGCTGATTCTCTCCTTTGTCATGAAATCTCGGGCAATCGACCTAGGCGGACGTTCAGGTGTTCGCGCGGATCACGCTCTGGAAGGCCGGATCGGACTTGAGCACCGAGTCGACCAACCGGCCGGTCTCCTCACCGTCTGGATCGCTGTCAGCCATGTCGTACGGACCTTCCTGCCGAAGATCAATGGGCCGGCGCGAGAGCCCTGGCCTCGGCTTCGGCGTCGTGGTCGTAGAGCCAGGAGCGAAACCTCACCGAGTCGGCGATCTCGGCGTCCCGCTCGTCGAGGTCGTCGTAGGCGGAGTCGTAGCGGCGCCCGTTCGCCCGGGCGCCGCGCTGGACCTGCGCGACCCGCTGCCGGCGCAGTTCCTCGTAGGCCCTCAGCGCTCGCGGCGCGCCCGCCCGGTCGACGCCGGTCAGCAATACGGCCAGGGCGACAGCGTCCTCGATGGCCTGGTTCGCGCCCTGCCCGAGATGAGGCAGCATCGGGTGAGCGGCGTCCCCGAGCAACGCCAGCCGGCCCTTGGTCCAGGTGCTGAGCGGCTCACGGTCGTACAGCCCCCACCAGTAGGTGGTTTCCACCTGGGCCAGCAGCCCTTCGATGCGCGGGTCCCAGCCCGCGAACGCCGCGGCGAGCGCGACCGGGTCGCCAGGGGCGGACCAGGACTCGGCAGTGCGCTCGTCGCTCGGCACGAAACCGACGTAGTTCAGCAGCGCGCCCGCGCGCACGGGATAGACCAGGAAGTGCTTGCCCTCTCCCATCCACAGCTGCGATACGCCATACGGCCACTCGGGAAGCCTTTCGACCGGGATCAGGCCGCGATAGGCGACCGATCCGGAGTGCACGGGGCTGGACGGTTCGACCACGTAGGGCTGGAGTACGGAGTTGATCCCGTCCGCCGCGATGACGACGTCGGCCTCCGCCGACTCGCCGTTGTCGAAGGCCAGGTGCACGCCCGCGGCGTCCTGCTCCATACCCACGCACCGGTGGCCGGTGCGCACCGCCTCCGCGGGCAGGCCGTCGGCGAGGATGGCGAGCAGGTCGGCGCGGTGCATGCCGTACATGCCGTTCCAGCCACTGGAATCGGTGGTGAGGATGGGAGCGACGGGGGTGCCGTCCATCCGGTAGTACTGCGACCCCTTGCCGATGCGTGCGCCCGCGGCGGCCAGCGCGGCCCCCATCTCCATCCGTTCCAGGTGGCGCACGCTGTTGGGGGTCATCAGCACCCCCGCGCCGATCTCGCCGAGCTGTGGTGCCTGTTCGAAGACCGTGACGTCGATACCGCACCGCACGAGAGCCTTCGCGGTGGTCATGCCACCGATTCCACCGCCCACGACCGCCACCCGAAGTGCGGGTGAACTCATGCCGACCCCTTTTTCGTTTAGCGAAAGATTTTCGGTAAATTCACCGTAATCTTGGGCACAGCAGGTGTCAACGGTTGTGAGCAGGACCGCCGAAGGCCGGTCATGCAAAGGAAAAAGCCCGCGCAGCGGGCGGGCGGTGTGCAGGTTCAGATGACGGGCGAGAACCCGCTCACAGCATCCGGCCCAGGCGGGCCGCCTCCCGGCGGACCACGGGCAGGTATCTCTCCCGCATGGCCTCCAGGGAGGAACGGGCGGTGGAGGTGCTGACGCTCATGGCGGCATGCGTCCGCCCAAGGTTGTCGCGGACCGGGACCGCCACGGTCAGCACGCCCGGTTCGAGTTCCTCATCGGTGAAGGCCGCATCATCCTCCCGGGCCTGCTGGATCTTCTGGCGGACCTGCAGGAGGGTGGCGGGCGTATTCGGGGTCATGGGCTGCGGTCGGCAGTGGGCGAGATAGTCCTCCAGTTCCCGGTCGGGAAGCGCCGCCAGCATCACGCGCCCGGTAGAGGAGCCGTACGCGGGCAGTCGCGCGCCCACCCGCACGCCCGCCGACACGATGCGCGTGGCCTCGGCCCTCGCGACGAACAGCGCGTATCCGTCGTCGAGAACGGCCAGGGACGCGGACTCGTCCAGTTCGTCGCGCACGGCAACCAGGCAGGGCTGGGCGAGCACGGTCAGGGAGGAGGTGTTGGCATACGACGCGCTCAGGCGCATCATCCTGGGAGTCGGCCGGAAGTACTTGCCGTCATGGCTGAGGTAACCCAACTCCTCCAAGGTCAGCAGGCAGCGGCGGGCGGACGCCGGCGTCGTGCCCGTCGCCGCGGCGGCCTCGCTGACGGTGAGCTGCGGATGGCGAAGATCGAACGCCTCTATGATCGCCAGCCCCTTGGCGAGCCCAGCCATGCCCTCACGCCGGTTCGCCTTGATCGGCGGCTCTCCATCGATTTCTTCGCTACTAGACACGATTTCGTTATACGAAGAAAGTTACCGCTGGTCAAACGCGGTCGATGAGGAGACGGGCACGCCGCATTGTGAGCGGAATCGGGCTGCACCATTGCGGCTGATGGTACGAAGGTAATACCATTTGATATCTGGGGTCGGAGCCCTGCGAGGGGAGTACATGGACACGCAGCCACGGCACGCGTTCGAGGTCGCCGTCCCGATCATCGGCGCCGGCCCCGTGAAAGTGCCCCGTCGACCGCACACACGAAGGCGACAGGCATCTCCACCCCAACCCGCAGAAGTGCATCGAGCGCGGCGCATGCCACCCGGTCTGCCCGATCGACGCGATCGTCGGTGACAAGAGCCGGCGAGATGCCCGAAAAGGCGCGGGAGCACAGACAGGGCAACGCGCCTTTTTTCAACGACCTCCTGCCCGGCCACCTCACTCCGCCGGGGAACCTCGGCGGAGCCACGAAGGTGGACGGGTAGGCGTGGACACGGCTCTGACGATCCGGCTGGCCGAATCGAAGTGACCGTGCCCCGGGTACCGGTGGCGCACCGGCGCCCGAGCAGGACGATGACCGAGAATCGGAGGATCAATGGGCAAGAGCGGACGCGTGTTCGTACGGGGTCTGACCTCGCAGACGTACGGCCTCGGGGAGTTCCGGCGCCGCCAACTGGCGGTCGACCGGGTGCGTGACGACAGCGTCGTCGTCGACGACGCGAAGGTCGGCCACTCTGGCGACAGCGCGAAGAGCCGGACCTGGTGGCGGATCGGTCCAGGTGACGACGACTTCCTCACCCAGACGATCCAGGTCCACTTCGTCGAGCTTCCGCCGGAGTCGTCGAATCACGGCCACGGCCACCAGAACGAGGCCGCCTTCTACATTCTGGAGGGCAGGGGCTACGAGATCCACGACGACCAGCGCTACGACTGGAACAAGGACGACCTCGTCTTCGTGCACACCGACTCGGTGCACCGGCACTTCAACCCGTACCAGGAGCGGGCCGTCGCCCTCGTGGTGAAGGCGAAGTGCACATGGATGTTCATGGGGCTCATCCAGCAGGGCCGGTCGGGACCGGTCGAAGAGGAGGAGCGGTTCGGACCCCGTGAGGACTGGTCCCGGATCTGGACGCCCGGAGTCCTCGACCGCAAGAAGGTGATCTCCCCCGCGGACACGACCTGGCAGGACACCCCCCTCGGACGGGTCCGCGTCATGTCCTCGCCCGAGCGCACGGACGCCCGCATCTTCAGCGTGGACGCCTTCGAACTCGACATCCCCGCGGGTGGCCACAGCGGCAAGTACTGGAAGATGGCCGACGAGGTCTACTACGTGCTCGACGGCGGCGGGTACGCGCTCCAGTGGGAGGTCGAGGCGGAGATCGCGGAGAAGTACTACGCCCGAATCGCCCGCGAACCCAAGCGTTACGAGATCAGGCGCGGCGACACCCTCTACATCCCGCAGAACCACGTCTGCCAGATCTTCGCCGCGGACGGGACCCCGTTGCGCCTGTTCAACGCCCAGAACCGCGTCTTCAAGCACCTCGGATACGACACCGTCCACTACTTCGAACCGGCCTCGAACGCCACGTCGTGACCACGCGGACGACGACCGGAGTCACCCGCTGCCGTGCCCCAAGAGCCGGCGCGCCAGGTCCATCGATGACTGGCGGCAGAACCACCGTGACGTCGTCCATATGAAGAGCGCCTCGCTCCAGCACTCGGAGCGAGGCAGTCACGTCGGCGGACGGCGCGCTGAAGAACGAGCGCCAGCCGGGCAAGGTCGACAAGCATCTCGACATGTACTCCCCGAGTTGCGGTTACGATCCCGACGGCTCCGAGTACTCCCCCACGTTCCGCCGTGACTACCTGCAGGCCCAGGCCGAGCGCATACAGCGGCTCACGAAGAGCGCGCAGGGCTCACTATGTGAGCCGAGGCTGATCGTGTTGTCGGCCCGGCATCTGTTCTGCGACGGCGACGCGTTGTGCATGGCAGACGCGGATCAGATCCGGGCCAGACCACGGAACCGTCTACTTCACCGCATCTGACGAGTCGGCCGTGTCCGCCGCGTTGGAGGGTGCCGGCATCGATTTCAGCGCATCCGGCGCTTCAGATCACCTGACCGGTTCCGTCGTCGATCACGCCCTGCGCGGCCGTGCTTCTGGTGGGTCCGAGCTGCCGACATCCTGTCCCCGGAACCCCCGCTCGGCCTGATCACTCGTAAGCATGCCCCGCCGCTTGGATCCATGGCGAGCTCGATCACACCGCATCGGTGGCCGAGCTCCACGATCCGATGACCCGCGCCCAGAACGCACGGGGACGCCCGTCGCCTTTGGTGGTTTAATGGTATTACCTAACCGCGCGGGAGAGGATTCCATGTCACGTATGGACCAGCGGTGTCGCCCTTGGCGGGCTCAGGATGCCTGGCCACCCCCGCAGAGGCGGCCGTTCCGACCCGACGTTCGGGGGGCCCGATGAGCAACGGGACACTGATCGTCGGCGGCAGCCAGGCCGGCCTGCAAGTGGCCGTGTCCCTGCGGCAGCTCGGCGACACCTCACCGATCATCTTGGTCGGCGAGGAGGATCATCCGCCGTATCAGCGGCCGCCCCTTTCCAAGGAGTTCCTCGCCGGCGAGGCGGAGCTCGACTCGCTGGCCTTCCGCACGCCCGGCTTCTACGCCGACTCCGGAATCGACCTGGTATGCGGTGAGCGGGTGAGCGGGGTGAGCCTGTCCACGTCGGGCCCACGGGGCTCAGGAGTCGCGATGACCGCGAGCGGGCGCGAACTGCCCTTCAACCGGCTGGCGTTGACCGTGGGAGCGGGCGCCAGGCGGCTCCCCCTGCCCGGCGCCGACCTCGGCGGAATCTGCTACCTGCGCGAGTACAACGACGCCGCCGACCTGCGGACGGAGCTCTCGACCGCCACAAACGTCGTCGTCGTCGGCGGCGGATTCATCGGCCTGGAGGTGGCTTCGGCGGCCCGCGCCCTTGGCCGATCCGTCACTGTGGTCGAGGCCGCGGAACGGCTGATGGCCCGGTCCGTGGGACCTGTGGTCTCCGAGTTCTATCGTCAGGCGCACCTGCGCCGCGGCATCGACGTCCGGCTCTCGTCCGCGGTGTCCGGCTTCCAGGGTGAACGCGGCAGGGTCACCGGCGTCACGCTGTCCGACGGCGCGCGCCTGCCGGCCGATCTGGTCCTGGTCGGGGTCGGCGTCCTCCCGCGCACCGAGCTCGCCGGACAACTGGGACTCGTGTGCGACCAGGGCATCGTCGTCGATGCCCACGCCCGCACCAGCGACCCCTGGATCGTCGCCGCCGGCGACTGCACCGTGCAGCCGCACCCGATCACCGGGCAAGGGCGGGTACGGCTCGAGTCGGTTCAGAACGCCGTGGCCCAGGCCCAGGTGGCGGCCGCGACGCTGCTCGGCCGGCTTGACAACGTGATATCGGTACCGTGGTTCTGGTCCTACCAGGGTGACCTCAGGTTGCAGATCGCCGGCCTCGCCGCCGGCTACGACACCCAGGTCGTGCGCGGTGACCCGGCTGACGAGCAATTCTCCGTCCTGTACTACCGGCATGACCGGCTGCTGGCCGTTGACGCCGTCAACCGCCCGGCCGACTACATGGCTGTACGCAAGGCCCTCGGCCAGGGGGCGAGCATCGCTCCGGACCGCGCCACCGATCCCGATATTCCCCTGAGGTCCCTCATCGGCGGTCCGGCCCCGGCGGCGCCGGCCGTTCATCGGGCGGAGGCGTGAGCGTGTAGGGCAAGCCGCTTGTGCCGGATAATCGCTTCTGGTCTAATGGACATACCATAGCAACTTCAGCGGCGCGCGGCCCGGCACATGGAAGTCGAAGAGAGGACATGGGCACCTTGTCCAAAGTGATCTACATCGACAGCGCCGGTCGCGAGTACGCCGTGGACGCGACGATCGGTGACACGGTCATGGCGACCGCGGTCAGGAACGGCATCCCCGGGATCGTCGCGGAGTGCGGCGGGAACTGTTCGTGCGCCACCTGCCACGTGTGGGTGCGCGAGGAGTTCGCACCCGTTGTGGGGCCTCCCAATGACATGGAGGAGGACCTGCTCGACATGGGGGTCTCGGAGCGGCGCAGCACCAGTCGTCTCTCATGCCAGATACGCATCACAGAGGCCCTCGACGGCCTGACGGTGGAGATCCCTCCGGAGCAGCCATGACACCCGGCCACGGACGCACCATCGGTCGCCCGGTGGGACCGCGGACCAGCATCGCGGATCCGATACCGCCAGTCCGGCGCCGGTCCATCACATGAAAGGGAAACGGCCGTGTTAAGGCAGGACATCAACGAGCTTTTAACGCAGACCGGTCCCGGGACGCCGATGGGCGACTTGTTCCGGCAGTACTGGATTCCCGCGCTGCTCGCCGAGGAGCTTCCGGAGAACGACTCACCGCCGGTGCGCGTGAAGCTCCTGTCCGAACGCTTGATCGCCTTCCGCGACAGCGAAGGGCGATATGGCCTAATCGACGAATTCTGCGCGCACCGCGGCGCTTCGCTGTGGTTCGGTCGTAATGAGGG
Source organism: Planotetraspora mira (assembly GCF_016863275.1). GTDB lineage: Bacteria > Actinomycetota > Actinomycetes > Streptosporangiales > Streptosporangiaceae > Planotetraspora > Planotetraspora mira. The sequence continues at coordinate 97,801 of NZ_BOOO01000019.1, forward strand.
GTCCGGCCTGCGCTGCCCCTACCACGGCTGGAAATACGACGTCACCGGCCAGTGCGTGGAGGTGCCGTCGGAAGCGGACAACAGCAGCTTCTGTGAGAACGTGAAGCTGCGCGCGTACCCGCTGGTCAAGGTCGGCGACATCCTGTGGACCTACATGGGCGACCCGGCCAAGCGGCCAGACCTGCCGGAATTCGAGTTCGCGCACGTCCCGCCGGAGCAGACCTACACCTCCAAGCGGTGGCAGCAGTGCAACTGGCTGCAGGCGTTCGAGGGCGGCATCGACTCCAGCCACGTGACGTTCCTGCACTCCGGCGGCCTGAAGTCCGACCCGTTGTTCAAGGGTGCCAAGGGCAACGAGTACAACATGAAGGACACCAAGCCGTTCTTCGAGGTCGCCGACAGCGAGGGCGGGCTCTTCGTCGGCGCCCGCCGCAACGCCGAGGAGGGCACCTACTACTGGCGGATCACGCCGTGGGTGATGCCGGCGTTCACGATGGTGCCGCCACGCGGTGACCACCCGGTGCACGGCCATTTCTGGGTGCCGATCGACGACGAGAACTGCTGGACGTACTCCTTCGACTACCACCCGGCCCGTCCGCTGACGGCCGCGGAACGCCAGGCCATGATCGACGGCCACGGAGTCCACAGCAAGAACATCCCGGGGACCTACCGGCCTGTGGCCAACATGGACAACGACTACCTGATCGACCGCGAGGCGCAGAAGCGTGGGGAGACCTACTCCGGCGTGGCGGGCATCGCCATGCAGGACGCCTCCCTGCAGGAGAGCATGGGGCCGATCGTGGACCGTACGAAGGAGCGACTGGTCCCGGCCGACAGCGGGATCATCAAGGCCCGCCAGAAGTTGCGCAAGGCCGCGATCGCGCTGCGGGATGAAGGCGTGACGCCTCCCGGGGTGGACACGGCGCACCACCGGGTGCGCTCGGCGGCGGTTGTGCTGCCGCAGGCCGAGTCGTTCCTGGACTCCTGCCGCGACGCGGTCAAGGCCACTCCCGGCGTGCCGCACTCGTCGGTCTGAGATGGCGACGCTGCCGATGTATGCGAGCGAAAGCGCCAGGGCGGCCTCCGCGAGCGAGTCGCGCTACCGGATCACCGTGCCGATCGCACCCGCGAGGAACGCGCGCGTCATCGCGCTGGACGCGAGAGCCGCGGCGGTCGCCCGGCGCATCTCCGACGGCCCCTGGGCCAACGCCCGGTTCTACACATGCGAGGCCACACGCGGCGGCGGGCCGGCGGACGAGTTCCTGCTGTACGGGCTCGACGGTGTGCCGGCCACACTGGACGACACGCTGAGGGGCACCGACGTGGTGGTCGTCATCGGGACCGATGACTCGGGAGGGACTCGGGCCGCCGCCATCGGCAACGCCTGTAGCGCGCGCGCCATCACCACGGCGGGGGTGGTACTCGGCGACGGCTTCGAGGCCGACGACGCCGTCGCCGCACTGCGGCCGCATGCCCGGGTGCTGTTGTTGTCGGCGGACGAGAGCGATGCCTTCGAACTGCTCATGGCCCTGAGGGTCTAGCGAGCCGGCCTGGACCGGGCGGCGGGGGCGCCGTCCCTGCCGCCCCATCATCCACCCCCACGATCACGACGGAGGAAGGCGACGGCGAGATGCCGGAGAAGATCACCCTGCGCACCCTGCAGCAGATGAAGGACGACGGCCGCAAGATCGTCGGTGTCGTGGCCTGGGATTACCAGATCGCCCGTATCGTCGACCGGGCCGGCGTGGACATCGTTTCGGTGGGCGACACGGTCGGCGTGAACCTGTGGGGGCACTCCAACCCCTTCGAGGTCACGATGGACCAGATGATCGTGGTCACGCAGGCGGTCCGCCGGGGGGTGCGCAGGGCCCTGCTCAGCGCCGACTTCCCGTTCGGCCCCCTCCAGGAGGGCACGGACAGCGCCTTGCGAGCGGCCATCCGGTTCGTCAAGGAGGCCGGCGTCGACATGGTCAAACTGGACGCGGCCTCGGACTTCCTCGACTCGGTCGAGGCGATCACGCGTGCGGGCATTCCGGTGTTCGCGCAGTTCGGGATCACTCCGCAGACCGCGCTGCGCTACGGAGTCGAGTACAACGCGATCCCGTCCAGCGCCGACCAGGTGCCGGCGACGATGAAGGACGCTCTGGTCACCGAGGCCAAGCGGCTGGAGGACGCGGGTGCCGTACTGCTCAACTTCACCAACTCCGGGCCGGTCGTCGGAGCGGCCGTCGCCGAGGCCGTCTCCATTCCGGTCGTCGGAGGATTCGGCGGCGGCCCTTGGCTCGACGGCCGGATGCGCATGGCGCACGCCGCCATCGGCTATGCCGCGTCGGCCATCGACGACCCTCCTGACACCTACGCGAACGTCGCGCGGACAACCCTCGATGCGATCACGGCCTATGCCGAGGACGTGCGCGCCGCACGTCAGGTCGCCGGCGGCATCCCCGTCCCGCCCACCTCCTGACCCCGTCCCCATCCCACCCCCGGCACCGCCCGCGTCACGAACCCGAGGCGCCCGGAAGGCGACCACGAGGAGCCACCGTTCATGCCCACCGCCGTTGTCGACGGGATCCCCACCCGCTACGAGGTGGCCGGCTCCGGCCCACCGCTGCTGATGTTCTCTCCCGGCGGTTTCGACTCGAACCTGGAGAGCTGGCGGACGACGGGGATCTACCGGCGCCTGCGGCTGCTCGACCACCTCAGCGAGAAGTACACCTGCATCGCCTTCGACCGGCGGGAGTCGGGCCGGTCCGGCGGCCGGCTGCAGCGGATCTCCTGGGCCGACTACGTGGCGCAGGGTGTGGGACTACTCGATCATCTGGGCATCGCGCAGGCGCATCTGATCGGCGGCTGCGTCGGTTGCTCCACCGTCGCCGCTGTCGGGGTGGCCCATCGCGAGCGCGTCCTGAGCATGGTGCTGTACTCGCCGGCGGGCGGGGTGAAATACCGCATGAAGCAGCACGCCCGGTTCGTCCAGCACCTGGCCTATGCGGGCGAGCACGGCCTGGAACAGGTGGCGGCGCTCGCGAAGAGCTCGGACAAGGGTTTCTCCGCGGACCCCCGGCTCGGCCCCTGGGCGAGCGTGCTCCGCAGCGATCCGGAGTTCGCCGACATATACGCGCGTACGGACCCGGACCGCTACCAGGTGCTGGTCAGCGGCATGGCCCGGCTGCTGTTCGACCGCGACACGGTTCCCGGGCCGGAACCGGAGGACCTTCTGCGGCTCGACATCCCCGCGCTCGTGGTCCCCGGGCAGGACGACTCGCACGCGCCGTCGGCCGCCCGTTACCTCCAGGAATGCCTCCCACGCGCGGAGTACTGGGACGTCCCGGTGGCCGAGCAGACGGAGAAAACGGCTCCCGCCCGGATACTGCGGTTCCTGGACGGAGCGTAGGGGCGCCGGACGGTCGGCGCCCGGCACGAGGCGGCACCGGCGAGCCGGCTCCAGAGCCGGCCTGCTAAAGAAAAGATCATGTGGCCAGTCCAGCAGATCGCCGATCTAGGTGCGTTGGACAGGCCCGAGGATGAGGAGATGGCATGGCAGAGCAGGTGCTGGCAGCGGTCAGGACCGGGCCCGGCACAACCGAACTGCGCGAGTTCTCGATGCCGGACATCCCCGAAGACGGCGCCCTGCTCAAGGTCGAGGTCGCCGGGATCTGCGGCACTGACGTGAAGATGTACGCCAAGCCGCCGTTCGCCGATCCGGTGATCATGGGCCACGAGAACGTCGGCGTCATCGTGAAGGCGGGCCGTACGTTCTCCGAGCGCAAGGGCCTGATGGAAGGCGACCGCGTCTTCGTCGAGCACTACGTCGGCTGCTTCCGCTGCGAGTGGTGCCACCAGGGCGAGTACCGTCACTGCGAGGCGACGGACTGGCGTACCAACCCCGACGCCCGCCGCTACGGCTACACCTCCGCGAACAACCCCTACCACCTGTGGGGCGGCTTCTCGCAGTACCTCTACCTTCCCTGGAACTCGGTGACGCACCACGTTCCCGACGGTGTCTCCGCCGAACTCGCGGGACTGGTGACCCCGCTTTCGAACGGCATCGAGTGGGCGCTGGTCACCGCAGGCGTCGGCTACGCCTCGACGGTCCTCATCCAGGGCCCCGGGCAGCAGGGACTCTCCCAGGTCGTCGCCTGCAAGCAGGCCGGCGCGTCCCGCATCATCGTCACCGGAACGACGCGGGACACCGCGCGGCTCGCTCTGGCGAAGGAGCTGGGAGCAGACGACGTCATCGATGTCGCGCGGGAGGACGCCCTCGAGCGCGTCCTGGAAATCACCGGCGGCAGGGGGGTCGACGTCGTGCTGGACTGCACGGCCGGCGCCGGCACCGCGCCCATCCTGCTCGGCATCGACGCGCTCAAACGCCGCGAGGGCACGATGGTGGTGCAGGGCGAGCTCGCCGCCTTCCCCGACTTCCCGCTCAAGAAGGTCACCGAAAAGTCCATCAGCATCAAGAGCGCCCGCGGCCACAGTTACCGCTCCTGCGAGCTCGCCCTCGAACAGCTCGCCTCCGGACGCTTCCCGCTGGAAAAGCTCAGCACCCACAGCTTCGGGCTGAAGGACGTCGACCTCGCCATCCGGACCGTCGGCGGCGAAGGCGCCACGGACGTCGTCCATGTCTCCCTGCTGCCCTGGGCGGAGGAAGCGTGAGCATCGTCGTCCGCACCCCGCGCCGTACGGACAAGTCGACGGTCGACGCCCTCGGCGAGTTCGGCGTGTCCACCATCCACGAGGCGCAGGGACGCACCGGGCTGCTCGCGCCCGCCCTGCGCCCCATCTACTCCGGCGCTCGCATCGCGGGCACCGCGGTCACGGTGAGCGTGCCGCCGGCGGACAACTGGATGATCCATGTGGCGGTGGAGCAGTGCCAGGACGGTGACGTCCTCGTCGTCGCGCCCACCTCTCCCTCGGAGGCCGGCTACTTCGGCGAGCTGCTCGCCACGTCGCTCGCCGCACGCGGCGTACGGGGGCTGGTCATCGACGCCGGCTGCCGCGACGTCGCCGAACTGCAGCGGATGGGGTTCCCCGTGTGGGCGCGGCACATCTGCGCGTTCGGCACAGTGAAGGAGACCCTGGGCGACGTCAACGTCGGCGTGGTCTGCGGCGGCCAGTGGATCGAGCCGGGAGACGTCGTCGTCGCGGACGACGACGGGGTCGTGGTCGTCCAACGCCGCCGGGCGGCACAGGTGCTGGAGGCGTCACGGGCGCGGGAAGAACGGGAGGCGGTGCTCCGCGAACGCTATGCCCGCGGTGAGCTCGGCCTCGACGTCAATTCCATGCGCGAACGGCTCGCGCAAAGGGGGCTGACCTACGTCGACCAGGCGCCGGACGAGTGAACCCGCCGCCGCGCTCTCACAGAAAGCACACGCACCGATGATCATCGATTGCCATGGGCACTACACCACCACGCCGCGGCAACACCAGGCGTTCCGCGACGCGCAGCTCGCCCGGCTCGCCGATGCCTCCCTGCCCGCGCCGACGCCGGCCACGATCAGCGACGACGAGATCCGCGAGAGCGTCGAGAACAACCAGCTGAAGCTGATGCGCGAGCGCGGCGCCGACCTGACGCTTTTTTCGCCGAAGGCCTCAGGGATGGAGCACCACGTGCCCGACCCGGCGACCGCACGCGTATGGGCGCAGGTGAGCAACGACCTCATCTACCGGGTGGTCGGCCTGTTCCCGCAATACTTCGCCGGCGTGTGCCAGCTGCCCCAGACGCCCGGCGGCACGCTCGACGACGCGACGGCCGAACTCCGCAGGTGCGTGGAGAGCCTCGGCTTCGTCGGGTGCAACCTCAACCCGGACCCGTCCGGGGGGTACTGGACCTCGCCGCCGCTGACTGATGAGTATTGGTTCCCCCTGTACGAGGCGATGGTGGAGCTGGACGTCCCAGCGATGATCCACGTCTCGACGTCCTGCAACCCGAGCTTCCACACCCTCGGCGCGCACTACCTCAACGCTGACACCTCGGTGTTCATGCAGCTCGTCCAGGCAGACCTGTTCGACCGTTTCCCGACCCTGCGGTTCGTCATCCCGCACGGCGGCGGAGCGGTGCCCTACCACTGGGGCCGTTACCGGGGCCTGGCCGTACGGATGGACCGTCCGGACCCGTCGGAGCACGTCATGAAGAACGTCTTCTTCGATACGTGTGTGTACCATCAGGCCGGTATCGACCTGCTGCACCGGGTCGTCCCCACGGACAACATCCTGTTCGCGTCGGAGATGCTGGGTGCCGTCCGCGGCGTCGACCCCGAAACCGGGATCGCCTGGGACGACACCAAGCGTTACGTCGACCGGGCCGACCTCACCGACGAGCAGCGGGACAAGGTCTTCGAGGCGAACACCCGGCGCGTCTACCCCCGTCTGGACGCGCGGCTGACCGCGGAAGGCAGGTAGACCGTGTCCCGGCTGCATCTCACCTTCGCCTGCGGCGACTACGACCGCACGCGGGCCCTCGCTGAGGAGACGATCCGCCCCGACGGGATCGACCTGACCTATCTGCGGCTGCCCGTCGAGGAGACGTTCTTCCGCATGATGCGGCACCAGGAGTTCGAGGTGGCGGAGCTGTCGCTGTCCTCCTACGTGGTCTCGCTGCGTGCCGAGAACTCGCCGTTCGTGGCCCTGCCGGTCTTCACCTCCCGGATGTTCCGGCACGGGTCGCTGTACTGCCACGCCGACGCCGGCATCTCGTCGCCGGAGGATCTGCGGGGCAAGGTGGTCGGCACACCGGAGTACCAGCTCACCGCCTGCGTGTGGATGCGCGGCATCCTCGGCGACCGGCACGGCGTCCCCTTCGACTCGGTCACCTACGTCACGGGCGGGCAGGAGACGGCCGGACGCATCGAGAAGGCGGGCCTCGACCTACCGGAGTCGGTGCGGATCAGCCGCATCCCCGAGGACAAGACACTCTCCGCGATGCTGGCCGAGGGTGAGATCGACGCCCTTTGCACTCCGCGCGTGCCAAGCCCGTTCGTCGCCGGCGACCCCCGTGTGCGGCGGGTGTTCACCGACGTCGTCGCCAGCGAGAAGGAGTACTACGCGGCGACGGGCATCTTCCCGATCATGCACGTGGTCGTGATCCGGCGCGATGTGTACGACCGCCATCCCTGGGTCGCCCAGTCGCTCTACAAGGCCCTGCTGGCGGCCAAGGAGGAGGCATACGCCGACCTCTACGACACCTCGGCACTGCGGTTCATGCTTCCCTGGCTGACCCCGCAACTGGAGGAGGCACGCGCCTTCCTGGGCAGGGACTACTGGTCCTACGGGCTCGAAGGCAACCACGAAACACTGGCCACCTTCCTTCGTTACCACCACGAGCAGGGGCTGTCGAGGCGGCTGTGGAGGCCCGAGGAGCTGTTCGCTCCCGAGTCGACGGAGTCGGCGGTCATCTGATGACGCGCCGGCTCAGGATGCGGAAGGCACGATGAGACTGGTTCTCCTTCGGCACGGCGAGAGCGAGTGGAACTCCAAGAACCTGTTCACGGGGTGGGTCGATGTCGACCTGACGCCGTTCGGTGAGGAGCAGGCACGGCAGGGCGGGCGACTGCTGCGCAAGGCCGGACTGCTGCCGACCGTGGTGCACACCTCCCTGCTCACGCGCGCGGTGCGCACCGGGAATCTCGCGCTGGAGGCCGCCGGCCGGGTCTGGATCCCGGCCGGCCGGCATTGGCGGCTCAACGAGCGGCACTACGGCGCGCTGCAGGGCAAGGAGAAAGGGGCGATCCTCCAAAAGTACGGGGAGGAGCGGTTCCGGCTCTGGCGCCGGTCGTACGACGTGCCACCGCCGCCGGTCGACCCCGACGACGAGTGGCAGGTGGCGAGCGACCCGCGCTACGCCGGGCTGCCCCGCGACCTCATGCCGCAGGCCGAGTCACTCGCCGACGTCATCGCCCGCCTGCTGCCCTACTGGTACGACGTCATCGCGCCCGACCTGCGCGCCGGGCATACGGTGCTGGTCGTGGCGCACAGCAACTCGCTGCGGGCACTCGTCGCGCACCTCGACCGCCTGGACCGTGAGGAGGTCATGGCGCTGAACATCCCGACCGGCATTCCCCTGCGCTATGACCTCGACGACGATCTGACGCCGGTCCAGCGCGGTGGCCGCTACCTCGACCCGGAAGCGGCCGCCGTGGGCGCCCGGGCGGTGGCGGACCAGGGCGTCAGGGGGCGGCGGGATCGCGCGGTCGGCCACCTCGTTGACACCGGTCATTTTTGGACTTATGGTCATACCAAATAACCTATCCGGACCGTGACTCCGCCGTGCCGAGGCTCGGCACGGGGAACCTACGTCCGGCCATGAGGAAGGGCTGCTGAATGGCCAGGGACGCGCTCGTCAAAGACGAATTGGCGGCGAAGTTCGTCACCGAGAAGGACTCGCCCTACACCCGTTGGGTCGCCGCCGAGGGGCTGGACATCATCGCCGCCCACTACGTCCCGGATCTGCGCACGGTGGAGCTCAAGCCCTGGGCACGGCGAGGCGGGCGCGGTGTATTCATCAACCACGAGGCCACCCGCACGTCGAACGACTGCTATGTCTGTGAGATCCCGGCGGGCGGCAAGCTCGCGCCGCAGCGGCAGCTGTGCGAGGAGATGATCCTTATCCTCGACGGGCAGGGGTCCACAAAGGTCTGGAACGACGCCGGCGCCGAGGTCACGTTCGAGTGGCAGGCCGGCTCGCTGTTCGCCATCCCGCTCAACGCCCATCACCAGCACTTCAACGGGTCCGGGCAGAAGGCCGCGCGTTTCGTCTCCTCGACCAACCTGCCTCCGGTCCTCAACCTCTACGACAACGTCGACTTTGTCTTCAACACGCCCAAGGACTTCCCGAACCGCTTCGACGGCGAGCCCGACTACTTCTCCCCCAAGGGTGAGCAGAAGGGTCTGCTCCTGGACACGAACTTCGTCGCCGACGCGGTCAACCTGCCGCTGGTCGAGGCGAAGGAACGCGGCGCGGGCGGTGGGCACATCCGCTTCGCGATGGCCAAGGGCTCGATGAACAGCCACATCTCGCAGTTCCCTGTCGGGACGTACAAGAAGGGGCACCGCCACGGCCCGGGCGCTCACGTCATCATCCTGTCGGGCACGGGATACAGCCTGATGTGGCCGGAAGGAGAGGAGCCGCGGCGCTACGAGTGGGGCCCCGGCACGCTGATCGTCCCGCCGAACATGTGGTTCCACCAGCACTTCAACGTCGGCCTGGAGCCCGCCCGCTACCTCGCCTTCAAGCACGAGGTGGTGTCGGTGCGCAACGCGCAGGGCGTGCCTAAGGCGTGGATCAGCCAGCGCGTCGGCGGCGACCAGATCGACTACGCCGACGAGTCGACGTACGTCCGCGAGACCTTCCGCGAGGCCCTGGCCAAGTACGGCATCGAGCCGCGGATGGACAAGGTGTACGCGGCCGAGCTCGAGACGCTGCCGCCGAAGCCGTAGCCCCGGCGGCGACGGCCTGGTTCCGACGCACGTGAGGAGTACGACCGTGAGGCACACCGGTGCGCACGACCACATCCACGGTGATGGCCGTGGTGGCGGTCACCACCACGGCGACGTGCCCGCGGTCTACTCGGCGTACGTCCCGGACCACGACCACGCGCACGACGACGAGGCGCTGAGCCCGATCGAGGACAACCCGATCTGGCAGCAGGACAACGTCACGCTGCACAGCGTGGGCATCGACATCGGATCGTCCGGCACGCAGGTCCTCTTCTCCCGCCTGCACCTGCGGCGGATCGGCGAGGATCTGACGACCCGTTACATCGTGGTCCGCCGGCAGACGCTGTACCGTTCCCCGGTCTCGCTCACCCCGTACGCGAGCGCCGAGCACATCGACGCTGAGGCTCTGGGGTCGATCATCGACCAGGCCTACGACGCGGCGGACGTCCGCCCGCCCGACGTCGACACCGGCGTCGTGATACTAACCGGCGAGGCGCTGCGCCGCCGCAACGCCGAGGCCATCGCGAGCGTCCTGGCCGAGCGCGGGGGCGAGCTGGTCAACGCGACCGCGGGCCACAACATGGAGGCGATGCTCGCCGCCTACGGCTCGGGTGCGGCGAAGGCGTCGCACGACACCGGGCTGCGCATCCTGAACATCGACATCGGGGGCGGGACGACGAAGCTCGCGGTGCTGGACCGCGGCCGGGTCGTGACGACGGCCGCGGTCCACATCGGTGGCCGGCTCCTGGTCGTCAGTGATCAGGACCGCATCGTCCGCCTCGATCCGGCCGGGCGTCGTCACGCCGCCCGGGCCGGTTACGCCTGGGAGCTCGGCGACGTCGCCCGGCCGGAGGAGCTACAGCAAGTGGCGGAGATGATGGCGGACGCGATCGTCGCGGTGCTCATCGCTGATCCGCTTCCCGAGGACGTCGCGGAGCTGTACCTCACCGAGCGCTTGGCAGAGGCGGGGCCGATCGACGGGGTGATGTTCTCGGGCGGGGTCGCGGAGTACGTCTACGACCGGGAGAGCGGCACCTTCGGCGACCTCGGCCGGTGGCTCGGCCAGGCGTTGCGCCGCCGGGTCGACTCCGGGGCGCTACCGTTCCCGCTCCTGCCGCCGGGCGAATGCATTCGTGCGACCGCCCTGGGCGCGTCTGAGTACAGCGTGCAGCTCAGCGGGAACACCGGCTACATCACCGACCCCGACGCGCTGCTCCCGCGCCGCAACCTGCAGGTGATACGGCCGCACTACGAGCTCGGGGAGACGGTCGACGCGGCGGCCATCGCGGCGGCGATCCAGCGCCACCTCGTCGCCCTCGACGTCGGGCAGACCGGCGCCGACGTCGCCCTCGCCATGTCCTGGAACGGCCTGCCGAGCTACGACCGGCTCATATCCTTCGCGCGCGGCCTACGCGACGGCCTCGCGGACCGGATCGCGCCGGACCGGCCGGTGTATGTCATGCTCGACGGCGACGTGGCCATGACGCTCGGCAGACTGCTACGGGAAGAGCTCGGGGTCACCGGCGAGCTCCTGGTCATCGACGGTCTCAACCTGCGCGATTTCGACTACATCGACATCGGCCGGATACGGTTCCCGTCGAACACCGTACCGGTCACGATAAAGTCGCTCCTCTTCCAGCAGGACCCCCGGCACGACCGACCGACGTGTGACGGCGACCCATTCTGAACACTCGCGGATCGACATTCGGGCGATGGCTTGGCGAAGTACGCCGACGTGGCCGGCGCGACCTCGATCACTACTCCTCGCTGGCCAGATTCGCCAGACCCGGGTAGTCCGCCAGGCGGTCGGCGGTGCGCTGCAGGTGCCGGGTCATGATGTTGCGTGCTCGCTCGATATCCCGCTGTTCGATCGCCTCGACCAGCTCGAAGTGTTCGTGCGCTCCCCGGGGACCCATCAACGGCGCGGCGACATGTGCCTGTTGCAGCGACATGAGCATAGGGCCGTGGAAGGTCTGCACCAGCATCTCGATTGCCGGATTGTGCGCGGCGGAGGCGACCCGCACGTGGAATGCCGCCGACATCGCCATGGTGTAAGAGCCGCTCTCCAGCGCGTTCAGGCCCTGCTCGACGAGGGCCCGCAGGTCAGCGATGTCCTCTTCGGTGGCGCGCTCCACCACTAGCGGCAGGATGCCGAGCTCGAAGACCATGCGTGCCTCGGTGACGTCGCCGGCGGTCATCGAAGCCAAGGTCATGAGTTCAGCCAACCCCTTCCCGACGCGTTCGCTGGACGGCTGGGTGACGAAGGCGCCGCCTCGAGCCCCGACGCGGATCTCCACCAGCCCACTGGCCTCGAGCACCCGGAGAGCCTCGCGGACCGTCACTCTGCTGACGCCGAACTGCGTACACAGACTGCGCTCGCTGGGCAGCCGGTCGCCGGGGACGAGCTTGGCCTCTCTTATCAGGAGCCGCACCTGCTCCACGATGACCTCGGAGATGCGATCGACGCTCACCGGGCTGAACAGGTTAGCCTTCCCCCCGACGCCCGGCGTCCCATCCGATGGGCCCACTGACATACCGGCGTCCCTCCACGATCTTGGGTTGTCCCGCACCTTCATGTTACCAGGAATGGTCTGACCAATACGCTCAGCAACCATGCGGCAGATCGCGGCGCCTGACAGTGCAACGATCCCTGGTCATCCTGAGTGCCAGACCAAGCCCGCGCGACCACTATTGGGAAACGCATCACCATTGGGAAAATGGTCTGATTATTTGCTAATATCTCACAAGGCGCGAGTCGGAGCCACCGGGCAGCGTCGGCGCGCAGGCTCCGGACTGTCGGTGAGCGGGAGAGGACATGCCGAGCATGCGGCTACGGACGGTGACCCGAACCCAGGGGAACAACCGCGCCCTCAAGGACGGCACGGTCACTCCCAAGCGATTCGACTTCGCCTTCGAGGAGGTCCCGGTTCTCGTTGACGCCTTCCGCCGGATGGTCCGGGGGCTCGAATTCGACGTCTGCGAGATGGCGATGACGACTTACCTCTGCGCCAAAGCGCATGGCAAGCCGTTCACGGCACTGCCGATCTTCCTGGTGCGCGGGTTCCATCACGGCGCCATCGTGCGCGCCCCGGAGGCCGGCATCCGAGATCCGAAGGATCTCGAAGGTCGAAAGGTCGGCGTCAATCGCGGATACACCGTGACGACCGGCGTGTGGGCGCGCGGTGTCTTGCAGGACGAGCACGGCGTCGACCTCAGCAAGGTGACCTGGGTACCCTCCGGAGACGAACACGTCGCCGAGTACCGCCCCCCGGGAAACGTCGAGCCGCTGCAGCCGGGAGGGAGCCTCGCCGACCTGGTGGCCGCCGGCGAACTCGCGGCCGCGGTCGGCGTCGGTTCCAGCCCTCCCGACCTCCTGCCACTGATACCCGACGCAACGGAGGCCGGCTTCGCGGCGCTCCGCCGCCGCGGTCATTACCCCATCAACCATTTGGTGGTCGTGCGGGACGACCTGCTCGCGGGGCACCCCGGCTTGGCCACGGATGTGTTCGAAGCCTTCGTCGAGGCCAAGAACCTGTACGTCGACCGGCTACGCCGTGACGCGATCGAGGCACCGACACCGACGGATCTCATGTACCGGCGCGTCATGGAGATCACCGGCGCGGACCCGCTGCCCTATGGCATAGCGCCGAACCGTACTGTCATCGACGAGCTCATCGGGCATGCGGTAAGCCAACGCATCCTCGATACGCGGCCCGCTGTGGAGTCGCTGTTCGCGGAGCGGACGCTGGATCTGACCGGTTGAGCATGTCGGGCCGGCCCCTTGGAATACTCCCGCTCTTGGACCGATGTACGTAAACCGACCAGGCGACAGTTAGTGAGGGCGGCGGCATGCGGATAGCCATCGCGGCGGATCACCATGGACTTGCGTTGAAAGCGCGACTGATCGTCCGGCTCACCACACAGGGTCACGAGGTCGACGACCGCGGCGCGCACGCCGACGGGGTGACGGTGGACTATCCGCCGCTCTGCGCGGACGTCTGCGGCCGGGTCGTCGACGGTCACGCCGACCGCGCGATGGTGGTGGGTGGCAGCGGGATGGGCGAACTGATCGCCTGCAACAAGATCCGCGGTATCCGCGCCGGGCTGTGTCATGACCTGTTCACCACGGAGATCTCCCGCGCCCACAACGACGCCAATGTGATCGTCATCGGCGCCAAGGTCCTCGGCCCGGAACGCGCCGAGGAGATTGTCGACCTGTGGTTCAACACCCAGTTCAAGGGCGGCCGGCACCAGCAGCGGTTGGACCAGATCGCCATGCTCGAGCGTGGCGAGTCGCTGACCTGACGGGTCATGCCCCGGCAAGGGGGACGCCGCTCCTCTTCCGCGCCCTTGCCGGGTATCAGAGATGGTCCCCCTCTAGGGGGAGGATCGCGGCGAACCAGAACATTACGCTGCCGATATGGGACTCAGGCGCCGCATGGCCGCCTCGTATGTGCTCGTGACGGCGGCGGCCGTGCTGGTGGTCGAGTCGGTGCTGCTCGGTGTCTACGTGCCGTCGATCGTCGGCGACCCCGGTCTCCAGAACCGCCTCCAGGCCCAGGCGAACCGTGACGCGAAGATCCTCAGCCTCACCGTCAGCAACCTCAACGCGGACGCCCCCGCCGCACCTATGAAGAACCTGCTCCTCATGGCCAAGAAGGTGGCAAGCGGGCAGATCTCACTCAGCGGGGCAAGGGCGGACCCGAAGGGCGTGCCGATCACCGTCATCGACGGCAAGGCGGCGGACCAGCCCATCGAGGCCCTGGTCGACGTGGGCGGGCGGGTCGTCACCAGCTCCGCGAACGGCGCCTACCCCCCGGACTCCCCGCTCGACGTGCGTCTCCTCCCGGAGGGCGGCGGGGGCAGGGGGAAGACCCGCGTGGGAGACGCGACCTGGTGGTCGAGTCCAGTGCTGCTCTACCCTCCAGGCTCGCCGCCCGCCGGCACGGAGACGGACGCGGCGGCCAAGTACAAGATCGTCGGATACGTCTACGTGCAGGCGCCCTCCGGTTTCGGCGAGGCAGCCGACGTGCCCGACTACCTGTTGCGCGTGCTCGCACCCGGTGCCCTGGTGCTGATCCTGGTCGTGCCGGTAGGCCTGATCTTCGGGCTGCTGAGCACGCGGCGGCTGATCGGGCGGGTGCGGCGTCTGGCGGACGTCACCGGCGCGGTCACCCAGGGCGACTTCCGTCCGCGTGTCCCGGTGACCGAGGGAGACGAGGTGGGCCGGCTCGAGGAGTCGTTCAACCGGATGACCGAGCGGCTGGAGTCGGCGCTGCAGGCCGAGCGGAGGGCGGGGCAGGCCGAGGCGCGGCAGGCGGAGCGGGGACGGATCGCCCGCGAGTTGCACGACTCGATCTCCCAGGACCTGTTCTCGCTGAGCCTCCTGGCGGCGGGGATGCGGCGCGCGGCGCCGGATCGGCTCCAGGGCGAGGCCGAGTCGATGGAGCGGACCGCGACCAGGGCCATGCGGGAGATGCAGGCCCTCCTGCTGGAGTTGCGGCCGGTCGCGCTGGAGGACGCCGGTCTCGTGCCCGCGATCGAGGAGCTCTGCCGGGCCTACGAGACACGGCTCGGCCTGGGAGTGGAGACGCGGCTCGACGAGGTCCCGCTCGCGCCCGCGGCGGAGCACGCGGTTCTGCGCCTGGTCCAGGAGGCGTTCAGCAACGCGATCAAACACGCCGATCCGGGTCTGGTGCGGGTACGGCTGGCCCGGGAGGGGGGAACCGTGCGGGTGGAGATCAGTGACGACGGCGCGGGTTTCGACCCGTCCGCGGTGGCCGTGAACCACGGGATGGGCCTGCGGCTCATGCGCGAACGCGTCGAGGAGTTGCACGGCACGTTCGACCTGTGCACGGCACCCGGCCAGGGCACGACGGTCGCCGCCTCGCTGCCTTCCGCCTCGGCGGAGCCGCCGTACCGGACAGGCGCACCCGTCCTCATGAGCACCGGGGAGCAGACGTGATCCGGGTGCTGATCGTCGACGACCACGAGGTCGTACGGCAGGGCCTCCGGTTCGTGCTGGGGCAGGAGGACGGCATCGAAGTGGTCGGCGAGTGTGCCGACGGCGCCCACGCGCTGGCGGCGATCCCTGCGCTCCGGCCGGACGTGGTGCTGCTGGACATGGTCATGCCGGGCATGGACGGGCTCGCGGTTCTCCGGGAACTGGCGGGCGGTCCGGCGGTGATCGTCTTGGCCTCCTTCCTCGATGACGAACGGGTGATCGAGGCCGTCCGGCTGGGCGCGCTGTCCTATCTGTCGAAGACCACGGCGGTGGACCGGGTGGTGGAGGCCGTGCGGGCGGCCGCGGTGGGCGGCAGCGTCCTGGAGGCGGGCACCGCGGCCCTGCTCATCGAGCGGGTACGGCAGGACCGCCGCAGGAACCCGATGGACCTCCTCACCCCGCGCGAGCGCGAGGTGCTCGCCGAGCTCGCGCGGGGCCGCTCCAACGCGGAGATCGCCCGTTCCCTCAGGCTCGGCAGGGAGACGGTGAAGACCCACGTTTCCAGCATCCTGGCCAAGCTCGGCCTCGCCGATCGGACCCAGGCGGCCATCTTCGGGTTGCAGCAGGGCCTCATCCGGCTGGACGAGGCCCTGGACAGCTGACGGAGACCTGATTCCCGTCCGATCTCAGCCCGTCCGCAGCGTCTCGGCCGGCGCGAGGCGGGCGGCGCGGAATGCGGGGTAGAGTCCCGCGATCCCACCGACGAGGACGGCGACCAGCGGGCCTCCCCACAGCGCCTCCACCGGGATCTGCGTGATCCAGCCCCGGTTGCGCGCCAGCGCCGCCGTGACCGCGCAGCCGATCAGCACGCCCGCCGCGCCCCCGAACGCGCCGAGCACCAGCGACTCGGCGAGGAACTGGCCCGCGACGTGCGCCTTGGTCGCCCCGAGCGCGCGCCGCAGCCCGATCTCGGCGCGCCGCTCCAGGACCGAGATCACCATGATGTTGGCGATCCCGATGCCCGCCACGAGCAGCGCGATGGCGCCGAGCCCGAGGAACAACACGGCGGACGACTGGGCCACGGCCACACGGGCGGTGAGCGCGTCCGAAGGACGGGTCACCTCCACCTGATCGGGGTTCGTCGGGTTCGCCGTCACCCCGAGCAACGCCGAGACCTCGGTCACCCGCTCATGTCCCGCGCGGACGTAGAGGCGGCTCGGGTGACCTTCGTACCCGAACATCGACCGCGCGACGGGGAACCCGATCAGCGCCGACCTGTCCACTTCGGGGGCGAACGGGAACGCCTCGAGGATTCCGGCGACGGTGAACCAGTGGCCGCCGAGCCACACCCGCGTGCCGGGGTCGACTCTGGTGATCCCGAGCGTCGTGGCCGCCTCGTGCCCGAGCACGGTGACCGGGTAGGCGGCCGTGGCCGCGTCGAGGAACCTGCCCTGGCTCAGGCGCCCGTCGAGGGTGGCCGGCAGCGACGCGTCGGCGGCCCGTACGGCGAGGCCGCCGGTCTGACCTTCGGGGACCAGTTGGTTGCGGTAGACGTTCTCGGTGGGCAGTTGCGCGGTCGGCGCGACGGCGAGCACGCCGTCGACCCGGCGCAACATCCGCGTGGCCTCCGCGGGGAGTTCGCGCTCTCTGTCGGCGAAGCCCGTTCCGCTGGAGACGGTGAGCAGGTTGGTGCCGAGCCTGTCGATCTGGGCGAGCAGGGCGGCCTGGCTGGATCGGGTCACTCCGGCCACCGCCACGATGGCGGCGATGCCGATCGCGATGCCCAGCCCGGACAGCACGGCCCGCAGTCGCCGGGTCCGCAGACCCAGGGTCCCGGTGGCGAGCAGGTCGGCGGAGCGCACCCGCGATCGCGGCGGGGTCGTCACGGCGTCGTCGGGCGTCATCGGACGGCCTCCCGGGCGGCCGGGTCGACCACTTGCCCGTCGCGGAGTTCGATCCGGCGCGCACAGGCCGCGGCCACGCCCTGGTCGTGGGTGACGATCACGAGCGTGGTCCCTTGGGCGTTGAGCTCGCGAAGGAGCGTGACGATCTCCGCGCCGTTGGCGGAGTCCAGATTGCCGGTCGGCTCGTCGGCGAAGACGATCGCCGGGTTCCCGACGAGAGCGCGGGCGATCGCGACCCGTTGACGCTCTCCGCCGGAGAGCTTCGCCGTGCGATGCCCGAGACGGTGGCCGAGACCCACGCGCCGCAGCGCCTCTCGCGCCCGCTCGCGCCGGGCCCCGGCTCCCACGCCCCGGTAGAGCAGCCCCGTGGCGACGTTCTCCACCGCAGTGAGGTTGTCCAGCAGGAAGAACTGCTGGAAGACGACTCCCACGTGATGGGCCCGCAGGCCCGCGAGCCCGCGCTCCCCCAGATTCTGTACGGCGTGCCCGGCCAGGCGCACCGAACCGGAGGTAGGGAGGTCGATCGCGGCCATGAGATGGAGCAGGGTGGACTTGCCCGACCCCGAGGGCCCGAGGACCGCGACCATCTCTCCCGCTTCGACGGTCAGGCCGATCCCTCTGACCGACTCCACCGGGGGCTCCCCCGGATGGACCTTCCAGACGTCGCGTAGCTCCAGGACTGCGCTCGTTTTCATCGGGCGGGCACCTCCACGCTCATGCCTTCGGCGACGCCGGTGACCTCGACCAGGCCCGCGGACTCGTCGAACAGCCCGACCTGCACGGGGACCGGGCGGCCCGCCGCGACGACGGCGAACGTCCCGCCCGGCCTGGCCAGCAGAGCGACGATGGGCACGGCGAGCACGTCCTTGCGCTCCTCCATGATGAGGGAGACCTGGACCAGCGCCTGGTCGAGCGTGTTCCCCGGACGGCCCGACAGCCGGATCGTGACCGGCACCGTCGACTGCGCCTGCCCGTCCGGCCCGTCCGGCCCACCTGACGTGGACGCCACCGGGCTGACGACCGTCACACGGCCGTCACGTGTGCCGCCGTCGGGCAGCGTGACCTGCACCTGGGCGCCCCGCCTCACACTCGGCACCTGGGCGGGATCGAGCCGGACCGAGACGATCGGGACCCTGCTCGTGCCGTGCAGCACCGGACCACCCGCGGGCGCGCCGAGTTTCGCGTCGTGTCCCGTCACCCGGAGCGCGACAGGAAGGAACACGACCTGGCCGAGGGGGACGGTTCCGGTCACCGGAAGGTGTGCGTCGTGCTGCCACCTGCGGACGGCGTGATAGGTCGCCAGGGAGTAGTGCCGGTCCACCGTCAACCCGGTGTATCCGAGCGCACGCAGGTTCACCTCCAACTGCCGCACGTCGGCGCCGTCGGCCACCCCGAGCGTGAGCGTCCGCCATGCCGGGCGGGAGCCGTACAGGAGGGGGACCCGGCGGCCGGCGGCCTCGTAGAGCGTCTGGCCTCTGGTGATCGTGCTGCCGACGGCGGGCAGCCGGGTGACCACCGCGCCGGACCCGAGCACCTGGTATTCGCCCTCATACGCCAGCGTGCCGTTGACCATCTGCCGTTGCGCGATGTCGGTGCGGACGACCGGGGCGGTGCCGGTGGCGACGGGTGCGGCGGAGGCCGGCGGGGGATCGTTGCGGAGCACGGCCCAGGCGCCGCCCGTGCCCGCCAGCACGACGACCCCTGCCAGCACCGCGATCGGCCGGTTCATCAGGACCCCGCCTCGACGATGGCGATGCCTCTGCCGACGAAGTACTGCCTGCACAGGGGGAGCTGGTCGCGCCATCCGCGTTTGCCCAGATCCAGCAGCCGCTTCGGCAGGGGGAACTCGCCTCTGGCGTTGGGGTCGGGCCAGTCGGCGATGCCGTGGTCGCGGAAGCATTGGGCGAGCTGTCTGAGCTTGGCCATTTCGGCGGCGGTGTACGTCCGCTCCCTGCCCTCCGCCGGCAGCCGGGCGGCGATGGACGCGCACGCGTTCTTCGCGCTCGCGGGGATCTGCATGGAGGAGACCTCCTGGACGTTCCCCTGGGCGTCCACGACCGGGTCGGGGAAGTTCGGCACGCCGTGCTGCCGCAGACAGGTGGCGAGCTCCCTGTACACCGCGAGGACGGCGGAGGCGCCGGGGCTCGGCGAGGCGGTCGCGCCCGGCGTGGAGGTGGCCGCGCAAGCGGCCAAAACGGGTGCGAGCAGCAACGGGGCCGCTCTGCGGATCTTCATGGAGTCTGCCCTCCGGGGACGTGGGGATGACTCCTCCACGGTCCCGGCCGGGCACTGCTCGCGCATCGCGCCGGAGCGGGGCGGCCGATCCCCCATTCGGGGGAGCCGGCCGTTCCCGGATCACGACGCCGTTCGGCTTCCAGGGATCACCGGGCGCGGTCTGCGATGTCCGGGCACTCAGCCGGACGGCTCACCGGCATCGCGCCGGCCGGCACGCGATGACCTCACGCGATGAGCTCCGCGTAGATCTCCTCGAAGCGGGCGAGGGAGCGCCGGTGGTCGTGGGTGGCGGCCAGAGCGAGGCTGGCCTTGGCCATCGAAGCACGGAGGTCGGCGGAGGTCAGGATGGCGGTCAGATGCCCGGCCAGCTCCCTGACGTCGCCCGGCCGGTAGAGACGGCCGTTGTCCGCCACGAGATGCGGCAACGCCATGGCGCGGGCCGCGACCACGGGAAGACCGCTGGCCATCGCCTCCAACGTCGCGATGCTCTGCAACTCGGCGACGCCGGGCATGGCGAACACGTCGGCGGCGGAGTACACCTGCGGCAGAGCGGCGTCGGGGACGAAGCCGAGGAAGCGCACGCGCCCGCCGACTCCGATCCGCGCCGCCAGCCGCTCCAGAGCCGGCCGCCTTCCCCCGGTCCCGACGAACACGATCTGCGCGTCTACGCGGTTCAGCACCTGCGGAAGGGCCCAGACCAGCTCGTCCAGGCGTTTCTCCTCATCGAGGCGGCCCACGAACAAAATGGTCGGCCGGTCCTCCAGTTCGAACCGCTGCCGCGCCCACTGCTGGGGCTGCGGCTGGAACCGGTGCAGGTCGACCCCGCAGGAGACCGCCTCCACCTCACGGGTGAACCCCTTGGCGGACAGCAACTCCGCCGCGATACGGGTGGGAGTGGTGACACGGTCAGCTCGGGCGAAAACTCGCCTGAAGTCATGCCAGACCAGGTCACCCACGCGCCCGCGAAGCCGAGCCGGAATACCGGCGAACTGGAACATATTGTCCGGCATGAAATGGTTGGTGGCCGCTACGGGCAGGCCCGCCCGGCGAGCCGCCTCGATCGCCGCCCTGCCGACGACGAAGTGTCCCTGGACGTGCACGACCTGCGGCCGCACCCGGCCGATCAGGCGCAGGAGGGTACGGCCCAGCCCCGCGGGAACGGTGACCCGCATCGTGGGGTGGACGAGCAGGGGCGCCGAGCGCAGGCGGTGGACCACGACCCCATCCATGATGTCGGTCCGCGGCGAGCCCTCATCGGAGGCGCACACCACATGCACCTGTGTGCCGCGCGCGACCAGGCCGCTCGCCAGGCGGTGGCTGAAATAGGCGGCGCCGTTGACGTCGGGCGGGTAGGTGTCGGTGGCGATCAGGACGGTACGGCACCTGGCCGCGGCCCGGCTCCCGGCCGGCATGACCGTGTCCAGTCCGTCAGTCGTTGGCGAAGGGACGGCGTCGAGGGGAAAGGCGTTCATCAGTTTCGATCCTTGTCAGGGCGCTTGTCTGTTCAGCGGGGTGGTTCGGGCGAGCGCGACGGTTCCGGCTGCGGCCAGCAGCGCGGCCACGAGAGCAGCGGTGGCGTGGGACGGCAGAGGCTCGCCGAGGAGTAAGGCGCCCCAGGTCACGGCAGTGAGCGGATCGGTCACTTGGAGCGTGGCGAACGCCACGGCGAAATGGCCGCCCCCGAGTTCCTCTCGCGAATCCCGAGTTCTCGACGCGTTCGGCCGGGCCGGGGCGGCGTAGGCGCGCTGGAGCAACATCAGCGCCGACACCGCCGGAAGGGGAACGACGGCGAGAAGCCACAGGTCGCCGCCCGGTCCTTCGACCAGGACGTGGGTGAGCGTCGCGGTGGCGCCGTACATGACTCCGGCCGCGACCGCGAACAGGGCGGTGCGGGCCGCGCCCGCCGAGCGCTGGGCGATTCCGAAGCAGGCCGCGGCGGCGAGAGCGGTTCCCGCGAGCATCATGACCGCGCCCGATTCCGTCAGCTGCGGGGTCTGGGCGGTCCGGGGGACGAGGAGCACGAGCCCCATCAGCCCGATGCACACCGGCAACGCGGCGACGAGTTCCTCACGTCTGGGGCTGCGGCCGTGCAATGCGGCGGCGATCGGCAGGGCGAACAGCAGGCCGGCCATCCCCATCGGCTGCACCAGAGTCAACGGGCCGATGCTCAGCGCGAATATGTGCAGGGTGGCCCCCACGACGCCGGCCGCGCCGCCGGCCAGCCACAGCGGCCGGCGAAGGAGCACACGGAGACGAGGCTCGGCGGAGCGGGCAGCCTCATGTTGCTGCAACGCGGCTCCAAGTGCGAAGAACAGCGAGCCCAGCAGCGCGACGCCGACGGCGAGCGCGATCATCCGCATTTCTTCCAGCCCGCAGGAGATACGGGTGACCTCACCGTGGCCGACTCTCCGCCGGCATCTCGGAGCGGAGGGCCGAGGCGCGTGGCGCTTCGGAGATCGACGCCGGTTCGGCGACTGTCTGCCTGGCCCTCCGGTTCCGGACTTCTACCAGTCCGTCCAGCAGGTGGTCCCATTCCCGGCCGATGACGGAGAGGTCATACGCGGCAGCCGTGCGGATGGCCGCGGCTCCGAGTTCGCGTCGAGCCTGATCATCCTCGATGAGGTCGCAGATCGTACGGGCGAGCCCTTCGACATCCTCCGCCGGGACCAGCCGGCCGTCCACCCGGTCGTCGATCATCTCAGCGGGCCCTGTCGGGCAGTCGAACGCGACGACCGGCAGTCCCTTGCTCATCGCTTCGAGCAGGACCATCGGCCTGCCTTCGGAACGAGAGCTGAGGACGAACATCCCCGCCCTGCACAACTCCTCGCCGACCCGATCGGTCCGTCCCATCAGGAACACCTTGTCCTCCAGACCCGCCTCCTCGATCTGCGCGGCCAGCCCGCCCAGCCAGGGGCCCGACCCGAAGATCCGCAGGTTCCATTCCGGGTGCCGGTCGGCGACCATCCGCCAGGCCGCGATCAGCAGGTCGAATCCCTTGACTCGGTCGAGGCGCCCGATTGCGACAGCCGATCGGCCCTCCAACGAGGCGCGTCCCCCGCCGAGTGCGGGCAGTGCGTTGGGAATGCAGGCGAGCGGCAGGTGCGGGAGCAGCGCCGCGTACCGATCCCGATCGGGTTCCGTCAATGTGACCAGCGCGTCGAGCCTGCCGTACCGGCGCGTGATGACCTTGCGCAGTGCGAGCTTGTGCGCGGCCAGGTGACGGTGCTCCTGACCGATGGTGATCACCTCCGGCGGGGCGAAGGCCGCGGCGAACAGGTTCAGGGCGGGCCGTGTCGTGATCAGCGTGCCGCCCCGCAGACCACGTAGGCAGCGCACCAGCAACACGTCGGTCCACAGGGAGCAACTCCGGTAGACCGGCTCGGTGGTGGGCACCAGCACGCTGGGCAGCCGTGCCAGCAGTCCGGCGACTCCGGTCTTCTCTCGCGTGCGATCGTCCAGGGTGGACACCTCGACCCCCGGCGGGACGTCGAAGAACGGCCGGTCCCGAGTGCGGACCACACTGATGATCTCGACATGCCGCCCCTGCGCGAGGTGGCCGGACAGATTGAGCACCGTGCGAATGGTTCCGCCCATCCCGAACGCGTGGAACAGCAGAATGCGGACGACGTCCGCGCTCGCGGCCGGGGTGCGGCGCGCCCGCCACACGTTGGCCAGGCCGAGCAACCGCAGCGCGGCCCAGCGCAGCCAGTGCGCCCCGGAGCCCAGCAACCAGCGGCGTACACGTTCCGGCACCGCTCATCTCCCCTGATGCCGGCCGTCGGCTGCGCCGCGTGTGCTTGCGAGTCGTGCGGCCGGACCGTGCGCCGCGGCGAGGACGTGCGGTCCGTCCTGATCGCGCCTGCTGGTGGTCAGGTACAGCACGAAGCCCACGATGGCGATCAGGAACAGCAGGCTGGTGACGACGGTCCCCAGAGCCAGACCGCCCTCGTCGCCCGGCTGTGACAGGTAGTCGCCGATCGACGCTCCCAGCGGCCGGGTGAGGATGTAGGCGATCCAGAAGGTCAGGACGGTGTTGACCTTCGCCACCCCGTACGCGAGGGCGACGATCCCGATCAGGGCGCCGAACATCACGGCCGACAGGAGGTAACCCATGTTCATGCGCTCGGCGACGAGGTCGCCCGCCGCGGTCCCCAACGCGAAGGTGAACAGGATGGCCAGCCAGTAGAAGCTCTCGCGCCTGGCGGTGTGGATGGTGTGGATGGACAGAGTCCGCTCACTGGCGTACCAGGCGGCGAAGGTCGCGATCAACGCGACGCCGAAGATGACGGTGGTGGTCTCGAGTGACACCCCGAAGCCGTCCGTCAGGTTGTCGGTGATCAGCGTGCCCACGACGCTGATCAGGACCACGGTGACCCAGTAGATCGACGGCACATAGCTCCGGCCGCGGAACTGGAAGTAGAGGAAGACGGCCAGCAGCGCTGCCATGACGTAAGTGGTGTTGGTCAGCCCGAGATTCAGCGTGGAGCTGAGGAAGTCGGCCGCGGTCTCCCCGACGGTCGTGCAGAGGATCTTGATGATCCAGAAATAGATCGTGATGGATGGGACCTTGTTGAGGGCCTGCCTCGCCGGCGAGGAGACCGCTCGTCGTTCAGGAGTCATCATCGCGCCAGGCTGACATGCCCCACCTGAACTCAACCTGACTACGTCACACACGTCGCCACGTGCGACGATGTCCCTCCTGAAGGCCCCGGCCCATCGCGTAATCTGGCGAGCCGGACCAACAGCCGCATGAGGGGAGGCGCTCTCTTGGCTCCCAGCGTCGCCATCGTCGAGGACGATCCCGGCCTGCGTCAGGTGCTCAGTCGCGGCCTGCGGGAGGAGGGGTTCGAGGTTCCCGTCTGCGTTTCCACCGGGGCCGACCTGCTGCGCCGCATCGACGATTCGACGCCGGAGGTCTTCATCGTGGACATCGGTCTTCCCGACGTGGACGGCCGTGATCTCTGTCTGGCGATGCGGTCACGTGGCGTCCAGGCGCCGGTGCTCTTCCTCACCGCTCGAGGAGGAATCACCGACCGGCTCGCGGGATTCCACTCCGGCGCCGACGACTACCTGCCCAAGCCGTTTCATTTCGATGAGCTGGTCCTCCGCCTGCGGGCCCTGCTCCGGCGCGGCGGCGCACCGCGACCCGCCCCTGTGGGACTGCATCTCGACCCGGCCGCCCACACGCTGCGTCACGAGGATCGGGCGATCGCGCTCACGCCGACGGAGTTCCGCATCCTGGCGACTCTGCTGGCCCGCCGAGGCGAGGTCGTGCGACGTCATTCGCTCATCAACGCGGCCTGGCCGCCGGGTGCCATGGTGCACGACAACACCCTGGACGCCTACATCGTGCGGCTTCGCCGCAAGCTCACCGACATCGGTCAGGCCGGGCTGCTCACCACGGTCCGCGGCGTCGGATATTCGATCACGTGATCCGCAACCGGCTCGTCATCACCGCGACGGCCACGCTGGCGGTCGCTCTCGCGGCGCTGACGGCCGGGTTCTACTCCGTGCTGTCCTGGCGGCTGGAGAAGGACGCCAACGGCGTCCTGCGCACGCGTGCCGAAGCCGCGGCGGCGAACGTGACGACCCGGCAAGGGAGGCTCACGCTGGCCGACACTCCCTTCGACGAGGCGCTCGACAACGGCGTGTGGGTGTTCGACGTCAACGGCGCCCTGGTCAGCGGGCCATCCAGATCGAGCCCGCTGTACCGCGCCGCGCGCACTCTCAGCACATCGCCGCAGACCACGATCCGCGATGTCCCCGCCGATACGCGGATCCTGGCCCTGCACCTGCGTGACCCCCGGACGCCGAAGGCGACGGTGGTGGCCGCCCTGTCCCTGGCTCCCTACGAGGACGCCGAACGCACCGCGCTGATCGGCGCTCTGGTCTTCGACGCGCTGGTCCTCGGCATCGGCGCGTTCTTCATCCGCCGCACCGTGCTGCACGCACTCCGGCCGGTCGCGCAGATGACCACCCAGGCCGCCATGTGGTCGGAACGGGACCTCGATCGGAGATTCGGGCTCGGGCCGCCTCGTGACGAGCTGACCGGCCTGGCCTCGACGCTGGACAGCCTGCTCGCCCGGCTGTCCGCTGCGCTTCGCCACGAAAAGCGGGTCACCGCGGAGATCGCCC
Source organism: Planotetraspora mira (assembly GCF_016863275.1). Taxonomy (GTDB): domain Bacteria; phylum Actinomycetota; class Actinomycetes; order Streptosporangiales; family Streptosporangiaceae; genus Planotetraspora; species Planotetraspora mira. The sequence continues at coordinate 123,454 of NZ_BOOO01000019.1, forward strand.
ACGAATTGCGCACCCCACTCACCCAGCTGAGGCTGGAGACCGAGATCGCACTCCGCCAAGACCGTCCGCCCGAGCACCTGCGCACCGCGCTCCGGCAGGTCCTCGAAGGAACCGACCGGATGGCCGATGTCCTCGAGACCCTGATCGGGCTGGCGCAGCAGAGCATCGACCCCTCCACCGGCACGTGTACGGCCGCCGAGGTGGCGGCCGAGGCCCTGCACTCCTGCGGCGCCGTCGGCCTCGACGTCCGGCTCGACCTGGACGGCTCGGCGAACCCGGTCGTCGCGTGCGATCGGGACGTGGTGCTGCGCATACTCCAGCCCCTGCTCGACAACGCCGTGCGATACGGTCGCACGGCCATCGTGCTGGGGGTGTCCCGTCAGGAGAACGACGTGGTGTTCTCCGTCGCCGACGACGGACCGGGGTTCGATCCCGCGGAAGTCGACTCCGTGCTCAGGCCGGGAACCCAGGGAAGCGCCGCGAGCCCCGGAGAGGGCGCGGGCCTGGGACTGGCGCTGGCGCGCCGCCTGGCCGACGCGGCGGGCGGCGGCCTGACCGCGAAGCCTTCACAAGGCGGCTTGATCGAGCTGCGCCTTCCGGCGGCCTGAACACCGGCCTAGTGCACCCTCCGCAGCCGGACGAGCGTGCTGGCGTGGTCGCCCCGCGGCAGGCAGAGGGGCAGGCCCGACTGGAGCAACACGGCGCCCGGGTACGTCGCCCCGGTGTCCAGGTCCCGGTACACCGCCTCCGGCCGTACGGCGGCCAGGCGCAGCGGCGCCGGCGCGTGGCCGAACGCACGGGTGGGGCACCAGGCGAGCACCACGTGGTCGTCGTCGCGGACGTACTCCACGCCGGTCAGCGTCCCGTCACCGCGCAGCCGGTGCTGCGCGCCGTGCTGGACGACCGGCCGGATGCGCTTGTACGCGGCGACCAACTCGGCGCTCTCCTTCAGCTCCTCCTCGGTCCACGTGGTGAGGTCGCCGCCGATGCCGGGGACACCGGCCATGGCGACGTGGAAACGGAAGCGCAGGGGGGTCAGCCGGGCGGTGGCCGGGTTGGGGCTGTCGGTGACCCAGGCGCTCATGACCTGGGCCGGGTAGAGCTGGCTGAACCCGTGCTGGATGCCGATCCGGTCGACGGGGTCGGTGTTGTCCGACACCCACACCTGGTCGGTGCGGGCCAGGATGCCCAGATCGGCCCGGCCGCCTCCGCCGGAGCACGCCTCGATGCGCAGGCCCGGGTGGTCGGCCCGGAGCCGGTCCATGATCCGGTAGACCGCCCGCGTCTGGTCGATCCACAGCCGTTCGGGATCGCCGCTGCCCGGCCAGCCGGCCTCGGTGAACGGGCGGTTGGCGTCCCACTTGAGGAAGTCGATGTCGTGGTCGGCGACCAGCCGGTCCAGCCAGGCGTGGGTCCACTCGGCGGTGTCCTGCCGGGCGAGGTTGAGCACCAGTTGGTGGCGCATCTCGGTCCGGTCGCGGTTGGCCATGTGCAGGACCCAGTCCGGATGGGCCCGGTAGAGGTCGCTGTCGGGATTGACCATCTCGGGCTCCACCCAGATCCCGAAGCGCATGCCGAGCCGGCGCACCTCGGCCGCGAGCGGGCCGAGCCCGGACGGGAATCGGGCCGGGTTCGGCTCCCAGTCCCCGAGGCCGGCCCGTTCGCTGCTGCGGGCGCCGAACCAGCCGTCGTCCATGACGAACAGTTCGACGCCGAGACTAGCGGCGCGCGCCGCCAGGGCCATCTGGCCGGCCTCGTCGACGTCGAACCCGGTCGCCTCCCAGGAGTTGTAGAGCACGGGCCGCGTCTCGTCCGGGTGGGACAGCACCTGCCCGCGGACGTGTCCGTGCCAGGCGCGGCTGGCCGCCCCGAACCCGTCCGGCGTGTAGAGGCCGGCGAAGACGGGAGTCTCCAGCGCCTCGCCGGGCGCCAGCGACCAGGTGAGACCCTCGTGGCCGAATCCGCCCGTCCACGTGGTCCGGCCGACGGGGTCCCGGTGCAGGGTGATCCGCCAGCTTCCGCTCCAGGCGAGCGCGGTGCTCCAGACCTCGCCGTGGTCCTCGCCCGCGGTGCCGTCGTCGACGGCCAGCCAGGGGTTGGCGTGGTGGCTCGTCATGCCGCGCCGACTGGTCAGGACCGTCTCGGCCACGGGGACGTCGGTCCGCCGGACCTGGAACTCGCTGTTCCAGCCGCCGACGAGGTGGCTCATCCGGTAGTGCGTCCGGTGCGGCGCCGCCCAGGCGGCGGAGTCGCAGCGCAGCACCGTGACCGGGGCCTGGTCGTCGCGGTTCTCGATGTTCGTCCACCGCTCGATCACGTCGCTGTCGCCGTGCACCCGGTAGTTCAGGGTCACGTGCAGCGGATAGTGCCGATCGCGCAGGTGGATGCGCAGGTGGCCGCCGTCGACATCGTGGCCCTCGTAGCGCCACTGAACTCCGCGGGTGCCGTCGGCGAACCGCACGACGAGGCTGGGCGGCCCGAAGCGGGCGCCGCCCTCCACCGCCAGTTCGTCCACGCCGGCCACCGCCTCGAAACTGCTCGCCGCCGGTGACACGCGCTCGGCCAGCGTGACCGCCTGGTCGAGCGTCAGCACGGCACCCCAGTGGACGTTCCGTACGCTGTCGTCCTCGGCGAGCCGGATGGCATACGCCGAGGTAGGGCCGCGCAACAGCCACAGGCGGTGGTCGGGGTGGAACAGCACGGAGTGCATCTGATCCTCTAGATCGGGCGGACAGGCCGGTGAGTGCCGCTGAGCGTAGGACTTGCCCGGCGCGCGAATCAATACTTGACGAAGGAAATTATTACGCCTACGTTTCGGACCATGGTTACCGAGATCGGCGCAGGCGCTCTCACGGAGACCCCGGCGGCGACAGCCGTTTTCACGGCGGTGCTGACCGAAGGCCCCCTGAGCCGGGTCAGCCTCGCACACCGGCTCGGGCTGTCCTCCGCCGCCGTCACCAAGGCCGCGCGGCCGCTCATCGAGATGGGCTACCTGCAGGAGTTGGCCGCGACCGAGCGGACGGGACCGGGCGCGGGACGGCCGGCGAGTCCGCTCGCGATCCAGGCTGACCGCGAGTTCTTCGTCGGCGTGAAGATCACCGGCGACGAGCTGATCGGCGTGGTCTGCGATCTCTGCGCGGATGTGCGGGTGTCGGCCCACCGGCCGCTGGCCGACCTGGGCGTCGAGGCCGTCCTCACCGAACTCGGCCTCCTCGTCGACGAACTGCTCGACGGCCCCGGCGGCCACCGGGCCCGCGCCCGCCGACTGGGACTCGCCGTCTCCGGCGACGTGGACCGCACCACCGGCCTGGTCCGCTACTCCCCGTTCCTCCAATGGCACAACGTGCCGCTGCGTGAGCGCGCGGCGGAGGTCACCGGGCTCACCGTCACGGTGGAGAACGACGTGAAGGCGCTGACCACGGCCGAACACTGGTTCGGCGAGGGCGTGGGCGCCGAGTCGTTCGCCCTCGTCACCGTCGGGACGGGCATCGGGTGCGGCCTGGTCGTCAACGGCCGGCTGGTCTCCGGCTCGCACGGCGTGGCCGGGGAGATCGGCCACATCGGGGTCGACGCCACCGGCCCCACCTGCCACTGCGGCGGCCGCGGCTGCGTGGAGGCGATCGCCGGCACACCCGCCATCGTGCGGCAGGCCAGGGAGTCCACCGGCCGCCCTGAACTCACCATCGACGACGCGGTGAGCCTCGCCCGCGGCGGCGACGAGAAGATCGGCGCCATCTTCGCCCGCGGGGGCGACGCGATCGGGCTCGGCATCGCGGCGGTCGCCAACCTGGTCGGCCCGGCCAGGATCGTCGTCTCCGGCGAGGGACTCGCCGCCTACGACCTGTTCGAAAAACACATCCGCGCGGGCTTCGAGCGGCAGGCGTTCGGCGCCGCCGTCGAGTGCCCGCTGTCCATCCGCCCGCTGCCCTTCGAAGAGTGGGCACGCGGGGCGGCCGCGGTGAGCATCCAGTCGCTCGTGGCTCCCTGAGCCCGGCCGGTCGGCCCCATCGCAACGGGCACCACCCCTCGCGCACCGCAGCCCCCTGACGTACCCGGCGCGGTCCGGCGATCCCGCCGGGCCGCGTCTGCCGGACCCCCAGTTGGAGCATCGAAGTGGATATCCGGAACACCGAGTCGCCCCTGCTCACGGTGGACGAGGCCGCCAAGCACCAGCTCTGGTGGCGGGCGCCCGGCTCCGCCACCTCCATGATCGAGCAGGGACTGCCCATCGGGAACGGGCGCCTCGGGGCGCTCGTGAGCAACGATCCCGCCCGCGAACTCCTGATGATCACTGATGCCACCCTGTGGACCGGGGGTCTCAACGACACGCCGCAGAGCGACGGCCAGCTCCCCTACGGCCGGGACGACTTCGGCTCCCTGACCATGCTGGCCACGCTCGCCGTCGACATCCCCGGTCACGACCTCGGCGGCGTCGGCGACTACCGCCGCACCCTCGACCTGGCCCAGGGTCTGGTCACCGCCGTGTACGACCTCGACGGTGTCACCTACCGGCGGCAGATCTTCGCCAGCCGCCCCGACGACGCCCTCGTTCTGCACTTCTCCCAGCAGGGCCACGGCGCGTACACCGGCACGGTCTCCCTGACGGGCGCCCACGGCGAGTCCACCACCGTCGACGGCGCGGGCCGTTCCTCGTCGTTCGGCGCCTCCCTCGCCAACGGCCTGCGGTACGGCGCCGCGGTCACCGCGTACAGCGGCACCGGCGAGATCGCGGTCGACGGCACGTCGATCTCCTTCACCGACTGCCGGGATCTCACCGTCGTCGTCACCGGTGGCACCGATTACGCCCCAGACTCGACCACCGGGTTCCGCGACCCGTCCGTGGATCCCGAGCGCCTGGCCCGGACAAGGGCCGGGGCGCTGACCCAGAAGTCCGCCCACGATCTGTTGCGCAGCCACGTCGCCGACTTCCGGCCGGTGTTCGAGCAGTTCGGCATCGACCTCGGAACTTCGTCCGTCACGCAACGCGAACTGGACACCTGGGAACGGACGCAGGCGCGCCACCGGGACGACGTCCCCGACCCGGAACTCGAGGCCGCATACCTGCAGTTCGGTCGTTATCTGATGATCTCCGGATCGCGGGGCGGCCTGCCGATGGGCCTGCAGGGTCCGTGGCTGGACGACAACGACCCGGACTGGATGGGCGACTACCACACCGACATCAACATCCAGATGAACTACTGGCCGGCCGACCGTGGCGGGCTGTCCGACTGCTTCGACGCCTTCGCGGACTACTGCGTCGCGCAGCTGCCGTGCTGGACGGATGTCACCCGGCGGCTGTTCAACGACCCGGCCAGCAGGTTCCGCAACTCCAGCGGCAGGATCGCCGGTTGGGCCGTCGGCTTCTCCACCAACCCCTTCGGCGGAAGCGGCTGGTGGTGGCATCCGGCCGGCAACGCGTGGCTCTGCCAGAACCTGTTCGAGCACTACGAGTACACCCTGGACCACGCCTATCTGGCGAAGGTCTACCCGGTCATCAAGGGCGCCGTGGAGTTCTGGGAGACCCGCCTCGTCAGCGCGACCGTCACCGACGCGTCCGGTGCCGAGCGCGAGGTCCTGATCGCCGACGGTGACTGGTCGCCCGAACACGGCCCGCAGGACGCCATGGGCAACACCTACGCCCAGGAACTGGTGTGGGCCCTGTTCACGAACTACCGCACCGCCACCCAGGTGCTCGGACGGGACGCCGGCTACGCCGACGCCATCGACGATCTCCGCGGCCGACTGTATCTGCCGGTGGTCAGCCCCACGACCGGCCGGCTGGAGGAGTGGATGTCGCCCGACGACCTCGGTGAGGCCGGCCACCGGCACCTCTCCCCGCTGATCGGTCTGTTCCCCGGCGACCGGATCCGCCCGGACGGCTCCACTTCGAAGGACGTCGTCGCCGGAGCGACCGTGCTGCTCACCGCGCGAGGAATGGACAGCTACGGCTGGGCCAACGCGTGGCGAAGCCTGTGCTGGGCCCGGCTGAAGAACGCGGAGAAGGCGTACCGGCTTCTCGTCACCAACCTGAAGCCGTCGACGAACGGCGGCAACGGCACCGCGATGAACCTCTTCGACATCTACGAGACCGACCCGGGCCGCGGCATCTTCCAGATCGACGCGAACCTCGGCACCTTCGCCGCGGTCGTCGAGATGCTGGTCTACTCCCGGCCCGGCCACGTCGAACTGCTGCCCGCGCTGCCCGCCGCCTGGGCGGCCTCCGGTTCGGTGTCCGGCGTGGGCGTCCGCGGGGGCTTCGTCGCCGACCTCACGTGGAAGGACGGCGAGGTCACCCAGGCGACGCTGAAGAGCGTCGGCGGCCGCAGCACCACCGTCCTCGCCGGCGGCGCCTCGCGGCGGATCGACCTCGAGCCCGGTGAGTCCGTCACGCTGAGGAGCCTCTGATGGGGGCGGGCCCGGTGCACCTCACTCGACAGCGGGCGCGGTCGGCGACCACGGTGGAACGGACCAGGCATTCCGTGGTGACCTGGGGCGCCAGTGCCGAGCGGCAGGACGCCGGGCCGGCCGACCGCGGCTACCGGATGATCGTGCGCACCAGCGTCGGCGGCACGGACATGCGCATCCGGGTGTCCAACGCCTTCGGCGAGCACCCGGTGACCTTCGCGAGCGCGTACGCGGGGCTGCGGAAGCAGGGCGCGGAGCTGGTTCGCGACACCAATCGCCGGCTGGCTTTCGGCGGGGCCGCGTCCGTCACCGTCCCGGCGGGTGAGACCGTGCTCAGCGATCCGCTGCCCGGGGAGCTGGCCGCCCAGAGCGATCTGGTCATCAGCCTGTATGTGACGGGCGCCCAGGGACCGACGACCGGTCACGGCATGGCCATGCAGACCTCCTACGCGGCCGCGGGCGACCACACCGCCGAGGAGGGCGCGGCCAACTGGACCGACCCGATCGGCTCCTGGCACTGGCTGGACGCCATCAGTGTGGAGACGTCCACGGCGATCAGCTCGGTGGTGACCCTCGGCGACTCCATCACCGACGGATGGGCGTCGACCGCGGACCGGAACCGCCGCTGGCCCGACCATCTCTCCCGGCGGCTCCAGGCCGCGTCCGGCATCACGGTGAAAGGAGTAGCGAACGAGGGCATCTCGGGCAACAAGGTGCTCGCGGACGGCGCCGGCCAGGCCGCGCTGAACAGACTGCAGCGTGACGTGCTCTCCCAGCCCGGCGTCAGCACGGTGTTCCTGCTCGAAGGCATCAACGACATCAAGGCCCACACCGGCGTCACGGTGGACGACATGATCGCCGGCTATCGGCAGATCATCGATCGGGCCCATGCGGCGGGCAAGTGGGTCGTCGGCGCGACCGTGCTGCCGTACCAGGGCTGGTACGAGTACGACGCCGCCGGCGAGGCCGTGCGCCAGAGCGTCAACGAATGGATCCGGACCGGCGGCGAGTTCGACGCCGTGAGCGATCTCGACAAGGTCATGCGCGATCCATGCGACCAGCACCGGATGCTGCCGTCGTTCGACAGCGGCGATCATCTCCACCCGAACGACACGGGCATGCGGGCGATGGCCGACGCCGTCGACCTGTCCGCTCTGCGGTGCGGCCCGCTGAACGTCCGGTAGACGACCCGTCAGAGGCCCGGGACCGCACCGCCGTTCCGAGCTCCCGCATCATCGACTCCATCGGATTCACGGGGCATCAAATGAAAAAGGAACAGATGGCCGGCGACGATCTCGTGCTCGCCTGGCCGCGGCCGGCGTCGAGCTGGTTCGAGGCGGCGCCCGTCGGCAATGGACGGCTCGGCGCGATGGTGTTCGGCGGCGTCCGCGGAAGCCGGCTCCAGATCAACGACTCCACGGTCTGGTCGGGACGGCCGAAGGGCCCGGCCGACGCCCTCGCCCGGGTCCTCGCCTCCGGCGCCGGCCCGGAACGGCTCGCCGAGGTACGGCAGGCCGTCCGCGACGAGGACCATCGGCGCGCCGAGAAGCTGCTCATGTCCTTCGAGGGCGACTACAGCCAGGAGTACCTGCCCTTCGTCGACCTCTGGATGACCCTGGAGACCGGCGACCCGGCCGGTGACTCACCGGGCGACTCGACGGGCGACTCACCCGGCGCTGAGGCCGCCTACCTGGGGCGCACGCTGAACCTCGACGACGGCGTGGTCAGCGAGACGCTCGAGGTCGGTGGACGCTCCGTACGCCGGCGGACCTGGGCGAGCCGGCCGGCGCGGGCCGTCTGCGTCGAGGTGACCGTCGAGGGCGGGACCGCGGACATGCGGCTTGAGATGTCCTCCCCGCTGCGTGGGGTCCACGAGGCGGCCGGCGTATCAGGGCTCACGCTCGGCGTCGAGGTCCCCGTCGACGGGGCACCGCTGCACGAGCCGGACGTCGCCGAGCCCCTCCGATACGCGGCCGCGCCGGACGACGGTTACGACCCCTTCGCCGCGGCGGCCGTCCGGATCGGCACCGACGGCGAGGCCTCCGCCACCGACGGGGTCTGGTCGGTCCGCGGCATGTCGCGGGCGCTGATCGTCCTGACCAGCTCGACCAGTGCCGCCGACTACTGGGCGAATCGCGCGGACGTGGTCCGTTCGGCGTCCAGGGAGGAGCATCTGGCCCGTGCCGTACGCGACGCCGAGGCCGCGGTCGCGGCGGGTGCCGCGGAGCTGCTGCGGGCGCACCGGCAGGACCTGCGTGCCCTGCTGAGTGCGGCCGGGCTCACGATCGGAACCAGGCGGACGGGCACGTTCGACGTCGAGAAGGAGATCCTCGGCGGCACGGACGAGGGCCTGGTCGCCACGGTGATGTTCCAGCTGGGCAGATATCTGCTCGCGTCGGCGTCCCGCCCCGCGGCCGGGCCGCCGGCCAACCTGCAGGGCCTGTGGAACGCCGAACTGCGTCCCGCCTGGTCGTCGAACTACACCATCAACATCAACACCCAGATGAACTACTGGGGGGCGGAGAGCGCGGGTCTGCCCGAGTGCCACGAGCCGCTGTTCGACCTGATCGAACGGCTCTCGCAGACCGGAGGCCGGGTCAGCGGGGAGCTGTACGGCGCGCGCGGCTGGGTCGCCCATCACAACACCGACATGTGGGGCTGGGCCCTGCCCGTGGGCATGGGACACGGGAACCCCTCGTGGGCGATCTGGATGATGGGCGGCGTCTGGCTGGCCCACCACCTCTGGGAACACTTCGAGTTCGGCCAGGACCTGGAGTTCCTCCGCGAGCGGGGCTGGCCGCTGCTTCGCGGCTGCGCCGAGTTCTGCCTGGACTGGCTGGTCGACGGCCCGGACGGGTGGCTGGACACCATCCCCTCCACCTCGCCGGAGAACCTGTTCGTCTCCCGACAGTCGACCCCGGAATCGCTCTCGTACTCCGCCGCCATGGACATGGCGCTGATCCGTGCCCTGTTCTCCGACTGCCTCGCGGCGGCCGAGGCCCTGGGCCTCGACGACCCGATCTCCGGCCGGATCCGTACGGCGATGCCGCGCCTGCGCCCTCCGCGGATCGCCCCCGACGGGCGGCTGCGCGAATGGGCCGAGGACCTTCCGGAACAGGACCCGCATCACCGGCACCTGTCGTTCCTCGCCGGGGTCTACCCCCTGGGCCAGATCGACCCCGTCGAGACGCCGGACCTCGCGGCGGCGGCCGTACGGTCGCTGGACGCCCGCGGTCCCGGCGCCATGGGATGGTCCTGGGCCTGGAAGATCGCGCTGCGCGCGCGGCTGGGTGACGCCCGGACGGCACGGGACCTGTTCCTGGAGGCGACCCGCCCGTACAGCGACGACCCGTCGGTGAACGTCCCCGCCGACGGCTCGCTCTGGGGCGGGCTGCTGCCCAACCTGTTCAGCACCCATCCCCCGTTCCAGATCGACGGCAACTACGGGATCACGGCGGCGCTGCTGGAGATGGTGGTGCAGAGCCACGGCGGGGTCATCCGGATCCTGCCCGCCGTCCCGGCCGCCTGGGCGGACGGGGCCGCGTGGGGCGTCCGGTGCCGGGGCGGGTGGACCGTCGACCTCGAATGGCGGCGGGGCGAGCTCACCTCGCTGACGGTTCGCAACTCCCTCCCCGGAACCCGTACGGCACGCGTCGGCCATGACGGCACGACGGCGGAGTTGACCCTCGCCGGGGGCGAACAGGTCCGGCTCGGGACGTCGCTGGACATTCGTGAGAGGACACCGCGCCGATGACCACGGACCCGGACCAGGCCGGCCTCTGGGCGTACCGCAGCGCCTACGAGACGCCCGCGGACTTCGACGCGTTCTGGCGCGACACCCTCGACTCCGCGGCGGCCCATCCCCTCGATCTGCGGCTGACCCCCGTCGGCACGCGACTGCGGACCGTCGACGTGTTCGACGTGACCTTCAACGGATTCGGCGGTCACCCGGTCAGGGGATGGTTGCGCGTCCCCCGGCATCGCAGCGGTCCGCTGCCGGCCGTCGTACAGTTCCACGGCTACGCGAGCGGTCGCGGCCACCCCCTGGACGACCTGCTGTGGCCCAGCGCCGGCTACGCGCACCTGCTGATGGACACCCGGGGCCAGGGCGGCGCGTGGGCGGGCGGGGACACCCCTGATCCGGTCGGCGCGGGCCCGTCGTACCCGGGCTTCATGACACGCGGCGTCACCGCCAAGGAGACGTACTTCTACCGGCGCGTGTTCACCGACGCCGTCCGGGCGGTCGAGGCCGTACGCGCCGTCGACATAGTCGATCCGGCGAGGGTCGGGGTCGTCGGCGCGAGCCAGGGCGGCGGCATCGCGCTGGCCGTGGCGGGGCTGGTGCCGGATCTGCGCGCGGTTCATCTCCAGGCGCCGCTGCTGTGCGACATCCGGCGGGCGATCCGGTCGACCACCGATGGCCCATACCTCGAAATTTCGGGATATCTGGCTACACACCGCGGCTTGGTGGAGAAGGTCTTCGAGACCCTGGCGTACTTCGACGGGATCGCGTTCGCGCAGCGGGCCACGGCGCCCGCCTGGTTCTCCACCGGCCTGATGGACCAGGTGTGCCCGCCGTCGACCGCCTTCGCGGCCTACCACGCCTACGCCGGGAGGAAGGAGATACGGACGTGGGAGTACAACGGGCACGAGGCGGGCGGGTCGCTGGATCTGGAGATCGCCCTGGACGCCTTCCACGCGTCACTGTCCGCAGCGCCGTGACAAGAGGCACGAGGAGACGGTGCGCCCGCTAGGGAGTGTCGGACACGACCTAACCCAGTTCGATGCTGGTGACGGCGAACATCCCGAACAGGTCCACATCCGGCACCCGGCCGGTGTACATGCGGGCGGCTTCGAAGGCCGACCGCAGTCCGAGTTCCTCCATCAAGTGCACGGACGGCTTGTTGATGTCGGGGACGTCGATGGCGACCGGCGATCCCGGCACGGTGGCCGACAGCGCGTTCATCAGCGCGAGGGCGACGTCCGGGGAACTGGCGTAGAGCGGACCGATCCGCGAGGCGCCGCTGGCGGCCCGCATGACGGCGAAACCGTGCAGCCGGCCGTCGCGTACGGCCGCGAGAGCCGTACGGTCGGGCAGGTTGACCCACGAGGCGAGGAACGCGTCCCGGGGCGCGGGGAAGAACCGGCGGTCATAGGCGGCGAGTTGGCCGAACGGGACCGTCCGGATGTCGATCAGCCTGATGTCGCCTGGCGCCTCGGCGCCCGACGGCACGCCTTCGTAGCGGAGGTTGTTCCAGGCACGCCGGAAGCCTGACTTCTGGTAGTTGTCCTGTTGCTCGACCACCCCGTCGAGCCCGATGTTGCGGCCGGCGAGATGCTCCATCCCCGCCCGCCAGACCTGGATTCCGTAACCCTTCCCGCGGACCCAGGGGCGGGTGATGTAGAAGCCGATGAAGCCGAAATCGGCTCCGTACCGGATGGCGGAGATCGACGCCACGGCCTCACCGTCGAGCCTCCCGAAGAAGAAGCCCCGCGGATCGGCGGAGAAGAAGGTCTGCCCGTCCGATCTCCCCGGGTTCCATCCCTCGTCGTCGGCCCATTCGCCGAGGCGCTCGATGTCCTTCACACTCGCGGTGGAGATGCTGTAATTCGACATCGCCCATCCTTCCGAATAAGGATATTTCCGCCCTGCTCGCGTTCAGATCGTCAGGCAGGCAAGGGCCCGCCGCGCCGCCGGCACTGACCACGGACATCCGCGGCGCCCTTTCTGACACGCTATGCCGGAATCAGGCCTGCTACCTGGTCGCGTCACTCCCACGTTCCGCCGTCGGGGCGCCCCGGTAGGGTCCGTGCGTGTGAGTGGAAAGGCCAAGGGTGCCGGGGCGGCCGTCACGGCGGCGATCACACTGGGACTGGGATCGTGGGTCGCGGGCGATCGGCAGCCCAACGCCCTCGACGGAGGACTCCAGCGATGGATCGACGGGGTGTTCGCCCACGAGGGAGCGCTGCTGCGCCTGTTCGTCCTGCCGACGGAGCCCTACATCCTGCTCACCCTGATCGCGCTGATGACGCTCGTCTGCGCGGCGCAGCGGCGGTGGGAGGGCGTGATCCTCTGCCTGGCCGGAACCGCGCTCCCGGTGGCGCTCAACACCTGGGTGCTCAAGCCGCTGTTCGACCGTCCGCTCAAGGACTATCTCGCCTATCCGAGCGGCCACACCGTCAGCCTCGTCGCCACGCTCACCGTGCTCGTCGTGCTGGCCAGGCCGGGGGCCGCGCGAGCCGTGGCCGCCGCCGTCGCCGTCGTCGTCACGGTCATGGCGGGGATCGGGCTCGTCGGCAGCGGCTTCCACTATCCGGTCGACGTGATCGGGGGCGCGTGCTTCGCGATCGCCGCGGTGCTCACGGCGTCGATCGTCCTGGGCCGGCGTCGCGGGGGCCGCTGATCGTCGCCGGGTGATCGCCGTTACCGTCCGCGACCGCCGCGTCGCGTTCGTCGGTGACCACGATGGATCCGAGCAGGGCGAGAGCCTGGGCTGAGTCCGTCCCGGGTTCGGCATGGTAGATGACAAGCTGCTGTCCGTCGGTTCCGGCGACGTCGAGCTTCTCTCTGCGCAGGTGCAGCTCGCCGACCTTCGGGTGCAGCATGTGACTCGTGCCGTCCCTGCGATGGCCGACGTCGGCGCGGGCCCACAGGGTTCGGAAACGGTCGCTGCGGATCGACAGCTCACCGACCAGTGCCGCCAGACGTGGATCTTCGGGGTCGGTGCCGGTCACCGCGCGCAGACCGCCGACCACGCCGGCGGTCGCCCGTTCCCAGTCCAGGTGCAGTTCGCGGTCACCCGGGTCCAGGAAGACCTGCCGCAGCAGGTTGCGGCCGGGTGCGAAGTTCGGCGACAGCGCACGGGCGAGCGGGTTGGCCGCCAGCACGTCGAAGTATCTGCCGGTCACGTAGGCGGGCATCGGGAGCTGGCCGATGAGCTGCGCGATCCCGGCAGGGACCCGTTCGGCACGCGGGCGCGGCGAGCGGCGGACCCGGGGCCTGGCCAGCTCGTGGAGGTGGGCGGTGGCGGGCGCGTCGAGCTGCAGCGCCTTGGCCAGCGCGTCGAGTATCTGGGCGGACGGATGCTGATCACGCCCCTGCTCCAGGCGCAGGTAGTAGTCGGAGCTGATGCCGGCCAGCATCGCCAGCTCCTCACGGCGGAGGCCGGGCACCCGCCTCCGCTCGCCCGCGATCAACCCGACATCCTCGGGGCGAACCAGATCGCGCCGTGCGCGCAGGTAGGCGCCGAGGGCATTGGTCGTGTCCACGGCTCGAGGCTAGCCGCCTTCGTCCTGGCGTGACTGTCCCTGTCACTCCCAGGATGACCGGGACGTACCCGTCCCGCCCGGCGCCGGTCGAGAGTCGAGATCGAAACCCACGATCGAAGCAGAAGAGATTCCTCATGACCATCACGCTCATCACCGGCGGCAACAAGGGCCTCGGCCGTGAATCCGCCCGCCGCCTCATCGCGCTCGGCCACACCGTCTACCTCGGCGCCCGGGATGCGCGGCGCGGCCAGGCGGCGGCCGACGACCTCGGTGCGCGTTTCCTGCTCATCGATGTCACCGACGACGCCTCCGTCGCCACGGCCGCGGCGACGCTCACCGGCAGGGAGGGCCGGCTCGACGTCCTGGTCAACAACGCCGGGATCTTCGAAGGCATGGTGAAGCCCGAAGACGTCTCGATCGACACGCTGCGCTCCATCCACGACGTGAACGTCTTCGGCGTCGTGCGCGTGACGCAGGCGTTCCTGCCCCTGCTGCGCGCGTCCGAGTCGCCCGTGATCGTCAACGTCGGTTCCACCCTCGGTTCGTTCGGGGCGGTCACCGATCCCGAGCGTCCGGAGAGTGCGTACGCCGTTCCCGTCTACGCCACGTCCAAGGCGGCGGTGAACATGCTCACCGTCCAGTACGCCAAGGGCCTGCCGGATCTGCGTGTCAACTCCGTCGAGCCCGGCCTCACCGCGACCGACCTCCACGGCCTGAGCGGGCACGGGATCCAGACGGTCGAGCAGGGCGCCGAGGCGATCGTCCAGGCCGCGACCATCGGCCCGGACGGGCCCACCGGCACCTTCTTCGATCGCGCGGGCAGCCTGCCCTGGTGAAGCCGGGGCCCGCGGGTCGCCACCCCCTTGACAGCAGGCGTTCCCGGCCGCATGGTTGCCCTATTGTCCTATTGTCATAAGACAATAGAGAGGAAGGCTCCGGTGTGATCGAGTTTCTGCTTGACGGCCACTCTCAGGTGGCGCCGTACATGCAGCTCGTCCAGCAGGTCAAACAGGGCTTGCGGACCGGGCTGATCGAGCCGGGCGACCAACTGCCCAAAGTGCGCAGCGTGGCCGAGTCGCTGGCGATCAACCCCAACACCGTGCTGAAGGCCTACCGCCATCTGGAGGCGGAGGGTCTGGTGGAGGGGCGGCCGGGGGTCGGCACGTTCGTCCGGCGCACCCTGGCGGGCCCCTCACTCGCCGGTCAGGCCGAGTTGCGCCGCGAACTGGTCGGCTGGCTGCGCAGGGCCCGTACGGCGGGGCTGGAACAGGAGGACGTGGTCGCACTGATCCAGACCACGATGCGCGCCACCTTTCAGGACGACGAGAAAAGGGAGGAAATAGCGTGAACCTGGCCCTGGAGGCACACAGCCTCGGCAAGCGGTACAAGCGCAACTGGGCGCTGCGGGACTGCTCGTTGCAGGTGCCCGCCGGACGGGTCGCCGCGCTCGTCGGCCCGAACGGCGCGGGCAAGTCCACCCTGCTGAACCTCGCCGTCGGCCTGCTGCGCCCGACCGAGGGCACGCTGCACGTGCTGGGGCGGCGCCCGGACGGCGACCGCGACCTGCTGGACCGCGTCGGCTTCGTGGCCCAGGACACCCCGCTCTACCCGGACTTCACCGTGAGCGAGCTGATCACCATGGGCGCGCGGCTCAACCGGCGCTGGGACACCCCGCTGGCCCGGGACCGGATGGAGCAGATCGGCATCCCCCTGGACCGCCGGGTCGAGGGGCTGTCCGGGGGTCAGCGCGCCCAGGTCGCGCTGACCCTGGCACTGGCCAAACGACCCGAACTGCTCCTGCTCGACGAGCCGGTCGCCAGCCTGGATCCGCTGGCCCGCCGCGAGTTCATGCAGGTGCTGATGGGCAGCGTCGCCGACGGCGACACCACCGTGCTGCTGTCCTCCCACCTGCTCGGCGACCTGGAGCGGGTCTGCGACTACCTGATCGTGCTCCAGACCGCCCACGTGCAGTTGCTCGGCGGCGTGGACGAACTCGTGAACGAGCACAAGGCGCTGACCGGTCCCCGCCGGCAGCGGGCGGACGTCGCCGGTGTGGCGGCCGTGATCCGGGAGAGCCACACCGACAAGCAGACCACCCTGCTGGTCCGGACGAACGGGCCGATCCTCGACCCCGCCTGGACCGTGCACGACGTCACCCTGGAAGACCTCGTCCTGGCCTATCTCGCCTACCCGGCTCCCGGCCGGGCCGTGTTAGGAGTCGCGAAATGATGTGGCTGGCCTGGCGGCAGCACCGCAAGCAGGCGCTGTTCGCCGCAGTGGGGCTCGCGGTGCTCGCGGCCCTGGTGATCCCGACCGGGATCTCCATGCGCAACGCGTTCACCGACAGCGGGCTCGCCGCCTGCCTGCGCGGCCTGGGCACGACGGAGTTCCTCCGCGGCGACGGCTGTGACTCGCTGTCCGACATGTTCAGCGGCCGGTACGAGACTCTGGCCACGCTCAGCATGCTGTTCGTCTTCCTTCCGCTGCTCGTGGGGCTGTTCTGGGGCGCCCCACTGGTCGCCCGGGAACTGGAGCACGGCACCCACCGGCTGGTCTGGACCCAGGGCGTGAGCCGGATGCACTGGGCGGGGGTCAAACTCGGTCTCGTCCTCGCCGTGACGGTGGTCGCCGCCGCCGGCTACGCGCTGATGGTGTCGTGGTGGCTCGGGCCGCTGAACCAGGCGGGGCAGAGCCGGATGGCCGAGCTCAGCTTCGACGTCCAGGGCATCGCGCCTGTGGCGTACACGCTGTTCGCGGTGGCGCTCGGCGTCTTCGCCGGGACTGTCTGGCGGCGGGTAATGCCGGCCATGGCCGCGGCGCTCGTCGGTTTCCTGGCTCTCCGACTGGTCGTGCTCGTGCAACTGCGGGGGAACTTCCTGCCCGCTCACGAGCGCACCTTCCCGGTGATCGGCCAGGAACGGCCCAATCCCACGCTCGGCGACTGGACCTTCTCCACCGGGATCAAGAACGCCGCCGGCGAGGTGATGTCGACCGGCGAGCAGATCCAGTGCGGACCCGCCGTGGCCGGCCGCCCGGACACGATCTGCGCGCCGTACGGCCCCGGCGCCTACAACTTCGAGCTCTATCAGCCGGCCGGCAACTACTGGCCACTGCAGTTCATCGAGGCCGGCCTGTTCACCGCCGTGGCCGCGGTCCTGCTCTTCCTGGCGGTCCGGCAGATCCGCAGCCGCATCGCCTAGGGACTGTCCGCCGAATGCCGCTCGTCGCGGGCCGAGGGAAGCTCCCGGGTCATCAGGGAATTCCGCCCGATGCCTCCCGGGAAGGGCCGCGCGCAACATCGGAGCCAACCGAACCAGGAAGGCGAACGATGCGAAATCTCACCAACCGGCTGGCCGGCGTCCCTCTGCAGGCCGTCGGTGCGGCGCTCCTGCTGGGTGCCGCACTGATGGCGGCGCAGTACGCGATCGTCGACCACGTCCACTCGGCCGGCCTGCCGGAGCCGGAGCAGTGGATAGGCCGGGTCACCGTCCAGTGGTACTGGGTGCTCTTCCCCTTCGCCTTCATCGCGTTGTGGGCGCGCAGGAGGGACCGCGAGCGCCGTCTCGGCCGCGTCGGAGCGGTGATGCAGACGTCCGCGCCGCTCGCGCACATCGTGGTGACCGTGGCCGCGATCGTCTGGGGCGGCGTGCTGGGCAAGGGCGACCTGCCGGACGCCTTCATGATGATCGAAATGCTAACGTACGTCTTCTATCTGGGCGTATTGGTCAGCGGCGTGGCCTTCCTGCTCGACAAGGGCGCACGCTGGTGGGGTGCCGCCGTGATCGGAGGGCTCGTGCTGGGCTTCGTCGTGCAGTACACCGACGCCGTGATCCTGGGCGTGTTCGGCGTCGCCCTGATCGTGCAGGGCCTGCGGCGTACGGCCCCGCTGGACGTGCCCGAGACCAGCGGCGCCCGCTGATCCCGTGAAAAGGGCGGCCCAGGTCGTGGCGGCGGTGGTCCTCGTGCTCACCGCCGTCGGCACCGTTCTCGTGCTCCGGGCGACCGGGACGGGCTGGGCGATCGCCCAGAACACCTCGCAGGCCGTCGTGCACACGGTGGCGGGAGTCGCGCTGATCCGATCCCGGGGGGGCGACCGGATCGGCCTGGTCCTGCTGTCCATGGGCACGGCCGTGGGCCTGCAGGTGCTTCTGTGGGGATACGCCGCCGGCCACTGGCCCGGGTGGGAGGCCGCTGAGTGGGTGACCGGATGGATCTGGGCGTTCTCCGTGGTGCCGCTGTTCACCGTGCTGCCCGCGCTGTTCCCCGACGGCCGTCCGGTCACCCCCCGGTGGTGGCCGGTGGTCTGGGCGGCCGTGGCGGCCACGGTGCTGGTCGCCGTCTTCGACACGACAGACCTCGTCAGCCTGGTGGTCGTCGTCGTCGCGCTGCTCAGCGTCGCGTCCCTGGTCGTCCGGTGGGTCAGATCGGGCCCGGCACCCCGGCGGCAGATCATGTTCCTGCTGTACGCCGCCGGCTACGCGGTCCTTGTCGAGGCCACCGTCGATCTGCTGCCCCACCATGTCCTCCAGACGGCGTTCCTGCTCATCCCGATCGCGCCGACGGTCGCGATCGCGATCGCGATCCTCAGATACCGGCTCTACGGCATCGACCTCGTCATCCGGCGCACGTTCGTCTACCTGGCCGTCACCGGCCTGGCCTTCTCCGGCTACCTCGTCGCGGTGGCGGTGCTCGGAACGGCTCTTAGCCAGGTCGTCCCTCCACAGGTGGCGCTGCTCGCCGCTGCAGTCGTCGCGGCCGTGATCGAGTCGGGGCGCCGCCTGTTCCAGCGCAGGATGAGCGCCCTGCTGTACGGCTACCGCGATCGCCCACTCGACGCGTTGGCGGAGCTGCGGAGGGAGTTGGCCGGGGCGGCGACGGTGGGCGAGATCGCGGGACGGTCCGCGTCTTTGGTGGCAGCCGCTCTGCGCAGCCCCGGCGTCACGATCACACTGCTCACCGACGGCCTGCCGGAGGAGATCGCCCGAGCCGGCGAGCCGGGACCCGACCCGATCAGCATGCCGCTGGTCGCACAGGACGAGCGCCTCGGCGCCCTGATGATCGGTCCCCGGGCCAGGCGGGAGCCGTACGACGAGAGGGACCGGCGGCTCATCGCCGAGCTCGGCCACCACATCGCGGCCGCCCTCGCGGCCGCGCGCCTGTCCGCCGAGCTCGACCGAGCACGGGAGCTGACGATCCATTCGACGGCCGAGGAGCGGCGTCGGCTTCGGCAGGACCTGCACGACGGGCTCGGCCCTCTGCTGTCGGGGGCCGGACTGGGTCTCGACGGGGTCCGCCGGGGGTTCGAGCAGGGAAGCAGGGAGGGGCGCGACTTGCAGATCATCAGCGACCAGGTACGGCTGGCCGCGCGCGAGGTGCGCCGAATCATCGATGCCATGCGGCCCGGCCCGGTCGCCGACCTCGGTCTGGTGACGGCCGTGCGTGAGCACGTCCAGCGTTGCGCGGCGCTCGACATCGGCTGCTCACTGACCGTCTCGGGGATCGTCGACCCGCCGCCCGCCGTGGCCGAGGCCGCCTATCTCGTCATCCTCGAGGCGGTCACCAACACGCTCCGCCATGCCGACGCGCGAACCTGCACCGTACGGCTCGAGCAGTCCGGCGGGTCGCTGACGGTCGAGGTGCACGATGACGGCCTCGGCATCGGCCCCGGCTACATCGCAGGCGTCGGGATCTCGTCCATGCGCAGGCGAGTGGCCTCGATCGGAGGCCGTTTCGCGATCACGACGGACCAGGGGACCACTGTCACCGCCGTCTTCCCGCTGGAGTCGCGATGAGGGTCGTGGTGGCCGACGACCACCCGGTGTTCCGCATGGGCCTGTGCCGGCTGCTCGAAAGCGTGCCGGAGGCGGAGGTCGTCGGAGAGGCCTGGGACACCACGTCCGCCGTCGAGACGGTCGCCGAGACCCGGCCCGACGTCGTCGTGATGGACCTCCACATGCCGGGCGGCGGTGGAGT
This sequence comes from Planotetraspora mira, assembly GCF_016863275.1. Lineage (GTDB taxonomy): Bacteria > Actinomycetota > Actinomycetes > Streptosporangiales > Streptosporangiaceae > Planotetraspora > Planotetraspora mira. Next base: position 143,101 of record NZ_BOOO01000019.1, read on the forward strand.
GGAGGCCACGGAGCAGATCCGGCGGCGCACCCCGGACGTCCGCGTGCTCGTCCTGACCATGCACTCCGACGCCACACTGGTCAGGAAGGCGTTGCGGGCCGGCGCCCGGGGCTACGTCCTCAAGGACGCGTCGTCCGAGGAGATCCTGCGCGCTCTCGCGGCGGTCCACGCCGACCAGGCGATCCTCGACGCCTCAGTCGCCGATCGCGTGTTCGCCGAGACGGCGGCCCCAGGGCCGTTCCCCCAGCTCACCGACAGGGAGTTGAGTATCCTCGAGCGGATGGCGACCGGCCTCGACAACGAAGCGATCGCACTGCGGCTGGGCATCAGCGTCAAGACCGTGCAGAACCACGTGTCCAACGTGCTCCTCAAGCTGGGTGCCCGGCACCGAGGCGAGGCGATCGCCCGCGCCCGCGACGCCGGGATCGGCGGCTGATCGCACGAACCTCACGTCATTGCCTCACGTCATCGCCTCTCGCCGTCAGCCGGCGGTACGCGGGCGTCGTCCGGCCACTCACGCTCCGCGGTCTCACGTTCCGCGGCCGCCGGACGTCTTCAAGGTGAGAGGGCCGCGACCGAGTGGCTCCCGGCTCGAGGAAGGGCGAGGCACCATGGCCAGGACTCATACCGTCATCGCGTCACCCGTGGGCGACCTGCTCGCGGTCGCCGAGGACGGCGTGCTCTGCGGGCTGTACTTCGAGAAGCATCTCCGCGGCCCCGAGCCGGAGGAGTGGGGCACCCGCGGCGACGCCGACTTCACCGAGGTCCGCCGCCAACTGGGCGAATACTTCGCCGGAGAGCGGACCGGCTTCGACCTTCCCCTGGCGCCCCGGGGGAACGAGTTCCAGCAGCGGGTGTGGCACCTGCTGACACAGATCCCCTTCGGCGAGACCCGCTCGTACGGTGACCTGGCGCGCCAGTTGGGCGACGTGTCGCTGGCACAGGCGGTCGGCTCCGCGAACGCCCGCAACCCCATATCCGTGATCGTTCCGTGCCACCGGGTGGTGGGCGCGGACGGCGGCCTCACCGGGTACGCCGGAGGGCTGGAGCGCAAGCGGTTCCTGCTCGACCTGGAGGAGCCGGCCGCGCGGAAGGCGGCGAGGCTGTTCTGAGCCGCGGTCTCACGTTCCGGAGGGCCCGGACGTCTACAAGAGGTGACCATGCGACGACCTTTCGAGCAGATCGTGGCCGAATACGGGCCCATGGTGCTGCGCGTGTGCCGGGCCGTCCTCGGACCTCAGGACGCGGAGGACGCCTGGTCCGAGACGTTCGTCTCGGCCCTGAAGGCCTATCCGGATCTGCCGCCTGACGCGAACGTCGAAGCGTGGCTGGTGACGATCGCCCATCGGAAATCCGTCGACGTCACCCGCGCCGCCGCCCGCAGGCCCACTCCGGTGGAGACGCTGCCGGAGCGTCCCGGCGTCACCGGCCGGCCGGAGGACTGGGACGGCGACCTGTGGCGGGCACTCAAGGCCCTGCCCGCGCGGCAGCGCCAGGCGGTGGCCTACCACTACCTGGCCGGCCTGCCGTACAAGGAGATCGCCGCCCTGTGCGGCGGGAGCACGGATGCCGCGCGCAGGGCGGCGGCCGACGGAATCAAGACCCTGCGCGGCACCTATCCCAGACTCACCGACCAGAGCGGAGTGACTCGATGACGACCGCATCCGACCCGCAGGCCGGGCGCCTGTTCGCGGCGCTCCCCACCCAGGACCCACCCGCGATGGCCCGGCTGCACGAACGCCTCGTGGATCAGGCACAGCGCGAGGGCGTGCTCGACGTCGCCTACCGCACGCTGGACACGCCCGTCGGAAGGCTCCTGCTGGCCTCGACCGTCCAGGGCCTGGTGAAGGTCGCCTTCGCCGTCCAGGACCACGACGCCGTGCTGCGGCGCCTCGCCGACGACGTCAGCCCCCGCATCCTGGAGGCCCCGGCCCGTCTGGACGAGGCGAGCCGGCAGTTGGAGGAGTACTTCGCCGGGCGGCGGACCCGGTTCGACCTTCCGCTGGACTGGCGGCTGTCGAAGGGATTCCGGCGCGAGGTGCTGACGCACCTCCGCGAGATCGGCTACGGCCATACCGAGAGCTACGCCGAGGTCGCCGCCGCCGCGGGCAGCCCCCGGGCGGTCCGCGCGGTGGGCACCGCCTGTGCCACCAACCCGCTTCCCCTCGTCGTGCCCTGCCACCGGGTGGTGCGCTCCGACGGCAGCGCCGGAGGCTACGCCGGCGGCCCCGACGCCAAGCTCAGGCTGCTGGCCATGGAGAGGGCGGCCTGACGACCACTCGATCGACATAAAGGCTGTATTTCCTGCTATAAAAGTAGACATTCGCAGCAAGCCTCCTGCCGACGGTCGGCGTTCTCGTTACCCGCAGGCGGATCCACCGCGATCACCTCGGCCACGCCATCCGTCCCCAGGAGAGGGCATGAACCTGCATCTCGCCGCGGCCTTGGACGGCGCCGGCGGGCACCCGGCCGCGTGGCGCGCCCAGGGCGCCCGCCCCGATCTGCCGCTCACCGCCGGATACTGGGCCGGCCTGGTGAAGGAGGCCGAGCAGGGTCTGCTCGACTTCGTCACCTTCGAGGGCGGACTCGAGCCGGGAGGGCCCGGCCGGTCAGACGGGCCCGGCCGGGTGCACGGCCGGCTGGACGCCTCGCTCATCGCGGCCCGGGTCGCACCGCTGACCTCGAGGATCGGACTGATCCCCGTCACCGATGCGATCTCCGCCGAGCACGTCGCCCTCGAGATCGCCACGCTGGACCGCATCAGCCGCGGGCGTGCGGGATGGCACCCCAAGGTTTCCCTGCTGCCCGGCGAGGCGGCCGCCGTCGTGGACCACGTGCGCCGGCTGTGGGACGGGCCCCCGAACGGGCATCCGCCGGTGACCGCGCCGGCCTACGACGTCGAACCGTACGAGTTCGCCGCGCGTGCCTGCGACGTCGTCTACGTGACCCCGCGGGACTGGCTGGACACCACCGTGATCGTGGACCAGGTGCGGGCCGCGGAGAAGGCCGCCGGCCGTACGGGACCCCGGTTGAAGGTCTTCGCCGACCTCGTGGTCTTCCTCGACCGCCATCCCGGCGTCGCCGCGGGCAGGAAGGCGCGACTGGACGACCTCGACGGCGCGGAGTTCACCTCGGAAGCCCTCGTGTACACCGGCACTCCCACGGGCCTCGTCGGCCTGATCCTGGACTGGCGCTCGGCGGGCCTGGACGGCTTTCGCCTGCGCCCCGGCGTGCTCCCCCACGACCTGTCCGCGATCACGCGGGGCCTCGTCCCCGAACTGCGCGCCAGGGGCGTCTTCCGTCACAGGTACGCCGCCGCGAGCCTACGCGGCCGCCTCGGCCTGCCCTGTCCGGACGGTCACGACGGCGATCCCCCGCGACCGTCGCGTCCGTACCGCCGACGCTGGACGATGCCCTAGCCGGCGGCGTGGAACTCGGCCCGCCAGCGTCGCGTCGGGGGGTCCTCGTCGTCGTAGAAGTCGGCGATCCCGGCCGGGTCGAGCCCGTGGCCCGCGAAGGACTCGATCTCGTCCCGGGTGAGCGGCCACGGCATCGCCCCGGTGGGCTCGCCGTCGAGCCTGGCCCTGGCGATCACCAGGAGTGTGCCGCCCGGCGCCACGAGCGAGGAGACCCGCGCGATGGCGCGCTCGCGGGCTTCTCCCGTCAGCACCTGCAGGGTGTAGATCTCGACGACGAGGTCGAACCCGGCCCGCCACTCGTCCGGCGTCGCCAGCAGGTCGGCCGCGACGTAGTGGACCGGCGAGCCGGGGAAGCGGCCGCGCGCACCCTCGATCGCGCTCGGCGCGACGTCGAAGGCGGTCACCTCGAAGCCCATCCCGGCGAGGTACTCGGCGTCGTCGCCGAGGCCGCATCCGACGACCAGGGCCGTACGGCCGGCACCGGAGAGGGCGCGGGACTCGGCCCAGGTCACGAGGTGGGGGTTGGGCTCGCGGTCCGCCCAGGGCACCACGGTCTCACCCCGGTCGGCCGCGGCGTACAACGGTTCGAACCAGCCGGTGGGGTCGCCTCGCTCCACGTACTGCGCGGCCAGCCGCCGGGCGTACGCACGCGTGTCGTTGGTGGGAGAGGTCATCTCGATCGTCGCCTTCCATGTCCGCTTATGCACCCCATGATCCCATATAGCCCACATATCAAGACGATATGTATCGAATTACGGACATACGGGTTATCGGTGCGAGGGATGGACGCCCGGTGGGGCCGACGCGGCCGGATGCGGCAGGACGGAGACCGCCCCCTTGGCCTCGAAGATCGCGAGATGGATGCCGTCCGGGCCGAGGTGCCCGTGCTGGCGCAGCACAGCCTCGAGGTCGGCCTCGGTGAGCCCGCACCGGCGCAGGTTGCGCCGGTCGACCCGGCCGTCCCTGATCAGGATTCGCAGCGGCGGATCGACCAGGCGGCCGACGAGCGGCACGAACCGCAGCCTGGTGATGGCCGTGTGGACGGCGAGCAGGGCCACCAGCGCCGCGGCGCCGGTGAGCCACGAGGCGTCGGTCGCGGTGGCGGTGCGCCCCACGAGGGCGCCGACCGCGACCGCGGCGACCCAGTCGAACGGGGCGAACTCCGCCATGGTCCTGCGCTCGGTGAGCCGGAACGCCACCGCGGCGGTGAGGAACAACGCCACCGCCTTGACGGCGGCGTAGACGGCACGGTGCCAGTCACCGATCAGGGCGTCGCCGAAGCTGTTCAAGCCTGGCTCCCCTCAGCCGGCGTCGACGATTGCGCGGCGAGCCGACGGCGCCCACCGCGTACGGGACCGGGACCGCGAGTACGCCCGACACCCATCCGGACGATACGCCCCGGCCGGCGAAACGCGGCCGTCCGACATGGCGCCTTCTCCCGAAGCATTCGCGGAACCTTCTCCCGGCAGCGAAAAGTCTCATGGCCGGAACATGCCGGGAGGTGGGCGCGGCGACCTAGCCTCGCTTTCCGAGGGACAGAGCTTCCGGCCGATGGAGCCTCTGACTTACGGAAGGGGAAGCGTGATGTCAGCGAATCTGCAGAACAAGACCGTGCTCGTCGTCGGCCGCGGAAGCGGCATCGCCCGTGCGGTCACCCTCGCGGCGCGGGCGGCCGGCGCGCGGGTCGTGGTGGCGGGACGGGACCGGGCGGCCCTTGCACGGGCCTACGACGACGACGGCATCACCGCCGAGGAAGTGGATCTCACCGACGAGAAGTCGATCGCGGCGCTGGCCGAACGGGTCGGCGACGTCGACCACGTGGTGTCGACCGCCTCCGCACGCGCGCGCGGCCGCGTCGCCGACCTCGATCCGGACGCGCTGCTGGTCTCCTTCAGCACCAAGGTGATCGGGCCGATCATGCTGGCCAAGCACTTCTCACCACGGATGCGTGCGGGAGGATCCTTCGTCGTCTTCTCCGGGGCCGCGGCTCGCAAGCCGACCGTCGGAGTCCTGGGCGTCGCCGCCACCAACGGCGCGGTGGACGTCGTGACCAGGGCCTTGTCCGTGGAACTCGCCCCCATCCGGGTCAACGCCATCTCTCCCGGGACCGTCGACACCGGCGCCTGGGACGGACTCGGGGCGGACAAGAAGGCGGAACTGTTCGAAGAGCGCGCCGCGCACAACCCCGCGCGCCGCATCGGAACGGCCGAGGACGTCGCGGACGCGGTGGTGTTCGCGATGACCAACACCTTCATGACCGGCGTGACGTTGCCGGTCGACGGCGGCGAACCCCTGGTCTGAGCGCGGTTGTTCAGGCGCGGACGACGACCATCTTGCCGACGGCCTCGCCGGCCTCCATCACCCGATGCGCCTCGCGTATCTCCTCGAAGCCGAACACGCGTGACGGCTTCGCCTTCAGCCGGCCCGCCGCCACCTGTTCGGCGATCGCCTGGAGCGGCACGTCGGACAGCGGGAAGCCCGGCGTCCCGAACACGAAGCTGGCGAAGAAGGTCAGGTAGACGCCGCTCGCCATCTGCAGCAGCGGGTTGAAGTCGGCGATCGGGTCGAGACCGCCCAGCCAGCCTGCCAGGCAGGCGCGGCCGCCCCTGCGCAACATCGCCAGGGAATCGAGGATCGTGCTGTTGCCCACGAGGTCGAGCACAGCGTCGATCCGCTTGGCCTCCGCGATCCGCTGGGAGAGTTCCGGCCCTTCGAGCTCGCCGCGGTCGGCGCCGAGATCCTCCAGCAGGGCGAACCGCCCTCGATCCCGTGTCGTGGCGATGACCCGCGCTCCGGCGTTCACCGCGAGGTTGACCGCGGCCTGGCCGAAGGCGGAGGTCGCACCCCGGATGACCAGCGTCTGCCCTTGAGCCACCTCCAGGTTACGGAACAGGCAGGTCCAGGCGGTCGCGTAGGTTTCCGGGATCGCGGCGAGCTCGGCCCAGGGCAGATCGGATTCGATGAGCGCCACGTTCGACGCCGGCGCTCGGGTGTATTCCGCGTAGCTGCCGTCGATGGTGCGCCCGAGGCCGCCCATCAGCGCCGCCACCTTGGCCCCGACGGGGAACTCCTCTCCGGGGCAGGCCTTCACCAGCCCGACGCACTCGATGCCGCTCACCTTCGCGGCCTCGGCCCACTCCCCTCTGCGCATGTGCATTTCCGCGTGGTTGAGACCGAACGCCTTGACCTCGATGACGACCTGGCCGGACATGGGCTCAGGCTCGGGCAGTTCCGTGTAGACGAGACAGTCCGGCCCGCCGAATCTCTCGATGACGATGGCACGCATCACGGTTCTCCTCCACGGTTCACAGATCGAGGACGAGATCGGTCGCCGGCCGGGAACAGCAGACGAGGACCTCGCCGTTGGCGGGAGGTTCGAGCGGAGCCGGTGAGTAGTCCACGTTCCCGCTGACGATCGGCGTCGTGCAGGTGTGGCAGACACCCGTACGGCATGACCATCGCGTGGGCACGTCGCAGGCGTCGGCGAGATCCAGCAGGGAGCGGAACCGAGGTGACCAGCGGACCGACAGGCCGCTGCGGGCGAAGGTGACCAGCGCGCCCGTGCCCGGCTGCCCGGGCGGCTGATGGGGCGGTGTGCGGGGCCGATCGGCGATTCCGGGATTGACGGCGCCGCGCGCACCGAAGAGTTCGCTGTGGATGTGATCCGCCGCCAGGCCGATGTCCAGCAGTGCGTCGTGGAGGGCGCTCATGAAGCCTTCCGGCCCGCAGAGGTAGGCCGTCGCCTCCGCCGGGACGCCGAGGTCTCTCAGGCTGTCCGCGGTGGGCCGGCCGCAGGTGACACCCGCCCCAGGGTCGGGCTTCTCCTCCGGCGAGGTGTAGAAGGTGTGTTCGTGCGCTTCGTGCAGTGAGACCAGCAGCGTGTGCGCCTCGTCGGCGAAGGCGTGCTGACTTCTGCTCCGTGTGGTGTGGATCCACCAGACCGGCCGCCGGGTCCGTTCGGCGGCGAGCCGGTGCAGCATCGACAGGACCGGGGTCACCCCGATGCCCCCCGATATGAGGAGCACGGGCGCCGTGCCGGGCGTGAGGACGAAGTCACCCCGGGGAGCCGCGGCCTCCAGGACGGCACCCGTACGGAGACCCGCGTGCAGGTACCGGCTCACGACGCCATGGGGGTCCCGTTTCACGCTGAGGCGGTAAACGGGTGACCCGGGGGCCGACGAGAGGGAGTAACTCCGTACGGGAGGAGGGTCCCCCGCACCGCTGACGCGAAGTGTCAGATACTGCCCGGCCTCGGCGGCGGGGAGACGGCCGCCGTCCTCCGCCTCGAGCTGGATGGACAGGACCGACGGGGTCTCCTCGGTGATCCGGGTGACGCGCACCGGCCTGAAGCCCGGCCAGCCCGGTTCCCCGGCCGCGGAAGCGGTCGCCTGGTCCTCGGCCATCTCGAGGAAGGACTGGCGCCATCCGGGGCTCAGGGCCGGAATGGCCAGTGCCCTGCGCACCGTGTCCGGGTCGCGGCCCGGCAGATAGAGAAGTGCGTCGATTTCGGCGACGCTGAGGGCTCCGGGCCCGGTCCTGGTCCGGACGATGTCGTCGCCGGCCCGCACCTCGCCTTCGGTGATGACACGGAGGTAGAAGCCGGGACGGCGGTGGGAGACGAGAAGGGCGGGCAGTTCCGGCTCGCCGAGACGCAGACCCACTCGGTAGCAGGTGACCCGCGGCTGCGTCACCTCGAACTCGGCTCCGCCGATGCGATACCGGTCGCCGATGCACACCTCGTCGTCGGGCAGGCCGTCGACCGTGAAGTTCTCCCCGAACTGGCCGAACTCGAAGTCCGTACGGCCGAGATGCTCCTGCCAGTGCGCATACGACTGGATCTGGTAGACGAGCACGGCGCGCTGCTCCCCACCATGCCCCTGCAGGTCGCCCTGACCGTCACCGTCGACGTTGAGCCGCCGGACCGTCCGCGGACCTGTCACCGGGTGCTTCCACACGCTGGTGCGGACGGTTCTGCCCTGCCACGGCACGTCCTTCGGCATTCCGACATTCACTGACAGGAGTCTCGCCATCGTGGTCTCCCCTTGTTCCCTGCGTCACCGCTGGTCAGGGCCCCCTCAGACCGACTTTAACCACCGGTCGGGCGCCTCCTGCCCGTCGGAGGATGAAACTTCCGACGGACGGGGTTAGCTTTTGCGAATGGCCACTCTTCGAGCACTCGAGTGCCTCGTGGCCTTGGTCGACACCGGATCGGTGACCAAGGCCGCAGCGGAGCTGCACATGTCCCAGCCCGCGCTCTCACATCAGATCGCCGCCCTGGAGCGGGAACTGGGCACGCCCGTCGTGGAGCGCCTGTCGCGCGGCGTCCGGGTCACGGCCGCGGGACGCGCCGCCGCAGGCGAGGCCCGCGTCGCGCTCCAGGCCGCGGCTCAGGCCGTCCATCTGGGTCGCGAGGTCGGCGCGGGACGCACCGGCCGGCTCCGGATCGCCTGCGCCGAGACGATGACCGCCTGGCTCCTGGTGCCGGTGTTACGCCGGTGGCGCGCCCGCCGTCCCGATGTTCACCTGGACCTGATGGAGTTCACCAGCACGGATCGCATGGTCGAGCGGCTCGAGGCGGGCGGCGCCGACCTGGTGATCGGCCCGCGGCCGACCGGAACCTCCGCGCACGTCGAGGTGCTCGGCCAGGAGGAGATGGTCGTCGTGGCGCCTGACGGCCACGGTTTCGCAGCCGAAACCTCGATCGCCCCCGCGCGGCTCTCCGCCGAGCCGTTCGTGCACTACGACCCGGAGAACGGGCTGGCGGTGTGGGTGGACCAGTTCGCCGCCGGGCATCAGGTCGCGCTCACACCGGTGTTGCGGACGCGGAGTCCGCGGACCGCGGCGCAGCTCGCGGGGGCCGGGATGGGCGTGACCATCGTGCCCGCCTCCGCCCTCATGAGCCGCCCGTCCGGCGTGGTACGCCCACTGAGCCCGCCCGTCCATCGTGACGTGGTCGCGATCATGGCGGCTCCCACCGACAAGCTGGCCCGGCGGTTCGTCGCCGATCTCCAGCGGCGCGGGATTCCCACGGCCGGTCCCGAAGTGCGGACCGCGGCAGACGGCGGCGGCCTGGCCGTTCCGGATCAGTCGACCGGCGCCTGACGCGCCCTCTGGTAGTGCCGCCGGGCCTTCATCCTGTTCCCGCAGGCGGCCATCGAGCACCAACGGGCCTGATTGGTCTTGCTGCGGTCGAGCAGGAAGAGGTGACACTCGCCGTTGGCGCACGGCCTGAGCCGCCCCGGCTTCGCGCTTTCCAGGGCGCTCCAGGACAGGACGGCTCTGACCGCCGACGCGCGCTCCGCCGGTGCGTCGAGAGACCATTCCACCCCGTGCTCCGACACGGCAGGACGGTAGACGACCCCTTCGAGGAACGGCGCCAGGACGGTCGGCGGCCGCTCACCGCGTACGACCGACTGCAGCGCGTCCCGCGCCTGCCGCGCCGCCTCCCAATCGTCGTGCGACCCGGATCCTCCTCGTTCCCGTAGCCAGACGCGGGCCTCGGCGGCGTCGCTCAAATGGTCCTGAAGTACGCCGTCGACGAGCGGCGTGCTGTTGAGCAGGTCCAAGAGTGCGTCTTCATCCGCCCGCGTCGTGGGAACGTACATCTCTAACCTCTCTTCTTTATTTGACAGGTTACACCTTGCCCTGATTTGCTTCTAACCATCCAAACAACTCATGGGGGTTAGTCATGGTGAACGTCCACCACCGTTACGCGACCGTGCAGGGCCGGCGGCTCTTCTACCGGGAGGCCGGACCGGCCGACGCGCCGGTGCTCGTGTTGCTGCACGGCTTTCCGACCAGTTCGTTCATGTTCCGCGACCTCATTCCGGCCCTGGCGGACCGTTACCACGTCATCGCCCCCGACCACCTGGGCTTCGGGCTGTCCGACGCGCCGTCCGTCGACGAGTTCGACTACACCTTCGACGCGCTCACCGAACTGACCGAGGGTCTGCTGAGCCAGTTGGGGGTCTCCCGCTACGCCATCTATGTCCAGGACTACGGCGCCCCGATCGGGTGGCGGCTCGCCCTGAACCGGCCTGACGCGATCACGGCGATCATCACCCAGAGCGGCAACGCCTACGAGGCCGGATTCGTCGAGAGCTTCTGGGAGACCGTCTGGGCCTACCAGCGCGAGCAGACCCCGGAGACCGAGACGGCCATCCGGCAGGCCCTCACCCTCGATGCGATCAAGTGGCAGTACGTCACCGGGGTGCCGGACGAGACCGTCGTCAGCCCGGACACGTGGCATCACGACTTCGACCTGGTCTCACGCCCGGGCAACGACCGCGTCCAACTGGCCCTGTTCCTGGATTACGCGACCAATCCCCCGCTCTACCCGCGCCTGCAGGAATACCTCCGCTCACGGCAGACGCCTCTGCTCGCCGTCTGGGGACAGGGCGATGAGATCTTCGGCCCTCCGGGCGCTCTGGCCTTCGCCGACGACCTGCCCGACGCCCGGATCCGCCTCCTCGAGGGTGGTCACTTCCTCCTCGAGAGCGCACTGGACGAGGTCACCGACCTGATCCGAACATTCCTCGCCCAGGTGTGATCATGCACAGGTTCGTGGATTGCCCGCCCGAGCAGCAAAGACTCCCGCCGTGATCATGCACGGATTCGTGAGCTGCGGGCACGACCAGCGCAAACTCCGTTCGTGATCATGCGCACATTCGAAGGAACGGTCCCTGAACTGCGCCGACGTCATCCGTGATCATGCAAAGTCGCGGATGTGCGAACAATGCCGTCCCAGATGTACAGCGGGCCGAGTCCGACATTGCATGATCACGAACCGTGATTCCCCAGCTCGCCGGCCCCCCACCCGAACCCGCGCATGATCACGGAGAGGGTCTTCGCTGGTCAACCATATAGTTCACGAACTTGTGCATGATCACGGTTAAAGTCCGGGCAGGTCGGAGGGGCCTTATGCGAATGTGTGCATGATCACGAAGAGAGTCTTCGCTGGTCAACCACATAGATCACGAATCTATGCATGATCACGATCAACGTCTTCGCCGTGGGTGGGGGGGAGGTCGTTGAGTTCGAGCAGCCTGGTCACTGCTTGCTGCGCGGTCACGATGTCCTCCAAGGCTCCCGGCACTCCCGTGAGGGGTGGTACGCCGGAGGTCACCATCGCGTGGAAGGCCACGAGTTCATGTTCGAAGGACGGGGTGACGTCGCTGAACGCCGTCCGCCCTTCCGCGCTCACGTCGGTGAGCCGGGTGGACGCGCCCAGCAGGTACGGCGTGGGGAAGACCATCTCGAACGTGCCGGTGGCATGGTGCACAGCCACCGTTTCCCGGTAGGCAGGGTAGTCCTCCAGGTAGTGCCAGTGGATGGCATAACGTCCACCGGCACGCAGCGGGCCCGCCATCTCGACCGAGCGCCCGCCCGCTCCCGGCCAGGTCGTCACGTGGTCGACGCCCGACGGCCCGCCCGCGAGGAGACGCAGCAGCGACAGGTCGTGGCAGATGCTGTTGAGGATGGTCATGTAGAGCCCGCGCGCCTCGGGCGGGGCGTCCCCGATGGCGGCGCGGATCAGCTCGTCCTCCTGAGCCCGCAACCTGTCGAGAACCTCAGCGGGCACGTCGGCGGGCGGTTCGGAGAGCCGGGCGAACGCGAGCTGAGACCGGTCGCTCGGATGCAGCACGGTCACCTGGACGGCACGCACGTCGGCGGCCCGTCCGGCCACCCGCTGCACCGCGGGGTCGTACTGCTTCATGTACCCGACCATCAGCCGGGGCCGCCCGGGATCCTCCAGCTCCGCGATCTCGGCCGCCTCCGCGCGGGTGTAGGCGAGAGGCTTCTCGCACAGTACGGCGTAGCCCCGGCGGAGCGCGTCGACGACCACGCGCCCGTGCGAGCCCGACGTCAGCACCAGCACGGCGTCGAAGCCGCCCGCGTCGAGCATCTCCGTGACGTCGGTGTACCGTCCTGCCACGCCGTACCGGTCGGCCATCCGCGCGGTCAGGGAGGGCGACAGGTCGCAGAGGGCGACCACCTCGAACAGGTCGCCGCGCCGCTCCAGCAGGGGCAGGTGCACCGTCTGCGCGATGACACCGAGCCCGGCCACCGCCACCTTGAGTCTCACAGGCCCACGCTCCTCAGAAGGTCCCGGTTGGCCCGCTGGTCGGCGAGGATCGCGCCGAGATCCTGGCCGGTGGCGGGCGCGTCCTGCTCGATCACGATCCAGCCCTGGTAGCCGACCTCGCGGAGCACGTCGGCGAAGCCGGCGATGTCCACCTCGCCCCGTCCCAGCGCGGGGAAGCAGCCGTTCGCCACCGCCGTGGTCAGGTCGCCGCCCCGGGCGAGGACCGCACGGTCGGCGTCCTTGACGTGGACCTGCGTCACGCGACCCGACCAGGCCCTGAGCGCGGCGACGGGGTCGCCTCCCGCGAGCCAGAGGTGGCCGGTGTCGAGGCAGATCCCGACGTCGGTGAGCTCGAGGAGCCTCTCGACGTCCTCCGCCGTCTCCACGTCGGTGCCGAGATGGTAGTGGAAGGCCGGTTCCAGCCCGGCCTCACGGCACACGTCGGCCGCGGCCTGCACACGGGCGGCGAACTCCGGCCAGTCCTCAGCGGCGATCCCGGGGGCCGCGCCTCCGGGACGTGCGAACCTGGCGACGTTGCTCGGGCAGGCCAGCGTCGGCCTGGGGGCGAAACGCGGGTCGTCCACGGGGACGCTCGCGAACACCTCGAGCGCCGCCCGCAGTCCGGCGAGGTCGGCGTCGAACCCGGCGGCGTCACCGTATCTCAGGTCGACCCAGCCGCCGGCCAGGCCGAGCCCTGCCCGCGCGAGATCGTCCGCCCGCAGGTAGCCGATCGGGCCGGAGTCGACGCCGTCGTATCCGGCCTCGGCCATTCCGGCGAGCAACTCGCCCGGGCCGATCAGGTCGGTGTCGTGCCGGTAGATCCCGAAGTTCACGGGGGCGCTCGCCACCCGTGTCGTCGTGACTTCCAAGAGACTCCTCCGCTTCACCTGAAGGACAGGACCCAGGACCAGGTGTAGGTGCCGGGACCGACGAGGTAGGGGGCCAGGGTGTCGGGCCCGCAGGAGGCGGTGCCCAGGCCGCGGTGGGCGGCGTCGACGTGGACGACGCACCGCGTCAGGGGGACGAGTTCGTCGTGGTGGAGGGCCGCCGCGAGATCGGCGTCCCGGTGACGCGTGACGCTCACCTGGCGCGGCTCGTCGAGATGTACGGCGAGCCGTGCCGCGTCACCGGTCAGCGCGAACCGGCGCACCGCGTGCCTGCCGCCACTCTCCTGCGGCCGGGCGTACGGCGTGAAGAGCCCGTCCACTCTCGCACGGTACGCGCCGATCGGACCACCCGCGCACCGGTCGGGATAGGTCTCCCAGGGGCCCTGCCCGAACCATTCGAAATCGTCGAATCCGGCTGCCGTCTCCCACACCGAGCCGACACGGGGCACGTCGGCCAGCGCGTCGGGCAGCACGGCGGTCTCCTCGATCAGGAGGCCTCCGGCCAGTGGCGTGAGGATCTGCTCGTGCGCGATCGAGACACCTCCGGCCGCCATATAGCGGGCACGGACGACGACCCGGTCGGCCTGCCGTACGACATCGAGGGGTTCGCGGGTCAGCGCGTGCAGACCCTGCTCCTCCCAGCGGGCGGCGAGCCCGACGATGCGGTCGTTGTCGGTCGGGGCCCGCCAGAGGCTGAGCACGGGCGGGCTCGCCAGCAGAGGATGGACGAGCAGCCCTTCCTCGTCGACCTCGACCGGCCACGAGCCGGCGCCCGCGTCCACTCCCCCGTCGGAGGCGGGAGCGCCCGCGCGGGTGGGCAGGTCGCGGCTCTCGTCACGCAGCCGGACCTGAGGCAGGCACACCGTGGTTCCCGCGGGCGCCCACGGCAGGTCGTCCCGGGTGTCCACGCGCAGGGTCAGCCACACCTCGCCGAGCGCGGGCAGGTCGGCGAGCAGTTCGGACGGCACCTCGACCACCGCGGAACCGCCCGGCGGGATCGGCGGCAACACGGCAGGGACCGTCCGGAGCCGGTCGGCAGCCCCCGCTGTGCGACCGGCGACCGTCAGTTCCCATTCGGCGGTCAGCCAGGAGAGGTCCCGGAAATCCTGCCTGTTGTGGACCAGCACCAGCGCCTGGCCGGCCGACTCGGGCGCGAGCTCGATCCGCACGGGCGCGGCCAGTTCGCGATGCTCGAACATCACCGGCTTCGGCGTGCGGTCGGGGAAGACCACGCCGTCGAGGCAGAAGTTGCCGTCGTTGGGGCGGTCGCCAAAGTCGCCGCCGTAGGCCCACCGATAGCCGGGCTGCGTGACTCCCGCCTCGTAGCCGCCGTCGGCCGCCGGACGGCCGTCGGCGACCCGCTGCAGCAGGCCGTGGTCCCAGAACTCCCAGATGAAGCCGCCCTGCAGACCGGGGGTGGACTCGATGGCCGCCCAGTAGTCGGACAGGGAGCCGTTGCTGTTGCCCATCGCGTGCGAGTACTCGCACAGGATGAGCGGCCGGGTCTGCCTCCCCGAGCGGGCGTACCCCACGATGTCGTCGATGGAGGCATACATCGGGCACGCGATGTCGCTCGCGGCCTTGCCGTCCTCGTAGTCGTACCTGACGCCGCCTTCGTACTGCAGCGGGCGCGTCGGGTCGTAGCCGCGCAGCCAGCCGGCCGCTGCTTCGTGGTTGACGCCGTAGTCGCTCTCGTTGCCGAGCGACCAGATGACGACGGACGGGTGGTTCTTGTCCCTGCGGACCATCCGCGACACCCGGTCGAGGAAGGCGGGCAGGTAGGCCGGGTCGTCTGCGAGCTCGGTGGCGTAGGCGTGGCTCTCGATGTTCGCCTCGTCGACGACGTAGAGGCCCAGCTCGTCGGCGAGGTCGAGGAGCACGGGGTCGTTCGGGTAGTGGGAGGTGCGCACGGCGTTGAAGCCGAACCGCTTGATCGTCACGAGGTCGGCGCGCATGTCCTCAGCCGAGACCACACGGCCCGTCCGCGGGTGGAAGTCGTGCCGGTTGACCCCTCTGATGTAGACGCGGACGCCGTTGACCAGCAGGTCCCTGCCCACGATCTCAACCGTCCTGAACCCGACCCGGTGCCGCGACTCGTCGGCGACGGTGCCGTCCGGGCGGAACAGGCGCACGGTCAGGCCGTACAGCTCCGGCGTCTCCGCGCTCCACGCCCGTACGGCGGGCACGGTGGCGCGCAGCCGGACCCGGCCCAGCCAGCCGGAGATCTGCTCCCGCTCGGCGGCCAGCGCGTGGAACTCCTCGTCGATCCCCAGATCGACCGGCTCGGCGGAGGGCCCGGCCGCGTCCAGCCGGGCGGACACGCGCCATCCGTCGGGCAGCAGGCCCGCCGCCGACCTCACCCGTACCTCCACGGCCAGGTCTCCGGCTCCGCCGTCAGCGAGGCCGGCCCTGATGTGGACGTCGTCGAGATGCAGCGGGTCGGTGGCGTAGAGGCGCACGGGGCGGGTCACGCCGCCGTGCCACCACTGGTCCTGGTCTTCGACGAAGGTGGCGTCGGACCACTTGACCACCGTGAGCCCGACGGTGTTGGGCTCGCCGGGCCGTACGGCGTCGGTCACGTCGAACTCCCCCGCGAGGTGGGAGTCCTTACCCATGCCGACGTCGATCCCGTTCACCCTGGCCAGCAGGACGCTCTCCGCGGCTCCGACGTGCAGGACCACACGACGCCCCGCCCATTCCGCGGGCACGTCGACCTCCCGCTCGTAGACGCCCGCCGGGTTGGCCGACGGGGGGTGCGGAGGGAGATCAGGCCAGGGCATCTGGAAGTTGGTGTATTGCGGCAGGTCGTCCACGCCGTGGATGTCATCGAAGTCCTGCATCGTCCAGCAGCCGGGGACGTCGATCTCCGTCCACCGGCCGGACAGGGTCGCGTCCGGACGCGGCAGGAGCTGGAAGCGCCACCGGCCGTCCAGCGAGATCCCCTGACGCGGTACGGCGTGCGCGGGCAGGCGACGCCATCCGCTGATCTCCGGGGCCGACCAGACGGGCGTGTCAGCCACGCAGCGCTCCCTTCATGGCGTCGGCGATGAAGTTCCGGGCGAACACGGCGAACACCACGACCAGCGGAGCGATGGCGAGGAGCGCGCCTGCCATGACCATGCTGAAGTCCGTGTTGTGCGACGTGTTGAGCTGCGAGAGCGCCACCTGGAGGGTCACGTTGGACGGGTCGGTCATGACGATCAGCGGCCACGCGTAGTCGTTCCAGGCGCCGATGAAGGTGAAGATGCCCAGGAACGCCAGTCCGGGGCGGATGACCGGCAGCGCGACGTTCCAGTACTGCCGGAAGAACCCGGCGCCGTCGAGGCGCGCGGCGGCGATCAGCTCGTCCGGCACCGCGCCCTGGATGTACTGGCGCATCCAGAAGATGCCGAAGGCGTTCGCCGAGGCGGGGATGATGAGCGCCTTGATGGTGCCCACCCAGCCGATGTTCACCATGATGACGAACTGCGGGATCAGCGACAGCTGCGCCGGAAGCATGAACGTGAGCAGCAGGATGCCGAACAACGCCCGGTGCCCGGGGAACCGATACTTCGCGAAGGTGAAGGCCGCGAGCGAGTCGAAGAACAGGACCAGCACGGTCGTGCAGCACGCCACGATGACCGTGTTGAGCAGCGACCCCATGAAGTCGATGTTCTCGAAGACCCGGGCGATGTTGGAGAACAGCTCGGGCCCGAAGACGAGCTTCGGCGGCGTCCGGTACATGTCCCGCGTCGTGTTGGTCGCCATGACGGCGGTCCAGTAGAACGGGAACAGGGAGATGAGGACGCCCGCGAGCAGCGCCAGATGCAGGGCGAGCTTCTTCACCCGTGTCGAGGTCACTACGCCGCCCCCTTGTCGCGGCGCTGGACGAGGCGCCAGTTGATGGCCGTGAACAGCAGGATCACCACGAAGACGGCCCAGGCGATGGCGGCGCCGTACCCGTAGTCGTTGTTGCTGAAGGCCTCGCGGTAGAAGTAGAGGATCGCGGTGAGGCCCGCCTGCCCCGGCCCGCCGGAGTTGGGGTTGATGGAGGCGTTGCCGCCGAACAGGACCTGCGGCTCGGTGAAGGTCTGCATCCCGTTGATCGTCGAGACGACGACGGTGAACAGGATGATCGGCCGGAGCTGCGGGATCGTGATCTTGAAGAACGTCTGGACCGGCCCCGCTCCGTCGATCTTGGCCGCCTCGTACATCTCCGTCGGGATCGCCTGCAGGCCGGCCAGGTAGAGGATGGCGTTGTAGCCCGTCCACTGCCAGGTGATGAGGCAGGCGATGACGAGTTTGATCGTCCACTCGTTGCTCAGCCACGGCACCGCGCCGATGTGCAGCCAGCCGAGGATCGCGTTGATCAGGCCCTGGTTGGTGCTGAAGACCGCGCCGAAGACGATGGCGATGGCCACCAGCGACGTGACGTTCGGGATGAAATACGCGATCCGGTAGAACGAGGTGAAGCGGACCTTGGAGTTGAGCAGGACCGCGAGCACCAGCGCCAGGAACAACATCGGGACCGTGGACATGATCCAGATCACGAAGGTGTTGTACAGCGACAACCAGAACGTGGAGTCCTTCACGAGGAACTCGAAGTTGCGAAGTCCCACGAACTGCATGTCGCCGATGCCGTCCCAGTGCTGGAACGCGAGGTACAGCGAGAAGAGCACGGGCACCAGGCCGAACACCAGGAACAGCACGTAGAACGGCGAGATGGCCAGGTAGTGCGGCCAGTAGGTTCTCAGCGCCCCCCGCCGGCGCCCCGCCGCGGGGCGTGCCCCGGGGGGAGCCTCGCGGGGAGGCGTCGTGCGGGTGTCCGTCATGTCAGTTCACACCCTGACGCTCGGCGATCTCCTTGGCCTTGCTCACCGCGTCGGCCCACGCGGTGTCGGGGTTCTTGCCCTTCGCCCAGACACTGAGCACTTCGTCGAAGTACGGTGCGGACACCGCGGCGTCGGCCGGCGCCTCATAGCTGGCCGGGATCTTCTGCGCGGCCTCGCCGAAGACCTCGACGGTCTTCTGCCCGCCGAAGTACGGATCCGGAGCGGTCAGCGCGGGCAGCGTGTAGGCGGCCGGGCTGGAGGGGAAGAGCGCCGCGTCGGTGAAGCCGCGACCCTGGTTCTCCGGGCTGAGGAGCCACGTGACGATCTGGAAGGCCAACTGGGGGTTGCGGCACTCCTTGGGCAGGGCCAGGAACGAGCCGCCGTAGTTGGAGGGGCCGCTGGGCATGGAGGCCACCCGCCAGTTGCCCGTGTCGTCGGGGAGGGCGTTCTTGAGGTCCTGCCCGCGCCACGCGGCGCCGAACAAGGACGGCGACTTGCCCCTGCTGGCAGCCGTGAACTGGTCGCTCTCGCCGGCCTGCGGGGCGGCGATGCCGAGCTGGATGGGCTTGATCGCCAGATCCCAGGCGTTGCGGATGTGGTCCTGGTCGCCGATGAACTTGCCGCTTTCGTCGATGAAGCGCTTGGTCCCCTGGCCGATGACCATCTGGAAGATCGTCGGGATGTCCATGACCATGCTGGCGCCGGTGTTCGCCTGCTTCATCTTCACGCCGGCCGCGTAGTAGTCGTCCCAGGTGGACATGGCCGCGGCCACGTCCTCGGGCTTCGAGGGCAGACCCGCCTTCTCGAAGTCGGCCGGGCGGTAGTACATCGCGGTGGGGCCGATGTCGATCGGGAAGCCGATGAGCTTGCCGTCCTTGGTCGAGCCCTGCTTCCACTTCCAGTCCACGAACTGGGAGGCGAGCTTGTCGGCGCCCAGCGTGTTGAGGTCGATGAACCGGTCGGCCTGGACCAGCAGCGACGCGATGTCCTCGCCCTTGACGCCGGTGATGTCCGGGACGAACTTACGGCCGGTCAGCGTGGTCACCAGCTTCTGCTTGAAGTCGCCGCCGATCACCGAGGGCTTCAGCTTCGTCTGGGTGAAATGCTTCACCGCGTCCGCGACGACCTTGTCGCTGAGGCCCCCACCCCAGTACCAGAGCGTCAACTCCTTGGCGTCCGCCCCCGAACCGGAGCCGGAGCCGCACGCGGCCAGCGCCGCCGAGCCGGCGGAAAGAAGTGCGACCTGAAGAAGCCTTCTCCGGGAGAGTTCCATATCAGGGCCTTTCAATCAGGGATGACATCGGAGAGGAATGCGTGTGCCCGGCGGAGATCCGGATCGGTGACGTCGTGCCACCAGCGGGCGATTCCGGCCCAGCCGGGCGCCGCCAGCGATCCGCCGATGCCCTGCACGGACAGCGCGGCGGACAGGTTGGCGAAGCGCAGCCGGTCGGCGAGCGGCCAGCCGGCGAGCGTGCCGGCGACGAGGCTCGCTCCGAACACGTCGCCGGCGCCGGTCGGGTCGATCGCGTCCACGGAGAGCCCCGGGACCCGGGCGGACTCACCCGTGGTGGCGTCAACGGCCAGCACGCCGTCGACTCCGCAGGTGACGACCGCCAGCGGCACCAACTCGGCCAGCTTCGCCAGCGCGGCCTCGGGCGTGTCGGTCCGGGTGTAGCTCATCGCCTCGTACGCGTTGGGCATGAAGGCGTGGCATCCGGCGAGCTGGTCGAGCATCTCCGGCGACCATTCCTGCGAGGGGTCCCAGCCCAGGTCGGCGAAGATCAGGCCGCTGCCGCGGGCGGGACCCGTACCGAGATGGACGATCGACGCCCGCGCCTGCGGCGGCTCGCCGAGCAGCCCCTCGGGGCCTCCCGGCGGTTCGGCGCCGTGGGTCACCAGCGCCCGGTCTCCCTGGTAGGCCAGCGAGACGGTCACCGGCGTGCTCCAGCCGGTCAGACGCCGTGACGGCGACAGGTCGACGCCCTCGGACTCGAGGGTGTCCCAGCAGTAACGGCCATAGGAGTCGTCCCCGAACGCGGCCGCCAGTGATGTGCGCAGACCGAGCCGACCGAGCGTGACGGCGAAGTTGGCGATTCCGCCGGGTCCCGACGCCATGCCCGTGGTCCACGTCTCAGTGCCCAGCTTGGGCGCGCCCTCCAGCCCGGTGAAGACCAGGTCGTAGAAGAGCAGCCCAGACAGGAACACATCCACGTCTGCGGTCATGCGGCATTACCCACCTTGTGAGAATAATGAACTGATTTGGGCCGGAACGCACCGACCGAGTACGCAGGATCGTGCACCCATGAGCACTCCTTTAGCAAGAGTCTGACTGAAATTGCTCATATCGACCTATGGATGTGAGCGAGTTTGCACGCTAAGGTCACTGACATGCTCAGGGACCGACGGCACGAGTTGATATTGCGCATCCTCCGAGCCGATGGCCCGGCCACCGTCGAGCTGCTCGCGGAACGGCTGGACGCAAGTCATGCGACCATCCGGCGCGACCTCGTGCAGCTCGGCGAGGAAGGGCTGCTCAGGCGGGTGCACGGCGGCGCGATGCCGATCGACGACAGGGACGATCCGTTCGTGGACGTCGCGGAGGTCAGGTCGGCGGAGAAGGACGCGATCGCACGGCGCTGCGCGGAGCTGGTCAAGGACGGCGAGACCGTCCTGCTGGACATAGGGACGACCGCGCATCGGGTGGCCCGGCAGCTGAAGGGCCGCTCGCTCACCGTGATCACGAGCAGCCTCGCCGTCCTGGACGAGCTCCAGGACGAGGAGGACATCCAGATCATGCTTCTGGGTGGGATGTTGCGGCGTGACTACCGGTCGCTGGTCGGCTTCCTGACCGAGGACAACCTGCGGCAGGTCCACGCGGACCGGCTGATCCTCGGCACCAGCGGGATCCGTCCCGGAGGGCACGTCATGGACACCACCGTGGTGGAGGTCCCGGTCAAACGGGCCATGATCGCCGTGAGTGACCAGGTGGTCCTGGTCGCCGACGTCGGCAAGTTCCCCGGGACGGGCATGGCCAAGGTCTGTGAGCCAGGTGATCTGAACATCGTGGTGACGAACGCGCCCGTGGAGCCGATGACCGGCACCGCGTTGCGCGAGGCGGGGGTAGAGGTGATCGAGGTATGAGGCTGACCATTCTCGGTGGCGGGGGCTTCCGGGTCCCACTGGTCTACCGGGCGCTCCTGGAGGACAGGGGGAAGGGCCGGGTGACCCACGTCACCCTGTACGACCTGGACGCCTCCCGGATGGCGACGATCGGCCGGGTGCTCGCCGAGCAGGCGGAGGGCGTCGCCGACGCCCCGGAGGTGCACGTCACCACCGACCTCGACGAGGCTCTCACCGGAGCGGACTTCGTCTTCTCCGCGATCCGCGTCGGCGGGCTCGAAGGCCGCGCCGTGGACGAACGGGTCGCCCTCCAGGAGGGCGTCCTCGGCCAGGAGACGGTGGGGGCCGGCGGCATCGTCTACGGCCTGCGCACGCTCCCGGTGGCCGACCACATCGCCCGCAGGGTCGCCGCGCTCGCCCCCGACGCCTGGGTCATCAACTTCACCAACCCGGCCGGCACGGTCACCGAGGCGATGTCCCGCCATCTCGGCGACCGCGTCATCGGCATCTGCGACTCACCGGTCGGGCTGGGCCGCCGCGTCGCGTCCGCGCTCGGCGTGGATCCGGCCGCCGTCTGGCTCGATTACGCGGGCCTCAACCACCTGGGCTGGCTGCGCGCCGTACGCGTCGAGGGCCGCGACCTGCTGCCCGGCCTGCTCCAGGACGAGGACGCCCTGACCTCCTTCGAGGAGGGCAGGCTCTTCGGCGCAGAGTGGCTGCGCACGATCGGCGCCATCCCCAACGAGTACCTGCACTACTACTACTTCAACCGCGAAGCCGTGACGGCCGCGAGGGCGGCCCGGCAGACGCGGGGAGAGCTGCTCATCGACCAGCAGCGGCGTTTCTACACGGAGACGACCGGCTCGGCGCTGGCCCTGTGGGAGAGCACCCGGCTGGAGCGCGAGACCACTTATATGGCGGAGAACCGCGAGGCGGTCGGCGCCGGGGAACGCGAGTCCTGCGACCTGGAGTCCGGCGGCTACGAGCAGGTCGCCCTCGCGCTCATGCGGGCGATCGCCCTCGACGAGCGCACGACGCTCATCCTCAACGTCCGCAACCGCGGCTCCATCGGCGCCCTCGACGGTGACGCCGTGGTCGAGGTGCCCTGTTTCGTGGACGCCAACGGCGCCCGGCCCCTGGCCGTCGACCCGCTCCCCGACCACGCCCAGGGCCTGGTCACCAGCGTCAAGGCGGTCGAGCGCGCGATCATCGAGGCGGCCGCCACCGGCTCCCGGCAGTCCGCTGTGCGCGCCCTGGCCGTTCACCCGCTCGTCGACTCCGTCAAACTTGCCGGAAGGCTCCTGGAACGTTACGAACAGGAGCTTCCTCAGCTCGGCTACCTCCGCGGAAGGAACTGAACACCGATGCACGATGACCGCGAGCTCGTCGAGGCGCGGATCGACCGGGTGCTGCGGCAGCGCGTCACCCCCGCGATCCACGCCGAGCGCGTTCCGCTGACGCTGGCGGCGTGGCACGTCCCCGACGAGCCCGTGCCCGTGGCGGAGGCGCTGGCCGCGGACTACGAGCCGTTCGAGGCGGGCACTCGCTGGGGCCGGCCGTGGTCCACCACCTGGCTCCGCGCGACCGGCACCGTGCCGGCCGAATGGGCGGGGCGCCGGGTCGAGGCCGTCTTCGACCTGGGCTTCATCGGCGACTGGCCGGGCGGCCAGGCCGAGGCGCTCGTCTACGATCTCGGCGGACGGCCCATCAAGGGAATCGAGCCGCAGAACCAGTACGTCCCCGTCGCCGGCCCCAGCGAGGGCGGCGAGCAGGTCGGCTTCCTGCTGGAGATGGCGGCCAACCCCGACATCCTCGCCGGCGACTTCCTCCCCACGCCGCTGGGCGACAAGGCCACGGCCGGAGACGAGCCGCTCTACCGGCTGGCCTACGCCGACCTGGCCGTCCTCGACGAGAACGTCTGGCACCTGCGCCTGGACATCGAGGTGCTCAAGGAGCTCATGGCGGAGCTGCCCACCGACAGCCCGCGCAGGCACCAGATCCTCCGCGCGCTCGAGCGCTGCATGGACGCCATCGACATCCAGGACGTCTCCGGTACGGCCGAGCAGGCGCGGGCGCTCCTCGTGGACGTGTTGTCCTCCCCCGCGCACGCCAGCGCGCACACCGTCTCCGCGACCGGGCACGCGCACATCGACAGCGCGTGGTTGTGGCCGATCAGGGAGACCAAGCGGAAGACCTCCCGGACCTTCTCCAACGTCACGGCGCTGGCCAAGGACTACCCCGAGTTCGTCTTCTCCGGACCGCAGGCCCAGCAGTACGCGTGGGTCAAGGAGCGCTACCCGGAGATCTTCGAGCGCATGCGCGAGGCGGTCAAGGCTGGCCAGTGGGTGCCCGTCGGCGGCATGTGGGTGGAGGCCGACGGCAACCTGCCCGGCGGCGAGGCCCTGGCCCGCCAGCTCGTCCACGGCAAGCGTTTCTTCATGGACGAGTTCGGCGTGGAGACCCGCGGCGTCTGGCTGCCCGACTCCTTCGGCTACTCCGCCGCATACCCGCAGCTCGCCCGCCTCGCCGGGAACGACTGGTTCCTCACCCAGAAGATCTCCTGGAACCAGACCAACAAGTTCCCCCACCACACGTTCTGGTGGGAGGGCATCGACGGCACCCGCATCTTCACGCACTTCCCGCCCGCCGACACCTACAACGGCACGTTCAAGGGCGAGGAACTGGCGCACGCCGTGCGGAACTACGCGGAGAAGGGCGCGGGCGTGCGCTCGCTGCTGCCCTTCGGCCACGGGGACGGCGGTGGCGGCCCCACCCGCGAGATGCTGGAGAAGGCCCGGCGCCTGCGCGACCTCGAGGGCTCCCCGCGTGTCGTGATCGAGGACCCCAACGAGTTCTTCGCCGCGGCCCGCGCCGAGCAGCCCGACGCGGCCGTCTGGTCCGGCGAGCTCTACCTGGAGCTGCACCGCGCCACCTACACCAGCCAGGCCAGGACCAAGGCGGGCAACCGGCGCAGTGAGCACCTGCTGCGCGAGGCGGAGCTGTGGGCGGCGACCGCCTCCGTGTACGCCGGGTTCGCCTACCCGCACGACGAGCTGGACCGCCTCTGGAAGATCGTGCTGCTGCACCAGTTCCACGACATCCTGCCCGGCAGCTCGATCGCATGGGTGCACCGCGAGGCCGAGGCGACCTACGCCCAGGTCCGCACCGACCTCGAGGCGATCATCTCCGCGGCGGCCGCGGCACTGGCCGGGGCCGGGCGGGCCGCATGGGTGCTGAACACCAGCCCCGAGGCGCGCGCCGAGGTGGTGACCGTCCCCGCCGAGCTCGCGGCGGAAGGCGGCCAGACGCTCGCCGACGGATCGGCCGCCGTCTTCGCCGAGGTGCCCGGCTCCGGTGCCGTACGGCTCGGCGTCACGGCGACGCCTCCCGCTCCCGTCACCGTGACGGGGACGACGATCGACAACGGCGTGGTCCGGGTGGAGATCGACGAAGCGGGGCTGTTCAGCTCGGTCAGGGACCTGGTGGCGGACCGCGAGGTGCTGGCTCCCGGATCCCGGGGCAACCTGCTGCAGCTCCACACCGACTTCCCGAACCATTGGGACGCCTGGGACATCGACCGGCACTACCGGCGGCAGCACGTCGACCTCACCGAGGCCGACTCGGTCACCGTCGTCGAGAGCGGGCCGCTCGTCGCCGCCGTCAGGATCGAGCGCTCCTTCGGCGCCTCGCGGATCGTCCAGACGGTCCGGGTGAAGGCCGGCAGCCCGCGGATCGAGATCGAGACCGAGATCGACTGGCACGAGCGCGAGAAGATCCTCAAGGCGGCGTTCCCGCTGGACGTGCACGCCGACCGTTCGGCGGCCGAGATCCAGTACGGCCACATCTTCCGCGCGACCCACACCAACACGAGTTGGGACGCGGCCAGGTTCGAGGTCTCCAACCACCGCTGGATCCACCTCGCCGAGCCCGGGTACGGCGTGGCCGTCGCCAACGACTCCACGTACGGCCACGACGTCGGCCGCACCACCCGGCCCGACGGAGGGACCACCACGACCGCCCGGCTCAGCCTGGTCAGGGCGCCCCGCGTCCCCGACCCCGAGGCCGACCAGGGCGGGCACCGCCTGACCTACGCACTGGTTCCCGGCGCGACCGTCGCCGACGCCGTGGCGTCGGGATACGCCCTCAACATGCCGCTCCGGGTGACGCCGGGCGGGACGGGCGACTCCCCCGCGCCGCTGGTGACGGCGGAGGGCCGTGCCGTACGGATCGAGGCGGTCAAGCTCGCGGACGACCGCTCGGGTGACGTGATCGTCCGGGTGTACGAGTCGCTGGGCGGCCGGGGCGTCACCCGGCTGCTCCCGGCCTTCCCCGTCACCGCGGTGGAGGTGGACGACCTGCTGGAGCGCCCGCTGGAAGGCGAGCGGATCGCCGTGGACGCCGACGGCGGCATCCCGGTCAGGCTGCGCCCGTTCCAGGTGCTGACCCTGCGCCTGCGTCGCGACGCCTCCTGAGGAACCGTGGGTGAGCCTGCCGGCCCCGGCCGGCAGGCTCCTCCGCGCGACAGGCTCCTCCGCGCGAGGGTCGGGGTGACCCGCCGGCGCGACGACCCGTCGCCCGCACGCGACGGCGACCCCGGATCATCCCGGCACGACGTCGCACGTATTGTCTGTTGCGTCCATCGCGTCGCCGGAGTCGGAGCCTCATGAACAGCCCTGAGCCGCCCTTCCGCCTGATCGTCACCGGGGGCGGGACGGGCGGCCACACCTACCCGGCCCTCACCGCGGTGCGCAGCCTGCAGGCCCGGCTCGCCGCCAGGGGTCAGGCACTGCAGGTGCTGTGGGTCGGCACGGCTCACGGACTCGAAGCCCGCGTGGCGGCGAGCGAAGGCATCCCGTTCGCGGAGGTCGCGACCGGGAAGGTGCGCCGCTCCCGCAACCCGCTGAAACTGGTCTCACCGGCCAACGTCAAGGACATGGGGCGCGTCCCGCTCGGTGTCGCGCAGGCACGGTCGATCGTCTCCGACTTCAGCCCGGACGTCGTCCTGGCCACCGGCGGCTACGTCGCAGTCCCTGTGGGACTCGCCGCGAAGATGTGCCGCCGTCCACTCGTCGTCCACGAGCAGACGGTCCGGCTCGGCCTCGCCAACAGGATGCTCGCCCGCGCGGCGACACGCGTGGCGGTGTCGTCCGACTCGACTCTGCCGCTGCTGCCCGACTCGGCCCGGGAGGCCGCCGTCGTCACCGGCAACCCGGTACGGCCCGAGGTGCTGTCAGGCCATCCGGGCAAAGCCGTCGAGGCGCTCCGCCCGCACGGCTTCACCTTCGACCGCGCCCGGCCCACCGTGTACGTCACCGGCGGAGCCCAGGGGTCGCAGCAGATCAACGGGCTGGTCCTGGCCGTTCTCCCGTGGCTGCTGACCTACGCCAACGTGGTGCACCAGTGCGGTCCGGCGAACCTTCCCGATCTCCGGACCCGTGTCGCCGGACTCCCGGCGAACCTGGCGGCCCGCTACCACCTCACCGACTACATCGGCCCCGAATTGCCCGATGTCCTCGCCCTTGCCGACGTGGTGGTCTCCCGGTCGGGCGCCGGAACGATCGCCGAACTGACCGCGCTGGGCAAGGCCGCGGTGCTCATACCGCTGGCCGCATCCGCCGGCGGGGAGCAGGCTCACAACGCGCGGCACCTGCACGAGTCCGGGGCTGCGATCGCCCTGCTCGGCGAGGTGACCCCCGCCCGTCTGCAGGAGGCGGTGGCCCCGCTGCTCGCCGACCCGCGCATGCGCGCCGGGATGGCGGGGCGGGCACGGGAGCACGGCCGCCCGGACGCGGCCGAGCGGCTCGTCGACGTCGTCCTGTCCGTCGCCCGCCGCTGACGCCCAAGCCGCTCCGACCAGGGCTTTCGGCCCGCTCTGACCGGCGATTTCGGCGACGCACCGTGGCCGACACCGGGCGCACCGTGTCCGCCCGCCTTGACCTGCGCCGCGTTATACAGAGAAAATGGCGCCAGACAGTGGAGGGGAGTACTCCTTCGCGGCCCGTCGTCATCACGGACTGTCACGTCCCGGCGCGGTCGGCTCGCATGAGGCGAGCGGAGAAGACCTCCGACAGACGTACCAACGCCCAGTCGGAGGATTACGCATGCCACCACCTATGTCCGTGCCCGTTTGGGTCTGGGCCGCGGCCCTCGCCGGTCTGCTCGCGCTCATCCTGCTCGACCTCGTCGTGGTCGACAGGAAACCCCACAAGATCAGCGTGGCCGAGGCGGCGAAGTGGGTCGCGTTCTACATCGGCTGCGCCGTGGCCTTCGGAATCGGCGTCTGGATCTTCGGTGGAAGCGAACAGGCGGCCGGCTTCGCCACCGGATACATCACCGAGTATTCGCTGAGCGTCGACAACCTCTTCATCTTCATGATCATCATGGCGAACTTCGCGGTGCCCGAGATCCACCAGCACCGGGTGCTGCTCATCGGGATCATGATGGCGCTGGTCATGCGCGGCGTCTTCATCGGCGTGGGCGCGCAGGCCGTCCAGAATTTCAGCTGGATCTTCTGGATCTTCGGCGGAATCCTCATCTACACCGCCTGGAAGTTCGCCTCCGACAAACAGGAGTCCGAGGAGTACGACCCCAACGGGGGCCTGGTACGACTCGTCCGCAAACTGTTCCCGGTGACGGACGACTATCACGGGTCACGGCTGACGATCAAACGGGACGGCCGTCGCTGGGTGACCCCGATGTTCATCGTCATCGTCGCCATCGGCGGGGCGGACCTCGTCTTCGCCGTCGACTCCATCCCGGCGATCTTCGGCATCACCCAGGACGCATTCCTGGTCTTCGCGGCCAACGCGTTCGCCCTGATGGGGCTCAGGCAGCTCTACTTCCTGCTCGGCGGACTGGTGGAGAAGCTCGTCTACCTCACCCACGGCCTGGCGGTCATCCTCGGCTTCATCGGCGTGAAGCTGGTGATGCACGCCCTGCACGAGAACGAGTTGCCGTTCATCAACGGCGGCGAGCACGTCACCTGGGTGCCCGAGATCAACAACTGGGTCTCCCTCGGCGTCATCGTGTCGGTCCTCGGCGTCACCACGCTGGCCAGCATCCTCAAGACCCGGCGTGACGGGGGCGCCGACGAGACGTCCCCCGTCGACGCCGAGCCGCCCGCGCCGGAGGTGGCCGGCAACGCACCGCACTGAGCGGGGGCGGCCGGTCAGCTGCCGAGATAACGGAGGACGGCGAGCACGCGCAGGCTGTACCCCGAGGTGTGCGACAGCTCGAGCTTGTCGAAGATCGCACTGATGTGCTTTTCGACCGCGCTCTGGGAGACATGGAGGAGCTCGGCGATCGAGGCGTTCGTGTAACCCTGCGCCATCGCGTCGAGCACCTCCCTTTCGCGCGGAGTCAGGTGACTCAGCGGATCGGTGTGGGTCGTCCTGGCGAGGAGCTGGCGCACCACCTCCGGGTCGAAGGCCGCCCCTCCCGCGCCGACCCGTTCCAGCGCGTCCATGAACTCGCCGACCTGGGCGACCCGGTCCTTGAGCAGATATCCAACTCCGGCCGTGTCCGCGGTGATCAGCTCCGTGGCGTAGCGCTTCTCGACGTACTGGGAGAGCACCAGGACGGCGATGCCCGGCCGGCGCCGGCGGATCTCCAGCGCGGCCCGCAGACCCTCGTCGGTGTGCGTGGGCGGCATGCGGATGTCCACGACCAC
Organism: Planotetraspora mira; assembly: GCF_016863275.1. GTDB lineage: Bacteria > Actinomycetota > Actinomycetes > Streptosporangiales > Streptosporangiaceae > Planotetraspora > Planotetraspora mira. The sequence goes on from NZ_BOOO01000019.1 coordinate 172,092, forward strand.
CAGGTCGGGGTGGTGCGCGTCGACGGCGTCGAGCAGCGCCTGGCCGTCACCGACCGCGGCGACGACCTCGTGCCCCTCCTCGACGAGCAGCCGGATCAGCCCTTCACGGAGCAACGTCGAATCCTCGGCAAGAATCAATCGCATGGGAACTCCGCGGTGATGGTCGTCGGGCCGCTCAAAGGGCTGTCCACGGCGAAGCGCCCGTCGAGGGCGGCGACTCTGCGGGCCAGCCCGGACAGTCCCCCGCCCGACGGGTCGGCGCCGCCGGATCCGTCGTCGCTCACCCGCACGACGATCATTTCGCCCTCCTCCTTGATCTCAACGACGACCTCCCGTGCCCCCGAATGCTTGGCCGCGTTGGCGACGGCCTCCCGTACGACGAAGTAGGCGGCGGTCTCGACCGTGCCCGCGGGACGCCGGGCCAGGCCGTACCGGACGGTGACCGGGACGCCGGCTCGTCCCGCGACGGCCGAGAGCGCGTCGTGCAGGCCGAGGGAGTCGAGTCCGCTCGGGTAGATCCGCCAGGCCACTTCGCGCAGTTCGTTCAGCGCCTCCTGCGCCTCCTGCTGGGCCTGGCGGAGGAGATCCTCCAGGTGTTCCTGCGAGCGTCCCCTCCGGGCCCGGCCGATCAGCAGTGCCAGGGCCACGAGTCGCTGCTGGACCCCGTCGTGGAGGTCCCGTTCGATCCGGCGCCGCTCCTGGTCGACCACGGTGACGATGCCCGCCCGGCTCTCCGCCAGTTCGGCGACGCGCCGTTCCAGCGCCTCGGTGGAACTCGGGCCGAGGAAACGCCGGGCGATCCCCAGTTCCAGGGCCGCGACCCCGACGATCCCCATGATGTCGAGGAAGAGCATGACCACCCCGGCGACCGCGAGGTAGGCCACGATCCAGGGGGTGGGCGGGATGCCGTCCGGGCTCTCGCCCCGCGCCCATCCCACTACGAACGACACCCCGGTGGCGGCGCCGAGGCCCAGCAGGAACAGCACCAGGCCGCCCAGCACGCCGACGAGCCAACGGACGGCGAGGTAGGCGATCGCCCGGCCTCCGCGGTGTTCGGAGACGACCTGGCCGCCGAACAGGCCCAGCCGCCGGACCTCCAGTTCGGCCAGCCCGCCGGCGGCGAGGAGCACCAGCCGCGCCGACGCCGGCCCCGGCCGCCGATGGACGCGCGACACGAGCAGGATGGGCCCGGCCACGAGGAGGAAGACCATTTCGACCGCGGCGGTCAGCGTCCCCAGGATGAGCGCCGCCAGCACCCGTCCCGCCCGTGCCGCCCGCGTGATCAGACGTTCCCGCCGCTCAGGCATGGACGGCTCCGCGGCTCGCTCCACGCGTCACCGGGCGTGCCTGCCCGCGCCGCGGCGCTCCCGCAGCCGGACGGCGACGAAGCCGACCACGGCCACGACCACCGCCACCACGACGACCTTGGACAGGATCCCCACGTACTGCTCCACCAGAGGCCAGCTCTCCCCGAGCAGATATCCCGCCATCACGAAGATCGTATTCCAGATGAGGCTCCCGGAGAGGGTGAGGGCGAGGAAGGTGCCCATCGGCATGCGCTCCACCCCCGCGGGAACCGAGATGAGACTGCGGAACAGCGGGATCATCCGCCCGAAGAACACCGTCTTCGCACCATGCCGGCCGAACCACGCCTCCGCCTTCTCGATGTCGGCGACCTTGACCAGGGGCAGCCTCGCCGCGATCGCCACCGTACGCTCCCGCCCGAGCAGCGCGCCGACCCAGTAGAGCGCGAGCGCCCCGATCACCGATCCCAGGGTCGTCCAGCACAGAGCGGCGATGAGACTCATGTCGCCCCTGCTCGCGGTGAAGCCCGCCAGGGGCAGGATCACCTCGCTCGGCAGTGGCGGGAAGAGATTCTCCAGAGCGATCGCCAGGCCCGCTCCCGGCGCCCCGAACCCCTCCATCAGTCCGATCGCCCATCCGGTGATTCCGTCAAGATCAGCTGCGTTCATGTGACGAACCTACGAAGCGGCGGATGCGGGGACCATGTGGCCGGCCGCCCGGCCCCGGATGGATCACCGGACCCCGGGGGTGGGGAAAACCGCACCCTGAAGACAGGACGGGCGTCCCGCGCACGCCATCGCCTACCGCGGGGGCTTCCAGCCGTGGTGAAGCCGACCCGGGTCACCAACAAGATCCGGTCACTGCGATTCGCGGACGGCGAGATGACACAGGCGGAACTGGCACGTCGCATCGGCGTGACCCGCCAGACCGTCATCGCCATCGAACAGGGCCGCTACTCCCCCTCTCTGGAGATGGCCTTCCAGATCGCCCGGGTGTTCGGCGTTCCGCTCGACGAGGTGTTCCAGTACGGCGACAGCGAAGGAGAAACGCCATGAAGGCGATCGCGCACGACAGGTGCGGCCCGCCCGACGTCCTGCGACTCGAGGACCTCGACATGCCGGAACCGGGAGACGACGAGGTGCTCGTCCGCGTCCACGCGGCCGGCGTCGATCCGGGCGTCTGGCACCTCACGACGGGCCTGCCGTACGCCGTCCGCCTCGGCTTCGGGCTCCGCGCGCCCAGGGCCCGCGTCCGGGGCATGGACATGGCGGGGCGGGTCGAGAGGGCCGGGAGGAACGTGACCCGGTTCAAGCCGGGTGACCAGGTGTTCGGCTCCTGCGACGGCGCCTTCGCCGAGTACGCGTGCGCCCGGCAGGACAGGCTCGCGGCGAAACCGGCGAACCTCACCTTCGAGCAGGCGGCGGCCGTCCCCGTCTCCGCGTGCACGGCCCTCCAGAGTCTCCGCGACAAGGGAGAGTTGCGGCCGGGGCAGAAGGTCCTGATCATCGGCGCGGCGGGAGGCGTGGGGACGTTCGCGGTGCAACTGGCCAAGGCGTTCGGAGCGCACGTCACCGGCGTGTGCAGCACGACGAAGACGGAACTGGTCCGGTCGATCGGCGCGGACGACGTCGTCGACTACACACGGGACGACTTCGCGGACGCGGGGCGCCGCTACGACCTCATCCTCGACACCGCGGGCCATCGCTCGTTGTCACATCTCCGGCGTGCCCTCACCCCTCGCGGAACCCTTGTCCTCATCGGAGGCGAGGGGAAGGGCCGGTGGCCCGGAGGCATGGATCGCATGCTGAGGGCGCTCATGCTGACGCCGTTCACCGGCCATCGGCTGCGCGGGCTGTTCTCCACCCAGCGTCCGGAAGACCTGCGGCTCCTGGCCGAGCTCATCGAGGCGGGCGAGGTCACGCCGGTCGTCGAAAGGACGTACGCGCTGGACGAGGTCCCCGAGGCCGTCCGGCATCTGGCGGAGGGCCGGGCCCGCGGCAAGGTCGTCGTCACCCTCTGAGCTCCGCGCACGTCAGGACCCCTTCGGCCGGGCCCGCACGTGCAGCCGCTCCCCCTGCGGGCCGAACAGCATGAGGACCTCGACCGGCCGGGATCCGGCGTTGGCGAACGCGTGCGGCACGCGGGTGTCGAACTCGGCGACCTCCCCGGCGGCGAGAACGAGGTCGTGTTCGCCGAGGACCAACCGCAGCCGGCCGGAGAGCACATAGAGCCACTCGTAGCCTTCGTGGACCTTCTGCTCCAGATCTCCGCACTCCGCGCCTCCCCCGGGCATGATCGCCTTGTAGGCGAGCAGCCCGCCGGGCTGGCGGGTCAGCGGCACGAACGTTCTGCCGTTCCGGGTGAAGGGACGCATGTGGACACGGGGGTCGCCGGTCGCCGGCGCGCCGACCAGTTCGTCCAATTGCACGCCGTAGGCCTTCGCCAGGGGCAACAGCAGTTCCAGAGTCGGTTTGCGCTGCCCGGACTCCAGGCGGGAGAGCGTGCTGAGCGAGATGCCGGTCGTCTCGCTCAGCTGGGCCAACGTGGTGTCCCTCTCCCGGCGGAGGGCGCGCAGCCGCGGGCCCACCGCCGTCAGCACGTTCGCGAGGTCGTCGTCTTCCATCCCTCTATTTGCCGGTCCGGCAAGCAGGTTTGTCAACTTCCGCCGTCCAGGGGGAGCATGCGTACGCATCGGCCACGACACACAGGAGGACGGACAGCGATGACCGAGGACACCATGTCGGACGAGGAGTTCTGGGACGCCCGCTACGGGCACAGCGACCAGGTCTGGAGCGGGAACCCCAACGTCATCCTGGTCCGCGAGGTCACCGACCTCCAGCCGGGCAGGGCACTGGACCTGGGATGCGGCGAGGGAGCCGACGCGATCTGGCTCGCCCGGCGTGGGTGGCACGTGACCGCCACCGACATATCCCGCGTCGTCCTCGGCCGCGCCGCCGGGCACGCTGAGGCCGCGGGCGTCGCCGACCTCGTCGACTGGCAACACCATGATCTCGGCGAGTCCTTCCCCTCCGGCGAGTTCGATCTCGTCTCCGCCCATTTCCTGCACTCGCTCGGGGACATGCCGCGGGAGCGGATCCTGCGGACCGCGGCCGCGGCCGTCGCACCCGGTGGCGTGCTGCTCGTCGTCGGCCATTCGGGACCTCCCCCCTGGGACCACGACCATGCCCACGTGGCACTGCCGAAGCCGGAAGAGGTCCTCGAGGCCCTCCGTCTCCCGGACGGGCAGTGGGAGGTGCTGCTCTGCGAGGAGCACGAGCGGCTCCAGACCGCCCCAGACGGAAGCCCCGCCACGCGGACGGACAACGTCGTCAAGGTCCGCCGCCTGAGCGAATGAGCCGCCCGGCCCGGCCGGCTTCGCCCGGCCGGATGACCTCGATGCCGGACACCTGCGTATGCTCCATGTCGCCAAGCCTGACCGTCCTGGAGCGTGTCGCATGACGATCCCCGATCTCTCGGTGTCCCTGGGCTACTGGCAGGACCGCCCTCCGGAGGAGGCGCTGCTCACCGCCGAGACCGCCGACCGGCTCGGGTACGGCGAGCTGTGGATCGGCGAGATGGCGACGTACGACGCGTTCGCCCTGGCCACCCGGGTCGCCGGCGTGACCGGGGAGATCGCGCTGACCCTCGGCCCGCTGCCCGTCTCCGTCCGCGACCCGATGACCATCGCCCGCGGCGCGGCCTCGGTGGCCGGCCTCACCGGCAGGCGGGTCGGCGTCGCCATCGGCACCTCCAGCGACGTCGTCGTCGCCGGCTGGCACGGCCGTGACCGGCGCCGGGCGGGCACGGCCCTGCGGGAGTCGGCGGTGGCGCTGCGGCAGTTGCTCGACGGGAACAAGACCACATTCGAGGGCGAGGTGGTGCGGACCCGCGGTTATCACCTGCGGCTGCCCGCACCGGAGTCCGAGCTCACCATCGCGGCGTTCGGTCCGGCGGCGGTGCGCACCGCCGCCCTCCACGCCGACCGGATGGTGCTGAACCTCATCACCCCGCGGTCCGCCGCGGTCCTCGTCGAGCGGATGCGGGACGAGGCCAGGAAGGCGGACCGCGCCGTGCCGAGGGTGGCCGCCTGGGTGACCGCGGCCGTCGACCCGTCCGAGGCGGCGCTGGAGCAGATCCGCCGGGCCGTCGTCGGTTATCTCGCCGCCCCCGGATACGGCGAGATGTTCGGCGAGGCCGGCTTCGAGGATCTGGTGCGATTCGCCAGGACCCGGCCGCACCCGCGTGACCTGCTCGCCGAGATCCCGGAAGAGCTGGTCGCGGCGGTCGGACTCGTCGGGGACGGCGACGCCGTACGTTCCCGCCTCGAGGAGTACGCGGCCGCCGGCGTCGACGAGGTCGCGCTCGTCCCCGTCAGCGTCCCCGACGACCCCTGCGGCGGAAGGACCATGGCGGCGTTGCGCGCCCTGACGTGACCGGCCGCTCCTACTCGCGCTCACGCAGGCGCTGTTCCCCGCCCGAAGGTTCTGCCGAGCAGGACGTATCCGAGCGCGTACGGCGCGGCGCCAATGATCTCGAAGAGCGATGTGATCATTGAATGCGGCCCGAAGCCGAACAGCGACGCAGTGCCACCGAGCGCGTACACCACGCCACCGAATCCCAGCAGCAGACCAGTCCACCGCTGGCCGTACCGGTTGAGCAGAAGGGCGAGCAGCACGTACCCCAGAGGGAAGAGGACGTTGGCCGCCAGCACAATGATGCTGCCTTCGATGTCGAGATCCGCGGACGTGTGCACGATCTCGGGCGCGTACTTGGCCGCCACCGGGTTGTGGCCGCCATCGAAGATGATGAGACCGAACCAGAACATGGTCCCGACCAGAGCGGTGTACAGCGCCGCAAGTCCTCGCGGACCGAACCCGCGCATACCCAGAGCCAGAACACCGGCCAGACAGGTCGCCTGCACCAGCAGGCTGATCGCTTCCATGGAATGAGTGAACGCGTACCACTCGGCGTGCGCCGCTATGGCGTGCCCGTCGCGCGCCGGGTGCAGTATGACGGTGAGCAGGAACAGCGGCCCCCCGATCATCGCGGTCATCCTCACCGTCATCCGTACATGCCGAGTGTCGTCCTCGGTATCGCCTTGACGAAGGCGTCCGCGGGGCGTCATCGTCCCAGCGGCACCTTGCGCCGAGCGGTGGACAGTCATCCTTGTTCTCCTCATCTGTTGGTTCAGGCCGATGTGCCGTCGGTTCGCCTGCGTGCAGGTGGGCTCTGTGTTCAGGCACACCGCTCATGGGCGTGGGTGGTCAGGTATGCGGTGCGCAGCTGACGCGTGGCACTAGTGGGTGTGCGGCATCGCACCGGCGGGTGCGACTCCTGCGGGCACGATGATCGCGGCCAGCACGGCGGCGACCACGGCCGCGACAGCACTGACCGTGAAGGCGTGGGCGACGCCGGACGTGCTGATGTCGCCGGTCACGCCGCCGACGGCGACGCTGGACAGGACGGCGACCCCGAGTGCGCCGCCGAGTTCGTGGAAGGTGTTCACGATTCCCGAGCGAGTGCCCGCCTCGTCGGGGACGACCCCGCTCAGCGCCGCGGTGACCGCCGTGACCAGCGCGGCGCCGACACCGATCGCCGCCACGCTGAGCCCGGCGACCAGACCGACCGGGCCGCCTGCGGCGGCCGCCAGCCCGGAACCGAGCGCGGCGACTGCCAACGAACCGGCTGCGAGCACGCGCCCGTCGAGCTTCGTTACGGCCTGGCTGCCGCCGTGGGCACCGATGATCGTGCCGAGCGCGATCGGCAGGAAGGCCAGACCGGTCCCCGCGGCGCTGTAGCCATGAAGACGCTGGAGGTAGAACGACCCGAGGTAGAACGCGCCCACCAACAGACCGGTTGCGACCAGCATCAGCATCACCCCGGCCACCACCGGACGACCGGTCAGCACCCGCAACGGCATCAGCGGTGCGACGGCCACGCGCTCGACCAGCACGAACACCCCGTACAGCAGAACCGCCACGGCCAACGGCACGAGCGTCGACACCGCGAGCCAACCGTGTCCGCCGACGTTGACCAGCCCGTATATGGCGGCGCCGGTGGCGAGGGTGACCGAGAGCGCCCCGGCCGCATCCACCTGGACCGGCCCGGACCGGTGTCGCCACCTGGCGGGAATCACCATGGGCGTCAGCGCCAGGACGATCAGCCCGGCCGGCACGTTGATGAAGAACACCCACCGCCAGCCCGGGCCAGATGTCAGCAGGCCGCCGAGAATCACGCCCAGGGCCGAACCCGCACCGGCGATCGCCGCCCATATGCCCAGCGCCCTTGCCCGGTCCTTGCCGGCAAAGGTCGTGGTGACCATCGACAGCGCTGCCGGTGACATCAAGGCCGCGCCGATGCCCTGCGCCGCACGGCCAGCCAGCAGCATCGCCGCGTCGGCCGCGAGTCCGCTGACCAACGACGCGACAACGAAGATCGCCAGACCGCTGAGGAGCATCCGGCGAGCACCGAACATGTCGGTAGCGCGGCCGCCGAGCAGCATGAGACCGCCGAAGACCAACGTGTACGTCGTCAGCACCCACGGCATGATCCCCCGGTGCAGCGCCAAGTCGACGCCGATGTCGGGCAGCGCCACGTTCACGACGGTCACGTCGAGAACGAGCATGAACTGCGCGACGCTCAACAGTCCCAGCAGCCACCACCGCCGCGCGTCAGGTGATTCGGTGTGCTCCCGGTCGTTGGAGATGGGCAACGGTGACGTAGCCGCCATGGCCTGATCCCTCCTCTGTGTAAACGGCCGCCGCGTACGCGATCGGCCCCCCGCAGGACTAACTTGAACATGCCTGTTCGGGTTAAACGCTAGGCATTAACTCGTACACCGTTGTTCGACTTAACGCAAGCCATGACGAAGCAGTACGCGGGCACCAGGCGGACATTTCTGGCACCGCCCGCCGCCTACGCGACGAGAACGCGGGTGTTGCGAGGACAACATGAACTAGGCTGTTCGAGTTACTCGGCGACCTTTCAGCTCACAGGAGTAGGGATGGCAGCCACACCGCGCGGCGCCGGCGGCCGGCCCAGGTCCGCGCAGCGCGCAGCGGCGCCGCTCATGGAGCGGAGGGCCGACGCCCGGCGCAACATCGCGTCCATCCTGGACGCGGCCGTGCTGCTTCTCTCCTGCGACGCCGACGCCAGCGTCGCCGACATCGCCAAGGCAGCCGGTGTCGGCCGGGTCACGCTCTACGGGCACTTCAGCACCCGCGCAGACCTCGTCGACGCTGTGCTGACGCGCACTGTGGAGCAGGCCGACGCCACTCTCGACGCGACCGACACGGCCGGTGACCCACGCCAGGCGCTGACCCGACTCGTCGGCGCCTCATGGCAGATCGTCCACCAGTTCCGGTCCGTGCTTCAGGCCGCCCAGCGCGAACTTCCCGCAGAACGGATCCGCGCCGTCCACGACCGGATCCTGCGTCGCGTCCAGACGATCATCGACCGCGGGCGACAGGCCGGAGTCTTTCGCGACGACCTCCCCGAGGAGTGGCTCGTCACAGTCGTGTTCAGCCTGATGCATGCCGCAGCCGAAGACAGCGCCGCTGGCGCGCTGGACACCGATGATGCGGCGCGGATCATCGCGGCGACGCTGCTCGCAGCCCTCACCGCGCCCGGTGCGACCGTGCCCACGGTGAACCCGTAGCCGCCTGAACGCGCGGCAGGGCTCAGCACTACATCCCTGACTGGATGTGATTTCCGCCGGCCTACGCCGCCCGTGGTAGCGGCAAAGCCCTCCCCTGTCTGACGACCGGGACCGCTTGCGGCCGACATCGTGACTCATCACACGGACGGCGCGGGTGGAGCGCCGGCTGCGGGACTTCGTCACCCGTTGAGGAAACCCGAGCCGGCGTGCCGCGATCACAGCACCACCGGTTGAAAGAGGAAAAGCATGAAGATCACGCTCTTCGGGGCGACCGGAGGCACCGGCGGTCAGGTGATCCGGCAGGCCTGCGACGCGGGCCATGAGGTCACCGCGGTGGTGCGGGACCCGGCCCGGCTCACCGAATCGCATCCCCACCTGACGGTGCTGCAGGCCGACGTGATGGACCCCGCCGCGATCGGCTCGGCCATCGACGGGCGTGACGCCGTGGTGTCGGCGCTGGGCTCCCGTGACGGGCGGGTACCGACCACCGTCTGCACCGACAGCACGCTCAGCATCATCAAGGCCATGCACACCGAAGGCGTGCGACGACTCGTCGTGGTCAGCGCCGGCACCCTTACCACCAACGGCGACGGACCACTGACCCGCCTGATCCTCAAACCGATGCTGGGCAAGGTGCTCAAGCACACCATCGCCGACAAGCGCCGGATGGAGGATGTCATCCGGGCCAGTGATCTGGAGTGGACGATCGTGCGTCCGCCGATGCTCACCAACGGGCCCCGAACCGCTGCCTATCGCAGCGCCGTCGACCGCAACGTGCGCGGCGGGATGCGCATCTCACGCGCCGATCTCGCCGACTGCATCCTGCGTTGCCTGGTCAATCACGACCCGATCAATGCCGCGATCTCGCTCGGAAACTGACCCGGCCATCGGACACCGCATGCCCCCGCACCCGGCCGCCATGCCATCCATCGACGCCCTATCCACCCATGTCATCACCACAGGAGATGCGATGCCGGTCATCGTCGACACCCATCAGGCCGATGCCTGGAACGGTTGCCAAGGCCACCATCGGGTCGATCAACATGAGCGCCACAACGCGGTGAACGACGGGCTGAACGAGGCCATCCACCCCGGGGCGTCGCGAGCATGAACACCGGCGCCGAAGTCCGCAACCCGGCCATCATCCAGTTCTCTCGCTTCGTACTGCGGCACAAGCTGGCGGTGACACTGTCCTGGCTCGTCCTCTTCCTTGCCGGTGGCGCGACCTCCGGCCAGTTGTCGGGCCACCTGTCGCACGACTTCTCCTTTCCGAACGCGGCCGGCGACAAGGCGAACCACGCCATCCTCACCGCCTACGGCACCGGAGCCGGCACATATCCGCTGGTTCCCGTGATCGTCCTCCCCGACGGAACCACCGCCGACGACCCGGCGGTCAAGCAGGCGTTCAACGCGGCGGCCGTCACCACGCGGATGCGGGTGGTGTCCTATCCCTCCACCGGCGACCGCCGGTTCGTCGGCGCCGATGGGCGGACCGTCTTCGGGCTGGTCTTCACACCGCCCACCCGTGGCGCGTCCACACCCGACTACGGCGGGCAGATCACCCGGGCGATGTCGAGCGTCCTCCCGGCGGGCGCGACGGTGCACGTGACCGGAATCAGCGAGTTGTCCACCGTGGATGACACCGGCTCGGGCAGCAGTGTTCTGACCGAGACGCTGATCGGTGGGCTCGGCGCGCTCATGGTGCTGGCCTTCGTCTTCGGCTCGTTTCTGGCCCTGGTACCGCTGCTGGTGGCGGCCGTGTCGATCCTCACCACGTTCCTCATCGTGCTCGGGCTGACCCAGGTCTCCGACGTGAGCTTCATCGTCCAGTTTCTGGTCGCGCTGATCGGCCTGGGCGTGGCCATCGACTACTCGCTCCTGCTGGTCACCCGATGGCGGGAGGAGCGGGCCCACGGCTACTCCGGCGACGAGGCGGTACACCGCGCGATGGCCAGTGCCGGGCGGGCCGTGCTGTTCAGCGGGGTGACCGTGGCCATCGGGCTGATCGCGCTGGTGGTTCTCCCCGTACCTTTCATGCGCAGCGTCGGATATGGCGGGATGCTCGTCCCCCTGGTCAGCGTGCTGGTCACCCTCACCCTTTTGCCGGTGCTGCTGGCCGCTGTCGGGCACCGAGTGGATTGGCCCCGGGTACGCCGGGAGGAGTCGGCCAGCCGCGTCTGGCGGGCGTGGGCCGGCGGCGTCGTCCGCGCCCGCTGGCTCGCCGCCGCCGGTGCGCTGCTGGTCCTCGGCGGCTTAGCCGTCGCCGGTTCGGACATCAAGCTCGGCGACGCCCACAGCGACGCGCTCGCTCGCTCGGCCCGACCGGCCGCCGCAGCCGGACTGGCCGACCTGACCCGGGCCGGAATACCCAGCGGCGTACTGACCCCCATCGAAGTGCTCATCCCCGCCGGCACACAGCCACCGTCGACGCTGGACGGCCTGCCCGGCACCTTCGCGGCGGTCGCGCCATCCGACCCCGCGTGGCACCAGGCCGCGACGCGGCTGCTGGTCGTGCTGCCTGGCGACGAGGCGAGCAGCGACGCCGGTAAGGCCACTATCACCCGGGTACGCGATGTGCTGCACCGTGTGCCTGGCGCGCAGGTGGGCGGGCTGGGCGTATTGGAGCAGGACGCCGAAAACGTGCTCTACGGACCGTTCCCGCTGCTGCTCGCCCTCATCGGATTGATCACCTTCGTCCTGCTGACCCGGGCGTTCCGCTCAGTGTTGCTGGCGCTCAAGGCGGTCGTGCTCAACCTGCTGTCCCTGGCCGCCAGCTATGGAGTGCTGGTCCTCGTATGGCAGGACGGCCACGGCTCACATGCCATCTGGGGGGTACCGGCCACCGGCGCGATCACCTTCTGGGTACCGCTGATGGGTTTCGCATTCCTCTACGGGCTCTCCATGGACTACGAAGTATTCATCCTCGCCCGGATGCGGGAGGAGTACGACCGCACCGCAGACACCCGGACAGCGATCGTCGAAGGCCTCGGCCGTACCGGCAGGCTGGTCACCAGTGCCGCGCTGATCCTGTTCCTTGCCTTTGTCTCGCTGGCCACGGCGCCGGGCACCGACATCAAAATCCTGGCGACCGGACTGGGCGCGGGCATTCTGCTCGACGCGACAGTGGTCCGCAGCCTGCTGGTGCCGGCCACGGTGTCGCTGTTCGGCCGGTGGAACTGGTGGTTGCCCGGCTGGGCCGCCCGCCTGTTGCGCGTTCCGGCGGTGCCGGTCGATACGACATCCGTGTCCATCGCCGGCCCGGCTTCCCGTACCGCGGTCGGCTGAACCGACCACCGCACCAGCCGGGTCGCCGCCCTTCAGCATGGGCGTCCTATCATCCTGCTGTGTACGACGACGGCCTGGTGACGTGTACTGACGCAGAGTTGATCATCAACAAGTACTACTTCCCTTTCGGGTCGGCCAAGCGGATCCCGCTCTCCGGCATCCGCGGGGTGCGGTGGATGCCGCTCCCCCACGGAAGCCTGCGGATCTGGGGTTCCGGCGACTTCGTGCACTGGCTCAACCTCGACTCCGGCCGCCCTCAGAAGAAGGCCGCGCTCGTCATCGATCTGGGCCGCAGGATCGTGCCGATGATCACGCCCGACGAACCGGCCCGGCTCGTGGCGGAGCTCGCCGCCCACGGGATCACCATCAGCGGGTTCCCGCAGGGCCCCGCACGGGCCTGACCGTGCTCGTCACACCGGAGACGGGGTGCAGTTGAGATCCCCGGCCTGCTGACGCAGCCGTGCGGCATCCTGGCCCGGCGGTACGCCGAACAGCCGGCGATACTCGCGGCTGAACTGCGACGCGCTGTCGTAGCCGACCGTGAACCCGACGGCGGCCACGTCCCGCGAACCGCTGAGGAGCAGCAGCCGGGCCTCCTGCAGGCGAATCCGCTTCTGGTACTGGATGGGCGTCATCGCGGTGACCGCGCGGAAGTGCCGGTGGAACGCCGACGAGCTCATCCCCGCAATCCCCGCGAGGTCGTCCACGCGAATCGCCTCCGCATGGTGGTCGCGGATCCACCGGATGGCGCGGCCGACGTGGGACAGGCGGCTGTCGGCGAGGCCGATCTGGCGGACCGTCGCCCCCTGCTCGCCGGTGAGCAGCCGCCAGTGGATCTCCCGCTCGATCATCGGCGCCAGCACCGGCGCGTCGGCCGGGCGGCCGAGCAGTCTGACCATCCGCACCATCGCGTCGAGGAGGTCGTCCGGAGCGTCGCTGACCGCGACACCCCGCGGGGTCTCGGATCTTCGGCCGGGCTCACGCGCGTATGCGGCGGGCCCCGCCTCCAGGAGAAGCGACGCGATGACGGCCGGGCTGAGGGTGAGGCCGCAGCCGAGGAAGGGCCGCTCGGGACTGGCCTGCGCTAGTTGGCCGGTCACGGGCAGGCCGACCGAGACCACCAGGTACTGGCCGGCGCCGTAGTCGTAGATCCGGTCGCCCAGAGTGAGACGTTTCGCGCCCTGGGCGACCACGGCGAGCGTGGGCTCGGCGACGGTGGCCGTGGGAGGGGACGGCTTCTCGGCCGCCGACAGCAGCAGGCCCCCGACGGCCGGGCCTGATCGCCCGGCATGGCGGGTGATCAGGGAACGCAGTTCTTCCAGGGACACGTTCGATTCAAGCACCGAGGGCGGAGCGCCCCATCCCGGTCCCGTCGAAGTCGCCAGGATCGTGCAAGACACCGGCAGTATCGATCTAACGTTTCCGCAGCTCAAGCCGCTTTACTCGAAGGGATGTTTTCCACCCGTGAGCACAGGAGCACAAGCATGGCGCTCGATTCCTATGTCAGCCTCGGCCACTCCGGCCTCAAGGTGAGTCCTTTCTGCCTGGGGGCGATGAACTTCGGCGAGGACGGCGGGATGGGCTGCGGCGTCGAAGAGTCGCAGAAGATCCTGCAGACCTACCTCGACCGCGGCGGGAACTTCGTCGACACCGCCAACTTCTACACCAACGGCCATTCGGAGAAGATCATCGGCGACTTCTTCGCCCAGCGCCCCGGGCTGCGCGACCGCGTCGTCCTGGCGACCAAGTTCTTCTGCAATCTGCACCTGGGCGACCCGAACGGCGGCGGAGCCGGACGCAAGGCGATCCTCGGGCAGGTGGAGGACTCGCTGCGCCGCCTGCGGACGGACTACATCGACCTCTACTGGCTGCACAACTACGACTGGTCCACGCCCGTGGAGGAGACTCTGCGGACGCTGGACGACCTCGTCACCGCAGGCAAGATCCGATACGTGGGCTTCTCCGACACCCCGGCCTGGTTCACCGCGAAGGCGCACACCATGGCCCTGCTGCGCGACTGGACGCCGATCACCGCTCTGCAGATGGAGTACTCCCTGCTGGAGCGCACGATCGAGGGCGAGCTGATCCCACTGGCGCAGGACGCCGGCATGGGCGTGCTCCCCTGGAGCCCGCTCAAGAGCGGCTACCTGTCCGGGACGTACGTTCGCGGCAACGGCATCCCCGCCGGGACCAGGCGCTCAGCAGTGCTCGGCGTGCCCAGCGAGGCCCAGTTCGAGGTGATCGACGCACTCGCCGCCGTCGCCGAGGAGGCCGGTGCGAGCTCCGCTGCGGTCGCTCTCGCCTGGGTGCAGAACCGCCCCGGCGTCACCTCCACGATCATCGGGCCCCGCCGGCTCGACCACCTCGAGGCGAACCTCGCCGGACTGGAGGTGCGCCTGACCGAGGAGCAGACCGCCCTCCTGGACGAGGTGTCCACTCCCACGCTGAACTTCCCCGCCGAGCTCAACCGCCGGGTCGCGCCCATGCTCAAGTACTCGGGTGCCACCGTCGACGGGCAGAAGACGTCCGCCTACCCGCCTCTGCTGGAGAGCACGACCCGCTACTGAGCCGGGCGCTGGAGGTACTTGTCGCCCCACTGCATGAGAGCGAGGACAGGTGTTCAGCCGTTTCCGGCAGCGTGCGCCGGTGGCAGGGCGCGGAGCCGGCTCACCGGGGAGACGATGAGCCCGATCACCACGGCGGCCGAGCCGATGGCCGCCGTGGTCAGCGCGCCCTTGGCGCCGGCCGCACCCGCGAGGAGACCGGCGGACAGACCGCCGAGTGCGCCGCCACCGAACAGCAAGGTACGGAAGACCGCGGTCATGCGGCCCATCATCACCTGCGGGGTGCTGATCTGGCGCAGGCTCACGATGATCACATTGGCGACGCCGAGGCCCAGGTAGGTGGCGAAGAAGGACAGGACGAACATGCCCACCATCACCGGCCTCGGTCCGGCCGCCAGCACGATCAGTGCCGGGCCCAGTAGGAGAGCCGTCTGGGCGACGAGATAGACCAGCCCAAGCCGGAATCGCTCGATGATCTTCCGGGAGATCAGCGCGCCGATCAGGCCGCCCGCGGAGGCCGTCGCGAAGATGCCGCCCAGGGTCGTCGAGTTCAGCTGCAGGTCGCGTGTGCCGTACAGCAGGAACAGGGTCCAGACGGTGACCATGGAGAAGTTGCAGCAGAACCCGACGAGGGCCAGCGCTCGCAGGATCGGGTTGCCGAAGACCCAGCGCAGACCGTCGCGCAGTTCGGTGAGCAGACGTCTGTTCGCCGCAGGCGGTTCTGGACGTGGCTCGTGCGTGCGGATCAGTAGCAGGGACACCAGTGAAACCAGGTAGGAGAACGCGTCGACGATCAACGCCATCGGCGCCGTCACCGCGCCGACCAGGACACCGGCGAGCCCTGGACCGGCCACATCGGCCGAGGAGGAGCTGATCCCCATCTTGGCGCCGGCCTCGACGTAGTGCTTGGGGTCCTTCACGAGGATGGGCACGAAGGACATCCAACTCACGTCGAACAGCACCGACGCGACGCCGATGGCGCAGGCGATGACCAGCAGCGGTGCCATGCTGAGGACGTCCAGCCAGGACAGGACCGGGATAAGGACGAGCAGGACCATCCGGGTGATGTTTGCCCACACCATGACAGGCCGCCGCCTGACCCGGTCGACCCAGACCCCGAACAGCAGAGCGAGCCCGAGGTAGGGCGCGAGCTGCAGGAACCGCAGGAGACCGACCTGCTCGTCGGTGGCATGGAAGGCGTAGATCGCAGTCAGTGGCAGCGCGAGGTTGGTGACCTGGGTGCCGAGCAGCGACAGGGTCTCACCGAGCCAGAACTTCAGGAAGTCGCCGTTGCGCCACAGGCCTTCCTGCGCGGAGGCAGCCGCCGACTCGGAGAGAGGTTCGGTGGTCGTCACGGCTGCCGCCTGAGATTTGCGACGCCGAGGTCGGCGACCGCCGCGACGACCTGGTCCACTTCTTGCTCGGTGTTGTAGTAGTGGGGCGACAGGCGCAGGCACCAGTCGATGTCCTTGTCGCCGAAATCGAACTGCGCGAAGTGGCGGAAGCTGAGCGCCGAGTTGATGTGGTGTGCGTCCATGGCCGCCTTGAACGGCTCCGGCTGCCAGCCGTCGATGGCGAAGGTGACCAGGGCGCTCAGCTGCCGGCCGTGATCGAGCACGCGTATTCCGGGGAGGTCGGCGAGCCTGTCGCGCAGGCCGGCGGCCAGGGCAGGGGTACGAAGGGCGATGGCGTCCATGCCGACCGCGCGGGCGTAGCGTGCGGCGGCCGCACAGCCGAGCACGATGGCGTAGGGGAACTCCCAGTCCTCGAACCTGGCCGCCGTCTCGACGGGCTGGTAGCGGCCTGGCTCGACCCAGCGCGCGCCGTACATGTCGATGAAAAGCGGCTCGTAGCCGGCGCGCAGCACGCGGTCGGACACGTACAGAAAGCCGGAACCGCGAGGTCCGCGCAGAAACTTGCGACAGGTGGCGGTGAGCAGGTCGCAGCCGATCTCGGCCACGTCGATCGGGTACTGGCCGACGGACTGGCAGGCGTCGACCAGGTACAGCAGATCCAGCTCGCGGCAGTGCCGGCCGATCTCGGCGACCGGCTGGACCAGGCCGGAGTTGGTGGGGATGTGGGTGGCGGCCACCAGCCGCGGGCGGTGCCGGCTCATCAGCCCGGCCATCGCCGCCACGTCCACCCCGCCCTCGGGGAGGTCGGGCGCGTGCACGACCTGCACGCCGAACCTCTTGCTCAGCGATAGGAAGGCGATCTGGTTGGAGATGAAATCGTTGCGGGTGGTGAGGATGACGTCACCGGCCTCGAACGGTATCGCCGACAGGGCGGTGGAGAACGCATGGGTGGCGCTACCGGCGAAGGCGATGTTTTCGGGAGCGCAGTTGATCAGAGCTGCGGTCTCGGCGTAGAACTCGCGGACTTGCCCGGCGCGGGCGGCCGCGGCCTCGTAGCCACCGATGTGCGCCTCCAGGCGCAGGTGGTCGATCATCGCGGCCAGCACGGGGGTGGCCAGGAGACCGCAACCGGCGTTGTTGAAGTGCACGACGTCGCCGGCGCCGGGGGTGTCCGCACGCAGGGCCGCGACGTCCAGAAGCGATTCTGCGAAATCGTCAGAAGCGCTATTGTTGTTGTTCATGTCCGACAGTAGCAGTTCTGCGGAGTTGGCGGCTCGGATGCGCACGATGATCGGCCGGCTGTCGCCGGGCGACCGTCTGCCAAGCAGCCGGGAGCTGATCCGGCGCTACCAGGTCGGCCCCGCCACCGTGTCGCAGGCGATCGCCACGCTCGCCGCTGAGGGCGTGGTGGTCACCCGGCCAGGGAGCGGCACGTACGTGGCAGCACGCGCCCAGCGGCGCACCGAGGTCGCGGACACCGCCTGGCAGACCGTCACCCTCGCCGACCGGACCGTGGACACGCGCATCCTCACCAATGCATACGGCGAGCCACCCGCAGGGACGATCATGCTGGACGGCGGCTACCTGCATCGATCGCTCCAGCCCACCCAGATCCTGACCGCGGCGCTGGCCCGCGCGGCACGCCGCCCCGACGCGTGGGACCGCGCCCCCGCGAGTGGCCTGGCGGCCCTGCGGAGCGTGTTCGCCACCATGGCCGGCGGCGGCGTGAGCGCGGACGACATCCTGGTCACAGCAGGCGGGCAGAGCGCCCTGTCCATGGCGTTCCGGGCTATCGCAGGGCCAGGTGACCCCATCCTGATGGAGTCGCCCACCTATCCGGGAGCGATAGCCGCCGCCAGGGCCGCGAGTCTCCGCCCGGTACCGGTACCGATGGACGGCGACGGCCTGCAGCCCGACCTCCTGGCCGACGCCTTCGCGATGACCCGTGCACGCCTGCTGTACTGCCAGCCGACCTATCACAACCCCACAGGCACCGTGCTGGCGCCACAACGCCGCCGGCAGATCATCGACACGGCCAGAGCAGCAGGCGCATTCGTGATCGAGGACGACTTCGCGCGGCACCTCGGCCACGGCGCGCCGGTACCGCCGCCCCTGCTGGCCGACGATCGCGACGGCACCGTGGTCTACCTGACCTCACTCACCAAACCGGCGGCGCCGAGCCTGCGCATCGGCGCCCTGGTGGCCCGGGGACCAGTGATGGAACGGCTGCGGGCCATCCGCCTGGTCGACGACTTCTTCGTCACCCGCCCACTCCAAGAAACGGCGCTCGAACTCCTCAGCTCTCCCACGTGGGAACGGCATGTCCGTTCCCTGGCCGCGGCACTGCGGGAGCGGTGCGGCGCACTGGCTGCCGCCGTCACGAACGAACTTCCTGATTGGACCCTCACCCGCGTTCCCACGGGGGGACTCCACCTGTGGATCCGCCTGCCATCCGGCGCCGACGACACCGTGGTCACCGGCACGGCCCGTCAGTACGGCGTCGCCGTCAGCGCCGGCAACCGCTACTTCGCCACAGAGCTTCCGGCAGCCTATCTGCGCCTCGGCTTCGCCGCCGCCACCGACCGCGCTGAGCTGATCGAAGCCGCACGCCGGCTCGCGTCCGCCCACGCGCCTGTTGCCGGCCGCTTCCCTCCGGCTCAGCCGAGTCCATAGGCCCGGACAAGTACGCGCACGGTGTCCGCCATCATCTGGCGCAGTTCCAGGGGTGCGACGACCTCGGCATCGATACCGAGTCTCAGCAGTTCGCCGCAGGCATGCTCAACGCTCTCGATTGGGATGACTCCCTCGATCCAGTCGTCGCCGTCGACCACAGTCGCCGTGGAGTCGAAGGACCGCACCACCTCCGGGGGGACATTGGCGGCCAGCCGTTCATGCCCCCGGGGAGACAACCGGATGGTGGCCGTGCCCGTATAGCGACGTGCTTGAAAGTCGTCCAGGTAGGACGACCAGTATTCACTCAGGACGAAGCCCTCCGGCCGGTCGAAGCGCTCGTCGCTCAGCACCGCGTCGAGGACCTGGGTGACCCGGTAGGTGGCGGTTCGACCCTTGGCCGCAGCCACGAGGTACCACGTGCCCGACTTGAGCACGAGGCCGTAGGGGCGCAGTCTGCGGTTCACCTCCTGTGGTTCGCGCCACCGGCGGTATCGGACGTCCACCGCACGCCGGCTGAACAACGCGTCCACGAGCAGTGGCAGATGCGGCGTCGCCTCGGCTTCCCTGTACCAACCGGGAGCGTCCAGGTGGAACACCGCGTCGGTCCGCGTCGCCTCTTCACGCAGGGCGACGGGCAGCGCGGCCAGCAACTTCAGCCGCGCTGCGGTGACTTCCGCGGCGAGTCCGAGGTCGGCGGCGGGCGCGGGCAGGCCGGCGAGGAACAGCACCCGGGCCTCGCCCTCGCTCAGCCCGGTGAGGCGGGTGCGGTAGCCGTCGAGCAGTTGGTAGCCGCCGGCGCGTCCATGCTCGGCGTAGAGCGGGACCCCGGCGGCCTGCAGGCGATCCAGATCACGGTAGGCGGTCCGCACGGAGATCCCCAGCTCATCGGCCAGCCGTCGGGCGGACATACGGCCACGGGTCTGGAGCAACAGCAACATCGACAACAACCGGTCGGCAGACACAGGAGAGGATTTTGCTCCTGAACACTGACAGCTTCTGGCACGCCGGCCCCCTAGCGTCGTCCTGGCCGTCCCACCCGGCTCGGACCGAACGCGAAGAATGTGAACCTGGAGCTCGCCATGACCAGAACCGGCCCCGCAGGCCACCCCGCTGTACTTGAGCTTCGCCAGTACACACTGCGCCCCGGCCGCCGCGAGGAGCTCATCGAGCTGTTCGAGCGGGAGTTCATCGAAACCCAGGAAGAGACCGGGATGATCATCCTCGGCCAGTTCCGGGACCTTGACGACCCTGACCGCTTCGTATGGCTGCGCGGCTTCCAGAACATGGAGACCCGACGAGAGGCGCTGTCGGCCTTCTACGGCGGGCCGGTCTGGGCCGCACACGGTCCCCAGGCCAACGACACCATGATCGATTCCGACGACGTCCTGCTGCTGCGGCCCCTGCCGGCCGACAGCGGTTTCGTGGTGCCGTCCCCGTCCGAACGGCCGCAGGCCGGCGCCGCGGCACCGGACCGGTTCGTGGCTGCCACGCTGTGGCACTTCCCGCCAGGCCGTCACGACGGCACAGAGCTGATCCGGCACGGTCTCGTTCCCGCGCTGAACAGCACGGGGCCCGCTTCGCTCGCCGTACTCACCACGGAGACGGCGCACAACACGTTTCCCAGGCTTCCGGTCCGCACCGGGGAGAACGTCGCCGCGGTCTTCACCTCGTACGCGGACGAGAACGCCCACCGCCGACACCTCGCCGACGTGCTGGCCCATCCCCTCGTCCAGGACGGGATCCTTTCGGACATCGAGCGCGCACAGGCCGCGGCCCCCCAGTCCCTCCGGCTGGCGCCCACGGCCCGCTCGCTCATCCGCTGAGGCCGCGGGCGCCGTCGCCTTCGTCGGGAGAGCGAGGCTGGAGCCCGGAGTCGGCTCCAGCCTGTCTCGCGCGATACCTCGCACCTCAGAAATGGTCAAGACGGACTTCACCCTGGTTATCCGTCGTTCACAAGACCCTGAAATACGGATTTCGTCGTCATTTTCGGATATCTCGAAAGATTCATTGACTGAGCCGTTATGTGCTTCTAGCGTCCGCAGCATCCGTCGATCATCACGACATGGCGAGGTGCCACGTGGCCAAGTTCACCGACGACGAGTTGGGCATGAAGCGGGGAATCACCCGGCGGGACCTTCTGAACGGAATGCTGGTGGGCGGCGGAGCGGCGGCGCTGACCGCGTTGCCGGGGGGCGCGGCGCATGCGTCCAGCGGGCACGGTGGCGGTTCCGCGTATCCGCCGAGCAGCAACGGCGTCGTGGGCCAGAC
Organism: Planotetraspora mira; assembly: GCF_016863275.1. GTDB lineage: Bacteria > Actinomycetota > Actinomycetes > Streptosporangiales > Streptosporangiaceae > Planotetraspora > Planotetraspora mira. Next base: position 193,199 of record NZ_BOOO01000019.1, read on the forward strand.
GGACGCCGCCCGGACGGTCGGTCACAATGTCACGTTCGGCGGCGCCGACACCGGGCCGGCCCGTGACCTGCGTGAGCACTACGACCTGGTGGTCGTGGGCGGAGGAGTGAGCGGCCTGGCCGCCGCGTATTTCTACCGGAAGACCTTCGGCTCCCGCGCTCGCGTCCTGGTCCTCGAGGCCCTCGCGGACTTCGGCGGCCACCAGCACCGCAACGAGTTCCGCGTCCAGGGCCGCACGTTGCTGAGCAACGGCGGCATGGTCAACCTCGACAGCCCCGACACGTGGAACTCCCCGTCGCTGAACCTCATGGAGGACCTCGGCATCGACTTCGCGAAACTCGCCGAGGGCGTGGACACCGGCTACTACACGTCGAAGGGGCTGGGCACCGGCTACTTCTTCCCGGAGGAGAGCTTCGGCGCCGACCGGCTGGTCACGCGCGGCGCGACCGAAGCGCTCAGCGCGTTGATCGCCCGGCTGCCGCTGTCGGAGACGGCGCGCGCGGACATCCTCAAAGTGGAGAACACGACGGAGGACTACTTCCCCGGCCTCAGCGACGCGGACAAGAAGCAGCGCCTCGCCCGGATCAGCTACGCGGACTACCTGCGCCACCACGTGGGCGTCGGTGAGGAGGCCCTCGTCTTCTACCAGCGCCGCACGCACGGGTTGTGGGGCACCGGCATCGAGGCCGTCCCCGCCGGAGACTGCTGGGGAACCGGCCTCCCCGGCTTCAAGGGGCTCGGGCTCGAGCCGACTCCGTACAACGGCATCGGGCGCACGCCCGCGATGTCCCTCACCACGACCGACGAGGAGCTCTACTACTTCCCCGACGGCGGCGCCACGGTGTCGCGGCTGCTGGTGTCGCGACTCGTCCCCGGGGTGTTCTCCGGACGCCAGACGATGGAGAGCATCATCACCGCCGGGGCCGACTACGGAAGGCTCGACCGATCGGGTGCGGACGTGCGGATCCGGCTCAACGCCATGGCCACCGACGTGCGTCATCGGCGCGGCACCCGCGGGCCGGTCGACGTCAGCTACGTCAGCGGCGGCAAGGCGTACCGGGTGAGCGGATCGCACGTCGTCATGGCGTGCTGGAACAGCGTGGCCTCCTACATCGTCCCCGGGCTTCCCGCCGCTCAGGTCGAGGCCATGCGCTACGGCGTGAAGGTGCCGCTGGTCTACGCCAGGGTCGCCCTCCGCGACTGGCGGGCCTGGGAGCGGGCCGGCATCTCGCGGGTCACTCCGTACGACACGTTCTGGGACAGCTGCTCCCTCGCGACGCCCACGCACCAGGGCGGCTACGAGTCGGCCCGCAGGTCCGACCAGCCGATCGTCGTCACGCTCTCCAAGACGCCGAACCAACCCGGCCTGCCGATCACCCGGGACCAGCACAGGGCCGGGCGCCGCCAACTGCTCGAGACGTCCTTCAGCGACTACGAACGCGAGATCCGCGACCTCATGCAACGTGCTCTCGGCCCGAGCGGCTTCCGCGCCTCCAAGGACATCATGGCGATCACCGTGAACCGCTGGTCGCACGGGTACGCGTACGAGTACAACTCGATCGCCGACCCGGTCATCTTCAAGCCGGTCGCCGAGCAGCCGTTCGTCCGCGCTCGCCGGCCGTTCGGGAACATCACCATCGCGAACTCCGACGCCGGGGCCTTCGGCTACACCCACGCCGCCGTCGACGAGGCCGCCCGGGCGGTGAAGGAGCTCACCTGACCGTCGCCCGGCACGATCCGCAGTGACGCGGGCCGAGGCGGCATCTGAAGGAATCGGACGGGGGCGCACCGGCGTGCGCTCCCGTTCCGAGATCCCCGCCACGCGGGACACCGGTCTCTGTCTCCGGGATCACCTCCGTTGCCACGATTGCGCTGCGCCGATCCTCGGTGCGAGAACTCGTGAAGGGAGTGCGTCATGGTTTCTTCGAGGTGGCGCGTCGCGGCAGGGATCGCCTGCCTGCTGGTGGGTTCGATCGGGCAGCTCGCGCAGTACCTGGTGACGCCGGTCCTGGGCGGCGACGCCGCCGCCGCAGACCAGGTCCGCGAGGTGGCGGCCCACCTGCCCGAGATGCGGCTCGCGCTGTGGCTGGACCTCGCGGTCCTCCTGGTGGTCCCCGCCGTCCTGTACGTCGGGGCGGTCGCGGGCAGGTCCCGGCTCGCCGCCACGGGAACGGTGCTGGCGTTCCTGACGTCGCTCGGCGCGATCGTCCTGGTGGCGGGCGACGCCCTCTACTACGAGGCCGCCCTGCAGGCCGACCAGGCGGGCAGCGTCGCCCTGGTCACGGCGTACCTGGCGAACGGGCTGGTCAGCGGCTTGCTCGTGGCCTACCTGCTGGGTCACGCGGTCGGGTTCATCCTGCTGGGCATCGCGCTCGCCCGGGCTCGTGCCGTGCCGGTGTGGGCGGGGGTGGCGTTGTGCGTGTCGCCTGTCGCGGAGATCGCGGGACAGGCCTCGGGGACGTCCGCGCTGGCAGCCGCCGGCTACGCCCTGCTGGTCGTGGCCTTCGGCGCGTGCGCGGTGGCCCTGGCCCGCACGGGTCTGACCGCGGCCGCTGCGTCCACGGCGGCGGGGGGCCCGGTCGCGTCGACGACCCTCACGGCCTCCTGAAGATGCGCGGGCGCGTCGCGCGACGTATGAATGGATCTCGATGAACCGATCCAGGCTTCTCGTCGTGATCACCCGGGCCGCCGTCGCCCTGGCCGGACTTCTGGCCCTGGCGACGGTGGCCGTCGCGCTGCTCCACCGGCACGAGGCGCTGGACCTGGTCCTCGCGGCCATCGCCGTCGTCTTCCTGTCCGTGCCGATCGTGGGCGGCGCGGTGGCGCGGGCGGAGCCGGCCAACGCCGTCGGCTGGATCCTGCTGGCCAGCGGGGTCGGGATGCCGCTGGTGATCGGGGCGTACCTGTACTCGCAGGCGGCGTTCGCGCACGGCGTCCCTCTGGCCGGTGCTCAGCTGGCGGGCTGGCTGGACGGCTGGCCCTGGGTGTTCGCCGTGGCGCTCGTGCCGACCTTCGGCCTCCTGCTGTTCCCGGACGGCCGCCTGCCCTCGCGCCGCTGGCGCCCGGTGTCGTGGGCCTGCGCCGCGGTCGTCGGCGCGCAACTGGCCTCGACTCTCTTCGCGCCCGGGCTGCTCGACTACCCCGAGCAGGACAACCCGACCGGTCTGCCGGGGCCCGCCGGCGCCTTCGCCCAGGGTCTCGGCGGCACGATCATCCTGATCGCACCGCTCGCGACGGTGACCGCGCTGTCGGTCCAACTGCGGCGGCGCAGGGCCGCCGACGCCGGCGACGCCGCGGCTCTGGCCCTCGTCACACCGGCCGCCTGGTTGATCGCCGCGTCCTGGTGGAGTTGCATCGCCATCAGCGTCGCCAGTGACGACAGCATCAACGCTCTGCCGTACGAAGCCGTCGCCATGGTGAGCCTCGCGGTGACCGCGTGGATCGCCATCAGGCGGTACGGACTGTTCGACGCCCGTCTGGTCATCAGCACGACCCTGGTGTACGGCACGCTGACCGCCTCCGTGATCGGCCTCTATCTGGCGGTCGCCACCGGCGGGGAGCGGCTCGCGTCGGACTCGGTCAGCCACCCGGCCGCCGTCGCGGTCGCCGTGCTGGTCGCGCTCCCTCTCCGCGACCTGCTGCAACGGGCCGCCAACAGGCTGGTCTACGGCTACCGCGACCGCCCCTACGAAGCACTGGTACGGCTCGGCCGCCGACTGGAGGACGCCGCGGCCTCCGAAGAGGTGCTCCCCGCGGTCGCGCGCACGGTGCGCGAGGTGTTGCGCCTCCCCCACGTGTCCATCGAGATAGGCGAGGAGACCGTCGCGGCCGCCGGGCGTTCAGCGGGCACGCCGCCTGAGGAGTTCCCCCTGGTCTTCGCCGGAGAGACCATCGGAACGCTCATCGCGGAGCCCCGTGAGCCGGGCGGTCCCTTCACCACGGAAGAGCGGCGGCTGCTCGCCGGGATCGCCCGCCAGGTCGCGGCGGCAGGACACGCCGTCTCGGTCACCGCGGACCTGCTCCGCTCCCGCGAACGCCTCGTCGCCGCCACCGAAGAGGAACGCCGCCGCCTGCGACGCGACCTCCACGACGGTCTGGGGCCGGGTCTGGCCGGCGTGGTCCTCGGACTGCAACGCGCGCGCAGGCATCTCGCCACGGACCCGGCCGCCGCGACGAGCCAGCTCGACGAGCTCACCAGCCAGACCCAGCAGGCCGTCGCCGAGGTGCGCCGCCTCGTCTACGGCCTGCGCCCGCCCGCGCTGGACGAGCTCGGCCTCGTCGGCGCGCTCCACGAACATGCCCGCGTGCTGGGCGGGATCACGGTCGACGGCCCGGACCCGGCTCCGGCCCTGCCCGCCGCCGTGGAGGTGGCGGCCTACCGGATCGCCCTGGAGGCGATGACCAACTCCGCCCGCCACGCCCGCGCCACCACGTGCACGGTCCGGGTGCACGTCGACGGCGCCCTGCACCTGGAGGTCGCCGACGACGGCGCCGGGCTGCCCGCGGAGTACCGGGCCGGAGTCGGCATCTCCTCCATGCGGGAACGCGCGACCGAACTCGGCGGCGTGTGCACGATCGAGCGTCTGACCCCCACCGGCACCCTGGTCCGTGCCACGATCCCGTTGGAGCCGGAATGACCGCCGACAAGCCGATCCGCGTCGCGATCGCCGACGACCACCCGATGTTCCGCTCCGGGCTGCGCACACTCGTCGAGGAGAGCCCTCACCTCGAGTTCGCCGGAGAGGCCGGCGACGGCGAGGAGGCCCTCACGATCTGTGCGGAGACTCGGCCCGACGTCATCCTCATGGACATCCGGATGCCGGGAACCAGCGGTGTCGAGGCCACGCGCCGCATCCTGGCCGGGCAGCCCGCGATCGGCGTCCTCATGCTCACCATGCTGGAGGACGACACCTCCGTCTTCGCCGCCATGCGCGCCGGCGCCCGCGGTTACATCCTCAAGGGGGCGGCGCCGGACGAGATCGTCCGCGCCGTCGTCTCGGTCGCCGCGGGTGAGGCCATCTTCGGTGCCGCCCTCGCCACGCGCATGGCGCATTTCTTCGCCACCGGCCCACGCGGCGGCGCCCACCCGTTCGCCGCCCTCTCCTCCCGCGAACGCGACGTGCTCGACCTCATCGCGGCCGGTCACTCCAACACCGTCATCGCCGCCCGGCTCGCTCTCAGCGAGAAGACGATCCGCAACAACGTGTCGAGCATCTTCGCCAAGTTGCAGGTCGTGGACCGGCCCACGGCGATCGTCCGGGCGCGGGAGGCGGGACTCGGCACACCGGACAGCGCATTCGGCGAGACCCCCCTATGACCTCCATGTCGTGCGTGGTCGGCCGAGGCCGTCAGCCCTGGCGGCGGAACCAGGGCAGTCGTGACAGGGGCGCGCTGACGGTCACGACGTCGGGTCCGTGCAGGAGGGCGCCGTCATCGGCCTGCCAGACGCCCGGCGGCAGCGTGACGTCGCGTGAGGTGGCGCCCTTGACCAGGACCGGCGCCACCAGGAGGTCGGGACCGAGCAGGAACTGGTCGATGACCCGCTCGTAGCCCTGTCCGGGGAAGGCGAACTCCAGTGACCGCATGATCGGGTCGCCCGTACGGGACGAGTCCTTGGCCAGGGCGAGGATCTCCGGGCCGAACCGCTCGTGCAGGGTGGCGGCGGACCTGCAGTGCTCCAGGTGCTCGGCGGGCAGCAACCGCCAGGGCGCGGCCGAGAACTGCATCATCGGGAACAGCGCGGAGGCCTGCGCGTAGCGGACGAAGAGTTCGGGATCGAAGTCGGCGCTGCCGAACGACTGGTACTCGCCGCCGCCGATCATGTCGGGACAGGTGTAGGCGTGCCCGGTGAGCGCCTGGGCCAGGGCGTTCGGGATGAGGCTGGCCAGCCCGTCGCGGCCCTCCCAGGCGTGGTGTTTGTCGCGCTGGCGCTGGGCCAGCGGCAGTCCCGCCGCGAGCCACGCGTCGCGGAACTCGTTGAGGGGGTACGGCAGGCCGAACCGGTTCCAGGCGATCGTGTACGCCTGCGGATCGGGGCATCCGAGGTCGGCGTAGAAGGCCGCCTCTCCGCCGTCGAACTTGAACCCGTCCACCCCGATGTCCTGGCGCAGCCGTCTCAGTTCTCCCGAGAGCCATCGGAGCGCGTCGGGCTTGAGCAGGTCGAGCGCCGCGCCGAACCCGTTCCACCACTCGCCGATCGCGGGCCGTCCTCGCCGGTCGCGGATCAGCAGGCCGTCGTCGCGCAGCCTGCGGAAGACCTGCGAGTCGGGGGTGACGTAGGGCACGAGCCACAACATCACCTTGAAGCCCATCTCGTGCAACCGGGCCACCATCGCCGCCGGGTCCGGGAAGCGTCCGGTGTGGAAGGTCCACTGGCCGTACTCCTCGTGCCAGCGATCGTCGATCATCAAGATGCCGGGCGGGAACCCGTGGTCCAGCACGGCCTGGGCGTAGCCGAGCACGTTCTGCTGGGTCGGCTCGAAGAGGGTCTCGATCCACAGGTTGTACTGCGGCGCGGTGAACAGGAGCGGGTCGGGCATCCGCCCGTCGGGCGGGAAACGGTCCTCGGCCAGTTGCCGGTAGACCCCCGGCAGGTCGCCGTGGCCGCCGCCGACGATGATGCCGGCGGACACGTCGGCCCGCAGCAGCAACTCGCCGCCGGCCATCTCGATCGCGAACGGCCGATCGGACCAGATGTAGCGTCCCTTGCTGGACAGGAGCATCGGCATGCCCTGGTTGCCGCCCAGGTCGCGCAGGTCGGCGCGGTAACCGTCGGTGAACGGCATCTCGATGCCGTCCGCCGTGGCGCCGCCCCACCAGTACTCGCCGTCCTCGATCGGCAGTCTGACCGTTGCCCCGAGTGTCACGTTCTCCCCTTCACGACGTCCGATGTCGCTCATGGTGAGGAACGCGGGCGAGCTTGTCAATGAGAAACCAACTCTTTCCAAACAGAAAGGATCTTGTGTGTCATAAGCGTTACAAATTGCCGATTGACAAGGTTTGGAAAGTGTTAGCACCATGGCGGCCATGGTTCCCGAGCCTGAAGGCGTCCCTACCGAAGGGCGCCGCGAACGCATCGCGGTCCTGGTGGCCGACCGCACTTTCGTCCGCATAGGCGATCTGGCCGAGGCGTTCGGCATCTCCAGGGTCACCGTCCGTGCCGATCTCGACTTCCTGGAGAAGCAGGGCAGGCTCAAACGGGTCCGCGGTGGGGCACTCGCCGACGCGCGGCCCGGCGCACTGCCCGCCAGCCGGGCCGGCGGCCTCATCGAATCCTCCTTCGAGGACGCGATGGACGCCTCCGCCACGGAGAAGACACTCATCGGCCGGGCCGCCGCGCAGCTCATCACCTCGGGCGAGAGCGTGATCCTCGAGGCCGGCACCACGACGATGGCGGTGGCCAGGGCACTCGTCGAGCGCGCCGACCTGCGTGATGTGGTGATCTTCACCAACGGCCTGTCGATCGCGCTGGAGCTGGAACGGGCGATCCCCCGCTTCACCGTGATCATCACCGGCGGCACCCTGCGCCCGCTGCAACACTCCCTGGTCAACCCGCTGGGGGTGGGCATGCTGGCCCAGATCAACGCCGACACCCTCTTCCTGGGCTGCAACGGAATCCACCCCAGGACCGGCTTCACCAACCTCAACCTTCCCGAGGCCGAACTCAAGCAGGCCATGATCCGCTCGGCGGGCCGGCGCATGTTCGTGGCCGACGGCTCCAAGGTGGGCCGCGTCGAACTGGCCCCCATCTGCCCGATCGACGAGGCGGATCTGCTGTTGACCGGCGCCTCCGCCGACGTCCAGGCGCTGGCCGACTGCCGCGAGGCCGGCCTCGACATCGAGATCTGCGAGGAGGCGTGATGGCCGCCACCACCCTGGAGCGGCCACTCGGACGCCGCACGGCGCGGCGGGCCGGGCCGTCGTGGCAGCGTGGCCACGGCAGGATCGCACTGCTCTTCCTCGCGCCCGCGCTGATCGGGTTCGCCGCCTTCTACCTGGTGCCGACCGCGCGTGGCCTGTGGTTCAGCTTCACCGACTACAACCTGCTGTCCGATCCGAAGGTCGTCGGGCTGGGCAACTACGGCGAGGTGCTGGGCGACCGGGTGTTCTGGAATGCGCTCAAGGTGACCGGCGTCTACGTCGTGTTCAACGTCGCCACCCAGACCGTTCTGGCCCTGGGCCTGGCCGTCCTGATGGAAAGACTGACGAGGTCGGTCATGATCAGGGCGATGGTGCTGCTGCCGTGGCTGGTGCCGAACGTCACCATCGCCCTGCTGTGGATGTGGCTGCTCGATGCCAACGTCGGCTTCGTCAACCACGTGATGGAGCAGATCGGGCTGTCCAAGCAGGGCTTCCTGTTCAGCCCCGACCAGAGCATCCTCACCATCGCCTCGATCAACACCTGGCGGCACGTCGGCTACACGGCGTTGTTGCTGTTCGCCGGCATGCAGCTCATCCCCAAGCACCTCTATGAGGCGGGCAGGATCGACGGCGCGGGCGAAGGGCGGATGTTCCGGCAGATCACTTTGCCGCTGCTGCGCCCGGTGCTCGCACTGGTGCTCGTGGTCTCCCTGATCGGATCGTTCCAGATCTTCGACACCGTGGCGGTGACCACGGAGGGCGGGCCGGTCAACGCGTCCCGGGTCATCTACTACTACATCTACGAGAAGGCCTTCACCCAGTTCGAGTTCGGCTACGCCTCGGCGATGTCGGTCTTCCTCATCGTGTTCCTCGTCGCGCTGACCCTGCTGCAGATGCGGCTGCTGCGCGCCTCGACCTCAGATCTCGCCTAGGCGGAACCATGCGGAAAAATCCAGCCCGCCTGCTTGCCTGGGTGGGTCTCCTCGCAGCGCTCGCGATCACTCTGTTCCCGTTCTGGTGGATGCTCCGCACGGCGCTGACCGGAAACGCGAGCCTGTTCAACGGCAGTTACTCACTCCTTCCCGAGCACCCGACCCCGATCAATTTCGAGCGGGTCCTCGGCCTGGCCTCCCCCGAGGAGGCCAGAGCGGCGGGCGGCACCGCGGCCAGCATGGACTTCTGGCTCTACCTGCGGAACTCGGTGCTGTTCGCCTCGGCCGTCGTCGCCGGGCAGGTCACCTTCAGCGCGATGGCCGCCTACGCCTTCGCCCGCCTGCACTTCCGCGGCCGGGATGTGCTGTTCTACCTGTTCCTCAGCACGATGATGATCCCGCCGATCTTCACCATCCTGCCCAACTTCGTGCTCATCAAGAGCCTCGGCGGAGTCAACACCTTCTGGGGTCTGGTCGCGCCGTACTTCTTCATGACCCCGTTCGCGGTGTTCTTCCTGCGTCAGTTCTTCCTCAGCGTGCCCGGCGAGATCGAGGAGGCGGCCGGGCTCGACGGCGCGAGCCGCTGGCGCATCTTCTGGCAGGTCGTCGTGCCGATGAACAAGGGCCCCCTGCTCACTCTGGCCATCATCACCGCGGTGCAGACCTGGAACGAGTTCCTGTGGCCGCTGCTGATCGCCAAACAGGAGGACGTCCGGGTGCTGACCGCGGCCATGGCGATCTTCCGGCAGCAGACGCCCAACGCCACCCCTGACTGGGCCGGTCTCATGGCCGGCGCCACCCTCGCCGTCCTGCCCGTCCTCCTGCTGCTCGTCCTCTTCGGCCGCCGCCTGGTCGATTCGATCCGTTTCACCGGCATCAAGTAACCCCCCTGGAGAGATCATGAAGACCCCCCGCCGCACCCTGTTAGCGACCATGCTCACCCTCAGCACTCTCACGGTCACCTCCTGTGGCGGTGGTGGTTCGGAGACTCCCGCAGCCGGCGGGAAGGTCACACTCACCTACGCGTTGTGGGACGACAAGCAGCAACCCGCCTACCAGCAGTGCGCCGACGCCTTCCAGGCCGAGAACCCCGGCATCGCCATCAAGATCACCCAGTCCGGCTGGGACCAGTACTGGACGGACCTGACCACCAAGCTGACCGCGGGCGACGCGCCCGACGTGTTCACCGACCACCTGTCCCGCTATCCCGAACTGGCCGCGAACAACCAGGTCCTCGACATCCAGTCGTACGTCGACAAGGACAAGCTCGATCTGTCGATCTACCAGAAGGGTCTCGCCGACCTCTGGGTGCGCGACGGCAAGAGGTACGGCCTTCCCAAGGACTGGGACACGATCGCGGTCGTCTACAACACCAAGCAGGTGGCCAAGGCCGGGATCGACCCCAAGGAGTTCGCCACCTGGACGTGGAACCCCACCGACGGCGGCGACTTCGAGAAGGCGGTCGCCGAGCTCACCGTCGACGGCCAGGGCCGCAACGGCCTGGACCCGAAGTTCGACAAGACCGACGTCAAGACCTACGGCCTGGCCCTGGAGACGGGAGGCGGCGCCTACGGCCAGGGCCAGTGGAGCCACTTCGCGGCCAGCGACGGCTTCGTCTTCACCGACAAGAACCCCTTCGGCTCCCGGTACAACTACGACGACCCCAAGCTGGCCGAGACGATCAACTGGTACGCAGGACTGATCAAGAAGGGTTACATGCCGCCCTACGACCAGGCCGGCAATCTCGGCGTCACCCCGATGATGGAGGCGGGCAAGGCCGCCATGGTCACCACGGGTTCCTGGACCATCTCCAGCTGGGGCAAGGACTTCGCCTTCGCGCCGCTCCCCGTCGGCCCGCAGGGACGCAAGACGATGATCAACGGCCTGGCCGACTCGATCTACGCCGGCACCGAGCACAAGGACGAGGCCTGGAAGTGGGTCCGCTTCCTCGGCTCCGCCGAATGCCAGGACCTGATCGCCAAGAACGCGGTGGTCTTCCCCGCGATCACCACCTCGGCCGACAAGGCCCTGGCCGCGCACAAGGCCGCAGGGCGTGACGTCAGCGCCTTCGTCGAGGAGGCCGCCGACCCGCAGGGCACCTTCCTCTACCCGATCACCGACAACGCGGCGAAGGTCGAGCAACTCGTCCTGGCCGCCTACGAGAGCGTCATGCTCGGCAAGGCCGACGCCTCCACGGCGTTGCCCGCCGTCAACACCGAGGTCAACAACCTCTTCCAGTGACCTGGTTTCGTTCCGGCCTGATCAGGCGGCCCGTCCGGTGGCGGTCAGCCGGGTTCACGCCCGTGGCTCAGCCGTTCCGCGGCCAGGATGAGCCGCCACGTCAGCTCGCCGGAGGCGGGGACCACCGCGGCGTCCCCCGGTCCCGCCTCGGCGAGGTCGAAGACCGCGCCCAGCATGGGCTCCACGCCGATGCTGCGGTACGGCGCGTGAGCGGGGAATCCACCGAGGTTGCGCCACAGGGCGACCGAGACCGGGACCCCGGCGGGCGCCTCCACCCGCAGGCTGAGCGTGTCGGGACCGTCGGTCACCCGTACGGCGCCGCACCGGAGAACCGCCCCCACCGCGGTGCCGTCTCGCGGGCCGAACCGGTCGAGCGGCAGGTCCAGGGGAGCGGGCCAGCGGCCCTCGACGTAGGGGGCGCCGGAGGGCCAGGGACGGCCGAGCATCGGGGCGGCCTCGGGGAAGACCCGCACCGGGGTCGCCGGAGGAGCGACGAGCCGGGCGTCCTCACCGAGATCGAGCAGGGCATGGGCGGCCCAGACGAACGGGTATCCGGGCTCGGCCGACAGGCGGTAGGACGCCACCACCGTCCCGGCCTCCTCGGCGACCGCGCGGCGCAACTCGAAGCCCTCGCCGTGGACGGAACTCTCGGCGGCGGAGCCGTTCCAGGGGCGACTCCACACGTCGCCGTGGTCGGGCAGGCCGCGCACCGTGGGAAGGCACTCCTCCAGGCCGCCCGCGTCGACGAAGTCCGCGCCGGGAACCGCGGTCTCCCGGTCCGGATCGGGACGCGACCACAACCACTCGCGGCCACCGCCGGCGAGGGACGTCCATCTGCCGCCCCGCTTCAGATCGAAGCGGGGACGCAGCGGGATCGAAAGCATCAACTCTCCCATCGGGGCGTGCACGCGCCTGTCCTGAGGAACGCGATCAGGCGGAGTCCTTCACCGCGCTCCACCCGCCGTCCACGACCAGGCACGCCCCGGTGACGTACGAGCTCTCCTCGCAGGCGAGGAAGGTGACCGCGGCCGCCACCTCGTCGGGCCGGCCGAAGCGTGCGGCCGCGGTGCCCGCCACGCTGCGCCGGCGGTCCTCCTCACCGATGCCGTCCCAGGCGGGGGTGAGGATCGGCCCGGGAAGCACGGTGTTGACCCGCACGTCGGGGCCGTACTCGACCGCGAGCTGGCGGCCGAGCGACACGAGGCCGCCCTTGGCGGCGGCGTAGGCGGGGTGCCCCGGCAGGCCGAACAGCGCGTGCACGGAGGAGCTCAGCACGACGGCGCCCCGGGTCTCCCGCAGGAGCCCGACGCAGGCGTTGACCGCCAGGTACGTCCCCTTGAGATTGACCGCGATCTGCCGGTCCCAGTCGTCCTCGGCCAGTTCGTGCGCGGGAGCCCGGACCACCATGCTGGCGTTGCTGTGGAGCACGTCCAGCCGTCCGAACTCGGCCCGCGCCGTCTCCACGATCCGCCGCCAGGTCGCGGCATCCGACACGTCGCCGGTGACCGTCAGCACATCTGGCCTGTCGGAGCTCCGCGCGGCGATGTCCACCGCGATCACGCGCGCGTCCTCGACGAGGAACCGATCCACGACCGCGGCGCCGATGCCCGAGGCCGCACCGGTCACCACGGCGACCTTCCCGGACAGCAGTCCTCGTCCCATTCTCTCCACCTTGTCCCCGACGGTGAGTGATACGTCGAGCCGATCCCTTCAGGCCGGGATCGGCCCGGTTGTCCATCGCGACCAGTCAACACGCGCCGGCGGTCGCGGGGAATGTCCGATGATCGCGGTCACCTGGACGATCCGATGGTTCGTGCCATACTGAGCCCATGCCGATCCAGGAGGGGTTCCACAACCAGCGGCTGACCGTCGTGCCTCGCCGGGTCGTCGTCGAGGCGATCTCCCGCCCGGTGACGAGACGCCTCATGGTCACCGATACCGGCTACTATCCGAACGCCGCGGACCACCTGATGAGACGGCTGAGCGGCATCGAGGAGACCATCCTCATCCTGTGCACGGCCGGCACGGGGTGGGCGAACGTCGGGGGGACCCAGCATCGCGTCGGGGCCAACACGGCCTTGGTGATCCCCCACGGCATCCCCCACGCGTACGGCGCGTCCGCCGATAATCCCTGGACGATCTGGTGGTGCCACTTACGAGGCGCTGACCTGACGGAGCTCATCGAGGAGATCGGGGCGGGCGCGTCCAGACCCGTGGTCCCGATCGGCCGCCTCGATCGGGCGATCGCCTTGATCGACGAGATCGTGACCATACTTGAACGGGATCATTCACCGGCGAGCCTGATGGGCGCGGCCGGCGCCGCGTGGAAACTCCTCACCCAGATCGTGGTCGACCGCACCATGCCGGTGCCCGGTGACCCCCTGCAGCGCGCGATGGCCTACCTGGCCGAACGGCTGGACAGGACCGTCCGGGTCGCCGACCTGGCGGCTCTGGTCGGCGTCTCCCCTTCCCACCTGAGCGCGCTGTTCCGCCGCGCCACCGGAGGCGGGGTGCTCGCGCACCACACGGCGCTCCGGATGGCGCAGGCGCGCAACCTCCTCGACACGACGGACGCGACCGTCGCGGCCATCGCCCGCGAGGTCGGCTACCCGGACCCGTTCTACTTCTCCCGCCACTTCAAGCGGATGCACGAGGCCAGCCCCACCGAGTACCGCAACCGCGCGAAGGGCTGAGCCCGTACGGCCTCTCCCCCTGTCACGACGCCGTGGGCACACACGGAGCTGAGCCCGCCTTCCAGGTCACAAGGCGACCGGCGCGCTGACGACCCGGAGCAGCACCGAGCGGTCGACGTCCAGTGACGGCGCCTCGATGCCGACGAGCCGGAGCGCACGCCCGGGGAGGGTCACCCCGTCGCGCTGCCACGGCGGCAGCACGGCGCCGGCCGCCGGCGCGGATCCGGGGTGAACCGCTTCGACGGTGTAGTGGCGCTCGTCGTCGAGGCCGGGCAGGCGGATACGGCCCGGCGGCCACGTCGAGGGACGCTCGACGACGCTGAACGCGTAGAGCGCCTCACCGCGGTCTCCCGCCACGACGCCCTCCAGGCGGAACGCCGCGTCGGCGAGATCTGCGTGAACGACCTCGCCCGAGTGGAGCAGCGCCCGGTGCTCCTTGTGGAAGGCGATCCACCGGGCGAGCGCCGCGTGGGTCTCGTCGTCGGCCGTGAGCAGGTTCACCTCGATGCCCAGGTGACCCCACAACGCCTTCTCCGCGCGGTAGTCGAGCGGATGCGTCCGGTGCGTCGTGTGCGACTCCTCGGCTCCGATGTGCGTGCCCTGCATCTCCGGGGGCACCAGCAACCCCGTCCAGCGCTGGATCTCGAGCCGCTCGTGCGGGTCGTTGCAGTCGCTGGGCCAGACCCGGTCGGTGAACTCGAGGACACCGAGGTCGATCCGGCCGCCGCCGCTGGCGCACGACTCGATCTCCAGGCCCGGATGGGCGGCCTTGAGTTCCGCCATCAGCCGGTAGGCCTGCTCCACCTGCCTGCGCACCCCCGGGCGGCCGTCGGGAGTGTGGCCGGCGTCGAGCAGGTACCGGTTGTGGTCCCACTTGATGTAGTCGATGCCGAGCGACCCGACGAGGCCGCTGATCCGGTCGAACAGATGGGCGTACGCCTCGGGATGGCCGAGGTCGAGCACATGCTGGTGGCGGGAGGCGAGGCCGGGACCGTGCCCGCCGTCGAAGATCCATTCCGGATGCTCGCGGGCCAGGTCGGAGTCGAGGTTGACCATCTCCGGCTCGAACCAGAGCCCGAAGTCCATGCCGAGTTCGCGGACCCGGGCGACGAGCGGTTCGAGGCCGTCGGGCCAGATGGCCGGGTCGACCGTCCAGTCGCCGAGCGAACTGGTGTCGTCGCGGCGGCCCAGGAACCATCCGTCGTCGAGCACGAACCGCTCGGCGCCGGCCTCCGCTCCGCGCTCGGCGAGCGCGGTGAGAGTGTCGAGATCGTGGTGGAAGTAGACCGCCTCCCACGTGTTCAGCACCACGGGCCGGGGCGAGCGAGGGTGCTGCGGCCGCGACCGCAGGTGCCGGTGGAACCGCGAGGCGAGGTCGTCGAGCCCGGCTCCCCACGAGCCGTACTGCCAGGGGCTCCGATGCGACTCGCCCTGCCCGAGCACCACCTCGCCGGGAAGCAGCACCTCCCCCGCCGTGAGGTGCCTCGTGCCCGCCGGTGTCCGCTCCGCGGCGAGCACCTGGTTGCCGCTCCACGCGAGATGGGTCGCCCACACCAGGCCCTGCCGGAACCCGAACCCGGCCTCGCCGGCGACCAGCAGCATCGTGTGCTCGAGCCCCGGCTTGCCTCCCCGCGAGGCCCTGACCCACTCCCCCACGTGGAACGGTCGTCGCTGCGGCACACGCTCCAGCGCCCAGCGGCCGGTCAGGTCGAGGATCTCCGACGCGTCCGACGGCACGGGGAGAGCCAGTTCGAGGGAGTCGATCCGGTACGGCGTCGCCGCGTCGTTCCTGATGGCCACCCGCTGGCGGACCAGCCCGCTCGCGGCGAGCACCTGGATCTCGAAGTCGGCGGCCAGGCCGTGCTCCGGGTCGACGGCCGTGGTGCGCAGCACGGGCCCGTCGGCCGCGTCGTCGACCTGGTGCGTCGCGTCCCGGAACTTGGGGGCCCAGCGGCGGCCGTCCGCGTCGCCGACGAGTCCCGGGCGCCCGAGCCAGCCCTCCGCCAGTTGCGGGAGCACCGGAACGGGCTGCGGATAGGTGACCGCGCTGTCGCCGACGGCGGGGAGCGCCGCCCGGTGCAGGTCCGCCAGGGCGTCGTCCCCGAGCGCGCCGAGGTCCGGCCCCCAGTGCAGGATGCGCGGGAGCCGGCCGCCGTCGACGGCGATGACGAGGCTGGTGCCGCCGGCGTTCAGGTGGATCGGTGTGGAGCCGTCGTTCACTTTTCTTTCATCCCTTGAGTCCGCTGCTCGCGATGCCCGCGAAGAACTGCCGTTGCAGAACCAGGAAGACGATCACGAGAGGTATCGAGCACACGAGCGCACCCGCCATGAGGGTCGGGTAGTCCGTACCGAACTGTCCTTGCAATCCCGCGAGGCCGACCGGCAGTGGCCGGTTCTCCCCGGAGGGGGAGACGATGAGCGGCCAGAGCAGGTCGTTCCATGAGTAGAGGCCGGTCAGCACGGCGAGAGCGGCGAGCATCGGCCGGGCCATCGGGAGCATGACGTACCAGAACACCTGGAAGGTGTTGGCGCCGTCGAGCCGGGCCGCCTCCTCGTAGTCCCCCGGCATCGTGAGGAACGCCTGCCGCATCAGGAAGGTGCCGAACGCCGAGAAGAGACCGGGGATGGCGAGCGCCGGGAGGGTGTCCAGCAGCTTCATGTCGCGGATGAGCTCGAACTGGCCGATCAGGAAGAGCTGGCTCGGGACCATCAGCATGACGATGAACAGGCCGAACAGCACTTTGCTGCCGCGGAAGGGGATGCGCGCGAACGCGTAGCCGGCGAGCGCGGCCACCACGATCTGACCGGCGACCCGCAGGACGAGGGAACCGGCGGAGACCGCGAACATCGACCAGAACGGCACGGTCGAGAAGAACGTCTCGAACGAGTGCAGGCTGAAATCCGCGGGCAGGATCGTCGGCGGGATCCGGGTCACCTCGGCCGTCGTCTTGAAGACGGTGAGGAGTTGCCAGACGAACGGCACCACCATGAAGACGACCGCGACGATGAGGAGCGCGTGGATCGGCCAGGTGGTGCTCGGCTTCCCCCGCCGCCGGGAGCCCGGCGTGCGGCGGACGGTGATCTCAGCCATAGAAGACCCACGATCTCTGCAGACGGAACTGGACGGCCGTCGCGATCATGATGACCATGAGCAGCACGATCGCGATCGCGGCGCCGTAGCCCTGGTCGAACTGGACGAACGCCTTTTCGTAGAACAGGTACACGATCGTCTTGGAGTCGGTGAGGGCCGTGTTGTTCACCCCGCGCAGCATGATGAACAGCAGGTCGAACATCTGCAGGGCGGCGATCACGCTGAGGATCGTCACGAAGAAGATGCTCGGGCTGAGCAGCGGCACGGTGATGTGGAAGAACTGCCGGACGCGGCCGGCGCCGTCCAGGGCGGACGCCTCGTAGAGGGCCTTCGGGATGGCCTGCAGACCGGCGCCGAGGATGATCAGGTTGATGCCGAGGCCCATCCAGATGCCGACGACGCCGAACGCGTAGATCGTGAACCGCGGATCGGCCACCCAGAACTGCCCGTCGACGCCGAACCACGACAACACGTAGTTGAGCAGCCCGAAGTCGCCGTTGTAGATGAACCGCCAGACCATGCCGATGGCGACGGGCAGAGTGACGACCGGCAGGAAGAAGAGCACACGGTAGATCGCGCGGCCCCGGCCGACCTGTTCGATCAGCGCCGCGAGCACGACGGCCAGGGGGATGCCGAGCAGGATGATCGCCGTGTAGAGCGCGGAGTTCCCGAACGCCTTCCAGAAGTCGCCGTCACCGATGAGTGTCGTGTAGTTCTCGATCCCCACGAAGGTGGCGGGCCCGAACGCCGGCACGTCCTGGAAGCTCTTCATCAGTGTGGACAGGAACGGCCAGACATACAGCGCGACCAGGCCGATCGTCGCGGGGGCGATGAACGCGAGCGCCCACCACCCGCTGGGCTTGCTGACGCCTGTGCGGCGGCCGGTCGGCCGCCGCACAGGCTTCGTCGCGACGTTCGTCATTGCTTGGCGAGCACCTGGTCGACGGCGTCCTGGTACTCCTTCGCCGCCTGCTCGACGGGCTTCTTGCCGTCCCAGGCCGGGCTCAGGAACTGCGGGGCGAGGCCCTGCCACTCGGACGCGTTGCCCGCGACCGGGAGCGGCACGCTGTAGTCGATGGCGTCGATGAACACCTGCAGGTGGAACTCGGGCATCGAGTCGAGCCAGGGCTTCTGCGTGCCCTGGTAGGCGGGCAGCACCGTCCCGGTGGCCGCCTGGATCTCGGCCGCCTTGGTCCCGCCGAGGAAGGCGAGGAACTTCTTGAGCTCCTCAGGGTGCTTGCTCCCCGCGTATCCGGCGTTGCCGATGCCGCTGGTGACGGTGGCGCGCTTGACGCCTTGCGGCAGCGGTGCGACGTCGACCTTGTCCTTCAGGTCGGCGTTCTTGTAGAACCGCAGGGCCCAGTACGCGCCGGAGGTGTACATGGCGACCTTCTGGTTCTCGAACATCGAGACCGCCTCGGTGTCCGACAACTGCTTCAGCGTCGGCGATTCGCCCGCCGCCTGCAGGTCGGTCCAGAACTTCAGGCCGGCGACTCCCGCCGGGCTGGCGAAGTCGGACGCGGTGCCCTCCGGGTTGATGATGCTGCCGCCGGCCTGCAGGATCGTGTTGTAGAAACCGCCCTGCGAGTCGATCGGCGCGGCGATGCCCCACACGCCCTTCTTGGGGTCGGTCAGCTTCTTGGCCGCGTCCTGAAGGTCCTGCCAGGTCCACGTGTCGTCCGGATACTTGACGCCCGCCGCGTCGAAGAGCGCCTTGTTGTACCAGAGGCCGTTGGTGTCGAAGTCCTTCGGCAGCGCGAAGACCTTGCCCTCGTAGGTGTAGGAGTCCGAGACCGGCTTGGGGTAGGCGCTCATGTCGATGTTGTTGGACTTCACGGTGTCCGACAGGTCGAGCAGCTGGCCGCCCTTCGCGTACTCGCGGAAGTGGTCGGCGAGCATCCAGAACGCGTCCGGCGCGGTTCCGCCCGCGGCCCCGACCTGAAGGGTCGACCAGTATTCGGGCCACGGCAAGGTCTGGACCTTGATGGTGATGTTCGGGTTCGCCTTCTCGAACTCCGCCGCGATCTGCTTCATCGCGGGGGTCTGGTCCTCACTCCAGTTCGCGTAGGTGAGGGTGACCTTCTCGTTCGACGTGTCGCCGGATCCACCCGAGCAGGCGGCGAGGAGCCCGGTCGCCACGACCATTGCCGTGGCGGCGATCCACTTGCGTTTCATGTGTTCCTCTGATCATGTTGCGCGCCGGTCGCCGGGACCGGCACGGGGGGTCACCGATTGGTGGATGTGACGTGAACGGTGGTGTCGACCCAGTCGACGTGCACGCCGATGTCGTCCGGAGTCGCGGTCTCGCTGCGCAGGCACAGGGTTCGGACGCCGTGGACCTCCAGGCAGAAGGTCGTGACGGGCTTGCCCGCCTCGACCACGGCGGTGAAGAGTTCGTCGTCGTCCGCGAGCACACTGACCCTGGCGCTGCCGGTGGACTCGTCGTCGACGCCCACGGCGCCGGTGAACGTCCCGGCGCGTCCGCCGAGGTGGAAGTGCGCCTCCGAGTACGGCGCCGCGCCGAGGCCGCGTTCGAACGCCTGGCCGGCCACGCGCATGGGCCGCCCGTCGCCGGGGTTTCCCGCCCCGTTCGACTGGTCGCGTTCGACGGGGCCGTCGTCGTTGACGAAAGCGATCATCGGCAGGTCCGACAACGCGTACTCGCCGGGGGTCAGGGGGCGCACCACACGCGCGTGCGAGACGACCGGGACCACCCCGTCGCCGTCCCGCTCGACCGTGACGACGCCGAGTCGCCCGGGCCGCAGCGAACGATCGGGCCGTACGGCCCAGCCGGTCTCTCCGGAGCGGTGGGCGGACCACCCCGCCGGCAGGCGCAGCCGGGCGTCCGCGTCGGTCGTCAGCGACGCGGTTCCGTCGGCTCCGACCTCGGCGACGGCCGGGTGCACGATCGGCTCGGGAAGAAGTGGACGTGGCGCGGCCCGGAAGAGCGCCGTGTCCGCCGGGGCCACGATCGCGACGAAGCCGCCGTCGCGGGCGACCTCGACGTCGATCGCATCCGTCGCGGTCGTGGTCGTCTCCGCGAGCCCGGTCGCCGGCACCTCGGCGGACGTCGGCGCCGCGTCGCCGACGACCCAGACCTGGGCGTCCGGCCCCGCCCGGAGCGCGTCCAACGGCACCCGGACGGTGCGCGCGTCCCCTGTGGCGATGCCGCCGACGAACCATCGGTCGCCGGCTCGGCGGGCGATGACCGCGTGGGTGTCGGGGTCGCCGGCCAGCAGGACCGTCTCGTCCCAGACCGGTGCCAGCTCCGCGAGGAACCGGGCCGCGGGCGGACGTGAGGCGTAGGCGTCGACGTGGTCGGCGAAGTGGGTGATCCCGGATTCGAACGCCACCGAGAGTCCGAGTTCGTGGCCGTCGCTGGTCGTGCGGTTCGCGGCGCCGAACGCGACGGGCGTGGCGTCCATCGCCCCGACGACGTTGCGGGTGAACGGCTGGACGACGTTGTGGGACGCGGTGAGCGCCTGGTTCTCGAAGAACACGTAGTATTCGGCGCCGCGGATCGCCTCGTACCCGATGACCTGGGGGAAGGTTCGCGCCCAGCCACGCGGGATGACCGATCCGTGGAAGTTCACCATGAGGCCGAGCCGTGCGGTCTCGGCGAGGATCGTGTCGTACCAGCGGTAACGGTCCTTCGACTCCGACTCCATGAAGTCGACCTTGATCCCGGCGACGCCCCAGGAGCGCCACAACGCCAGCTTCCGGAGGTCCTCCGGGCTGTTGAGGTCACGCCAGATGGTCCACAGGTGCACCTGGATTCCCCGCCGGCTCGCGTAGGCGACGATCTCCGGCACCCAGGTCTCCTCCCATCCGCAGTCGATGAGCAGGTGTTCCCAGCCGAGGTCGGCGGCGACGTCGACGAAGTGCCGCTGCTTGTCCAACTGGGCGCCCGAGTAGAAGTCCGACCACCACGACCAGGCCGCGCGACCCGGCCGGACCCACTCCGCGTCCTCCAGGTCGGGAGAGACGGGCGGCGCGAGCTCGTCGACGAGCAGCGAGGACACGAGCTCGGGCAGTGTCCCGACGAGGAAGACGCGCCACGGCGTGACCACCCCGCGGGTGACCTCGACGGCGTCGTCGGCGAGTGTGAACCGCAACGTCCGGCTCCCGTCCGCGCCGGGCTCACCCACCTCGGCGTGCGCGCCGGCGAAGCGGCCGTCGATCCCCGACTCGGTGATCAGCACGTGCGCCGCCTCGTCAAGCCGGGCGAGGAACGGGAAGCCGTACGCGCCACCTGCCAGTTCGGCCGTGTCCGCGCCGAAGCGGGGGGTCTCGTACCAGGTCTGGTAGTCGAGCACCCAGCTCCTCGCCCCGGAGGGAAGCGTGACGGCGGTGCGGTCCGCCGTGACGCGGGCGGTCCCGTCGAGCGTGGGCATCGCGTAGCGGATCGCGACGCCGTCGCGCGCCGTGCGCAGGATCACCTGCCATTCGACGCCACCGGCCTCACGGAAGGTGTGCACGCGCTCGTGGTGCTCGTAGTCGTGCTCGCCTGCGGCCTTGCCCGAGCGGAGGCTGATCCGATCACGAACCGTGCGGTCCGAGACGTGCACGAGTTCCGCGTCGACGCCGAGTTCGGCCCCGTCGACCGTGAACCCGAGCGGCACCCGGTCAAGGATGATCGCGTCGTTCCAGGTGACGGTCAGTCGCACGCCCGTGTCCGCGTCTCGGACCAGGGCGCTCACCGCGCCTGTGCTCACCGCGTCCGTGCTCGTCGCGGGGAGGGGGCGTACGTCGTCGCTCAACAGTTCTCCATCGGATGCCGCAGGGTTGTTCGAGGGGCCATGACCCGCTGTGTAGGGGTGACGCTATAGGTCGTCTCGTCCTCGACCACATGGGCCTTCGTAGTTGCGGGATGGACAATCCGACGATTCCGGGAGGCGCCGCTGCGGGGGTGCGCCGGGTGGCTTGGACCCTCACATCACGACGTCAGGTGAGTCGACTGTCGCGGTCGCCCCGAATGCGCGCTCGCTCAGGATGGTGTTTACGCCGGAACTCAGCGGAAGTCCGGCGGTCGCCGTCGCGGGGCGCCGGCAACCGACGGCCACCCGGACGGTCGAGGGGATCCTCGGCCGCGCAGAGGACGAGGCCGCCGCCGAGTGACCTCTATCGGCTGACCTTCATCGGGCGTCCTTCCGCGCTCCGGAGCGGGGTGACAGCCCGCAGCCCGGCGAGTGCGCGCTCGGACGGGCTGCCGGGCTCGGCCTGGAAGACGACGAGTTTCTGGCCGGGCGCGCCGTCGATGCTCAGCGCCTGGTAGGAGAGGGACAGCTCTCCGACATCGGGGTAACGGAAGCGAATGGCGTCGGGGGTTTTCGTCCGTACGTCATGGCGGGCCCACATCCGGCGGAAGTCCTCACTCGCCCGCGAGAGTTCCTCGACCAACTCGAGCAGGGCCCGGTCGCACCCCGTTCCCGCGGCGGCACGCAGATGGGCCACCACACCATGGGCCTCGTCCTCCCAGTCCAGCCATATCTCGCGGGTCGCGGGTTCCAGGAAGGTCAGCCGCATGATGTTGTCGCGATGCTCCAACCCTTCATAAAGAGCCTCGAACGCCGAGTTCTGAACCAGGATGTCCAGAAGGCGGTTCACCACGAGGGCCGGCTTGTCGTGCCAGGTTTCCATGAGCCGCAGGATGTCCGGGTGAACCCGATCTTCCTGCTCGGGGGACGTGCCGTCGCCCGCCGTCAGGCGTGCGAGATCGTGGAGGTGGCGGGCGGCCTCGGGACCGAGTTGGAGGACCCCCGCCAGGGCGCCGAGCACCTGATCCGAGGGTCGGCGCTCCCGGCCCTGCTCCAGGCGCGTGTAGTAGTCGATGCTGACACCGGCCAGCATCGCCACCTCCTGACGTCGCAGGCCGGGCGTCCTGCGACGATCACCGGCCTGCCTCAGCCCCACCTGATCAGGAGTCGTGAGCTGGCGCCGAGCGCGGAGAAACTCACCCAGACGGCTACTCATGGCGTGCATAGTAAGAAATAGCAGGTCAAGGCCGTTTAAAGCGCCGATCATAGGGACCGGACGCACGCCGAAGCGGGGGCGAGACGCTCACGTTCCGAACCAGCTGACGGTATCGACGCGTAGCTCGGCGGAGCCTACGGCTGTCCGCAGTGCGTCTTCCAGATCCGCCAGGCGATCGACGCCGAGGGTGGCCGCCCAGTCGGCACGCAGCTCATCGAAGATGATCGCTGATCGGCCGAGCGCGTCGATGCCGCGGGGAGTGAGACGGATGAGCTTGCGCCGCCCGTCCACCGGATCATCCACACGTTCGGCGTATCCGAGTTCCTCGAGTCGATCGACGGTCTTGCCTGCGGCCTGCTTGGACACGCCGAGCCGGCGGCCCATTTCGCTGGCCGACGCGCCGTCGAGGCCGATGGCCTGCATCGCGAACCCGTACACCGGCCGCACGTCCGGGTGGCCCTGGCGGGCCAGCTCGGCGTTGAGCCGGTCGATGAGCGCGCGGAAGCCCGCGAGCAGCAGCAGCGGCAGCTCGAAGCCGGGACGGCCCTCAGTCATTGCGCAACTCGACAACCAGGTTTACCATTTCGACAACCACGTTGCCTATTTTAGTGCGAGGAATCGTCATGACCTTCACCGACCACACGATCGAGTCCGCGCCGGCCGCCGCCCGCCGCTCCATGGAGGCCGTACTCAAGCACCAGGGATATCTGCCCTCGGCCGTTGGCCGTCTCGCCGGCTCGCCCCAACTCCTCAACGGTTTCCTGCAGATCAGCGGCCTGTTCGAGACGACCACCCTGGAGCCGATCGCCCGCGAGGTCCTCGTCATGACCATCGCGACGCGCAACGGCTGCCACCTGTGCGTCGCCATGCACTCGGCCAAGCTCACCTCCCTGGAAGCCGACCCCACCTTGATCGCCGCGTTGCGGGAACAGCGGCCGCTGGACGATGCGCGACTCGAAGCCATCCGGCTGTTCACCCTGGACGTGGTCGCCACCTCCGGAGCGGTCACCCCCGACACGTTGCGCTCGTTCCTTGAGCACGGCTACACGGAGCAGAACGCGCTGGAGGTGGTCCTCGGCATCGGCGCGTACACCTTGTCCACGCTGGCCAACAGAATGACCGGCGCACCCGTGGACGAGGCCCTTCAGCCCTTCGCCTGGAGCGAGCACGCCGCCTGAACGAGCAGTTCAGCGTGAACCGGCAACAAGCCATCGTGCGAGGCCGGTTTCAGCGAATGGCCCACCGGGCCGAAGAATCGGGCATATCGCACATATATGTACATTCGAAATCCGACATATACGACAATCTATATCAAAATGATCTAGACTAACCTAAAGCAGTTAATAACGAGATAAGCAAGCGCCAATATCCCGTGATCATCGTTTATCACCCTCTCTGCGCGGAAAATAAGACAAAGCAGGCACTACCTATCAAAGGTAGCCTGACGGACATTTTCCACATCATTGGGAAAACGTCGCAGCGTAGAGAAATCAAACCTTTCACGGGGGAAAAATGCCCAACTTCAAGAGCCTCGTCGGGGTTCTCGCCATCAGCACCGCGCTGACCGGCGGGGCCGTCGCGCTCGGCACCGCGGTCACCACCGGCGCAGCGAACGCCAGCACTGTCATGGGTTGCGGCGGCGGCTGCGGAGGTGGCGGTTGCGGATGGGGCCGCGGGCACCGCAACCACAACCGCAACTTCAACCACCAGCGGCAGCACACCCGTCAGCGCCAGCACCAGAACCAGCACCTGCTGCGCGACTTCACGCTGATCGTGACGCCGTTCCAATCGAGCGACACCCAGGCCACTCCGTGGCAGAGGCAGGCCACCGACTCGGCGGCTCACCCGATCACCGGCCTGAACTGACAATCGGGCCATGGACGTGCCGTACCTGGCCGTTTCCCGTAGAGCCGACCTGATGGCGCGCGCCGTCTAGTCCTTCTCGGGATCGACCGGAAGCCGGCCGCCGACGATTCGTTCCGTCAGCGGCCGGCTTCTTGCGTCGGCGGCCTCACCCGAGCAGGGACACGACCACAGCTCCCCACTGCGGTCTCCATCCCGGCTCACCACCGCCTACAGCGTCACAGACCCGGCTGAGACGCCGGGCGCCGTCCCCGTACGCCCCCGAAAAACCGAGCGATCAGGTTATTGCGCGGACTGGGTCCGTTAGCAATCAGGAGCGCGCCATGCGTGGCTAAGATCGCCGGCTATGACGACGATCGACAGGTTGGCACACCTTGCGGCGCCCCCGGCGTCGCCGGTCGACGCGGACGAGGACTGGGCCGTGGCCGAGGCGGAGTTGGGCCTGGAACTGCCTTCCGACTTCAAGGAACTGGTCCGGCGGTATGGCGTCGGCAACTTCTGCGATTACCTTTTCACGCATCCGATGCGCTCTTTGATCGACTACAACCTGGAACTGCTGGAGGCGAACCGGCTCGACCGGGTGGAGTACCCGAGTTGGTATCGGTACCCGCTCTACCCGGAACCGGGCGGGCTGCTGCTGTGGGGGGCGACCTTCAGCGGCGATCGGCTGTGCTGGCTCACCGGCGGCCACCCGGATTCCTGGCCGGTGGTGGTGTGGAATCCACGCGACTCCGAGTTCCTGCCGCAGGGCGTGGGCGTGGTCGAATTCATCGAGGCCGGAGTCAGCGGACGGACCGAACTGTTCTTCGACGAAGACGAGGAGGACAAGACCGCGTGGTTCGAGCCTTACCGAGAACTGGTCCAGGTCCATGTAAGGCTGGCCGACGGCGAATTCCCCTACCTTGATCGTCTTCGGATCTTGCGTGAGGCGCTGGCACCCACGGCCAACCGAGGAAGCGTGGAGACCTTGGACGGAAGCCGGCAAGATCACTTCGCCGCCACCGAGGCGATGTGGAACGTGACCTACGAGACGATGTACGGCCACCAGATCCGGATCGCGTTCCCTCCCGATTCCGAAGACGAGGTTCGTGTCAAGATCATGGCTGCGGTCGAGTCCATGGGATGCCAGGTGCTGTCCGCGGGTCGCGCCGACGGGGAGGCGGTTTGGGTCGCCGGCACGAACTGACCTGGTACGGCAAACTCCCCCGCCGCCACCGGGCCACCATCGCCGTCGTCGACGGTCGGCTCGCACCGGCTTTGCGGTCAGGCACCCCTTCCTGACCTCCAGACCTTCGGCTGCGACGCGGAATCCGCCCCCTCGAGATGCGATCCACTGATTGGGAAATCCGAAATATCACCCCATATTCGGATATGCGAAATGCGACATAAATGACATTTCCCTGCAAGGTGCGCTCTAGCAGTCCAACGTCGTCAATAAAGAGATAAGCGGTATGTAAAAGCTGCCTATCACCGTTTGTCGCGCGAGCGACACGGAAAACAAGACAATGTATGGACGATCCACCAAGGATCGCCAGAAAAACATTTTCCAGTCTATTTGGAAAATGTCAGCGCATAGGGCACAAGTCCTTTCAAGGGGGAAATGAAATGCCCAACTTCAAGAGCCTCGTCGGAGTTCTCGCCATCAGCACCGCGCTGACCGGCGGAGCCGTCGCGCTCGGTGCCGCTGTCACCAGCAGCGCCGCGAACGCCACCACCGTCATGGGTGGCGGCGGCGGCTGCGG
The DNA here is from genome assembly GCF_016863275.1 of Planotetraspora mira. Lineage (GTDB taxonomy): Bacteria > Actinomycetota > Actinomycetes > Streptosporangiales > Streptosporangiaceae > Planotetraspora > Planotetraspora mira. Next base: position 219,594 of record NZ_BOOO01000019.1, read on the forward strand.
CGGCGGTGGCTGGGGCCGGGGTCACCGGAACCGCAACCACAACTGGAGCCGCAACCAGGCGCGTCAGCACGAGCGTCAGCACCAGCACCAGCGCCAGTACCTGCTCCGCGACTTCACCCTGCTCGTGACGCCCTTCCAGAAGAGCGAGAACCAGGCCGTCACGCAGCAGAAGCAGGACACCGACTCCAAGTCGAAGGCGGAGGCCGAGGGCTACTACGGGGCGCCTCGTCCGGTCGTCACCGTCACGGCCACGCTGATTCCGCCCGCCCCAGTGGTGTGACCCGGTGATCGAGGCCTCTCCGATGGCTGCCGGGGAGGCCTCGATTTCGCCCTTGCTTCCACCGGCCGGGCGCTCCGGCCGGTGGAAGCGGCGGTCACGTCTGGGATTGGAGTGCGGCCAACTCCCGGGCGACGGCGCGCTCATGCTCTTCGGCGTCCTCACGTGCCCGCCGGGGACTCCAGCGCCCGGTCATGACGAAGATGAACGGCAGGAAGATGATCTGTCCGGCGAGGCACACCCACCACCAGGTCTGCCACTGACCCGGCCCTTCCAGCGACGCCTTCTGGACCTCGGCCCCGTGCTCCTGCAGAACCTTGAGCTGCGGCCCCGCCTGCTGTACGACGGCGAGGTCGGCGGCGCCCACCTCCTGGGCCGCCCGGGCCGCGAGGTCAGGCGGAACGGAACCCGCCGGGTGTTCGGCCAACTCGGCGAAGATCTGCGGATGGGCGTTCACGATCGCCATCGCGGGGGCCGCCTGTGCCTGAGCGGCCTGCACCTCGGCTCCGTGCTCCACGAGCGGGGTGACGGCGGTGACCACGATCGGCACGAACGCCGCCGAGACGGCCACGACGACGCGCAGGATCCATCCCCAGACGGCGAGGCCGGTCGCGGTCGCGGCGGGGTTGTGCCTCTCGACGGTCTCGGTGAAGCTCGCCATCCAGGGGGCGTACGTCAGGCCGCCGAGGATGCCGATCGCGACGAACAGCGCGGCGAACGTGGAGTACTCGGTGTCCGGGTGGGTGGCGAGCGTCGCGAAGATCGCCGTGACGACGGCCGACCCGATGCCGCCGATGAGCATCAGGGGCTTGCGGACGCCGAGCCGGTCCGACAACAGGCCCGCCAGGACGAGAGCGACGGCGTTGGCCGCCCAGTACCAGTTGGCGAGCCCGTTGGCGCGCTGCTCGCTGTAGCCGAACGTCGAGGAGAAGTAGATGACGAAGTTGCCGACGGCCGCGTAGTACAGCAGCAGGTAGACGCTGATGGCGAAGGCCGAGCCGACCACGTCCAGCCGGAGCATCTGCCGCCAGTGCCCGGAGGCCTGCTGCTCGGCGTCGATGCCCCGGGCACGCGCCTCGATCAGGGCGCGGTCGCGCATGCTGACCATGACCTGGTCGCGCAGCCGCGGTGACAGCTCACGCAGGCCGAACAGGGCGACGACGAACACCACCAGGGCGCTGATCCCGGAGTAGCGGAGCTCGTCCTGCCAGGTCGCGGTGTCGAGGGTCGCGCTGGTGATGCTCGTGACCACGAGGCTTCCGATGACCGGGCCCATCGTCCAGTAGCCCATGGCGGTGGCGCGGCCGAGTTGCGGGGAGAAGTCGCGGATCAGGGCGGGGGTGGCGACCAGGACGATGCCCTCGATGAAGCTGAGCACGGCGAACAACACCAGGTAGACGGTCTTGTTCGGTGAGCTCGGCAGGACCAGGACCAGCACCCCGGCGACCAGCAGGCCGTACACGACGAGGTTCGCGCGGCCCCAGCGGTCGGCGAGCCCGGCGAGCAGCGACGCGAACGCGCCGATGGCGTTGCCGACGACCGACAGCCAGATGAAGTAGCCGAAGGTCATCTCATAGTGCGTGATGATCGAGGTGGCGACGGCGTACTGGATGTAGAGCAGGTAGTACAGCACGATCGTGGTGACGACCACGATCGCCAGATAGGCGTAGCGACGGCCCGACTCGGGGTAGTGCGCGAGGTCGCGGCGCCACAGCCGGCCCGCGAGACTTGGTGTGGCGGCGTCGTCGGCGGATGTGGAAACGGTCACATTGGACTCCCTGGGTTGTCTCCCCCGAGAAACCGGAAACTCAGGACGCTTCGAAGAAACGGCGGGGAACGTCCAGAAGCATCGAGGTGATCTGCTCGTCCGCCACGCCCTTGTCCCGCAGGTACGGCAGGACCTCCTGGCCGAGGTGCAGGTAGTGCCACTGGGGCAGGAACGGCATCACGTTCGGGTCGATCCAGTCGATGTAGCAGGCCGCGTCCTGCGACAGCACCATGCGGTCGGCGTAGCCGCGACGGCACATCTCGACCACGGTGTCGGCGCGCGCCTCGAAGGTGGTGTCCTGGTAGAGGCCGAACCGGTCCATGCCGAGAATGAATCCGGCGTCGGCGAGCTCGGCCAGATGATCGCAGTCGGTGGTGTCGCCGCTGTGCCCGAGAACGATCCGGGACGGTTCCACGCCTTCCTCATCGCACAGCACCTTCTTGACCAGGGCTCCGGCCCGGGATCCCGGGTGGGTGTGCACGGTGATCGGCGCCCCGGTGCGCTGGTGGGCGCGGGCGACGGCGCGCATCACCCGCTCGACGCCCGGCGTCAGCCCCTCATGGTCGATCGCGCACTTGAGCATCCCGGCCTTGACGCCCGTGCCGGCTATGCCGTCGGTGAGGTCGGTGACGAACATGTCGACCATCGGGTCCGGGACCTCGGTGCCGAGCACCGCATTGAGGGCCGGACCGCGGTGGAGGAAGAAGAACGGGACGCTGTCGTAGGTGTAGACCCCGGTCGCCACCACGATGTTGAGCTCCGGCACCTGCTCGGCGATCCGCTGGATCCGCGGGATGTACCGGCCGAGCCCGATCACCGTCGGGTCGACGATCGTCTTGACGCCCTGCTCGGCCAGGGCGCGCAACCTGGCGACCGCGTCGGCGATCCGCTCGTCCTCGTCGCCCCATTCGCCGGGATGGTTCAGCTGGACGTCGGCGGTGAGGACGAAGATGTGCTCGTGCATATACGTCCGGCCGAGCTCGGCGGTGTCCACCGCGCCTTGGACGGTGTTGACGAGACTCATGCGCGCAGCTCCTTCTTGAGGATCTTGCCGGTGGGACCGACGGGCAGAGCGTCGAGGAAGCGGATCTCTCGCGGATACTTGTAGGCCGCCAGATGCTCCCTGCAGAAGGCGATGACCTCCTGCTCGGTGACGACCGCGCCCGGGTGGAGCGTCACACAGGCGACGACCTCCTCACCGAGCCGCATGTCCGGGCGGCCGATGACCGCCGCCCCGGAGATCGCCGGGTGGGTGTAGAGGATCTCTTCGACCTCGCGGGGATAGACGTTGTATCCGCCGCGGATGATGAGGTCCTTCTTACGGTCCACCACGAACAGGTAGCCGTCGTCGTCGGCGTAGGCGAGGTCACCGGTGTGGAACCAGCCGCCGCGGAACACCTGGGCGGTGTCCTCTGGCCGGTTCCAGTAGCCCTTCATGACGTTGTGCCCGCGCACGACGATCTCGCCGACCTGGTCCGGGCCGGGCGGCAGGGGCCGCTCCTCCTCATCCACGATCATGGTCTGCACACCCCAGATCGGCTTGCCGATCGAGCCGACCTTGCGCTGCTCCGCGCTGATGTTGAACGTGGTGGTGCTGGCCGTCTCGGACAGGCCGTATCCCTCGAGGATGACCACACCGGGGAACTTCTCCTCGAACGCCCGGAGGATCTCGCCGGGAATCGCGGCCCCGCCCGAGACGCCCACCCGCAGCGACGCCAGGTCCCGGCCCGAGGTGTCGGCCTGCAGCATGGCGAAGTACATGGTCGGCACGCCCGAGAAGATCGTGCAGCGGTGCCGTTCGATGGCCTCCACGACGGGCCCGACCTCGAAGCGGGGCACCAGCGCGACCGTCCCGCCGAACCGCACGGCCACGTTGAGCACGCTGGACAACCCGAAGACGTGGAACAGCGGCAGCACCGCCAGGCCGATGTCGTCGTCGCGGAACCCGAACAGCTCTCCGCCGACGGTGCAGTTCATGTAGAGCTGGAAGTGCGTGAGCTCGGCGCCCTTGGGCCGTCCGGTGGTTCCGCTGGTGTAGAGCAGGACGGCCGTGTCGTCGGCGTCGGTCGTCTCGATCTCACCGGTGTCGGCCGCGGCGTACAACTCGGCGTACGGAAGGGTCCCCTCGGGGCGCTCGTCGTCGCCGGGCAGGGTCACCACGTAGGTCGGGACGGTCCCGGCGGCCTTGGCCGCCGGCTCGGCGATCGACGCGAACGTGATGAGCACCCGCGCGCCCGAGTCCTCCAGGTGGTACGCGATCTCGGAGGCGTGCAGCAGCGGGTTCAGCGGGACCATGATCAGGCCCGCCTTGAGGATCGCGAAGTAGCTGAACAGGAACTCCGGGAGGTTGGGCAGGTGGACCGCCACCCGGTCGCCGGGCTCCAGCCCGAGCCCGCGCAGGCTCGCGGCGACCCGTCCGGACATCTCGTCGACCTGGCTGTAGGTGAAGCTCAGGTCCCCGATGTGGCAGAGCGTCTTGTCGGGCCGGGCCTGCCGCGATTCGCGGAGGATCGTCGCGAGGTTGAAGCTCATGATGCTCCCGCTCTGTTCGTACCGACCGTCCGGTATGCCGCGCAACGTACTGCTCGCCTCATCCGGTGTCAATGGATCTCACATGTGCGAGATACGGCCGGTGCGCGGCGCGCCCGCGAGCGCCGCCGCCCGCCCTTGCCTGTCGTAGAGGGGACACGAATCAGCGGCGCCCGTCACATGTCGGCGGACCTTCTCCGCCGCGACGAGGAGGGCGTGAACAGGCCGGGACCTCGACGCCAGATCAGGATGGCCAGGGGAACGAGCACGGCGACCCCGGCGACGCCCAGAACATGGGTGAGGTGCACCAGTTTCTTCCCGGCGTCCACCACGGTGCCCGCCGGATCGGCCGGGTCGTAGATCACCTGCCGGGTTTCCCCCATAGTCGGACGCCCCTCCCAGCGAGAGGTGCCGACCTTTGTCCTGATCACCACCCCGTCCCGGGTGGCGAATTGAACGACGGTTCCATCGAACCGATGCCGGCGTGTGTCGTCGATCCCGACGACGACGGCCGTGGACACGATTCCATGGTCGAGCACCTGACGTACGCGCATGAAGTCGTACGCCGTGACGAGCGCGATCACGATGGCGGCAAGGACCATCACGATCGCGATCTCGCCGTGAAAGGAGGACACCCGATCCCAGGTCGACAGCTCCGAATAGGTGGGAATCGCGTCCGATCCGGCGGCGGCGTTCGTCTTGTGATGGTGAAGCCGGCGTTGCCTACGCCGCCTTGCGGTCTTCTCACGGCCCATGGGTTCCCCTCGGCCGGCCCCTTAGACCAACGGCCGGTGAGCCCCGGAGGTTTCAACGGTCGGCGGCGGCGCGCAGGGATCGGTAGAGCAGACGGGGATCGCCGAGCCGATGACGTAGGAGCTTCTCGAGTCCGCCGATGGGGACGAGATTCTGAGGCGCACGCGGGTCCTTGTAGTCCACGCCCGCGAGGGACGGCAGGGCAAGCGTGACCGCGTCAGCGAGCCGCACCGCCTCGTCCGGTTTCATGTCCGCGCCGCTCTCGCACCGCACGACCCCCGCCCAGGGCGCGGCCGATCGGATCGGCAGGGCCACATACCAGGCGTGGCGGCGCCAGCTTGTGCCCATGAGGAAGACCGGTGTGCGTTGCCCGGGACCGAGCGCGGAGACCACGGCGGCCTGGGGCCCAGGGAGATAGGCCGTGTGGTGCGTCTTGATGTAGCCCACGGTCCGTGGCAGGTGGGTGCGACCGCGGAGCGGCCCGTCGACGAGCAGCAGGTCGTCCTCACCGGCGTCATCGGCTCGGGCGCGAACCGAGAGATCCACTTCGAGCTCGGTGAGCCGCTGCTGAAGAGCGAGGGAGAGTCCCTCCATGGAGTCGTCGGCCGCGGTCTCCACTCGATAGATGCCGGCGGTCGTCTTGATGTCCGACGCGTACGGCGAGGCGGTGAACAGAGATCGGCGCACCTCGACGGCGGCGAGCGTCGCGGGCGCGGCCCCGCCGGGAGCGCAGCGGACGATCCCGGCGGCATAGGAGGCGGCGACGCCCGGCGAGGGCGGAGCGACGCCCGCGTCGTGGCTCCAGACGCGGGCGTCGATGCGGCGGACGCCGTCGGCTATCGACATCACCGCGGGTGGCGCGGCGTCGGGGGCGGGACTGACGGGACGCCAGTCGGCGGCGGGGAGCTCGACGTCCAGGTCGAGCTCAGCGCTCGTCGCGCCCAGTTCGGCGAGCGCGTCGGCGGCCAGTGCCGCCGAGTACCCGGGGTCCCACGCGTCGACGGTGAACCCGCCGTGTCCGATCGCGATGCTCACTGCGCCGCCTTCGTCAGATGCGAGCCCTTGGCGTCCCGGGTGATCTCGAAGCGGACCGGCACTCTGTCCGCGAGCGCGGGCACGTGCGTGACCACCCCGACCATCCGCTCTCCACCTGTGGCCAGGCGTTCCAGCGTGGTGGCGACGGTGTCCAGCGTGGCAGGGTCAAGGGTGCCGAACCCCTCGTCGAGAAAGATCGAGTCCAGGCTGCGGGCGGCGGCCGCGGACAGTCCCGCCACCTGGCTCGACAAAGCCAGCGCGAGGGCCAGCGCGGCTTGGAACGTCTCCCCACCGGACAACGTGCGAGCGCTGCGCCGCATCCCCGCCTCGCCGTAGTCGATGACCTCGATGTCGCTCTTGGGGCTGACCGCCAGCTCGTATTGGCCGTCGGTCAGGTCCCGCAGGGTGTCGGAGGCAGTGGCGACCAGCAGCTCCAGCGCTTCGGAGCACAGCCACCGTTCGAAGGCGTCGGCACGCAGCCGGAGCGCGAGTTCGTGGGCGACTCTCGCCTCCTGTTCCTTCGCGGCCGCGAACTCGGCCAGCTGCCTGGCGCGTTCGCGGTTCTCCCTCACCCGGTCCAGCTGCGCCGCCGCCTGGGTGACGGCGGCGGTCACGAACTCGCCGATCGCGCTGGGTGTGACCTCACCGGAAACGGCGACGTCGTGCTCCGCCAGCCGCCGGAGGAGCTCGGCCCGCTCCCCGTCCAGCCGCCGGCCTCCCTCGTCGATCTCCCCGTCCTGTACGGCCAGGGCGTCCCGCTCTCGGACGACGACCTCACCACGCCAGGCGAGCAGTTCGGCCCACGCGCGCCCGAGATCCTTTCGATCCAGGGGCGGCGCGCCGAACGCCACGACGGTGTCGCGAGCCGCGTCCAGGTCACGCCACGAAAGGTCGGCCCTGTTCCGCAGGTCTCCTGCGCGCCGCTCGGCCTCGGCCAGTTTCGCCCGGAACTCCCGTGTGCTCTTCCTGCACGCGGCGGCCCGGAGCTCTGCCTTCTGGCAGGCGACCAGGCGCTCCTCGAGGTCGGCCCGGTCTCCCGTGGCCTGCGGGGACTCCGCCAGCCGTTCACCGCAGATCTGCACCTGCTTCGCGGCGTGGTGGGCGTCGTTCTCGGCCTGACGGTGCCGGGAGGAGACCTCGGCCGCGCGCTTCTTGCGGACCTGAACCTCCTGCTCCGCCGTATGAAGATCGGACAGGGCGGCATGCCGGGGGATGTCGGTGACGGGGCTCAGACAGGTGGGACACGGCTCCCCGACGACCAACTTCTCGGCGAGCGCCGCGGCGGCGTGGGCATCACGCGATTCGTCCCGGCCGCGCTCGGCCGCCGCCAGCGCCGCGTCAGCCTGCTCGGCCTCGCCGGCGAGCCGTTCCAGCGCGGTCTGCGCCTCCTGTGCCTCCGCTTCGGCCTGCGCGAGGTCGGCTTCCCTCCGTGCCTGCTCCTCAAGGGCGGCCAGCGCGGCGGCGAGGGCCGCCCTGTCTCCCAGAGCGGTCAGTTCCTCGTCGGCACGCTGTTCCTCGGCCTCCAGCCGCCCGATCTCGATGCCGAGCGCGGCGATCCCCTTCTCCGCCTCGCGCTGCTCCCCCGCCAAGGTCGGGACGTCGTCGGGCATGCGGAGGCCGGTGAGCGCGGCCAGCCTTTCGGCGATCGCGTCCCTGTCGCGGATCTTCCTCTGCAGGGATTCCTCCTGGTCGCGCAGCGTGCCGAGGTCGCCCTGGATACGGTCACGCAGAGCGCGCAGCGCGGCGAGCCGCCGGGCGGCGGCGCGCTCGTCGTCCTCACCTGCGCCGCTGAGACCGGAGAGCTCGTTGCGAGCGAACTCCGCGGCCTGCTTCGCCAGGTCCTCCTCACGCCCGGCACGCTTCTGGATACGCTCGTAGACCTCTGCGTCGAGCAACTGGACCAGCAGGTCCTGCCGCTCGCGGGGCCGGGCATGCAGGAATTCCGCGAACTTGCCCTGCGGGAGCACCACGCACTGCGTGAAGAACTTGTACTCGAGACCCGTGATCTTCTGAACCTCGTCGCTGACCGCTTCGCCCTCGGCGACCGGGCGCACGACCGCGTCCATGATCTCGGCGAGCTCGGCGGTCGAAGGCACGCCGGGGTCGAGTTCGTCGAGCCTGGCCTCCTTGGTGTGCACCGTGCCCTTGGCGTCACGCCGGAGAGACCGCGCCACGGCATGGCGGCGGCCGGAGGACTCGAAGACCAGCACGACCTTGCCGTAGACAGCCGAAGGCGAGAGCGCATGGGCGATGACGTTCTCCTTGCCCCAGCGCGGGACGGTTCCGTACAAGGCGAAGCAGATCGCGTCGATGATCGTGCTCTTGCCCGCTCCCGTGGGCCCGACCAGCGCGAAGTAGTCCACGTCGGCGAAGTCGACCGTGACCGCCTCGCGGAAGCTGCCGAAATTGTCCAGGTGAAGCCGCAGAGGGCGCATCAGCTCGTCACCTCGTCATACAGCCGGTCGAACAGGGCGGCGACCTCGCCATCGTCCCTGCCGGTGTCCGCCAGGTAGTCGCGGAACAACTCGCGTGGACTGCGCGGGGACCCGTTGCCCGCGCTCCCTCTGCGCTGCGGACGCGTCGGGCGGAAGCGCTCGTCGATGTCGACGTCCAGGGCATTCGGCAGGATCTCCCGCACCGCCTCGGCGAGCCCGGGCCGGGGCCTCTCCTCAACGATCACGCGCAGCCAGGTCTCGCCCAACTCGTCCGCCATCTCCTCGAGCTTCTCCAGCGACCCGTTCACCGTGGCCAGGGCGCGGGCCGAGTCGACGACGACATCGCGGACCACCGCCGGACGGCTCGGTTCCACCGTGACGAGCAGCGCCCCCGGACTGTTCCGCTCCTCCCCGAAGTCGACCGCGAGGGGAGAACCGCTGTACCAGATCGGGCACGCCCCGGGAATCTGCTGACGCCGGTGGAGATGCCCCAGCGCGACGTACTGCGTCGACGCCGGGAAGGCGGTGGCCTCGAAGTAATAAGAGAAGATCGACTGAGCCTCGCGCTCGCCGCCGCCGAGTTTCCCGCCGGGCAGCGTGCCGTGTGTCGTGACCAGGTTGACGGTGTCGGCGGAGAAGTCCCTGGTGAGGGCGCCGATCAACATGGCGATCCGTTCGGCGTAGTCGCGATTGTGTTCCGCGGCGGTACCCGAGAGCACCTCGGCCGCGCGGACCACGTAGCGGCGTGACAGGAACGGCAGGACGGCCAACTGGACCGGCTCACCGGAGCGTGCCGTGAACGAGAGAGTTCCGCCCTGGCCGGGCCGCCGGAAGGTGCCGACGACGTGGATGCCCAACGCCCCCAGCACGGGCCGGTAGACATCGAACAGATGAGGGTTGTCATGATTCCCGGCGAGCACGACCACATCGCGCCCCTCTTCACGCAACTCCATCAGCGTGGGCATCACCAGGGACTGTGCCTCCGGCGTGGGCGCGGAGGTGTCGAAGACGTCGCCGGCCACGATGACCGCGTCGACGTCCTCTTCTCGAGCCACCTCGACGAGTTCACGCAGCACAGCACGGTGTTCGTCGATCCGGGGTCGGCCCTTGAGCACCTTGCCGACATGCCAGTCGGCGGTGTGCAGGATTTTCATCCGGCTCCTTCAGAAGGGGGGAATGTCGTCGTCGGCCCCGGGCAGCCCCGCGAAGGGGTCGGCGACCGTACGACGGGCGGCGGTGCTCGGGGCAGGGCCTGCCTCGGATGGCCGCGTCGCCCATGCGGGGAACGGAAAGGTGACCGCGAGGGGCACCGGGATTTCGGGCTGGGCGACGAACATCGTGCCCGGCTTGGCGATGGTGGCACGTTCCCGGGAGATCGCCGGCAGCCAGCCGTACTCGGGACGCGATGCCTCGGCGGGGTCGAGCCGGCCCGCCACCCGGACGGCGCAGTTCGCGACGATGCGCCGCTCGACCTCCGAGGCCGTCTGCTGGGCGCCGATGAGGATCACTCCCAGGGAGCGGCCACGCTCGGCCACGTCGAGCAGGATCTCCTTGATCGGTGAGTCGCCCTCGCGCGGCGCGTACTTGTTCAGTTCGTCGAGCACGACGAACAGCAGGGGGCGAGCGGTGCCGCTGCTCTCCTTGCGGGCGAACTCGCCACGCAGGACCACGCCGACGACGAACCGCTGCGCCCTCTCGGGCAGGTTGTGCAGATCAACGATCGAAACCTGCGCGTCCGAGGTGCTGATCGAGTGTGGCCGGCCGGAAGGCAGTTCCCCGCGAACGATCGGCGCCAGCGCGCGCACCGCGCCGCGGAGACGGCGCAGGAACGCGTTCACCGTTCCGAGCGGCACCTGCGCGCCCGCCCACGTCGCACGCGTTCCGTCGTCGGTGAGCTGATCCGCGATGTGGTCGACCAGGTCGGCGAAGGTGCGGCAGGTGACGCCGCCCCCTCCGGGGACCGTGATCACAACCGCTCCCCCGTCGCCGGCGGGAGTCGCCCAGGCCTGCAGGCGGGCCGCGACCGCGCCCACGAGCAGGGAGTATTGAGCGCGCTCGTCATCGGCGTCGGCGAACACGAAGCGGAGCAGTTCCTCGTCGCAGAACTCGCTCAACGTCCAGAAGAAGGCGCTGACCCCCTGCGTCCGGGCGGACACGTGAGGGACGCCGTTGGGATCGCCGGGACGCGGCGGCGCGAACACGTGAACGCTGTGGAACGGCCGGGCGGGCAGACCGAGCCGGCCGTACATGTTCGTGGCGGCCTCGTCGAGCCGGGCGTTGGGGTGGTCGAGGAACAACAGGTCCTCACCCTTGACCGAGAAGATCAGGGCTTTGGTGTTGGCCGACTCCGCTTCGAGAACACCCGAGTTGAAGATCGAATAGATGAGGAACGTGGCGAAGGAGGTCTTGGTCGCCACACCGGAGACCCCCGAGATCGACACGTGTGCGCCGCGCGTGCCGTCGAGGAAGTCGAAGTTGACGTACATCGGGTGCCCGTCACGTCCGAGTCCCATCGGAATGCGCCGGTCCATGACGTCGAAGTAGAGCGCCTGGTCCCGATCGGCGGCCTGGGCCCGGTAGACGACCGCTCCCGGCGACGGCGGAACGAAGACCTCCGGTTCGACCCGGGTGACCCGCACCTCCGCGCACTCCACCACGGCGGCGGGCAAGGTGCCCTCCGCGATGAGGAAGACGTCCGAATCGAAGCTGGCGCCTTCGTGCCGCGCCTCGACCGTCGTGACGATCCCCGCCATCAGCACGGGGCCGTGCCCGGGCACATCTCGCCGAGTGATGACGACCTCGTCAAGCTGCACGGCCTGTCCGGGTTCGATACCGATCCAGAACGACAGCGGTGACGCCGCCTGCGTGCCGAGCACCCGCCCGACCGCCACTCCGGAGGATGCGGACCCATTCGCCGACGTGAGTATCGGCGCTCCGTTCTCTACCACCGGGCCCTCCAACCTGGGCGTTCACATCGCCCCCACACGGAGCGTAGCGGCACAAAAAACACCTCTTGGCTCCTTTCGCAAACTGGAGCACCCCGATGCCCGGGCCGGCCGAGACGCAAGCAGGCTTACGACCACCTGCTGGCCGGGACATACATGGCCGGGCAACAGTGACTAACGAGGCACCACTGTATTGCGTGTGAGCCGAGTTAACAGAGAACCATGCAATTGAGCTAGATCCCGACCAACGACCCGCCGGCGAAGCCCTCGAATCCGAGCCGAACCAGAGCGGCGCCCTGTTCGTGCACGCCGTTGACGATCTCTTCGACCCGCTCAAGCCTCTCGAATGCCTCGCCGAGCCGGCGCTGCTCGCTCAGGGGCAGCCGAGGGATCTCGACCCGTCTGATATCGGAGCGGGAGGTGCCCGACTGGCCGCGTCCGGCGGTCTGCTTTCCCGCCAGTCTGAGGAAACCGGCCAGACATGCCGGGTCCACCCGTTCAGGGTCCACGCGGAGCAGGTGAAGCCCGCTGCCGAGTACGGCGCCGCCTTCGCGTACGACGCGCGCGACGAAAGTGCGCCCTCCCCAGGGGACGACGACGTCGCCGGATCGCAGGGTGACCATGTCCTCGAAGGCGGCGGTGCGCCCGCTGGGCTCCCGGCCCGCGATCACATCCTCCACTGTCAGCATGGGGAGACCGCCCGAGACAGGCTCGTGCTTGGGCACCTGCTGAAGGAAGATGGCCCCGGCCCTGGCCTGCTCCGCGATCGTCGCCTTGGGCAGCTCGGCCCGGTCCGGCGAGAACGCCCGCAACTCTTCCATGGCCTGCTGCAACGCGGAAACGGAGGCGACCATGGCGTCGACGGCGGCCGTGAACTCCTGCCCGGTGCTGTCAGGCGGTCCGCCTGCGACATAGCAGGCCGGAGTCAGATCGACGTCCTCGTCCAGCAGGTCAATGAGCGGCACGGCTCCGTCCACCTGGGGCGACGCGCAGAAGGCCTGCCACCGCTTGACCACCTCCGCACGTATCCGAGGCCACGGCAGCTCGGCGACGTCCATCATCAGGACGTGCGACGGGATGGGGTCCTCGGCTTCGGGCTTGCGCAAGATCCACAGGTGAGGGGATCCCAGGGCGTGCGGCGCCGCTCCGACCGGAAGCGTGACCACGCCTCGCAGGGTGCCGGTCCTGAGCAACTGGGCACGGATCCGGCGGCCCGAGCGGCGGTCCGCGGCGGCCGACGGCATCAGGATGACGACGTGCCCACCTGGTCTGACGTGGTGCAGCCCATGCTGAACCCACGGCAACTCCGGCTCGCCCCGGGGCGGCAGGCCGTACTGCCATCTGACGTCGCTGGCCAGCTCCTCATATCCCCAGCTGCGTTCGCCGAAGGGTGGACTGCAGACGACGCCGTCGGCCTGCAGGGGGCCGAACCGGTCGTCACGGAGCGAGTCTCCGACGTGGACGGTGGCGTCGTGACCGTGGAGCGTGAGCCGTACGGCGGTGATCCGGGCCACCGCCTCGTCCCGATCCTGGCCGGCCACCTTCGCCGCACCCGAGGACGCGGCCGCCAGCAGGAGCGTCCCGAGCCCGCAGGTCGGATCGAGGACGGTGCCACCATCGGACGCGACGAGGTCCACCATGAGATCCGCGACCCCGGCGGGCGATGTGGCGACCCGTCTGGAATGGGCTTCGAGGTAGCGGGTGTACAGGAAGTCGAAGGTCGCCGTGGTGCCCCGCTCCGCGGCCAGTTCGGCTACGGCGCGCAACAGGGAGAGGGTGATGTCGACCCGAGATGCACCGGGAAGCCTCTCCTCCGCGAACTCCTCGGAGGACAGTCCGGCATCCTTCCGCCGGGAGAGCTCCTGCCACTTCTTCGGATATCGGTCGAGGAAGAGCAGGAACGCGCCCACATGACCGAGGACGTCCGCCAGGCCGAGGTCCTCGACACCCGCCCGCAACTGCTGCCAGACACGCTCGTCCAGCGGGATCTCGGCGAGTTTGCCCTGGCGGCGGAGCCAGTCCTCCACGTCGAAGAGCGAGAACAACGGGCTGCTCGACGTCCCCCCGACCGGGGAGGGGAAGTCGTCGAACCTGCGACGCCAGTTGCTGACAGCGGCGCGCCCGACACCGGCCAGCCGGGCGATGTCGGCTGCCGCGACCGTGGCGCTGTCGTCGTACATGTGCGAATTACCCCAATTTCGGAACTACCGGATGAGCGGACCTTCGCCCCGTCCCGGCCGTGCAGGACGCTGAGGATCGGAGCGTTCTAACGGATCCACGCCCACCTGCCTCGACAGCGACCTCAAAGATCGATCCAGCACGACTCGCCCAGGATATGCAGGCAGCTCACGCCAGGTACCGGTTTCCCATCCCGGAGGCGCCTGTGTGCCCTGGATCACGCTCCGACACAGTAATAGATCGATGCATCTACGTCTACACACTATCGATGTGCATTCAGTTCACAGTTACGTCGATGACGGTTGGCCATCCATCGCCCAGGACCGCTCCATTGAGCCATGATCCGTATGATTCGCGCTGTGCCTCCAGCCACGCCCCCTTCGCCCCGTGCGCGTATCCCCGACAGGCCGTTCATCCTCGGCGTGCCGCTCAGCTTCGCCTGGGCGCTCTGCTCGCTCTGCTGCTGCGTAGGGCTGTCGACGCCGTTCATCATCGGCCATGCGGCCGTGCGGCTGAGGAGCCGCAACCTGGGCTACGCCGCGGTCGGCTACGGCGTGACACTGATCTGCTGCATGTCCCTCATCAACACCTACAGCGACCAGGACCCCGCCACGCCGGACCCTCCGATCGTGGACGTGGCCGCCGCCGTCCTGCTCCTGGTCGTGATGCTGGGCGGAACGATCCACGCCCTGGTCCTGCGGTCGACGGTGTTCGGGCCGGCCATGGCGGCCCCCATCCCCCATTCCGTGTCATGGCACAGCCCCATGCATGCTCCTCGAACCACTCCACAGGGACCGCCTCATCCCACCCCTCAACCGGCGTGGAGTCCCCAGCGTGCGCAACCCTCCCAACTCGGGTGGTTCGGCCACTACACGCTGATACGCACGCTCGGTGAAGGCGGTCAGGGGATCGTCTACCTCGGCCAAGGTCCGGACGGACGCCCTGTCGCCGTGAAAGTCCTGCGGGACCCCGTCGTCGGTGGAGACGACGGTCAACGACGTTTCCTTCAGGAGGTGTCGAACGCCCGGAGAGTGCCCGGATACTCCACCGCCAGGATTCTCGACGCGGGCATGATGGGCGATCGCGCCTACATCGTCAGCGAATACGTCCACGGGCCCTCGCTGGAGCGGCTGGTCGCCGACGAACGGCCCCTGGACGGTGACAGCCTCACCCGACTGGCCATCGCGACGGCGGCGGCGCTCAAGGGCATCCACGCGGCGGGCGTCGTGCACCGCGACTTCAAGCCCGCCAATGTCCTGATCGGCTCGGACGGCCCTCGGGTGATCGACTTCGGCATCGCACGGGCGCTCGACCACGTGACGCTGACAACCGGGGGCCTCCGGGGGACTCCGCCGTACATGTCACCCGAGCAACTCCACGGCGAACCGGCCGGCCCTGCCGGGGACATCTTCAGCTGGGCGTCGACCATGTTCTACGGAGCGACAGGGCAGTTGGCGTTCACAGGCTCCAGCTTCCCGGAGATCGTTCACAAGATTCTGTCGGTTCAGCCCGACTTGGCGGCCCTGCCGCTGCCGCTCAGGGCCCCGCTCGCCGGCTGCTTCGAACAGGATCCTCGCAACAGACCCACCGCCGCCGATCTGATGCTGGCCCTCACCCGGTGACGGGATGTCAGAGGTGGACGAACCCCTGGCTCCGGGCGAGCACCGCCGCATAGAGCTGGGTCGGAGCGACGGCCTGATCGACCACCCCGGGCAGCGGAGGAAGGTCCCGGGCGAGCGGGAGAAGCCGGTGCACGACTTCCTCTGCGGCCTGCGGGCGCTTCGCCGGTTCCTTCTCCAGTAGCTCCATGATCAATCGGTCGAGTTCGTACGGCATGGCCGGATCCATGTCGACCGGTGAGACCGGCTCGCTGTACAGGTGTCCCCTGACTTCGACGGCGATCGTGGGGGCCTCGAACACCCTTTGCCCGATGGCCATCTCGTAGAGGAGGCAGCCCACGCCGTACAGGTCGGTCAGTGCGTCGGCCCTCCCCTCGGTGACGTTTTCCGGGGCCATGTAGCGGTCGGTGCCGAGCCGGTCCATAGAGCGTGTGATCTTCGAGAAGTCGGTTGAGTTCAGCACCGTGGACAGCCCGAAATCGAGCACGACCAGGCTGCCGTCACGGCAGAGCATGAGGTTGCCGGGCTTGAGATCACGGTGAATGAGCTGCTGCGCGTGGGTGGCGGACAGGACCGCGCAGAGTTGCGCCCCGATCATCGCGACCCAGGGAATCGGCAGCGGCCGGTGCATGTCGAGCACATGGGCGACGGACCAGCCGTCGATGTACTCCATGACCAGGAACAGCCCGTCGGCGTCCTCACCGAAGTCGTACACCGTCGGCACACCGGGATGACGGAGCAACGCCATGAGCCTGGCCTCGCGCCGGAAGCGGCGGATCGTCTCCTCAGAGAGACGATCCCGGCGGATCCGTTTGACGGCCACCCGCCGGTTCAGGCGGATGTCGGTCCCCTCCCACAGGTCGCCCATCCCTCCACGCGTGATCGGCTGGAGCAGCTGATAGCGCTCGGCGACCTGCACCGTTCCTCCCAGGGGCCCGGAGAACACCCGCGCACGCGGACAGCCGGATCATAACCACCCCACGCTCACCCGAGATGTGAACATCAAACCGCGATACCAGTCAACACAAGTTCATGTTTGTGCGTTGAGTTCACAGACACTAGTGTGCTCCATCGAGACAGACCGCATTGGGGCGCGATGCCCCTTGCGCTCCCCTTCCCTCACTGTGGAGCTCCCCCATGAACGACAACCCCCAGAACCAGGCCCCGTACGGCTACCCTCAGCCGCAGCCGTACCCGCAGACCGTGATCGTGCAGAAGAAGGGCGGCGGCTGCTTCAAGGCGATGCTGATCGGCGCCGCCGTACTCGTGGGGCTGGTCGTTCTCGGCATGCTCGTGAACGGTGGCGGCTCCGACTCCGGCGCCTCCGGCAGCGGTCCCGATGCGACGTCGGTGGCCGCGCCCGAGCAGGAGACCTCCAAGGAGGAGGCCCCGCAGGAGGAAGCGGAGAAGCCGAAGGTGGCCGGCATCGGTGACGTGGTCAAGGACGGCAAGTTCTCCTTCAAAATCACCAAGGTCGAGAAGGGACTGTCCAAGGTCGGTCAGGGTTATACGGCCTCCAAGGCTCAGGGGCAGTACGTGCTGGTCCACGTGACCGTGAAGAACATCGGCGACGAGGCCCAGATGTTCAGCGACTCGGAGCAGAAGCTCATCGACACCAAGGACCGCGAGTACGACGCCGACTCCGGCGCCGCCATCTGGCTGGAGGACTCCAACGGGTTCCTGAAGAACATCAACCCCGGCAACACGGTCAAGGGCTTCGTACTGTTCGACGTGCCCAAGAACTTCAAGCTCAAGGCCATCAAGCTGCACGACTCGATGTTCTCCGGCGGCGTCACCGTGTCCCTCGCGGGATGACCGCCGGCCAGTCGGCGCCGCGGTGACTCCTCGGCCGGTTCGAGCCCGGTCACTACTCACGGAAGATCGCATACCGGTTGCGGTCTTCGACCGGTCGCATTTCGCGGTGAGTTTCCGAGGGGATGGCGCTCGAACCAACCGATGGGGTGAAATGTCCGGACACCTGTGACGCTTGGAGATCGCTGTGCCGCTGTTCGACCTTCCCCTTGAAGAGCTCCGTGACTACCTCCCCGCGCGTGACGAACCCGCCGACTTCGACGCCTTCTGGTCCAGGACCCTCGCTGAGGCCGCCGAGCACGACCTGTCCCCCACGTTCACGCCCTACGACATCCCTCTCACCGCCGTCGACGTCTACGACACCGACTTCGCCGGCTGGGGTGGCGACCGGGTGAACGCCTGGTTCCTGGTCCCGCGCGGCGCGCAGGGTCCGCTGCCGTGCGTGGTGAAGTACATCGGCTACAGCGGGGGGCGGGGCTTCGCGCACGATCACCTGACCTGGCCGTCGGCCGGCTACGCCACGCTCGTGGTCGACACCCGCGGCCAGGGCGCGGCGCACGTGCAGAACCCGGGCAGCACCGCCGACCCGCACGCGGGCGGCCCCCCGCATGCGCCGGGCATGATGACCAGGGGCGTCCTCGACCCCGACACCTACTACTACCGGCGGGTCTTCACCGACGCGACGCGCGCCGTCGACGTGGCGGCCGGGCATCCCGCGGTCGACGCCGGGGCGATCGTGGTGACGGGTGCCAGCCAGGGCGGAGGCATCGCCCAGGCGGTCGCCGCGCTACGGCCCGGCGTGCGGGCCGCACTGATCGACGTGCCGTTCCTCACTCACTTCCGCAGAGCCGTGGAGATCACGGGCCGCGACCCCTACCAGGAACTCGTTCGCTTCCTCGCCTCCCAGCGCGGCACGCCTGAGCAGGTGTTCCGCACGCTTTCGTACTTCGACGGCCTCAACTTCGCCTCCCGGGGCCAGGTCCCCGCGCTGTACTCGGTGGCGCTGATGGACGACATCTGCCCGCCGTCCACGGTGTTCGGCGCCTACAACCACTGGCGGGGACCGAAGGAGATCAGCGTCTGGCCGTGGAACAACCACGAGGGCGGCGGCCCCTTCCAGGTGGAGGAGCAGTTGCGCTACCTGCACAAGCTCCTGGCCGACCGCTGAGTCCTCGGAGTACGGCTCGGCGTTCTCGCGGAGTAGCCCTGCGCGGGATCGCCGGCCGCCACGACGCGAAGGGCCCGCGCCGGTCGACGGCGCGGGCCCTCCTTGGGTGACGGTCAGTGGCGGGGACGGGACTGGAGGAGACGGTCACCGGGGTTGCACAGCTCCCCGGTGAAGAACGTGCTGCCGGGCACGCACCGCCACATGCTCGGATTGGTGTAGCTGGGGGCGAGGCGGACGTTCGTCGCCTGCTCCAGGGCGTAACCGTCGGCGAGGAGGGTCGCCTCGCTGAAGGCCGTGCCGACGAGGGTGACGCCGATCGGGTTGTGGCCTGCGGAGCTGGCGGTGGCGCCGTACCCAGCGGGGATCGTCAGCGCCGGATAGCCCGCTCGGTCGGCGTACCCGACGAGAGCACTGCCGCTCGGCGCCATGACGGCGTCGAAGTCGTCCGACGTGTCGCCGGGCGTTCCGTTGGTGAGGATGCCGTCGATCAGCGCCCGGGTGGACGTCTTGCCCGCCTCCAGGTCGGCCTCGTACGCCGCGCGGGTGGCGGGGTCGGACAGGTCGACGGCCTGGGCGGCGAGTAGCTGACCCTGTTGGTACTTCAGTCCCTCCACGGGGTGGGCCTCGTTGTAGCCGATGACGGCCTGCAGCGACCGGGCTCCGGGACCCCGCCGGATGCCCGACAGGTAGGAGTTCAGGTCGCGCTTGAACTCGCTCGGCACGACACTCGCCGGGTCGGGGGTCGGCGTGCCGATCGTCACCTGGGTGGTCGTGGCGCCGAGCGCCTGCAGTGCCGTCACCGTCGCGGGGTACGGCGCGGCCGTGCCCGCCACGACGGCGATCCTCTTGCCCTGAAGGGCGGTCGTGGACAGACCCGCGGTGTAGTTCCTGACGGGCGCGCCCGCCGTCGCCGGATCGGCCCGGTCGGGACCGGCGATCGCCGTGAGCGCGGTCGCCGCGTCGTACACCGTGCGGGTGATCGGCCCCGGCGCGTCCTGCGATCGGGCGACCGGCAGGACGCCGGTGCGGCTGACCAGGCCGACCGTCGGCTTCAGCCCGACGACGCCTGCCGCGTCGGCAGGAGCCACCAGTTGGGCCGAGTCGGTGGACGTCTCCATTCCGATGGTGAACGCCGCCAGCCCGGAGGCCGTCGCCGCCGCCGAACCGCCGGACGAACCGGCCGGGGTCTTGTCGGTGTCGGACGGCAGGAGCACCTGACCGGCGAGCGAGGAGTACCCCTTCGGCATGTTCGCGTCGAAGACGCCGTTCAGCTCGGAGACGTTCGTCTTGCCGAGGATGATCGCCCCGGCGGCCTTGAGCTTGGCCACGACCGTCGAGTCGCGGCCGGGCTCGAGGTCCTGCAGGGCGATCGAGCCGCCTGTGGTCGCCAGCGAGTCCACGTCGAACCCGTCGTTGAGCAGCACGGGCAGGCCGTACAGAGGCCCGCGCGGCGGCTTGTGCCCCTTCTTGTCCTTCCTGTCCTGGTCTCGCTCCCGGTCGAGGGCGCGGGCCTCCTTGACGGCGTCGGTGTTGATCGTGCGGACCGCCTGGGTGGCCGGCCCCTCGGCGTTCGTCAGCGCGATCCGGTAGAGGTAGGCCTTGACGAGCTCCTCCGAGGTCAGCGTGCCGGCGGCGAGCCGGGCGCCGAGGCTCTGCGCCGACTCCGTCTCCAGCGAGAACGGCAACGGCCTGGGGGCGTTGCCGAGCATCCGCATGATGGTGTCGTAGTCGGGGTTGCAGTGCCCGCGAGCGGCGAAGGGCTCCGCCGGGACCGTCTTCGCGCAGCGGTACATGCTCGGGTTCACCGAACCGGCCGTCTGGCGCAGCCGGGTGGCCTGCTCGATGACGTATCCGACGCCGATCAGGTTGTACTCGTCGTAGGCGTTGCCGTGGACCTGCACGTTGACCGCGCGGCGCGTCGTGGCGGCGTACCCCATGGGGATCGTCATCGAGGGGTAGCCGGCCTGAGGCCCGTTCGGAACGCTGCCGAGGATCGCGATCACGGGGTCGGCGGGCTTGGCCGGGTCGGAATCGGTGTAGGTCATCATGTCGTCGATGGCCTTGTGCCAGGCGGCCTTGCGGATGGGCAGGTTCGCCCGATACGCGATCTCGTTGGCACCACCGGGGGTGATGTCGGCGGCCGCCGCGCTGAGGTGGCTGTTGTTGCCGTATTTCAGTGCTTGCTGGGCGTTGGCCTGGTTGTCGGCCACCTCCTGGACCAGCGACGTGATCGGCGCCTTCGGGCCGAGCCGGTTGTAGTACTCATCGATCGTCTTGTGCTGCTCGTACCCGCTGGGCAGGCTCGGGAGCGTGCCCACGGACACCGTCGGCCGCGGCACCATGATCGCGCCTGCGGCGGTCAGCGCGTCGTACGCGGTCTTGAGCGGGCTGCCGTCGGTGAGCGTGCCGTTGTAGCCGATCTTCTTGCCCTTCACGAAGTCGACGTTCAGGGCCGCCATGTAGTTCGGCAGCTTCGCGGGCGGCGTGGGGATGACGCCGGTGGCGAGGTAGTCGGGTCCGAAGATCGCACGGTACTCCGCGTCGCCGTCCGGATCGGGTCCGGCGATCGAGGCGAGCGTCATCGCCGCGTCCGACACACTGCGGACCATCGGTCCCGCCGTGTCCTGCGACGCGCTGATCGGCGCGATGCCGTACCCCGGCACGAGCCCGACGGTCGGCCGCAGCCCGACGAGGCTCTGCGTGCTCGACGGGCTGATGATCGAGCCCGACGTCTCCGTGCCGATCCCCAATGTGGCCATCGCCGCCGCCATGGCCGCGCCGGTTCCCGACGACGAACCGCTGGGGTTCTGGTCGGCGTCGATGCCGTTGAGCACCTGGCCGGTGAGGTTGCTGAAACCGGACGGCTGGCTGCCGAAGCTGTTGGCGAACTCCGAGAGCCCGACCTTGCCGAGGATCACGACCCCGCGCTCGCGCAGCTTCTTGGTGATGCCCGCGTCCGTCGCCGGATACGAGTCACGCAGCGAGTAGTTGCCGGCCGAGGTGTACATGCCCTTCACATCGACGAGATCCTTCAGAAGGATCGGCAGCCCGTGCGCGGGGCCGAGGACCTGCCCCTTCGCCCGCTGCCGGTCGGCCAGCGCCGCTTCCTTCAGCGCGTCCTCGTTGAGCTGCGTCACGGCGTTGAGGCCTGGTCCGCGCTTGTTCAGTGCCTCGATGCGGTCGATGTACGCCTGGGTGAGCTCGACGGAGGTGAGCCGCCCCTTCGCCATCATGGCCTCGGCCTGGGCGCCGGTGAGCGTTTCCAGGTCGAGTACGGGAGGCCGGCGGGTGTGGGCCGAGGCGGTCGTCGGCGCGAGCGGGATGGCGAGAGAGAGGGTGAGGAGTGCTGCCAGGGTGAAGCGGAGTTTGCGCACCACGTGCTCCTTGAGGGGTGATGCCCGCGACCGTATAGACGATCAGTTACGGCCAGATGTCCGGGATGTTCCCGTCCGGATAGCGAAGATCATGGGTCCGAATCCTGATATGTGACCCGATGGATCATCGTGGCCGCTGACAAATTAGACAAACTTCGGCTTGCTGTCTAATGTGTCAGGAGTGAGCAGTTCGGAGATGGAGAACGACGACCCCAAGCGCGGCGCCGTCCTCACGGCCGCCCTCGGCCTGTTCGGGCGGTACGGGTTCCAGAAGACGTCGATGGAGGAGGTCGCCAAGGCGGCGGGCATCTCCCGGCCGGGCCTCTACCTGCTGTTCCCGAACAAGGAACAGCTGTATCGCGCCACGATGCAGGGCGTCATGGAACGGGCGCAGCAGGCCATGGAAGTATCCTTCGCCGACGAGTCACTGGGCTTCGAGGAGCGGATCGTCACGGCACTGGACGCGCTGATGGGCCAGTACGTCGAGACCCAGGTGGCCAGGGACCTCAGCGAACTGCTGGAGAACAGTGAGCCGCAGCTCGGCTCGATGTTCCATGACTACCAGGAGAAGGCCAGGGCGACCATCAGCGCGCAGGTCGGCTCACTCGCCCCGCCGGGCGTCCTCACCGGGGACCTGGGTGCGGACGACGTCATGGACGTCCTGTTCTCCGCCGCCCTGACCTGGAAGCAGACGGCGGCCACCCGCGCCGAGTTCCGCGACAGGACCAGGCGCGCTGTTCGGCTGATCTGCCGCACCGCGGACTGAGCTCGCCACAAGCCGACCTCACGCCACGAACGACCCCACGCCGCGGGCCGACCTCACACCCCCGCGGCGCTTTCACCGACACATCGACCCACGGAGTACAGCCATGCCCGAAATCACGACCCCCTTCGACGCGAAGTCGACCGCCGCCGAGGTGATCGCCGGTGTCGACCTGACCGGCAAGCGCGCCGTCGTCACCGGCGGCACGTCCGGGATCGGCCTGGAGACCGCCCGCGCGCTGGCCTCAGCGGGCGCGCAGGTGACCCTGCCCGCCCGCGACACCGACGCCGGCGAGCGCGCGGCCGCCGACATCCGATCGGCGACGGGCCGCGACGACGTCCGCGTCGTCCCCCTCGACCTGCTGGAACGTTCCACCATCGACGCGTTCGTCGCCGGTTGGAACGGCCCCCTGCACATCCTGGTCAACAACGCCGGTGTGATGGCCCTGCCCGAGCGGACCACGACCCGGGAAGGCTGGGAAACGCAGTTCGCCACCAACCACCTCGGCCCCGCCGCCCTGACGCTGGGCCTGCATGGAGCGCTCGCCGCCGCGCGGGGTGCCCGGGTCGTCGCCGTCAGCTCCTCCGCCCATCTGATGTCCCCCGTCGTCTTCGACGACATCCACTTCACGTCCCGGCCCTACGAAGCCTGGTCCGCCTATGGCCAGTCGAAGACGGCGACCATCCTGTTCACCGTCGCCATGGCCGGGAGGTGGGCCGCCGACGGCATCACCGCCAACGCGCTCCACCCCGGCGGCATCATGACCAACCTTCAGCGCCATCTGGACGACGCCCAGTTGCGCTACGTGGGCGCGATGGACGAGCAGGGCCGCCTCCTCGACGTGCCTCCGGGCTGGAAGACCCCGCAGGAGGGCGCGGCCACCTCCGTCCTGCTGGCCGCCTCCCCCCACGTCCAGGGAGTGACCGGACGTTACTTCGAGGACTGCAACGAGGCCGTCGTCGTCACCGGAACGGGTGACGGCCTGCGCGGAGTCGCCCCCTACGCGCTCGACGCGGACGGCGCCGACCGCCTCTGGGACGAGACGATCCGGCTCCTCCGGCGCTGAAGCCACCTCGCAGAGGAGATCTCCGCCCAGGTCGGAACGGGCCAGGGTGAGCTCCTGGGCCAGAAGACGGGCGGTGCCCGCGACCGCGTGGACGTCCACCGGCGTCTCGTAGGCCATGCGCCGAGGAACCCGCTGTACTCGAGCAGGACCACCAGGCGGTCCTCGGCGTCGCGGCCGCTCGCCGCTGTTCGTACTCCTCGGCGAGCCGTGCGAATCGTGCGTCGAGGTCGGAAGGTCGATCACGCGTCCGAGGGGTACGTCTCCGGCCCCTGCGGCATGCCGGGCGAGACCTCCGTGCTGTAGAAATGAAGCCCGGCGAACCGAGAGTTCGGCGCGGCACCAGAACCCCCCGCCATCTGTGCACGGTGCACACATACCGGCTCCGGGCTGTGCCGATCGCATCGTGACGAGGACTGGGCCTGTTCCTACGCTCAGGGCACCACCCGCGGCCCGGCCCAGCGCTCTTCGCCCCCCTCGGAGGCAATGATGGCTTCTTCTCTCGGCACCGACGACTACGCGATATCCCGAGTCCCCGCCCGCGCCCGATACTCCTGGGTGTCGGTCGCGGTCCAGCGGTTCGGGCAGATCTCCGCCCTCAGCCAGTTCCTGTTAGGAGCGACCCTCGGCTTCGGGATGAGCTTCTGGAGCGCGTTCTGGGCGATCACGCTCGGCGCGGTCATCCTCGAACTGGTGGCCATCGCGCTGGGCGTCATCGGCATGCGTGAAGGGCTGACGACCTCCATGCTCGCCCGGTGGTGCGGCTTCGGCCAGGCCGGGTCCGCGCTGATCGGCCTGGCCATCGGGATCAGCCTCGTCGGCTGGTTCGGCATCCAGTCCGGGGTGTCGGCAGAGGGTCTGCACCAACTGCTTCCCGGGCTGCCCGTGTGGGCCTGGTCCCTGTTGTTCGGGCTCGCGGTCACGGCCATCGTCGTCAAGGGCTTCCACTCGATGGCGTGGACCGCCTACCTCACCGTGCCCGCGTTCATCCTGCTGGTCGCCTGGTCGGTGGGGAGCGAACTGTCCCATCGCTCGCTGTCCGAACTGGCCGCGGCGGCCCCCGCCGGCCCTTCGCTGTCGCTGCTGCAGGGCACCACGCTGGTCGCCGGCGGGTTCATCGTGGGGGCCGTGATCACTCCGGACATGACCCGGTTCAACCGGTCGGTCGGCGACGTGGTCAAGCAGACCCTGCTGGGGATCACCCTCGGCGAGTACGTGATCGGGCTGGTCGGCGTGCTGCTGGCGCACGCGATCAAGTCGGCGGACATCATCACGATCATCACCTCCACCGTGGGCTGGGTCGGCGTGCTGGTCATCGTCGTCGGAACACTGAAGATCAACGACTGGAACCTGTACTCCTCCGGGCTCGGCCTGGTGAACTTCGTCGGCACGGTCTTCGGCCGGCAGGTCAACCGCGCGGTGGTGACCCTGCTCATCGGCCTGGTCGGCAGCGTGCTGGCCGCGGCGGGCATCCTCAACAGCTTCACCGACTTCCTCACGGTGCTGGGCGTGGCGTTCCCCCCGATCGCAGGCATCATGATCGCCGAATACTTCGTGGTTCGGACCTGGCGGCGCGACCTGGACAGCGGCAAGGCCGCGGACGGAGTCCCGCCCGAGGCGCCCCGCTGGGTGCCGGCGACCCTCGTGATCTGGCTCGTCGCGGGCCTGATCGGGAAGTTCGTGACATGGGGCCTGCCCAGCATCAACTCACTGGTCGTCGCGTTCGTGCTGTACGCCGTCGTGGGCCGGCTCGGCCTGATTCGGGGATACGGCATCGCGCGCACCGAGACGGCGGACGGCCAGACGGCCGCCGCGTCCGCACCCTCGGCCGCCTGAAAGGACCTGTAATGCGGATCGGAATCGACGTCGGCGGGACCAACACCGACGCCGTGCTCATGGACGGGCAGAGCGTCCTGGCCGCGGTCAAGACCGCGACCACGCGTGACGTGACCAGCGGCATCAACACCGCGCTCGCCGAGCTGAAGCGCCAGCGGGCCTTCGACCCACTGGCGGTGAACGCGGTGATGATCGGCACGACGCACTTCATCAACGCGCTGGTCGAGGCCGACCGGCTGGCGCCGACCGCCGCGGTGCGGCTCGGGCTGCCCGCCACCGCGTCGTTGCCGCCCATGGTCGACTGGCCCGATCGGCTGGTGAACGCCATCGCGGGCCGGGCCTACCTCTGCCACGGGGGGCACGAGTTCGACGGGCGTCACATCGCCGAACTGCGCGAGGACGAGATCCTGCGGGTGGCGGAAGAGCTGCACCGGCACGAGATCCGCAGTGTGGCCATCTCGAGTGTGTTCTCCCCGGTCAACGCCGAGTTCGAGCAGCGCGCCGCCGACATCCTCACCGGGCAGCTGCCCGCGATCGCCGTCTCGCTGTCATCGGAGATCGGCCGGATGGGGCTGCTGGAACGGGAGAACGCCACCATCATCAACGCCTCGCTGCGCGAGCTCGCGACCCAGATCGTCGACGGGCTCTCCCAGTCCCTCGAAGGCGCGGGCATCAGCGCACCGCTGTATCTCAGTCAGAACGACGGCACGTTGATGGACGTCGACTTCGCCCGCCGCTACCCGGTCGCCACCTTCGCCTCGGGTCCGACCAACTCGATGCGCGGCGCCGCGTTCCTGTCCGGTGTCGAATCGTGCGCGGTCGTGGACGTGGGCGGCACGACGAGCGACATCGGCGTGCTGCAGCACGGCTTCCCGCGGGAGGCCACCACCGAGGTGAGCGTCGCCGGGATCCGCACCAACTTCCGAATGCCCGACGTGCTCAGCCTCGGCATCGGCGGGGGCAGCCGGATCCGCGGCGACGGCGGGGTGACGGTGGGGCCGGACTCGGTCGGCTACCGCCTCGCCGACGAGGCGCTGGTGTTCGGCGGGGCCACCCTCACCGCCACCGACGTCGCGGTGGCGGCGGGTCGCGCCGTGATCGGCGACCCCGGCCTCGTGAAGGAACTGGACCGGTCGCTGGTGCAGGCGGCGCTGCTCCGGATCGGCCGCGACATCGGCGACGCCATCGAGCGCATCCGCACGTCCCCCGAGCCGCTTCCCGTGGTCGCGGTCGGCGGCGGGTCGATCCTGCTCCCGGACGAGATCGGCGACTCCGGGCCGGTGCACCGGCCCGAGCACTTCGCCGTGGCCAACGCCATCGGCGCCGCCATCGCCCAGATCGGCGGAGAGGTCGACCGGATCTTCCCGGTGGAACCCGGCCAACGGCAGGCGGTGCTGGACGACGCCAAACAGGAGGCGGTCGACAAGGCGATCGCCTCGGGAGCCAAGCCCGGCAGTGTCCGGGTCGTCGAAGTGGACGAGGTGCCCCTGGCGTACCTGCCGGGAAACGCGACCCGGATCCGCGTCAAGGCGGTCGGCGACCTGCAACTGGAGGCGGGTCGTGGCTGAGCGGCTCATCACCGGTCCGGACCTGGACGACATCGCGGTCGGCGCGGCCATTCTCGGCACCGGCGGCGGCGGGGATCCCCACATCGGCCGGTTGCTCGCGCACGCGGCCGTCCGCGCCGACGGCCCGGCCCGGCTCATCCCCCTGGAGGACGTCCCGGACGACGCGGTCGCCGTGGTGGTCGCCATGATGGGCGCACCCACGGTGATGCTGGAGAAGGTGCCCTCGACCGAACAGGCGAAGCTCGCGGTCCAGGCCCTCGCCTCCTATCTGGGCAAGTCCCCCACTCATCTGGTGTGCGCGGAGGCCGGCGGCGTCAACGCCCTCGTGCCGGTCGTCGCCGCCGCCCAGCTGGGGCTCCCCCTGATCGACGCCGACGGCATGGGACGGGCCTTCCCCGAGCTGCAGATGGTGATGCCCACGTTGTACGGCCTCGGCGCCACCCCGATGTCGATCGCCGACGAGAAGGGCAACCGCGGGATCTTCGACACCGTGGACAACCACTGGGCGGAACGGCTCGCCCGCTCCGCCACGATCGACATGGGCTGCTCCGCGATGATCAGCCTCTTCCCGATGACCGGGGCGCAGGCCCGCGAGGCGCTCGTCCCGGGCACCCTGTCCCTCTGCGGCGAACTGGGCCGGCTGGTGCGCGAGGCACGCGCCGCACACCAGGACCCGGTCGCGGCCGTCGTCGACCGGCTGGACGGGGCCGAGCTGTTCAGCGGCAAGGTCGTGGACGTCAGCAGGCGGACCGAGGGCGGATTCGCGCGCGGCGAGGCGACGCTGGAGGGGCTGGACGGCAGGTCCGGCGAGCGGTTCCTCCTGCGATTCCAGAACGAGCACCTCGTCGCCGTCAGGGACGGCGTCGTCGTGGCCACCGTCCCCGACCTGATCTGCGTGCTCGACGCCGAGGTGGGCACCGCCGTCACCACCGAGACGCTCCGGTACGGCCAGCGGGTGCGGGTCATCGCGGCGCCGTGCGACCCCCGATGGCACACCCCCGAAGGACTGGAGCTCGTCGGGCCCCGGTACTTCGGCTACGACCACGACACCGTCCGTGTCGGCTCTGGAGCGCTCACGTGAGCTACACCCTCGAGATTCACGACCTCGCCGACCTGGCCCGGGGGGCGGCGTTGCTCGGCACCGGCGGCGGAGGTGATCCGTACATCGGGAGGCTCCTCGTGGAGCAGGCGCTGCGCGACGGTCCGGGCACGATCACCGTGCTCGACCCCGCCGAACTCGGCGACGACGACATGGTCATCCCGACGGCCCAGATGGGCGCCCCGACGGTGATGGTGGAGAAGATCCCCCGGGGCGACGAGGCCGTCGCGGCGCTGCGGGCGCTGGAGGGACACCTGGGACGCCGGGCCGACGCGACCATGCCGATCGAGTGCGGCGGGATCAACTCGATGATCCCCCTGCTGGTCGCCGCCCGCACGGGCCTGCCCGTCGTGGACGCGGACGGGATGGGCCGCGCCTTCCCCGAACTGCAGATGGAGACCTTCTCCGTGTACGGCGTGCCGGGTTCACCGCTCGCCATCGGCGGCGAGAACGGCGAGACCGTCATCATCGACACCGGCGCCGACAACAAGCGCCTCGAGTGGCTCGCCCGCGGGATCGCCATCCGGCTCGGCGGCGTCGCGCACATCGCCGAGTACGCGATGAGCGGCGCGGACGTGAAGCGGACGGCGGTGCCGAACACACTCAGCCTCGGACTGCGGATCGGGCGCGCCCTGCGCACCGCGCGCGAGGAACACCACGACCCGGTCGCGGCGCTCGCCGACACGATGTCCGGCACCCTCTATGACAAGGTCCGGGTGCTGTTCCGCGGCAAGGTCGTGGACGTCGAGCGGCGTACGGTCGCCGGGTTCGCCCGCGGGAGCGCCACCCTCGCCGCCTTCGAAGGCGACGGCAAACTCGAGCTGATCTTCCAGAACGAGAACCTGGTGGCGCGGGCCGACGGCGAGATCCGGTGCGTGGTCCCCGATCTGATCTGCGTGCTCGAGGCCGATTCGGGCGAGCCGATCACCACCGAGGGGCTCCGGTACGGCCAGCGGGCCGTCGTCGTGGGGATCAGCACCCCGGACCTGATGCGCAGCCCCGAGGCCCTCGCGGTGTTCGGACCTCACGCGTTCGATCTCGACGTGGAGTTCCAGCCGGTGGAGGATCTCGTGTCACTCTGAGTGCATGCCTATCCGCTACCTCGGTGAGCCGGACATCGATCACCTCGCCCGGGGCACCACGCTGCTCGGCTCGGGCGGCGGCGGGCAGACGGACACGGCCGCCCGACTGCTCAGGCGGAGCCTGGCGGGCAGCCGGATCGAGCTGCTGAGCAGCGACGCCGTCCCCGGCGGCCACGTCGTCCCCGTGGGGATCGTCGGGGCGGTGTCGGCGTTCACGGAGAGGCTGCCGTCCGGTGGAGAGTGGGCGCCCGTGCTCGCGACGATCACGGACCGGACGGGGATCAGCCCCGCCGGGCT
Organism: Planotetraspora mira; assembly: GCF_016863275.1. Taxonomy (GTDB): domain Bacteria; phylum Actinomycetota; class Actinomycetes; order Streptosporangiales; family Streptosporangiaceae; genus Planotetraspora; species Planotetraspora mira. The sequence continues at coordinate 249,195 of NZ_BOOO01000019.1, forward strand.
GATCGCGATCGAGGCGGGCGGGGTGAACGGCATCGTCGTGTTCGTCGCCGCGGTCGAGCTCGGCCTCCCAGTGATCGACGCGGATCTGCAGGGCCGGGCACTGCCGCGGCTGGACCAGATGTCCGTGGCTGCGGTCGGCGAACCGCTCACGCCCCTGGCCATCGGCGACGCCGGCGGCCGGTTGCTCATGCTGGACTCGCTGTCTCCCCAGGCCGCCGAGCGGATCGTCAGGTCCGCGCTCACCGAATTCGGCGGCTGGGCGGCGATCGCGCTGCGCCCGCTGCCCGTGGAGCTGCTGGACCGCCTGACCATCCTCGGCTCGTTCAGCCGCGCCCTGCACCTCGGATCTCGTCATGCGGCCTGGACCCTGAGCGCCGATCCACGCGAGGCGGCCGCGTCACTCGGGGCCCGGATCCTGGTCACCGGCCGCGTCATCGAGGTCGTCCGGCACCGGGCGGCGGCGGGGTTCGGCCGCGGATCCGTGATCATACGAGCCGGCCGTGACGGGACCCTCGTACGGCTGGAGATGGAGAACGAGTACCTGCTCGCTCTCATCGACGGCGAACCCGTCGCGTCCACCCCCGACATCCTGTGCGTCCTCGACAGGACCAGCGGTCTGCCCATCTCCTGCGACACCGTGCGCGGCGGCGCGGAGGTCGTCGCGCTGCACCTTCCCGGCCCGCCGTTCTGGTGGCGGCCGGAGGCCGTGGACATCGTCGCGCCCCGCGCCTTCGGGCTGGACATCGACCCGGTCCCTCTGCGGGGGGCGACATGACGGACGCTCCGCCGACCCTGCGCGAGCTGATCGGCCATCCGCACCTGGCCGCCACGCCGCTGTCCGGAGACGACGACCTCGACCGGCGCGTCACCGGGATCACGCTGATCGACCCGGCCGACACCGGCCTCGTCCAGGCAGGCGAGATCGCGGTGTGCCCGGTGATCCCCGCCGGTTACCTGAGCAGCTGGCGCCTGGACGCCACGATCCGCCGGCTGTACGACCAGCGGGCCGCCGCCCTCGCCGTCCCTCTCGAGGGCCCCGGCGGCGAGACGCTCCTGGACGGCAGCCGCCGCCTCGCACGGCATCTGCACCTGCCGATCCTGGGCATCAGCGGGGCGCCGCTGCGCTGGGCGGGGACCGCCGCCGCGTTCGTGCACTCCCCCGCCGTGGACGCGGCCGATCATCTGCGCCGCGCCCACCGCGCGCTGACCCCCCGCCTGCTCAGCCCCCAGGACGTCGCCCGGGCGCTCACCGGAATCCTGGACCGGCCGGTGGCGGTCCTCGGCCCCGACGGCACACCGATCACCGTGTCCTTCGAGTTGCCGTCCGGCTTCGATCCGCACGCCCCGGTGGCGCAGATCCTCACCGCGGACGGCCACACGACCGTCGCCGTACCCGTGCCGGGAACGCCGAGCGGGACCGCCGACCTGTGGATGGCGGCCGCTCTCGGGCCCGCGCCGTCCGCCTGGGCGCGCGCCGTCCGCGACGTCCTCCAGTTCGCGACGCTCGCCGTCCAGCGGTGGCAGGCCACCCGCCGGGTCGTCCTGGAGCGCGACGCCCGGCTGCGCGCCGGCCTGTTCGGCGATCTCCTCGAGGGCAGGCTGGACAGCGGAGGCACCGCGCACCAGCGCGCGGCCGAAATCGGCTGGCGGCTGGACGGCTGGCATGTGGCCTTCCACATCGCGGCTCTGGGACAGGTCGACCTCCTGGGGCACACCGACGCCGTCGCGGCCGCCATCGCGGCGGAACAGATCGACGTCACCGTGGTGGAACGCGGTGACGGCTGGTCCGCGTGGACGACCAGCAGAGCCGAACCGGACGAGGACACCAGCCGGGACCTGCTCGCCTCCCTTCAGCGGATCCGCCGGCGACTGGCCGGCCGGTTCGACTGCGCGATCGGGGTGGGACGCGGCCATCCCGACACCGGCGGGCTGACCCGGAGCCTCGCCGAGGCGTGGGACGCGGCCAGGCTCGCCCGCGGCCGGCCGCAGACCGGCCGCCTGGTGCACATCGACCGTCTCGGGCTGGCCCAGTTGCTCGTCGCCTGGGCGAGCACCGAGACCTTCGCCCCCACCGCGACCCGGCTGCTCGCCCCTCTGGAGTCACAACCCGGCGAGCTCGTCGCCACGCTGTCGACCTATCTGGACGCCGGAGGATCGGCGGCCGACACCGCGGCGATCCTCGGCGTGCATCGCAACACCGTCGCGGCACGGCTGCACCGGATCGAGGAACTGCTCACCGTCGACCTGAACAACCCGGACGACCGCCTCGCCCTCCACCTGGCCTGCCGGGTCACCCTTGACCGGAACACCGGCTACTGACCGGCGGCGCGGCGCAGGGGCGGCCGGCGTGCCCAGGTGGCCCAGCGCCAGAGCCACTCCAGGGGGCCCTGACGGTATCGGCGCAGCCAGAGGGTGGACCACACCCATTGGGCGGCGAGGATGGCGCCGGCGATCAGGAACACCGTCGGGACGGACCATTCGTCCGGAGGAGCGTCGAGGAACCGGCTGACCGCCAGGACGAGCACGGTGGCGGTCAGGTAGTTGGTCAGCGCCATCCGGCCCAGCGGTGCGAAGACCGTCTCCAGCGCCGGCCGGACCCGCGTCCTGAGCAGGACCAGCAGGGCGCACACGTACACACCCGCGACCAGCAATCCGGCCACGGCCATCGCGCGGGCGGTGTCCTGGCCGGACAGGTCCCCGGTCTGCCACCACAGGGCGGGCGCCGCTCCCGCCGCCAGGACCAGGCCCAGTACGGCCGGCACCCGGGTGGACCGCTCGATCCGGTCGGCCACTCCGTATCGGACGAGCGCCGAGCCCAGCAGGAAGAGCCCGGGGACCAGCGAGAAGGAGCCACCGGTCAGAAGCAGCGACGGCGGGATGAGCACGACGGCGAGGCCGGCCACGGCCCACCGCGGCAGCCAGGTCGAGGGCAGCAGCACCACCAGACCGACGATGGCGTAGACGGTCAGGATGTCGCCCTGCCACAGCAGCACGTGGTGCACCAGTCCGACCCCGAGCAGCACCAGAAGCCGGCGCAGCAGGATCAGGCGCGGACGAGGGGCGCGGCCCGCGGCGGAGCCCAGCAGCAGCGAGAACCCGATGCCGAACAACACGGAGAAGATGGGGAAGAAGCGCTGTGGGACGAGCAGCCCCACCCAGTCCCACTCCGGGTCCGCCGATGAACCCGCCGCGATGACGACCTTGCCGGCGTTGGCTATCGGCTGGATGTTGGCCAGCAGGATCCCGCACAGTGCGAACCCGCGAACCACGTCGAGCGCGGCGATCCGCGGCCGGCCGAGGAAGGGCGTCGCAGAGCTTCTCGGCGCGTCGTCTCGGCCCTGCCTGCGGGCATCTCGGTCATTCGGCTCGGCACTGTCGTGACGTACGGCTCGGCCTGCGGCTTTCAGCACGGGGAGGTTTTCAGGTGACATGGGCCTCATCCTGCGGATCCGGCCCGTCGCCGGCATCGGCTCAAAGCACGGTAAGCGCCGTTCGTGACCGTACTTTCGGCCGGTTGAGCACCGCGAAGCAGCCCGACGGCACGCATACGGGCAGTCGGTTGAGCGCCGCGAAGCGGCCGACGACACGAGGCAGAGCGAACGGCCGCATGATCCGGCTCACGGCCGGCTGAGAAATCGTCAGCCGATGGAAAGGCCGCATGCCGCGATGACCCGGTGGATCTCCTCCAGCGGGTACGGAGTCTGCCTGCTCTCTTCCTGGAGCTTGCGATAGAAGTCCGCCATCACCACGGCGAGGGGGCTGTAGCGGGTCAGGATCGCCGCGGCCGCCGCCGGGATTCCTGTGGGGCACTCGCCCTCGGCGCACGCGCGGACCAGCGCGTCACGCTCTTTCCTTCCGTACCCGTAGAAGGCGGTGACCAGCCAGTTCACCAGATGCGTGCTCGCATAGCAGCGGTCGTAGGTTCGATGCCGGTCGAAGAAGCCGATCTCGGCCTGCGACAGGTCGAACCGGGAAGAGAGTGCGAGGCCGTAATCGGCGAAGTAGAGACGGCGCCCGTCGGTGAGGATGTTCTCGAAGTGCGCGTCGAAATGCAGGAGCCCGCGGGTGTTCATGAACGAGACGCCGGCCTCCAAGCCCTCGTCCACCAGGGAACAGGCCAGGTCGGCGGCCTCCTCCCCCGCACGCACCTGCGCTCCCAGCCACTCGTGCAGGTTCTGCGGGATGTACTCCAAGAACAGGGCGACACTGGCCGAGGCCTGCCGGAGGGCCTCGATCCGGTGCCGGACCTCCGGTCCGCCTCCCCAGTAGGCGACGGCCCGTTCCTCCGGAGGGGGCGGCGGCGGCGTGTCCGGCAGCACGCGCCAGTGGTACATCAGCGGGAACCCCTGGAACTGCCCCGCGAGCACCCAGTTCGTGGTCATGGTGTGCACAGCGAGCTCCCGCCAGGCCCCGAAACCGGGCCCGCCGATGCCGTACTGGCAGAAGGTCGGAAGCCCGAACACGTTCGCGGTGGACCGGGTGTTCCGCAGCAGCCTCTCCGGATCGGTGAGAGGCACCCGCTTCACGAAAACCGGGGTCCCGGCGACCTCCATCAGCGCCGACCTGCCGCCGATGCCGGAACCGAGCGGGACGGCCGCGTCCACCAACTCGCGCAGCCCATGATCACTGCACAGGGCGAGGGCGGTGGAGACCGCGCTGTGAGCGGTGAGACGCCCGCCCGACGTGTCAGGGTGCTCCATCGCCGTCTCCCGTCGAGCCTGTGGCCGGCTCAGCGATCAAGGTCGCCTCGCCGCGGCGAGCAGGGCGGCGACGCGTTCGGTCTCGCGGCTCAACGCGGCGGCGGGCACGTCTTCGAAGAGGTCGAGGGCGATCTCGCCGTCCTTGGCCTCCCACACGCCGGCGACCCGCCCCTGGAAGACCACGACGGGTGAGATCCATCCGGCGGCGCGGCTGACCTTGGGCTTGGCCGCCCCGGGCAGCAGCGGCTCGAGGTCACGCGGCGCGCCCATGATGTATTGGTCGAAGCCGGGGAGAAGGCGGACGGTCTCGGATGGGCGGGTGGCGGCCAACGCCTCGACATGCTCGGTGAGCGCCGGCATCGCGCGCCCCTCGACCTCCACCTCGGTGACGTCGGGGCCGAGGTCGTGAAACCAACCGCGCAGCGCCGCCTTGGGGGTCTTGCCGCGGAACAGCCAGGTGTCGAACATCTCGGGCGTCGCGGGTCCGTGAGCGCCGAGGAAGGACCGGACCAGCCGGGTGCCCGCCTCCGCCACAGGAAGCGGCACGATGCCCGGCGCGGTGAAGGTGACCCTGCCCTCGCGCGGCGGGCCGTAGCACAGCTCGCCGAGGAAGCTCAGCGGCTTGAGCAGCATTCCCCAGCCGGAGGTGAGCGCCTCTCTCAGATGGGCGTCACCGGTGGAATCGATCACCGCCTCGACCAGCTCGTCGCGGGTCAGCGCCCGCTCCCCCAGCACCCGTGGCACCGTGTCGACGATCGCCTCGATCTCGGCGGCGGTGACGCCGTGGCCGCGCTGCCACGATCCCTTCTCCCACAACCGCAACGATCCGAGAGCACCGCAGTACATCGCCAACTCGTCGGCGGGAACCAGGTGCAGGGTGCCGCGCATGAGCCAGGTCTTGCGCAGCGTGCGCTCCCCCCACAGGGCGGTCTCGACCTCGCCGGGCCGCGGGTCCGCCTGCCGTATGGCGATCGCCAGATCGGCCGCCGAGGCCACCTGGCTCTGCACGCCGCAAAGCCTGCGAACCACCGATACGGCGTCGGCCCCGGTGCCGCCGACGAACTGGCGCTCCAGCCGCCAGGCGAGCACCTGCGGCCACGTCAGGGAAATGCTCACGACCCATGACTACACGAGACACGCGACAAGTGGCGCACGAACGATCGCGGAAACAAGCAGTCGCGTCCCTCTGCCAGGCCCCCGGACATGGCCCGCCGGTGTTTCGAGGGGCCCCGCCGGGATGCGAGAGTGTGGCGATGACGTGCCCGACGCTGATAGTCGTGAGCGGCCCCCCAGGCAGTGGAAAGACGACGCTCGCACACGAGATCGCCCGATCGCTCGGCTGCCCGGCGCTCTGCCGCGATGAGATCAAGGAGGGGATGGTTCACAGCACCCCCGGGTTCGAGGCGAGCGCCGGCGACCCGCTCACACGACGGACACTCACGGTGTTCTTCGACGTCCTCGCGACGCTGCTGCGTGCCGGCGTGACCGTGGTGGCGGAGGCGGCGTTCCAGGACAAGCTGTGGCGACCGAACCTGGAACCTCTCGGTGAGATCGCGGCGATCCGCGTCGTACGCTGCACGGTCGGCACCGGCGTCGCCCATGAGCGGATCGTCCGCCGCGCTCGAGAGAACGCGCACCGGGCGGCGCACGCCGATCGGGATCTGCTGAGGGCGATCGCCGACGGTGAGCGCCCCATCGAGTCGTGGGTTCCCATCTCCCTGGATGTTCCGACACTGATCGTCGATACGACGGACGGCTACAAGCCATGCATCGAGGACATCACCTCCTTCGCCGGGCAGTCGCCGACCGACAGGCGTGAACGAACGGGGATGACGCGCCGACCGACCCGGTAGGTCCTCGCGCCCGGTCGGACCGGCGCATGCCAGAGCCTTTCAGTCGAGGCCCGCGACGACTCCGAGGCGGTCGAAGGCCGCGGCCACGCTCGGCCACAGCGCGTCCGGGTCGCCGGCCGCGATCTCGTGACCGGTCTTGTAGCAGGCCCACGCGAGCTGGGGCGCCAGCGCGGCCGTTTCCGCCGATGCTCCCCGCTGCCGCAGATCCTCGCCCATCATCTCGACGATACGGCGCTGCTTACGGGCCGCGCGGTCGCCGAGCTCGGGGTTTTCCGCGATCAGCCTCTCGCGCAGGACATGGCGCGCGGTGTCCCGGGTGGCCGACGCGCAGACGGCCTCCGTGGTGTCGCGCAGCAGAGCCAGCGCCTCCGGCAGCGACGGCGGGTGGCCGCGCCGCAGTTCCCGTTGGCGCCGCGCGACGTCGTCCAGCCATTCCTCCTCGCCGGCGAAGACGACCTCCTGCTTGTCGCCGAAGTAGCGGAAGAACGTGGTGCGGCCGACCTTGGCCCGATCGGCGATGTCCGCGACCGTCACGTCGGCGTAGTCGCGTTCGGCGAACAGTTCGTAGGCGGCCGCGATGATCTCGTCGCGGGCCCGCTGCTGGTTGCGCGCGCGGAGGGTGGGTCGGGACACCGGGTCAGTCTAGCTCTGATGAATATCGATCCATTATGGTACTCAGTACCATCTAGGGACTTAATCCCAAGGAGTGAACGTGCGAGCAGTGCAGATCACCGAGTTCGGCGGGCCCGAGGTCGTGGCCGTGCGGGACGTGCCCGAACCCCGGCCGGGAGCCGGTCAGGTCCTCATCGACGTCGCGCGATGCGGAGTGAACTTCGCCGACACGCTGCTGCGCGAGAACGCCTACCTCGCCTCGGCAACGCTGCCGGTGATCCCCGGCATCGAGGTCGTCGGCCGGACCGCGGACGGCCGGCGGCTGGCCGCCATGATCCCCAACGGCGGGTACGCGGAGAAGGCCGTGATAGCCGAGGACGCCGCCTTCCCGGTGCCCGACGGTGTCGACGACGTCGCGGCCGTCGCACTGCTCGCCCAGGGGTTGACCGCCTGGTGGCTGGTCGACCACACCACCCGCGTGCGGCCGGGTGACAGCGTGGTCGTGCACGCGGCGGCGGGCGGCGTCGGCTCGCTTGCCGTACAACTGGCCAAGCTGCGCGGCGCGGGCCGGGTCATCGCCACGGCGAGCACGCCGGAGAAACGAGAGTTCGCGCTCTCCCTCGGCGCCGACGCGGCCGTGGACCCCGCGACAGAGGACCTCACCGGAGCGTTGTGCGCGGCGAACGGCGGCGAACCCGTGGACGTGGTCCTGGAGATGACGGGCGGGCGCGTCACCGACCAGAGCATCGCCGCTCTGGCCCCCTTCGGCCGACTCGCCTTCTACGGAATGGCCGGGAGGATCGAGCCCGAGCGGGTGTCACCGCGCGAACTGCAGCGCCGTTCCATCACCGTCAGCGGCTTCTGGCTGATGAACGCCCTCACCCGCGCGGAGACCCTCGTCAAGGCGTACACGGAGATGTCCGCGCAGGTGACCGCAGGCGAGTTGCGCGTGGTCCACGGTGGCGACCACCCGATGTCGGAGGTACGGCGCGCGCACGACGACCTCAGCGGCCGCCGAACCATCGGCAAGCTCGTCCTCGATCCACACAGATAGCACCGATCGGTTCGCTCTGTGCCGGAGAGTGCCCGGGGATCATTTGAAGACGGCGGCGGGCGGGAGACCGCCGAGGCGTCCGAGAGCTACGACGTCGCCTCGGCCCTCGCCCGCCGGGCGTCGCGTCGCTCCTCGAAGCGAGTCGCGGCCACGTCGAGCTTCGCGAGGAAGTCCGACAGCTCCTCGCGAGCCTGCTCCCCCTCGGCGTCGAGCCCTTCGATGTCGAAGGTCTTCCACTGCCGCAGCACCGGCAACAGGACCTCGTCGGAGTGCTGGCGCAGGTCGTAGATGCCCGCCATGGCGATCGTCACGGACTTGCGGGCGAAGCCCTCCATGCCCTGGCCCGGCATCTGGAACGAGGTCACGACATCGGTGACGGCCCGCATGGTCTGCGACGGGGCCAACTCGAACGCCGCGGCGAGGAGGTTCCGGTAGAAGAGCATGTGCAGGTTCTCATCAGCGGCGACCCGCGTGAGCAACCTCTCGCAGACCGGGTCCCCCGACACCTTCCCGGTGTTCCGGTGGGCGACGCGGGTGGCCAGTTCCTGGAACGAGACGTAGGCCAACTGCCGCAGCATGCCGTCGTACTCCGTGGTGAAGCCGTTCTGCATGTGGATCATCCTGGCTCGCTCCAGCGCGACCGGATCGACGGCCCGGGAGACGGTGAGGTAGTCGCGGATGGCGTACGCGTGCCGCCCCTCCTCCGCCGTCCACCGGTGCACCCACGTGCCCCAGGCGCCGTCCCTGCCGAATGTCGTGGCGATCTCGTGGTGGTAGCTCGGCAGGTTGTCCTCGGTCAGGAGGTTGACGATGAGCGAAACGCGGGCGGGTTCGGGAATCGAGGAGTCCTCCGGCGACCAGGCCTCGCCCTCCAGCACACCGTCGAACGTCCGGCCGTCGCTCCACGGGACGTACTCGTGAGGGAACCACTCCTTGGCCACCGCGAGGTGGCGGTCCAGCTCTCGCCCTACGACGGGTTCGAGCTCCACGAGAAGCTCCGTCTGGGTGAGCAGGCGAGACGCGACAGACATGCGGGACCTCCGAGTCAGCAAACCTACTATGGCGTAACCTACGCTAGCGTAGGTTACGGTTCAGCGAGCCGAACACCACACTCACTTCCGTCCATCGATCCAGCCGGCCGCATCGGCTTGCACGCCATCTCGATCCTCCAGAAGACGAACGGACATCCCGCAGGAGTTCCGTCGCTCTTCTCTCCGGATTGGCCCTTACACAGTGATAGGCCGTAGAACGGGATCATGAGCAGTCACATCCTCGCCGGCCGTCTCGCGCAGGCCATCGAGCAGAATCGCGTGCCCGATCTCCACGCCGTCGTCGCCGTCCGTCACGGACACGTGCTCCTCGAGCACTACGGCGAAGGCGAGGACTTCAAACTGAACGAAGCCCTCGGCCACGTGCGCTTCACGCCCGACACGCTCCACGACGTCCGCTCGGTCACCAAAAGCGTCGTCGGCCTCCTGTACGGCATCGCCCTGGCCGACGGCCGGGTGCCGGAGCCGGACGAGCCCCTGCTACGGCACTTCCCCGAGTACCCGGACCTCGCCGAAGACCCCCGGCGCGCCGCGTTGACGGTCGAGCACGCGCTCACGATGACGCTCGGGCTGGAGTGGAACGAGAACGTCCCCTACACGAGTTCGGCCAACAGCGAGATCGCCATGGAACTCGCCCCCGACCGCTGTCGCTACATCCTGCGGCAGCCGATCGTGGACGAGCCCGGCACCCGATGGTCCTACTGCGGAGGCGCGTCGGCGCTGGTGGCACGGCTCATCGAGAAGGGCACCGGACTGGCGCTGGAGGACTTCGCGCGCGCTCGGCTCTTCGAGCCTCTGGAAATCACGTGCTCGGAGTGGTCGACCGGCGAGGACGGGGTGGCCCTGGCCGCCTCCGGACTGCGGCTGACCCCTCGCGGCCTCCTCGCGATCGGGCGACTCGTGCTCGAAGGAGGCCGCGGCATCGTGCCCGGGCCCTGGCTCGCGAGGGCGCTGCGCCCACGCGTACGGATCGACGAGGGCTTCCACTACGGCTACCAGTGGTACGTCGGCGACACGTGGGCGGGCGGGTTCGGCAACGGCGGTCAGCGGATCCACGTGTCACCCGACCTGGACCTCGTGGTCGCGATCACAGCAGGACAGTACGACAGGGCAGATCAGCCGACCGCCTCGATCGTGCTCGACGAGGTGATCCTCAAGGGGATCGAGCACTGAATCGCCGCCCAGAGGGCCCTCAGCCGACAGGGAGCAGGCCGCGCTCGCCGAAGACCTTCTTGGCGACGAAGGTGGCGTTGACCGCCTTGGGCATGCCGCAGTAGACCGCGGAGTGCAGCAGCGCCTCGACGATCTCTTCAGGGGTCAGACCCACGTTCAGGGCGGCGTTGATGTGGACGTCGAGTTGAGGCTCACAGCCGCCGAGGGCGGTGAGCATGCCGAGCGTGACCAACTGCCGGTCGCGGGGGGCCAGACCTGGACGGTCGTAGATGTCGCCGAAGGCCCAGGCGACCACCTGATGGCCGAGTTCGGGAGAGATGTCGGCCAGGGTGTCCACGACCTTCCGGCCTCCCTCCCCGTCGACGCGGGTGAGGACCTCCATGCCGCGGTCGAATCGGTCCTGGCGGGTCTCGGCGGGGGCGGTGCTCATGTGCGTTCCGTTTCCGGCTGCGGGGACAGCAGCCGTTCGTAGTGGTCGATCTTTTCGTCCAGCGCGTCCGCGTTCTGCTGGAGGACCCGGATGCGCTCGCCGAGCCCGCTGCGGTGCTCGCGCAGGACGACCAGCCGATCGGCGACGGTGGCCCCGCCGTCGGCGCGCAGCCGGGCGAACCGCTGCATGTCGGCGATGGACATCCCGGTCGCCCGCAGCCGCAGCAGGAACTCCACCCAGTCGAGATCGGTCGCCGCGTAACGGCGCTGATTACCGGCGCTGCGCCTGACCGGCTCGATCAGCCCTGCCTTCTCGTAGTAGCGCAGAGTGTCGGCCGACAGCCCGGTGCGCTCCGCCATCTGGGCGATGGTGAGCGTCTCCTCCCCCAGCGAGAGGGCGTCTTCGCTGTTCACGAGGAGACACTAGAACTTGGAGTGCACTCCAGGTCAAATGGAGCGTGCGGAGCAGCGGAGACCGGGCCGGACGACGTCTGTGGTACACACCGTTCCATGAGCTCACCCGCTGCCCAGCACCTGGGCGTCGTGCCGTCCGTGTTCGCCGTCGAGCACCTCCCGCAGGCCACGTTCCCCGAAGACGACGAGTGGATCGCGCTGGTTCGCGCCCCGGAGGGCCTCACCGTCGTCCGTGAGACCTGGCCGACCGGCTCCCGCGAGCGATGGATCGGTCTGTACGGCGGAGCGCACGGCCTTGGCGTCCCCGGCATGCTGGCCGCGGTCGTGGGACCGCTGGCCGATGCGGCGATCCCCGTTTTCGTCGCCTCGACCTTCCATGCCGATCTGGTCCTGGTGCCCGAACCGAGGGTCAAGGAGGCCGTCGCCGTCCTGGAGGAGGCAGGGCATCGGGTGGACACCAGGAATCTGCGGTCAACCGACATCTAGCGGCCGCCCCGGTCGGAATATTCGGTCGCCGACGCGGCGGGAGCCGTTCAAACTGGCGGGATGGGACGGACAGTCAGCGCGTGGGTGACCGCGGGCGAGGAGTGCCTCGGCGTCCTCGGGCCGTTTCCGGTGAACGTCCCCTGGTGGTCGCAGGTCGAGCCGGTCGTCACGCACGTGGGACACGTGCTGGAGGTTCCGGTCCTGGTGCTGCGACTGCTGTCCGTCGACGGCGGGGAGGGCGGCCGCGACGGTCATGTGACCTATCACGTCGAAGCGCTGGAGCGGCCCGCGCCCGGGCGGCTGGCCGCACCGCCCGTCGATCAGGCCGCCCTCACCAAGCCCGAGGCCCTGCGTTCGCCGTGGGCCGGGATGAAGAGTCTGCGGGAGGTCCTCACCTGGGCGTCCGACGCGCTGGCCGCCGTGGGGCGCCCGGTCACCGGGCCGGTCGAGCAGCACAAGACGTGGAATCTGGCCGGGCTGTTCCGCCTGCCCACCGGTCAGGGCCCGGTCTGGCTGAAGGCCACGCCGCGCTTCGCCGCGGACGAGGCCGGCGTCATCGCCGCCTTGGCTCGCGTGGACCCTGGCCTGGTCCCGGCGGTCATCGCGGCCGGGGAGGGACGGGTCCTGCTGGAGCACCTGCCTGGCGAGGACTGCTGGCAGGCCTCCCCTGAGACGATCACCAGTGCGGTGAGCCGCCTCGTCGCCGCGCAGGCAGCGGTGGCGGATGGACTTCCGCCCGATCTGTGCGACCGGCGCACGCCCGTCATCGCCGAGCAGGCGCGCAAACTCCTCGCTGGCGAGGTCGCCCGCGAGCTCACCGCCGACGAGTTGCGGGCCGCGCGCGCACTGGTCGAGCGGTGGCCGACGCTGGACGAGTGCGGGCTGCCGGACACGCTCGTGCACGGCGACTTCCACCCCGGCAACTGGCGCAGCGACGGCGGCCCGCCGGTCGTGGTGGACTTCGCCGACGCGCATCTCGGCAACCCGGTGCTGGACGGGCTGCGGGTCTGCGACTTCCTGCCCGAGGCGAAGCAGGCCGCGGCCACCCGCGCGTGGATCGACGCCTGGGAACTCCAGGTCCCCGGCTGCGACCCGGCCCGCGCGCTGGCCGTCGCCGAGCCGCTCGCGCACCTGTCGTACGCGGTGCGCTATCAGGAGTTCCTGGACGGCATCGAGCCCTCCGAGAGGATCTACCACCTCGGCGACCCCGCCGCGACGATCCGTGCCGCCCTGCGCTGCGCACAGGGGTGAACCACCAGGCTCGGATCAGAAGGCCACGATGGTGGCCGCACCGCACAAGATCAAGCACATCGGGGTGTACGCGGTGAGGTTGAGCCGGTAGAACGCCGAATTCCGATCGGCTCCGATGCCCAGTGCCCAGACGATGCCGGCGCCGCCGCGCAGGAGTGCCCCGACGGCGACGGCGGCCGCCCCGGCGGACGCGATCCAGCCGGGCACCCAGTCACCCACCTGGCCGGCCTTGGCGAGGACCGCGGTCGCCCCGGCGACCAGGATGAGAACGATCGGCGCCAGCACGCGGGGGGTGAACGGCACCTCGAAGTTGAGCACCATCTGGGACAGCGTGCGTGTGTCGCGGGCCGGCCAGGTGCGGCCGGTCATCCAGTAGACGTGCACGAGGGCGTCGACGCCCAGGATCGCGGCCACCACGATGGCCGCCAGTTCGTGAATCCTCATACCTGGGAGAGGGATCCACCGGCCGGAACACTCCGGTGACGTGGCTCACATCGGCCGGCCTCCGGAGTCACCGTCGCGGTCGAACCGCGTGATGAAACGGCGGACGACGACTCGGCCGAGCAGCCGGTTGGCCGGGACCAGCAGCGGCCCGAGGATCCGCATGCCCGGAAACCGGAAGCCTGACATGTAGCCGAGCCGGGTGCCGTCTCCGTCCGGTGCGACGGCGATCCCGAACGACACGAAGCGGCTCTGCATGAGACACCAGCCGGGCCGCAGGATGCCGTCGAACGGCGCGCGGAGTCCGGACCGGCCTCGAATCATCGCCCGGAAGCGTTCGCCGTGCTGCTCGGTGACGCGAACGGATCGGACATCGGGCACCAGGCCGGGGAGCGCTCGTTCCAGGTCGCCCAGCACCTGCCACACGTCGTCGAAGCGGGCCGGCAGGTCGGTCTCGACGTACATGGCGCCGGGGATCGCCGCCGCCAGCACGCGCAGCCGGCGCAGGTCGTCGATCTCACCGATGGGCCAGGTCATCGGTCGCCCCCTTCTGTCCGCCATGCTCGCCGGAAGCTCTCACGGGCCCGGAACAGCCGGGACCGTACAGTGCCCGCCGGGACGCCGAGCATCTCTCCCGCGGCCCGCTCGTCCAGCCCCTCCAGGTCGCGGAGCGTCAACACCGCGCGGTGCTCGGGCGACAACCGGTTCAACACGTCACGGATGTCGGCGGTCAACGCCGGATCGTCGGGGGCGGGAAGTTCGATCAGCTCGGCCGGAGCCGTCCGGGATGACTGCCGGGCCACCCGTACGGCCTCCCGGACGGCGATCACGCGCACCCAGCCGAAGAGCGCGGCGGGCTCCCGCAGCGTCCCCAGTTTGCGCAGCACCACGATCAGGGTCTCCTGGGTGGCGTCCGGAGCGTCCTGCAACGCGATCGGCCAGCACAACCGGCGCACGTACGGGGTGATCGCCTCAAGCAGGTCATGCAGGGCGATCAGGTCGCCACGCTGGGCACTTCGTATCGTGGCGTCGGGCACACGGACAGGACCGGCGGTGGCCGATTCCGCCCGCTGATCGTCGAGCATGGTCACCTTCGTACGCGCTGTCGCAGGAACGAGATCACCGTACGCCGCGTCGTGCCGCGTGAAGGACCGCCCACGACCCGCTGGGACGGGCCTGCCTCACCTTCGCCTACGTGTCCACGCATTCCGCGCTCCTTCCGCCGTTCCTCACACCGGAAGGAGGCTCGCAATCGCCGTATCACTCCCGGCTGTGACACGGATCACGGAAATCAGCACAGGACCGGCACGCCGGCGGCTCGGCCTCAGGTCCCGATGACGCACTGCGGGTGTCGTCACCAAGGGCTGCTGCGATCCTGTTCGAGTTGCCGCACCATGACCCGGCAGACCTCGGGGCGACGCTCGCGAACACCATCAGGGTGGTAGACGACCTCCGTCGTGGCCAGCAGGCCGTGCGGCCATTCGGTGTAACCGAGGCGAAGGTACAGACGCTGGGCAGCGTGGTTGTCCAGATTCACGCCCAGGGCGACGTGTTTGTAGCCCCTCTCCCACAGTTCACGCTCGGCCACCTGTAGGAGTTCGGTGCCGATCCCCTGGTTGCGTCGTCCGGGAACGACTTCCAGGTGAGTGAGCAACGGGACGTCAGGCAGACGCGCCCGGAGTTCCGGCTCCTCGGCGGCGGCCAGCCACACGTAGACGTCCCCCACCGCGGTGCCGTCGTCCCACGCGAGCAGCAGCTGACCGTGCCCCGATGCCTGCCGGACGAGCCGGTCGGCGAAGTAATCCTCTTGCCCGAGCGACCGGACCACGGCGGGGAGATCCCCATCAACAGCCTGACGAATAGCCGATGCCCCCACAAACAAACACATTCCCGGCTAAAGGGCTGGTAAATCAAGACCCATCTACATCCGGCATCTCACCACATTCAGCGGGCTCTCCCCGCCCTTGACCAACCATTTCAGGGCACCCTCGACATCGGCCGGGGGCACAGGAACCCGATTGAGGTGATCCGTCCACCGGTCACGGTCTTCCGCCCACGCCTTGATGTAGGCGACGCAGAACTCGGCTTTGATGATCCTTAGCCGGCCGAGAGCCGCGAGCAACGAGGCCTCCATGGCCCGGGGGTTCGGATCCGACCCCGCCGGAAGGCTCCTGACCCGCCGCAGCACATCTTCGATGAAGCGTTCCCGATTGACGAGGAAGTGCTTCCAGTGCAGCAGATCTGCGGCCTCCTGCCAGCTTGTGTCCGTCTGCCCGTCGAGGAGCCAGTAGATGCCTTCCGCAAGTACATCGCCGAACTCCTGGTCTCGGGCTCGGCCGGGACGGTCGAAGGGATCGTACGGCCGTTGCTTCACCATGCCCGTCACCGCGAGAGGGCGCAGCGCCTTGTCGTCCAGTAGGTAGAACCAGTCCTCGTTGTACACGTTCGGAAAGAAGGAGGGGTTACTGGTTGCCTGCACCGCGAGAGCACCGCCCCCCACGAATGAGCCCTGAGGTCCCCTTGTCAGCCTGTGGGCATGGCACACCACCGAGTTGTCGGGATAGCCGCCGATGCGCATCCCGACCGCGTCGTAGTCGCTCAGCAAACCCGCGGCTCGCGCGACCTCCTCATGGCCGCCGACCTCGATGTCGTCGTCCAGGAAGACGATGCGCTGCCAGCCCATGAGACGCGCGAGGAGGAGCCCGACATTGCGTTTCGCGCTGAGATCGGTCCGCCTGTCGAACCGTATGCCGCGCAGGAGAGCGGTCGTCGCGAGGTCCGGCAGATTCAGCCGATCCACGTCGTCGATGTCGACGGCTATGAGTTTCACGTCGGCAGGCAGGCAGGACGCTGCCAGCCGTGCGCTGCTCCGACTCCGGCTGTGCAGGGATACGAGAGGACAATCCAGCTCGACGGCCAGACGAGCGGCGTGTCTCAGCCAGACCGGATGCCTGATCGTGGGGACCACGATGGCGTCGACGGTTCCGGTCGCCGCGGAACCGGACACTTCGTCGGCCAGGTGCCGGTGATCGCCGTGATGATTCTCCGACACGACCTCGTCTATCTCGTTCTCCCGCAGTCGATTAAGGCCATTCGTGCAGCCGGACGGCATCGAGAGTCCAGTCCGGCGTGACGACCACCCGGCCCTCGATCTCGACCCGCATGAGAATGCCGTAGGACTGCACATCGCCGAAGCGTTTTCTCAGGAACTCCGCGTTCCGGTCACGGAACCGTTCGTCGGTCAGCGCCCGGACCGCCCCGTACACGCCGCGAGGGTACATGCCGTTGCACATGGTCAGAGTGCGCTTGACGTTGTAGGGATTCTCACCGCGATAGAAGAACGCGACGTCCTCGAGCAATCGCAGGCTATCGCCTGACCCGTCAACGAGCGGGTGATGCCGACGCGTGTCGTCACCCTCGTCGACCTCGAAATACGTCCCTTTCTCTCTGTCCCAGTCGGCCACCTGCCGGACCGGAAGTTCGATCCGCTGAAGGACCGACTTCGTGATCCGGTTCCAGTCCACACCACCCAGCAGCACCAGATGGGTGGTGAGGTCGTCCGACGTGAGCTCCTCGGTCGCCGCACGCACGGTCACCAGGCTCCGGGGATTGGCCGCCCGAAGATGCCCGTGCAGTTCGAACAGCGAATCCAGATCCGAATATTTGTAGAGGTCGATGTAATCGGGCTTCTCGGGGTCCGCGTACGGGATCTTCACCCGGTCCGCGTCGGGGACCTCCGAACAGATGATCGTGATCGGCTTGCCGTCGCCGAAATGCAAGGGGCCCTCGATGAAGGCGGCCGGCAACGACGGGGACTCGTCATCCGCGGCCGCCACGGCGTTCTGTGACCGCTGCGCGTCCCGGCGCAGCCGGGTCAACTCGTCGAGCAGTACGGCGCGCTCGCCCAGTTCGTCCTCGGTCAGATCGGACAGGGACAACAGCCGCGGCGTCTCATCCGCCATCGATCTCTGCGTCGCGAAGAACGACGCGTATCCCTCGACCCTGTCCATAGGGGGGATCTTGGGCGCGCGCACGGACTCCCACGACGAGATCAGCGGGACGCTGACGCCGAGCGCCTCGCTGAGCTGCGCCTGGGTGATCCGGGTTTCGCGCCATCGGCTGAAGCGAAGTTCGCGCAGGCGCCGCGCCAGCCTGCCCTCCGCAGTGTCGTCGCCGCTCATCTTTCGCCTCATTCATCTGAACTTCAGTCATCTAACTAAACACTAAACCAAAGAGGGTCCGATGAAGAATCCGCAGCTGATGCGTAACGAAAGGATCCAGCTAGCGGACCGACGCGCAAGCGGAGCCCAACTGTAGCCAGTTCCCCACACCAATCGCACAGGAATGCCTGGGTTCAGCAAGGGGAATCAAAACTACAACAGGTTCGGTAAAGCAAGTGAACTTAACTGAAGTTAAGGAAGGAGGAAACCCGTGCTCGAGGCCGGAGACGACAAGACGTAGCGGCGAGCAGCGCTCGCCAGACGGCACAACGACCCGCGGACACCTCCTGGCGTCCACACGGAAGGGCTCCCATCCAGCACATATCCCCACCGGAGATGACCGATGAAAGCATTGAGCGCCCTCCACCCGATGGTGGAAACCCTCAACCCCGAAGACAGCCGAACCCTGACCCTCCTCATTCTCACGATCATGATCACGCTGGTGGTGGCGGCCATCCGGTGGACGGTCCGGCGAACGCGCGTCGTCCTCATGATCAGCGGCGGCAGCGTCCTTCTCGTGGTCCTCACCATTCTGATCACGGCCTACCTCGTCGCCTACGGGACGATCTGACCGCCGGTACGCGCACGCCGAGGCCCTGGGCAAAGGCGCCCAGTGAGCCCGGCTCGGTCCGGCGACGCGACGTCCGTCGCGACACGCCCGCGGCTGAGGTGATCGGCGGGTGGCCGACGGTCGTGATGACCTTGAGTCCATGGGTGAGTGCCGCCCGCGCATGAGCCGCGATAGCCGTAGAAAAGAGATCATTGACCGGGACTTGACAAAAAGTTACATTACGTCGGCAGATCGGGGGTCCCAGATGCTCGAAGGGAGAACCGTTCTCATGGTCCGACGCGTTCTGATCGCCGTCGCAGCCGTACTTCTGCTCGTCTGGGGTGTCCAGCCGGCCGCATCCGCGGCGGACGGCACTCGAACTCCATCGGCTCCCTCGTACACGGTCACCCTGACCAGTAACGCCTCGGGCAGCACGTGGACGGGACACGAGAGCGTCACCTTCACCAACCCCTCCGCGGACCCGTTGACGGAGGTCTACCTCCGGCTGTGGGACAACTACCACGGCACGTGCCCGTCCACGCCGATCACCGTGACGAACGTGACCGGGGGGACGCCGTCACCGTTGTCCGTCTCCTGCACCGCGCTGAAGATCACGCTCCCCACTCCGCTGAACCAGAACCAGAGCGCCTCGGTCGGATTCGACCTGAGCATCGTGGTGCCCGCCGGCGCGGACCGGTTCGGCCGCGACGGGTCCTACAACTTCATCGGCAACGCGCTGCCGGTCCTGGCGGTACGCGACGCGAGCGGCTGGCACCTCGACCCGTACTCCAACAACGGTGAGTCCTTCTACTCGCTCATCAGCAACTACTCGGTCACGCTCGACCACCCGACCTCGCTGCTCGTGCCCGCGACCGGCACCTCCGTCGACACGCCGGGGACGTCCGGCCGTACGGTCACCAAGGCCACCGCCGCCAACGTCCGCGAGTTCGCGTGGGCGGCCGGGCCGTTCGTGAAGACCACCAGCACCACCACCACGGGCGTCAGGGTGAACGTCTACCGGGTGAGCGCGATCAGTTCGAGCAGCGCCAACTCGATGATGACCACCGCGAAGAACTCGCTCGTCGCCCATGCCGGCCGCTTCGGGGCCTACCCGTACGGCGAGGCGGACGTGGTGCTCGACAACAACTTCTGGTTCGGCGGCATGGAGTACCCCGGCTTCGTGCTCGACGTGGTCAGTTCCACGGCACTGGCGCACGAACTGGCCCACCAGTGGTGGTACGGCATCGTCGGCGACGACGAGTACAACAGCCCCTGGCTGGACGAGTCGTTCACCGACTACGCGACCGACCTGTACAACAACGTCTCGGGCACCAACTGCTGGAACAACGTCACCTGGCAGTCGTCGGCCGAGAAGATCAGCAACTCGATGGCCTACTGGGACGCCCATTCGAGCCGGTACGGAACCGTCGTCTACACCTACGGAAAGTGCGCACTGCACGACCTGCGGCGCACGATCGGCACGACGGCGATGACGAACCTGCTGAAGAACTACGCCACCGCCCACTGGTACGGGATCTCGACCACCGCGGACTTCAAGGCCGCCGCCCAGGCCGCGACCACGGTCAACCTGTCGTCGTTCTGGACCACCCACCGCATCGACGGCTGAGCGGCGCGGCCCACCGGGCTCATCGGCTCAGCCGAATGGACAGCAAGCCGGCCTGGGCACCTCCGAACGGGCAGTCGTCACGCGAACCAGGCGATCGACTGCCCGTGCCCTCGGGTCCAGGCCAGCGGTGTCCCGTCCAGCGCGAGCACATTGTGCAGCGCCTCGTCCGGTGGCTGCGGCAACGCGTCATAGGACAGCACGTCGGGAGCCTCGTTCGCGATCCAGTGCCCGGGCAGCCCCCGTACCACCTCGGCGAACGCCTCCCGGCGCCGAGCCGGCACCTGGTACAGCACGGACGTGTGGAACACCACCAGCATCGCACCGGCCGGTGCCCGCCCGGCCAGCGCCGGCAGGTCGTCCACCAGGTCGCCGCGCACCAGCAGCGGCGGGTCCGCCGCCGCGACGGCCGCCGCGGCGCGCAGCCGGTCCCGGCGGTGGGCGTGCTCCGGCCAGATGAGTGCGTCGAGCCAGGCGACGTCCGCCGGGTCGGTCACATCGAGCGGGTTCAGATCGAGGCCCGCCCGCCACACCACATCCGGCAGGCCCGCCGGTGGCGTGAGTCCGGTGGCCGTGCAATCGAGGATCGGCCGGCCTGAGCCGACCACGTGATCGCCGTAGCGGTAGGCGTACCGGTCGGGGTAGAGGCACAACCCGGCGGACGCGCCGACCTCCAGCAACGCGAGCGGCTGCGGCAACGCCGCGAGCACCGGCAACAGGAGGGCACACCGTCCGGCCTCGTTCGTCTGCGTGGCCCGGGTGCGCGACTCCGCCTCGATCGCCCGCCAGTTCTCCACCACGAACTCGTGGAACGCGGCAGGGTCGTCGACAGGACCGCCGAGGAACCGCACGACGCCGAACAGCAGAGTCGGCTGCCTCTTGCCCGGCGGCAGCGTGCCGAGCAGCGCCACGACCTCGTCGTCGCGGGAGACCGCGAGCGACAGACGCTCGTAGGCGGGTGACACGCCGCGCGCCTCACGCACGGCGAACTCGGCGTAGGTCATGGCGATCGTCATGTCGTCATGCTTTCAGTGATGCACGCCTCCTGATTCCATCGAAGATCACAGACACTCGATCATGCCGGGCCGATGCGAAGCGGAAGCGTCCGCGGTCCGCGAACCTGACCCGCCGCCCAGGTCACCGCCGCCGGGTCGTGGAGACTGAAGTCCGGGATCCGCTCGAGCCAGACCTCGAGGGCGACCCGAAGCTCCATGCGGGCCAGGTGCGAGCCCACACAGCGGTGGATGCCGAGGCCGAACGCCACATGCCGGTTGACCTCACGGTCGATGACCACCTCACCGGCCCGGTCGAACTGGGCCGGGTCGCGGTTGGCCGCCGGGAACGACAGCAGAACCCAGTCCTCGGCCTTCATGTCGACACCGTTCCAGTGCATGTCCTCCTTCACCAGCCGCGCCATCGTCACCGGGGCATAGACCCGCAGGAACTCCTCCATCGCGGTCGGCAGCAACTCCGGCTCCGCCACCAGGCGCTCCCGATCGGACGGAGTCTTCGCCAGGTGCCACAAGGACGCGCCGATCGCGCTCCACGTCGTGTCGATGCCGGCGATGAGCAGCAGCGCCATCGTGCCGGCCACGTGGGACGGGTCGAGCTTGCGGCCGTAGAGCTCCGCGTTGATGAGATGGGTCGTCAGGTCGTCGCGGGGGTTGTCGACGTGGTCGCGGATCTGGGCCAGCAGATAGTCGAAGAGCTGCCCCATCCGCTCCATGCGCTCCTCCGGCGGGAGGTTGACGCCTTCGAGCGAGTTCTCGATGAACTCGCGGAAGTGCGGCCCGTCCTCCGGCGGGAAGCCGAGCATGTCGGCGATGACCCGCATGGGGATGTACTGCGCGTAGTCACGGGCGGCGTCGACGACGTCCCGTCCCTCGAACGCGTCGATGAGCGAGTGGCACAGCGCTCTCGTCGCCTCCTCCCGCTTGGCGACCGCGGTCTTGGTGAACACCGGGAGTAACAGCTTGCGCGCGTCGTGGTGGAACGGCGGGTCGGAGGAGATCGGCGGTGTGCCGCCCACCGGCGCCAGCTCGCGGGGCGGCCGGAAGTTGCTCATGATGATCGACCGTGAGGAGAAGCGCTCGGTGTCGTAGGCGACCGCCGCGACGTCCTCGTAGCTCGTCGGCAACCACCCGCCGCCGAAACGCTCGGTGTGCGCGATCGGGCAGCGCTGCCGCAGGTCGTCCTGGATCGGGTACGGGTCGGCGGCCCACTCGGGCTCGAGGTGGGAGAAGTCGGTCGCCCAGTCCGTGACCGGGCCGGTGACGATCTCGTTGCGCGTGCCGAGGGGCTGGTCTCCCCTCGTCTCGCGGAAGTCCCGGGTGAAGCGGTCGTCGAGAGTCATGTCAGGCCTCCTCGACCAGGTCGATCGCTCTTTCCGGACAGTTGGACACCGCCAGGCGCGCCACGTGCTCCTGGTCCGGCGGCACGGCGCTGTCGCCGGCGACTTGCCCGTAGCCCTCGTCGTCCTCGCTGAAGAGGCCGGGGGCAAGGTCGTAGCAGCGGCCGTGTCCATGGCACCGCTGGGGGTCGATCTGCACTTTCACTGAGTAGCTCTCCTCTGTGCAGTGATGTCGGTGGGGGCGAGGGCGGCCACGACCCGGGTGAGCAACGCGGTCCACTCCTCGTCGTCGACCGCGTGCAGGTCCGGCGGGATGAGCGCGCTGCCCATCGAGAGCAGGAGGCAGAAGTGGGCGAGCGCGTTCGGCGACAGCGCCGAGTCGAGCTCGCCGCCGGCCTGACCGGTGCGCACCAGATCCGCGACCCAGTCGGCGCGTTCGCCGACGTAGTCGCGCATCGGCCGGGCGACGTCCTCGTCGCGACGCGCGGCCACCAGCGCCTCGACGATGAGGTAGCCGCGGGCGTCGCGACGACGGGGAAGCCAACGGCCGATGACGAGAAGCAGCTCCGTGATCGACCGGTCGGGGTCGGCGGCGAACACGGTGGCGAGCATCCGCCGCCCATGAGCGCGCAGCGCCGCCACGAGCAGTTCGCCCTTGGAGCCGAAGTGCGCGTACAGCGCACCGTTGCTCACCCCTGCCGCAGCGGCGATGTCGGCCACGCGCGTGCCGTCGTACCCGCGCTGGGCGAAGACGTCGGCCGCCGCGCGCAACAACCGATCGCGCGTTTCAGCCGCCGTGACGCCCGCTATCCGCCCCATGATCGAATTAAAAGACCGTTCATTTCATTCGTCAAGGGAGCCGGTGGGAGTCTCCGGCGAGGAATTTCCGGGGCGACGCGCCGTCCCGCGGGCGAACCAGGCTGCTGAGGCCGCGCATACCAAGGCCGCGAGCAGGAACGCATACGCCGATCCGGCCCCGGCGCCAAGGCTGACGCTCGCGCCCATCGCGGCGACGCCGAGAGTGGCCCCCGTCTGCCGGGTGGCGTTGAGAAGACCGCTGACGGCTCCGGCTGTGCCTTCCGGGGCGACGCCCATGACCGCCGTGACCAGCGCGGGCAAGGCGAACGACACACCGAGTCCGGTGAGCAGCAGGCCGAGTGCCAGCCAGCCGTATCCGGCACCGAACCGGACGGCGCAGCAGAGCACCGCGCCTCCCCCGGTCATCAGGGTCATCCCCGCCAGGATGGGCGGGCGCGCGCCGAGCCGTACCACGATTCTGCCGGTGATCGGCGGGTTGAGCGCGAACGGCAGCGTGAGCGGGAGGAACGCCAGACCGGTGGCGATCGGGCCGAGCCGGCGCTCCTGCTGGAGCAGCAGTGGCAGAACGAAGAGTCCCCCGGAGAGCGTGAAGTTCACCGCTGCGCCGACGGAGAGGCCTGCCCCCACTCCTTTGGCCCTCAGCAGTGCCCGGTTGAGGACCGGAGCGGGGCTGCGCCGCTCCACCAGCACGAACACGGCCCCCGCGAGCACCGCCGCCGCCCCGGATGCGGCGGCATGCGGCCACGAGCGCGAACCCGCGGCGATGAGCGCGTCGGTCGACAAGGCCAGGACGATGCAGGCCGTCACCTGTGCGGCCCAGTCGATCCGCCGATCACCGCGCGGGCGGTGGACCGCCCGCCCGGCGGTGAGCACCAGCACCAGGATCGCGATCGGGACGTTGACGAGGAAGATCGCCCGCCAGCCCGCCAGCCCGACCAGGGCTCCGCCGACGATCGGGCCCGCGGCCATCGCGGCTCCACTCGTGGCCGCCCACGTCGCCACGGCGCGGGTCCGTTCCGCCGCGTCCGGATAGAGTCGCGTGATCATCGCCATCGAGGCGGGTACGCAGGCCGCCGCCGCCATACCGAGCACCACTCGCAACGCGACCAGGATCCCCAGTGTCGGCGCGAGGGCACACAGCAGCGAGCCGGCCCCGAACACGGCGACTCCGGAGCGGAAGACCCGGTCCGCGCCGTAGCGGTCGGCGACCGCCCCGGAGGACAGCAGCAGCGCGGCGAACACCACCGTGTAGCCGGTGGTGGCCCACTGCAGACCGGCGATCGAGGTGTGCAGTGAGGCGGCCAGATCCGGCTCGGCGACCGAGAGCACGGTCATGTCCAGCAACACCATGAAATATCCCAGCGAGATGCCGAGCAGCGTGGCCGCCCGACGACGTGGCCGCAGAGCGGCCCGCGCATGCTCGCCGGGGAGAGCGGATTCGAGGGTGGTCATGCAGCCCACTGTCCGGCCCCGGCGCCGGGGGCTCCACCGGAGCGCCCGTACACTCCGTTCGGAAATCCCGAATCCTGCTCGCGGGGCTGGAGAGTGGCATGGAACTGCGTCAGTTGCGGACCTTTGAGGCGGTGGTCCGGCACGGTACGGTGACCGACGCCGCCAACGTCCTCGACCAGGCGCCCTCCACCGTGTCCGAGCAGATTCGCCACCTGGAACGATCGCTGGGCGTGGCGTTGTTCGAGCGGACGGCCAGAGGGATGCGGCCGACCGAACAGGGAGAGGTGCTGCTGCGCTGGTCCCGCAGCATCCTGGACCAGGCCGAACAGGCGCGCCGCGAGGTGACCGGCCGAGGCCGGGCGGTACGGCTCGGCGCACTGGAGACCATCGTCGCCACCTACGTGCCGCGGGTGCTGGCCAGAGTCGCCGGACGCCGGCCGGACATCACCGTCGACGTCCGTTCGGCAACGAGCCGGGACACGCTGCTCGCCGAAGTGACCGCCGGGCAGTTGGAGGCGGCGCTTCTCCTGGACACCGGGGACGCGCTCGGCGATCTCGGCTTCCCTCTCCCTGCCGCGCCGCTGACCTTTCTCGACCTCGATCCGGTGCCGCTCGTCCTGGTCGCCGCACCCGATCACCGGCTCCGTGACCGTCACCACCTGGGGCCTCAGGATCTGACCGGCGAAAAACTACTGGTCAATGTGCCGAACTGCTCCTTCCGGATGGCCGCCGACAAACTCCTCGGCCCCGGCCCGCAGCGCATCCAAGCAGGCGGGGTCGCGGTGATGCGCGCCTGGGTGGAGCAGGGCCTGGGCATATCGCTCCTCCCCCGATTCGCCGTGTCGGCCGCCTTGGAGTCCGGCACACTCTCCGGCCTCGACTTCGCCGCCCCGGACCTCAGCCTCCGGTTGATCTGGCGCTCCGACAGGGAGGACCTCCCCGGATTGCGTGACGTCCTCTACGCCGCCGGCGCCTGACGACTGGTCGGGATCGGAGACTCAGCACAACGGCGTGATCAGCCTCCATGGGTCGCGGTGACCAGCCAGTGACTGCCGTCCAGTCGGACGCCGCCGGGTCCCTCATGGGACACGAGGCCGGCCGTGACCTCCTCGCGCGCCTGGGCGACCGCCCGGGGATCGGCATCGCGGAGGTTGAACCGCATCGGTCCCATGTCGAAGATGAACCGGGCCGCGTCGGCGGCGTCCCTGCCGAAGATCATGGGTGCCGTGACGTCGTCGTGGGTCACGCCGGTGAAGCCGGCGTTCGTCAGGACATGGCGGATCCGGTCCGGGTCGGCCAGCGAGGCCGGCCCCTGCTGGGGGTCGCCGGAACCGCCCGCGGGTGCCCGCTCGGCCAGCAGCGCGTACAGGGGACGAAGCGCGCGGGCGAAGTCCTCGCCGGCATCCGCGCTCCGCATGCAGATGAAGGCCAGGCGCCCCTCTGGCCGCAACGCACGCCCGATGTTGGTGAACGCGGCGACCGAATCGGTGAAGAACATGATCCCGAACCGGCTGACCGCGACGTCGAAGGCGCTGTGCGCAAAGGGGTGAACCTGGGCGTCGCCCTGCTCGAAGGTGACATTGGTGATCGCCTCCTCGGCCGCGGTCGCACGCGCCCGCTCCAGCATGGGAGCGGACAGGTCGACGCCGAGGGCTCGTCCCTGTGGTGCCCGGCGAGCCGCCAGCCGGGTGATCTGCCCGTTGCCGCATCCGATGTCGAGCACGTGGTCGCGTTCGCCGATCGACGCCGCGGCGAGAAGCGGTTCGTTGAAGCCGCTGTTCATGGCGTCGTAACGGTCCTGGTGCTGAGCCCAGTGAACCCCTTCGTAGCCGTTCCACGCCTCGGCCTGGTGGGTGTTGACGACGACTGCGTCCTGGGCGCTCATCGGGCCATCTCCCTCTGTGACTCCTCGGCGAAGACGTGACGGCACCCGGTGCCGCAGAACGCGTAAAGGGTGCCGTCACGCTCCAGGGTCATGGCGATGGTGGCCACGGAGTGATTCGCGAGCAGCGGCGTGCGCCGGCGTGCGGACAGGTCCATGACAACGATGCTGACGTCCCGGCCGGTCGCCGTCATCGCACGTGGGGAGGCGGTCGCGGCTACTTCGAGGGGTCGCGGTTCCACGGGGGTGCTACTTCACCGGTAGTAGCGCCGGGCTCGTCCCATCGCGCGGGTGGCCCCTCCGATACGGGAGTCACTCACCGGCGGAGCGGGCCGGCTCCATTCGACCGCCGTCGGGCGGTCGGCGTCAGCCGAGTCTCCGGTCACGTCGACGAACTCGTCAGTTTTACCTGATCAGAGGCGTGGCAGCGGGTAGCGCGGCGCGGCGGTGGCGTGATCCTCCGAGATGTGATCGCTTTCCGGCCGCCGTCTCTCAGCGCCGCCGAGAGACGGACATCCCATGCGAAGGAGGCAGGACGATGAACCAGAACAAGGACGTCACACCGCGAGCACCCGGTGCCCGTCACGGCGAGTGGATCGGCGGAGAGCCTTCCGTCCTCGTGTTCGACGTCAACGAAACACTGATCGACTTCGAGTCGATGAACCCTCTTTTCGAGAGGATCTTCGGCGACAGGCGTGTGATGCGCGAGTGGCTCGGCCACCTGATCACGTACTCCATGACGATCACCCTGTCCGGCCTGTACGAGGAGTTCTTCACTCTCGGCCAGGGACTGCTAAGGATGGTCGGCGACATCCACGGCGTCGAGGTCACCGACGCCGACATCGAGGAGATCAGGAAGGCGATGCTGACGATGCCGGCGCACCCCGACGTCGAGGCGGGCCTGAATCAGCTGAAGGACGCCGGATTCCGCATGGTGACGCTGACGAACTCCCCGCCGAACCCGAAGGGCCGGAGCCCACTCGAGCACGCCGGCCTCGCCCACTTCTTCGAGCGGCAGTTCACCATCGAGACCACCCGCGCCTACAAGCCCGCCCCGCAGACGTATCACCTGGTGGCACAGAGCCTGGACGTTCCGCCGTCCACGTGCTTCATGGTCGCGGCGCATGTCTGGGACACGGTGGGAGCACAGAGCGCCGGATATACCGCGGGTCTTGTCACCCGGCCGGGCAACGCTCCCCTGCCTGTCCGCTCGCTGCCGCAACCCAATCTCGTCGCGCCGGATCTCCCCGCCCTGGCGACCCGGCTCATCGAACGATGGCGTTCCTGAGCGCATGCCGCCGGGATGGTGCTCTGGGGGATCGGAGGCCGGCTCGTGCTCGGGCGGCCGTCGCGGGACTGCCCGTCGCGTACAGCGGCTGGCCTGCCTGTGGCGTCGGCAACCGGGCTCAGCCTGGCACCCCCGCGGACGACGCGGGCGCGGTCGACCCCCGCACGACCAGTTCGGTGGCCAACTCGACGTGGTGAGAGTCGATCTTCTCCCCTGCCGCCAGGCGCAGCGCCGTACGCAGAGCGACGCGGCCCATCTCCCGCAGGGGCTGCCGAACGGTGGTCAGCGGCGGCGAGCCCATCCGGGCGACCTGGGTGTCGTCGAACCCCACGATGCTGAGATCTTCGGGGATGCGCAGGCCCCGCGCCCGGGCGGCCTCGATGATTCCGAGGGCGGTCTCGTCACTGCCCGCGAAGATCGCCGTCGGGGCCTCCGGCAGGTCGAGCAGCTCCGCGCCCAACTCCACGCCGTCGTTGTAGAGGAAGTGCCCCTCCCGCACGTAACCGGGGGCCACGGGCGCCCCCGCCCCCTCCATGGCGGCCCGGTAGCCGTGCATGCGCGCCTGGTTGCACGCCGCGGTCGCCGGGCCGCCCAGGTAGGCGATGCGGCGGTGACCGAACGAGAGCAGGTGCTGGGTCGCCGCGAGGCCGCCGGCGAAGTTGGTCGAGCCGACACTGGTCACGTCGGTGCGCGGCAGGTTGAGCGGGTCGATCACCACCAGCGGCAGGTTGGCCCGCGACAGCGCGGCCAGCTGCCTGGCGGTCATCTCGGCGGTGACGGCGATCACCGCCCTCCGTCCGGCGGACACCAGGTCGCGGGCCCATCCGGTGGTCCGCTCCGCGCCCCTGCGGATGCTCACGACGACCCCGACGCCGACCTCGGCCCCGGCGTCGACGGCGCCCTGGATGATCTCGGTGGAGTACGCGTTGATGTCCGTGTCGAACTCGACCTCGATCGTGCCGGCCGCGGCCGCGTCACCCCGCCGCGGCGACGGGGCGACGTAGTCGTGCTGCAGCAGCAGCGATTGCACCAGGGACCGCGTCGTCGGCGCGACGTCGCTGCGGCCGTTGAGCACCTTGGAGACCGTCGCGACCGACACCCCGGCCGAGGCCGCGACGGTGGCCAGTGTGGCGCGCCTAGGAGTGACCGGCATCTCTTCCCTCCTGCTGCCCGGCGGCTGCGTCAGACGCCGGAACCACGTCCACCGGTGTGACGAGCCGCCTGTCGTGGCCGACGACCCGCAGCGGCCCGGTCAGCCGAACGGCCCCGCGGCACGGGAGGTCGCCCGCCGAGGTGCCGACGAGCACCTCGACGTCTCCAGGCTCGACGATCCGCCGCAGGTCACGGCCCGTGAACGCGGTCCGGTCCGCGTGCACGTGGAACCGCACGTCCGCGCTCGCGCCAGGCTCGAGATGAACTCGCTTGAACCCGGTCAGCTGCTTCACCGGCCGGGTGACCTGGGCGACGACGTCGCGCAGGTACAGCTGGACGACCTCGTCACCCGCCCTGGCGCCCGTGTTGCGGACGCGGACCGACACGATGAACTCGCCGTCGGTGGGGACCTCCGTGCCGTCGACGCGCAGGCCGTCGACCTCGAAGGTGGTGTACGAGGTGCCGTACCCGAACGGGAACAGCGGGGTCGGGTCGACGTTGCTGATGCCGTGGCTGTCGTCCCCCAACGGCGGCTGCAGATAGGTGCCCGGCTGCCCGCCGGGCCTGCGGGGGATCCGCACCGGCAGTTTGCCTCCCGGCTGGACACGTCCGGAAAGGACGCCGGCGATCGCCGCCGCACCCTCCTCACCGGGCATGAACGCCTGAACCAGCGCGGCGGCCCCGGCGTGCACGTCGCCCAGGGCGTACGGGCGGCCGGAGACGACGACCACGACGACCGGGGTCCCCGTCGCGGCGAGATCGGCCAGCAGGTCCGCCTGCACGCCGGGCAGCCGGAGGTCCTCGGCGTCGCAGCCCTCGCCCGAGGTGCCGTGCCCGAACAGGCCCGCGAGGTCGCCCACGACGGCGACGCACAGGTCCGCGTCGCGGGCGGCGGCCGTCGCCGCGCCGAAGCCCGAACGGTCGGCGTTCTGTACGTCACAGCCACGTTCATGGACGATCTCGGCGTCCGGCAGTTCCGCCCGGAGTGCGTCGAGCACGGTGGGCGCCGCGATGCCCAGCCCGAGGCCGGGGTGGCGGGGCAGGACGTGGTTGGGGAAGGCGTAGCACCCCATGAACGTGCGCGGGTCGGCCGCGGCCGGTCCGACCACGGCCACGCGGCGAAGCTCCGGACGTCCCTGTCCGAGCAGGGGCAGCGCGGTTCCGGCGTCGAGCAGGACGATGGAGCGTTCGGCCATCTCGAGGGCCAGGGCGCGGTTGGACGGCGAGTCCAGATCCGTCGCGTCGGCCGCGGCCACCGACCCCTCAGGCGTCCAGTCCTCGTCGAGCAGCCCGAGTTGCACCTTCTGGGTGAGCAGGCGGCGCGCCGCGCGGTCCACCAGGGACTCCGGCACCTCTCCCCGGCGCACCCGCTCGACCAGGTGCTGGCCGAAGCCGAGGGTGTCGGGGAGCTCGACGTCGACGCCCGCGGTGAGCGCCTGGACGCCGGCGTCGTCGGTGTCGGCTGCGATCCCGTGCATCGACGCGAGGAACGGTACGGCCCAGTAGTCCGACACGACGGTCCCGGTGAATCCCCACTCGTCGCGCAGCACCTCGGTGAGCAGCCACGGGTCGGCCCCGGCCGGGACACCGTCCACGTCGGAGTAGGAGCACATCACCGAGCGGGCGCCGCCGAGGGCGACGGCGGCCTCGAACGGGGGCAGGATCATGTCCATGAGCTCGCGGCGTCCCATCGGGACGGGACCGTGGTTGCGGGCCGCCCGCGACGCGGAGTATCCGGCGAAGTGCTTGAGGGTGGCGATGATCCCCGTGCTCTCCAGGCCGCGGACGTATGCGGCGCCGAGCATCGCGACGAGATGGGGGTCCTCGCCGATCGTCTCCTCGACCCTCCCCCAGCGGTAGTCGCGGACGACGTCGAGCAGCGGCGACAGCCCCTGGTGCACTCCCACGGCCCGCATGTCCCGCCCGATCGCGGCGGCCATCCGCTCCACCAGGTCGGGATCGAACGTCGCACCCCAGGCGATGGCCGCCGGGTAGACGGTCGCACCGTAGGTGGTGAATCCGGTGAGGCATTCCTCGTGGACGAGGGCCGGGATGCCCAGCCGGGACCGCTCTATGACCGCGCGCTGCAGCCGGACGACCTCCGCGCCACCCTCCGCGGCGGTCACCGGCCCGCTGCCGAACACCCGTGTCAGGTGACCGAGCCCGAAGCGGGCTGCCTCCTCGATGGGGATGGTCCCCGAGGCCGCGAACACGTCCTGCATCGGTGCGACGTTCAACGCTCCGGCGGCATCGGCGGCCTCCGTCTCCGGACCGGCGTCGGCACCCGGCTCGGGCTCGCCGGCCTGCATGTCGTTGCCGACCCACCGGCTGCCGAGCTGGGCGACCTTCTCCTCCAGGGTCATCTCCGCAAGGAGGGCGTCGACCCGGGCGGCCACGGGAAGCGTCGGGTCCTGCCACGAGCGGAGGACCTGGTCCGACGTCGGGGTCCGGTCTAGAGCCGTCATGTGCCGCTCTCTTTCAAAGGGGGGTTTCTGTCGCAAATTCTCGCAACATTTCGGCGCCGTGAAGCGATCCCGCGCGCGAGACCTCCTTGACCAAGTCGACCAGTTTGACGCCCGTGCGAGCGTACCCCACAGGCCTCACCGAACCCAGTCCAATCCTGTGAGTCAGAGGTATTGACACACCATCAGCCGAAATCTAAATTGACGACCCGCGCGGTCATGTCGCAAATGTTTCGAGAAGCTTGCTCAAGGAGGAATTGAAGAGCGGCATCGGGGGGTGCTGATCCATGACCGCCGGCCGACGCATCCGATGGTCAACGAGCCGCGGCCAGCCCCCGGCATTCAAGTACGGAGATCAGCGTGGATTCCAATACAACCTCTCGCCGTAAATTCCTCCTCCTCTCCATGGGCGTCCCCCTGGGTGCCGCGCTCGCCGCCTGCGGCGGCACCGCCGGCCCCGGCAGCACCAGTGGCAGTGGTGGGGGCGCCAAGGCCACCTACTGGTACCTGTCGGTGCAGCCGCAGGAAGGCGTGCGCACCAGGGCCGTGGAGCGGTTCAACAAGGCCAACCCCGGCGGCACGATCACGGGGACGCCCTTCCAGAACGACGCTTACAAGACGAAGATCAAGACGGCGATCGGCGCGGGTCAGGCGCCCACCATCATCTGGGGCTGGGGCGGCGGAACCCTGCGCACGTACGTGCAGGCCGGACAGGTCGAGGACCTCACCTCCTGGTTCGACCAGAACGCGGCGGTGAAGGACCGGCTGTTCCCCTCGTCCTTCGGCGCGGCGACGATCGACGGCAAGATCTACGCGATGCCGTGCGAGACGGTGCAGCCCATCGTTCTGTTCTACAACAAGACGGCGTTCGAGAAGATCGGTGCCCAGCCGCCCACGTCGTGGGGCGACATCATGGACCTGGTCCCCAAGTTCAACAAGGCCGGCATCGCCCCGTTCTCCCTCGGCGGCCAGTCCCGCTGGACGAACATGATGTGGCTGGAGTTCCTCCTCGACCGCATCGGCGGCACCGAGGTGTTCCAGGCGGTGTTCGACGGCAAGAAGGACGCCTGGTCGCACCCCGCGGTCCTCGACATGCTGACCAAGGTGCAGGACCTCGTCAAGGCGGGCGGGTTCATCAAGGGCTTCTCCTCGATCACCGCCGACTCCAACGCCGACCAGGCCCTGCTGTACACCGGCAAGGCGGCGATGATGCTGCACGGCACCTGGACGTACGGCGGCATGTCCCAGGACGGCGGCGACTTCGTCCCCGGCGGCCACCTCGGCTACATGAACTTCCCGCCGGTCGAGGGCGGCAAGGGCGACCCCAGCAACACCGTCGGCAACCCCGGCCAGTACCTGTCGATCTCCTCCAAGGCGACCCCGGAGCAGAAGGAGATCGCCAAGAAGTTCTTCGCCACCGGGGTGCTCACCGACCAGGAAGGGAAGGAGTGGGTGGAAACGGGCGGCGTGCCCATCGTCAAGGGCTCTGACGCGGCGTGGGCCGGCTCCAAGGACGCCGACTTCCTGAACTTCGTCTACGGCATCGCGAGCAACGCCAAGGTGTTCGCCCAGTCCTGGGACCAGGCGCTCAGCCCGACCGCCGCCGAGGTGCTGCTGGACAACATCGCCAAGCTGTTCCAGCTGTCGATCACACCGCAGCAGTGGGTGGACAACATGAACGCGGTCATCGGCCAGTGACAGCGTTCGCACCCCCCGCCCGACCAGGGCCGCCGCCCGCCGCCACGCGTGAGGCGCGTGGCGGCGTCCTGCCGTGGCTGGCCGTGCCGGCCCTGGTGATCTTCGTGGGCTTCGGAGTGATCCCGCTCCTCGGGGTCCTGTTCCTGAGCTTCACGTCCTGGGACGGGCTCGGTGAAATTCACCTGTCCGGGCTGACGAGCTGGCGGGCCGTGCTCGCCGACCCCGGGCTGCCGCACGCGCTGTGGGTGACGTTCCTGGTGATGGCCGCCTCCTGGGCGTTCCAGACGCCGGCCAGCATCCTGATCGGCGTGTTCCTGGCAGGGCGCCAGCGCTACCGTGCGGTGCTCGCGGTGCTGTTCTTCATCCCCCTGCTGCTCAGCCAGGCGGCCATCGCCATCGCCTACAAGGCGCTGCTCGATCCGAACTTCGGGCTCGGCGCGGGGCTGCACATCGATCTGCTCTCACAGGACTGGCTCGGCAGGCCCGTCCTCGCCTTCAGCACTGTGATCTTCGTGGTGTCGTGGCAGTTCATCCCGTTCCACTCGCTGATCTATCAGGGCGGCGTGCGGCAGATTCCGCGCTCCATGTACGAGGCCGCCGAAATCGACGGCGCGGGCAGGGTGCGCAAGTTCTTCAGCATCACGCTGCCGCAGCTCAAGTACACGATCATCACGTCATCCACGCTCATGGTCGTCGGCTCGCTGACCTTCTTCGACCTGATCTTCGTGCTGACCGCCGGCGGTCCCGGAGACGCCACCCGGGTGCTCGCGCTCGACATGTACAAACGCGGATTCCAGGCCAACCTCATGGGACCGGCGAGCGCGATCGCCGTCATCCTCGTCCTCGTGGGCCTCGCACTGGCGTTGCTGCTGCGCCGGCTCGGCGGCCGCAACCCCGGCGCCAGCCAGCTGGAAGGGGCCTGAGCATGAGCGTGACCCAGACGACGACTAGGCGGGAGCCCACGGCCGAGCCCGGAACGCACCGGCGCCCGCAGGGCGCGGGTGGCGAGCGGCCGAACTGGCTGGGCGGGGCCGTGAGCTGGCTGTGGCTGGCCGTGGTGATCGTCCCGATCTACTGGATCGTCATCACCAGCTTCAAGGCGCAGAGCACCTACTACGCGTCGAACCCGCTGGCACCACCCGGTGAGCCGACCCTGGCCAACTACAAGATGGTCATCGAGTCCGACTTCCCGCTGTACTTCCTCAACAGCCTCATCGTCACCATCGGCGCGGTCGTCCCGGCGGTCGCGGTCGCGTTCATGGCGGCGTACGCGATCGTCCGGGGCGGCGCCGGCCGCTTCCTGCGTGGGGTCAACTCGCTGTTCCTCATGGGGCTGGCCATTCCGCTGCAGGCGACCATCATCCCGGTCTACCTGATCATCATCAGGCTGCACCTGTACGACTCACTGATGGGGCTGATCCTGCCGTCGATCGCGTTCGCGATCCCGCTGTCCGTGCTGGTCCTGTCCAACTTCATCCGCGACGTCCCCAAGGAGCTGTTCGAGTCGATGCGGCTGGACGGCGCAGGCGAGGTGAAGACGCTCTGGCGCCTGGCGTTCCCGCTGACCCGGCCGGCCGTGGTGACGGTGACGATCTACAACGCACTCACGATCTGGAACGGATTCCTGCTGCCGCTGATCCTCACCCAGAGCCCCGACAAGCGCACGCTGCCGTTGGCCCTGTGGACCTTCCAGGGGCAGTTCAGCGTGAACGTGCCGGCGGTGCTCGCATCCGTCGTGCTGACCTCGCTGCCCATCCTGATCCTCTACGTGGTGGGCCGGCGCCAGCTCCTCAGCGGCCTGACCGCGGGGTTCAGCAAGTGACGTCTCGTCGGCCGCCTGCCGGCGAGACGACACTCTCGGCCGAGAGAACAGCGGTGGGAAGGCGACGCCGCCCGGCCATCACGTGACGTCCTCCAGGGGCTGGGCCGAAAGCCCGGTCCAGCCCTGGTCGGCTCCGGTTGAGCATGTGGCGAACTTCCGGCAGTGTGCCGCCTTCCCGGCAGTGTGCCGCGGCCGCCGGCGGCGTCTGATCCTCGCGGCCGGTCAGGACGCCGTCCCACCGTTCAGCAGTGGGGCGAGGGCCTCCCGGAGATCTCGCGGACCCCGGTAGAGGACACCGGTCATGCCGAGTTCCTCCGAGACCCGCACGTTGTCGGCATGGTCGTCGATGAACAGGCAACGGCCCGTTGAGGCCCCGGCCCGCGCCGCGGCGATCTCGTAGATCCGCCGGTCGGGCTTCGCCACGCCGACGGCGGAGCTGTTGACGATCGCATCGACGGCGTCGAGCAGCCCCACTCGGGCGAGGTCGCGTTCCAGACGGGTCGTGGCGTTGGTGACCAACACCACGGGCACCCGCTCACGCACGCGTGTCAGCAGATCCAGCACCGGCGCGTCGACCCGGTGCGGCGCTTCGACGAAGGCCCGCACGAGTCGCGCGGCACCCTCCGCGGACCCGCACAAGGCAGTGAGCCTGTCCCTGATGGCCGCCTGCCACTCCTCATCGGTGATGTGACCGGTCAGGGCTCGATTCACCAGATCGGGAGCGAACGCCACGGAGGTGACGGTGCCCGCCTCCAGTCCGAAGTCGCGTTCCAGCGCCAGCCCGTCCGGATCGTAAATCCTCAGCACACCGTCGAGATCGCACAACACCGCGTCGAAATGCCTCACCAGGACTCCCTCGTGCCGCCTCGCGTTCCGCTCTACTGTCACCCGGCTCTACTGTCACCCGGCGCGAGCCTCCCGGCCAGAGCCGACCGTGCTCAGGTCTCAGGGTTCGATGAGGCCCGCTCGGATGGCGTAGCGGGTCAGTTCGAGCCGGTCGCGCATGCCGAGTTTCTGCAAGATGTTCGCGCGGTGCCGGTCGACCGTCTTCACGCTGATGAACAACATCTCGGCGATCCGTTTCGCGGAGTTCCCCTCGGCGATGAGCTTGACGATCTCTTCCTCGCGTGGGGTGAGGATGGTGTCGGGTAGGCGCTCTCCCTGCCGGTCGCGGGCCAGGTAGTCGCGGATGAGGGCGGTGATCGCGCCCGGATAGAGGAACGGTTCGCCGCGCATCGCGGCGCGGCAGGCCTCCAGGAGGTCCCGGTCGGCGACCGACTTGAGCACGTAGCCCGAAGCTCCCGCCTTGAGAGATTCGAAGAAGTACTGCTCGTTGTCGTACATCGACAGGATCAGGATGCGGATGCCGGGCGCCCGTCTGGTGATCTCGCGGGCGGCCTGAATCCCGGTCATCCGCGGCATCGCGACGTCCAGAATCGCCAGATCGACCTGATCGGGAGAAGCGGCCTCCACAGCCTCGGCGCCGTCGGCCGCCTCCGCGACGACCGTGAGGTCGGGTTCCGCCTCGAGGATCAGCCGCAGCCCACGCCGGACCAGTGCGTGATCATCTGCCAGCAGGATCCGTGTTATCGACGACACCCGTTCACCTCCCGCTCGTCGTGCCGGGGACGACCAGGCACACCTGGGTGCCGCCCCCGGGTGGGGAGGTGATGGTCAGGCGGGCGCCGATGAGCAGGGCCCGTTCGCGCATGCCGCGGATCCCCGCTCCTTCGCGGACCACGCCGCCCTTCCCGTTGTCCGTGATCCGCAGTCTCAGCGCGTCGCGCCCGGCCACGAGCGACAGTTCCACCCGCGTGGCGCCGGCGTGCCTGGCGATGTTGGTGAGGCTCTCCTGGGTGATCCGATAGAGGACCAGTTCGGTGTCACTGCTCAAGCCTGGCAGGTCCGGATCGACCTCTCGGATGACCGGAATCGCGCTGACCTGAGAGAAGTCGTGACACAGGGCGCTGAGGGCGCTGTGCAGCCCGAGGTCCTCCAAAACGCCCGGGCGCAGCCTGCGCCCGACCTGCCGCACCTCGTCGAGGCTGTCGCGGACCGTCTCCTGGACCGAGTGGAGCTCGTCACGTAGATCGGCGGGCGCCCGGTCGATCACCCGCTTGAGGCCCAGGAGCACCACGGTGAGGCCCTGGCCGACCTCGTCGTGCAGTTCTTGCGCGATGCGCCGGCGTTCTCCCTCCTGGGCGGCCAGCGCGTGGGCGCTGCTCTCACTGCGCTCGGCCTCGAGCCGGTCGAGCATCGCGTTGAACGTGTCGATCAAGTGATCGAGATCGCCGTTGCCGCTTTCGGTGAGCCGGTCGCCGGCCCGCAGCAGATCGACCCGCTGCATCAGCGAGGCGAGCGCGTCGAGCGGCGCGAGACTGGTGCGCACCAGCATCGCGTTGGCGGCCAGGATCAGCACCAGCCCGATCAGCAGGACCGACACCTCGGTCAGCAGGACCGGTGAGGACACGGTGGCGGGAGACAGCGCCAGCACGAGCGTCCCGATCGCGAACACCAACCCGTTGATCACGAACAGCCGCCGGAACAGCGGTCCCGCCGGGGTGCGCGCGGGCGGCCCGGCTCGCTGCCCGATGCTCCGCTGATCGGTGCCGTCGCTCATCTTCTCAGCCTCATCGTCGCCGAAATGTCTGTCCATGGGAGTCATCACCCATATCCGCATGCCGTCCCTCCATGTATGCCCCGGCCGAGATGGGTGCAGGACCCGATAGGAAAACGGCTTTGACCTGCGGAGACTTGAAGCAGGCAAGCGCCGGTCCGTGACAGGAGGAGGGAGGAGAGCGTGATCGTCACCAGTACGCACGGGCTTGTGGGCGCTCCCATGACCGCCGGAGTGCCACAGGTGGGGGCCATCGCGATCAGCCTGATCCTGGCCGCCGTCGCGGCTCACGCCTTCAGGTTCGTCCGAAGCGGCCATCGGCTGGTGGTGTTCCGGCCCGGTCGCCCCGCGATCGTCAAAGGCCCGGGTCTCGTCCTCGTACTGCCCGGCCTCGATCGTGCGGTCCGGGTCCCGTTGGGACCGGACCTTGTCGACCTGCCGTGGATCGAGGCCGTCACCCGGGACGGCGCGATGGTGACCGTCAACGGCGCCGTGCTGACATCGGTGCGGGATCCGGTCTCCTATGCCCGGAGCATGCCGCCGCCGCGGAGCCGGACGGCCGCGGAGGCGGAGACCGTGATCCGCGGGTACGTCGCGAAACGCGATCTGGCGGACCTGTCACACCTGTCGAGGGTCGACCTGCTCGTCTTGGCGGCCGAGATCGGTCACCACACCCGCGACTGGGGTGTCGAGGCGACGCGTATCGAGATCTCCCGTGTGGAGGTTCAGCTCACGCAGGGTCCCGCCGACGAGGTGCCGGCCCGGTCCGCGACGGCACGGCTCACGCCGTGATCAGCGGTTTCCACCCGCACCCGGAATCCAGGAATGGAGGCGTCATCCACATGGACATGATCCGCGGCACCGTCCCCCGCGCCGGGACGGTGCGACACCGCTTCGCCGACCACACCGTGCGGGCGCCGTGACCGCGCCCTGGACGGCCCGTCGCTCCGGACAACGGGATGGTGCAATGCAAGCTCGCGATATCGCCGTGAATCTGCCGACGGTGACCGTCCGCGACCCAGTGATCAAAGCGGTGCGGGTGATGGTGGTGGGCCGCCTGCCGGGACTGATCGTCGTGGACGGCCGGGGGCGACCCCGGATGGTCCTCCCCGGCACTCAGGTGCTGCGTCTCGCCCTGCCCGGTTCCTACCAGGAGGATCCGGCGCTGGCCCGGACGGTCGACGAAGCGCATGCCGACCTGTTCTGGCAGGAACTGGGCGGCCTCACCGTGGCGGACTGCCTGCCGCATCAGCCGGCCCGGCCGGTGACGGTGCCGGTCGACGCGACCCTTCTCGAGGTGGCCGCACTCATGGCGCGTCTGCGCAGCCCGATCGTCGCGGTCGTCGACGACGACGGTGCGCTGTTCGGCACGATCACCCTGGAACGGCTTCTCACCAGCCTGGCGGTCGAAGGCCCCGGCGGCTGAGAGCCCGCCGGGCGGGAGATCCGGCGCGGCCGGATCCGCCGCGTCACCGCCGCGGACGCCCGTGATCGTCCTCGCTCCGCCCGGCCGCTTCACCATGTCCGCTGTCTGGAGGTCATTCACATGTACCGCTCGTACGCTTCGCTCGCCGGCCGCGCACGGCGACCACGGCCCGGCATGACGCCGTCGACCGCCGCCCGTCCACGCCCGAACGCGGGACGTCTCCCGGCCCGTACTCCCGGCACGTCACCGGGACCCGGCCCATGACCGGCGTCGGCGCTCTCGCGATCTTCCTGACCGCGTTCTACTTCATCGCGACCGAGAAGGCGAACAAGGTCAAGGTGGTGCTCATCGCCGCCGGAGCGATGGCGGTCCTCGGGCTGATCCCCGGTGCCGACGTGTTCTTCTCCGAGCACGACGGCATCGACTGGAACGTCGTCTTCCTGCTGCTCGGCATGATGATCATCGTCGGCGTCATCAAGCAGACCGGCATCTTCGACTACCTGGCGATCTGGGCCGCGAAGAAGTCCAAGGGCGACCCCTACCGGCTCATGCTCATGCTCATGGGCATCACCGCGATCGCCTCACCCTTCCTCGACAACGTCACCACGATCATGCTGGTCGCCCCCGTCACCGTGATGGTGTGCGACCGGCTGCGCATCGCGGCCCAGCCGTACCTCATCGCCGAGATCCTCGCCTCCAACATCGGTGGAGCCGCGACACTCATCGGCGACCCGCCCAACATCATCATCGGCAGCCGCGCCGGGCTCACGTTCAACGACTTCCTCGTCCACATGGCGCCGATCGTCGTGATCGTCTTCGTGGCCTTCGCGCTGTTCACCCGCGTCCTGTTCCGCCGCTCCTTCCGGCACAGGCCCGACGACATCGACGCGGTCCTGGCCCTGCAGGAACGGCGGGCCATCACCGATCCCCGGCTCCTCACCCGATGCCTGATCGTGCTCGGCCTCGTCATCATCGCCTTCGGCCTGCACGCCGTGGTCCATGTGGAGCCGTCGATCATCGCCCTGGTGGGCGCGGGGACGATGTTGCTCGTGTCCCGCGTCGAGGTCTCCGACATCCTCCGGGAGGTCGAGTGGCCCACGATCATCTTCTTCATGGGCCTGTTCGTGATGGTCGGAGGGCTGTCGCACACCGGTGTCATCGCCGCGATCGGCGGCTGGATCGTCGGTGTGCTCGGCGACGACTACTTCATGGCCGCGACCAGCCTGCTGTTCGGCTCCACCGTGCTCGGCGCCTTCTTCGACAACATCCCCTACGTCACCACCATGGCCCCGATCGTGGAAGAACTGGCCGCCACCGCGCCGGACGCGCGGACCCGGCAGGCACTGTGGTGGTCCTTCGCCCTGGGCGCCGACTTCGGAGGCAACGGAACCGCCGTGGCGGCCAGCGCCAACGTCGTCGCCATCGGCATCGCCGCCCGAACCGGCCACCACATCACCTTCTGGCAGTTCACCAAGTACGGCATCATCGTCACCCTGCTGAGCAGCCTCATGGCATGGGTCTATGTGTGGATGCGGTACTTCCCGTAGCCGGCGCCGTCCTCGCGGACCGATGACCCCGCCGGCGATCAGCGGGGGGTGGGCGGCGCGGCCGAGTCTCTGATGACCAGACGGCACGGCATGCGGTGGACGCCGCTGGTTGCCCGTCCCTCTATCGCGGCGAACAGGTGCTGCGCGGCCGTACGGCCCAGCAGTTCCAGGTTCATGTCCATGGTGGTCAGCGGTGGCCGCGTCTCCTCCGACAACACCTCCCAGTTGTCGTAACCGACCACCGCGATGTCGTCGGGCACCCGCCGCCCCCGTTCGCGCGCCGCCTCGATCAACCCCGCCGCGATCTGGTCGCTGCCGCAGAAGACGGCGTCCACGTCGGGATCCGCGTTGAGCACGATCTCGGCCGCGTGCCGTCCCCAGCGTTGCGACCAGGCGCCGTAGACGACGCGGTCTCCCGACAGGGGAAGCCCCGCCGCCTTCAGCGCGCCCAGGGCCCCCTCCGCGCGCTCTCGTGCGGCCGTGTAGTGCGTCGGCCCCGTGACGTGGGCGATCCTCCGGCGTCCCAGCGCGATCAGATGCCGTACGGCCTCGCCGGAACCGGCCACGTCATCGGGGACGAACGACACGTCCTCCGGGTCGTCGGACGGCGCGTAGGCGTAGACGACCGGGATGGACAGGTCGCGGCTGATGGAGGGCCTCGGGTCGGTGCTCTCCCCCACCACGATCAGCCCGTCGACCCGCCTGGCGAGCAGCGTGCGCAGGTAGTGCTGCTCGCGGAAGGCGTCACCCCGGGCGTCGCACAGCAAAACCGCGGTCTCGCCTGAGCCGAACGCGTCCTCGGCGCCGAGCATGACGGGGATGCCGAATCGGCCGACGCTGTCGCTCGTCAGCAACCCCACCGTCCGGGTCTGGCCGGTCACCAGACTGCGGGCCAGCGGGTTCGGCTGGAAGGACAGCTCACGCGCGGCGGCGACCACCCGGTCACGAGTCTCCGCGCGTACCTGTCCCCGGCCGTTGAGCGCCTTGGACGCGGTCGCGATCGAGACTCCGGCCAGAGCCGCAACGTCATTGATCGTCACCGCGCGTGGTCGGTCAGAAGGCATCGCGAAAACCTTTTCTTCGGGAACATCACTGTCGCCAGAAAGCTCGATCGACCGTTCACGCAGACCATAACGGTCGTGCCGACATCACGGCAACCACCGGGACCGCCGCGCCCATTGACAGCTCATCAGATGACGTTTACGTTTCCGAAAACCTTTTATTTTGCTTCACGCCGGTGCGATCGCAAGCAGTTGCTTGGTTGGGGCGCGAGCACCGGGCATCCGCCGCCGTCATGGACGGCAACCCCCCAGAAGTGCAAGGAGCAGGACATGGCAAAAAGGTTTTCCGCGGCGATAGCCGCTGGGCTCTTGGTGACAGCGCTGGCCGCGTGCGGCGGCGGCGAGCAGACGGAGGGCGGAGCGTCCGGAGCCCCCGACAGCGGGACGACGATCACGATGTGGACCCGCGCGGCCACGCAGGCCCAGAGCCAGCGACTCGTGGACGCCTACAACAAGTCCCACAAGAACCAGGTCAAGCTGACCGTGATCCCGATCGACAACTACCAGCCGCGCATCGCCGCCGCGGCCGGCGCCGGGCAGCTTCCCGACATCTTCGCCGCCGACGTGATCTTCGTGCCGAACTACACGTCGCAGGGGCTCTACCTGGACATCACCGACCGGATCGCGAAGCTGCCCTTCAAGGACTCGCTCGCCGCCTCGCACATGAAGCTCGGCACGTACGAGAACCGGATGTACACCCTCCCGCACACGCTCGACCTGTCGGTCTGGTTCTGGAACAAGGACCTCTACAAGAAGGCCGGGCTCGACCCGGAGAAGGGCCCGACGACCCTGAAGGAGTTCGCCGCGCAGGCGACCACGGTCCAGGACAAACTCGGCAAGGACGGCAAGGTCCACGGCACGTTCTTCGGCGGCAACTGCGGCGGCTGCTACGTCTTCACCTTCTGGCCCTCGGTCTGGGCCGCCGGCGGCCAGGTCATGAACGAGCAGGGCACCAAGTCGCTGGTGAACCAGTCGCCGATGACCGACGTCTTCCAGACCTACAAGGACCTGTACGCCAAGGGCGTCAGCGGGCCGACCACGAAGGAGGAGCAAGGCGCCACCTGGACGGGCTTCTTCCCCAAGGGGGAGATCGGCGTCATGCCCATGCCGTCCACGACGCTGGGCTCCATGCCCGCTGACATGAACATCGGCGTCACCCCGATCGCCGGCCCCGACGGCGGCCAGTCCACGTTCGTCGGCGGCGACTCGATCGGCATCTCCGCCACCACCAAGCACGCGGACGCGGCCTGGGACTTCCTGTCCTGGACGGTCGGCGACGAAGCCCAGGTCGAAGTCCTCGCCAAGAACAAGGACGTGCTGGCCAGGACCGA
This sequence comes from Planotetraspora mira, assembly GCF_016863275.1. Classification (GTDB taxonomy): domain Bacteria; phylum Actinomycetota; class Actinomycetes; order Streptosporangiales; family Streptosporangiaceae; genus Planotetraspora; species Planotetraspora mira. Next base: position 291,958 of record NZ_BOOO01000019.1, read on the forward strand.
CCTCGCCAGCAACAAGTACTCCGAGGCCGACCCCCGGGTCGTCCTGATCAACTCCCTGGTCGCCAAGGGGCAGACGCCGTACGCCCTGCGCTTCGGCCAGACCTTCAACGACCCGCAGGGGCCGTGGCTGCGCTTCGCCCGTGAGGCCGTCTTCGGTGATCCCGCCAAGCTGGCCGAGCTCAACGTCGCCATCGACAAGTCGCTCGCCCAGTCATGACTCGACTCGCCCCGCCCCGCGCGGGCCGTGACCTTGACAAGGTCGCGGCCCGCGCGTCCCACGCCCGAGGCCGTCCCCGCTCGCGTCGATACATCGGGATGCTCTACGCGGCCCCGACCGCCGTCATCGTCGGGGTGCTGTTCCTCGCTCCCCTCGCGCTCGTCGTCTGGATGTCGCTGAACAAGTGGCCGCTGCTGGGCCAGGCGAGGTTCAACGCGCCGGAGAACTACACCAAGATCTCCGATGACCCGTTGTTCGTGGACTCGGTGTTCTTCACGCTGAAGTACACCCTGATCATCACGGTCCTGCTGTCGGCGGTGGCGCTCGGCCTCGCCCTGCTCGTGCAGAACCGCAGGCCAGGGGTCACCTTCTTCCGCACGGCCTTCTTCCTGCCGGGTGCGGTCGGCTTCGCGGCGGCCTCGCTGCTGTTCTACGGCATGCTCAATCCCGACTTCGGGCCCCTCGGGTTCATGGACGTGAAGTGGATCGGCACGCCGAACATGGCGCTGTTCTCCACGATCGCGCTGGTCCTGTGGAGGTTCGCCGGGTTCAACATGCTGATCCTGCTCACCGGTCTGCAGGCGATCCCGGTCCAGGTCTACGAGGCCGCCAGGACCGACGGGGCGAGCAGGTGGCAGACCTTCACCAAGATCACGCTGCCGCTGCTGCGCCCGACGATCGCGCTGATGCTGATCCTGAGCATCACCGGCTCGCTGCTGGCCTTCGACCAGTTCTTCATCTTCACCAACGGCGGCCCCGACAACAGCACGGTGTCCATGGTCATGGTCATCTACCGCAACGCGTTCTTCCGCTTCGACCTCGGCGGCGCCGCGGCGCTGTCGGTCGTTCTGCTGGCGGCGCTGGTCGCGCTGAACGCCCTGCAGTTGCGGGTTCTCAGGGGAGGCGACAAATGAGGCGCACCGGCTCGTATTCCGCCACGTCGGCGCTGGCCGTCCTGTTCCTGTTCCCACTGCTCTGGAGCGGGTGGTCGTCCCTGAAGGGGCAGCCCGGCAGCGGGCAGACCAACGGGTACGGCTTCGGCAACTACACGAGGATGGCCCACTTCGGCGAGGGGCTGACCTCCTACCTGACCAACAGCCTGCTGGTGTCGGCGATGACCGTCGCGGGGACGCTGCTGGTCTCGGCGCTGGGGGGCTACGCGTTCGCCAGGTTCGCCTTCCCCGGCAAGAACCTGCTGTTCCTGGCGACGCTGGCGATCCTGATGGTTCCGTACGCCACGATCCTGATCCCGCTCTATGTGCTGCTGGGCAAGATCGGCCTGCAGAACTCCCTGGTCGGGCTCAGCCTCGTCTTCGTCATGTTCCAGTTGCCGTTCGCGCTCTACATGATGCGCAACTCGTTCGAGGCGGTGCCGCGGGAGCTGGACGAGTCGGCGATGGTCGACGGATGCGGCACGTTCCGCGCCTTCACCCTGATCCTGCTCCCCGCAGTCCGGCCGGGCCTGGTCACCGTGGGGCTGTTCGCCTTCCTCGCTTCGTGGAACGACTTCCTCGCCCCCCTGATCCTGCTCAACGACGGGGCCAGCTTCCCGCTCCCCGTGGCCGTCTGGAGCATGACGCAGCGCACGTTCGGGGCGATCGACTACGGGATGCTCGAAGCCGGGGTCATGGTCATGGCCATTCCCTGTCTGCTCCTGTTCATCGTGCTCCAGCGCTACTACGTGCGCGGATTCATGTCAGGCGCGCTGCGCGGCTAGCGGCTTCTCTTCGCATGAGAACTCTGAAAAGGACAAATGTGACCGGCATCGTCGAAAGACACACCTCCCCTGTCGCCCCCGTCGTCCCGCGCGGCGGGGTGTTCACCCCGCTCGGTCTTGATGAATCCCGGCTCGCCGGAGGATTCTGGGGGGAGCGCCAGGAGCTCAACCATGACGCGATCATCCCGCACGCACTCCATTGGCTGGAGCGGGCGGGCTGGGTGGGGAACTTCGACAACGCGGCCTCCGGCCGGCCGTACGAGCACCGGGGCATGGAGTTCGCCGACTCGGAGATCTACAAGATCATCGAGGCGATCTCCTGGGATCGGGCGAGAACCGGCCCGGGAGGCGCCGACCTCCACGCCGAACTCGACGCCGCGCTCGACGGGCTCGTCGACCGGCTGGCGGCGGCACAGGACGCCGACGGCTACCTGCACACGCTGTTCGGCCGGGCCTGGCAACGCCCTCGCTACTCGGACCTCTCCTGGGGGCACGAGCTCTACTGTTTCGGGCATCTCCTCCAGTCGGCGGTCGCCAACGCGCGTGCGGGGGCCAACGCCAAGTACCTCCAGGTGGCGACGGCGCTGGCCGATCATGTCTGCGTGATGTTCGGGGAGAACGGGCTGCGCACGGTGTGCGGCCACGCCGAGATCGAGCTCGGCCTGGTCGAGCTCTACCGGCTCACCGGCGTGCGCCGCTACCTGGACCAGGCGGCCCTGTTCATCGATCGGCGCGGCGCTGGAACGCTCCCTCGCATCGAGTACGGCAGCGCCTACGCCCAGGACGACATGCCGGTGCGCGAGGCAACCGTGCTGCGCGGCCACGTCGTGCGGGCCCTCTACCTGTCGGCCGGCGCCACGGACGTCGCCGTGGAGACCGGCGACACGGAACTGCTGCATGTGCTCGAGACCCAGTGGGCCAACACCGTCGCGACCCGCGTCTACGTCACGGGCGGGATGGGATCCCACCACAACGACGAGGCGTTCGGCCTCGACTACGTCCTGCCGCCTGATCGTTCCTACTGCGAGACGTGCGCGGGCGTCGCCTCCATCATGTTCAGCTGGCGGCTTCTCCTCGCCACAGGGAAGAGCCGGTATGCCGACCTGATCGAGCGCACGCTGTACAACGTCCTGGCCGCGTCTCCCGCGCGCGACGGCAGGGCCTTCTTCTACGCCAACACGCTGCACCAGCGTTCGGTGAGCGTGCCGGCGCCGGTCAACGCCGACGGCCTGTGCCTGAGAGGCGCGAGCAGCCGGCGCGAGGCCTGGTTCGAGGCGTCCTGCTGTCCGACCAACCTGGCCAGGACTCTGGCGAGCCTCGGCGCGCTCTGGGCGACCAAGGACGCCGAGGGCGTGCAGATCCACCAGTACGGCGGCGCGTCCGTCGACACGGTCCTGGCGGACGGACGACGGGTCAGCCTCGATGTGGAGACCGAGTTCCCCCATGCCGGCACGGTCAGGATCACGATCCGGGAGTCCCCCGGCACCCCGTGGACGCTGTCGTTGCGTGTCCCCGAATGGGCGGAGGGTGCGAGCGTGTCGGTGAACGGGGTCGCGGAGGAGGCGGCGCCGGGGGCCGCCTCGGTCACGAGGCCGTTCGTCGCCGGGGACACGATCGTGCTGGAGTTGCCCATCGAGGCGCGGTTCGTCTTCCCGCACCCTCGCGTCGACGCGGTCAGGGGCTGCGTCGCGGTCCAGCGCGGTCCCGTCGTCTACGCCCTGGAGTCGGTCGACCTCCCCCATGGCTGGAGCACGGAGGCGACGGTCGTCGACGTGTCCAAACCGCCGATGTCGGACCGGGACAGCGTGCGCGTCCACCTCTCCTCGGCGGACTCCCCCGTGCGCGACTTCCCCTATTCGGTCAGCGCCGCGGACGTCACCCCTCACCTCACGGCCTCGGCCGAAGTGCCGCTGACGCCCTATCACGACTGGGCGAACCGGGGTCCCTCGACCATGCGCGTCTGGATTCCCGCGGGCACGGCCGAGTGATCGGTCGCACGGAATCGGGGGTCGCGACGGCGTGAGACGTGCGCCATCGCGAGATTGAACGGCCGGCCTCCGTGAGCCGCTGACGGGTCACTTGCGCAGCCTGTCGAGCATGGCTCGCGGATCGACCGGTTCGGACGCCCGGGGCCGGGTTCGCCTCTGAGCCCCGCCCCGGGCCGCCGTCCGCTCGGGATCGGTTTCCGCCGCGCGGCCGGCAAATGCCCTGGCGACCAGGCCTGGCGACAGGACGGAGATCTTGCCTGCCCTTAGGCTCCCTACTCATGCGCATACTTGTGACCGGCGGAGCCGGGTTCATCGGCTCCCACCTGACCGACGCCTTCCTGGCCAGGGGTGACGAGGTCGCCGTGCTCGACGACCTGTCCTCCGGCAGGCTGACCCGGTTGGATCCCCGGGTGGCGGCGCACAGGGCCTCCGTCGCCGACCCCGGCGCGATGGCGGCGGTCATCGCCCAGGTCCGGCCCCAGCTGATCTGCCACCTCGCGGCGCAGATCGACGTGCGGGCCTCGGTGGCCGATCCGGCGGGCGACGCCCAGACCAACGTCATCGGCACCATCAACGTGCTGGAGGCGGCGCGCGCCGCCGGGGCCCGGGTGCTGTTCGCCTCGACCGGCGGCGCCCTGTACGGCAAGGACGCGGTGATCCCCTCGGACGAGGATCAGCGGCCCGAGCCCGAGGCGCCGTACGGCACGGCCAAATACTGCGCCGAGCAGTACATCGGCCTGTCCAACCGCCTCCACGGGACCGCCCACTCGGTTTTGCGGCTCGGCAACGTCTACGGCCCGCGCCAGGACCCGGCCGGGGAGGCGGGAGTGGTCGCCATCTTCTGCGGCAAGGCCATGCGGGAGGAGCGGCCCGTCATCTACGGCGACGGCACCCAGACACGGGACTACGTCTACGTCGGCGACGTCGCCGCGGCCTTCCTCGCCGCGGCCGGCTCCTCCGCCGCGGGGGTGTGGAACGTCGGCACCGGCATCGAGACCAGCATCCTCACCCTGGCCGACGTCATCGGCCAGGTCACGGGCCGGAGCATCGAGCCGGAGTTCGGGCCCGCGCGGCCCGGGGAGCTCCGGCGCAGCGCGCTCGATGTGGCACGCGCCGCCGGTCAGCTGGGCTGGAAGGCGGCCACCTCACTGTCCGAGGGCGTCGCGAGCACCTACGCGTGGGTGCGGGACGGCGGGCCCGACAGATAGGGCTCGGGCCGCACGCGGAGTGGAGTGGCGGAGGAGGGGTGACCTCCTCCGCCACGGGAGCGGACCGCCGTTACCTCAGCGGTTGTAGATCTTGATTTCGGTGAGACCCGACTTCGCACCGGAGGCGTTGGTCATCAGCACCCGCACCCGCTGCGCGCTGACCGGCGTGAACTGGACCACGTTGTAGTTGCCCTGCGGTGTGCTCGGTGTCTTGACCTGGGCCGCGGCGTTGGTCCAGGTGCTGCCGTTGAGGTACTGGATCTGGTAGGCGGACGGCGGACGGTAGGTGGCGCTCGCCGGACGGCTGTCCTTGAAGTAGAGCCGGACCTCGTCGAGGGTCTTGGCGCTGCCGAAGTTCACCTCGTACCAGTCCTGGGCGTTGGGCGAGCCGCCCGCACCCCAGTAGGGCTCGTTGACGGGGTAGCCGTCCACCGCGCCGCCGGTGCTGGTGCCGCCACCGGTGTAGGAGGCCGACACGGTGGCGCCCTGGGCGAGGTTGGTCAGGTTGGCGGTGAGGTCGACTCCTGCCTTGGCGAGCTCGTCGACGACGCGCGCGTCGGACTGGACGACCTGCTGCGGCGACCGGAGACCGGCGATCGCGGTGCTGAAGGCCACGGTCCCTGTGGTGCCGCTGAAGGTGACCGCGCCGGTGTCGGGGTTCCACACGAAGGGCACGAGCTGGTTCACCGTCGCGGCGCGGGTGCCGTTGATGTAGATGGAGTACCCCTGGGGCACACCGGGGTACTTGACGACGCCGTCCGCCGGGTCGTCCCAGACGATGGACAGGTCGGCGTTGCGGTAGCGGATGTTGTTGACGGCGAAGTTGGCCCATCCGATGTTGATCGGCGACAGCTCCACCTTGTTGTCGTTGCGGGGCCGCAGCCCGGCGACGTCCTCGATCAGCGTCCAGTTGCTGCTGCCGAGGATGTTGTGGTGGATCCACGAGCGGTAGGTGATGGACGAGCCGTTCCAGTTGGCCCAGAACTCGTTGGCGTCGGGCCACTGGGTGTTGCCCCCGACGTACTGGGCCCAGGTGTTCCAGTAGAGCAGCTTCTTGTAGTCGGTGGTGGTGATGTAGGAGCTGGGGTAGTTGCGCAGAGCGGACGAGAAGAGCCGGAACTGCACGGTGGAGTTGATCGTGGAGAAGTTGTTGCTGCCCGGGTTGCCGGCCGCTGCGGCCGCCGCCTTGTCCTTCTGGTTGGCGGTGTAGAACGGGAAGACCGGGTATTCGGCCGGGTCGGTGAACAGCCGCAGCGCCTCGCGGTAGGTCGCGGTGTTGGGCATCAGCCCCACGGCGTACGGATAGAAGTTGTTGATCTCCTTCCACGGGTCCAGGGTGTTGGTGGACACGTGGCGGTGTTGCAGCACGCGCGCGGTCGGGTTCCACAGCACGTTGACGACCGCGTTCTGCACGCGGGTGGCGAGCGTGCGCATCTCGGCCGCCTTGGTGGTGTTGCCGATCGCGTCGTACGCCTGCGCCGCGGCGAGGGCCCCGCTGTAGACGTACGCGGACTCGGTGCGATCGAGGTTGCCGCTGCGCCAGTGGAAGGAGACGGCGTCGGCGTCGTTGCCGGTCAGCGCGCCCCAGTCGTACTCGATCAGGCCGTTGTTGTCATGGTCGTAGAAGCTGAGCTGGCCCTTCGCGTCGCCTTCCGCGTACTTGGCGAGGTTGGCCGCGATGCCGGGCTGACCGCCGTGGATCTGGTAGCTGCGCCAGGCCGCCTCACCGATGTACTGCGTGTAGCTGTTGGACCAGTTGGCCGGATCCCCGGGGTTGTCGAGGAACCTGCCGCCCTTGGAGACCTGACCGACCGAGAGCCAGTCGCCGTAGGCGTACAGCGGGGTGCGGAGGTACTTGAGATCGTCGATGTGCATCGGCTGGGTGAGCACGATGGCGTTGTTGTACCCGAGCGCGCCCTCGACCGAGGTGGGGAACTGGTAGGTCTGGCCGGGCAGGTTGGCGTCGAGGTTGTTGAACCTCATCAGCCACCACCGGTAGTAGTAGTTCTTCTTGATGGCCGGCTCAGGCGAGTCGAAGTACGGGATGTTCTGCGCCCACCACAGATTGTAGGCCCGCACGTGCGTGGCGAACGCGGTGGCGTTGGTGTAGCCCTTGTACGCGTTGTACTCGGTCAGCGACTCGGGGATCTCGTTGGTGACGAAGCCCATCACGACCTTGGCGGTGACGGTGGCGCCCGCGCCGACGGTGACCGAGCGGTTGAGTCCCCCGCTGGTGACGGTGAACCCGTCGCCCGACAGACGCGGGGACAAGGTGGTGAGGTTGTTGAACGCGCTGCGACTGCCGGTCAGCTCGTTGCCGCTGCCCGAGGTCGCGTACGGCGAGGTCGCCCGCAGCTGCAGGGTGGTCGCGGAGGTGCCCGAGTTGGTGATCGAGAAGTTCGCCACCGCGACGTTGTTCTGGGTGATGAACTTGGTCTGCTCGACGCGGACCGAGCCGCTGGTGTGCACGCTCTTGAAGTAGCTCGGCGCCTGCCAGCGCTGGGAGACCTGCTCGGTGAAGGTGCCGGGCGTGATGGCCACGGTGAACGCGCTCTGGTTGCTGATGCTCTCGATGTAGGCCACGTTGCCGGCGAAGCCGAGCGTCCCGGGGTTGTGGGTCTTCATGAACAGCGCCCGGCCGCGTGTCATCAGGATGCCGCCGTCGGCGTCGGACGGATCGCTGCCGGAGCGGCTGAGCAGCCGGTCGATCCAGAAGTTGGTGCCTGAGCTCTCCGAGTCGTAGACGGCCTGCATCATGTTGCCGGTGTTGTAGGCGACCGGCGGCGCGGGTACGGCGGGGCCGCTGAAGGTCGGGTATCCGATGGTCTGGGCCGCGGACGCTTGCCGTCCTGGGGCCACGAGCGCGCTGGCGACAAGGCAGAGTATGGCCACCATGACCAATGATCTCGACCTGGAGCGGGCGTACACCAGCATCGCGTCACCTCCTTCGGGGTGGGACTGGCGGGGGGGTGCGAAGTAGCGAGGGTCCGTGCCGACGCGCCCGGGATGCGCCGCTTCCGTTCACGATCGGCTCCGAAAAGGTTTTCGGCAACGTTAAATTTCGATAACGAGAGCCCGGCGACGAGGTGTTGTATCGGACGGATCTTCGACATAAGCTCAGGACACGCGCCCCTCCCGACTTTGTCGGCATCTCGAAACGCTTTCGAAAGGTTTTCGGTGGGCCGACGTCGTTCCGAACTGGTGACCCTGGCCGACGTGGCCAAACTGGCCGGGGTTTCCGTCGCGACGGCGTCCAAGGCGCTCAACGGACGGCCCGAGGTCGCGGACGCCACCCGCTCACGGGTACGCCATGCCGCCGCGGAGTTGGCCTTCCATCCCAACCCGCTCGCCCGCGGGCTGATCGGCGGCCGCACCCGCACCATCGGACTGCTCACCGACGAACTCGGCGGGCGCTTCTCCATGCCGGTGCTGCTCGGAGTGGAGAACGCCCTGGGCAACGAGGAGATGTCGGTGGTGCTCTGCGACGCGCGCGGCGACTCCATCCGCCGCCAGCACTACATCCGCACCCTGGTGGCCAGGCAGGTCGACGGCTTCATCATCCTCGGCGAGAGCAACGACCTGCGCCCGTCGCTGACCCGCGACATCCCGGTGCCGGTGGTGTACGTGTACGGGGAATCCAGCGACCCCGGGGATCTGTCGATCCTCGCCGACGACGAGGGAGGCGCACGCCTCGCCGCCGAGCACCTCATATCGCTACAAAGGCGTCATGTCGGGCACATCACCGGCCCAGAGTTGTACCGTGCCGCGCGTGACCGGGCGGCCGCGCTGCGCCGGGTGCTGCACGACTCCGGTCTGGACCTGGCCGGTGGCGAACCCTTCCACGGCGAATGGTCACGCCGCTGGGGCCGGCATGCGGCGCACATGCTGCTCACCGCGGACCCCGACCTGGACGCGATCTTCTGCGGCAACGACCAGATCGCCGACGGCGCCTGCGAGACGCTGACGAACCTCGGGCGGCGCATCCCCGACGACGTCGCGGTGGTGGGCTACGACAACTGGGAGACGCTGGCGGCCGACTGCCGTCCGCCGCTGACCACCATCGACCTGAATCTGGAGCAGTTGGGCGCCATCGCGGTGGAGCATCTGTCCGCGGCCCTGGACGGACACCGCACGACCGGCGTCATCCGCCATCCGGGACGGCTGGTGGTCCGCGAATCGACCGGCCCGCCGTCCCTTCGCCCATCGCCGGCCGCCGCACACGGGTGAGACGCAGGGCTTACCGAGACACCGGCCACGGGGCTCACCGAGGCACACGGTGCGGATCACGCTCCGCCTCCTGGAGTTGCGGGCGCCGCTCCTCGCGCCGGTAGAGGATCGCACGCGCGGCGACCGTGACACAGCAGACGCCGAGCAACAGGCCCCAGATGACGTCGGTGGGGAAGTGCATGCCCCGGTACAGGCGAGAGAAGCCGACGATGAGCGGGACGGCGACGGCCACCGCCCAGATCGCCACCCGCGACGCCCTGTCGCGGATGTGCGAGGTCAGGATGAGCGCGATCGCGCAGTAGAACCCGACGGCGGCGCTGACGTGCCCCGAGGGGAAGCTGGAGGTGGGCGGGGCGGGGTCGAGGTGCCGCACCGGCGGCCGGTGCCGGCCGACGAGTTCGGTGGTGGCGAGGAAGACGAGCGACTGACCCCAGACGGACGCCATGAGGAAGACCGATTCGCGCCAGCGTTTGTGAACGAGCCTGAACACGATCACGCCCACCACGGTGAGCGCCACGATGTACGGCATGTCCGACAGGCTGGTGCCGTAGTCCGTGAGCGTGTTCAACAGCGAGGTGCGGTCGGCGGCCAGGCCCCTGTTAACGGCCGCCTCACCGGTCGGCCACCTGAGGATCAGCTCGCCCACGCCGTATGTCGCCGCGGCCAGCAGGAGCAGCGGCACGACGATCGACAACGCGTAGTACCGCACGTGCCCGGTCATGGCTGTGGGCATCTTCACCGGCCCGGCTCCATTCCCTCGCTCAGCGGCGCGGCCGGCCTGCGGCCCTGCTCTCGCCGCCACGTCTCGAATGCCGCCGCGGTGGCGGCGACCACGGCTGTGCCGAGCGCGATCCCGGCGATCACGTCACTGACCCAATGCACGCCGAGGGCGATCCTGGTGTAGCCGACCGACAGGACCAGGAGGCACGCGAGGGCCCAGGCGACGCGCCGCCCCCACCGGGAAAGCATGGGCAGGACGAGCAGGACGATGACGCCCGCCCCCAGCGTCACGTTGACGGCGTGGCCCGACGGGAACGACTCACCCGGTGCCAACGCGACGGGATCCGGAAGGTTCGGCCTGGCCCGGGCAACGATGACCTTGAGCGCGAGGCCGAGCAGCCCGCCGACGGTCACGGTGGCGAGCGCCCATACGGCCAGCCTGGGCGCGCCCTTGTGCACCAGCCGGACGGCGAACGCGGCGACCGCGATGCGCCAGGGCCACGGCCCGAACAGGTCGGTCCAGACGATGAGCAGCCTGGTGACTGCGGGGTGGGCGAGCGCGTACACGTGCAGGTCCTCGGCGACCTCCGCGTCCAGCCGGTTGACCGGCATCTTGGCGATGACGAGCAACACGGTGAAGGGGACCATGGCGAGCGCCACGGCGAGGCCGGCGACCGTCAGGCGCAACCCCAGAGCGCGGTCACTCCCGGCGTACGCCTTCAACCACGGATGTGTCACCGTCCGGCTCCTTCGCGATCGGAGTGGCGCTTGATCGCACGGCTACCCGGGCAGAAGGCGCTGACTCCTGTTCTGCTCACTGGTGTGGATCATCTTTGAAAGCCGTCGTCGAGGGTAGCCGGGAAGCATGTCCCCCACCGTGGCGGTTGTCGCGCACCGCAAGAAGACCCTCGGCGCCGGCCTGGACAGGCTGCGCGTGCTGGTCAGCGAGCAGGACGTCGGCGACCTGCTCTGGTACGAGGTGCCCAAGAGCAGAAAGGCGCGCAAGAAGGTCCGCGACGCGCTCAGGCGCGGCGCCGACCTGGTGTTCGTCTGGGGTGGCGACGGCATGGTCCAGCGGTGCGCCGACGCGATGGCCACCTCCGGTGTGCCGATGGCGATCCTCCCCGCGGGGACCGCGAACCTGTTCGCGGGCAACCTCGGCATCCCCGCCGACCTTGAGGAGGCGGTGCACATCGGCTTCCACGGCCGTCGGGAGAAGCTGGACCTCGGGCTGCTGAACGGCGAGCATTTCGCTGTGATGGCCGGTGCCGGATTCGAAGCCGAGATGATCGCCGACGCCGACGGGCAGGCCAAGAGGCGGCTCGGGAGGCTGAGCTATGTCAAGGCGGCCGTCCGGCACGTCGGCGGCCCGCTCGTGCCGATGAAGATCAAGGTCGATGGGGTGACCTGGTTCGACGGGGAGGCGAGTTGCCTGCTGCTGGGCAACGTCGGCACGATCGCCGGCGGCATCGAGGCGTTCGACGATGCCCGGCCCGACGACGGCTGGCTGGAGGTGGGCGTCTCCACGGCCAAGGGACCGGTGCAGTGGGCCCGGGTGCTCGGGAAGATGGCGACAGGACGCTCCGAGGAGTCCCCGTTCGTCCGGATCACCCGTGCCAGGACCGTCTCCGCCCGGTTCGGCTCACCCCTGATGTACGAACTCGACGGCGGCGAACGCGAGGCCACCACTCGGCTCAAGGCCAAGGCCGTCCCGGGTGCGCTGACCGTCTGCCTTCCGGAGACGATCGAGGGCTCCTGACGCGAAGGTGCGGGCGGTGGCGTCCGCGCCCTTCAGGACGTGACGTCGGATGCGGCCTCCGCCCGGGTGACGCCGGCGGCCCGCCGATCGCCCGTGCGGAGCACGCCCGCGAACACGGCGAGCCCGCATGCGAGCGCCGTCACCACTCCGAAGGACACCACGAGGCTGGTCGCGTCGGCGATCGTGCCGATGGCGAAGGGGGCGACGAGTCCCGAGGTGTAGGTGACGGTGGCGACGCCCGCGATGGCCTGGCTCGGGTTCGGGCCCTTTCGTCCTGCCGCGGCGAACGCCAGCGGCACGACGACCGCGATGCCGACGCCCAGCAACGCGAAGCCGGCCATCGCGACCAGCGGATGCCAGGCGGTCATCACCAGCAGGCCACCCGCGGCGGCGATGACACCGCTGGCCCGTACGGTCCGCACCGCTCCGAACCGGTCCACCAGGGCGTCGCCGGCGATCCTGGCCACGGCCATGGTGAGCGTGAAGCCCGTGGTCGTCGCGGCCGCCACGCCCGCCGAGGCCGTCAGGACGTCTCGCAGGTACACCGCGGACCAGTCCAGGCTCGCTCCCTCACCGAAGGTGGCGCAGAACGCGACCGCACCGATGAGCAGCGCCGACTTGGGCGGCAGCGCGAACCGCGGAGGCGGCTCCTCGTCCTGATCCGGCCGCAGGTCGAGCACGTAGTGGCACGCCACGAGTCCGACGACCATGAGGGTGCCGGCCGCCGCGGCGTGGTGCAGTTGGGCGCTCACCTCGAGGTGCGCGGCGAGCGTGCCCACCGCGGAGCCGATCAACGCGCCGACGCTCCACATGCCGTGCAGCCCGGACATGATCGACTTGTCGAGCCGCCTCTCGACGTCGACGCCCAGCGCGTTCATCGCCACATCGCACATCCCCGCGCTCGCTCCGAAGACGAACAACGCCATGCACAACGTCGGCATGTTCGGCGCCAGAGACGGCGGGATCAGGGCCAGCGTCCACAGGGTGAGGAGACCGCGGAGTGCGGCACGGGCCCCGAAGCGGTGGCTCAGCCGGGCGGCGAGAGGCATCGTCAACGCGGCGCCGATCGCCGGGAAGGCCAGGGCGATCCCCAACTGGCCCGCGCTGACCGCGGCATGTTCCTGAATCCACGGAACCCGGGTCGCGAAGGACCCGGTCACCGAGCCGTGGACACAGAACACGGCGGCAACCGCGTATCGGGCCCGCCGCACGGTGCGCTGCTCGTAGCGTGCCAACAGGAGACCCCCGCGTCCGATCGGCCCATATCGGCCGCCCCAGAGAACTGTAAGCTCAATACCGACCAAGTGGTAGGTATCTGACGCCGGAAGAGTGGAGACAGTGGCCACCGGGGCTCAGCATGGTTACGAGAAGGGCCGCGCCAAACGACGCGAGATCATCGACCGCGCCGTGACGCTGTTCGGCGAGGTCGGTTACCGCGGCGCCTCCCTGCGCGAGATCGCGGCCCGCTGCGGGATCTCGCATCCCGGCCTGCTGCATCACTTCCCGACGAAGGAGTCGCTCCTGCTCGCCGTGCTCGAGCACCGCGACGAGGTGGACGGGCAGTGGTTGTCGATCGACGGCGCCACCGGCATGGAGTCGCTGCGCCGGCTGGTCGGCCTCGTCTCGATGAACGCCGCACGCCGGGGCATCGTCGAGTTGTTCGCCGTGCTGTCCGCCGAGGCGACATCTGCCACGCATCCCGCCCACGACTACTTCGTCGAGCGCTACCGGACATCTGTCGCCACCTTCGAGCTGGCCTACACGCGGGCCCGTGACGAGGGGATCCTGCGGCCCGGCATCGATCCGGGCATGGCGGGGCGGCAGCTCGTCGCCCTCATGGACGGCCTGCAGGTGCAGTGGTTGCTGGACGACTGTGTGACGGACATGGCGGGCATCGTCCGGGCACACGTCCAGGGTCAGCTGACCGAGCCGCTCTGACCGGCCCAGGCCCGGAGACTCAGGGGCGGACGGCGCTCACCAGCCAGACGGCGCCGGGAATCCGGACCCCCTCTGAGGTCTCGTACGGCCCGAGCCCCGCCCGCAGTTCCTCCCTCGCCCGTGCGACGACAGACCGGTCGACCCCTTCCAGGTTGAAGCGGACCGGCCCCTGGCTGAGGATGAACTCCGCCGCGTCGGCGGCGTCGCGGCCGTAATCCATCAGCGCCTCGACCGGAGTGACACTCACGTCGGCGAACCCGGCCGCACCGAGCACCTCGTGGATGCGGGCCGAGTCGACCAGGGATCCCATCCCCCGCGCCGCGGGCGACGGTCCACGCATCAGCGGCTTCAGCGCCGCGGTGGCACGGGCGTAGTCGCTGTCGGGGGCGCCGCCCTGCGGGCCCATGAACACGAGTCGCCCACCTGGCCGCAGCCCTCGCTGGATGTTGGCGAAGCCGGCCACCAGGTCGCCGAAGAACATGACGCCGCCACGGCTGATCGCGACGTCGAAGCCACCGTCGGGAAAGTCGTGGACCTGGGCGTCTCCCTGCTCGAACCTGACGTTGGGGACGCCCTGCTCCGCCGCGTCGGCGCGGGCGCGCTCAAGCATCGGCGCCGAGATGTCGACGCCGAGGACGCGCCCTCGGGACGCCTGCCGTGCCGCCAGCAGCGTGATCTGGCCCGTCCCGCAGCCGACGTCGAGGACGCGGTCATCCTCGTGGATCGCAGCGACGTGGAAGAAGTCGTCGGTGAAGGCGGCGACTATCGCGTTGTAGCGGGCGGGATTCCGCGCCCAATGGACGCCTTCCCAACCGTTCCACGCTTCCGCGTGCCGGGTGTTGGCGATTGCCTGCATGGGTCCTCCTCCTGCGTTTCGCACACTCTCGCTAGAGCTGAACTCTAGTGTCAATATCTAGAGATAAGCTACAGCCATGGGTCAGGTCAAGGGCGAGGACAAGCGGGCTCGAAAGGCGAAGGAGACGCGCCGGCGCATGCTGGAGGCCGCGAGCGAGCTGTTCGTCCAGCACGGCTACGGCGCGACGACGCTTCAGGAGATCGCCGACCGAGCCGGCGTCGCCGTCCAGACGATCTACTTCACGTTCGGCAACAAGCGCGTGCTGCTCAAAGAGCTGATCGACGTGTCGATTGCGGGAGACCACGAGCCGATCGCGACGATGGATCGGCCGTGGTTCCAAGAGGCCCTCGCCGCGGAGACCGCCGGAGCGCAGTTGCGACTCCATGTTCAGGGCACGCGAGGGATCCTGGAGCGAGTGGCTCCGATCATCGAGATGTTGCGCGCCGCCGCCTCGGCCGACCCCGGCATCGCCGAGCTCTGGGACCAGGACGCCGACCCGAGGTTCACCGTCCACGCGGCGGCCGCCCGGTCTCTGACGACCAAGCCGGGGATCCACCAGGGGGTGACGGCCGAGCACGCCGCCGACCTGCTGTTCGGCCTGCTCAGCCCCGAGCTCTATCTGCTGTTCGTCCGCGACCGCGGGTGGTCGCCCGACAAGTGGGAGCACTGGTCGTACGACACTCTGGAATCCCAGCTCTGCTCGGGGTGAGACGGCCTTCGGCTCGTCGTTCCCAATGATCTTCTTCTACTGAAGGCGGCCAACGGTCATCCAGGACGTCCCCTGCCATCGGAATACCCTGCGGGGGTATGGTGTTCCATAATCGGGCAAACTGATTTCCAGGTGGAGAAATGGCCGGATACACGGGAAGCAAAGAAGACCATCTCAGGCGGCTGCGGCGCATCGAGGGCCAGGTCCGCGGCCTGGAACGGATGGTCGACGAGGACAAGTACTGCATCGACGTCCTCACCCAGGTATCGGCCGCCAACAGGGCGCTTCAGGCCTTCGCGCTGGAGTTGCTCGAGGCGCACTTGGCGCACTGCGTCGCCGATGCCGTCGCCAAGGGCGGGGCCGAGGCCGACGCCAAGGTCAAGGAAGCCTCCGACGCCATCGCCCGCCTCGTCCGTTCTTGATCGACATAGAGCAGGAGTTCTCGTGATGACCACCGCCACCTTCACCGTCAAAGGCATGACCTGCGGCCACTGTGTCAGCTCGGTCAAAGAAGAGGTCGGAGAGGTTCCCGGCGTCGCCGGCGTCCAGGTCGATCTCGCCACAGGCCTCATGACAGTGGAGAGCGACTCCCCGCTCGACGCGGCGCAGATCAGGACCGCCGTCGCCGAAGCCGGATATGAAGTGGCGGATCCGTCGTGAACGCCCCGATCAAGCTGAGCGTGTACGGTCTCGGCCTCGCGGTGATCTTCATTTCGGCCCTCGGCATCGGCAACGCGGTGGGCGCGGTCGGCCCGGCGCCGGCGCACACGGGCCACGGCGCTCATGTGACCTCCTCCCCCGACCGTCAGACCACGGAGCCCGTTCCAGGGGGGCTGCAGACGTCCCAGGACGGTTACACCCTGACCCCGGAGGCCACCTCGATCACGCCTGGTGAGCGCACGGACTTCCGGTTCACCGTGACAGGACCCGACGGCAGGCCGGTGACCGGCTTCCAGGTCGCACACGGCAAGAGGCTGCACTTCATCGTGGTGAACCGCGACCTGAGCGGCTTCCAGCACCTCCATCCCACCGAGACCGGCGACGGAGTCTGGTCGGTCCCCCTGTCGCTGCCCGAGGCGGGAACCTATCGCGGTTTCGCCGACTTCACCCCCCCAGGACGCGAAGGGCTCACCCTCGGCACCGATCTCTACGCCGCGGGCGACTACACCCCGCATATGCTGCCGCCCTTCGCCCGTACGGCCACTGTCGACGGCTACACCGTCGAACTCGACGGCGTTCTGACTCCGGGTACGGCCAGCAGGCTCACGCTGAAGGTGAGCAAAGACGGCACGCCCGTCACCGACCTGGAGCCCTACCTGGGCGCCTATGGTCACCTGGTGGCGCTGCGCGCGGGCGACCTGGCGTACCTGCACGTGCACCCCGAGGGCACCCCCGGTGACGGCGAGACCCCGCCTGGGCCGGCGATCACCTTCTACGCAGAGGTGCCGAGCGGCGGCACGTACGGGCTCTTCCTCGACTTCCAGCACGCAGGAACCGTCCACACCGCGGCCTTCGCCCTCCAGGCCGTCCAGCCGCCTACCGGCACGACACCGGTCGAATCCGACCACGAGCACTCCGGCCACTGACGCCCGGGTACGCGGAAAGGAGAGGTGATGACCTCCACCACGCATGACAGGCCGCAGGCCGCCGGCGGTGCGGTCGAACTCTCGATCGGCGGCATGACCTGCGCGTCCTGCGCCACCAGGATCGAGCGCAAGCTCAACAAGCTGGAGGGCGTGACCGCGTCGGTCAACTACGCCACGGAGAAGGCCAAGGTGACCTTCCCCGAGGAGCTCGACCCGCGGCAACTGGTCGCCGAGGTCGAGAAGGCCGGATACACCGCCAAGCTGCCCGACCCGTCCGCGCCGGAGCCTGACGACGCGGGGCGGGAGCCCGATGACGAGCTCCGGCCGCTGCGGACGCGGCTGATCACCTCGGTGGTGCTGGCCGTTCCCGTGATCGCGATGGCGATGATCCCGGCGCTGCAGTTCACGTACTGGCAGTGGCTGTCGCTGACGCTCGCCGCGCCGATCGTGGTCTACGCCGGACTTCCGTTCCACAAGGCCGCGTGGACCAACCTGCGGCACGGCGCGGCGACCATGGACACCCTGGTGTCGCTGGGCACGATCGCCGCGTTCGGCTGGTCGTTGTGGGCGCTGTTTTTCGGTACGGCGGGCACCCCCGGCATGACCCACGGGTTCGACTTCACCATCGCGCGCGGCGACGGGTCGGGCGACATCTACCTCGAGGCCGCCGCGGGCGTGACGGCCTTCATCCTGGCGGGGCGCTACTTCGAGACCCGATCCAAGCGCCGCGCGGGCGCCGCGTTACGGGCGTTATTGGAGATGGGCGCCAAGGACGTCACAGTGCTCCGCGATGGCGTAGAGGAGCGCATCCGCGTCGGCCGGCTGGCCGTCGCGGACCTCTTCGTCGTACGGCCAGGCGAGAAGATCGCCACCGACGGTGTGATCGAAGAGGGCACCTCGGCCGTCGACGCGAGCCTGCTGACCGGCGAGTCCGTCCCCGTCGAGGTCCGGCCGGGTGACGCCGTCACCGGCGCGACCGTGAACGCGGGCGGCCGGCTGGTCGTCCGCGCCACCAGAGTGGGCGCCGACACCCGGCTCGCCCAGATGGCCCGGCTCGTGGAGGAGGCGCAGACCGGCAAGGCCCAGGTCCAGCGGCTCGCCGACAAGATCTCGGCGGTCTTCGTGCCGACCGTGATCGCGCTGGCCGTCGGCACACTGGGCTTCTGGCTCGGAACCGGCGCGGGCGCGGGGGCGGCCTTCACCGCGGCGGTCGCCGTGCTCATCATCGCCTGCCCCTGCGCGCTCGGCCTGGCCACCCCGACCGCTCTGCTGGTCGGCACCGGCAGGGGCGCCCAGCTCGGCATCCTCATCAAGGGGCCCGAGGCGCTGGAGTCCACCCATGGGATCGACACCGTCGTCCTGGACAAGACCGGCACGGTCACCGAGGGCAGGATGACCCTGGTCCAAGTCGTCACCCGTGAGGGCGAGAACCGCGACGAGGTCCTGCGCCTGGCCGGGGCGCTGGAACACGCCTCCGAGCACCCGATCGCCCAGGCGATCGCCCGAGGCGCCGTCGAACAGGTCGGTGAACTGCCCGTCCCCGAAGACTTCGCCAACGTCGAGGGCCTGGGCGTGCAGGGCGTCGTGGACGGCCACGCCGTACTCGTCGGGCGGCCCCGACTGCTCGCCGAGTGGTCCCAGCATCTCCCTCACGACCTGGAGCGGGCGCTGCACGCCGCGCAGGACGCCGGCCGTACTGCTGTCGCCGTCGGCTGGGACGGCAAGGCGCGCGCGGTCCTCGCGGTCGCCGACGTCGTCAAAACCACCTCGGCCGAGGCCGTCTCCCGGTTGCGTGCGCTCGGCCTGACCCCGGTGCTGCTGACCGGCGACAACGAGACCGTCGCCCGGTCGGTCGCCGCCGAGGTCGGCATCGGCGAGGTCACCGCAGAGGTGCTGCCCGCCGACAAGGTCGACGTCGTCAAGCGACTCCAGGCCGAAGGGAAGGTCGTGGCGATGGTCGGCGACGGCGTCAACGACGCGGCCGCGCTCGCCCAGGCCGACCTCGGCCTGGCCATGGGCACCGGGACCGATGTGGCCATCGAGGCCGCCGACCTGACGCTGGTCCGCGGTGACCTGCGCGTCGCCGCCGACGCGATCCGGCTGTCGCGACGGACGCTCCGCACGATCAAGGGCAACCTCTTCTGGGCCTTCGCCTACAACGTGGCCGCCCTGCCGCTGGCCGCACTCGGGTTGCTCAACCCCATGATCGCCGGTGGGGCCATGGCGTTCTCCAGTGTGTTCGTGGTGAGCAACAGCCTCCGCCTGCGCCGCTTCCGATGATCCGGCCGACGGGCCTCCGGCAGTCGCTCCGGAGGCCCGTTCGTCGTGCCTGCGCTCGTATGGGTGACGCGGCCCTCACAGGAGTGCCGTCGTTCCATGTTTCGCGGGACTTTGATCATTAACGGAGTGCCCCATATGATTCGATCTTGCTTCCGAAAGGACATATGGTGAACCGAAACGCACTTCGTACCGTTGCCGTGGCGGGCGTCATCGCCGCCACCGCGACCCTCGCATCCCCCGCCAGCGCGAACACCTACATGGTCGGCACCTGCGGATCCGGCTACACCTTGCAGGAGGCGACTCCGACGAGCACAGCCAGCGCCGCCGCGACCGGAGCCGGAATCATCTTCCTTTACTACAGCAGCGCCACCGGCAAGAACTGTGCGATTCTGCGGCGCGATGTGGATTTCATCGCAGCTGAAGGCATGGGCATCACCTTGCGGGTCGACAACGGCCAGAGCGCCACGGATTCGAGCACCCTCTACCGTTCTTTCGCGGGCCCGGTCTACCTCCCCGCGCGTGGGCACTGCGTGAGTGTCAGCGCATGGACCCGCGGATTCTGGAAGGACAGCGCATACCTGTCCGACACCAACACCGGTGGGATCGCCTGGAGTCACTGCGGTTGAGATGACTCGACCGTGATCTTCGCTGCACCCAGGCGTACGGCTCGTCGGCCGTACGCCTGGGCAGGTAGCGGGGCCGGTGCCGGGCCGGCGCCGGGTTATCACCGGCATCGGTCGCCCGCGCATGCGGGGCCGTTCGCCTGAAGAAGATCGTCATCCTGCTCAGCCCCGGCGGGTGGCGCGGCCGGTTCCTGATTCGAGGACGCGATAATCGTCGAGTAGAGGAACGGTGACACCCAAGGAGGCATCCCCCAGCCGGACATCTGTGCCGCCGATCGACGACAGGAAGGCCGGACCCATGGTGCGCACGTACACAGCGCGGATCGTCGAATCAGGCGGCGAGGGGATACGCCTCGAACCCACCGGCGATTCCACAGTCCCGGATCAACCCAACGAGATCAATCTGCTCGGCCTGGCCGTCGCCCTCGCGCTGGGCAGCGCCGGATACGAACATCACCCGGAGCCGCGGAACACGGAGATCCAAACGATCGAGGGGTTGCTGGCCGGTACGGCCACCATGCCGTGGAGGGCCCGGCCCGCTGAGGCCACCCCTGTCAGCGGCGAAGAGGCAGGCGCACCGGAAACCGCGGCCTTCGTCGTTTGCGAGCGTTCGGACGCGGGCGTGTCGAAATGCAAGGTGGAGCACCGGCCTGTCACCACGCGGTAGGTGAGGCGGAACCGGGTGCCGGCAGTGCGCTCATCGCGAGGACCCAAGGCCCTGACGACAGGCGGGGAGGTGTCGCGTCGATCAGACCCAGTCCACGGTGATGGCCTGGACGGGACACGCACGGGCGGCCTGTTCGACCGCGGGACTCATGGCATCGTCAGGTGTGGCGTCGTACACGAGTTCGTCGTCCTCATTGAGGGTGAACACCTCCGGCGCGGCGAACACGCATTGGGCGTGCGTCTCGCACAGTGTCATGTCCACACGGACGCGCATCATGATTCCTTTCCAGCGAGGTGGGATTCCAGCTTTACGGCGGGGTTGAACCGGGAGTATCCGCCGAACGACCAGCGCTCCGGGAGGGCTCCGGTGATATGGACCACCTGGTCGATGTCGAAGTCGATGAGCCGGTGCGCACCGGGTGTCGCCGCCGCCCTGTCCTGGTCCCAGTCGGTACGGGCGCGGCCGGTCAGGTGCAGCGTGTGACCGTTCTCCCAGTCGAGGAAGAGCAGGCCGCAGCGTGGGTCGAGTTCGAGGTTGCCCAGGGTCATGTACATCGAGTTGCCGGTGTAGTCCGGCCACGTCAGCCGCCGGTCGCCGGTCATCGTGACGAACCCGGGGTTTCCACCGCGGTGTGAGGCGTCGGCGCCCAGGCCTGCGGCAAGAGTGGCGACGAAGAACGTGTCGGCGGAGCTGATCCATCGCCGATGGGCCGGGGTCGGCTCGCGGGTGACATATGTCGACGTGTTCGCCGTTCGGGCGTCGGTCTCCATGACCGTGCGCGTCTGGATGTACTTCGGGCAGTTCGAGTACACCTGCTCGGTATGGATCCAAAGCCGGTCACCGTCTGTGTGCGCTCTGCCGTTGACCCGCATCCGCCTGCGACTGGCCTGCTCGATGGCGAGCATGCCGATGTCCGCTTCGGTGGTGAACCGCCCGGCGAGCGGATCGCCCGCACCGGGCAACCGGTCGGCGACGATGGTGCGGTCGTCGGGTGTGGTGATGAAACCGGGCGGGCCTGTGAGCACACTGGCCCATACGGTGCCGTCGTCGACGGCGGCAGCGATCACCAACATGCGCTGCAGATTGAGGAACTCGGCGGCCACCGGCGGAATGACCGTGCCCACACCGGCCGACCCGTGGCCCCCGATCGTGACGCCGGCACGGCGCTGCACCGCGCGTTCGCCTGGATGGAACATGGGAACTCCTTACGGACGGCCGGACCACGCGGCGCGGCCCGGCCCGGCGAGCGGATTGTTAGAAGAAACCGCAGGTCGGCGCGCCCTGTGTGGGCGCGGGCGCGAGCCCTGTCGCGGCCGGGGCAAAGATCTCCAGACGGATGCCGTCCGGATCGGTGAAGAACACTCCACCCGAGGTCGCGGCTTCGCCGTGCGCGACGATGCCGTCGTAGATCAGTTCAGCGCCGATCTCGCGCAGTGTGGCCTCGGCCCGATGCACCGCTTCCAGGTCGGGGACCTGGAAGGCCAGGTGATGAAGTCCGGGCCGGCCGGTGGCGAACGTGCCACCGCTCTGCTCCCACAACGTGACCGTCGGCGTACCTGCCACACCGAGGAAGGCGAACTTACGGTCGCCGTCGCTCTGCTGTCCGATGATCTCGAAACCGAAGACCTGCCGGTAGAAGGTGATCGAACGAGCCAGATC
The DNA here is from genome assembly GCF_016863275.1 of Planotetraspora mira. Classification (GTDB taxonomy): domain Bacteria; phylum Actinomycetota; class Actinomycetes; order Streptosporangiales; family Streptosporangiaceae; genus Planotetraspora; species Planotetraspora mira. The sequence continues at coordinate 314,112 of NZ_BOOO01000019.1, forward strand.
GGTCACGTTCAACCCGACATGGCCGGTGTGCAAGCTAGCGATACCCATGGGGAAACCTCCGGGGATTCAAGTGATCGTCGCGAGGCAGGCACCACCGCCTTCACATCTTCTAACGGTTGATGCGCCTCCATACCGCTAGATAATGCCACACTTCTCATGGAGTCAATAGCCGAGTACCATTAGAAAAGTGGATGTGGCAGACCTCATCGATGGCGGAGCCCCCATCCTGGGGGAGCCGTTGCCGCTCGAACTCGGCAATACCGCATACGCGGTGCGAGGCCGCCCCCGGGATGGCCTGCAGACCGCCGAGCACCTCGCCGCCTGGCTGCGCGACGTGCGAACACGCCTGGAGCTTCGCCTCACGGACGCCGACCTGCTCGCCGTGACCGACGACGACGCGGTCTCCGGCAGGGAACTCCGCGACGCCATCCGGCTACTCGCGGTCGCGGCCGCGGCAGGTCAGAGCGCCGACCCCGGCGCGGTCGAGACGCTCAACCGTCATGCCCGGAAGACCCCGCGCTGGCACGAACTGCGCATCGCCCCCGAACCGCTCGTCACGGTGGGCACGGCGGGCCGGCCCGTCGCGGCCGTTCTCGCCATGATCGCCGAAGAGGCGATGCACCTGTTCGCCGGGCCGCTGCGCCTCGAGGTATGCGCCTGCCAGGGACCTGGATGCGTGCTGCACTTCGTCCGCGACACACCACGGCGGGAGTGGTGCTCGCCCGGCTGCGGCAACCGCGCACGGGCCGCCCGCCACTACGCCAAGGTACGGAAACCCTGAGCCGACACGGCCGTGCACGAAGATGGCCACCCCCGAGCCGGATCGCGCAGGCCCCGCCCAGTCGGTTGTCGTCCGCCTCCGGCCGCGAGAGGAAGGAAGTCACACCGCCGGGGGCAGGTGACGGTCTCCCACGATGCGCTGGACGAGATCGGGCATCCATTCCACGTACTCGATCTCGGCGCCGTCCGCGTGCCGGGCGTAGAGGAATCTTCCGGTCTCGGTCGTGGTCTCGGGAACGGTGATCCAGGCCCCGCCCGCCACGACCAGCCGGGAGGTCTCGTCAAGGTCGGAGACGACCACAGTCGCGGAGGCCGGATACTTGGCCCGTTCCTCCGCCGGCACGTCGATGACCAGGAAGTGCCCGACAGCGGCGGCCTTGACGTTGTCGAACGCGAAATAGATGTCCGGCTCCGCACCGACCAACTGCCGCAGGACGGGCAGGGCCTGATCCAGGTCGTCCACCCAGAGGCGGGCGTAGGTCCTGAGGACGCTCATCGATTACTCCATGAGGTTTGATGGCATTTCATACCTTTACGGTAGATAAATGAGTTTCAGTCCGGAAGAACGCACTTTTGGGTGAGAGAGGAACCTCGAGGTGACCAAGCAGATGAGCGACAGCATGGAGCCCGCCGAGGTGAAGCGGACCGAAGCACTGTCAGCCGAGATCTTCACCAACATCGCCAACAAGTGGGCGCTGCTGATCATCAACACGCTCGGCGAGGGCACCATGCGCTTCACCGAACTGTGCGCCGCCGTCGAGGGCGTCAGTCACAAGATGCTCGCGCAGACCCTTCGCATCCTGGAACGCGACGGCGTGGTGAACCGTCTCGTGCATCCGACGGTGCCGCCCCGAGTCGACTACAGCCTCACCGACGCCGGACTCATGCTGCGTACGACGGTCAACGCCATGTGCGTATGGACCCGGCAGCACGTTCACCACATCGACCAGGCCCGTCAGCGCTTCGACGAGCGCCAGGTCTGACCCTCGTCCACGGTCACGCAGGAGACCTGAAGGATGCCGGAACCCGACCGTGGCGTCGTCCGTTGATCGCGGCGAGAAGCCAAGTGAGGGGTGAATGGTGTTCCGGACGTTGATGACCGCATTCGGGGCCGGTGTCGAGGTGGACACGGTGCTGAGCACACCGCAGGTACGCCCGGGTGGGCTCCTGCAAGGCGAGGTCCGTTTCAAGGGAGGCTCCGCCGACCACAAGGTCGACGAGATCACCATCGACTTCACCGCCGTCGTGGAGGTCGAGCACGGCGACAGCGAGCATCACGCCACCTACACCTTCCTGAGATCCCGCGTCTCCGGTCCGTTCGAGCTCAGGTCCGGCGAGGCTCGGGCGCTTCCGTTCTCGATCCCCGTGCCGTGGGAGACGCCTCTCAGCGCGATCGGCGGGCGTCCGCTGCCGGGGATGCGGCTCGGGGTGGCCACCGAACTCGCACTCGCCGGGGCCCTCGACAAGGGCGACCTCGACCCGCTGTACGTCGAGCCCCTGCCGGAGCAGGGGCACCTGCTCGCCGCCCTTGACCGGATGGGCTTCCACTTCGGCCGCGCCGACCTGGAGAAGGGCACGCTGCGCGGCTCGTCGATGCCCTTCTACCAGGAGATCGAATATCACGCGGGCCCGGAATGGCGCCGTCACTTCAACCAGCTCGAGCTGACGTTCATCGCCGGGCCGTCCTCGATGGACGTGGCCCTCGAGGCCGACACGCGGGGCGGCTTCCTGACCTCCGGCCACGACGTCTACAACCGGTTCACGGTCCGGTACGGCGACCACCCGGGAGGGGTGGAGCAGTCGTTGCGCGACGGCCTCGCCGCCATGGCCCGCCGCCGCGGCTGGTTCTGACCGAACGGCCGTCTACTCGATCACCGGCTCAACGCCGCAGCCCCCATCATCCGTACGTGGGGCGCTGCGGCCAGCCGGGCGGGGAGTCCTCCCAGTCCTCCTGCCTGCCGTACGGCGTCAGGTCGAAGATGCTGTTGGCGAAGACGAGCCGATCCACCCCGCGCGAGGTGGTGTTGTACGTCCGGTAGACGTCCTCGCCGTCGCGGAGGAACACACTGAGCATGAAGCCGCGGCCTGCGCCGCAGTCGTCCGCGAACGACGTGCCGTGCGACGACACGAACGGCAGCGTCCAGCCCATCCGCGCCTTGTACGCCTCGATCTGGGCGAGCGGCATGTTCGACACGGTCACCCACGTGATCCCGCGCTCGGCCAGCCCGGCCACCCCGCCCACGGGGACGTTGTTCGTCAACCAGGTGCAGCCGGGGCAGTAGTGGTCGGGCCCGTTGTCCATGAACTGATAGACGACCAGCTGTCCCCGGCCTTCGAACAGGTCGAGCAGGCTCTTCGTGCCGCTGGGCGTGTCGAACGCGTACCCGTCGGCGAACTTGACCATCGGGAGGCGGCGACGCCGCGCGGCGAGCGCGTCCTGAGCCCGGGTGACTTCCTTCTCGGCCTTGAGCAGCTCGTCGCGGGCCTGCTCCCACTCCTCGGCCGAAACGATCGTTGGCTTCTCCATGCGCCGATTGTCCCTGTGGAGACCGACAAAATCCCGCCGACGCGATTGCCCGCGCTGAAGCCTCCCCGCGGACACCGCGTGGGGGGCGGCGGGATTTCGGACCCCGCGGCGGTCGACCCACGGTTACACGAGGCGGGTTGTCCCGAGGGTCAGCCGTTCGCCAGCAACTTTCCCGTCAGTTCGCTGAGACGCCGACGGTAGTCCGGGTCATAGGCCTCCTCGGAGGCACGCGCCTCCTTCTCGCCGTCGAAGTAGCGGCCGGTGACCTCGGCCAGTTCGGGCGCTTCCACCAGACGCCGGGTGGCCGCCACCCCCTTCTCCAGGGAGTCGACGATCTCCATGCCGGATCTCCGGGACATGGCCGTCGGCATGTACGTCGCGGGATGGACACTGTTCACCGTGACGCCGCTCCCGTCGAGTTCCTCGGCCAGATCGCGGGTGTGGCAGATGAGTGCGAGCTTGGAGCGGCAGTAGGCGGCGACGTCGGTGTATCCGCGTTCGAGTTGCGGATCGTCGAACTCGATCGGCTGCTGGCCGATCGAGGCGACGTTGACGATCCGGGCGGGTGCGGCTCGACGGAGCAGGGGAAGCAGTTCCCGGGTGAGCAGCACAGGCGCGAGATAGTTGACCGCGAGGCGCAACTCATGCCCGTCGGCCGACGACTGCCGGGCGGATCCTTCGACGTGGAAACCGATGCCGGCGTTGTTGACGAGGACGTCCAGCCGGTCGTGCGATTCGGCGATCTCCGCGGCGAGACGCCGTACGTCGGCGAGGGACGAGAAATCGGCCGTAAACGTTTCGCCTCCGGTGGCTTCGGCGACCTCGGCGAGTCGGCGGGCGTCTCGTCCGTGCAGCAGCAACCGGTGCCGCCCCTCGGCGGCGAGGTCCTCCGCCAGCGCACGGCCGAGTCCGTCCGAGGCGCCGGTGATGAGAATCAGTGCCATGTGTTCCGCTCTTTCCGGTAGATGGGTTGAGTACGTGGCAGGACGGATCGTAGGCCGCCCATACATAGGAAAACCAATAGTGTTAGCTCTATGAGCCATAGGCATGCTGATACCTCGGCCACTCCCCTGGGCGATGGGGCAGATGGTGGGCCGCTGGACCTGATGTTGCTGCGGACGTTCCTCGCCGTGCACCGCGCGGGTTCCTTCACCGCGGCGGGCGCACTGCTGGGGCTGTCCCAGCCGACGGTGACGAGCCAGATACGCGCTCTGGAGGCACAGCTCGATCGCCGGCTGTTCGAGCGACTGCCCCGGGGCGTGGTCGCCACGTCAGTGGCCGACGACCTGGCCGTGCAGGTCGCGGGGCCTCTGGACGAACTGGCCGTGGTGGCCGGACGAGGCCGCCCGGGCGGTGTGTCCTCCGAGCCGGTGCATCTCGGGGGACCGGCCGAGGTGCTGAGCGTCCGGGTCCTGCCCGCCCTGGCCCCACTGGTCGAGCAGGGTCTGCGACTGCGGGTCACCACCGGCCTCGCGGAGGACCTGCTCGACGGGCTGCGCGCGGGGCGTTTCGACCTGGTCCTGTCCGCGATCCGCCCACGCGGGCGCTCCGTGATCGCCGTGCCGCTCATGGACGAGGAGTTCGTGCTGGTGGCCGCGCCTGTATGGGCCGACAGGATCGGTCCCGTCGGCTGCGATGACGCCGGCCCCCTGAACGGCGCCCCGCTGGTCGCCTACGCGGAGGACCTGCCCATCGTCCGCCGGTATTGGCGCCACGTCTTCCACGCGCGTCTGACCAGGTCGCCCGCCGTGGTCGTCCCCGACCTGCGTGGAGTGCTGGCGGCCGTCGTGGCCGGAGCCGGAGTCACCGTGCTCCCCCGCTATCTCTGTGCCCGTGAACTAGGCACCGGCGAACTCGTGGCACTCCTCGACCCCGACGACCCGCCCATCAACACCGGCTTCCTCGCGCAGCGCCCGGGCGCGCCCGAACGCCGCCATGTCACTCTCGTCCGCGACCGACTGCTTCGTGCGGCCCGGTCCTGGTGAGCGTGCGCGCGGTCCCATTGCGCCCACCGGCTGCGGCACATCCGCTTCCAGGCGACTGCTGACAGTCGTCCGCCGTCGGTCCGAAGGTCAGGGCGCCAGCGCCGTCCACTCACCGTGATCGGCGCCGCGCAGGCGGGAGGTGAGCCCGGCGTCGTCGAAGGCCCGATCGATCTCGGCGCGTCCCTCGGAGAAATGAGCCCACCCGTCGTAATGCGCGGGAATGACGATGGGCGCGTCCAGGACGGCCGCGGCCGCGGCGGCACGCTCGCTGGTGAGCGTGAGAGGCCGGCCGCGTTCCTTCGCGGGCACCCGTGCCCCACCGATGAAGAGGACGGCCACATCGACGGCGCCCACCCGGCGGGCGATCTCGGCGACCGCTCCCATCGACGCGTTGTCACCGCTGACGTACACGGTGGGGAGGTCCTGGCCCGACAGCAGAAACCCGGTGACCTCGCAGTTCACATGACCGTCCTCGTCGCGGTCGCCGTCCTCCGGACCATGTACGGCAGGCAGGGCCTGGACCTTCAGGAGTCCCCCGCCGTCGGCCCGCGGGAGTTCATGGGTGGTCCAGGGAGCGAGCCCGACGGCGGGCGGGCCAAGCCTCCGGGCGCTCACGGGCCCGGTCAGCAGCACCGGTGCGGCCAGGGCGAACGCCCGGCCACCCTCGTCGAGGTTGTCCGGATGGAGGTCGTGGCTGACCAGCGCGGCGTCCACCGGGCCTACGTCCGCCTCGCATGCGGCGGGGCCGGTGAGTTTGGTCAGGTACGACTTCTGCCCCGGGTCGTCGAAGGTGGGGTCCGCGATGATCCGCAAGCCGCCGATGTCGATCACCGTCGTGGGCCCACCGAGCACGGTGACGGCGCACTTCTGCCGTGCCGGCCCGATTCGATCTGCCATAACGGCTCCTCCCAAGCTGACAGGACCTCTATATGACGCTCGTACGCCGCCATATATGCCCTGGCCACAGCTGCCGGCGTTGTCACACGATCGGTCACGCCGATCGCTCGGCGGCTGTGCTCCGACGGTGGTCGACGCTCAGTGCGTCGCCGGGAACCACGTCTGGAGTGCCTGCCGGAGCGCCGCAGGCTGGAGGTCCTCGCCCGGTGCGGCGGCCCAGGCGATCACGCCGTCCGGCCGGAGCAGGACGGCGGCGAGCCGCTCGTCGCCCAGCCCGTCGATCTGGACGGCGTCGACCCTGCCACCGGTGTCGATCTGCTTCGCCTGAGGGTGCAGCAAGAGCGGACGTCCGCCGGCGGCGACTTGGTCCAGTGAGACGATGCCGTCGATGGTCAACGGCGGACAGTGCGCGCCGACTGCCGGGTGCCCGGCCGGGTGGGGCAGCGGGTAACGGTGTGCGACGCCGGACAGCAGCCGACTGAGATGGCGGTTGACCTCCGGCAGGTCCATAAGGTCGCTGATGATGTCACGCAGCGCGTCGACGTGCGGGCCCGGCGCCAGCAGCGCCGACTGCGCCCGCGTGTTGTGCAGGACGGCGGCGCCGACCGGGTGCCGCTCGCTGGTGTAGGTGTCCAGCAATGAGTCGGGCGCCTCGCCGCGGACGGTCGCGGCGAGCTTCCAGCCCAGGTTCATCGCGTCCATGAGCCCGAGGTTGAGCCCTTGCCCGCCGTTGGGCGAGTGCACATGGGCGGCGTCGCCGGCCAGCAGGGTGCGCCCGCGCCGGTAGGTCTCGGCCTGACGAGCCTGGTCGGTGAAACGCAGCCCGCCGTGGAACGAGACGAACTCGACGTCGGCCCCCGCGACGCGGCGGACGCTGTCGCGGACCTCATCGGCGGAGAGCAGCGCCGAACGGCCGGGGGCGGTGTCGGCGAAGTCGAAGGTGGCGATCAGGCCGTCGTCGTGGAACAGCGTGCCGCCGGCCAGCCTGCCGGGTGGTGGCAGCAGGTCACGGTCGCGTATCTCGGCGTGGGCGTAGCGGACGGTCATCAGTGGCGGGGTGCCCGGGAACCCGAAGCCGGCGAGCGTGCGAACGGCGCTGTGCCCGCCGTCGCAGCCGACTGCAAAGGCTGCGGTGAACCGACGGCTGCCGGTCGAGGTCTCGACGGTGAGGTCGACCTCGTCCGGCCCCTCCTGCCGGCCCGTAACCGTGCAACCGTGGTGCACCCGAACGCCGAGGCCCTGTAGATGCTCGCGCAGCAGCCGCTCCAGCGCGGGCTGCTCGATCAGCGCGCCACGTCGACCCGGGTCGGCGGCATCCTGCTGGATCTTGTGGATCCATGCGAAGTGCGTCTTGGTGGTGCCGTGGTCGCGGGCCAGCGCCCGCAGGCCGCGCTCGTGCTCACGGTGGAGGTCCGCCCCGAGCCCCCGGCGGCGCAGCGCCTCAGCCGCAAGCACCCCGATGCCGCGAGCCTTGGGCTGCTCGGCCGGGGAGTCGAGGCGCTCCAGCACGATCGGCCGTACCCCGGCGAGCGCGAGTTCGGCGGCGAGCAGCAAGCCCACCGGGCCCGCCCCGACCACGACAACGTCGGCGTCCATGATCACATCCTTACAAAACAAGACGAGACCGTCTCGTCTTGTTGGACAATAGCGAGACGAGACGGTCTCGTCTAGGCACGGCGTAGGATGACCTTCGTGACCGGCGTTCCCTCCCAGGCCAAGCGACAGGCGATCCTCGAGGCGGCCACCGCGGCGTTCCTGCGCTCGGGGTACGCGGCGAGCGTCGACGACATCGCGGCCACTGCCGGCGTCGGCAAGCAGACCGTCTACCGCCACTTCGGCGACAAACAGGCGCTCTTCCTTGCGGCATTGGCCGCCGCCCGCGGGGCGGGCGAGGGCCGATCGAAGGCGGCCCCTCCGGACACCGGCGACCCGGCGAAGGACCTGACCCGGATGGGCGAGCAGATCCTCGTCGTGGCGCTGTCACCGACGGTGGCCGCGCTGCACCGCCTCACCATCGCCGAGATCGGCAACCACCCCGAACTGAGCCGTCACTGGGGCGACACAGCCGCCCCCTACCTCGACGAGGAATTGACCGGTTACCTGCACCGCTGCCACGACGCAGGCGTGCTGGACGTGCCCGACCCGGCCCGCACCGCCCGGCAATTCGCCTACCTGCTGATCACCGAGGGGCGGATGGCCGGCGCCTACGGCACAAAGCCGCTCACCGCCGGGCATCGCCACACCATCGCAGCCGAAACCGCCGACCTCATCGTGCGAGCCCACCGCCCGTCCTGATCGGTCAATGGGCTGCGGGCAATCGAGATCCATGAGACGAACGTGATGTCGTACTCACGACCGGACTGAAAGGGATGGTGGCCAGGTGGATGACGAAGACGTCATGGCGCGGCTACGGCGCATCTGTCTGTCTTTGCCGGAGGCGGTCGAGAAGCCGTTCGGAGGGCACACGGCGCCGTCGTTCCGGGTACGCGACAAGCTTTTCCTGATGACCGGCGAGGACGGCGGTTCCATGACGTTCAAGGCGGGTCCGGGTGTACAGGAGGCTCTGGTCTCCGCGGATCCCGAGCGCTTCTTCGTCCCGGCATACGTGGGAGCCAAGGGCTGGGTGGGGGCCCGGCTCGACGTCGAACAGGACTGGGACGAGATCGCCGGGCTGGTCGAAGACAGTTACCGGTTGATCGCGCCGAAGCGGCTCGTCGCGCTGATCAACCGCCCGGTGTGAGGCCGACCACGGCTCCGGCGCGGGTCTGAAGATCGATATCCGATCATCCGTCTCGTGCCTGCTCGCCGCGCGCGAGGCGGGCGAGCCGGGCCGGCGTCGGCCACCGCACGTCGTGGACGAGACCGAGCTTTTCGAAGATCCTGATGAGCCGGGCCGATATGTCGATCTGGCCGGGCCGTACACCGTGCCGGGCGGACGTCGGGTCGGCGTGGTGCAGGTTGTGCCAGGACTCGCCCATGCTCAGGATCGCCAGTGGCCAGAAGTTCGCCGACCTGTCGCGCGTGGTGAAGGGCCGGTCGCCGATCATGTGGCAGATCGAGTTGACCGACCAGGTGACGTGGTGGAGCAACGCGACTCGGACCAGACCGGCCCAGAAGAAGGCGGTCACCGCCCCCCACCACGTCCAGGTGAGCAGGCCGCCGAGGACGGCAGGCAGGATCATCGTGGCGGCGGTCAGCGGACCGAACAGCCGGTGGACCAGGCGAATGTCCCGGTCGGTCAGCAGGTCGGGGATGAACCGCTGCTGGTTGGTCAGGTCACGGTCGAGTACCCAGCCCATGTGGGCGTGCCAGAAGCCACGCGCCAACGCTGCCGGGGAGGTGCCGAACAGCCATGGTGAGTGCGGGTCGCCCTCCTTGTCGGCGAAGGCGTGGTGGCGTCGGTGGTCGGCGACCCAGTGCAGGATCGGGCCCTGCACCGCCATGCTGCCGACCACCGCCAGCGCGATCCGGAGGCCGCGGCGGGACTTGAAGGCGCCATGGGTGAAGTAGCGGTGGAAGCCGACCGTCACGCCGAGGCACGTCGCCGTGTAGAAGAACGCGGCGAGGATGACGTCGACCCAGCCGAGTCCCCACCCCCAGGCGACCGGCACGGCCACCAGCACCGCCAGCAGCGGCACCGCGACGAAAGCGTAGACCCCCACCTGTGCCGGGAGCGGACGCCTGCCGTCGAAGATCGGTTTCGGACCGGGCGCGGTCCCCTCGGAGAACAGTGGCTGGGCAACGACCTCGGCCATAAACGTCACCTTTGCTCCGCAGCGGTTATGGCAGACCATAGCCCGCCGGAGCGTCCGGCACTCCGCCGCCGGACGAACCCTGGCGGGTCAGCACATGAACGCACCGCACAGCCAGACCTATCGTCCGAACGATAGTCGACTCCGGCAGATGCTCACGCCCCCGTCGATGGGTGATCGTCGAAGACGATCTCGCCACCAAGCTGGCTGTACAGCTCCAGTTGGTCGTAGTAGATCCGATGAGTGATGATCTTGTCGTTGCCGACGGAGCAGGTGCTGGTGCCGCGAACGGCGACGGGACGGCCGGTTCCGTCCAGCACACCCCCGCCGGGCAGCAGGAAAGGCCCTTCGTGCGTGCCGGTGAGCACCCATTCGGTCACCACGGGATCGGCGCAGGACACCATGTGCCAGACCGTCATGCGCAGGTCGGGGACCCTTTGAAGACCTCCTCGTAGAACGAGGCGATCTGGTCATGTCCTTCCGCGACACCGCTCGGAGTGACCAGGACCCCGTCCCGGCTGTGACACTGAAGAACACGATCCAGATCGTGGGCGTTGAAGGCCGCGAGCAGCTTGTCCTTGAGCGCACGAGCGTCCGGCATGAGCGTCACCACCTCCTGAGGTTTCCTTCCGGCGAACAGACGCCTCATCGCGTCGCCGGCCCTCTTCGCCGGAACCGGCGCCGTGACGGCGTCGGCCCCGGCGGCGGTCCGGGCACCGCGTGTCAGCTGAGCTTGCCGGGATGGAGGACGACCTTGGTCCAGCCGAGATCCCGCCGGTCGAAATGCTCGTAACCCCGCGGCGCGTCGTCCAGGTCCAGTTCGTGCGAGACGACCCAGGACGGCCGGCCCTTCCCCTCGTGGATGAGCGTCATGAGCGCCCGGTTGTAGCCC
>NZ_BOOO01000020.1 GCF_016863275.1 Planotetraspora mira
TTTCCTCCACTGACGCGCATGGCATCAACGGCACCGTCGTCTCGCTCGGCCGAACCGCAGGCTCACTCAAGTCATTCACCTTCCAGGTCGCCCGGCGATGCTTGCACCCTTCGGCGAAACTCGCATATAGATCAGCCTGCTGCAAACCGCTCGCCGCCGTTACACGCAGTTGTTCACGCACCCGACCCCCGACGAGCATTTCTGCTGGTCAGGGGCCATATTTCCTGCTGGTGGCAGGTGCAAGGTTCGAACTTGCGGTCGGCTGAGCCGACGGTTTTACAGGTGACCGAGGTTGTCCGCTGCTTGGTACCCACGAGCTGCGTATACGACTATGGAATGGGCCTCGACGGGAAAGATCATCCCGCGCATATCCCGCGACGACCCCTGCGGCGCCTTCTGTTAGTAAGTGCACTGACGGCCAGTAGATCTCACATGTCACTGTTCATGCGGACGTGTAGGTGCCCCTTGTGCGGGAAAGCCGGCGGTTGGGCAGGGAGCACGGAGCGAAGGACATATCGGCACTTCTCTGCCACACGGCACGAACCATGGTTATCGACAGCATGCAGCAGATCGAGGCGGGCCAGAGGCATTATGCGCTGCGCGCCGAGCGCCCAACGCGATACAACCTCAAGGGCCCGGCTGGCGATGCCTTGCCCTCGGACTTCGGCCGATGTCCAGTAACCGACTGTTGCCGCAGCCTCGTTCGGGTCGGTCGCCTTGACCACGATGTGCCCAACCGGACGACCAGGATCGCGCTCCTCGCCTCCGCACTCCAGGACGGCGAAGCTGAGCCGGACGCCGGCGGCCCACCCTTCGCTCTGATCATCGATCCATCGACGCGCCTCTGTATCGCTGACAAGTGAGGTGGTCAGCCAGCGGCGCAGAAGCGGATCGCGGTGAGCCGCCACAAGGGCTACCGCATCCTCTGCTCGCCAGGGACGCAGGCGCAACGCAGGTGCGGACGCAGTCGGCTCCACAGACAGGATTGCCGTCATAAACGCTCATTCTCCGACGCTTGGCCGGCCCTCGGAACTTTCCATGGCCCTCGCATCCTTGGGCAGGACGGGGTCGAACCCACGCTGTCAGCTAGGGAAGTGTATGGATCACGCCTCGTAGCGCCGCTGAGCGGGCTTCGGTCAATTCAAGGCAACGGGCTTAACGGGCTCGCCGGGGTAGCCATGGAATCCTGCAAACGCAATCTTGGATTACTTTCGCTCGATCACAGTGGTCCCGATCGTAAATGGACTGCCGTTTGGAGAACACCCTAGGTCCACGACTCGCGTTGTCTAGTCCCACGAGATGCTTGACGTTATCGATGCGACAAAATGGCTTCCGAAGAATTCGTCTGGCGGCCTCTCAAACTTGCGCCTCATCAGCATGCGGTGCAGGGCGCGCAACTCGTGGACAGAATCGATCTTGAACAGCGGTTCCTTATCCTTCACACGAACAGCATCCCAGCGGAGAGCGAGTCATCAGCTTGGGAAGTCTTTCATGATCTTGACGCCGGAGCTGAGAAAAGGGTGGCCTCGAGGTATGCGGGTCGAGTGACCGTGAGTCCCTGTGGTTCACCGCTGGTCGCTGATCGAACGGGCACGCAACGGGCACGCGGCGTACGCCGTGACGGTGTCGGCGTGCGGCCCCGCTGAGGGCCGTTATTGATAGTGGGGACAACGGTTCTTGACCTTGACACTAATGTCAGGGTCTTAGCGTCGGCGCGTGCGAAGGAGAACCGTCGAGATGCGCATCGGGGAGTTGTCCCGCAGGACCGGCGTCAGCGCGAGGTCGTTGCGGTACTACGAGCAGCAGGGTCTGATCCACGCCGGGCGTGGGGCCAACGGATACCGAGAATACGATGAGGCGGTCGCTGTCCGTGCGGCCAACATCCGGGATCTGCTGGATGCGGGCCTGACCGTGGAGGATATCCGCGACGCGTTGGACAAGGGGTGTCTGGAGCGGCCGCTCGGTACTCTGCCCCGGTGCGAGGGTGCGCTGCGGACGGCGACCGACCGTCTGGCAGTGCTGGACGGGCGGATAGCCACGCTGCTGGAAGTGCGCGAGCGGCTGGCTAAGCAGGTATTGCGGACGCGTGCCGCGCTCGGCCAGACCGTAGGGAGCTGACGCCATGCGGTTGGGAATCGCCCCGCATCGGCTCTGGCCTGACCGGGACGGTGATCTGGAAGGTGTCCTGGAGACCGCCCGCACAGCCGAGCGGCTGGGCTTCGATCACGTCATCGCGGGCAGCCACGTGCTGCGCACCGGCTTGGGCGCGACCCTGGACCCCATCGTGCTCCTGTCGGCCGTCGCCGGAGCCACCTCGCGGATCCGCATCGCGACCAGCGTCCTCATCGCGCCGCTGTACCAGCCCGTCATCCTTGCCCATCAGACCGCCTCGCTGGATTTCCTGTCCGGTGGGCGGTTCGTGCTCGGGGTCGGAACCGGCTGGGATGCCGCTGAGTTCTCCGCAGTCGGGGTGCCGTTCGGACAGCGGGGGAGACGTACCGACGAGAACCTGGCCACGATGAAGGCGCTGTGGCAGGAGGAGTTCACCGAGGCCCGCATCGGCGTTTCACCGCTCACTCCCGGAGGGCCGCCGGTCTGGGTGGGCGGAGACAGCGATGCGGCACTTCGACGGGCGCTGTGCTTCGGTGATGCTTGGCATGGGTCGGGAAACCCTGCTGCCATGGCCGGAGTCCGCAGGCGCATAGCTGACCTGGCCGAGAGCATCGGCCGCGATCCGGCGACGCTGGCACTGACCTCGGTAGCTTTCCTGGTCCCGCCGGGAGTCCGCCAGATCGGGCGAGTGCCGGTCTCTCCGCTGGGTGGAACGCGACCCTCAGCCGGGAGCGTGGTGGAGGAACTCGGTCAACTAAAGGCGGCGGGCGTGACCACGTGCTCGCTGTGGCTGCCAGTGTCCGCAGCGGCGCTGCCCGACGCGCTGGCCTGGATCGCCGAACAGGTCATGCCAAGCCTCGACGCTGGAAGTTCCCGTCCCTCCCCTTTGTAGTTTGCAACCCCGGCTCAACCAGGTCGCCCACATTCCGGTTCACTGATCCACGGGATGCATGCAAACGTTAGCTCCCCCGTTCCGTACGACACATCAATGATCAACCACGTGCCCCGATAAGCCAGGGTGAGGAACGAACCCTGGATCTTCGATCGCCCCCGACCACGACAGACCTCGGCCACCCCGTGGCGATCGTCGTGCTGCATGGGGCGGCGGCGCGACCAGAGGCCGGCCGATCGCGTGGGTACGGCGCGGCGGGCGGGCGGCGACGGCCCAGAGTCCTGCGCGCTGCCGGGGAGGCGTCTGAGCCTCTAGGGCGTCCAGCCTAGAACTCAGCGTGCGCATGTGCTGACGGATCTCTTTCAGCTGGTCAGAGATGACCCGGAACTCCTCGCTGTGACCGTCCGCCTGCGTCTGGCGCTCGATGTCACCGGCAGGCGAGGCGGTCACGAAGCTTCCCGACCCTTGGCGGGTCTCGATCAGGCCGTCATCGCGCAACACTGCCAACGCGTTCACGGCTGCGACCGGTTATCGAGATTCCTCTTCTGTCGGGCGTAGATCTGTTTCGCGTTTCCATGCCTGGTATCTGTCCGGGAGGCACCGTGCACAGGGCCGGTATCCGGCGGCCAAGGCAGTCTCCTCGTCGGCGAAGAACACCCGGTTGTTCACATAGCCGCCCCGGGCTATCGCGCGGAGAGCTGACCGGCAATCCAGCCGCCCGTAGATTCTTCTGGGCCTGTGGCCCCCGAGCGCACCAGGCACCGCACTTTCGTAGTGGTCGCGACCTGCGCCGAGAAGCCTGTAGATCTTTTCCTTCGGCATTGCGCCGCCGCTTCCCTGGTCCATTGTGAATCCGGGTCAGGTGGCGTCGTGGAAGACCAGGCCGAGGGTATGCCTCCGGCCTGTTCGGACGGTGGACACACCATGGCGTACGGGTGCCGCCGACCAGCCACGTGCAGACGGCACAGGTCTGTCACGGGTGGTGAAGATCAGACCGTGGCCTTGAGGAATGAGGACCGCCGTTCCGCGAGACTGCGCCCGAGGGCGTTGTTCGACCAGCAAGAACTCACCTCCGGTGTGCTCTTCGTTGGGGGTGTTCAAATTGATGACGACCTGGAGCGGGAAGACTTTCTCGCCGAAGATGTCTCGGTGGAGCGCGTTCCAGCCGCCCGCCTCGTAGCGCAGGAGGATCGGAGAGGGTTTGCCCTGGCCGGCGCTGTGGCAGATCTCCAGCCATTCAGCCAGGGTGTCGGGCCATTCCGCGTCGCGGCCGAGCTTGCCGTACCAGTCGCGGGCGATGGGCAGCAGCCGCGGATACAGTTCTTCGCGCAGCCGCTGCACGGCCTCGGGGAAGGGATGGTCGAAGTAGCGGTACTCCCCCTCGCCGAACCGGTGCCGTCGCATGTTGACAGTGGAGCGGAACAGTTCCGGCTGGTCGTACAGTCCGGCCAGGTCGGAGCATTCGGCGGGCGTGAGCAGTTGCGGCAGCAGCGCGCATCCGTATTCGTCGACCTCGCCGGTGACCGAGTCCCAGTCCGCGGCGGCGACCCGCTGGGCGAACGGGTTCCCAACGGCGGTGTTCCGTCCCGCGCGCGACGTGGCGGTGATGGCGTTCATGTCGCCTCCAACGTAAGAAGGGCGGCCATGCCTTTTGTCCTTCCACGGCGTGGGCCGCTGGTGCGGTCTTCCACGCGTGTAGACGCTCGGTGGCCGCGAAACGTGAGAACGCATCACCCGAAGTCGCATGAGCGACGTGGGCTACCCAGACGACTCCCTACGCCCGCGTTTTCGCCCAGACCGCCTGCACCGAAGGCCTCCATGCTTAAGTTACGAACCGATCGGCCTGGCCGGAATCATGCAGGTCCACGTTCCTTACGTGCCTGTTTCGCGACTCGATAGCGGCTTCCCGGCTCAAGGCGCGGGCCTTGGGGTCGGACAACTCGTCTGCGGGTCGCAGGGATCTCCATAGCAGCGTGGCCGCATACGTCCGGTGGGGCGCCCATGCGGTCGCCATCTTCTGCACGGCCTCCACAGTAGGCAGATCCTCGCGTTGCCACGCCTTGCGGATGGCGCGGCGGATGCCGACGTCGCCGGCGGGCAGGATGTCGCTGCGATGGAGTTGGTGGATCAGGAACGTCTGTGCCGACCACAGCCCGATACCTTTCACCGCGGTCAGCGCGGCTATCGCCGCGCTGTCGTCCAGGTCGGCCATGTCCTCAATATCGATGAGGCCACTCACCTGCCTGCGTGCAAGGTCGAGGACGTAAGCCGCCTTCGCTCGGGACAGCCCGCACTCGCGCAATCGTTCGGCACCCAACGCGATGACGCCGTCGGGCGTGGGGATACCGCCGACGGTGGCCGCGATCCGATCGAAGACGATGAACGCCACGACGGCGGAGATCTGCTGTCCGACGATATGCAGCGTCATCGCCGCGAAATTGCTCGATCCGGTACGGCCGCCGTCGTGCCACTCGAAAGGGTCCGGATGACCGTACGCCTCTACCAGGCGTGCGAGGACTGGATCACGATCGGCGAGAAACCGGTACTGGCGCTCATGATCGCTGTTCATGATGGTTTCCCTTCCAGGCGGCCGGCCTCTGATCCGTCTGACCCGACAGGCGCGGGCCGCGGCCTGCGGAAGAGGTCACACGGCTGCGACGCAGTCGATTTCGATGTCGAAGGGGCCGGGCCATGCGGGAACGCACACGAAGATCCGCGCGGGTGGATCGCTGGGGAAGTACCGGCTGTATACGGCGTTGACCGCGGCGAACTTGTCGACGGATGTGCAGTACACGTTGCATTTGAGGACGTTCTCCAGGGTCGAGCCCGCCGTCTCCAGACAGAGTTTCATCTGCTCCAGGACGAGCTCGGTCTGACGCTCGATCGAGGCGCCCTCCAGGACGTCACCGGTGTCAGGGTCGAAGGGCGGGAATCCCGAGACATAGATGGTGTCACCGCTTCGGGTGACGGCCGAGGTCGGCGCTTTCCACCGCTCCAGGTAGGTCGACAACGGCTCGACGCGGATGATCTGTCTGTTCATCGTCGACTCCCGTTAGTGAGTATGCGCGGGTCTATTTAGACCGGCGAGTCCTGCTCTCGCCGGTTTCGGCTTCCCGCAACTCCCGGCGTCGCGCCAGTCGTCTACGTCGTAGGTCTCGAGGGTGCGCTCGTCCAGCAGCGGAATGATCTGGCCGATGACGATGTCCTTGAAGTGCGGCGTCCTGCTGATGGGCTGCGAACGCGCGCTGCGATACAGAACGCTCCAGGACGATGACCTCGAGGTCGCCTTCGAGCTGCTGATAAGGAATGAAACAGATGTTGCCCGGCTCTGTGCGGGTCGCCTCGGTGATTTTCGAGAGCAGGGTGCGCACCCCCCTATGCCAGGTCGCTGACGGGTCGCCTCGCATGTGCCCGTCTCCGGCGGCGGGTGCGTGATCCCGGCGGCTCCGTGCGTGGCCTACGAGCGCCATCGCTGGATGAGCTGGTCGGCCAGGCCGGGCAGGTCCGGTGCGACGATGTTGGGCTGAGGCAGCGAGGTGACGGGCAGAGGCGCGTTGCCCGGCCGGGTGATCAGCCCAGCTGTGTAGCCGGCGCTTTGGGCGCCCACGGTGTCCCAGACATGGCAGGCGACCATGAAGCATGTGGACGGCGGCACCGCCAACCCCTGGGCGACCAGGTGGTAGACGTGTGTGTCGGGCTTGTAGGCGCGGACGGTCTCGACGGTGAACTGCCGCTCGAAGAACGGCGCGAGGCCGGCGTGCTCCAGCGGGCTCTGCCCGCCGGGGTTGGCCGGCGAGTTGGTCAGCGTGACCAGGCGGAAGCCCGCGTCTCTGAGCTTGGTCAGACCCGGCTCGACGTCGGGATGGGCGGGCATGGTCAGCATGGCCTGCCCGATCTCCTCCACGTCGTCGTCGGTGACCTGGACGCCGTGGACGTCGCCGACCATCTTCAGCAACCCCTGGCCCAGAGCGAAGTAGCCCTCCCAGAGGCCGGACAGAGTGATCGTCATCGAGTACATGATCAGCTGGCTGAGCCACTCGCGCATGACCCGAGCGTCGCCGAAGATCTTCTCGAAGAGCGGGTCCATCGACTCGAAGTCAATCAGCGTCTCGTTCACGTCGAAGACGAGAACGTGGGGCTCGCCACCGATCCACTCGCCGTCGGCGCCGGCGGGCGTGGCCAGGTTGTGGTTCATCGTTGTCATCCCCCATTCAGTTCCGCGGGTGGTTGGTCCGCCTCCCCCGGCGGTCACCAGTCGGCGGCGTCCACGTAGGGCCGGGTCCAGACCGTGACGTGCAGCATGACCGACTTGGTGAAGGCCGCGTGCATGCGGTCGACCTGCTCGGGCGAGGCGCCCTTGGCGGCCAGGTACTCCCGCGCCGTGGCGATCACGACGGCGGTGAAGGCCAGCAGGTAACGCATCGGAATGTGGTCGAGGGAGTCCGCATGATCGGTGGCGTTCTTCTTGGCCCGGGTGTGACGCAGCCCGATCTCCTGCTGGTAGTTCAACCAGTCCTGATCCAGCGGGCGGGTACAGGCGTCGATGATGAACCGGTCGAAACGTGGCTTGGACGCCGCGCCGTACTCGGGATTGGACCTGCCGTCGGGATGGCCGGAGTACGGGCGCATGAACGGCAACTCGCCGAGCCGTTGGCGGTAGGCGGTCACCATGTCGTCGGCCTGGTCGGCGAGGATGCGCGCGGCATCCGCGAGAGCTCGCTGATCCTCTTCGGTGAGCCCCACCACTTCCTTGAGCCGTTCCAGGTCCTGCATGGTCAACGGCGAGGTGGCGGCCTCGGCCGTGCCGTAGGTGTAGCCGGGTATGGCGTCGGCATGCTCGGTGACGAGTTTCGGTGTCGGAGTGTGCTCAGTTTTCACAGGAGCCCCCTTGGTACGACGTCACAATCGGGCCTTGAAGGATCACAGTGCTCCGGCCCCGGCATCCTGCGCCGCGCCTTTGATCAGCGGAGACGTGTCCATTTCATGGATAGAACCGAGATGTCTCTGACCTGGGCCGCGAGTCCCTTGAGATCCGGCTTCTCCCTGGCCTACCCATTCGGTAGGTGCTACACATCGACCGTAAGCGCGCGATGCTTCGACGGCGCTCGAATAGTGCTGGGCTTGACCTGGTCCGATTGTGGCGAGGAGCCGCGGTTCGGCAGACGCGGCCTCGTCCGCCGGGAACGGCGTCCGGTCAGGCGGCCCCTCGCGAGTGGCTGAGGCGTCACATATGGAACTGGTTGAGGCCGCCGTCCACAAAGATCTCAGCTCCGGTGGTGAACGTGCTCTGGTCGCCGGCCAAGAACAAGACCGCGTTAGCCACCTCCTCGGGACTCCAGTCTGTTCATGGGGACTGTGCCTGCCAGCGCCGCCTTGAAGCCGGCGACCTGTGCCTGGTCAGGGGCCAGGCCGTCGACTCCTGGTGTGTCGATGGGTCCGGGGCTGACGACGTTGACGCGAATGCCCTTGACTTGCAGTTCGTTGGCGAAGGAGCGGGCGAGTGTGCGGACGGCACCCTTCGTGGCTGCGTACACGCTCAGCCCGGGATGTGCCGCCGAGGCTTCGGTTGAGGACGTCAGAATGATCGAGGCGCTCTTCCAGAAGAGGGAGAGCCTTCTGCACGGTGAAGAAGATGCCTTTGACGTTGGTGGCGAACGTGGGGTCGTAGTACTCCTCCGTCACGGTTTCGAGAGGATGGATCGCGCCACCTCCGCGTCCGGTCACGTAGACGTGCGCGCCCTGTTCAGCCAGCCGACGGGCGGCCGCGAGTCCGATGCCCGTCGATCCTCCGGTGACGAGGGCTGTCTTGCCGTCAAGCTGTCCCATCCCAGGTCTCCCCTGTGTGTCGCGGTGGTCTCGGGTGTTGTCGCTGACGGATGTCAGGCGGCGGGAAAGAGCGGCCAGCCCGCCATGAGACCGCCGTCAAGGGTGATTGCCTGCCCGGTGACGTAGGCGGACTTCGCGGAACCGAGGTAAATGACGGCTTCCGCGATCTCCTCCGGGGTGCCGGGGCGGTGCATGGGCAGCACGGAGTTGACCGCGTTGCGGACGGCGTCGTTGCCTGTGACGCGTTCGTACATGGCCGTCTGGGTGAAGCCGGGCGCCACGACGTTGACCCGGATTCCGCTGGCGGCACCTTCGAGAGCAGCGGCCTTCGTAATGCCGATGATGGCGTGTTTGCTGCCGACATAGAGAGCGGCGTCGGGGAAGCCCATGAGTCCGTAGGTGGAGCTCACGTTGACGATGCTGCCGCCGCCCTCTTGGGCACGCATGGCGCGGAACTCATGCTTCATGCTCAGCAGCGTGCCGAGCACGTTGGTGTCGAACGTGGCCGCGTAGGTCTCCTTAGTGACCTCCGTGACAGGGCCAGGCTGTCCTTCGGTGCCGGCGTTGTTGAAAGCGACGTCGAGGCGGCCGAACCGTTCGAGGGTGCGGTCGACGAGGCTGGCGATGTCGTCATCGAGGCGGACGTCGGCGCGGACGAACTGCGCGTGCGCGCCGACGTCGCCGAGTTCCTTCGCCAGGGCGTTACCGACGTCCTGATGACGCCCCGACACGACGAGTTCGGCACCCAGCCGGGCGTAAGCGAAGGCGGTGGCACGGCCGATGCCAGTGAGCGCGCCAGTGATGAGAACGACAGGTGCAGCCATGAGGGAGTCCTCCGAGGTGAACGCGACAGGAAAGTCGCAGAGAGATCGATACGTCGCCATTTTGGGTTGGCAATCCCAGAAGCTACGCCGGGGCAGAATGGGATGTCAAACCCAATTTCCAAACCTGGCTGCACCCCTGAGATCCGCATCTAGTGGGATCTGCAACCCACTTTTGTTGGTAGGGTGGCGTCATGGTCGACGCGACGAAGGAACCTGCGCGCCTGACTCGCAAGGGGCAGGCCACTCGGAAGCGCATCCTCGGAGCGGCTGCGGACCTGATCCTCAAACAAGGCGTGGCCGCCACCCACATCACCGACGTTCGTGAGGCCGCAGGCGTAAGCGGCTCACAGATGAGCCACTACTTCCACGACAAGCAGGCTCTGATCAAGGACGTCATCGCCTGGCAGGCGGAGAGCGCATTGGACGCTCACCGCCACCCCGAGCTGGGCAAACTGGACAGTTTCGACGCCTGGCGCCTGTGGGCGAAGCTCATCACCGAAAAGCAGGCGGCACGCGGCTGCGCGGGTGGCTGCGAATTCGGATCGCTGGCCGGCCAACTCGTCGAGTCCGACCCCGAGACTCGCGCCGACATCGCCGTCGGTTATGAGCAATGGCTCGACCTGTTCCGTCAGGGCCTGCACATCATGCGGGATCGTGGGGACCTGCGCCGCGACGCCGATCCTGATGCTCTCGCCCACGCCTTGCTCGGCACCATGCAGGGTGGCATGCTCCTGGCCCAGACCCTCCGCCGCATCGATCCCCTGCGCGACGCACTCAACGCCGCCGTCTCCTACCTAGAGACTTTCGCCACCGAAAGAAGCCTTGACGACTGAGCCACACACCGGCTGACGCAATCGTCGTCGAGTTCGTCCCCAAATCTCGTTCAGGGCCCCGATCCACCCGCTTCGCACAAGACAAATACGGCATCCCTGCGCGCCTGCCGCCCACACCCAGAGCCTCATCCAGGCATGCAACACGGTCAGCGTCAGCAGAACGAGTTGCGGATAAGACGGCCGAGGAGCTTCGCGTCCGGCACTACACGCTCCGCGCTCACGGCCCGCAACGGTCCGCCGTCGTAGAACTGATCCAGCGCCTCGGGAAATGGCACAAGCATCTGGATGAGGCCTGAGGCCCGAGGGCTGGCACTCAGGCGGGGTACAAGCGCTGACCGCGGGAAAGGTCATCCCGTAGATATCCCGCGCTGGTCTGATCTCGTGCGGGCCCGCACGCTTCGCCCCCTCCGCGCATCCCGTCTGCCGTCGACCCATCGCGAAGCGACAGCGGGCCGGCAACGGAGGTGCAAGCCCGTCTTCGCGTGTACGTCAGCCGGTCGCCGTTCCACGGCCATTGGACGTCAAGGGACACAGACGGGCTTGCGCCGGAGGAGTTGGTCTGCTGGGCTCTGCCTGGGTCGGTGGCAGACGGGGATGCGCGGGCCTCTACCTCAGCCAGCTACGGCCCTGCGGTCGCGTGCCAGCGATCATCCCGGAGCCGAGTGCCCCCGCCGGAGGCATCGTCTTTGGGTTCGGCTCCCTCTGAGGGACTTGCGTTCCGATCTGTGATCTAGGAGCCGACCTGCTTCTAGATACGCCCTATCAGACGGAGGTCCCGGGAGGGGATTTGAGTAGCGGTGCTGCCTCGGCGGGATAGCCGGCGCGGCGCTGCCGCAACGCGTTTGCTGCTATGCGGATCAGGTCGATGGTCACCCCGGCGCCACCGCTGGGGTCGTGTACCTTGAGCTTCAGATCGAGGCTGACCGAGGTCCCGCCCCAGGCCTGCGCCTCGATGTTGATGTGCGCCACCTTGTGTGACTCCAGATGCGGCAGGTAACCGAGCGGAGCCAGCTCCACCCGGCCTGCTGCGGATTCATCTGCGGTCAGGGCATTGAGTTTGGACTGCATTTTGGTGTTGCTGTTCTCGACCAGGTTGCGGAAGTCCTCCGTGCCTCCCAAGTTGACCTGGTAGGAGCTGATCAGGGTGAGGCCCCGCTCCTCCAGCAGCCGCAGCAGGGCATGATGCACGACCGACGTGCCGAACTGGCTGGTCAGGTCGTCACCCAGCAGGGGCAGCCCAGCCGCGACAAACCGATCCAGCAACTGCGGATCGCGGGCCACCGCATCGGAGGTGATATTGATGAACGCCGCCCCTGCCCGCAGCGCCGCCTCGGCATAAGCCTGCGCCGTCTCCTGCCGACCACTGGGAGCCGCATAAAGCACTACCTCAGCTCCGGCAAGCTCCCCGGCCACGCGCTCCACCTCGGTGGCACCGGTGAGGCCGCGGCGCACCGTGACGCCCGATAGCGGCAGCTCGCTGGTGAGCCGCGGAAAGTTGTTGGGCGGCACGAAAATCGCCTCGGTGAGATCCTTCCCGACCTTCTCCGGGGACAAGGCGAACGCCGCCACGAAGTCGATGTCACCCACGCCCAATCCGTCGAGCACCGGCCGGCGGACCCCGACCAGCCGCCCCGTGGCACAGTGCAGAGCTATCCCTTGCACCAGTGCGGAAACATTGTTGCCGACCCCTATGACTGCGACTTTTACTCGCTCGATCATGGACGCCAGGGTACGGCGGCTGATGCTTCCACATCCGCATCGCTATCAGGGTCGCCCCGGGTAGTCTCGGGTGTTCAAGCCACGAAGTCGTATCCGTCCTGGTAGCGGACCTGGTGATGGTGGTCGAGGTGGAAACCAGCCAGAAGGCGTGATCAATTTCGTCTGCTATAGAGGGTGGGTCACCGGCGACGAACCGCAGCCATGGCCGTCGTCCGGGTCGTCATCGAGCCCAGCCGTTGCCAGACCTGGGTTCTCTGTCAGCAGTCGGCGCAAGAGTTCCTGATCGCCGCTGTGGATCGCGCCGACCACGGCGACGGCTAGCGGATCCTTGTGCCGATGACCAGCATGAGGCGTCCTCTCGAAGGGACGTTTTCTGCGACCGTACCGCTCCCCCTGGGGGATGCTTCTCCCCGAGAGCAAGCGGGGCGAGATACCTCCCGAAATGGCTCGGGCCGTCCACTGGCTGGAATCCGCCTCGCTCGCCCTGACCGACCTGAACGACGCGAAAGCCGTACGGCTGGCGCTCGACGCACTGGCGCTCCGCCTCGACGGACAAGCGGCGAGCGCGAACTCGGTCCGGCGCAAGAGGGCGGTCCTGCACCACGTCCTTGAGTACGCGGTGGAGCTTGAAGAGTTGCCCTCCAACCCACTACACAAGATCAAGTGGACGCCTCCCAAGACCACGGAGACCGTCGACCCTCGCATGGTCATCAATCCTCGGCAGGCCGAGGAGCTGCTCACCGCGGTTTCCTACGTAGGCAAGCGCGGCCGGGGCCGGCGACTCGTGGCTCTGTTCGCCTGCATGTACTACGCGGCTCTTCGTCCCGGCGAGGCTGTCGCCCTTCGAGAGCAGGACTGCAACCTTCCGGCAACCGGCTGGGGTCGGCTCCTCGTGGACGTCTCCCGGCCTGAGGTCAAAACCAAGTGGACAGACAGCGGCGACGCCCACGAGCAACGCGGCCTCAAGCACAGGGGCCGCGATGACGTACGGCCGGTGCCGATCCCGCCCGCCTTGGTCAAGATCCTTCGGCAACACATCAAAGAGTTCGGCATCGGGTCGGATGGCCGAATCTTCCACAGTGAGCGCGGCGGAGTGATCGCCTCGACGGCCTACACGGAGGTGTGGCAAGAAGCTCGAACGCTCGCCTTCACTCCTGCCCAGGTCGCCTCACCGCTGGCGCGCAGGCCGTACGACCTTCGACACGCGGCCGTATCCCTCTGGCTCAATGCAGGCGTGCCGGCTCCTGATGTGGCCGAGAGAGCCGGGCACGGCGTTGACGTCCTCCTCCGCGTGTACGCCAAGTGCGTCGACGGACAGCAGGAGATCGCCAACCGGCGGATTGATGACGCCTTGGCAGCGTGACGTGCGAAGCCTTAGGACAGGGTCCCGGAAGCCCTCCGGGGCTCTGCCGCGTTCCTACGTCCTGATCTGCGAAACAATCACCGACTCGTCAAGCGCTGACGCCACCATGCGGCCGCATGCCATGCGCTTATGGCCTCTGCTTTCGGATCGGGCAAGGTGCGGTTACGGAACTGCTCGTCCAATCGCGCCACAAACAGGCGTAGCTCGGAGTGAGCAGGCTCCGGGAGGGCTCGCAAGGCCTTTTCCAAGAGATCACGAGCCTCTACTGGATCACAGCAGGGGCATTCCGGGTTCACATAGAGGTACTGGCCCGGACGTCGCAGAAAGCTTGCGTACTGATCCAACGCATTGGCAACGGCATTCGGCCAGAGACGTTGATCTTCCAGTCGCTGTACGGCCCTATGGGCTTTGGCAGAGAGTCCACGGATGTGCTTATGTGGCGTGGCCTCGGGTGATCGCTTCCACCGAGACCGCAGAGTTCCGGGCGGCTTACGCGGCATGTCCCTTTCGGATCAGCATGCACCACATCCTGGCACGCCATCGCGGACAGCCGGAGGGTCATCTCCGCGCCACACGTGTTCGACGACGCGTTCCCGGCCTACGATGGCGGCGACGCGGTTTCATCCCGCAGTCATCCCGTACATGGCCGCTGAACTGGCGAAACGCGCCAAGATCCATCCCGCGTATATCCCGTGAGCACCTACAAACGGCCGCTCAGGGCGGCACATGGCTGCATGGCCCTGGAAAGCAAAAGAGGCCCCGGAGGGCCTCTGAGCTGGGAAAATCCCGTGTGGCAGGTGCAAGGTTCGAACTTGCGTAGGCTGAGCCGACGGTTTTACAGAGCGCTGCCAGCCGGAGTATCACCTACCACCTGACGTGCTAAAACACCGTGGAAACGATTAAGCGAGCCCAAGCAGCGACGCGCATACGACGCGAGCGTTCGGTCTACAGCGGTGTGCATGTAAAAGTGCCCCGCCTCAGCCGCCAAGGTTCTAGCGTCAGACTATGACGACGAGCATCAAGCAGATCCTCGATCCTCAGCCACCCAGTTGGTACAAGAAGCAAGATCGAACGGCTGCGCGAGGTGGCTGCAGCGCTCATGGCACACCACCCTGCCATGAGCCCATCGTTCATAGTCTCGTGCTAGCGGATGACGGCAGCGATGACATCCAGTGGGCTGTCTGCCAGCGAGGGTTTGACGAGCTTCTCAGGCGGGTTCGCGGCGGCGGTCCAGCGACTAGCCCCGCACCCTGAGCCGCCTGACACTCCCTCGCCTAGACCCCTTCGATGCGAACTATTGGCAAGTCCCCGGTGTCTGGCCTTATCCCGCGCTGAGGTGTGTGATCGTGTTCGGCCTTCGGCGGTGTCGTGCGCCCCCGTTGCTGTACCTCACTGCTGTACACAGCTGGACTCCGCCGGCCGCGTGGTGGGCCTGTGGCGTGGGACCTGCCGATGCGGCTATGGTCGACGTACTTCGTCGAACATGAGCATTCTGGAAGTCCACATGCCTCGCCGATCATCGGGCGAGATCAGGTCCCGTCTTCCACACAGGAAAACCAGGGCCGACAAGCGAACCGTGATCCGAGGTCTCTCCGCCTCGGCAAATCGTCAAATAGCACAGTTCGAGCGTGACCGCGGACTATACAGAGGAGACATCGCCCTAGCGTTCCGGCGATGGGCGTTACGCGCCGGACGTCCCCGCAATGCTGAGGAATGGCTCC
Source organism: Planotetraspora mira (assembly GCF_016863275.1). Taxonomy (GTDB): domain Bacteria; phylum Actinomycetota; class Actinomycetes; order Streptosporangiales; family Streptosporangiaceae; genus Planotetraspora; species Planotetraspora mira. The sequence goes on from NZ_BOOO01000020.1 coordinate 15,291, forward strand.
ACGGGTACTCCGACGTACCGACCGGCCACATCCGCACTCTGCTCGAAGTTACCCTTTGGAACCTGCGACCCCGCGCACAACGCGAACTGAGGGCCGCCATCGCCCCCATCGACGCACGGATCCTCAAGCGAACGGTCAACGACCCCTTTGCTCCGCAGTCCCTTCCATGGTGGCAACGACGCATCGAGATCTAGCCCTGCTGCTGCCGCCAGGGGGTGCAAAGCGGACCCACTCACACGCGGTCTCGCTCGACCCCTTCTATGCGAAGCCAACGCGCGGGTACCACGACGTGTGCTGTTGCCGCGGTTGACCTGCTCAAACGGACCATTACTGCTCGCTGAGGTTCGCGGATGTTCGCGACGGTTGTCACTCAGTTCGTCACGCACGAGGGAACAGTCAGTAATCTTTTTAAGATGGACTGGATACCATTACTAAGCACGGTACTTGGCGCCGTGATTGGCGTCGGCGCAACGCTTGTTGCTGACTGGACACGGGCAAGTCGCAGCGAACGAGAAGGCGACCGTGCTATCAAACGTCAGGTATATGGGGACTACCTCGCAGCACTGTCTCTGACGCGGCATAACCTTCGAGTCGCCGCTCGGCTTTCGGTGGCATCCGTTGACGACAGGGCTCGCCTGGCCTTTGATGCCTTCAAGGATGCCAGAGCATATGAGATGCGGTACCAAGTTGCACTGGTCGCACCAGACCAGGTGATCGAGGCATCCACCTCTGCATTCAATGCTCTGAGAAGCCTGCGCGATCTTGTGGAAGGCGGAGGAGGGACACACGATGACCCGGCCTACCGTGCCGCTCAGGATCAGTGGGCGAACCGATTTGCCGAGTTGCGCCATTGCATGCGGGGCGACCTAGATCGCAACAAACGTCGGGGGACAGTGATCATCCGTCAGCACCCAGCAAATAGCCAAGCCGTAGGAGGCGCCCATCACGACGCCGAGGGGTTGGGTCGTCGATAGCCGTGTCAACAGGGCGTGGCTGTAGACCTGCGCGAGTCGGCCTGTAGGCCGGGTTCTGATTCCGCATTCTCTCTACCTGCACGGATTCGCACTGAACCGCAGGCGACCAGGGAAAACGCTTCCGTTCGTTGTCATCGCTTGCCAGTGCTTTCCGGAGCCGTGTGCCCCCAAAGTGCCCCCGGCCCGGCATGCCTTCGTGAACAACCTGACCCGAGTGCTTCTTAGGTACCTGCCATCGAGGCATATCTCGTCGTTTCATCCCGATAGGGTCGGCCGGTGATCAATATGCAGGTGCGATCTGAGAACGGCGATGTCGTCGCCACGGCGGGTTGTGGCTTGCCGTGGTTCGAGACTGTGGGCGGCCTGGACCAGGCGGAGTTTCCGACGCTGGGCGGCCTCGACCCGTATGGCGACGCGATCTTCAATCAGCGCCAAGTCCCGGTCCTGCTGAAGGAGTTGGAGCGACTGCCAACCGAGAGTCACAGTGGGTCGACGAAGTCCGTGCCCTCGGCCGGACCGTGCTCAAGGCCCCGCACCGCTATCTGTGGTTTATCGGCGATTGACCGTCGTCGACTTCTTCCTTATCAGGGAAGCGGAACTGGCTTTCGAACTGCCCGAACACGGTTCTTCACCTGTAGGGATCGTCCGCAGCCGTACGCCAGTGTCCAAGGTTGTACGTCGGCGTTGTCACGCAGTTGAACACGCAGGGCGGCGCCTCAGCCGTCGAGTCCAACAAGCAGTCCAGCGACGCTAAGCCCTGTCGTCAGGTAGTCAACGAACAAGTGATTGTTCAGCGCCCACTTCGAACGCCGGTAACGGACAAGGAATATCGCGTCATCCACTGAGTATCCGAGGGTCAGGAGCGCCTGGACGATGACGAGGCCCGACCGGTTGTAGCCGGCGTGGCAACGAACCAGGACTTTGCGCTCAGCCTCCACGGCTGCCGCAGCAAACTCCCCGAGTTCTAAGACCTCAGCGAGTTGTTGAGATGTGAGCGGTCCGTCCGGCATCTCACAGCAGCGGTGGATGACTGCTTCAGCTGGGCCATGCCCGTCACGACGGTAGAGGCTGATGACAACATCGAACTCGTCGCGAACGACTACCGGAAGAAGTTCACCGGACGATTCGCGGTAGTGATGACCGCCCATGAACAGACCAGGAACAATCTCGCTCCAAGGCGAGTCGGCGTAGGGTGCGCCCCGGCCCTCGATGCGCATCTGCACCTCTCCATCACACGACCCGGCCGTGTATGGACGGGCGAATCAGCAAGTCACGAGATTCACCCTACATTCGAAGCCAGACCAACATCATTTGATCGATGCTCGGCAGGGCGATTTCGGGCAGTGCTGGGCGCAATCCCACCCCCGCCAGCAGGGCGTAGCGCGCAGGCATGAGAGGTGCCGCCAGTATCCGCCGCCGGTCCTGATCTCTCGTCTGCTGTCGACCCATCCGAAGGACAGCGGGCCGGCGACGGAGGGGCAGGCCCGGCGTCGCGTGTTCCATGTTCCCGGTGACCTTCCACGCGCACTGGTTGCCCTGCCTGCACGGCCGGGTTTGACCTGGAGGAGTCGGTCTGCTGGGCTCTGCCTGGGTCGATGGCAGGCGAGCGATCAGGACTTCCACCTCAACCAGCTACGGCCCGCCATGGTGCGGGCATCCTTCTCTCGGAGCTGGAGCGCCCCGGGGTTCGGGGCGGAGCCTCGAGGTCATCCCCGGCATTCCTCCGCCTCTCACTCCCACTTTCTCTTTCTCTCGCACAGCGTCGCCTCTGGTCTCCGGTCATGTTCGGCTGCTCTGCCTGCCCCGTGCTTATGACCGTTCACCCATTGGGGAGAGACCTTCATTGGCACAAGCCGCTATGCCGTCGATCCGATGGTCACCGCCGCTTGTCGGCGGTGGTGCGCGCCGCCGCCGGCGGGACCGGCCGAAGAGCCGCAGCCCGCCGGTGGGCGGGCGCGCGGCCAACCGGTAGACCATTGAGTCCGTGCACCTTGCGAGAGTGCGGGGCCATGATGACGACCTGGGCAGCGCTGTGCATCCCCCTCGATCGACCCCCTGCAGTGTCCCGGAAGCAGCTTCGGAAACGTCTCCTCCGCCGACCCAACTTCCCCAGCGTGCCCATCCCCGCGGGCCGCCTTCCTCCTTGGATCGTCGAGGTGCCTACCCGGCTTCCCTTCACCTCTCCCCGGCAACCGGCTGTCCGCCGAAGGCGGCTTGACCACGGGAGGAAATCTGTAACAGCTCAGCTGATCGGGATCTTGTCCTGCCCCAGAGACTTGCTTGACGCGACCGCCGCTTCGGCGGCACGTTCTGAAACGAGGAGCTGGTCCAGTTCGACAAGGCGTAGCCGGTCCCCGAGCTGTTGGTGGGTCCCGGTACGATCACGGCTCGGCAGCGCGACAACCCTGGGAGTGGCCGTGCAGGAACCGAGCTCAGTGGAGTTGGCTTACCTGCCAACGACCGCGGACGCGGTGGGGGCGATCCGCGCGCGGAGGCGAACCAGCCGCCTGTGGAACGGGGTGCTCCTGGCCAGCGCGATCGTTGTGCTGAGCGTTCTTATCCTGAACTTCATGGGTCCGAGGAAACCCGGCTCGACGGTGCTCTGCCTCGCGGCGTTGGCCCTGTTCATCGGTATGCATGTACTGGTTCCTACGCTCAAGGGGCGGCAGATACACAAGATGGTCGCCCCGCAAGGGGAATTCCAGGCCATCGTGGACGACAGCGGGGTGCGGGTGACCTCGCGGGATAGCGAGATGACGTTCCGGTGGCCGATGCTCACCCGGTACGCAGAGACGGATGAGCTGTTCGTCCTGATGACGCCCGACAAGTATCGCGTCGCATTCGTCGTCCTCCCCAAGCGCGGTGTCGCGGAACCGGCGGACGTCGACCGATTGCACGCCGTCCTCAACCGGAACGCCACCCGAGTCTGACCCCGGGGAACCCGGCAACACACTCCAGCAGACAGGCGAACAGGCAGGATGGTCTCAGTGCGCCCACCCGTCGTTTCCGGGTGGGAACTCTCCGCGGAGCAGGCTGATGAAGGCACGACCGCATGCCAGCAGTGGGCCGGTGGGCAGGTCCGCGTTGAATGACTCCTGCTCGCCGCCCGTGCCGAAGGAGTTCACGAGATCCTTCGGGATGGCCGGAGACCACGTGAGCAGTCGCCGCTGGACCCGCTCCGACAGGTCAAGGGCAAGCGCAACGCGATCTGGTTCCGTTCCGAGATGGTCGTCCATGTAGGACGACACGCATCCCATGAAGCCGGCCGTGGCCTGTGTCAGCCAGTCATCCCGGGCACCAGCGAGCCATGCGGGAGCCTCGGGGATCGTGTCGGCCCCCTCCTGCGCCAGGAGGTACAGCCACACTTCTGCCTGGTAGTCGCGGACCCAGAAACCAGATCCGCGGTAGTCCATGTACGAGCTGCCCACACGGGCAGTAGATCACGTAGCCGCGGAGAGGCTCCACGGGATTCAGGCCGTAGCCAGCATCCCTCTTGTCCGCTGGCAACAGGCTGGCGTCACAGGACGGTGATCTGCTGAGCAGATCGCATGACGAGGCGACCATGGACGGGTCCCGGCCCTTCGGAAGGGGCGGGCCCGGACACTCAGAGCAGGTTAGACAAGATGCACGCCGTCGTGCTGCCTGATGGCTGGTGCACCTTCGTGCAAGGCGTCGAGCACGCGGACCGCAAATGCCTCGGTAACCATCTGGGACACCTCGGTCGGCGTAGCCCAGTGGAAGCTCTGGACCTCCTTATTGAGGGAGAGGCTTCCTCTGGTGGCCTCGCAGCGAAAAACCAGGGCGACGATTCCCCGCGACATGTTCTTGTAGACGCCGGTTTACGATCTGCGGCACGCGTGTGTCTCGACATGGCTCAATGCCGGGGTTCCGGCTCCGCAGGTTGCCGAGTGGGCGGGGCATAGCGTCAACGTGCTGCTGCGGGTCTATGCCAAGTGCATCGTCGGCCAAGATGACCTTGCCCGGAAGCTGATCGCCGACGCTCTGAAACCATCCCAAGACACCGACTGATCGCCGACGCGTATACGACGCGAGCATCCGTAGATCGCCGTTGACGACCATGAACAGCCGGACACACAGCAAGAGGCCCGCCGCCGCGTTTCCGCTGGTGACGGGCCTCTTTTGGCTGGTGTGGCAGGTGCAAGGTTCGAACTTGCGTAGGCTGAGCCGACGGTTTTACAGACCGCTCCCTTTGGCCACTCGGGCAACCTGCCGTGTCAGCTGCTCACCGCAGCGACAGCAAGAAGGATAGCGGACTTCCAGGGTGCACGTGACGCCCGTTTTCCCGGGGAAGGACTCGGGCGAACCGGAGATTTCGCCACCCGGCCGCCGAGGCACGCCATAGTAGAAGCGTGATCAGATGGGCCGAGACCGGTGACCTTGAAACGCTGGTGACGGTGGAGCTCGCGGCCGACGGGATGTTCGCGCCCCTGGGCATCTTCTTCCCTCCCGGAACCACGATGATCGAGGAATGCGACGACCCGGAGAGCGTGATCGTCGCGGGCCGGCCGCCGGTGGGGTTCGCCATGCTCGGGACCGTCGACGGGCTCGCGCACCTCGAACAGCTCGCCGTACATCCTGATCACGGGAGACGCGGCATCGGCACGGACCTGCTCAGCGCCGCCTGCGACGCGGCGTCGGCAGCCGGTGCGGCGGCGATGACATTGACGACGTTCCGCGATGTCCCGTGGAACGCCCCCTGGTACGCCGTCCGCGGCTTCGCCGTGCTGCCTTCCGAGGAGTGGGGTCCCGAGCTGACCGCACTCGTACGGCAGGAGCACGCGCTGGGCATCGACTTGGCACCCCGTGTTGTCATGCGCAAAGACCTCTGATCACGCCTGGGCCACTAATCTCAGAAGGCAACGAGGAGAGGACACGGACACCGATGGCCGACAGCAGTTTCGACGTGGTCAGCAAGATCGACCGGCAGGAGGTCGACAACGCCCTGAATCAGACGGCCAAGGAGGTCGGGCACCGATTCGACTTCAAGGGCACCGGGGCGGAGATCTCCTGGTCGGGCGAGAGCATCGAGATCAAGGCGAACAGCGAGGAGCGCGCGAACGCCGTCCTCGATGTGTTCAAGGAGAAGCTCGTCAAGCGGGGCCTTTCGCTGAAGGTCCTCGACGCGGGCGAGCCGAGGCTCTCCGGCAAGGAATACCGGCTGACGGTCGCCCTCAAGGAGGGCATCGACCAGGAGAACGCGAAGAAGATCTCGAAGCTGATCCGCGACGAGGGCCCCAAGGGCATCAAGGCGCAGATCCAGGGCGATGAGCTCCGGGTCAGCAGCAAGAAGAAGGACGACCTCCAGGAGGTCATCTCCCTGCTCAAGGGCAAGGATCTCGACATCGCCCTGCAGTTCACGAACTACCGCTAGAACACGAGCTCTGACCTGGCATTTCATCAACGGCTGACCTTGTCAGGGCACATGCCGGGCACACGGCCCAAGGCATCGTCCACGATGCGGCGGGTCTTCTCATGAGGCTCAGGCCACTCCCCCACGTAGGTGTCAAGCGTGATCGTGGGAGTGGCATGGCCCGGCGCCATCTGTACCGTCTTCACGCTTGCGCCATTGTGAATCAGAAGCGTGGCGAACCAGTGACGGAAGGAGTGCAGGCCCGCCCCCTTGGGGATGCCTGCCGCGTCACGGTCTGGTGCCCGGCGGACGGGCTCACCGAGAAGTGTGCTGGGCGGCGAGCGGTCCCAGGGAACAGAGAAGTGTGAGACGCTCCGCCGTCGGTGTGCCCGCCGCCGGCGAGAACAGGGCGAGGATCTGTGTGCGCTCCTCGTCGACGAGCATCTGGCAGTCGAATTCCAGTAGACCCACCTCGGGATGCTGGATCCGCTTGCGTCTGCTGCGCATCACTCCCACCGAATGCAGACGCCACAGGGCCTCGAACTCGGGACTCGCCCGTAGCAGCCGTTTGACCAGGTCCTTCGCCTGCGCGTCGTCGCGGCGGACGGCTGCGGCCCGCAAGTCGGCGACGAGCGCCTGGGACTCCATCGCGTGATCCTGAACCGGATACCCGGCCCGGGTGCGGGGATCGGTAAACCACCGGTACACCATCGTGCCCGCGGCACCGCGCAGCCGGGTGAGGTCGCCGAAGACGGCCCGTGCCAGGTCGTTCTGGACCAGGGTGGCACCGAGGTCGGTCATCACCTGAGCCGGGACATCGGAAAGGCGGTCCAGCACACCGAGCAGGCTCGGCGCGACATGGTCGTCGGAGCGCCTGCGGTCCGGCGGTCGGTGCCCGGCCAGCCGGAAGAGATGGTCGCGCTCGTCCAAGGTCAGGCGCAGTGCCCTGGTGATCGCCCGCAGCACGCCCGGCGACGGCTGCGGCGCACGATCCTGCTCCAGACGGGTGTAGTAGTCCGTGGAGATGTCGGCCAGGCGCGCGACCTCCTCACGGCGCAGTCCGGGAGTACGCCGACGCCCCGTGCCCGGGAGGCCGACGTCCCCGGGGCCGAGCGCCTCCCTGCGCACCCGCAGGAAATCCGCCAACTGCTTGGTGTCCACCCTTCGAGTCTGCGTCACAGCCAGACCGGCAGCCAGAGACCGCCGATCCCTGGGTAAGGCGACTCCGCCTGACGGCTCCGATCGGCGAAACGCTGGTCACCGGCCCGGAAGCCGCCCGGCCGGATGACTCAGGCCGGCTCGCCGGGCTGGAGCAGTGGGACCACGTCGCGCGCCTCGCGCAGGGAAAGCCGAGCGGATCATGAGGCGCTCCGACCGGCACGCCGAGCGCACGCAAGCATGTCCCGGGACAGGACCCGACCGAGTGCTTGAACCCTTCCCATGAGGCTCAGGCCACTCCCACACGCGGGTATACGGCGTGATCGTGGGAGTGGCATGGCCTGTCGCCGTAGATGTCGTCTCTCTGCGCTTGCGTGGCGAGATGGGCGCGAGCCCCGGCTGCGTCAGTTCGGCGCCGTGTCGGTCCATTCCGCGACCGCGTACACCTCGTACTGGGACAACTCTCCGGGCTTGTGGAACCGGTCAGGCTGACTGGCGACCGTCAGGCGGCGGGGCTTGCCGTCGTCTCCCGGGGGGAGTTGCCGGGAGCCGTGCGGCGGCGTCGCCACGAGATCCCGTATGGCCAGGAGTGTCCCGTCGCCGGGGTCGATGATCCACTGCCGCCGGTAGGTGCCGAGTTGCTTGGGCGCCGTATAGATGCCGAGAGGGACCGTCGTCTCCACCGGCAGGGAGATCACCGTTCCCGGGCGGCCCAGGGGGTCGGTCGCCTTACCCTCGGCCTTGACGCCGGGCAGGGTGGCGAGCATCCGGAACGCCGCCGCTCGCACCGCCGGGGGGGTGGGCGCACCGGCCAGCAGGGTGCCGGCCGCATCACTCAGCGCCCGGACCCGCTTGTCGCCCTTCAGCGCCCGGATCGGCCGCTCCCCCGCCTTCGAGGTGTACGCCTCCCAGTCGCCCTTGAGGTTGAGCAGGACGCTCTCCAGGTTCTCGGGCTCGGTCGGCAAGGCGGCCAACTGTTTCGGCGTCATGCCGAGGAATCGCCGATCACCGAGCTTGCGGCACGGTGCCCCCGGTTGCATGTCTTTCAAGAACAAGGCGGCCGGCCCCTCCGCGGTCGGGACCTTCACCACCGTGGGGGCCCCCGCCTTCTGCCACTTCTGCTTGTCGACGGCGGTCCACGGGCGGGCCGGCAGCCCTTCGACGGTGACGCACTCCTTGCCTCGCGGGTCGGTCCACTCGTCGTACTGCGTTCTCGATTCGACCTTGTAGTGGTCCGCCGCGGTCTTGCCGACCGCGTAGATCTCTCCGCTGATGCGCGTGGTGTGCCAGTACTCGCGGGTCGGCCCCTTCTGCACGTTCGTGGCGGCCACCAGCAGCGCGTTGCCCGGCTCGTGAGCACCGCCGTTCTCGCCCAGACGAACCGGCGGGACCCCATCCGGTGCCGGAGAGGACGTCACAGAGATGACGACGACGGCCCCGGCGACCAGAGCGGCCGTCGAGATCACGCTCACGATCGGAACCTTGAAGCTACGGCGGCGGCGTGATGGAGTGCCGGACCGCCAGTTGGTACGCAGGGCGAGCCGGTCCGGGCTCTCCTCACGGGCCAGCGCCGTCCGCATCTGCCGCAGCGCGTCGAGTTCATCCATCGTCACTTCTCCTCGGGAAGGGCCTTGCGGAGCTTCGTCCGAGCCCGGTGGATCTTGGCTTTGACAGTGCCGAGGGGCAGATCCAACGTCGCTGCGATCTCGGCGTACGACAGTTCGCCCCAGGCGAGCAGCAGAACGGCGCTGCGGTCCTGTGCGCTCAGTGAGGCGAGGGCCCTGGCCAGATGAGGGCCGCGCGCCGCGGCGTCCACGCGATCGCCGGCCAAGTCGGCGACGCCGTCCTCGGCGGGGTCCACACCCGTCCGGGCGAACGCCCTGTACATGCGGGTCTCCTGCCGGTGGTGCCTGGCGATCAAATTGCCGGCGATGCCCCATAACCACGCGGCGAACTCCGCCCGCCCGTCGAATCTCCCCCGCTGCCGGAACGCGGTGGCGAACGTCTCCGCCACGACGTCATCGGCGAGAGCGCCCCCGAGGCGCCGCTTGATGTAGGCGTGGAGTCGTGGCGCGTGGCGGCGGAACAATTCACCGAACGCCTCGGGGTCCTCCAGAGAAGCGGCGACGATTCCCGAATCGTCGAGCTTCTCCGCAGGTTGACTCACCACTCTCGCCGTAGCCATGGGCCGGTGTGTCCCTTCATGGGTGCCTCCTCCGTGTCCAAGGTGCTGACAACGTCCTCTATCCCGAAGGCCGCTCCCCGGTTGCGCCCGCCGTACGACGGCGTGCGGATGCCGGGCCGTGAACACCCGGCGTGGCAGTGCGCCGTGGCGGTGAACACCCGGCGTGGCAGTGAGATCGCGCGGATCAGCGGCTGGGCCGGGGCGGAAGGCGCCGTACAGAGGAGTGAGACACCTACCCTGCCGCAAGCGTCGCGTCGTAACGTGACGGAATGGAAGGCAGGAGCGCGCTCGGGGACTTCCTTCGCGCTCGGCGCCAGGCCACGACCGTCGACCAGGTCGGGCTGCCGAGTTTCGGCCGCCGCCGCACCCCCGGGCTCCGTCGCGACGAGGTCGCGCTGCTGGCGGATGTCAGCGCCGACTATTACGTGCGGCTGGAACAGGGACGGGAACGCAACCCCTCGGCTCAGGTGCTGGAAGCCCTGGCACGGGTCTTCCAGCTCGACGCCGAGGCGACCGGACACCTTTACGATCTCGCGCGCCCCCGGGCCAGGCGCCCCCATGCCCCCGGAGCCGAGCAGGTGTGCCCGAACGCTTTGCGGTTCATCCTCGGCTGCGATCACGCCGTGATGCTGGTGATGAACATTCGGCTGGACATTCTCGCCAAGAACCCGCTGGCCACAGCTCTTTTCGCGGGGATGGACCACTGCGACAACCTGATACGGCTGACCTTCCTCAATCCCCTGGCGCGGGACTTCTACATGGACTGGACCGAGCAGGCCCGAGATTTGACGGCCCACCTCCGCGCCACAGTGGGGACGAATGTCGACGACCCGTCCGTACAGGAACTGGTCGAGGAGCTGTCACGCGACAGCGAAGACTTCCGGCGCCTGTGGAACCGCCACGACGTCCGATCCAGAACGCACAGGTCGATCCGCTATCGGCACGGCGAAGTCGGCGAGATGACCCTCCACTTCGAGGTGTTCCACATCGGCAGCGCCCCCCGCCAGCAGCTCGTCATCGGCCAGGCGGAGCCGTACGGGGCATCGCGAAACGCCTTCGCCAAGCTGGCCTCACTGGCGGCCGCGAAGACTGCCCGTAACTGATCGGTCACGATAGGTGGACCGATAGACTCGCCGGTCGGCGGTGGCCACGAGACACGGCGGCGAGGGGGACACGGTCGACGACGCGGGGCCTCCGACATGGGCTCCGATGGGTTCCAGCGAGGGCTCCACCCTTGTAACGCCACGGTCTCTAAACAACTGTCGTTTTTGTTGGGTCTGTTGTTATATATGGGGATTCGACCCTAAAGTTCAGCCCGAAGACGGCCTGTTGCAATGAGCCTCTAAACTGCGCATGCAGGAAGTTCGATTTGTACCAAAATGAGGAGGCCTGCGTGGCTCTCTGGTCCACCATCCCGCGAGCGGCCGCGATCGGCACGACTGCGCTGGCGATCACGCTTGCCGCTGCGGCCTGCGGCGGAGACTCCGGCGGGGACTCCACCGCCGCCCCGGCTCCGGGGGGAGTCAAGCTCGTCAACGCAGGAAAGATCACGACCTGCACGAACATCCCCTACGAGCCGTTCGAGTTCAACCAGGGCAGTGACGTCGTCGGGTTCGACGTGGACATCGTCAACCTGGCGGCCAAGAAGCTCGGGGTGACGCAGGACATCGTCGACATCGACTTCGCCGCCATCAAGAGCGGCGCGGCCATGAACTCCGGCAAGTGCGACGTCGCGGCGGCCGGCATGACGATCACCGACGAGCGCAAGCAGAACATCCTCTTCTCGGACCCGTACTTCGACGCCACCCAGTCACTCATGGCGAAGAAGGACAGCGGGGTCACCTCGCTCGACGACGTCAAGGCCAAGAACCTCAAGCTGGGTGCCCAGGCGTCCACGACGGGTCTCGACTACGTCAAGGGCAAGGGCTTCGACCCGGTCGAGTACGCCGACTCCCCCAAGGAACTGCTCGCTCTGCAGACCGGCCAGGTCGACGTGATCGTGCAGGACCTTCCCGTCGTGCAGACCTGGCTGAAGAAGCCGGAGATCGGCGCCAAGTTCGCGCAGGTCGCCAGCCTCGACACCGGCGAGCAGTACGGCATCGGCATGAAGAAGGGCAACACCGCCCTGGCCACGGTCGTCAACGACGCCATCAAGGCCGCCAAGGCCGACGGCACCTACGACGCGATCTACAAGAAGTGGTTCGGCACCGAGCCGAGCCCGGCCGCGACCCCGACTCCGTGACGTGATGGCCGACCAACAGGCAGCCGCCTCTCCCCAGAGGCGGCTCAGCCCCCGTCAGAAGCAGCGGATCAGCCGGGGCATCCAGTACGGCGTGCTGCTCGTCATCGTCGTCGTGCTCGCACTGCTGGCCGACTGGCCGGCCATCAAGGAGTCGTTCCTCAGCTCCAAGGTCGCGGGTGAGGGCCTGCCGGCGCTGTTCACGGTGGCGTTGAAGAACACGGTGATCTACACGATCAGCGGGTTCGTCATCGGGTTCGCGCTCGGGTTGGTGCTGGCGCTCATGCGGCAGTCCTCCGTGGCGCCGTACCGGTGGATCGCGGCGGGGTACGTCGAGGTCTTCCGCGGCCTGCCGGCGCTGCTGATCTTCCTTCTGATCGGCAGCCTGCCGCTCGCCTTCCCCGGTTTCCAGGTTCCCGGTGAGGTGTACGGCCAGGCGGCGCTCGGCCTCGGCGTCGTCTCGGCGGCCTACATGGCCGAGACGTTCCGGGCCGGTCTGCAGGCCGTCCCCAAGGGGCAGATGGAGGCGGCGCGCTCACTCGGCATGCCTCACATGCGGGCGATGGTCTCGATCGTGATCCCGCAGGCGATCCGCATCGTGATCCCCCCGCTCACCAACGAGCTGGTTCTGCTGTTCAAGGACTCCTCGCTGGTGCTGTTCCTCGGGGTGACGGCGAGCCAGGTCGAGCTGGCCAAGTTCGGCAACGACCAGGCCTCCACGTTCGCCAACCCGACGCCGATCCTGGTGTCCGGTCTGACCTATCTGCTGATCACGATCCCTCTGGGATACGCGGCACGCCGCCTGGAGGCACGCCAGGGAGCGAGCCGATGAGCACCGTAGAGATCAGGAAGCTGCACAAGTCCTTCGGGAAGCTCGAGGTCCTGAAGGGCATCGACTTCAGCGTCGAGAGCGGGCAGGTCGTCTGCGTCATCGGGCCGTCGGGCTCGGGCAAGTCGACGCTGCTGCGCTGCGTCAACCTGCTGGAGCAGCCGACCTCGGGCCAGGTGTTCGTCGACGGGATCGAGCTCACCCATCCCGACGTGGACATCGACGCCGCGAGGCGGCGACTCGGCATGGTGTTCCAGCAGTTCAATCTGTTCTCACACCTCACCGTGCTGCGCAACGTCGCCATCGCCCAGGAGCGCGTCCTGAAGCGCTCACGTGCGGAGGCCGTACGGGTCGCCAGGGAGAACCTGGAGAAGGTGGGGCTCAGCGAGAAGGCGGAGTCCTACCCCGCCCAGCTCTCCGGCGGCCAGCAGCAGCGCGTGGCGATCGCCAGGGCCCTCGCGATGAACCCGTCGTTGATGCTCTTCGACGAGCCGACCTCGGCGCTCGACCCCGAGCTCGTCGGCGACGTGCTGCAGGTCATGCGGAAGCTCGCTGAGGACGGCATGACCATGCTGGTGGTCACCCACGAGATGGGCTTCGCCCGCGAGGTGGCCGACAGGGTGGTCTTCATGGACCAGGGCGTCATCGTCGAGGACGGACCGCCCGAGCAGGTGATCTCCGCTCCGCAGCACGACAGGACCCGGGAGTTCCTCCACCGCGTCCTGCATCCCGGGGTCTAGGCGGGCCGCCCCGCGACGGTCGCGTGGACCTGCCTGAGGGTCCGGTCGAGCGTCGCGAGCGGCGACCCGGCGTCGGGCACGGCCACCGGCACCAGTTCGGGGACGGGCCGCCGGGCGAGGGCCAGCCGGGTGGCTCCGATGTTGCGCCGCAGCGCTCCACGGGCCACCCGTCCGGCCGGCCCACCGGCGGCGTCCGCCTCCTCGGCCAGGGCTCCGCAGGACGCCAGCGGTTCGACGCAGTCCGCCAGGCCCGGCCGCCGGATGATCCGCCGCCAGGCCAGGGCGGGTTCGGCGGCCACGCGGAGCGCCGCCACGTTCCTGTCGAACTCGCGCCGGCTGTCCTCGCCGGGCTTGTCGAGCAACGCCCCCAGCGCGGCCAGGGTTCGCGCCAGGTTCTTCCGCATGACCGCCTCGGTCCTGACCGGGACGAGGAGCCAGGCCGGCAGGACCCCGCACAGGCACCCGGCGACGACCGCGGCCAGCCTCTCCCCGAGGACCTCGATCCCCGAGACCCCCGCAGGAGCGGCGAGCCCGTACAGCAGCGCGAGGATGCTGGTGACGCAGAAGGACCAGTACGCGTAGTCGCGGTCGCGCAGGATGAGCCCGGCCAGAAGGTATCCGAAGATCATCGCGGCCACGAGCCATCCGTGGCCGAGGACGAGGACGCCGACGAGGGTGGAGGTGGCCGTTCCGAGGAGGGCGCCGCCGGTGCGCTGGACGCTCCGGTGCACGACGTGACCTCGGGACCGCGCCCCCACCGACACGGTGAACGCGCTGATCACCACCCAGGGCCAGTGGCCGGGGAAGAGCAGGTGACCGATGGAGAAGGCCAGGGCCAGCGCGGTCGCCGACTGCGCGGCGAATCTCGTGTGAACCGATCCGGCGGTTCCCTCCTGGATTCGCTCCGAGGTGCGGATCGAGGCCCCGCGGATCGAGGTGAGGGCGGTCCACCCGACCGCGACGGCGCTCGCCACGACCGCCCACACCAAGGCGCTCCACGGGTCGTGGCCCACGGGAACCGGTGCGATGAAGAGCCCGACCAGCGGAAACAACATCATGCGGCCGATCGCGGAGGCCCGGGAGCCGTACCGGCGCAGGTGGATCGACAGGAAGACCGCGGCCACGAAGACGGCCTCTCCCAGCAGCGGCGACCAGTGCATCAGGGCGCCGATCAGGCCGGTCACGGCGACCACAGGCACGACCAGCAGAGAGCGGCGGCCGGCTCCCGTGCGTTCCAGCGAGATCGCCAGGACGACGCCCAGGATGACGGCGCCCAGCGGTTGCCGCTCTCCCGCGACCGAGCAGAGCACGCCCAGCGTCGCGGCGGTGCCGACGGCCGCGATGAAGGACCGGGGAATTATCGTAAGCATATGCGTACGATTTTCGCCCTCACTGGGACCCACTAGCAAGCCTCAGCGTAGGATCTTGAGCATGGAGGAGCACGAAGGGACAGCCGCGGTACGGCGTGGCGCGATGCGGCTCGCCAGACGGCTGCGCGCGGAGAGGCCGGCGGAGAGCCTCAGCGGCGCCAAGCTGAGCGTGCTCGCCCACCTCTACCGGAACGGCGGCATGACGCCGAAGGAGATCGCCGCGGCGGACCACGTGCGAGCCCAGTCGATGACCCGCGTGCTGGCCGACCTGGAAACGCACGGGCTCGTGGCGCGCGAGCGCGATCCCTCCGACGGACGGCAGTCGCTGCTGACCCTCACGCCGGCCGGTGAGGCCGCGCTCATCGAGGACATGTCACACCGAGACGATTGGCTCGGGGCCGCGATCGCCCGGCACCTGTCGCCCGCCGAGCGCCACCTGCTCTACCTGGCCGGCGAACTCATGGACCGCCTCGCGGCGGCGCAGGACGTCTGACCGCGTTCGCGGAAGTCACCGGGGATTTCCCGGTATGTCCCCTCGGGATATGGTCGCGACATGGGGAAGATCTATGAGCGGCTCACCGACCGGTTGCGCGACTTCATCTCCGCCCAGCCGGTCTACTTCGTCGCGACGGCGCCGCAGAGCGGCGGCCACGTGAACGTGTCCCCCAAGGGATACGCCGACACCTTCGCGGTCATCGACGACATCACGGTCGCCTACCTGGATCTGGACGGGAGCGGCGTCGAGACGATCGCCCACCTGCGTGACAACGGCCGCATCACCGTGATGTTCTGCGCCTTCAGCGGTCCGCCCAACATCGTCCGCCTGTACGGCACGGGCCGCGTCGTCACGCCGCACGACCCGGACTTCGACGACCTGCTCAAGCTCTTCGGCCCACACCCGGGGGTCAGGTCGATCATCGTCGTCGACTGCGACCGGATCTCCGACTCGTGCGGGTACTCCGTCCCCTTCATGAGCCACGACCGGGACAGGACCCTGCTCGACGAGTGGGCCGGGCGCAAGGACGTCCAGCAGAAGCGGGACTACCGGGCCAGGAACAACCGCGAGAGCATCGACGGCCTGCCCGGACTGCGGGCCGAGGAGACCGACCCGGCGACCCTGCGCTCCTGACCGCCTCAGCGGCGGTAGCCGGCCATCCGCTCCAGGCGGGAGATCCGCTCGGCGATCGGCGGGTGTGTGGAGAACAGCCTGCCGATCCCGGCCTGGCGGAACGGGTTCGCGATCATCATGTGGCTCGCCGACGCCAGCCGTCCGTTCTCGGGGAGCGGCAACTGGCGGATGCCCATCTCGATCTTCCGCAGCGCCGAGGCCAGCGCGAGCGGGTCGCCCGTCAGCCGGGCCCCGGACTCGTCGGCCGCGAACTCCCGTGACCGGGAGATCGCCATCTGGATCATCGACGCGGCGACGGGCCCCAGGATCATGACGAGGAGGGCGCCCAGGATCCCCGGGCCCTCGTCGTCGTCCGAGCCGAAGAACAGGCCGATGTACCCGAAGTAGGTGATCATCGTGGCCAGCGCGCCGGCGATCGAGGAGATCAGGATGTCGCGGTTGTACACGTGCGACAACTCGTGCCCGATGACCCCCTTGAGTTCGCGCTCGTTGAGGATGCCGAGGATGCCGTGGGTCACGCAGACGGCCGCGTTGCGCGGATTGCGGCCCGTGGCGAACGCGTTGGGCTGCATGGTCGGGGACACGTACAGCCGGGGCATGGGCTGGCGGGCGTCGTAGGAGAGTTCCCGCACGATCCGGTACAGCACCGGCTGCTCGACCTCGGCGACCGGCCGGGCCCGCATCGCGGACAGTGCGATCTTGTCGGAGAAGAAGTACGAGAGACCGTTCGCGAAGAGCGCGACCACCAGCGCGAACCGCAGGCCCGCGCCACCCCCGACCCAGGCCCCCACCGCCAGGATCAACGCGGACAGCGCTCCCAGAAGGACCGCGGTCCGCAGGCTGTTGTGGTGCACGCCTCCTCCTCACGGTTCGGTGTGTTCAGCCTTACTAACGCCTACTGCCTGGCTGAACGTTCCCCGCTGAACAGGCGCTGTGATCTCAGCCCACCGCCGACAGCACCACCTGGGGAGCGACGGAGAAGACCAGCGTGACGATCACGGCCAGTCCCACGGCCACCGCGACGGGCGCGGACCCCGATCGGGTCGTGCCCGTGGACAGCGGGGTGAAGAGCCGGGCCGTCCAGGCGATGTAGTAATAGAGCCCGATGACCGTGTTGACGGCCATCACCACGGCGAGCCAGCCGAGCCCTCCGTCGACGATCGCGCGGAAGACGACCACCTTGGCGAACAGCCCCGCGAGCCCGGGGGGAAGCCCCGCCAGGCAGATGAGCGAGAAGGCGAGGGACAGCGCCGTGACCGGGCTGTGGAAGGCCAGGCCCTGGTAGTCGTCCAGGTCGTTCCGCTCCCGCGTCCGGGACACCAGCATGACGACGCCGAACGCCACGAGGTTCATCGCCGCGTAGAACGCCAGGTAGGCCACGGACGCGTCCACGGCGTCCCGCGGGACACCGGCGAAGGCGGCCAGCGGAGCGAGGATGTAACCGGACTGGGCGACCGACGACCAGGCGAGCAGCCGTACGGCATGGCGTTGGCGCATCGCCAGCACATTGCCGGCGGTCATGGTCAGCGCGGCGATGACGGCGACGACGGGCGCCCACACGGCGGCCTGGCTCGCCAGCGCGATCGTCAGGATCAGGACGAGCCCGGCGAACCCGGCGGCCTTGGAGATGACCGAGAGCAGCGCCGCCACCGGGATCGGCGCGCCCTGGTAGACGTCGGCCGCCCAGAAGTGGAACGGCACGGCGGCGACCTTGAATCCGAATCCGGCCAGCACCAGCACGATCGCGACGGTCGTGACCCCCTGGCCGACCCCGGCCGGCGCGGCGCTCTGCCCGGACGCGTAGAAGGCGGCGATGCGGTCCAGATGCACCGAGCCGGTCACGCCGTACAGGAGCGAGACGCCGAACAGCATGATCGCGGTGGAGACCACGGACACGAGGAACAGCTTGAGGGCCGCCTCGGAGGCACGGCCGTCGTAGCGCCGCATCGCCGTCAGCGCGAACACCGGCAGGGACACCAGTTCCAGCGAGACGACGAGCATGATCAGATCACGTGAGGCCGCCAGCAGCACCGCCCCGGTAAGCGTGCCGAGCAGCAGGAAGTACCACTCGCCGACCGGAACGCGCCCACCGGACGTCTCCGCCATGGACAACAGCACGACGACGACCCCGGCGGCGAGCACGAGCGCCGTGAAGACGAGCGTGAACCGGTCGAGGACGAACGAGCACGACTCGGCGAGCCCCAGCGAGGGGGGCACGCAGAAGGTGCGCCGCTCCCCTCCTCGTACGGCCTGCGCCACGAGGACGGCCAGCGACACGGCGACGCCGCCGAGCGCGACGACGCCCAGCAGACGCCCGCCGCCGGGCCGCGCGGGCAGGAAGGCGTCAAGCAACAGGACCAGCCCCGCCGTCAGCGCGAGGATCAGCGGGACGGCGATGGCGGAGTAGTCGATCGACTGGATCATCCGGCGCCACCCCCGAGACCGAAGATCGCCTGCACGGCGGGCCCCGTGAGGGCGAGCAGCGCCTTGGGCCAGACGCCGAACAGGATGGTCAGCGCCACGAGCGGCACCCAGGCGGCCAGTTCGCCGGCCGTCACATCCGCCAGGCGGCCGGCCCGCGGCGGACGGGCGCCGGAAGGCGCGGGCCCGGAGTCCTCCACGTCGGCGACGGCCGTCCCCGTGGCGTCGGGCTCGACCGGCTCACCGGGACCGAGCACCACACGGACCTCCTCCGACGAGGCGAGCGCCGGGCCGACGGGGACGGTCTCCCGCGCCCTGCCGTGGGTGACCCTCGACAACATCACCAGGAAGTAGGCCGCCGTGAGCACCGTGCCGATGCCGCCGACGGCCATGAACACGAGGAAGAGCGGCCGGGACAGCCCGGCGGCGGGCCGGAACGCCCCCAGCAGGGCAAGCATCTCGCCCCAGAACCCGGCCAGCCCCGGCAGGCCGAGCGAGGCGACGCAGGCGAAGGTGAGCAGCGAGCCGATGTACGGCAGGCGGCGCAACATGCCGCCGCCGAGCCTGACCATGTCCGCCGTGCCGTACCGTTCCTTGATCCCTCCGGCGACGAAGAACAACAGGCCGGTGATCAGACCGTGCGCGATGTTGCCGAAGAGCGCGGCGTTCATGCCCACCGGGGTGAGCGTCGCGAAGCCGAGCAGCACGAAGCCCATGTGGCCGACCGAGGAGTAGGCGATCATGCGCTTGAGATCGCGCTGGGCGAGACAGGCCAGCGATCCGTAGATGATCCCGACCACGGCGAGCGCCCCGAGCCAGGGAGCGAGGGCGGCGGCGCCCTCGGGCAGGATCGGGATCGCGATCCTGGCGAAGCCGTACGAGCCCATCTTGAGCAGCACACCCGCCAGCAGAACCGAGCCGACCGTCGGCGCCTCGGTGTGGGCGTCGGGCAGCCAGGTGTGGAGGGGCCACATCGGCGTCTTGACCGCGAGGCCGATGCCGACGGCCAGGAACGCCACGATCTGCACGGATCTCGCGATCCCCGCCCCGTGCCGCGCGGTCAGCTCGACCATGTCGAGGGTGCCCGTCTGGGTCCAGATCACCAGCAGGCCGAGCAGGAGGACGGCCGAGCCGAGCAGCGTGTAGAGGATGAACTTCACCGCGGCCGCTCGCCGGTCGCGGCCGCCCCAGATCGCGATCACGAAGTACATCGGGATCAGCACGACCTCGAAGAACACGAAGAACAGCAGCAGATCGAGGGCGAGGAAGGTGCCGATCATCCCGACCTCGAGCACGAGCAGCGTGAACACCAGCGCCCGGAGGCGCCCGCCGCCCGGTGGATGCCCGGCGAGGTGGACGAAGCACAACAGGCTCAGCAACGCGGTCAGCACGACCAGCGGCAGCGAGATGCCGTCGACCCCGAGGTGGAACCGCAGGTCGAGCCCCGGGATCCACGACCAGTCGGTCTGGAGCTGCATGCGGCCCGCGTCCCCGTAGTCGAAGACCGCGGCGACGACGACCGCGAGCACGAAGGTCGCCGCCGAGACGGCGATCCCGTACAGGCTCACCGCCCGTTCCCTGAACGTCGGCGCGGTCAGGCTCGCGGCACCGGCCAGAGGCACCGCGAGCAGCGCGAGGAGAAGCCAGCTCATCCCAGCACCACCGCCGCCACCGTGATCAGCAGGAGCCCCGCCAGCAGGCCCGTCACGTAGAGCTGGGCGTTGCCCTTCTGCGCCAGGCGCACGAACCCGGACAGGCTCATCGTCAGCCGGCCCGCCCCCCGGACGGCGCCGTCGACCACCTGCCCGTCCGTCCTGACGACCCCGCGAGCCAGGCGGAGGACCGGTCGCGCGAACACCGCGCGGTACGCCTCGTCCACGTAGAACGCCCGCTCGCACGCCGTGCGGAACGGGCCGAGCATCCGGGCCGGGTCCTGGTGCGGGGCGCCGCGCCAGAAGGCGTAGACGACGCCCGCGCCCAGCAGGGCGACGATCAGGCTCACCAGCGCGGACCCCCAGTCGACCTCGGTGACCCCGGCGAATCCCAGGAGCAGGGCGGGCACGGCGAGCACGCCGATCGGCCAGAGCATCGACCTCGGCGCCTCGCGGCCGTCGAACACGTGGGCCGTGCCCGGCGGCGGCTCCGGCAGCGCCTCGACCCTCGCGGGGCCGAAGAAGGTCCGCAGCCAGGCGCGCATCGCGTACGCACCGGTCACCCCGACGGTCAGCAGCGCCGCGCCGTACAGGAACGGCTGGGCCGGAGAGTGCGAGTGCTCGATGGCGGCGATCACCGCGTCCTTGCTGAAGAATCCGCTCGCCGGGGGCAGCCCCATCAGGGCGGCGAAGCCGACCGTCATCGCGGCGAACGTGATCGGAACGGAGGTGCGCAGCCCGCCCATGTGGGTCATCAGGTTGGATCCGACATGGTGGATCACCGCGCCCGCCCCCAGGAACAGCAGCGCCTTGAAAGCGCCGTGCGTCAGCAGGTGGAAGATCGCCGCCTTGTCCGATCCCGCGGCGAGCCCCGCGGCCATGTACGCGAGCTGGCTGATCGTCGAGTAGGCGAGGACACGTTTGAGGTCGTCCTGCGCGAGGGCGGCCAGCGCCGCACCCAGCATGCCGATGGCGGCGACGACGGCCAGCACGTCGAGCGTCGGCTGGGCACCGAGGAAGGCCGGGTAGAGCCGGGCGACGATGAAGATGCCCGCCGCGACCATCGTGGCCGCGTGGATGAGCGCGCTGATCGGGGTGGGGCCGGCCATGGCGTCCGGCAGCCAGGTCTGCAGCGGCACCTGGGCGCTCTTGCCTGCGACGCCGGCGAGCAGCAACATCGTCGCCGTGATCAGGGTTCCCCTGGGGATGTCGGCGCTCAGCACGTCGTCGATCCGGAAGCTGCCGGCCGCGAACCCCAGCGTGAAGATCCCGAACAGGAATCCGACGTCACCGAGCCGGGTGACGAGGAACGCCTTCACCGCGGCCCGGGAGTTCGCCCGGTCCTCCCACCAGTGCCCGATCAGGAGGTAGGAGCACAGGCCCATGATCTCCCAGCCGGCGTAGAGGACGATCAGGTCCCCCGCGTAGACCACCAGCAACATCGCGCTGGTGAACAGGCTGATGAAGGCGCTGTAGGACGGATGGCGCGGATCGTCGCGCATGTATCCGACCGAGTAGACCTGTACGGCGAGCGCCACGACGACCACCAGCACGCCGATGAGGATCGACAGCCCGTCGGCCCGCAGCGTGAACGAGATGGGAACCGACCCGGTCTCGACCATCGTGAGCGTGCCCTCGGTGCTTCCCGGGAGAAGCCCCGCCCAGAATTCCGCACCCGGATAGGACGCCGAACCGCGCGGCAGCGCGCGGGCCGACCACGACGCCAGCCAGAGCGTCAACAGCAGTGCCGCCGTGATGGGCGCGATCGCGAACCACGCCGCCCTGCGTGCGGCGGCGCGGTCGTTCTCCTTCGTACGGCTCCCGCCGCGCGGCCATCGGGAACCGAGCAGCCCCGCCACGGCGGCCGCGAACGGTAATAGGACGATCAGGACGACCACAGAGATCACGGCCGGGCCTCCCTGTCGGCGTCTTCGCCCACGCCCACCGGCTCCTCCGGCGGGCCGGCCTCCCCGGACGCCCCGGTCTCCGACAGGTCGCGGAGGCGGTCGACGTCGATGCTCTGCCGGTTGCGGTAGACGGCCAGCACGATGGCCAGCCCCAGGCCGATCTCGGCGGCCGCGATCACGATGACGAACAGGGTGAGCACCTGGCCGCCGTGCAGCCGGTCCCTCAGCCACACGTCGAAGGCGACGAGGTTGAGGTTGACCGCGTTGAGCATGAGCTCGACCGACATCAGCACGAGGATCGCGTTGCGCCGGGCCAGCACGCCGTACACGCCGATCGAGAAGAGCAGGGCGGAGACGACGACGGGATAGACGATGTGCACCTCAGCCCACCGCCCCGTCGCAGGTGTTCGGAGTCATTCCCGCCCCCTGATGTCGGTGCGGGAAAGGACGATGGCCCCGATCAGAGCGGCCAGCAGGAGCACCGACAGCGCCTCGAACGGCAACACCCAGGTCCTGAAGATGCTCGACCCGAGCGGCTTGGCCGCCCCCTGACCGGGCTCCAGCGGCGCGTAGGCCGTGCCGAACCCCGCGACGACGACGCTCACGAGCACCCCGGCCGTGGCGAGGGCGACCAGGACGGCGGCCCATCGGTTGCCGGAGTCGAGATCGGCCGAGCGTCCGATGGGCGCCCGGGTCAGCATGATCCCGAACAGCAGCAGCACGACGATCGCGCCCACGTAGATGAGCACCTGCACCCATGCGACGAACTCCGCCGTCAACACGAGATAACCTCCGGCCAGCGCGCCGAAGCACAGGACCAGCCACAGCGCCGCGTGGACGAGTTGCCTCGTCGTGACCACCAGCAGCGCGGATCCGACCGCGACGAGGCCGAGCAGCAGGAACACCACCTCGGGCCCGCTGGGTGGCCAGAACCCCGGCGCCTCGAATGTCACGCGTCCTCCCCAGGCCCGTCCTTCGCAGGGTTCCCAGGGCCTTCGGGATTCTCGGGGGTGCTCGGCTTCTTCGGCAGCGCGCCCGGCGGCCGGATGGAGCGGATGTCCCGCATGGGCCTCGGCGGCTCCCGGCGCGGCGCGCTCTCTTCCGACGTCACGCCCTTGTCTGAGGGAGTGCTCTTGTCTGACGGGGTGCTCTCGCCTGACGGAGTGCTCTCGCCGGAGGACGTTTCCGGCGTCCCCGCCGGTCCGCCGGCCGCCTTCTCGGCTGTTTTCTCGGCTGTCTTCTCGCCGGCGCGGCCGGCGACTCCACTGTCCGTACGGCCGGCCGCGGCGGGCCGTCGTGCCGTGTCGGATGTGCGTGCGGGACGCGAGCCGGCGGCGATCTCCTTCGGCGGCTCGGCCCCGGCCTCGTGGGGCGGCGGCGGGGGCACGGTCGCCGCCCACTCGCCCAGCCGGTCCTTCTCATGGAGAAGATCGCGGATGTCGTATTCCGTGTATTCGAACTCGGGCGTCCAGAACAACGCGTCGAACGGGCAGACCTCGATGCAGATGCCGCAGTACATGCACAGGGAGAAGTCGATCGCGAACCGGTCGAGCATGTTCCGCGCCCGGGGCCTGCCCCCCTCGGGGGCCGGGAGCGTCTCCTTGTGCGAATCGATGTAGATGCACCAGTCGGGGCACTCACGGGCGCACAACATGCACACCGTGCAGTTCTCCTCGACCAGCGCGATCACGCCCCGGCTGCGGGGCGGCAGGTCGGGTTTGACCTCGGGATACTGCTGCGTCTCTGATTTGCGCAGCATGTGCCTCAGAGTCACCGCCAGCCCCTTGGCCAGCCCTTCTCCTGGTATGCGCGCCATATTCAACATCATGACGCACAAGCGCCGACAGGTGAATCCAGTGGCGCGACCATATCGGTTATCCACAATTTCCACAGGCAACCGGCCGGCTTATCCACAGATGTGCACGAGGACCGGCCCGCGACCCACCGGGGAGCGGGCAGATCCTCAGAGCCTGATGACTTCAATGGCTGGCATCTGGTCGTAGTCGGCGTCCTGCGTGACGACCGCCACCTAGGGACAGCCGTCGCGGGCGGCCACGGCGAGGGTGGCGTACTCACCTCGGGGGAGGTCACGGATCTCGAAGGTGATGCCGTGCCGTACGGCGAAGCGGTTCGTGTCCTCCGGGTGCCACCTGCCGGGGAAGTGGTAGAGCGGGAACCCGGTCTCGTCGATGACGAACAGACCGTTCAGGCCTTCACAGCGGTAGATCAGCATCCTGAGCCGGTCCAGCGGGGACTTCCTGACCGTCCTCGTCCCCGGGGTCGGTCCCAGACCGGCGACCGCGAGCCGCCTTCCTCTGACACACATGCGCGGCGCCATAGGCCGGTCCATGGCGGCCAGGCCGCTGCCGCGCACGACCCTTCGCCGGAAGACGGCCCTGTCGAGCCGTCTGAACACCGGAGCGAGCAGCACGCCCAGCGGGCTGGCGGCCAGGGCCAGCCACTTGAGTTCCAGAACGTCGGCGAAGTTCAGCACCGTGAAGCGGAAGAAACGCCACATGTGCGGCGGCAGGAAGTAGAGCGTGCACACCATGCACACCAGTCCGGACAGCGCCACGGTCCACCAGGCGACGCGCCGCCGTCGTGAGGCGGGCGGGCGTACGGGCAACCCCCGAAGGACACCCCAGCCGGGTGCGCGGCACGACAGGAAGGTCCGCGCCTGGGCCGGAGTGAATCCCCATGTGTGGAACTCCAGACCGTGAACGGCCGCGAAGGCGGCCACGGCGTCCGCTGCCCACTGACCGGGGAGATCAAGGAGGACGAGCCTGTCGGCGTCGAGAACGGCGAGGCCGAAGAGCATCACGGGCTTGTCCTTCTTGCCCTTCTCGGCCGTTTCACGGGTGAACGAGTAGCAGGCCAGCGCCCGGGGCACCCCGGGCGGCAGCCGTACCGACCTGCCGGAGGCCTCGTCGGACGCGACCAGCCGGTCCTCGTCCCACGACAGATGCGTCGCGGGGCGGGGTCCGCCTCCGAGACCGGCCGGGCCCAGTGGCAGCAGATCGCCGGTCATGCCAGCAGGACTCTGACGACCCCCGTGAGCGCGAGTTGCAGCAGAGCGAGCGGCACGAGGCCGATCCAGGCGAGCTTCTGGAGTTGGTCCTCACGGAAGCGGGGGAAGCTCACGCGGACCCAGATCACCACGAACGCCAGGACGAAGATCTTGATGAGCGTCCACACGGGGCCGGGGAGGATCGGCCCCTGCCAGCCGCCCAGGAACAACACGGTCGTCAGCGCGGAGAGCACCACGATGCCGACGTACTCCGCCAGCATGAACAGCGCGAACCGGATCCCGGTGTACTCCGTCATCGGGCCCATGATGATCTCGGATTCGGCGATCGGCATGTCGAACGGCGGCCTGCGCAGCTCCGCCAGGCCGGCGACGAAGAACACCACGGCCCCGATCGCCTGCCACGGGAGCCACCACCACCGCCACTGCTCGGCGATGCCCTCCAGCGACAGGGTCCCGGCGGCCATCGCCACGCTGGAGGCGGCCAAAACCAGCGGCAGCTCGTAGGACATGAGCTGGGCCGCCGCCCGCATGCCGCCCAGCACGCTGTACTTGTTGGCCGACGCCCACCCGGCCATGATCGAGCCGAGCACGCCGATGCCCATCACGGCGAGAACGAAGAACAGCCCCGCGTCGAGGTCCGCGCCCACCAGGCCGGGCCCCACCGGGATCACGACCATCACCACGAGGTACGGCACGAGCGCGACGGCCGGGGCGATGGCGAAGACGCGACGGTCGGCGGCGGCCGGGATCACGTCCTCCTTCTGGGCGAACTTGACGCCGTCGGCGATGAGCTGCGCCCACCCGTGGAACCCGCCCGCGTACATGGGCCCCAGGCGCGACTGCATGTGCGCCATGGCCTTGTGCTCCATCTGCCCGACGATCAGGGGCAGCACCAGGAAG
The DNA here is from genome assembly GCF_016863275.1 of Planotetraspora mira. Taxonomy (GTDB): domain Bacteria; phylum Actinomycetota; class Actinomycetes; order Streptosporangiales; family Streptosporangiaceae; genus Planotetraspora; species Planotetraspora mira. The sequence goes on from NZ_BOOO01000020.1 coordinate 41,194, forward strand.
GCCACCACGATCACGATCAACCGGACCGCGATGTCGAGCACCTCAGCCATCGCCCTCCTCCCCCTCCGGTACGGCCGGCGTACCCGGGGGCCTCGCCCAGTCGGCGGGGACACCGGGCGGAAGCATCTTGCGGCGGCTCGGGGACCCGTGGTCGGACTCGCCCGGCTCCTTCGCGCCGGGCCACGCCTTGGCCACCCGGGCCGCGAGCACGAAGTCCTTGCGCAGGGGATGGCCCTCGAAACCTTCGGGCAGCAGCAACGACCGCAGCCCCGGGTGCCCGTCGAAGATCACACCGAACATCTCGAAGGTCTCGCGCTCGTGCCAGTCGGCCCCGCGGAACACGCCCGTCACACTCGGCAGCCGGGGATCGGCACGCGGCACCCGGGTCCTGACGAGCAGGTGCGCGACGGCGCCGGTGTCGACGACGTGGGCGACGACCGCGAACTCGTCCGGCGGCTCGTCGACCCCGGTCAGCCAGTCGAAGAACTCGAAGCCCTCCGACCGGGCGAAGGCCAGCGCGTCGAGCCAGTCCCCCGGCTCCACGTCGGCCACGACGTGCCCGAAAGAGTCGGAGACTCGGGCGCGCGAGCCGTACCGCGCCTCGATCGCGGCGCCGATGCTCATGGGCGCCCGCCGGGGAGGTAACGGTCGCTCAGCGTCTCACCGGCGATCTTCTCCTGAAGCTTCATGATGCCGTGGAGCAGCGCCTCGGGGCGCGGCGGGCAACCGGGGACGTAGACGTCGACGGGGATGATCTGGTCGACCCCCTTCGTCACGCAGTAGGAGTCCCAGTAAGGGCCGCCGGAGTTGGAGCAGGCCCCGAACGAGATGACGTACTTGGGGTCGGGCATCTGCTCATAAAGCCGCTTCACCGCGGGCGCCATCTTGTCGGTCACGGTGCCGCTGACGATCATCAGGTCGGCCTGCCGCGGCCCGTTCGCGAACGGGATCACCCCGAACCGGATGAAGTCGTGCCTGCTCATCGAGGTCGCGATGAACTCGATCGCGCAACAGGCCAGCCCGAAGTTGAACACCCAGAGCGAGTAGCGCCGGCCCCAGTTGAGGACGAACTTCATCGGTTTGGGCGCCAGGCGGGACGCCGGGCCCACCGTGGGCATCGGGAGATCGCTCACAGGCATAGGGCCATTCTCCTCTCCACGGCCCTCACGTCCAGGCGAGCACCCGCTTGCGCCAGGCGTAGAGGATGCCGAGGGCGATGAAGGCCAGGAAGACGAACATCTCGACCAGTGTGGTCATGCCGAATCCGGGAGCCGCGAAGACGGTCGCCCACGGGAAGAGGAAGACCGCGTCCACGGCGAAGACGACATAGAGATACGTGAAGACGTAGTAGCGGATCTGCGACTGCGCCCAGCCCTCGCCGACGGGGTCGACGCCACACTCGTAGGTCATCAACTTCTCGGGCGTCGGCCGGTCCGGCCGCAACATCCGGTTGACGAACAGGCCACCCGCGAAGATCCCGACACCGATGAGCAGAAGGACGACAACGACGACGTACGAGCCGAAATACCCGTCCATGGACGCCATCGTAATCCTGCCCTCCGATTAGTGAATGCGCCGCGGCGCCGCGTATCGCCGCAGAGCGGGTGCGACCGGACGGCCCTGGAGGAAGCCATCCACGCTGCCCGCCTCCAGCGCCTTGCGGTAGACCAGCATCGCCTCCCGCGCCGCTGTGATCGTCTGCTCGACGTCCTCGCGCGTGTGCGCCGCCGAGACCACGAAGTTCTGGCCGAGCACGCCTCGCTTCAGCAGTTCCTGCAGGAAGAGGGTGCGGAAGGGCTGGGACGGCGAGCCTGACCCGTCCTTCGTCCCGAACAGCAGGCAGGACGGCCTCCCGGTGACCGTCACGTGACGGTCCACGCCCACGTCTCTCGCGGCGGCGTTGACCCCGTCGGCGAGTTCACGGCCGCGCTCCTCCATCGTGCCGATCGGGTCGCCCTCGGCGTAGGCCCGCAGCACCGCGCGGAGCGCCGCCAGGGACACGCTCTCCGGACCGTGCGTGGTGGACATCAGGAAGACCCGCGGCTCATCGGTGCGCAGGCCGCCCAACTCCATGATCTCCCTGCGGCCGGCCAGCGCGGAGATCGGGAAGCCGTTCCCGAGTGCCTTGCCCCAGCACGACAGGTCCGGCCGGACGCCGTACACCGCCTGGGCCCCGCCTGCGGCCCAGCGCAACCCTGTGATCATCTCGTCGAAGACGAGCAACGTTCCGTGCCTGTCGCACAGGTCGCGGACGCCCTCCAGGAAGCCGGGAGCCGGTTCGGCGGCCGCGGTGGCCGCCTCCATGATCACGCATGCGATCTCGTTCTGCTCGAGCACCTCTCGCAGCGAGTCGAGGTCGTTGTAGCGGAAGCGGACGCTGAGTTCGCGCACCGCGGTGGGGATGCCGGCGTTCATCTTCAGGCCGCCGATGAACCAGTCGTGGACGGAGAAGAACGGCTGCTCGCACACCGCGACGACATTCCGGCCGGTCACCGCCCGCGACAGCCGTACGGCGGCCGAGGTGGCGTCCGATCCGCCCTTCCCGAACTTCACCATGTCCGCGCCCGGCACCAGCGCCAGGAATTCCTCCGCCGCTTGGAGTTCCAACTCGGTCGGACGGGTGAAACTCAGCCCGTCGTCCAGAACGGCGCGAACCGCGTCCAGGACCGGCCGGTAGGCATGGCCGAGCGTGACGGAGCGCAGTCCCATGTTGTATTCGACGAAACAGTTGCCGTCGGCGTCCCAGACACGGGCTCCCTCGCCGCGCACCAGCACGGGGGCCATGCCCTCGGGGTACTGGTCAGAGCCGCGGGCGTATGTGTGCGCCCCGCCGGGCACCAGTTCGTGGAGACGACGCTGCAACTGTTCGGATCGTGGGAAACGGGGCCAATTAGTCGGATCAACCACCTAACCCAGAATAGGGATTGAGCCCATGAAGCGCCATACAAGATATGTCACAAAAACGTTGAACAGCATTACCGCTTTAGAAAATGCCACGTCGCCCCATGTGCGGCATTCATTATGAAATGCGCGGCGACAGAATGGCTTCGCCTACGAGGCGGGACCGGGAGGGGAGAGGGAGACCCGCGGTCGTCGGCGTCGTCCAGCCCGGACCGGCCTCCAGAGGGCCTGACCCGGCTGTCCGAAGAGCCCGACCCAGACTGTCCGAGGGCCTGACCCGGACACCCTGTCGGGCCGTCACGCCGGAGTCAAGTCCGGCGCCGCCATGTGACGCATGCCACCCACCGGTCCGTCTCCCCGCCCGCGCACGGATTCCCGCGGGGAACCCGACGTCAGACCGATCGTGCCGGGCGCGCCCCGGTGCGGGCCCCGGGCGGGCGCGTTCATCGGCGCCCGGCCATGGCCCAGGTGCCCGCGCCGTCCCGGTTGTGGACGTATAGTTGGGCCTCGTGAGCATTACCTTCCTCTTCGCCCGCCTGCACGTGGACCTGTGTCGGCTCGCGGGGGGGCTGTGTCATTCAGACCGTTCACCACACTGACTACGCCGTAACCTCCCGCAGCCATCGACCCCTCGGTGGGACCCCGCCCCCTCCCTGGCGCACGCGACGAGGACGGGTAGTCCGCACGTCAATAATTCGCACCGCGAACACAACGCGGTCTCGATGGATCTAGCATGGACATAAGAACGCGCTTCGGGCAGACAAGCCCGGGGCCGTCGAGGAGGACTGAGCAGCTGTGACCAAGCAGGTGCAGCAACTCGATCGCGTGATCATCCGATTCGCCGGCGACTCCGGCGACGGTATGCAGCTCACCGGCGACCGGTTCACGGCGGAGACGGCGCAGTTCGGCAACGACCTGTCGACGCTCCCCAACTTCCCGGCGGAGATCCGCGCCCCCGCGGGAACGCTCCCCGGCGTCTCCAGTTTCCAGCTGCACTTCGCCGATCATGACATTCTCACGCCCGGCGACGCGCCCAACGTACTGGTCGCGATGAATCCGGCCGCGCTGAAGGCGAACCTGGTCGATCTGCCCCGCGGCGCCGACATCATCGCGAACACCGACGAGTTCACCAAGCGCAACCTGCAGAAGGTCGGATACGCCGCCAGCCCGCTCGAGGACGAGTCCCTCAGCGAGTGGCGCGTCCACGCCGTGCCGCTGACCTCGCTGACCCTCAAGGCCCTCGAAGAGTTCGAGATCTCCAAGAAGGACGCCGAGCGGGCCAAGAACATGTTCGCGCTCGGCCTCCTGTCCTGGCTTTACCACCGGCCCACAGAGGCGACCGTCAAGTTCCTCGAGACCAAGTTCGCCAAGAAGCCCGACATCGCCAAGGCGAACGTCGCGGCCTTCCGCGCGGGCTGGAACTACGGCGAGACCACCGAGTCGTTCTCGGTCTCCTACGAGATCCGGCCGGCCAAGCTCGCCGAGGGCGTCTACCGGAACATCTCGGGCAACCAGGCGCTGGCCTACGGCCTGATCGCGGCCTCGGTCCAGTCGGGCCTACCGCTGTTCCTGGGGTCCTATCCGATCACCCCTGCCTCGGACATCCTCCACGAGTTGTCCAAGCACAAGCGGTTCGGCATCCGGACGTTCCAGGCCGAGGACGAGATCGCGGGTGTCGGCGCCGCGCTGGGAGCCGCGTTCGGCGGCGCCCTCGGTGTGACCACCACCTCGGGCCCCGGCGTCACGCTCAAGGCCGAGACCGTCGGCCTCGCGGTGACGACCGAGCTTCCGCTGATCGTCGTGGACGTGCAGCGGGCCGGGCCCTCCACCGGCATGCCGACCAAGACCGAGCAGACCGACCTGCTCATGGCGCTCTACGGCCGTAACGGCGAGTCGCCGGTCCCGGTCATCGCGCCCTCGACGCCGTCGGACTGCTTCGACGCCGCCATCGAGGCCGCGCGGATCGCGCTGCGCTACCGCACGCCGGTCATCCTGCTGTCGGACGGCTACCTGGCCAACGGCTCCGAGCCGTGGCGGGTCCCCGAGACCGCCGACCTGCCGGACATCTCCGTCGAGTTCACGACCGAACCCAACGCGGAGGACGGTTCCTACCTGCCGTTCAAACGCGATACGGAGACCCTGGCCCGTCCCTGGGCCGTTCCCGGGACCCCCGGTCTGGAACACCGCATCGGCGGCATCGAGAAGGCCGACGGCACCGGCAACATCTCCTACGACCCCGACAACCACGACAAGATGGTCCGGCTGCGTCAGGCCAAGATCGACGGGATCGACGTCCCCGACCTGACCGTGGACGACCCCGACGGCGACGCGAGGGTCCTCGTGCTTGGCTGGGGCTCCACCTTCGGCCCCATCGCGGCAGCCGTACGTCGGGTCCGCAAGACCGGCGCCAAGGTCGCCCAGGCTCACCTGCGGCACCTCAACCCGCTTCCCGCCAACACCGGCGACGTGCTGCGGTCCTACGACAAGGTGCTGCTGCCCGAGATCAACCTCGGCCAGCTGGCTCTGCTGCTCCGGGCCCGCTTCCTAATCGACGTGATCAGCTACAACCGCGTACGAGGGCTCCCGTTCAAGGCCGAGGAACTGGCCGCCGTGATTCAGGACGTGATCGACAGTGAGTAGTGCGGAATCACTCAACGGCAAGGGTCTCGCCCTGATCCCCAGGGCCGAGGGCGCGCAGACCATGAAGGACTTCAAGTCCGACCAGGAGGTCCGCTGGTGCCCGGGCTGCGGCGACTACGCCATCCTGGCCGCGGTCCAGAGCTTCCTGCCCGAACTGGGCCTGCGCCGGGAGAACATCGTGTTCGTCTCGGGCATCGGCTGCTCGTCGCGATTCCCGTACTACCTGAACACCTACGGGTTCCACTCGATCCACGGCCGCGCCCCGGCCATCGCGACCGGGCTGGCCACCTCACGGCCCGACCTGTCGGTGTGGGTGATCACCGGTGACGGCGACGGGCTGTCGATCGGCGGCAACCACCTGATCCACGCGCTGCGCCGCAACGTCAACCTCAACATCCTGCTGTTCAACAACAGGATCTACGGCCTGACCAAGGGGCAGTACTCCCCCACCTCGGAGATCGGGAAGATCACCAAGTCGACGCCGATGGGCTCGCTCGACAAGCCGTTCAACCCGATCTCGCTCGCGCTCGGGGCGGAGGCCGGGTTCGTCGCCCGAACCATCGACTCCGACCGCAAGCACCTGCAGGGCGTGCTGCGGGAGGCCGCCGCGCACCGGGGCACCTCGCTGGTCGAGATCTACCAGAACTGCAACATCTTCAACGACAACGCCTTCGAGGCGCTGAAGGACCCGAGCACACGCGACGAGATCACGGTCAAGCTGGAGCACGGCCGGCCGATCGTCTTCGGCACCGGTGAGAACGAGAAGGCCGTCCGGCTCTCGCCGTACGGCGGCGTGGAGGTCGTGCGCCGCTCCGAGGTCGCCGACGACGAGATCCTCGTCCACGACATGCACAGCCCCGATCCGTCACTCGCCTTCGCGTTGTCACGGCTGGACGACCCGTCCTTCGAGCACGTGCCGATCGGCATCTTCCGCTCGGTCGACCGTCCGGCCTACGACCAGCTCATGGCCGAGCAGTTGGCCGCCGCCACCGCCGAGGACGGCAAGGGGTCGCTCGACGCGCTGCTCCACGGTGGAGACACCTGGCGTATCGGCTGAGCCGAAATCGGGTGGGGGGCCGTCTCGTGGCGAGGCGGCCCCTCCTCACGCTCCGATGAGCTGCGTGCTCACCTGGTCCATCAGGCGCTGCAGGTAGAGGCCGCGGTGGACGCCGATGGGGTGTGAGGATCCGCTCCGGACCGCCGCCGCGAACTCCGAGCGCACGTTGGACCGCGTCTGCGCCGAATCCTCGGCCAGTTCACGCACGTCCAGCGTCAAGCGGCCCTTCGGGCCGTACAGGTCCAGCGTCTTGTAATGCCCCTGAGGCGTGGGGATCGAGCCGGACAGGGCCAACTGGCTCACGGCCCCGCCCTCGTGCAGGCATGTCAGCGCCATGTAGCCGTGCAGGTCGCCGGCCGCGCTGACGTCCTTGATCCAGCCGACTGTCGCGTCGAGCAGATCCAGCGCGTGCGGAGCGAAATCGGTGAGCACTCCGTTGCGGCGCCGCCAGGCGGCCGGGTGGGCGCCCGCGAGCAGTTCGTCCGTGAGATGCCGGGCCTGCGCACCCGCCACCGGGAAGTCCTCAGCGCGCCGCAGGAAGTCCCGCACCTGTGGCCGGAAGCGCCGGGTGAGCAACAACTGGCTGGGAACGCCCGTGGCGTCGATGGTCTCGGCCAGCGCTTCGGCGTCGGCCAGCGTGAGCGCCAGCGGCTTCTCCAGCAGTACGGCACGCCCCGCCCTCGCGGCCTCCCCGGCGAGAGACGGCTGTGCGCCGGGGGCGACCGCGAAGGCGACCGCCTCACAGGCCCTCAGGAACTCCCTGTAGTCGACGAAGGCGGGCACGGAGAACTTCGCGGCCAGCGCCCGCGCCGCCTCCGGCCGACGAGCCCAGACGCCGGCCAGGCGGGTCTCCGGCCCGGCGGCGAGCATGGGTGCGTGAAAGCCGGCGGCCCACGCCCCCGAGCCGACCAGGCCGACTGCTACAGGTCTCATTCGCCCTTCTGCCGCTGGTCGGAGCAGTACGCCACCCCGATGGGGCGGCTCTGTTTCATGCCTGCGGCGGACGGCGAGGAACAGCCGGACACCGGAAGAGTCTCGTGCGTTGAGGTACTCATGTCCCGATCCAGGGACACCGGTGGTCACCCGTGCCCCTCTTCCCAGTCGATCTTCAGTTACCAGGGGGGCGTAGGCCGGGATCGAGCCCGAGTGCCGGATGAAATTCACGTGCACTCTGAGGAAACCGCTCGATGGCGAAGCGGAACGGTACCGGCGTTATCTGCTGACGACGCTAACATGCGCATGGACGGAACGTTTCAATCCCCTTGGAGCGGCTGATGTCCGGCACCCCCCGGATCGCGATCGTGATCGTGACGTACAACAGCGCGCGGGTGCTGGAGGGTTGCCTGAGTTCCCTCGCGCCGGGAGCACGAGGTGTGGATCTCGCCAAGGTCATCGTGGCGGACAACGCGTCGAAGGACGACTCGACCCTCATGGCGGACAAGGCCGGGGCCACGGTCGTGCAACTCGGCAGGAACGCGGGCTACGCCGCCGCGATCAATGCCGGGATCGACGCACTCGACCTCGACCACATCGACGCGGTCCTCGTGCTCAATCCCGACTGCCGCCTGGGCGAGGGAAGTCTCGCGCGCCTCGCGGAGCCTCTGAGCCGGTCCCGGACGGGCATCGCCGCGCCCCGGCTGATGGGCCCGGACGGGCACGTCCACCCCTCACTGCGCCGGGCGCCGACCGTGCGGGGCGCGTGGGCGGAGGCCGTGATCGGCGGACGGCTCGCCGGACGGCTGGGCTCACTCGGCGAGGTGATCACCGATCCCGAGCGGTACGACCGCCCGGGGCCCGCCACGTGGGCGACAGGTGCGGCCATGCTGATCTCCGTACCGGCCCTGCGCGAGATCGGCCCATGGGACGAGTCGTTCCTGCTTTACAGCGAGGAGACGGAGTACGCCCTGCGCGCCGCCGACCTCGGCTGGACCCTCTGGTACGAGCCCGCGGCCGTGGTCGAGCACATCGGCGGCGACGCCAAGGTCAACCCGATGCTGGCCGCGCTGCTCACGGTCAACAAGGTGCGGCTGTTCCGGCGCCGCCGGGGACCGCTCCCGTCGCTCCTCTACTACCTGGCCGTGCTCCTCGGAGAGGGCGTGCGCGCCGCGACGGGCCGGAGCACGGCCCGGGCCGCGGTGCTGTGGCTGGTCAGGCCCTCACGCCGCATCCGCGCGCTTCCGGGCTGACAGCCGCCGCGCCATGGGCCGTTCGACGAACCGGTAGAGAGCCCAGGCCACCCCGACCGCAAGCGCGAGAGCGCCAAGCATGGCGGCGACGGCGTGGGGCGTCGGCGCCTCATGCCCGGACACGCGTTCGACCAAGCCGATCAACGGCTGGTGGACCAGGTAGAAGGCGAACGACACCTCGCCCAGCCAGACCAGGGCGGGCGCCCTCAGGATGGACCGCGTGCCGCGCAGGTCGGAGGTGGCCGCTGCGGCCACCAGAAGCGCGAAGGGGCCCGCCATCCAGGCGACCCAGCCCCAGCGCTCCCAGACGAGGGGCACCGTCGCGTACGCCGCGAGCACGAGCACCGACGACATGAGCACACCCGGCCCGCGCCACCGGCCTTCCCGGATCAAAAGTGCCACCGTCATGCCCAGTGCGAACTCCAGGGCGCGGGTGACCGGGAACACCCAGACGAACCAGTAGGCGAGGTCCGGCGACAACACCTGGGACACGAGCGGAACCAGCCAGATGCCGCCGAGCAGGCCCAGCGCCACCAGCCAGAGTCTGTTCCCCGGGATCCGCCGCCCCAGGCGCAGCAGCAGGGGGAAGGCCGCGTAGAAGGCCATCTCGCAGGAGAGCGACCAGGCGGGGGTGTTGCCCCCGAAGTAGTACGCCTCGTCGGGAACCCAGGCCTGGAAGAGGAACAGCCCGGTGACCGAGGGGCCGGGCGCGGCCGCCCGCCCGACCACCGCGAGCATGACGAGCACCACGAGCCACGTGACGACGTGGTTGGGGACGACCCTGGCCACCCGCCGGCGCAGGAACGCCGAGGGGCGGTCGCCTTGGCGGGACGACCAGGTGAGGACCATTCCGGACAGGATGAAGAAGAACGGCACCCCCACCGAACCTGAAGCGAAGAGCACCTCGAGGACCCGCCGCAATCCCGGGTCGGCGGCCATGTCGCCGGTGTGGACATGAAAGCCAAATACCACAAAAGCGGCAAACCATCTTAAACCGGTCAGAGATGGCAGGCGCTGTGCAGAAGTCGGCACCTCCGACGAGGTCGGAAGAGTCCGGGATTCGGTCATGGATTCCCTGTCGTAGGCGATTCCGGGAGGCAGGCAGACGCCATCCAACCAAATGAGGAAGGAACGATCCACGTCAACTCCCATTACGCCCATACTCGTAACGATCGACGCGTATCCTCCGACTACTGATGAAATTCGTGCGGCGACAGAGGGGGCACATCCCAGTGAGAATCAGCGTGTTCGGGTTAGGCTACGTCGGTTGCGTCTCCGCAGCCTGCCTGGCGGCCCGCGGACACGAGGTCGTCGGTGTGGATGTGAATCCCGTGAAGGTCGATCTCATCGCGCGTGGACAGGCTCCCGTCGTCGAGGAGCGTATCGGGGAACTGACCGCGGACGTCGTCCGCAACGGCAGCCTACGCGCGACCACCGACGTGGCCGAGGCGATCCGCACGAGCGACGTCTCACTCATCTGCGTCGGTACCCCGTCGGCGCCGAACGGCAGTCTGTCCACCGAATACCTCGAGCGGGTCGCCGAGGAGATCGGCGCCGCGCTGGCCGAGCGGGACGACTGGCACACCGTCGTCTTCCGCAGCACCATGCTCCCCGGGACGTGCACCTCGCTGCTCATCCCGATCCTGGAGAAGTCCTCCGGCAAGACGGCCGGAGTCGACTTCGGGGTCGCGGTGAACCCGGAGTTCCTCCGCGAGGGCACGAGCGTGCGGGACTTCTTCGAGCCGCCGAAGACCGTCATCGGCCAACTCGACGAGACCAGCGGCGACATGGTGGCCAAGCTGTACGAGGGGCTGCCCGGTGAGGTGTTCCGGGTGCCCGTCGCGGTAGCCGAGATGACGAAATATGCCGACAACTCGTTTCACGGATTGAAGATCGCCTTCGCGAACGAGCTCGGCGCCGTCAGCGCCGCGCTCGGCCTCGACTCGCACGCGGTCATGGACGTCTTCCTCGCCGACACCAAGCTGAACATCAGCCCGGCCTATCTGCGCCCCGGCTTCGCCTTCGGCGGCTCGTGCCTGCCCAAGGACCTCCGCGGGCTCGTGTACGCCGCCAGGAGGGCCGACGTCTCGGTCCCGCTCCTGTCGCACGTGCTGCCCTCCAACGAGGAGCACCTGCGCCGCGCCTTCGACCTGGTCGCCGCGACGGGGAAGCGCCGCGTCGGGCTGTTCGGCCTGTCGTTCAAGCCCGGTACGGACGACCTGCGCGAGAGCCCGCTGGTCGAGCTCGCCGAGCGGCTTCTCGGTAAGGGATACGACCTCCGGATCTACGATGCGAACGTGTCGTTGTCGCGCCTCATCGGCGCCAACCGGGACTACATCGAGGGCAGGCTGCCGCACCTGGGCCAGTTGCTGACCAACTCGGTGGACGATGTGATGGCCCATGCCGATGTCTGCGTCATCGGCTGCAAGGACCCGGCCGTCATCACCGCCCTCGACAACGCCGAAGACCGCACCATCATCGACCTCATCCGCCTGCCCGACGCGCAGACGCGTCGTCTACACCCTGGATACGTTGGCCTTGCCTGGTAAAGCACTGATCCTCGTCGAGAACCTCTCCGTCCCGTTCGACCGGCGTGTCTGGCAGGAGAGCACAACACTGCGCGATGCCGGGTGGGAGGTGCACGTCATCTGCCCGCAGGGCACCAAGCGGGACACCGAGCGGGAAGTCGAGATCGACGGGGTGAAGATCCACCGCTACCCCCTGCGCGCCGCGACCGGGGGCCCGCTCGGCTACCTGTCGGAGTACGGCTCGGCCCTGTGGCACACCTACCGCCTCGCGAAGCGGATCGGGCCGGTCGACGTCGTGCACGCCTGCAACCCGCCGGACCTGTTCTACCTCATCGGCCGGAGGCTCAAGCGGCGCGGAGCGAGCTTCATCTTCGACCAGCACGACCTCGTGCCCGAGCTCTACCTGTCCCGGTTCGACCGCGGCCAGGACTTCCTCTACCGGCTCGTGTGCCGGCTCGAGCGGGCGACCTACCGGACCGCCGACGTGGTCATCGCGACCAACGAGAGCTACCGGGAGGTCGCGCAGTCGCGGGGCGGCAAGAAGCCGGATGAGGTGTTCGTCGTGCGCAGCGCGCCGGCGATCGAGCGGTTCCACTCGGTCCCGCCGGACGAGTCGCTCAAGCGCGGCAAGCCGTACATGTTGTGCTACCTCGGCGTGATGGGCCCGCAGGACGGCGTCGACTACGCCTTACGGTCGCTGGCCAGGCTCCGCGACGAGCAGGGCCGTACGGACTGGCACGCCGCCTTCGTCGGCGGCGGCGACACCTTCGACGCCATGGTCGCCCTCTCCAAGGAACTCGGTCTGGCCGACTTCGTCGACTTCACCGGGCGCATCCCGGACGAGGACCTGCTGCGGTACCTGTCCACCGCGGACGTGTGCCTGTCGCCGGACCCGCTCAACCCCCTCAACGACGTCTCCACGATGAACAAGGTCATGGAGTACATGGCCATGGGCCGTCCGATCGTCTCGTTCGACCTGCGTGAGGCCAAGGTCTCGGCCGGGGAGGCCGCGCTGTACGCCCCTCCCAACGACGAGTCCGAGTTCGCGAAGCTGATCGCGCTCCTGCTCGACGACCCGGAGGAGCGCCGGCGCATGGGCGAGCTCGGCCAGGCCCGCGTCCACGGCCCGCTGTCCTGGGAGAACTCCAGGAAGGCTCTGCTGGCCGCCTACGACGCCGCCCGTCCATGAGCCCGATCGCCAGTGTCGTGATCCCGGCGCACAACGAGGAGCGCGTGCTGTCGCGCAACCTCGGCCTGTTGTTCGCCGGGACCGCGCCGGGGGATCTGGACGTCGTCGTCGTCGCGAACGGGTGCACGGACGGGACCGCGCGCGTCGCCCGCGAGGCGGGTGCGCGCGTGGTTGAGACCTCCACGCCGGGCAAGGCCAACGCGCTGCGCCTCGGCGACGCCGAGTGCCTCGCCTTCCCCCGTGTGTATCTCGACGCGGATGTCGAGTTGTCCGCCGCGTCGGTCCGCGCTCTGGCGGCCGCCCTGGCCCGGCCCGGCATCCTCGCGAGCTCCCCCGTCCCGGATTGGGACCTCGACGGCGCGAGCCGTACGGCACGGCGGGTGCATCGTGTCCACGAGCGGCTCATCGGCCCGCGCAGGGCCCTGGCGGGTGTGGGGGTCTACGCCCTCAACGAGGCGGGGCACGCACGGGTGTTCCCGATCCCGGACGTGGTGGCCGACGACGAGTTGGTGAACCGCAGCTTCGCTCCTGACGAGCGCGCGGTGGTGCCCGAGGCCCGTTCGGTGGTGCGACCCGCCCGGACGATACGGGCGCATCTGCGCCGTCGTGTGCGCGTCCGGCTCGGAAACCGGCAACTCGAGGAGATGGGCCTACCGGCTCACGGGGGGCGGCTGGGGCTACGCTCGATCGTGGGGCTGGTGACCGCACGATCGGTGAGCCCGCTGGACGCGGCCTGTTACCTCGCCGTCCTCATCGCCGATCGCTCCATGTCCCGCAAAGCGACCACTCGCACGGCGCAGATCGTCTGGACGACGGACTCGAGCAGCAGGTAGAAGGGACTTTTCAGATGCGAGTTGAGCACACGGCGCTGGACGGAGTGCTCCTTTTCGTTCCGACGCCCCACCGCGACGACCGCGGCCTGTTCACCAGGACCTTCGACTCCGCCGTCGCGGCCGAGCACGGTCTGGACCCGAACGCGTTCATCCAGGACAGCCAGTCACGATCCCGGCAGGGAACGCTTCGCGGCATGCACGGCAGGTTCGGGCGCGGCGAGGCGAAGCTGGTGCGGTGCGCGCGGGGCGCCGTCCACGACGTCCTGATCGACGCGCGGCCGGACTCTCCCACCTTCGGCGAGCACATCTCCGTCCGTCTCGACGACGAGTCCTTCGTGACCCTGTACGTCCCTCCGGGCTTCCTGCACGGCTTCCAGGCACTGACCGAGCAGACGGACATCTGCTACCGCATCGACCGGGAGCACGACCCGGCTGAAGACGTCTCCGTGCGCTACGACGATCCCGACCTGAAAATCCCATGGCCGCTACCGGTGTCCGCGATCAGCGATCGCGACCGGTTCGCGCCTACTTGGGCGGAACTGCGGGAACGCCTGTCGACGTGAGACGACTCATCCTGCCCCTCGCCGGGGCGATGGCCGGCCTGGCAATGTGTACGCCCGCGTCCCCGAGCACGGTCTCGCCCAGCGCGGGGACGCCCAGCGCGGCGTCACCCGGTGCGAGTTCGCCGCGGCCGACCAGAACACCCGACGAACGCAGGTGCGCCGGCCATCCGACGCCCGAGTGCACCGGAGTCCCCGAAGGCACGGCGCTGAAGCCGTTGCAGCCGAACTTCTACGACGCCTACCGCGTCACCAAGGACGGCACCGTCCTCGACGGCGTCCACGTCCCCGGGGACCTGCTGATCACCGCCAACAACGTGACGATCCGCAACAGCATGATCGACGGTCAGGTGCAGGACCATTACGAGCGCCGGACGTACTCCTTCACCATCAGCGACTCGACGGTCGGCCCCGCCACGGGCTGCGACCCCAACCCCGGGCTGCAGGATGCCGGCTTCACGGCCAACCGTGTGCTCGTGCGCAACCACGTGGACGGTTTCAGCGTCTCCGGTGACAACGTCAAGATCACCAACTCGTTCGTGATCCTCTGCTCGCGTCCCGGCGACCACTCCGACGGGATCCAGACCGTCGGCTCCGGGAACGGGCTCATCTTCCACCACAACACCGTGGACCAGCGCAAGGCGGCGGACCACACCGCACCGGTCTTCCTCGTCGACCCGAACACGGGCGTGTCCGTGACCGACAACCTGCTCATGGGCGGCACGTACACGATCAGACTGCGGGCCGCCGCCGGCACGATCGCGAAGAACAACGCGGTCGTCGAAGGCACATGGGACTACGGCCCGACCGATGTGGACTGCGCGTCCACCCAGTGGTCGGGCAACACCATCGTCCGGATCAACGCGAAGTACAAGATCACCTCGACGATCGGACCACTGCCATGCGTCGGTTGATGTTCGCGGCGACCGCGTTCTTACTCGTCGGCTGCCAGACCTCCGAATCCGTTCAGGGGCAGGCCGCCGCAGCCGGGGCCGCCGCGGCGGCCGTCACGTCCACCGACCCGGCCGCTCCGAAGGCGAGTCCCACGCCGAAGGCCGTCCGCAAGGTGAAGCCCAAACCCAAGCCCAAGCCGAAGCCCACGCCGACGGTCACACGCATGGCCTCGCGTTCGGGCTTCCCCACCGAGGCCACCACCGGAGTGCCCAGCGGAACCCGCCTGACCGTCGTCACCGGCGACCAGGTGTTCTCCGCGGGGGGACAGACCATCGTGGGCAAGGACTTCCACGGGTTCGTGAAGGTGCGCGGAAAGAACATCACGTTCCGGAACTGCATCTTCAGAGGACGCGCCACCAGCGACAACGCCGGCCTGCTCGACACCGAGTCCGGCATCAACACGGTCGTCGAAGACTCCGAGTTCGTCCCCTCGCATCCGTCGGCGACCATCGACGGGATCTGGGCCAAGGAGACCCGCATCTCCCGGGTCAACGTGCACGGCAGCGTGGACGGGATCAAGGCCGACAGCGACACCCTGGTCGAGGACTCCTACATCCACGACATGCGCTGGTTCGCCCACGACCCCAACCAGGGCGGCGGCCCCACGCACAACGACGGCGTGCAGTCGTTCGGCGGCGAGGCCAGGGTGACCCTGCGGCACAACAGGATCGACATGTCGGGGCTGAAGGAGGCCAACGCGGCCTGGCAGAGCTCGGCCCGCGATTCGCTCGCAGAAGGCAATCTGTTCGACGGCGGGGGCTGCACCCTGAACTTCAGCCACCAGGTGCTCAACGGTTCGCTCACGGGGATCCGCCTGGTGGGCAACCGGTTCGGCCGCAACTCGTTCTTCGACTGCCCGATCCTGCTGAGCACCAAGTCGTTCCTGGCGGAGAACCGCGGCAACGTGTGGAACGACACCGGCGGGCCGATCCCGGCGCCGCAACGCCACGACTGAGGACAGCACGCGCAACGGCCCGGCGACATGAGAAGGCGCCCTGCCCCTCACGGGCCGGGCGCCTTTCCTCACAGTCAGGGCGTGGGGGTGAGCACCTGCTCCCGCGGAGCGGAGGCGTCCCCTGCCGCCTTCTGTTTCCGCTCGGCCTCCGCGATGCGCAACAAGGCGCCCGCGGCCCCGAGAAGCAGGAAGAACAAGCCGGTGACCTGCGGGAAGGCCATCATGTCGAACGTCAGCGATCCGACCAGGGGGACCAGCAGGCAGGCGGCCAGGACAAGTCCGAGGTCGCGGATGGCCGGATCGACGCTCAGGTAGCGAGCCCGTAGCGCCGCACCGACACCGACGAAGATGATCAACGCGAACGCCGCCAGTCCGACGATCCCGGCCTCCACCATCGTCAGGAGGTACTGGTTGTCGAAGATCTGATGCTTCGGCGCGTACCAGGTGCCGACTCCACGCCCGAACCACGGGCTGCTGAGAAACTCCTTCAGCGCGTTCGGATAGTCGTGGACGCGGAACTGGATGCTCTCGTCGTTACCGACCCCGGCGAACAGTTGGTAGAACGTGTAGAGCATCCCCGGGATGAAGATCTGGATCGCCACCCCGAAGACGCCCACGGCGGCGAGCGCCTGTAGCCGTCGCTTGCCCGGCCAGCCCAGAAACATGACCAACCCCACGACGGTGGCCGCGAGGACGCCCGAGCGCGACAGGGAGAAGATCAGGCCCGTCGCCACCAGCGCGGTGCACACCCACCAGCGTTTCGCCGGAAGGCCGCGATCGCGCGAGTGGAAGCCGTAGTGCGCCGCGATGGGCAGGATCATCGCGGTGATGACGGCGAACTCGATGGGATGTCCCGTGGTCGAGGCGACCCTCAGGAACGACGACCGGTCGATCACCGTCTCGACGCCCTCGACCGAGTTGGCGCGCAGGATGGGGAGTTCCAGGTAGTGGGTCAGGTCGAACTCGAACAGGAACTGCAGGCCGCCGATGAACGAGATGATCGCCCCGGCGACGCAGATCGACTTCAGGACGAAGTCCAGTCGTGCGCGGCTCCGGACGCCGTCACAGACGGCGAGCGCCAGCCCCAGGTTCCCGATGATCAGCACCAGGGCGTGGTCGGCGATGTTGAGCTCGTCGGAGGGCAGGTAGGAGTAGGCCCCGTGGCCGTACACCACCAACATCGCGATGGCGTAGGCGAAGATCGCGGTACGGACGATGTTGCGGCCTTTGGCCGCCCCCAGCGTCTTGGTGAAGTGGCTGAAGAACCAGACGACTCCGATGATCAGGCTCAGCACGTCGGACAGCGCGAGCGACATCGGGAGCCCGCGCAGAACCAACCGCGCGGGGATCACCAGCAGGGCCAGCGCGAAGAGGCTGACCAGTGTCGCGCCGTCGGCACGCTGCCGCAGCACGGTGGGGCTCGGGGACATCGTGCTCAGCCGTGCAGCACGGGGCTGACACCCGGCCTGTTGGGATCCGGCGCGGGCTTGACCGCGCCCCACTCGGCGACTGCGGCCTTGGCCTGCTTGGCCCGGCGGGCCTGCAGGAAGCTCTCCATTCCGAAGGCGGCGAAGAAGCTGAGGATGAGACCGACTCCGGCTGCTGCGGCGGCAGCACGGCTCTTGCTTCCCGTTTCAGCGATCGCAGTGGTGGGCGGCACCACCACGGTGGCGTTCAGGTAGGTCTGCTGCGGGGCGCCGACGGCGGCCTGTCTCTTGGCCATCTCCTCCTTGGCCCGCGCGACCAGCTTGGTGACGATGCTCTCCGCGCCCTCCGCGGTGTCGCTCTCCGCCTCGATGAAGACGAAGGGACCGCTCATCATCCACTCCGGGTTGGTGCTTCCGTTGCTGACCGTGAAGCCGGTCTTCCCCCCGGGGGTCACCCCGAGTTCCGTTCCGACCTCCGGCGCGCTGAGGGCCTGGATGAGGATCGAGGCGGACATGCTCAGACCGTCGTCGAAGTTCAGCAGCGGGTTGGTGACCGGATTCGGCTGCTTCGTGTTCTGCGGAAGGCTGCTCCCCGTCTTGGGGATGGTGAGCACGATCCCGGCCGAGGACACGTAGGTCAACGGGACCGACGCGTACATGCCTATCGCCGCGCCGATGCAGATCAGGAAGGTCGGCACCACCACATACCACCTGCGGAGCACGATCAGGACCGCCCCCCAGAAGTCCATGCGCATTCCCTCCCAAGTAGACGGAGGCGACCCGAACCGCATGTCACCTATTTGGAGCATCGGGACAACCAATGCACCACGTTACGTTCCCTTTAGGGTCATGTTAGAGGAATTGGCATGACCATGTCCCCGATGATGCGGAACCGCTAGCCTGTCCGGCATCGACGTCCCGGAAGTGGAGACCTTCACCCATGCCCGAGCTCGCTGTCATCACCCCGACGTGGCGGCCCGATGCCGAGTTCTTCGCCGACCTGCACCAGTCAGTCCTGAAGTACACGTCCGAGGACACGGTCCACCACGTGATCGTGCCGGCCGCGCACCGATCCGACTTCACCCGGTTCGAGGGCCCGCGCTGCCGCATCTGGACGCACCCCGAGTTGCTGCCCCGCCGATACGTGCGACTCCCGGGCGGCGTGTGGGGCAACATGGCGGCGCCCTGGCCCCCCGTCCGGGGGTGGGTCATGCAGCAGGCGGCGAAGATAGCCGCCGCGGCGGTCGTCGACGCCGACGCCGTCCTCATGACCGACTCCGACGTGGTCCTCGTGCGCCCCACCACTGCGGCCAAGTACGTCGTCGACGGCAGGCTCAGCCTCTTCCGGGAGAAGGACGCGATCAGCCCGGAGATGGAGCGGCACGTGCTCTGGCACCAGGTCGCCAGGAACCTCCTCGGTCTGCCGCCGGGACCGCCGCCCCCCTTGACGGACTACGTCGGGGCGATGATCTTCTGGGACCCCGTCGTCGTGCGGGCCCTGCAGGAGCGCATCAGCAAGGTGACCGGGCGGCACTGGGTGGACGCCTTCACCTCGCAGCTGCACATCTCGGAGTTCATCGTCTACGGGGTGTTCGCCGACGAGGCCCTCGGGGAGGAGGGACGGCCGCCGGAGAGCCCGCCGGCCTGCCTCAACTACTACGACAGGACGCCGTTGACCCCTGAGTCGATGGCCGACTTCGCCGATCGACTGAGGCCCGACCAGACGGGCATCATGATCTCCTCGCACTCCGGGACTCCGAGTGACGTCCGTCTTGCCACCGCGCGGATGTGCGAGCAGGTCGGCCAGGGATAGTCGTCCTTGGGGCGAGGCTCAGTCGCGAGCCTCGCCTCGCCTGTCACGGGCCTTTCCGTTGATGGACGAGCGGGCCCCGATGCCCGCGTCCCCGCCCGACATGTCGGACAGCACGATCACGACCTGGGTGTCGTCGTCGTTGAGCTCGGCCGACCCGCGAGCCGGCTCGTAGTCCCCCTGCTGCTGCTCGATGGTGCCGGGGCCGGCCTGGAGGAGCGGCCGGTAGGAATCCGCCGTCCGGCTCTCCCCCGGCGGCAGGCTCAGGCGCTCGGTGTCCCCCGCCGCCCAGTAGAACCCCTGGTCGGAATCCGCCGAGGGCTCGGCGGGACTCTTGGCGAGCTTCGAGCGGACCCGGGCGTAGGCCACGCCGAAGCCGACGGCCGCGCAGAGCAGGAACGCCGCGAGGGCGGCCTGGAGCTTGCCGGTCAGCACCTGCTCCGGCACCGTCGCCGGCGACACGTCCGCGGCCGTGATGAAGGTGCCCTTCGGAGCGCCGAGCTCCTTCTGCCGGGCGTCCAGCTCGGCCCGGACGCGCTGCTGGGCGCGCCCGACGATCGTCGAAGCCTCGGCGGCGGTCCTGGCGTCCACCGCGATGTAGACGAACGGACCGGTGGTGTCCAACAGGCTCGGGTTGGTCCTGCCGTCGTCGACGGTGATCTGGGTGGCGCTGTTCTCCGGCGCGCCGAGCTCCGCCTTCACGTCCGGGTCGTTCATCGCCTGGATCAGGATCGCCGAGGTGGTCTTCAGCCCGTCGCCGAAGGTGAGCAGCGGATTGCTCAGCCCGTCCGGACGTGCGGGGTCGAGGGACAGCGTCGGTCCCTTGGTCGACGTGGTCAGCACCATCAACACGCCGGAGGTGTAGTGGACCGGCATCAGGAAGAACGCGACCGAGGCCGCGGAAACGGCCAGCAAGATGATGGGTGGCCCAACGAATTTCCGTTTGATCAGGCCAAAAACGATCTTCCAGAAATCCACTGCTACCCCCGCCCTTCCCAAGTGCACGGAGTGCCTCGGGCGGCCCCGACCATACACGGAAGCATCGTATGAGCCATACTGATCGTTACTCCCTCGTTTGGACATGTCCATTACACCTCAGAAGAGATCGCCTGGTACAGCACGGATCCTTTGCCCGGCGCATCGAAATGAACTCGATCCGTTTCGCCAGCCGGCCGTACGGCGGGCAAGCAGTTCGGATCCGCCGTGTCGACACCACTAACGTCGGCCACCACCTGTAGCCAGGCGGACGACCTTACGACTGCGGCGACTCAGCGTCTGCCCTTGGCGGCGAAGGTAGGTCTTGGCCACCTCCGCGCGCGCCCGGCGGATCTGTTCCGGCGTGAGGTCGAGGGTGTTCAGATGCTGGAGGACGGCACGGAACTGCAGTGTGTTCGCGAAGTGCGCCGTCCATCCGGGGACTCCAAGGGTATGGGCCACGTCCGGTAGCCGTCGGCGGCGCAGGTTCCGACTCGACAACACCTCGGGAACGTGGCCCCAGGGAGCCGCCAGCGCGAGGATCATCGCGAATACCTCGTCCTCACGGATCATGACGGGACGGGGAAGAGCCGCGACCCGTTCCCGGCGCAGCAGCGCGTACAGGGGATCGAGCAGCAGGTGCTCCGCCGTGAGCACACGCAGTATCTCGGCGAGGCGGTCGACGGGGTCGTCGGACAGCAGGCCGGTCGCCCGGTATGTCGGAGGCGTCATGACGGAACCGTCGGGCTCGTTGTAGCTCATCCCCGACGTCACCAGGATGAGGCGCTCGTCGTCCGCGAAGACCTCCAGGGACTTGGAGATGCAACTGGGCTCGAGCACGTCGTCGTCGCCCATGCAGCGCAGGAAGTCCCCCTTGGCGAGGGTCTGGACATGCCTGAAGTTGGCGATGATGCCCACGTCCTGCGGATGACGGTGGTAGACGACACGGCTGTCCGAGCGCGCGAGGTCCCGGCAGTACTCCTCGGTGTGGTCCGTGGAGGCGTTGTCGGAGATCACCAGTTCCAGGCGCTCGTGGTCCTGCGCGAGCACCGACGTGACGGCATCCCTCATCGTGTCCGCGCCGTTGCGGACCGGAAGGCCGATGGACACCAACATGTCGGTCGTCCGCATCACGTTCTCCCCTAGTGGCAGCTTGAATCAGACGAAGCGGGCGACCCGCGAGCCGACGTGCCTGAGCGACCCGAGCGGGACGACGATCAGTCCGTAGACCACCAGGCCCGCACCGCCCGCGACGCCGAGCTCGAGTAGGTAGTGGCCGTCCAGCGCCGCGGACAGCAGCGCCGTCACCGCGCAGGAGACGATCCCGCCCAGCGCCGGACGGATGAGCGTGGGCGGGATCGGCGCCAGCTTCACACCCGCCCGGTGCACCCCCAGGATCGCGAGGGGAAGGGCGACCAACAGGGCCGCGGAGGCCTGCCCGAGCGCGGCGCCCCGGATCCCGTCCAGATGCGTGCCGACGATCACCGCGGGAACCATCGCGGCGCCGTAGCCGATGTTCATCCAGACGGTGGCCTTGGTCGCCCCCTGCCCGTTGAGGATGTCCAGAGCCAGTGAGGTCAGCATCCGCACCACCATCAGGACGGCGAGGAAGCGCAGGACACCGGCAGCCTGGTCCCATTTGGCGCCGTAAAGGAACATGATGAGCGGGTGCGCGAGCACGCCCATGACGATGGCGAGCGGGAGTACCCCGGCGAACAGCAGCGGGACCGACCGCTGCACGCCCTTCGACAGCGACTCCGGCTTGTCCTCGGCGAGGCGCGAGAAGCCGGCGATCGAGACCGTGCGGATGGCGGTGCCGATCAGGCCGGGAACCCAGCTCGACACGTTGAACGCCAGCAGGTAGAAACCGAGCCAGACCGGACCGAGGATGTAGCCGACGATGATGTAGCCGACGTTCAGCAACACCGCCTCGAGGCCGATGCCGACCGCCGACGGGATGCCGAAGCGCAGCAGCTTCTTGGCGATCTCCCGGTCCAGGCCGAACCGGAACGGAAGCTTGGCCAGCCGGAGCACGATCACGCCGGTGACCACCGCCGCCGCGACCTGTCCCCACGCGAAGCTGTACGGCCCCGCGCCGTTGGCGGCGAGCGTGATGGCGACCGCCGCGTTCACCACGAACCCGGCGAGGATGGCGATGCTGCTCTTGTCCTGCTGGAACCTGCGCAACAACGCGGCGCTGCGCACCGCGGTCACGGCCTCGACGAGGATGACGGCGGTGAGCAGCCGCACCACCGGTGCGGCCTCCGCGCTGCCGGCCGCGGCCGCGAA
The DNA here is from genome assembly GCF_016863275.1 of Planotetraspora mira. Taxonomy (GTDB): domain Bacteria; phylum Actinomycetota; class Actinomycetes; order Streptosporangiales; family Streptosporangiaceae; genus Planotetraspora; species Planotetraspora mira. Next base: position 63,498 of record NZ_BOOO01000020.1, read on the forward strand.
GTACGGCGCACCCACCCAGAAGACCCCGTAAAGGGTGGTGGCGGACACGAGGTTGAGCACGGTGGCGGTGGGAGCCATCTCATCGAGCGAACCGCGCCACTGGATGGTCGCCGCCATGATGCCGAGGTCCTTGACCACCATCACGAACGCCGTCGCGGCGAGCGCGACGGCGTAGATGCCGAAGTCGGAGGGCGAGAGCAGGCGCGCCAGGATCAACCCCATGACGAAGGAGCCTGCCTTCATCACCAGGTTCCCCAGCAGGCTCCAACCGAAGCCCCGACCGGCCTGCCGGCCGATGGCCCGGGCCCCGGTCTTGGGAGGGCTCACGTTCTCGGCGGGATTCCCATTCTCGGCGACCTCAGAAGGTCGCACGAGATTCCCGACGCCCTGCTCCTGTTCCATTCGTGCCTTCCCGATTACTTAGGCTCGGTGACCCGTTCGAGCCAAATCTCCCGCCAGAATGGGACGAACTGGCGCGGGCAGTTCGATTTGTACACGCCGGAGCAGACGATGTCATCCAGAACGATACAAGGGTTCTTCATCTGCAACATCCGCCCGGTCTTCTCGTCCAGGAGGCGTTCGACACGTGTACGGACCCGCGCGGTACGGCCGCAGTAGCGGGCCATCTCCTCCTCGAAACCCATGCCCCGGTTCAACCGGTCGGCGTCGAGTGTGGCGATGATCTCTTCCTTGGACTTGATCCGGACCAGCTCGCCCGGCTGCAGGTCGAGGGACCCGGTCGGGGTCTTCGTGTTCGGCCCGGGGGCGACGAAACCCCACGTCATCCCGTTCCGGATCCAGAGCGCCTTCGGAAGCACGCGCTTGCTGAACTTCTGGAAGCGGGCGAACAGGCCGAAGAAGATGGTGCGGAACGTCAGGGACGGGCCCGCGTTGCCGACGCGTATGTCCGTGACGTACTGCCCGAGGTCCCGGAACGGCAGGCGCACCGGAGCGGCCCGGAGCAACTCGGTCGCCTGGCAGGAGTAGCGCTCCTCGCCGTCGTCCGCGGGCTCCTTGCGGGAGTTCACCTCGAGGAGGGGGAGCAGCCGGCCCGACGGGACACCGGAGGCGGGAGCGGGGGTCGCGTCGTCGACGCGCTTGATCCATTCCTCTTTCCAGTACATCAGGCAGGAGGTCTGGCATCCGCCGTGCGCGGCGCCGTCGCAGCGGGCGGTCAGGTGGACCGCGTTGTCCATCCGCCGCATGCCGGTGCCGGAGATCGTGTCACAGAGTTTGAAGGCGACCTTGTGGACCGTCAGCCTCTGGCCGCAGAACCTGGCCATCTCCGGCATGAACGGCAGGCCGTCCAGTTCGCCCTTCTCGTCGAGCGTGGCGAGGATCTCGTCCTCGCTGAGCACCTCGACCGTGTCGCCGACGCGTAAGCCTAATCGCGGCCGCGTGACTGTTTCGGACTGCGTCATCTCACCTATTCCTTCACCAAGCCGGCGCTGTGTAGAGCCTGAGCCGCGTCCGCCACCACAGTGAAGGGGAGTGTGGATCGTTCTGCGATGTCCAACAGGCTGTGTGACCCGTCTGAAAGGTTCAACACCCAGAGCATGGCCATTTGGATTTGTTGTGTGTCACTCCGCCCGCCCAAGGAGCCGTACAAGCCACGCTTGCCCAGCTGGGGCTCTCCGTAAGGGCTGGTGTTGTGGTACTTGCGGTTGCGCTCGAGGATCCCGACCGCGTCCCACAAGGTCTCAAGGGTGTCGGCCATCGCCTCCGGGGAGACGAAGTCCGGGTTGTCGGCCGAGGTGTGGTACTCGGGGTAGCCCGCGTACGGAGTCCTCGTCAACGAGCCCACGCCGAGGTTGAACCCCGGCGAGCCGTACTGACGCTCGTCGTAGCCGTACGGCGTGAAGTCCACGATGGTGTGCTCACGCCCGGAGAGCACGTACTGGAAGACGCGGTCGATCTCGGCGTCCCCCCGCCTGCTCCGCTTGTAGGTGAGCGCGCCGCGGTCACCCGCGCAGGCCAGCACGACGCCGTGCTTGACGCGGCCGACCCGCTCCCGGTTGAGCGCGAGCCAGGTGACCGCGCCGATCGTGCCGGGCGCGAACAAGAACCGGTAGGTGTACCAGGGGTTCTCGATGCGCTGGGCGAGTGCGGTCGCCACCGCGATCCCGGCGAGGTTGTCGTTGGCCAGCGAGGGGTGGCACACGTGACAGGAGATCAGCACCTCGTCCGTGACCTGCCCGGGGATCACGTGCTCGCCGTACGTGAGGTGGCCGGGGGCCAGGGTCGAGTCGATCCTCACCTCGTACTGCCCCTCGGGCAGTGCCCTCAGCGTGTTCTCCGGCAGGCAGAAGCCCCACGTCTCGGAGTAGTAGCTGGTCCGGTAAGGAGTCAGGTCGGGCTGGTCGGGCAGCGTGTGCAGATGCGGCCGCAGCTCCGCCAACGACATCGTGGCCGAGATCGGGGTGCTGTAGCCGAGCACATGGAGGTTGGACTCCGCGAAGTCGACGACCCGCCTGCCCGTGGCGTCCTTGATGTAGGCGTCACGGATGTTCCACTCCCGGGGAATGGTCCAGTCGAGCACTTCGGTCCCGGTGGGGACCTCCGTCACCTCAAGCGGGATCGACTCGCCGACGATGTCGAGCGTGCCCCGTACGCCGTCGCCGGTGATGCTCCGGCACAGCGGATAGAGACGCTCGACCAAGGCGTGCATCTCGTCCGGAGTCATGGGCGCAGCGTGGTGTCGATGGAGCCGGCCTCCCGGCGGTGGGACAGCCACGCGAGCCGGGTGAAACGGTCGCGGAACGCGTCCGCCGTCAGCTCGAACCGGCGGTAGGCGTCGATCAGTTCGACCGCGCCCGCCTTGACCGTCCAGCGGGCCTCGTAGGCCGGCATCGCCGCCCTGATCCTGCTGAAGTCCACCCGGTACGACCGGGGGTCGGCCCCCGCCTCACCGGTGATCACCAGCTCCGAGCCCGGGACCGCCTCGATCACCTCGGCCGCGATCTCGGCGACCGTGAGGTTGTTCTGCTCGGTGCCGACGTTGAACGCCCGTGCGTGGACGACCTCCCGCGGAGCGGCCAGGGCCTCGACGAAGGCGGTCGCGATGTCCTCGGCGTGCACCAGGGGCCGCCACGGCGTGCCGTCGGACAGCACCCGCACCTCGCCGGTCAGGAACGCGTGACCCACGAGGTTGTTCAGCACGATGTCGGCGCGCAGCCGCGGCGAGAACCCGAAGGCGGTCGCGTTGCGCAGGAAGACCGGTGTGAAGTCCTCATCGGCCAGGGCGACCAGGTCGTCCTCGACCCGCACCTTGGACTCGGCGTACGGCGTGACCGGCCGGAGCGGGGCGTCCTCGGTCAGCAGGTCGTCCCCGCCGGAGGCGCCGTACACCGAGCAGGTCGACGCGTACAGGAACCGCTTGACCCCGGCGTCCTTCGCGAGACGCGCGAGACGCGTGGAGGCGTGGTGGTTGATGTCGTAGGTCAGCTCCGGAGCCAGAGCCCCGAGCGGGTCGTTGGACAGCGCCGCGAGGTGCACGACGGCGTCGAACCCGGCGAGATGCTCCGGACCCACGTCGCGCAGGTCCACGGCGATCGTCTCGGGATCCGCGGGGGCGGGCCCCAGCAGGCAGGTGGCGAACATGCCCGAGTCGAGACCGACCAGGTCGTGGCCCGCCGCCGCGAGCACAGGGGCCATGACGCTGCCCAGGTAGCCCTGGTGCCCGGTCAGCAATACCCGCATTCAGTTCTCCAGATCCAGAGTGAGCTTGTTCACGTGGAACGCCTCGGCGTAACGCTCATGACATTCGATTCCCCGGATGCGCGCCAGCCCGAGAAAGGCTTCGCGGTCGTACCAGGGGCGGTGCCGCTGCGAAGAGTAGTGCTGCTGCAGCAGCGAAACCTTGGCCTCGGCGATCTCGGGGGTGAGCGGCTGGTAGACCGAAGGCGCCGCGAGGTCGCCGTCCCATTTGACGATCTCGTACCCCAGAGCGAGATGGTCGCGGAACGCCGTCGGCACCATCTTCGCGAGCCCGCGGTGGTCCTGGTGGGCGTCGCCGCGGAAGGGGGCGAACAGCAGGTCGGGCTCCGTCCGCGCGCGCAACTCCTCGACCGCCGCCTTCGCCTCGTCCCAGTACGCGGGCAAGCGTCCGTCAGGCATCTTGAGCACGGTGACGCGCAGGTCGGCACCGGGGCAGAAGGCCGCGAGCGCCGCGCGCTCCTCGTCCTCACGCTCGGTGCCGCCCCCGGAGAGCACCAGGGCGTCCACCTGGACGCCGGGGCGCGCGGAGCAGACGGTCAGCAGACTGCCGCCCGCTCCGATCGCCAGATCGTCGCAGTGCGCGGCGAGGGCCGCGATCCGCGTGACACCGGCCGCGGGGCGCAGACCTATCACGCCTGCTCCCACAACACCCAGGGGCGTTCGCCGCGCGAGTAGGCCTCGTCCAGCGCCACGCGCTCCTTGACCGTGTCGGTCGGACGCCAGTAGCCCCGGTACGGGTAGGCCAGCATCCGGCCGCGCTTGGCCAGCTCACCGCAGCCGTCGACGACGAGGTCGCCGTTCTCCGGGATGTGGTCGAAGACTTCCTGCCTGAGCACGAAGTAACCGCCGTTGACCCATAACGGCATGTCGCTGACCGGCGTGATCCCGTCGACCATGCCGGCCTCGCCGAGCTCGACGCAGTGGAAGCTCTCGGTGGGCGGCACGACCATCATGGAGGCGCCGGCGTCGCTCTTCTCGAAACGCTCGATGATCTCCGGCAGCGGAGCGTCGGTGAGGACGTCGGCGTAGTTGGCCAGGAACATCTCGTCACCGTCGAGGTGGTCGCGCACGCGGCGCAGCCGTTCTCCGATGGGCGAGTTGATGCCGGTGTTCACGAACGAGATGGACCACTCGGAGATGTCGGTCGACAGCAGCTCGACCTCGCCGTTGCGCAGCACGAAGTCGTTGGACGTCGTCTCCTCGTAGTTCAGGAAGAAGTCCTTGATGTGGTGTGCGCCGTACCCGAGGCAGAGGATGAAGTCGGTGTGCCCGAAGTGGGCGTAGTACCTCATCACGTGCCAGATCAGCGGCCGGGGGCCGACCAGGGCCATGGGCTTGGGGACGTCACCTGGAGTGCCCTCCCGCATCCGCATGCCATAGCCCCCGCAAAAGAGGACAACTTTCACGAGACAATCTCCAGGGTGGGGATCGGAAAGACCAACCGGCCTCCCCATTCACGGATGTAGGACAGTTGGTCCACGAGCTCGTCGCGCAGGTTCCACGGGAGAACGAGGACGTAGTCGGGCCGGTCCGCGCCGATCTGTTCCGGCGGCAGGATCGGGATGCGCATCCCGGGGGTGAACCTGCCGTGCTTGTAGGGGTTGCGATCCACGGTGTAGGCGAGCAGGTCGGGCCGTACGCCGCAGTGGTTGAGCAGCGTGTTGCCCTTCCCCGGAGCGCCGTACCCGACCACGGTCTTGCCTTCGGCGGCCGCGTCGACCAGGAACCTGAGCAGGTCGCGCCGGACGCCCGCCACCCGCTCGGCGAACTCGGTGTAACCCGACAGCTCGTGGAGACCCGCGGCCTTCTCGCGGTCGAGCACGTCGATGACACGCGGGCCGGGCTCCCCCGCGACCTCGGCGGGCTGGGCCCAGAGCCGGATCGAGCCGCCGTGCGTGGGCACCAGTTCGACGTCCACCAGGGCCAGTCCCCCGCTCGCCAGCGCGCGCTGCGCCGAGGCGACGGTGTAGTACTGGAAGTGCTCGTGGTAGATCGTGTCGTACTGGTTCAGCTCGATGAGCGTGAGCAGGTGCTGGACCTCGATCGACACCCAGCCGTCGTCGGCGACCAGGTTCCGCAGGCCCTGGGTGAACCCGATGACGTCGGGGATGTGCGCGTAGACGTTGTTGGCCACCACCAGGTCCGCGGGCCCGTGCTCGGCCCTCACGGAGGCGCCCGTCTCGGGGGAGAGGAAGTCGGTGCGGGTCGGCACGCCCTTGTCCACGGCGGCCTGGCCGACGTTGGCCGAGGGCTCGATGCCCAGGCAGCGGATTCCCCGCTCGACCACGTGCTGCAGGAGGTACCCGTCGTTGCTCGCGACCTCCACGACGAACGAGGGCCGCAGCCGCTCGACCGCGTCGGCCACGAACGTCCTCGCGTGCTCCACCCACGACGTCGAGTACGACGAGAAGTAGGCGTACTCCGTGAACGTGTCCTCAGGAGTGATCAGCGGCGGGATCTGCGCGAGCCAGCAACTCGTGCAGACCTGTAAGTGCAGAGGGTAGGTGATCTCTGGCTCTTCGAGCTGGTCAGCGGTGAGGAAGCGCTCACAAGGTGGCGTGGCTCCGAGATCGACGACACCGGCGAGGTCCGTCGAACCGCACAGTCGGCACTGCGTCATCAAGCTCCCCGATTCGGAGGTCCAAGTTACTTGCCGCATTCCAAGACGCGGCTGGGGCTGGATTGGTTGACGCGGACGATGCGACATTCCCCCCGCCCAGAATTGAACACCACCAACCGCATTTCTGGACCATCCTCGCAAGCGTAACAAGTTGCTGATCACGTGGCATGCTTCCCGCATGGACCCTCTGAGCATCGACGGACTGTGGGCGTACACGCCGCGAATCCACGGCGACACCCGTGGCGCCTTCCTCGAATCGTTCCGTGCGGCGGACCTCCACGACGCGGTGGGGCACCGGCTGGAGTTGGCCCAGGTCAACTGCTCGGTCTCGAAGCGGGGCGTCCTGCGCGGCATCCACTTCGCCGATGTGCCACCCGGCCAGGCCAAGTACGTGACGTGCGTCTCCGGCGCCATCCTCGACGTCGCGGTGGACCTGCGGGTCGGCTCGCCCACCTTCCTGCAGTGGGAGGCGGTGCGTCTGGACGACGAGTCACGGCGTGGGCTCTACCTGGCCGAGGGGCTCGGGCACGCGTTCCTCGCGCTCAGCGAGGAGGCGACCGTCGTGTACCTGTGCTCGACGCCGTACGCGCCGGGGCGCGAGCACGGAGTGCATCCGCTCGACCCGACGATCGCCGTCGAATGGCCGCTCGACGTCGAGCCCCTGCTGTCGGACAAGGACGCCGCCGCGCCGTCGGTCAAGGAGGCGCAGGACGCCGGGTTGCTCCCGGACTACGCCGCCTGCCAGGCGTACTACGCGTCGCTCACCTAGGCCTCGGGCGAGGCTCGGGACAGAGCCTCGGACGCGGCTCGGACAGACGCCTCGGCCGGAAGCGGCCGGATGGGGCTCAGCCGGCGCTCAGATGGGGCCACGCGGCGCGCAGGGCCTCTCTCCAGTCACGGAGGGGGGCCACCCCCGCGGCGGCCCACCGATCGTGGCCCAGGACGCTGTTGGCGGGCCGCGCGGCCGGACGCGGGAACCCCGCCGCCGAGAGGGGCAGCACCCTGTCGGGGTCCGCGCCGAGCAACGTGAAGACCTCGCGCGCGAAGCCGTGCCAACTCGTCCGGCCCGCGCTGGTGCCGTGGTACACACCCGGCGGGGCATCGGCCCGGGCGAGCCGCACGATCTGCGCCGACAGGTCGGCGGTCCACGTCGGCTGCCCGACCTGGTCGTCCACCACGGACACGGTGTCCCGTTCCGTCGCCAGACGCATCATCGTCTTGACGAAGTTGGGCCCGTGCGCGCCGTACAGCCACGCCGTGCGGACCACCTGACCGCCGTGCGCCAGCGCGGCCTGCTCCCCCGCCAGCTTGGTCCGCCCGTAGGCGTTGATCGGGCTCGTCGGGGCGTCCTCCGTGTACGGCTCCGGCGAGGAGCCGTCGAACACGTAATCCGTCGAGATCTGGATGAGCCGTTCACCGCATGCCTCGGCGAGCGTCCGCACGGCGTGGCCGTTGAGCGCGAGAGCCTCGCCCTCGCGCGCCTCGGCGTCGTCCACCGCCGTCCAGGCCGCGCAGTTGACCACGACGTCCGGTTTCACCTCCCGCACCGTCGTCACGACCGCGTCCGCGTCGAGCAGGTCGAGGTCGTGACGGGTCAGCGCGACCGTTTCCTCGCCCTCACGTGTGAGAAGGGCGACGAGGTCCGTGCCGAGCATCCCGCCCGCTCCCGTCACCAGCCATCTGGTCATGACGCCTCCGTGGTCGCTCGATGTCGGTCAGTGGACGCCGGTCACTGGGCGTCCGACCGCAGCGGCTTCCACCACGACGGGTTGTCGACGTACCACTGGACGGTCTCCGAGATGCCCTCGTCGAAGCTCATCCGGGGCGCGTAACCGAGGGCGCGCAACTTGCCGTCGTCCAGCGAGTACCGCCGGTCGTGCCCCTTGCGGTCGGCGACGCGCTCGACCTGGTCGAAGGAGGCGTCGAGTTCGTCGAGCAGGCGCTGGGTGAGCTCCAGGTTGGTCAGCTCGGCCGTGCCCGCGATGTGGTAGACCTCACCGGGCTCGCCCACCTCGGCCACGAGTTGGATGCCGCGGCAGTGGTCGTCCACGTGCACCCAGTCCCGGATGTTGCCGCCGTCGCCGTAGAGCGGGACGGACTTCCCGGTGAGCAGGTTGGTGATGAACAGCGGGATGACCTTCTCGGGGAACTGGTAGGGCCCGTAGTTGTTGCCGCACCGGGTGATCGAGACGGGCAGGCCGTGGGTCACCGCGTACGCGCGGGCGATGAGGTCGGCGCCCGCCTTGGACGCCGAATACGGCGAACGCGGCGCCAGCGGCGCGCTCTCGTCCCAGGACCCGGTCTCGATCGAGCCGTAGACCTCGTCGGTCGAGACTTGGACGACCCGGCTCACCTTGGCCGCCAGACAGGCCTCCATGAGCGTCTGCGTCCCCAGGACGTTCGTACGGACGAAGTCCGCCGCGCCGTCGATCGAGCGGTCCACGTGGGATTCGGCGGCGAAGTGCACGACCACGTCGTGGCCGGGGACGATCTCGGCGAGCAGGCCGGCGTCGCACACGTCGCCGTGGACGAACTCGTACCCGCCCTCGACGGAGGCGAGGTTGCTCAGATTGCCCGCGTAGGTCAACCGGTCGAGAACCGTCACCGACGCCCCGGCGAAGGCCGGGTAGCCGCCGGTGAGAACCGTACGGACGTAGTGCGAGCCGATGAATCCGGCACCACCGGTGACGAGAAGCTTCACAAGGGATCCAACCTGTCGACTTAGACCTCGGATTTGATTGTGCCGCATGTCCCCCCCGGACATGCCCAACGGATATAGCGACTCCTCATTCGTGGAATCGGTTGGCGTCACGGCAGGCCAAAAGTGGACAGGACAGGAAATGTCGGCAAGATTGATGCGCGACTGTTACCACAGCCGTCACAATGGCCAATGGCACCAACGGGTCGGGTTGGGAAACGGTCCGACAGAGCGACAACGAACCGGGCGCGCACGCGCGGAGGTCCCAGACATGGCCCACTCGCACTTCCCCCGTCACGATTTCGGGGAGGACCGCTCACCGCGCCGCCGCGCCCGAGTGATCACGGCATGTGTGCTCGCCGCCGTGCTCGCCGGGGCCGCGTCGTACGCGGTGTGGCTCACCGCGACGGGCTCCGGGGAGCCCGCGACGGCGAAGAAGGGGCCCACCGTCGCGAACGGATCCGTGGTGGCGGCGCCGGTGGTGACGCCCAAGATGAAGGAGGTCAGCTTCTGGAAGCCGGCCACCAAGGTGAAGGTGCAGCGCCACTCCGACAACGTCCCCCTGGAACTGGGCACCCGTTTCACCGTCTCACGCAACGGCTGGGTGGCGGGGATCCGCTTCTACAAGGCGTCAGGTGAGACGGGGCGGCACACCGGCAGCCTCTGGGACTCGGACGGCAACCAACTGGCGAAGGTCACCTTCGCGGAGGAGACGGCCACGGGCTGGCAGGAGGCCCACTTCGACGAGCCGGCCATGGTGGCGGCGGACCATGTGTACACCGTCTCCTACCACAGCGAGAACGGCGTCTACGTGGGCAAGCCGCGTGCCACCTCGCTGCGGTCCGGCCCGCTGATGTCGGAGGCCGCCAAGACCGGCGTCTACCGCTACGGCAAGGGCGGCGGCTTCCCGACGAAGTGGAACCCGAAGAACTACAACTACTACGTCGACGTCATCTACCGATGGCTCGACGGCGGCCCCGAGCCCACTCCGACACCCGCCAAGCCGACGCCCACGCCCAGCAAGACGCCCTCCAAGTCTCCGACGCCGAAGCCGAAGCCGCCCGTCGTGGCGAGGACCGGAAACTGCCCGGCCTTCCCGACGCCCAGTTGCACGGGCGTGCCCGCCGGCAAGAAGTTGCGAGCCCTCGCGTCGAACATGTCCGGCGACACCTACCGCGTCACCAAGGCCGGGACCGTCCTCGACGGCGTCCACGTCTCCGGGACCCTGCTCATCACGGCCGCGAACGTCACGGTCAGGAACAGCCTGATCGACGGCGACGTGAAGAACGAGTACGACCGGAAGATCTACCCGTTCACCATCTCGGACTCCACGATCGGCCCGGAGAGCGGCTGCGACAGCACACCGGGACTCTGGAACGCCGAGTTCACGGCCACTGGCGTGCACATCCGCAACCACGTCGACGGCGTCAGCGTCTCGGGCGACAACGTCAAGGTCAGGGACTCCTTCATCATCCTGTGCTCCCACTCGGGCGACCACTCCGACGGCATCCAGACGGTCGGGCGCGGTGACGGCCTGATCTTCGATCACAACACCGTCGACCAGAGCGACGCCCCCGACCACACGGCGCCGGTCTTCCTGGTGGACCCCAGCACGGGCGTGTCCGTCACCAACAACCTGCTGATCGGCGGCACCTACACGATCCGGTTGCGGGCCTCGGAGGGCACCGTCGCCAAGAACAACCTGGTGGCCAACAAGTCCTGGGACTACGGACCGAGCGACTCCGACTGCGGGACCACCGACTGGTCCGGTAACAAACTGGTCACCGTCAACAGCCAATACCGGGTCACCTCCACAGTCGGCTCACTGGCCTGCGAAGGCTGACCCGGGCGCGTAATCCGGTGATCCCGCGGGCGCGTCCTATCGGCTGTCGGTGACTAGCATGCAACGCGGCATGCGAGACGAGGGAGAACTTTCACCATGACCACAGTCCTTTCGAACAGTGGCGTTGACGACGAGACACGGCGGGGCCTCATCTACAAGGGCGACGTGTTCGTCTATCCGGCTTCGGCCTCCTCGACGGAGCTGATCGGTTTCGCCCGCGAGCTGATCGAGGAGGCGTTCGGCGGCCGGGACCCGGAGACGGCCCAGTTCGAAATGCCCGTGGAGGAGTTCGCAGCCCTGCTCTCGCAGCTCAAGCCCCGCTTCATCCACCACCCGCAGTGCAAGAAGCTGCTCCCCCTGGTCATGGAGGAGCTCGGCTGCGAACTGGACCGCACCTACTTCGACGTGCCCCGGCTGCGGACCTCCACCTCCAACGACTACCTCACCTCGGGGATCTCCTACGCCTTCCATCCGCACCGCGACTGCTGGTACTCCGCCCCGTTCAACCAGATCAACTGGTGGATCCCGATCTACCCGGTCGTCGCGGACAACGTGATGGCCTTCCACCCGAAGTACTTCGACCGTCCCGTCGCCAACGGCAGCGCGCGCTACGACTACGCCGAGTGGAACCGCTCCTCGAGGGCCACGGCCGCACAGCACATCCACAACGACACCCGGGACCAGCCGAAGCCGGAGGAAGAGGTCGAGCTCGACCCGCAGGTTCGCGTGGTGCCGGAGGCCGGCGGCATGATGTTGTTCTCCGGCGCCCAGCTCCACTCGACGGTGCCGAACACCTCGGGACGCACCCGCTTCAGCATCGACTTCCGCACCGTCAACATCGACGACGTGCGGGCACGTCGCGCGGCGGCCAACGTGGACGCCAGGTGCACGGGCACGACCCTGCGTGACTTCAAGCGCTCGACCGACCTGGCCGAGATGCCCGAGGACCTGGCGCTCGAGTACGAGGCCGAGGCGGCGGAGGCGGCCTCCCGCTGAGGCGCGTCAGCCCTCAGGAACTGATCTGCACCTTGCTGTGGTCCCCCAGCACCAGACGATGCGCCTTGGGCGTTCTGGGCGCTGGGGTGACCTCCACGTCATGGCCGATCAGCGAGGCCTCGATCCTGTGGACCCCGTCGATCGACGAGCGGGCGAGCAGGATCGAGTACTCGATCTCGCTGCGACTGATGCGGCAGTCCCGCGCCACTGACGTGAACGGCCCGATGTAGGAGTCCGTGACGACGGCTCCCGCACCGATGACCACCGGGCCGACGATCCGGGAACCGTGCACGGACGCGCCCGCCTCGACGACCACCCGGCCGATGAGCTCGGAGTCCTGGACGTCTCCGTCCAGGCGCGGCTCCAGCGACTCCAGCACGAGCCGGTTGACCTCGAGCATGTCGGCGACGTTGCCCGTGTCCTTCCAGTAACCGGAGATCAGCGCCGGCTGCACGTCGTGCCCCGCGTCGATCAGCGCCTGGATCGCGTCGGTGATCTCGAGTTCTCCCCGCCACGACGGCTTCAGCGCGGCGACGGCCTCGTGGACGGCGCGGGTGAACAGGTAGACGCCCACCAGGGCCAGGTCGCTCTTGGGCTCGCGCGGCTTCTCCTCCAGGCCCACGACGCGGCCGCCGTCGTCGAGTTCCGCCACGCCGAACTGCCGCGGGTCCGCGACCCTCGTCAGCATGATCTGCGCGCTCGGGCGTTCCGCGCGGAAGCGCTCGACCAGTCCGTCGATCCCCCCGACGATGAAGTTGTCCCCGAGGTACATCACGAAGTCGTCCTCGCCCAGGTATTCGCGGGCGATGAGCACGGCGTGCGCCAGCCCGAGCGGCGCCGTCTGCCGGAGGTAGGTCACCTGGAGGCCGAACGCGGAGCCGTCACCGACGGCGGCCTCGATCTCGGCCTGCGTGTCCCCCACCACGATGCCGACGTCCTTGATCCCGGCCGAGGCGATGGCCTCGAGGCCGTAGAACAGGACCGGCTTGTTGGCGACCGGTACCAATTGCTTCGCCTGGGTGTGGGTGATGGGCCTGAGCCGGGTGCCTGATCCACCGGCCAGGACGAGCGCCTTCAACTCAGTAAGCCCCTTCTCCACGCGTGACCGCCGACCAGGTCTTCCATAAGACCTGGAGATCCAACATAAGGGACCAATTCTCTACATAACGCAGGTCGAGCCGGACCGACTCCTCCCACGACAGGTCGGACCTGCCGCTCACCTGCCACAACCCCGTCATCCCGGGCTTCACCACCAGGCGGCGGCGGACGTCGGCGCCGTACTTGGCGACCTCGACGGGAAGCGGCGGGCGGGGGCCGACGAGCGACATCTCCCCGCGCACCACGTTGAGAAGCTGCGGAAGCTCGTCGAGGGAGTAGCGCCGGAGGAGGCCGCCCACCTTGGTGATCCGTGGATCGTTCCTCATCTTGAAGAGCACGCCGTTCGAGTCGTTCTCGTGAAGAAGAACGCCCTTGAGACGTTCCGCGTCGGCGACCATCGTCCGGAACTTCAGGACCTGGAACTCACGGCCGTGGCGTCCCACCCTGGTCTGCCGGAACAACGCCTTCCCGGGGCTCGTCGTCCGGATGACGACGGCGATGACCAGCATGGGAACGGCCAGGATCAGCAGCGCCACCGAGGCCACGAACTTGTCGAACGCACTCTTGACGGCTTGCCGGATGCCGTTGATGTCGGGATGTTCCACGTGCAGCAGCGGCATGCCCGCGACGGGCCGCACGCTGATCCGGGGGCCGGCGACGTCCATGAGCGCGGGAGCGACGAACAGGTCGGCGCCCCGGGACTCGATTCCCCAGGCGAGACGGCGCAGGGAGGTGCCGTCCAGTTCCGGGCACGCGAGCACCGCGACCGTGTCGGCCGCGACCATGTCGACGATCGCGGGCACGTCGCCGAAGTCGCCGAGCACCGGCACACCGTCGACGTCGAGCACCTGCTCGCCGTCCGCCCCGTACGGCAGGCACGCGGCCACCACCCGCATGCCGTGGTACGGCTGCCGCCTGAACTGCATCACGAGGTCGATGACGGACGCCCGATGGCCGACGGCCACCACGCGCCGCATGTACTCGCCGTTGGTCCGGGCGCGGTGCAACCGCTTGCGCATGTGATGCCGGAACAACAGCGTGAAGAAGATGGCGAGCGGCAACATCGCCATGACATAGCTTCTGGCGATCATCGTCTGCGTCGCGTACGCGCCGATGGCGACCGCGGCGATCAGTCCCACACCGCCCTCGGTGACGGCGCGGAACTCCGCGGTGCCCTCCCCATGGGCACGCTTGCGGTATCCGCCGGCCATCGCCATGATCAAGGGCCAGATCGCCGTGAGGGCCAGCCCGAAGTAGAGATCGTAGAGAGGGATGAAGGCCCCGACCTTCAACCGGGTCAGCTCGACCACGGAGAAGGCGATGACTGCCGAAAGCAGGTCGCCTGCTACCAGGACCTTCCGGTATGAAGTGGTCCACACGCTGGGCGAAGACCGCACAACGACGTCCATGGGAACCACCGGCGGTTCGGGTAGCCCCGCACGAGCTTCCATCTCACCACGCCCTTAGTCGCTGGAGTGTGCAGGAGATTGACGCATAAAGCATCCCAACGGTTCACAAGGAACTCAGGCGTTCCAGGGCCGGGTACCCAGATCGATACTAAAGAGCGACCGGACGGGATGGAACGATGATCACTGTCCACAATCGGCCGCGGTGAAGCAGCCGATATGGCTTGACGGAACGGTCCAACAGTGCCCCATTAGCCAGAAATACCGTCGTAGTTCACGCGTCCGGAAATGCCATCGAAGATGCATCGATCAGGAGGAGTGACCGGAAGTGGTCCGTGGACGCCCGCCTCAGCACGGAGGATCGCCCGCCGAGAGCCTTCGAACCGAAGGCGAACAGAACTAGATTCTCGATATGTCCGTACGCATCGACCGGCGCGGTCCGGTGACGACCGTGATCCTGAACAGGCCAGACGTCCGCAACGCGGTCGACCGGGCCACGGCGACCGCCCTCGCCGACGCGTTCCGCGCGTTCGAGGCCGACGAGAGCGCGTCCGTCGCCGTGTTGTGGGGCGACGGAGGCACGTTCTGTTCGGGCGCCGACCTCCACGCGGTGGGCACCGAGCGCGGCAACCGGGTCGAGACGGCCGGGGACGGCCCCATGGGCCCCACCCGGATGCGCCTGTCCAAGCCCGTCATCGCCGCGGTGGAGGGCTTCGCCGTCGCGGGAGGTCTGGAACTGGCCCTGTGGTGCGACCTCCGCGTGGCGGCCGACGACGCGACGTTCGGCGTCTTCTGCCGCAGATGGGGCGTCCCGCTGATCGACGGCGGCACGGTACGGCTGCCGCGCCTCATCGGATCGGGACGGGCGCTCGACCTGATCCTCACGGGCCGTGCCGTACCGGCCGGGGAGGCGCTGGACATCGGCCTGGTCAACCGCCTGGTCCCGGCGGGCACCGCACGCGAGGCCGCGGAGGCGCTGGCCGCGCAACTCGCCGCGCTTCCCCAGGCGTGCCTGCGCGAGGACCGCCTCGCGGCGCTGGAGCAGGAGGGGTTGCCGGAGGATGAGGCCATGGCCGTCGAGTTCCGGCACGGACTCGTGTCGTTGGACGCCATGCGGGCGGAAGGTCTGGCGGGGGTGGAGCGGTTCCGCACCGGAGCGGGCCGGCACGGCGCCTGACGGAGAAGCGGGCGCCTGACAGAGAAGGCGGTCTCAGTCGTATTCGAGATCGGGTAACGGCGAAGGCGGATCGGGACTACGCCATACGACGACATATCCGTCGTCGGCCGTCTCCACGGCCATGTTCAGCCGTTCGAGGTCGAAGTCGGGCAGGTATCTCAGCCGCGCAAGGAAGCCGGCGTCAGTCGCCGACCGGGGGACGACACAGCCTTCTCCGTCGCGGTCGAGAAGGACGATGAGCACGTCGGGCCGCCCCTCGCCCGCTGCCAGCCCGCCGACCCGGACCTCCACGACGTCCTCCCATGCGAGGGCCTCGACGCTGCCGTCGGAATAGTGACGGGTGACGCCCTCTTCGGTGACGTAGACATAGGAATCCGGCACTGCGTTGCCGTGCATGGGCGCGATTGTGACGACTGGGGGGCGCTCCGTGCAAGAGACGTCAGAATTCGCGCCACCGCAGATGGTCCCTGACCGCCCGCCGGGCGGCGTCTACGGGACCTCGCGCGATCATCTGCAACAACTCGCGGTGCTCGGCCACCAATTCGAGACGGTCCCCGTACACGTCACGCAACCGCACGAGACCGAGACGCGTCTCCGCCGCGAGCGAGCCGTAGAGACGGTCCAGGCGCGGGCTGCCGACGGCCGCGATCAGCGCCTCGTGCAGTGCCATGTGCTCGGCCACCACCGCGGCCCACGGAGCGCCGGTGGGCAGGTCGCTGAGCCGGTCCAGCGCGGTCTCCGCCCCGGGAGTGCGGCGGCCCGCGAGCGCCTGCGCCATCAGTTCCTCGAGCGGGAGCCGGACGTACATCAGGTCGGCGAGGTCGTCGGCCGTGACCTCGGGGACGTACGCGCTGCGGTTGCGCTCGCGCCGCAGCAGCCCTTCGTGGACGAGGACGGCGAGCGCCTCCCGCACCGTCGGCCGGGCGACGCCGTACCGGGCGGACAACTCCTGCTCGGGCAGCGCCTCCCCCGGCCCGATGTCCCCGGAGAGCACGCGCTCCCGCAGGGCCGCGGCGAGCGCCTCTACGGTGGAGACGGGCCTGAGCGTGGTCACGGCACCGAGCCTAGATGTGCGGGCACCCGCTCCGCGGGGCCGGAGACGGCTCCGCCGGGAAGGGCGACGACGGCGAGGCTCAGGCCGAGCAGCGCGAGGCCGCCCCAGGAGAGCGGGGACAGGTGCTCGTGCAGCACCACCAGTCCGAGCAGCGCGGCCACCGCGGGCTCCGCGAGGGCGAGGGTCGCCGCGGTCGCCACCGGGGTCGTCCGCAGGCCCCTGCCGTAGAGGAGATAGGCGAGGGCCGTCGTCGCGCAGCCGAGATAAAGCGTGGCGAGCAGGCCGCGCGGGTGCGCCAGCCAGCCGGCGCCGGTCACGAGCAGGACGGGCAGCATGATGACGGCTGCTCCGCCGAACATGACGCCCATGACGATCGCGGACTCCGTGCCGCGTCCGATCGCCTGGGAGGCGACGACCGCGTAGAAGGCGTAGAGCAGGCCGCCGAGCAGGGCGAGGGCGATCCCCCAGGGGTCGGCCCCGCCCGTCACACCGCCGGAGACGCCTCCCCAGACCAGGACGGCGCAGCCGGCGATGGCCGCGGCGGTGGCGAAGATCCAGCGGCGGCTCGGCGGCTCACGGCCGATGAGCCAGGACAGGAGCCCTGTGAACACCGGCCCGCTGCCGATGGCCACCACCGTGCCGATGGCCACACCGGTGCGCTGGACGGCGGCGAAGAAGCACAACTGGTAGCCCGCGACCGCCCCGGCCGCCAGGACCTGCCCCCAGGGCACCCGACCCTTCCCTCGTGCTGTGACCTGGTGATTCGCGCGTCGCGACCGCATGAGGGCGGCGACCGAGGCGAGCACCGCTCCTCCGAGGACCAGCCGTGCCGCCGCTAGGGGCACAGGGTCGGCGGCGGCCACGGCGCCCGCCGTGCCCGCCGTGCCCCACAGGACCGCCGCGGCCACGACGACGAGAGGACCCGATCGCAGTGCCATGCAGAGATTGTCTGACAACTAGACAGATGCTGGCAAGGGTCCGGGGCCACCCAGAAACTCAATCGGAGAAATAGGGAAATAACCCCCGAGAAGGGACGGGAAGTGCCGCGATAAAACCGGGAAACGTATTACACCGGACCGCCCGCATGGGAAGACCGCGCCACACTTCCTCCACAGGCTCCCCGACCATGATCACAGAGGCCAATGCGCCCTTGTGAAATGTCAGAACTTGTTAGGACAAATACTTGGTTTCCCTGCTCACCCATTGCTAGGGTTTCGCCACTATTGACACATGTGTCTTCGGAACGGGCGGGGCTCATGGCTGGACGGAAACGTTCCATTCGTTTCAAGATTTTCGCAATCCTGCTGGTTCCGTTGACCGCCCTCGCGGTGATCTGGGGGTTCGCCGCCACTCTCACCGTCCAGAGCGGACTCGAGCTGCTCAAGATCCAGACGGTGTACGACAACGTCGTGGTGCCCACACGCGCGCTCCTGGGCGAGATACAGCAGGAACGCCTGCTGTCCGCCGCCTATCTCGGCAGGAAGTCGTCCACGCACGACGACCTCGAGGCGCAGCGCAAGCGCACGGACGCCTCGCTCGAGGAACTGGTCCGCGTCTCGCAGAAGGCTCGGGACGAGACGCCGCCGGCCATGGGGGAGCGCATCCAGGAGCTCATCGACCAGACCCGCAAGCTCGACGGCCTCCGCGGGCGCGTCGACGGCCACGGCCTGTCGCGCCTGGAGGCCATCGAGGACTACAGCGCCGTCGCGGAGGTCGGCTTCCAGGCCTACGACCGCCTGATGATCTCCCCTGACATGGACCTCATCGAGCAGACCAAGGCCATCATCCTGATCGGCCGCAGCCGCGAGGTCATGAGCCAGGAGTCCGCGCTGATCACGGGCGTGCTCGCCATCGGCAGGATCTCGCCCGACGAGCGCGACGCCTTTTCCAAGATGGTCGGCCAGCGCCGTCTCCTCTACCAGCTCGGCACCAGCCAGCTCGACTCCGAGCTGATCAAGGGGTTCGCGGCGGTGAACGCCTCGCCCGCCTACGCCTCGTTCATGTCCATGGAGAACGAGATCATGGTCGGCGTGCAGACCAACACGCGGCTGCCCCGTGATGCGAGCACCTGGCACACCACCGCGGAAGGACTGGTCGGCACCTTCTCGCAGATCAGCGGCGACGGCAGCAAGGCGATCGCGGACCGCGCCCTCCCCCTGGCCAAGGGCGTGCTCTACCGCATCGGCGTCGCCGGAGCCCTCGGCCTGATCGCGGTGATCGCCACTCTGTTCATCTCCGTCAGGTTCGCCCGCGGCCTCGCCACCGAGCTCATCGCTCTTCAGCGGGCCGCGCTCGAACTGGCCGACCGGCGCCTGCCCGCCATCGTCCAGCGCCTGCGCCGCGGCGAGGACGTCGACGTGGCCGCGGAGACGCCTCCGCTGGTCACCCCGGGGGACACGGCCGAGGTCGTCAAGGTGGGGGCCGCCTTCACCTCGGTGCAGCACACCGCCGTGGAGGCCGCGGTCGGTCAGGCGGAGCTCCGCAAGGGCGTCGGCAACGTGTTCCTCAACCTGGCCCGTCGCAGCCAGTCGCTCCTGCAGCGCCAGCTGGCCCTGCTCGACGGGCTCGAACAGCAGGTCGCCGACCCCGACATGATGGAGAAGCTCTTCGCGGTCGACCACCTGACCACCCGCATGCGCCGCCATGCGGAAGGCCTGATCATCTTGTCCGGCGCACACCCCGGCCGCGGGTGGCGCAACCCCGTCAGCCTCTTCGACGTGGCCCGCGCCGCCGTGGAGGAGGTCGAGGACTACCTGCGGGTGAGCGTGGTCGTGCCCCAGGGCCCTGCGGTCATCGGCGGCAGCGTCACCGACCTGGTCCACCTCCTGGCCGAACTGGTGGAGAACGCCACGATCTTCTCGCCGCCGCACACCCAGGTCATCGTCCGGGGCGAGGTGGTGGCCCGCGGATTCGCGGTGGAGATCGAGGACCGCGGTCTCGGCATCAGCCCGGAGGAGTTGGCGCAGCTCAACGAGCGGCTGGCCGACCCACCGGAGTTCGACCTGGCCGACAGCGACAGGCTGGGCCTGTTCGTGGTGGGACTGCTCGCCCGGCGCCACGGCGTCCGCGTTTCCCTCCGGACCTCGCCGTACGGCGGGACCAGCGCGGTCGTGCTCCTGCCCAAGGAGATCGTGGTGGAGAACGCCGGCGACGACCACTCCGTCGAGCGGCTGATCCCGCCGCGGCCGCCGGTCCCGCCGGTGCTCGCGCTCACGCCGCCGGCCCCCGACACCGCCGCGGACCATGACGAGGACTCCCTGCCCAAGCGCGTACGGCAGGCCAATCTGGCACCCCAGCTCCGCGAGGAACCTCGCGACGTCTTCAGCTCCTTCCAAGCCGGCTGGCAGCGCGCCCAGGAGGAGTCATGACAGAGCAGGAGTTCGGCCCCCTCCTACGGCCCTACACGCTGACGCGGGGCCGGACCCGGCCCAGCGGCCCGGACCTCGACCTGATGACCATGATCAGAACGGCTCCGTCCGCCCACACACGGGCGGCGGGGCTGCCTCCCGAGCACCTGCGGATCCTCCAGATGTGCCTGGCACCCGCCTCGGTCGCCGACATCGCGTCGGACATGGGCATGTCGCTCAACGTCATGCGCATCCTCCTCGGCGACCTGCGCGAACAGGGCCTCATCACGGCCCGGCCGCAGGCGACCGTCGCTCAGCTTCCCGAGGAGCGCCTCCTGCGTGAGGTCATCCAGGGGCTCCAGGCGCTCTGACCCTCCGTCACGCTCTGACCGTCACGATCGTGAGCCTTCGTCACGACCCCCGGGCGAAGGACTCGATCAGCATGCCGACGTGTGCCCTGGCCGGGGCCGTCAGCTCCTCGGCATATCGATCGAGCACGACGACGAACCGCTCCACGTCGGAGGTCGCCGCCGGGGGAAGCGCCAGTTGGACCGCCTCGCCGTCCAGCACCATGTCACCCTCGATCGTGAACCGGTCCTCCTCCATCCCGGCGCGGATCTCGAAGACGAGTTCGTGACCGGGCAACGCCAGTTCAAGGCCGAGCCGTACGGTGTGGCCGCCCAGATCCGAGACGGGCGTCCAGCGGACGTGGGGGAAGTGGTCCTGGAAGACGGCGCGGCCCGTCTCCGTGAATAGCGCCGCCGTACGCAGCAGAGCTCGCAGAAGTCCGGCGGCGCCCTGACTGTTGGCGTCCACTCCGGCAGGTTAGATCACTTGGAGGCGGTGGTCGGACGAATCATCGATGTGACGGGGCTTCCTCCCTCGTCGTGCGTCATCCGAAGGCGTAACACTCCACCTCGGCGCGGCGGAAGGTGAGGCCTCCCCCCACGGATTCGCTCACGCAGGCCTGCTCTCGCGGGCTGAGGGTCAGCTCGCCGCAGACCGACACGCTGGAGTAGGTGCGGCAGTCGAGATCGGGGTTACGTGCGCCGATGCGATAGTTCCGCTTGACGTCCGTCCGGCATTGGGCCCGTGCGCCGGCCGTGTCCCCGAAGCGGCACTGTCCGAGCAGGATGTGGTACTGCGCGCTGCTGACCTCTTCTTGTTGGCGGCCGTCCGCCCGGTGCCGGCCATCCGCGTATGCGGCGGCGACCGCTCCGAGCATGGTCATCGCAGCGAGCACGGCGACAGCGACGATCTTCTTCATGGCGTCCCCCCCACGAGGAGACGTACCCGCCACATAGAAATCCCGACCCTTTGTCACTTTCCGGATATATCCGGCTTTAGTCCATCGGGACGGGTCGAGGCTCACGAGCGGCACGGACGTCGTAGGCGTCGCGGGAGGAACGTCGTACGCGTCGCGGGAGGAGTCGTCCCGCGAGCACGACTTGACTTCAACTTAAGTTGAAGTTGCAGACTGCGATCCCGACACCCGATCGGCCGGAGGGGATCACGTGCGTGCGGTGTGGTTGAAGGAATTCGGGGGACCCGAGGTTCTGGTCGCGTCCGACACGCCCGACCCCGTGGCAGGTCCGGGACAGGCACTCGTCGAGGTGGCGTTCGCCAACATCACCTTCGTCGAGACCCAGTTCCGCGCGGGCGGTTTCGGGCCGTTCAAGGCGGACCTCCCGATGATCCCGGGCAACGGCGTCGGCGGCGTGGTCGTCTCCGTGGGCGACGGCGCCGACGACCGCCTGGTCGGCAGGAGGGTGGTCAGCGGCACCGGCGGCTCGGGGGGCTATGCCGAGCTCGCCGCGGTGGACGCCGCCGGGCTGATCGAGGTGCCGGACGGCGTGGGCCTCGACAGCGCGGTAGCGCTGCTGGCCGACGGCCGTACGGCGATGTGGCTCCTCCGGACGGCGGCGTTGCGCCCCGGGGAACGTGTGCTGGTCGAGGCGGCGGCAGGTGGCGTGGGCAGCCTGCTGGTGCAGCTCGCACGTGCCGCCGAGGCGACCGTCGTCGCGGCGGCCGGCGGCGCCCACAAGGCCGGTGTGGCCCGTGACCTGGGCGCCGACACGGCCGTGGACTACCTGCTGCCGGACTGGACGGACCGGGTGCGCTCAGCCGGGGGCGGGGTCGGCGTCGTCTTCGACGGGGTCGGGGGCGCGATCGGGCGGTCGGCGTTCGACCTGCTCGACCGCGGCGGCCGGATGCTGAGTTTCGGCATGGCGAGCGGCCAATGGGCCGGCGTCTCGGAGGAGGAAGCGGCTGATCGCGACGCGACCCTCCTCCGAGGCGCCCAACTCACGCCCGAGGCGTCGCGGGCGTTCACCGCGGACGCGCTGGCGGAGGCGGCGGCGGGGCGGTTGCGGCCGCTGATCGGGCAGCGCTTCCCCCTGGAGCGGGCGGCCGACGCCCATGCCGCCATCCAGTCCCGGGCGACCGTGGGCAAGACCCTGCTGGTGACGGGGCGATCCCCGGCGGCCGGAAATCCCTTGGACGTTTCATGAGGCCCACTGTCAGCCTGGGGACGTGACGAATACATGGACATTTGACGAACTCGTGGCCGACGCCGAGTCCGTCCCGGTCGAGGGCTGGGACTTCTCCTGGCTGAACGGCCGTGCGACGGAGGAGCGCCCGTCGTGGCGTTACTCGCGGCTCATCGCGGAGCGGATGCCCCATGCCTCGGCCGCGCTTGACATCCAGACAGGGGGTGGTGAGGTGCTCGCGGGCGTGCCGTGGCTCCCCGCCCTGACGGTGGCGACCGAGTCGTGGCCGCCGAACATCGTGCGCGCCAGCCAGCGGCTGCGCCCGCGCGGCGTCGCCGTCATCGCCGACGACGACGAGCCTCGCCTCCCGTTCGGCGACGGCGTCTTCGACCTGGTGATCAGCCGACATCCGGTGGTCACCTGGTGGAACGAGATCGCCCGCGTCCTGCGACCCGGCGGAACCTATCTGTCGCAACAGGTGGGGCCGCGGAGTGTCGTGGAGCTCACGGAGGTCTTCCTCGGCCCCCAGCGGCCGAACTCGCATCGCGACCCCGAGGTGGCCAGGCAGGAGGCCGAGGCGGCCGGCCTCGAGGTCGTCGACCTCCGCATGGAGAGCCTGCGCACCGTGTTCCACGACGTCGGCGCGGTGATCTACTTCCTGCGGAAGGTCATCTGGATCGTCCCCGGCTTCACCGTCGACCGTTACCGCGCGGAGCTGAAGGTCCTGCACGACCGGATCCAGGCCGAGGGGCCGTTCGTCGCCCACGCGACGCGCTTCCTCATCGAGGCCCGCAAGCCGGCCTGACACGCTCGAGACAAGAGGGCGGCCGCGAGGAATTCAGCCGCCCTCGGTGCAGTGGGTTCTTGTCGTGGCCGGTCGGTAGCCTGCCCGGCATGAACCACGAGATCGTGATCGAGACCTGGCGCCGGCTGCTGGATCCCGCCAAGTCGTGGGTGCTGTTCACACATGGAACCTGCGTGATCCTCATGGAGCCCACCGGCGACCTGGCCCAGCAGGCGACCACCATCCTCCGGGAGTACGGCCCCGTCCACGTGGGCAGTCCGGCCGGGGACTTCAACGTCATCACACTCGACGACGTCCCCGGCTGGGCGGTGACCGGCCATCATCCCGACGTCCTCACCTACGTCGCGCCCGACGAGCTGGAGGAGCACGGGAATCTGCACGTCGGCCTGTTCGGCCGGGCCAAGCGCGATCGCGACGGGTGTGAGCCCGCCGTCGTCCATGTGGAGGACATGCGCCCGGGTTGACCGTCTGCTTGTGGGACGGTTCAGCCGAGCGGCGCGGACACCTGGTCGTCCCAGGAGATCCGGTAGTCGCGGATCCACGCCATCAGGTCTCTCTTCTCGATCTGCCGCATGATCAGCGGCATGCCCAGGTCCCGGACGAACGCGCCGAAGGCGCCCGGGGCCTTGCCGCTCCCGTTGCGCCTGCCCTGCTTCACGACGCGTTCCACCCGCCCTCGCCGTAACCGTTCGTAGGCGGCGAAGGCGTCGCGAGTGCCGGGGACGTCGCGCAGACACGTTGCCAGCACGACCGCGTCCTCGATCGCCATGGACGCCCCCTGGCCGGCCGAGGGCGAGGTCGCGTGCGCGGCGTCTCCCACGATCACCATGTGCTCGTTGAACCACTTCGGGACGCTCGGGAAGTCGTAGGTGTTCCATCCGGGGATGATGTGGTCGGTCGCACGGATTATGTCGATCATGGGCCCGGCGTCGTCCCGGAACAGCTCCAGCAACTCGGCCCGCCACCGGCCGGGGGTGATGGCCGCGAGTTCCTCCGGGGTCGGCTCCTTGGGGCTCGGCGGATTGGCGAACCACCAGACCTCGCCGTTCGGGTGGATCAGGTAGCCGAAGAAGCACCTCTTCCCGAAGATGAAGTAGCTCGTGCCGGGCTCGCCGGGCACCGTGACTCCGCGCGCGAACCCGCCCGTGTTGAGCAGGCCGACGTGACGGGCGCGCGGCGCCCCGGGGTCGATGATCGTGCGCGTGCGGGAGCGCAGCCCGTCGGCCCCGACCAGCAGGTCGCCCTCCGCCGAGGTGCCGTCGGCGAAGTCCGCCCGCATCCGTCCCCCGCTGATCGAGGCATCGGCGAGGCGCCTGCCGTAATGGATGTGTGCGCCGCGCCGGACGGCCTCGTCGCGCAGCACCCGGTAGAGGTCGGCGCGCTTCAGGGTCCTGCTGGGCTGGTTCAGCGTCGCCAGTTGCCTGCCCCGCCCGTTGCTCATGCGCATCAGCGACGAGTCCATGCCCAGGTCGCACACGAGGTCGTGCAGGTCGAGGACGCGCAGGGCCTCCAGACCGTTGACCGCGAGCGTGAGGAAGGCGCCCACGCCCTCCGATCCGCGGTCGTAGGCCTCGAAGACCTCGCTGTCGATTCCGGCGCGTTGGAGCGCGATGGCGGTGATCGGCCCGGCGATGCCCCCGCCGATGATCAGAGCTTGCTTAGTCATGTATTGACTATACATATTATGACTAAGATCCGACAACCCCTTATGCTGGACGGCATGTCGACGCGGCGATCTCCCCTGGCCATGGCCTTGCTCTCCCTGGCCGGCGAGGCGCCGATGCACGCGTATCGGATGCAGCAGCTGATCAAGGAACGGCACAAGGACGACGTGGTCAACGTCGCGCAGCGCAACAGCGTGTACCAGACCATCGAACGGCTGCTGCGCGACGGGCTCATCGCGGTGCTGGAGACCTCCCGCGAGGAGAACCGGCCGGAGCGGACCGTCTACGAACTCACGGACGAGGGCCGCGAGACGTTGCGGCAGTGGATGCGGACGATGCTGTCCACTCCGTCTCGCGAGTTCCCCGAGTTCCCCGCGGCGCTGGCCTTCCTCCCCGTGCTGGAGCCGGAAGACGCCAGGGCGGCGCTGGAGACGAGGGTCGCCGCGCTGGAGACTCGAGGGGCCGCCCTGCAGACCGAACTGGCCGACGGGACGAAGTTCCTGCCCCGCATCTTCCTCGTCGAGTCCGAATACCAACTGGCCGCGGTCACGGCCGAACTCGAGTACGTCCGGGGACTCGTGGAGGATCTCCACACCGACGCGATCACGTGGGACTACCGCTTGTAGCGGCCGGAATCAGCGAACGACCCTGTAGTAGAGGTGCGTGACGCGGTCGCCTTCGATGATCCGCGGATTGTCGAGCTTCACGGGGGCGCCGGTGAGGTTGTCGAAGAAGCGGATCCCCTCGCCGAGGAGCACGGGCACCAGGTCCACCCTGATCTCGTCGACCAGGCCGGCATTGATCGCCTGTTGCGCGATGTTCGGCCCGGCCACGCCGACGGCCTTGTCGCCCGCCACGGCCGAGGCCTGCGCGATGGCGCTTTCGACTCCGTCGGTGACGAAGGTGAAGGGCGCGTCCTCGCGGGGCCAGCCCTCGGGGACGGAGTGGGTGACCACGAAGACCGGCGCGTCCAACGGGTGGCCGCCACCCCAGCCGCCGGTGTGGTCGAACAGCCTCCGTCCGACGACCAGGGCGGCCGTGCCGTCGATCATTTCCCGGACATGGTCCGCGCTCGCCTCCGAGACCAGAAACGCGGCCGGGCCTCCGGTACCGGGCGTCTCGACGCGCACCGGGCCGTTGGAATACCAGTCGAACAGGTGCTCCACGCCGTCGGTGGGACTCGCGACGAAGCCGTCCAGGGACATGGAGAGCTGCGTGATGACCTTTCCCATCATTACCTCACTGTTCAATCGGAGCGGGCCGCTAACCCACGACGGACCCACAGGTGATGTTGATCGCGGACGCCGTGACGGCCCTCGCGCGGTCGGAGGCGGCGAAGGCGGCCACGTTCCCGACGTCCTCCAGGGAGGCCGCACGCCCGAGCATGGTCCGCCCGACGATGTCGTCGGTGATCGCCTGGGCGGCGGGGAAGCCCTCAGGAAGCGTCTCGGGTATCCCGCCCGTCTGCAGTGTGATCGCGCGGACGCCGTACGGCCCGAGCTCGCACGCCAGGCTCCGCCGCAGGGACTCGAGCGCGCCGAACGCGACCTGCAGCCCGCCGAGGCGGGGCACCGGATCCCCGTAGCCGCCGAAAAGGAGGATGACGCCTGACCGCTGCCTGATCATGTGGCGGGCGGCCGCCCTGGACGTCAGGAACATCGTCCTGACGGCGGTGAGGACCGGCCGCTCGAAGTCCTCGAGTGACATCTCGGCGAGCGGAACCCCCTGAACGTCGCCGTGCGAGATCAGGTTGAAGGAGATGTCGAGACTGCCCGCCTCCGCGGCGACCGCGTCGGCGTGCTCGTCGACCGCGCTCTCGTCCAGCGCGTCGACGCACGCCGTCTCGGCCAGCCCGCCCGCGGCGCGGATGTCCTTCGCGACCGCGTCCAGAGTCTCCGGTGTGCGCCCTGCGAGATGGACCCGCGCCCCCTCACGGGCGAACGCGCGAGCCACACTCGCTCCGACCGCGCCACCCGCTCCGTAGACGACCGCGTTCTTTCCCTCGAGCAACACGTCGAGTCTCCTGTCCGCGCGGCCGTACCGCGCCGTGGGGGTGGGTCTCCTCGCAGGGGCGGCGGACCGGCTCCGGCCCGCCGCCCCGCACGGAGCGCTTCAGTCGTTCTGCAGCCTCGCCAGCAACTCCTCCAGACGCTCGTCGGAGTCGCGGACGCCCCGCTCCATCCCGGAGGCGACCATCCCGTCACGGTCCTCGACCGACTGGAAGCTGGACACCGTACGCACCAGCGTCCTCCCGTCCTGCTCCTCAAGGGTGAGCTTCTCCAGGGCGACGTGGCCGGGGACACCCTCGAACTCGAAGGTCTGCACGGTGGCGTCCGGCGACGGGGTCCCATGGAAGACCCCGTGGAAGCCGTAGTCGTTGCCGTCGGCGTCCGTGCTGATGTAGCGCCACTTCCCACCGTCGCGCACGTCGAACTCCTCGATCTTCATGGTCAGGTCGCGCGGGCCCATCCACTGCACGAGCAGCTCCGGATCGGTGTAGGCGCGGAAGACCAGGTCGCGGGGCGCGTCGAACTCCCGCTCGATGATGATCTGCGAGGTGCCGGGCTCGGCGGTGATCTGCGTCTTAACCATCTTCGTTTCCCTTCGTGGGGACCGCCTCAGCGCGGTCGGTGCCGTTCTGCCGGTTGTTCTGCAGCGCTGCCAGCAGCTCGTCGAGCCGCTCGTGACTCTCGTCCCAGAACCGCTGGTAGCGAGCCAGCCAGGTGGTCACGTCGCGGAGCGGCTCGGCCTCCAGATGGCTGAGCCGAGCGGTCGCGCGCCGGCTGCGCGAGATCAGCCCCGCGGCCTCCAGCACCTTGAGGTGCCGCGAGATCGCGGGCTGTGTGACGTTGAACGGCTCCGCGAGCTCGGCCACGGTCGCGTCACCGTTCGTCAGCCGCGTCAAGATCGCGCGGCGGATGGGGTCCGCGAGCGCCTGAAAAACGAGACTGAGCTGGTCGGCCGCCATTCATAACCACCTTGTTTCAAAACGAGTAGGTTAAATATGCGACCGAGCGCCTCCCCCTGTCAAGGCCCTTACGGGGAAATGCCCACGGGAGGTGGCGAACCGGGGAGATGCCGAGATCACGCTCGGAATTGTGCGACACCGCTCACGCCCGGAGAGCGGTCATGCAGACGCCTGAAGAACTCGGTGATGCCGTCCTGACGCGCGGGCCGTCAGACCCTGACGAGGCGAACCGTCTTTCCGCAGAGTTTCCTCATGTCGTCCTCGTCGGACGTCAACACGACCACCGGCCTCACGGAGTGAAGAGCCGTGGCCGCCACGACCGCGTCGATGGCGTACTTATGGCCGTGGAGGCCACTGGCGCGGAGCAGTTCGAGCGCACGAAGAGAGACCTCTTCGGTCACCGGCTCGACCCGGAGCCTGGACAGATGCCATCGCAGCCGATCGCTCTTCACCCGACCATCGAATGCCTCGATGGGCGTCACGGCGCTGACGACGACCCGGAAATCATTGCTTTGAGCCTCCCGCATGATCGCCGTGACTCGCTGGTCGGCGGCACACCACCGGGAAAGGCCTTCGGAGTCGAGGACGACGGTGCCCGCACTCAGCTTGCTTCGTGCGCGTGCCATCCGCCGTCTCCCTGCAACTCGGGTGCGGACTTCACCTGGCGGAACAACTCCGCCGCCTCATCACGGAAGACCTGCGGGACCGGACCGTTCTCCGCCTCATTGGCCTGCAACGCCTCCTCCAGCAGATCGCGCTCGATCTGACGCTCAACGGCGGCATCCACGTAGGCGGAGAACCCGCGAGCTCCGACGCGCTCCTTGATGGCACGGATGTTGCCGGCCCGCAAAGAGACGCTGACCTTGGCGGCCGGGCCCTCCCCCGGAGCGAAGTCCTCTTCAGGCTCACCCATGCGGCGAGTTTACTACTTGAAGTAGCAATAAGGCCAGCGCCTACGCCGGACACGGCCGGGCGGCCTCGGACGTCCGAGGCCGCCCGGTCTCGCCGGTCTCGCCGGGATTCAGACGATCGTCGCCGTCGCGGGTGGGGCCGCCGTCACCTTCCCGGGCTTCCCGGGTGCCGGCTTCTTGAGCACCAGGGCGGTGAGGGCGATCCCGGCGGCCAGCAGTCCGGCCCCGATGACGAACGCCAGGTGGTAGCCGCCGGTGAGCGCCGACGCCGCCTGGGCGCCTTCGGCCGCCAGATGCTCCGTGCGAGACGCGGCCAGGGTGGACAGGGCCGCCACACCGAGCGCGGCGCCGATCTGCTGGGTGGTGTTGAACAGACCCGAGGTCACCCCGGCGTCCTCGGGCCTGGCTCCCGACATGCCCAGCGCGGTCAGCGCCGGCAACACCAGGCCGCCGCCACCGGTCAGCAACATCACGGGGAGCAGGTCCACGACGTACGTGCCGTCCACCGGCAGGCGGAGGAGCAGCAGGCGCGCCGCCAGCAACAACACCAGACCGCACAGCAGGATCGCGCGCTCGCCGAACCGGGAGATGAGGCGGGCCGAGACTCCGAGCGAGACCGCTCCGATGGCGAGAGCCGCCGGGAGCATCGCCAGGCCGGTGGCGGTCGCACCGTACTCGAGGACGCCCTGCATGTAGAGGGCGATGTGGATCTGGAAACTGAACAGGGCTCCCAGCACCAACATCTGGATCAGATTGGACCCCCAGACGTTGCGTGCGCGGAACACGCGAAGCGGCAGCAGTGGACGCGCCGCGGTGGCCTGGCGTGCGACGAATCCCGCGATCAGGGCCAGGGCGAGAGCGACCAGGCCGAGGGTCCGCCCCGACGCCCAGCCGTACTGCTCCGCCTGGACGATGGCGTAGACGCCGAGCATCACACCACTGGTGACCAGGGCCGCGCCGAGCGCGTCGGCGCCGTTGCCGAGGCCGAGCCCGCGATCGTCGTCCAGGAGGGGTACGGCCAGCAGCGCCGCGGCGACACCGATCGGCAGGTTGATGAGGAACACCCAGTGCCAGCCGAGCGCGTCGGTGAGCACTCCACCGAGGACCTGGCCGATCGAGGCGCCGACGGCTCCGGTGAAGGCGAACGCGCCGATCGCCCTGGCTCGCTCGCTCGGCTCGGTGAACAGCGTCACGATCATGCCGAGGCTCACCGCCGAGAACATCGCTCCCCCGACTCCCTGCAGGAACCGGGTCGCGATCAGCATCTCGGCGCTGCCTGCCAGCCCGCACAGCAGCGAGGCGACGACGAAGACCGCGAGGCCGGCGAGCAGCATGCGCTTGCGGCCGATCAGGTCGCCGAGCCGTCCGGCGAGGAGCAGCAGACCCCCGAAGGCGATCATGTACGCGTTGACGGTCCAGGTCAGGCTGGATGGGGAGAAGTGCAGGTCCTGCTGGATGGCCGGCAGCGCGACGGTGACGATGCTGCCGTCCAGGACGACCATGAGCATCCCGGCGCAGAGCACGATGAGGGCGAGCCAGCGAGACCGGGGTCCGGTGGCGAAAGCAGGGGGCATGTCGGTGACTCCTGTCGAATTGGCGACAAGAGAGACCGTAGCAGATAGGTTTGTAGTAGACGATCCTCTACAGACCTATTTCGCCCGCTGCCGCGCCCGGCGGATCGGCTGCGGATTGGCGTCAGGAACGGCCAGATGCCCTGCGACCAGCCGGTTCATGGCCCGGAGGAGGACCTCGCGTTCGTCTTCGGGAAGCGACGCCAGCGCCTCATGATGTACGCCGTCCACGATCTTCTGGCTCTGCTCGGCGACACGGGCGCCTTCATCGGTGACGGCGATGATCCGGGCCCGCCGGTCCGTGGTGGAGGGGCGGCGCTCGGCGAGACCGGCCTCCTCCAGCGCGTCGACCGTCACCACCATGGTGGTCTTGTCCATGTCGCCCAGCTCGGCGAGCTGGATCTGGGTCCGCTCCTCTTCCAGCGCGTGAACCAGCACGCAGTGCATACGCGCCGTGAGCCCGATCTCGGCGAGCGCCGCCGACATCCTGGTCCTCAGGACATGGCCGGTGTGGTCGAGCAGGAATGACAGGTCCGGTTGGGTCCGGCCAGGTGCCATGGCGGTCATGCCGGCAAGTCTAACAATTCGATCCGTGGCAGATTATCTGCCGATGAACATCTGAGATCGACGCCTGCCCGCACTCCCGTTCGGCGGACTGTCAGGGGAGGAGCAGGCCCCAGTAGACGGCCCAGGGGATGAACGCCAGGCCACCCGCGAGCAGCAGGCCGAGCCGTACCCGCTCTCCTCGCGGAACAGAACCGCGGGCACGCCGCCACGCCAGCGCGGTGCGGACCGTGGCGACCGCCGACACCGCCGCGAGCGCCTGCAGGACAAGCCAGATGACCGGACGCCCCGCCAGAACGGGACCGGTGGTGGCCAGCTTGCCGCCGCTCATCACCAGATAGAAGACGTAGGAGAACGATCCGAGCACCGCCGCGAACCCTCCGGCGCTGACGAGCCTGGCGGCCCTCGTCACCGGCGCCCGCGATCCACCGCGGAGGCGCCGCACCAGCGCGGTCAGCGGATAGGCGGCGAACGCCACCACGAACAGGATCAACATCGCGAGCTGGACCGGCGCCGACTCCCACCAGGCCGGGGGGATCACCGGGACGGTGAACGAGTCCTGCACGGGCTCACGCCCCGCCGGCCCGGCCGTGGGAGGCCTGCCGTTCGTGACGTCGGCCACCCAGGAGCCGACCATGTCGGCGTAGCCGGGAGCGAGTGCGGGCAGGCGGGTGACGCCGCCGTCCGGGGTCTGGTGGGCGGCGTGGTCGGCGTCGGGGATGAAGCGGAACGTGTAGTTCCCGTTGCCACCCTTCTGGAGTGCCCGGGCGAACACGGGTGGACTCTCCAGGGGCGGGGTCAGCAGGTCGTGAGTACCCCAGATGGCGAGCACCGGCTGGCGCACCGCCGCGATGGTCGGCTCCGGGTCGTAGTAGGGCTCGGGGAACATGCCGCCATCGGCGATGGCCCGGTACAGGTTGAGCTCCGTCCGGTCGACGAGCGACCCCGACACCCCGGCTTTACGCAGCCCCGCCGCCACGGCCCAGGTCTGCTGCCGGAGCGGAGGCAGGCCGTTGGCGCCCACGAGGACGACGAAGGCGACGTCCTTCGACCGCGACGCCGCGATCGGGGCCACCCAGCCGCCCTCGCTGAGCCCCCATATGCCGACCTTCGCCGGGTCCACGCCCGGCTGGGAGCGCAGCGCCGCCACCGCCCCGAGCGCGTCGTCGGCGAGTTGCGAGTACGACCGATGGAAGAGCGAGTAACCCACGGACCGCTTGTCGTAGATCAGCACGGACATGCCTCGGCGGGCGAACTCGACGGCCTCACCCATCAGTTTCGTCCGGGGCGTGCCCGTACCGGCTCCATGGATCAGGACGATGCCCGGCCTCGCGGGCTCCGCCGTGGCGGGCGAGAGGACCGAACCGTGGAAGGTGAGCCCTCCTTCTCCGCGGAAGGTCACCTCCACCGACCTCAGGTCAGGCGGTACGGCAGGCACCGGTTCTGCCGCGTCAGATCTTGCGGCCGCGTTCGCGGGGGCGGGGGCGACTGTCGCGTTCGCGGTGGCGGGGGCGGGGGCGACTGTCGCGTTCGCGGTGGCGGGGATGGCGGCCAGGCCCAGCGCGAGGGCCGCTGCCGGGAGAGAACGTCTGATGAGGTCCATATGCCGAAACTATTCTGCAGAGAGTTCTCGGCATAGATTTATCTGCAGATATCGTTCTGCAGGATTAGGGTGTTCATCATGAAGGATGACGAGTCGTTCATGCTCGACGATCCGGCGCGGCTCAAAGCGCTGGCGCACCCCATGCGGCGGCTCATGTTGCGCCACCTCAGCGTGCACGGCCCCGCGACGTCGACGACGCTCGGCGACCTGCTCGGCGCCAAGACGGGCACGACCAGCTACCACCTGCGGCAACTCGAGAAGTCCGGCTTCATCGAGGAGATCGCCGAACGTTCCCGCGGCCGGGAACGCTGGTGGCGCAGGACCGAGATGCCCAGAGACATGCGTCTGCCCACCCCGGACCGGCTCGCCCCCGAGGACCGTCCGCTGCTCACCGAGTTCCACCGGATCGGCATGGAGGAGGACCTCAAGCTTTTCGATCGCCTCCCCGAGATCTACGAGCGCGATCCCCGCTGGGTCAAGGCGTCTCGCGGTCTCGGCCGGATGACCATGCCTGAGTTCGAGGAGTTCTTCGAGGCCTACATGGCCCTGCTCATGAAGTACAGCCCCCGGACGGAGGACGCGACACCGGATGCCCGTCCCCTGTACGTCCGCCTCTTCGCCTTCCCCGCCGACGAGGACTGATCAGCGGCCCGCGGGACGATCGTCGCTGGGGATCTGGAGCGGGAGCCCTGGCTCCGCGCCGCCTGCCGTACGGGACCGATCAGTTGAGCAGCCCGCCGAGGACGTCCTGTGCGAGCCCCAGCGCGGTGGTCATGCCGACGCCGGAGGTGACCGAGACGACCCGGACACCGGGCCCGGCGGCCTCGATGAGGAAGTCGCGATCCGGCGACGAGGCGTAGACGCCCTGCCACCGCTCGCGGACGGTCAGCGGCCCGCAACCGAGCAGGGACGCGATCTGCCCCAGGATGGCCTGGTCGAGGGACTCGTAGGTGAAGGGATCGACCGTACGACCGTAGGTGTGGGTGTCCCCGATGGTCAGGTCGCCGTCGGGGCGCTGGGTGAACATGAGGTTCAGCCCGGCGGCCACCAGATCGGGGTGGCCGGCCGCGAGGCGTTCCTTGACCGCCGGCAGCGACGGGCACTCCTCGAAGCCCCCGTATCGCAGCAAGGAGAAGCCGCTGAGCACGGCAGGGTCGATGATCCGATCCCCGGGAGCCGCCACACGCAACATCTGCAGGGCGCACCGGACGACACCGGCCTCGTCGGCGAGACCGGGGAAATGGCGGTCCACGTCGTGCCCGACGGCCACGATGATGTGATCCGCCGAGACGTCGCCGCGGCTGGTCCGGACGAGACCCGGCTCGATCGCCAGGGCGGTCGTGGCCCACCGGAACCGGACGCCCTGGGTGCGCAGCCAGGCCGCGATCATGTGAACGGCCTCGCGGGGATCGACCCGGATGTCCAGCGGGAGCCACGCACCTCCGATGACGTCCGCACCGATCGGCAGGCGGGCCGCGACATCGTCCCGGTCGAGCATCTCCACCTGATCGCCGCGGGACTCGTGAAGCTCCTCCAGCACGGCCCGCTCGTCCTCGGCGCGGGCGACGACGACGGTCCCGCTCTCACGCAGCCAGAAGCCCGCCTCCTTCGCCAGCCGGATCCACGCGGAACGGGCCGCCATGGCGTACTCCAGAGCCTGGCCGCCCTGCGCGGTGAAACACCCGTGCCCGAAGTTCCGCACCGACGCTCCGACGGCCCGATCGTCGCGTTCGACCACCACCACCGAGAGACCGCGGCGTACGGCCTCCACGGCGTGCGCGAGGCCGACGATCCCGGCTCCGACGATGACCACGTCGGCGCTGTCGGAGGAACTGGCGAGCAGGGGTCCACTTGTCATGACAAGTAGCCTCGCTCAGGATCGAACAGGAGTCAACGCGCGGGTGACATCCGTTGAATCATGTTCTCTCAGGATTCATATTCGCTGATCACGTGAGGTGAAGTGCTTCTAGCGCCCACTTGTGCCGACGGGGACTGTCTGTATAGTCAAGTTCGTGGACGAGCCCCTCTACCAGCGCATCGCCGACGATCTGCGCCGCCGCATCGCCCGCGGCGACCTGCCCGTCGGATCCGCGCTGCCGTCCGAGTCGCAACTCTGCGAGCAGTGGGCGGCCTCGCGCGGGCCGGTGCGCCAGGCACTCAGCGCGCTGCGTGCCGAGGGGCTCATCGGCGGCGGCCGCGGCCGTTCGCCGGTCGTGCGGACGAGCCAGGTCCCGCAGCCGTTCGAGACCCTGTTGTCCTTCTCCCACTGGGCCCGCAGCCTGGGCCGCACACCCGGTCAGCGCACGCTGGAGATCGCGCGCAGGCCGGCACGCCAGGAGGTGGCCGACGCACTGGAGATCGACGAGGGCGATCCCATCGTCGACCTGGTACGGCTACGCCTGCTGGACGGGCGGCCCACGATGATCGAGCGGACGACCTTCGTGGAATCCGTGGGGCGTCTGCTCTTCGACTTCGCCTTCGATCCGGACTCCCGCTCGATCTACGCGTACCTGGCGGACCAGGGAGTCGATCTCAGCGTCGCCCGGCACGTGTTCGACGCGGTCGCCGCCGACCCGACGGACGCCTCGCTTCTCGAGGTCCCCGAGGGCGCACCCCTGCTGCGGGAACGGCGGCGTGCCGGCAGCGCGTCCGGAGAGCCGTTCGAGTACTCCGACGACCGCTACCGACCGGACATCGTCACCTTCACCATCGAGAACGCCGAGCAGGCGCATCCCTCCGTCGGACGCGCCTGGCGGCCGACCCCCGCCGACAGCACTCAGACACACCCCAAGTGAGGAACTCATGCCCATCGAACTGATGGTCCTGGACATGGCCGGTACGACGATCGAGGAATATGGCGCCGTCTACGAGGCACTGGCCGAATCCGTGACCGCGGCGGGCGGGAAGCCGTCGGAGGCGGACATCCAGCGCTGGATGGGCGCAGGCAAGCGCGAGGCGATCCAGCATCTGCTCGAAGAACACCTCGGCCACGAAGTCGAGGAGGCGACGGTCGACGCCGCGTTCGCCGACTTCCGCGCCCGTCTCGACAAGGCCTACCGTGACCGGCCGGCCGTGCCGCTGCCCGGCGTTCCCGAGGCGCTCGCCCGCATCCGCGCGGCCGGCGTGAAGGTGGCGCTGACGACCGGGTTCGACCGCGAGGTCACCGAATCTCTGCTGAACACCCTCGGCTGGGACGACGAGGTGGTCGACGCGGTGGTGTGCGTGGACGACGTCCCGGCCGGCCGGCCGGCTCCCTACATGATCTTCCGCGCGATGGAGGCCACCGGCGTTCACGACGTCGCACGAGTCCTCGTCGCAGGAGACACCATCCGCGACCTGCAGGCCGGGACCAACGCCGGCGCCGGATTCGTCGTCGGCGTCCTCACGGGAAAGCTGGACGCCACCGGTCTGGGCGCCGAGCGGCACACTCACCTGCTGCCCGGTGTAGCGGACCTGCCCACCCTGCTGACGTCCTGACCCGATCGGCGGCCCTGCCGGCCGGAAGACCGGCCGTCATCGGTAGGGGTCGGCTATCTCACGGAGACGGGTG
Source organism: Planotetraspora mira (assembly GCF_016863275.1). Classification (GTDB taxonomy): domain Bacteria; phylum Actinomycetota; class Actinomycetes; order Streptosporangiales; family Streptosporangiaceae; genus Planotetraspora; species Planotetraspora mira. Next base: position 99,579 of record NZ_BOOO01000020.1, read on the forward strand.
AGAGCGCGGCGAAGATGGGCGGCGTCCCGCCTGCCGAGGTGTCGTGTCCACTCGGCTTCGACTTCGGCCTCGGCCATCCTCGCGACGGCGACGCCGGCCTCGCCGCGGGCGGCGATCCGCACCAGCCGGGCGCGGGCGTCGGTGGGGTCGGGCACCCGTTCCACGTATCCGGCCCGCTCAAGCTGGTCCACGAGGAAGGTGGCCGTCTGCTTGCTGATCCGGGCCTGCTCGGCCAGGTCGGTCACTCGTGTGCCGTTCGGGCCGATCCGCTGGAACACCCGGCTCTGCGCGAGGGTGATGTCGTCGAAGCCCGCCTCGGCCAGGGCGTCCATGACCCTGCCCTCCATCGCGCGGTAGGGGAAGAAGCAGAGCAGGCCGAGGTTCGGCTGGTCCTCCGGCGCGTCCTCGTCCACCCGTCCTCCTTGACAATAGACAGATTATCGAACCAATATGGTTCCATCATCGTACCAGTCTGCGCTGGGAGCCGGGATGGACCGCGACGAGGTGTGGCAGGCGATCGACCACGAGCGGGCAAGCCTCGCGGACCTTTTCGACGACCTGTCCGAGCAGGAGTGGGCGACGGCGTCCCTGTGCGCCGGCTGGCGGGTGCGCGACGTCGCGGCCCACCTGACACTCGCCCAGACGGGTGTGCTGACGGCGGCCTGTTGGCTGCTGATGGCCCGGGGGAACCTGAACCGCATGATTCATGACAGCGCCGTACGGCAGGCCGAGTCGCCGGTCCGGCACTACGGCGCCCGGCTGCGCGGCATGGCGGGCTCACGGAGGAAGGCCCCCGGGATCACCGACTTCGAGCCGCTCATCGACGTCCTCGTTCACGGCCAGGACATCGCGGTCCCGCTCGGACGGGATCGGCCCATGCCGGTGCGGGCCGGGGCGGCGGCCGCGACCCGCGTCTGGACGATGGGACGGCCCTTCCACGCGCAGCGGAGGCTGACCGGGTTCGAGTTCGTGGCCACCGACTGCTCCTGGTCCGCGGGCCAGGGCCATCGAGTCGAAGGCACGATCTCCACGATCCTGCTGTTGCTGACCTGCCGAGACGTCGCGCTGTCCCAACTGTCCGGCCGTGGAATCGCCGAACTACGGGCCCGCCTCAGCCCTCCGCCCACAGGAGTCAGGGCGTAGTCGGCAGGCCCTCGTCCCCCTGCCGCTCAGGCGAGACCAACGCGTCGATCAGCGAACGGGCCGTGACCCTGAGGCGCTGAGCGTCCTGGTAGACGCGTTCCATGACGACGGTCCCCCGGGTCATGGTGATCAGGACCCGCGCCGCCTCCGCCGGAGGGATGGTGAGCCGTGAGCGCGCCTCGTCCGTGGACAGTCTCTGCTCCAGCAGACGCTCCATGTCGTCGAGCAGGCCGCGGAGCGCGGCGCGGATGCGCTCACCGTCAGCCTTCGTGTCGATCGCCGTCTTCGTCGTCAGGCATCCGCGGGTGGGGGCTCCCGTGATCATGGATGTGATCGTGAAGTCGAAGAAGTCGCGGAGAGCCTGATCGACGCTCGGATGGGCGAGCGCTCCGGCGGCCTCGGCCAGGAACTCATCGGCGTAGTCCGCGAAGACACGCAGGAACAGCGCCTCCTTGTCGCCGTAGGCGTTGTAGAGCGACCCGCGCAGGACGCCGGAAGCAGTCGCGAGATCCTGCATCGAGGTCGCGCCGTAGCCCTTGAGCCAGAACACGTCCCGGGCGCTCTGCAGAGCGCGCCTCTCATCAAACTGACGTTGTCCGACCATGTGGCGACCCTAAGCATGTTTGACAGCCCTGTCAATCTATGCAAGCCTGTCAAACATGACAAGGGTGTCAAACATGATGTTTCGACACCCTTCGCCCGAATGGCGGTGCCGAGTGAGCCCATGGGCCACCGGCCTCGCCCGGCGGAGACGGCCAATGGCAGAGCGATCTTGGCGCCTCCTCGATCGCGAAAGGTTCTTCCGATGAACAGCCCTCACCTTGATCTACATGCACGCCGCACCCTCATCACCGGTGCGGGCAGCGGGATCGGCCGGGCACTCGCTCTGGAACTGGCGTCCCGCCACGGCGTGCTCGCCTTGGCCGGCCGACGCCCCGGACCTCTGGCCGAGACCGCGGCGCTGGTCGCCGAGCGTGGCGGCACCGCCCACACGATCACCGTCGACCTCACCGCCGACGGGGAGCCCGAACGTGTGATCGCGGAGACCGTCACCGCCCTCGGCGGCCTCGACATCCTCGTCAACAACGCGGGAAACGTACGGGCCGGCGCGCTCGACGACATCGACGCGTCCGACATACACGCCATGATCAAGCTCAATCTGGTCGCCCCCATACTCGCGGCCAAGGCGGCGCTGCCGCACCTGCGCGCCGCGGGCACCCGGCACGGACACGCCGCCCTGGTCGGCATCGCCTCGGCCTCCGCCCTGGTCGGCCTTCCCTACTACGCCACCTACGCGGCGACCAAGGCCGGTCTCACCCGATTCGACGAAGCACTGCGCCGCGAACTGATCGGCAGCGGCGTCCACGTCGCCACGGTCTACCCCGGCCCGGTCGACACGCCGATGATGGCCTCGTCCCAGGCCGGCCCGGACCTGGGGTACGGACTCCGTCCCGTCGACGAGGTGGTCGCCGAAATCGTGGCCGGCCTGGAGTCCCGTCACATCGACATCGACACGCAACTGCCCGAACGCCGCGCGTTGCAGGAGCTCAACACTCGGGATCCGCTCGCCGTCGACGCCGCCATCGCGCCGAGGCTCGCCGAACGCCGGGCCGCCGTCAGCACCCACCGCAGCATCTGACTTCACGGGAGCCGGCGAAATGACGAAACGCTCGAGCGTCGACCTGGTGCACGAGTTCTGGGAGCAGGTCTGGCAGCCGCCGCACAATTACGATGCCATCGACGATCTCACCGTCGAGGACTTCGTCCTCATCTCCGGCGGCACGCGGATCGAGTCCCGTGAGGCCTTCAAGCAGTGGGCGCGGGAGTTCGGTTCCAAGATCGACGATATGCGCTTCGACGTCGTCGAGTCCTTCGAGAACCACGACGGCTCGCGCGTGGCCTCGATGTGGCGGATCACCGGCCGGAACAACGGCGTTTTCGGTACGGACCCCGGCGGCGAACCCATCGAGATGACCGGCACGGCGATCTGGGCCGTCCGCGAGGACGGCAAACTCCTGTCCAACCGGGTCGAGCGCAACGCGTACGAGGTCTTCCTGAGCCTCACCGGGGGCCGGTGAGGCTGGATCACGACGTCGTGCGGGCGAACCCTCCTGCCCGCCCGTCGCCTGGCCCGCCGTGACCTCGGCGAGCCCTTCCAGGAGGCCGTCGAGCACCTTGGAGAAGAACGCGCCGACTTCCAGCGCGCCCATCACCTTTATGCGTCAATCGCCGCTATGTGTCCATCGACCCGAAAAATAGAATGCGCGCCGAATATCGCACCGGATACCGTCTGATCTTGTACCTCCCGGTGCGCAGGCAACGGTTACTTCGCTCTCTCAAAGCGGCAACGCGGGTTCGAATCCCGTCGCCGGCTTCGGGCCGGTGTCGTCCAGTGGCCTAGGACTCCTTCGACCGCCGCCGCTCTGACCTCGGGTGGGACACAACTTAACAGCACCTCCCCGGTGCGAAGGTCCCGGCTACTTCTCTCCAAAAGAACCCGTCCGGTACCACCTCTGATCTCGGGGAGACACAACTTCATATGCACCTCCCGGTGCGATTGGCAGCAGTTACTTCATTGGTCGAACACCTTCGGGTGGCGGGTTTCGATACCCGCACACTGCCGCCGACCTTTGATCTCGGGAGGAGAAACAAATTCAGAATGTGCCCGGTGCGCAGGTGACGGTTACTTCGATAGGGGATCGAGCGGTCGCAGGTTCGAGTCCTGCCCGGCCGACGTATTCGGCCGGTAGCTCAGCTGGACAGAGCACTTGGCATCCGTCGCCGATCTCGATCTCGGGCACGACCTCTGAACGCGGGCTCCTCCCACACAGGAAGGGGCCCGTTCCCATGTCGAAGTTCAACACGACCGCCGCACGCCCGGCCACCACGAGCCCGGTCACGACCGAGGCCACCCCCGGCATCCGCACTCACGAGGGCGCGCCCGGGTACATCCGCGACGCGAAGGGCGAGCTCTTCCTCCTCGCGGTCTCCAACATGGTCGGCGAGAACACCTTCTACGAGAAGGCCGGTGACCGCGACGTGCGCTTCCGCGCGCTCGTCCACCAGGTCGCCGTCGAGGACCTCGACTGGATGGCCCGCTTCCTCCCGTGGTTGCGCGGCGAGGCCGACATGCGGTCCGCGCCCCTCGTCGCCGCGCTCGAGGCGGTCAGGGCCCGTCTCGCGGCCGGCCTGCACGGCGGAAACCGTGACCTGGTCGCGTCCGTCTTACAGCGCGCCGACGAGCCTGGCGAGGCTCTCGCCTACTGGACGTCCCGGTACGGCCGGGCGATCCCGAAGCCGGTCAAGCGCGGCGTGGCCGACGCCGTCCAGCGTCTGTACACCGAGCGGTCGCTGGCCAAATACGACAGCGGGACCAGCGGTTTCCGCTTCGGCGACGTGATCGACCTCGTCCACCCCACGCCGGCCCACGACAAGCCCACGCAGGGCGACCTGTTCACGCACGCGCTCGACCGGCGCCACGGCCGGGACAAGCCGATTCCGGAGTCGCTGGGGATGTTGCGCCGGCGCGCCGAGTTGCTGGCGCTGCCCGTGTCGGAGCGGCGCACGGTCATGGCCGCCGACCCCGGGCGGCTGCGTTCCGCGGGCATGACATGGGAGGCGCTCGCCGGATGGTCGCAGGGCCCGATGGACGCGCAGGCCTGGTCGACGGTGATCCCGTCGATGGGCTACATGGCGCTGCTGCGGAACCTGCGGAACTTCGACGAGGCGGGCATCGGCGACGAGGTCGCCGGGCAGATCCTGGCCAAGCTCGCCGACCCGGAGGAGGTCGCCCGGTCCCGGCAGCTGCCGTTCCGGTTCTACTCGGCGTACCGCAACGCGCCGTCGCTGCGGTGGGGCCACGCGCTGGACAAGGCGCTGACGCTCGCCACCGGGAACGTGCCGTCCTTCGAGGGCCGGACTCTGGTCCTGGTGGACACCTCGGCGTCGATGTCGGCCGGGGCCGTCTCGGCGCGGTCGACGGTCACGCCGGTCCAGGCGGCCGCGCTGTTCGGCGTGACGCTCGCGGCACGCGGCGACCAGGTCGACCTCGTCGGCTTCGCCGACGGGACGTTCCGACACGAGATCCGGTCCGGGGCCTCGGTGCTGCGCGAGGTCGAGCGGTTCTGCGGCCGCATCGGCGAGGTCGGCCACGGCACACGGATCGCCGACTCGCTGCGCCGCTCGTGGAAGGGCCATGACCGGGTGGTGATCCTGTCGGACATGCAGACCGTGACCGGCCACTACGCGGGCGGCGTCACCGACGCGGTGCCGGCGACCGTGCCTCTGTACGGCTTCAACCTGCAGGGGTACCGTGCGGCGGCGATGCCGACGGGTCAGGGGAACCGTCACGAGTTCGGCGGGTTCTCCGACGCGTCGTTCAGGCTGATCCCGCTGCTCGAGGCGGGCAGGTCGGCCGACTGGCCGTACTGACCGGGAACGCCTCGCGCCTCCTCTCTCAAGAGGCGGCGCGGGGCGTTCGCGCGGCGGGGGCTCAACGGCCCCGCCCGGGGTCAGGCTCCGTACGACCGTGCCTGCTCCAGGGTCCAGGGCTCACTGTGACTGTCGACGTACCAGTCGTACTCGTCGCTGACGAGGCCGGCCACCATCGTCAGATCGGGGGCGTCATCGGGGGCGCGCAGATGTGCCGGTGGCGGGTAGTAGCAGTCGCCCAGCAGCGCGACGGCCGAATCGGGCACGAGCACGATGGTCGAGTCGGGCGCGTGTGCGCCTCCGACGTGGCGCAGGCGCACACCGGTGGGAAGGACCAGCTCATCGGTGAAGGTGCACTGTGGCGGCAGGATGGTGAAACCGTCCCAGGTCTCCATGGCCAGCGCGCGGGCGCGGAAGCTCGGCCCCAGGAGCGGATTCGCACGGACCTCGTCGCGCAGATAGCGGTGGCTCCACGGCCGGGCCGCCTCGCGCTGGAGGATCTCCTGTCCGGCGATATGGCCGATGATCTCCACGTCGGGCCAGGCGCACGCACCCCAGACGTGGTCCCAATGGTGATGCGTGTAGACCAGCCACCGGGCGGCCGGCAACCCCGCCGCATCCATGGCGGACTGGATCTCACGGGCGTGTGCGGGGCTGTGGCCCGCATCGACGATCACGCTGCCCGCATCGTCGGCGACGATGGCGACACTGCCTCGAATGTTGTCTGAATCGGGGTCGCCGGGAACGAGCCAGACCCGTCCCGCGAGTGGCCGTACGCTGATGGTGTCGATGACCGTGGAACCTTCGGCTCGAGGTCGGAGGGACCGTGCTGAGCCTGAATCCTATGTCGGCGCCGCCTGACGCGGATCGCCCTGACACGACGCGGCCATCGGCCTCGATGTCAGCCGAGGCGCCGAGGAATCCCCTTGCGCGGCGGCGCGGTCGGCGGTTAACCGTTCGACAGGGACTTGGCGACCGGACACCATCTACACGGTGACACGAACCGATACACCGCCGACCTGGGACGAGCGCGCCTCGCTCACCACCTTCCTCTCCTACGTCCGGGACACCGCACGCATGAAATGCGACGGCGTCTCGCCGGAGGACGCGCGCAGGGCTCCGCTGCCGGGCTCACCCTTGATGACCTTGTGCGGACTCGTCAACCACCTCCGCTGGGTCGAGTACTACTGGTTCGAGGTGATGTTCCTCGGCGCGGAGGACGAAGGACCGTGGACGGAGGAAGATCCCGACCGGGAGATGCGCATCGCGGTCGACATCCCTCTCGCGGATCTGCTCGCGGAGTACGAGGCCCAGAGCGCCCGCTATCGGCAACTTGTGATCGAACACGACCTCGATGCACCGGCCAAGCGTCCGATCGGGGACGGCCGGCATCCGAATCTGCGCTGGATCCTCCTCCATCTGATCGAAGAGATCGCACGGCACAACGGACATCTCGACGTCGTACGGGAACTGGTCGACGGCACCACCGGCGTCTAGCCGCGGCCGCGTCTCCCGCCGAAACCTCGCGGACGCGTAACCGACAGGTTACGCTTCAGGGGTGGATGAGGTGGCGGCGGCGATCGCCGACCCGGTACGGCGAGAGATCCTGCTGATGCTCCGGGAGGGGCGACTCTCCGCAGGAGAGATCGCCGGGCGCTTCGCGGTCAGCAGGCCCGCCGTGAGCAGGCATCTGCGCGTGCTCAGGGAGAGCGGGCTGGTTCACGACGAGCTCGTTGGCCGGCGACGGTTCTACGTGCTCGACACCGGGCGGCTCACCGAGCTCGCCGAGTGGCTCGCGCTGTTCACCCGTACCTCCGGTTGGGAACACCACCTCGACGCACTCGAGACAGAGGTCTATCGAACCCGCCGCGAACGCCGGGAGCGCGGCGTCGCGGACGGAGGAAGGGAGAACACCGCATGAGTCTCACGCCCGCTGGTCGGCTGCTTCGCACCGCCGCCGGAAACGATCTGATCCTGAGCCGCACGTTCCGCGCGCCCGCCGAGGATGTGTGGGCCAGTCTCACCGAACCCGACCGCACCGCCCGCTGGTTCGGCCCCTGGGAGGGCGAGGCCGCGCCAGGCCGGACGATCAAGGTGCAGATGACGTATGAGGAGCAGGCGCCGTGGTGTGAGATGCGGATCGACGCCTGCGAACCACCGCGGCGGCTGGCCCTGTCGGCGACCGACGAGTTCGGGGCCTGGAAAGTGGAGTTGTCGTTGTCCGAGGCGGACGGTGTGACCGAACTGCGGTTCGTGCACCACCTCGTCGGGGAGGACGGCATCGGCGAGATCGGCCCCGGCTGGGAGTACTACCTCGACATGCTCGTGGCCGCGCGCGAAGGCTCGCCCCAGCCCGACTTCACGGACTACTACCCCTCGATGAAGGACTACTTCGAGGCGTTGTCCGCAGGCTGACCTCCGGCCAGGATCTCGGCGAATTCGACCGGATGGGCCAGGTGCGGGAAATGGCCGCTGTCCGGGAGGACGGTGATGGCGACCTCGGGCAGGACCGACTCCAGCCAACGCCGGTACGCCGGAGCCGGTTCGTCCCCGGTCACGTGGTGGTACGCGATGCCGCGTGAACGGATGGTCTCCAGATCACGCGTCCGGCGTTCGCCGAGGTCTTCTGCGGGCGTGACCATGACCTCGTGCCAGTAGCCGAGGAGGAGGTCCTGCCGCGGGGTCGTCGCCGTACGGACGAGTTCCTGCGCGGCCGGTGGCAGCAGTTCGATGTGCATCCTTGAGAGCATGGAGTCCCAGACCTCCTCATAGGCCGGGCTCCGCAGCACCGGCTCAGCTCGGCGCAACACCTCCCCGAAGCCGCCCACCAGCAACGGCTGATCCACATTGACGACGCCCCTGGCCGGGTACGTCGCGGCGTAGATCGTCGCCAGCACCCCGCCGAGTGAGTGTCCTACGACGATCGGCGCGTCGAGTCCGGCGTCGGTCACCGCCTGATGCAGGACCGCGACGACCTCGTCGAGAGGGTAGGAGTCGCGCCGCGCCGAGTCCCCGTGCCCGGGCAGGTCGAAGGCCAGCACCCGCCGGTCCGGGTCGACGGTCGCCAACGCGTCCAGGGCCGGCCCCCACTGACGCCGGTCATAGGAGAGACCGTGCAGGAAGACCAGTGGCGGCCGATCGTCGGCTGTGCCGCGGCTGTCGGCGGCAAGATCACCGAAGTAGAGCCGATGCGTGTCACGCATGTCCGTCTCCCGTCCCCGAGGTTTCACCGGGGAGGCGTAACTCCGGCGTGCACAACCTGTACGTGGTGCGGGTCACACGTTCCAGCGGGACGGGCCGCCCGGGGCCGGTTGATACCGGAAGAGCCTGCCGGTGTGCAGCGATGCCCGCAGGTGAGCCCCCGCCAGCGGCGCGGCCGACTCCACTCGTTTGACGGTCGCCCACAACGCACGGGTCGCGTTGACACGGGCCCGTTCGGCTTCGCCGGCCTGTGCCCGCGGCCGGCCGCCGAGACCACTGGCCCGCCGCAGTTCGGCCAGCAGGGCGGTCCGCTCCTCCTGGACGGCAGCCGCCCGTTCGGCGTCACCGGTCCGGTCGGCCGCGTCGAACTGCTCGTCGAGCACCGCCAGTCGGCGCCGGTAGGACGTGCGGGCGACCTCGTCGAGAACCGGGTCGCCGTCGGGCACCCGCAGGCCCGCGCCTCCCGCCACGAGATCCAGCGCGGCGATCTCCTGCCCGGGCGCGGCCAGCAGCGCCCGCAGGTACCACAACCCCCGCATGTCGCGTAGCCGGGCCGTTTCCCCGCCGGCGTCGAGACGCCAGTCGTCGCCGTCGCGTCTGAGCCGCCACTCGTCGGCAGGCGGGGCGAACGCGGCGAGAACCCCCGCCATGCCGAGGCGCTCCATGATCGAACGGGCCCGGCTGAGATCGTCGTCGGCGCGGGACCTGTCTCCCGCACCGTCACGTGCGGACAGGGCGCGGGCTCGGGCGGCCAGGGTGTACGCGAGCCAGGGCAGGGCTCCGATCCGTTGCTCCAGGGCCGCCGCGCCGTCCAGGTGGCACACCGCCTGGTCGAGCTGGCCCAGCCGGGCGACCAACCGGCCCAGGTAGTCGTCCACCGGTCCGGTGATCGTGTTGGCGCCGCCCCAGACGACCAGACGCCCCTGGTAGGGAAGCAGTGCGTCGTACAGGGCCTGCGCGTCCGCCGGTTCCCCGACCCGCGACGCCACGATCGCCAGGTCGGCCACGACTCCCAGCCAGCGTGGCCCGGACCCGGCGAGCACGGCCGGCAGCAGCCGTTCGAGCTCGAGACCCGCCTCGACGTCGCGACCGGACTCGGCCAGGGCCCTCGCGGCGGTCGCCTCGAAGAAGTGACCGGGCAGCCGCCGGGCGAGGTCCTGCCAGGGGTCCACGAGCGACGCGTACTCGCCCCGCATCGCGGCAAGTGATCCGCGCAGCGACCCGGCCAGGCGGTCGGTGTCGGTGATCCCCGCCCGCCGGCCACGCACGGCGACCTCGGCCGCGAGCGACGCCGCCACGTCGAACCGTCCGCGAACCGTTGCCAGCATCGCCTGGCGCGCCAGCACCACCACCGCCGTTTCGGCGTCGCCGGCCAGCTCACCGGTCCGGGCGTAAGCCGTGAGCGCCGCCTCGGCGTCCCCCAGCTCACCCAGCTCCGTCAGGGCGATGAAACGCCAGAACAGTCCGCGCCGCTCGGCCACGGCGTCGCCGGCCCGTCGAGCCTGCTCGACGATCTCCGATGCGGTGGTCAGGCGTTCATCGGCGGCGGCCGGATCCCACAGCGCGTGCAGCCGGCAGTCGAGGACTTCGGCGATCGTGCCGGGATCGCCTGCCGTCCGGGCCAAGGTGACCGCCTCGTCGATCAGCTCGCGCCGGCGTACCCCGGCCGACGGGTCGCCCAGCAATTCGCGGGCCAGCCTGGCCAGCACCCGCGCCCGGGTCGGGGACGGCAGCGGACGCCCTGCCGCGGCCTCCAGCAGGCGGATCAGACCGACATCGAGATCGAGGAACTCGGCCCGCGACGGCGTCGTCAGCGCCAGGTGGATCACCGCATCGGCGGAGGCGTCGAGACCGGCCAGCTCACCGGCGAGAGCGATGGCGGCTCCCGGCAGTCCGCCCGATGCCAGCCACACCGCGTGGACCGCCTCGGTGGGCAGATCCGCCGTCAGCATGGCGAGTTCCGGCTCCGTCAGGCCGCCCAGGCGAATCTCCGGCGTCAGCCCGAGGGGATCCTCCGCCATCGCGAGCAACACGGTCGCGCCGGCCCCGAGGCGGGAGGCGAGCAGGGCCAGGAACTCCACGGCAGCCGTACCGGCCCGGTCGACGTCGTCGAGCAGGAGTAGGCGCGGTCCGCCGCGGGCGACCGCCCGGACGACGCGCTCGAGGTCTCGGGACCCGTCGCCGAGCGGAGGTCCGCCCGCTCCGAGATCGCCCAGCAGTCGATCCCAGATCAGCAGACCGGAGTCGTCGCCCCTCCCAGCCGCGTGAACGACCGGTATCCCGCGGGCGTGGGCCAGTTCCGCGGCGGCGTGGGTCAGCGCCGTCTTACCGGCCCCGGGCGGTCCCGTGACGATGAGGTGTCCGCCGGTCCCGGCGGCGGCCCGGTCGAGCAGCTGTTCCACCGCAGCTAGAGCGCCGCGACGGCCGATCAGGGTCACGTGCGCAGCGTATCGACCACCCTCAGCTGCGGTGACACCCGTACTCGTCGCCTGGCCCCGCCCCGGACCCGGGCCTTCCGTGCGATCAAGGGCCGGCGCTGATCGTTTGCCTGTGTTGCCTTGACGCCGGTGACAAGGTTCTAAGGTCGCTGCGACAGACGGGGCGATGGTTTCGACGCGTGGCACGGTCGGCATTGCGACCGGCCTCGGGAGCCACGGCCCGTGACTGCGCAGGCATCGCATCGGCTCACCGAAGGAACGACGATGAAGTTCGCGATCAGCTACAACACGGCCTTCTACGGCGTGGACCCCGACAGGATCACGGCCTTCGCGCGGCACGCCGAGGATTGCGGCTTCGAGTCCCTATACCTGCCGGAGCACATCGTGCTGTACCCCGGCGCGATGTTCGGGGCCCATGAGATCCCGCCGTCACTCCCGTACGCCGATCCGCTCGACTGCTTGAGCTTCGTCGCCGCGGCCACACGGCGGATTCTGCTCGGAACGGGCGTGCTGCTGCTGCCGTACCACCACCCGGTGATCCTCGCCAAGCGCCTGGCCACCATCGACGTGCTGTCGAAGGGGCGGATGCGACTGCTGACCGTGGGACTGGGCGCCCTGCCAGGTCAGGCCCGCGCGGTGGGGGTCGACTTCAGCACCCGCGGCCGCCGCGCCGACGAGGCCATCGACGTGATGCGACTGCTCTGGGCCGGCGGCGAGGACGGCGTCAGCTTCGACGGGGAATTCTTCGCCTTCGACAGACTGTCCAGCTTCCCCAAGCCCTACGGGGTGGATCACCTGCCGATCCACATCGGCGGATCGAGCCGGGCGGCCGCACGCCGAGTCGGGCGACGCGGTGACGGTTACTTTCCCGGCGGTGCGCTCGACCAGAACGAGCGCGCCGTCCAGATGGAACTCGCCCGATCGACCGCCATCGAGGCCGGCCGCGACCCGGAGACGATCGAGTACACACGGTGGGGGGCTGTCAACATGACCGTCGAGCAGGTCGAGGCCTTCGCCGCGCAGGGCGTGACCCGCGTCGTCGTCAGTCCCACCACCGCCGAACCGGGCGGGCAACGCGACGAGATTTCCGCGTTCGCCGAGCGGTTCTCCCTCCGGTGACCCCGCTCAACCGGCCGAGCCCGACGGCACCCCGGAAACGCGGGCTGTATGCGATCGTTGGCCCATGCCGGAAACCCAGCCGAGCGACGAAGACGGGCTCGCGCTGAATCGTGCGCTTTGGGACGTACGTGCCCGCATTCATGGGTCGACGGCCACTGACCGGTTCTACGATGTCGAGTCGTTCCTCAACGGGCGGCAGACGCTTTATACGCTCGAACGCGAGCTGGCGGGCGACGTGGCCGGGAAGGATCTGCTTCACCTGCAGTGCCATTTCGGAATGGACACACTGAACTGGGCTCGCATGGGAGCACGGGTCACCGGCGTCGACTTCTCCCCCGTGGCGCTCGAGCGAGCCCGTCTGCTGGCCGCGCAGGCCGGTCTCGCGGCCGCTTTCGTCGAGGCCGACACCCAGCGACTGCCCTCGAACCTGGCGAACGGCTTCGACCTGGTGGTCGCCACCTACGGAGTCCTCTGCTGGATCGCCGACGTCGACGCATGGATGCGCGGTGCGGCGATGGCGTTGAAGCCAGGTGGAAGCCTTGTCCTGGTGGACATGCATCCGGCCTTTCAGACGGTGGCCGCCGTCGATCCGCTGGTCGCCGACTGGCCGTACGGCGGTGGGGCGTCTCAGCGCGAGATGGCCACCGGGACGTACGCCGAGCCCGGACTTACGATGCCGGCGCAGGAGACGATCCAGTATCCGCACTCGCTCGGTGAGATCGTGACCGCTGCCGCCGACGCGGGTCTCACGATCAAGCACCTGGGCGAACACATCGCGACAGACCTCGACCCCCGCAGCATCCTTCCGCAGGGCGAGGACGGCCTGTATCGCCTCCCGTTCGGCGACTCACACCTGCCTATCCTGTACTCGCTGCGCGCGGTCGCGCCCGGCTCACACCTGCCCTGAGCGGCGACCGATCCTGAGCTGCACCAGTGGGTGAGGATCTAGGGAGCGGTCAGGACGATCTTGCCCTGCCGTGGTCCTCGTTCGGCGAACGCGTGAGCTCGGGCGGCCTGTTCCATGGGGAACACCTCCTGCACGGGAATGCGGAAGCGGCCTTCTTCGAAGAGCGCGACCGCTGCGGCGAGCCCGTGGCGTCCATGGGGCTCGCCGCCGAAATCGCCGAGTGAGAGCCGGACCCCGAGTTGCGGGCCGGCGAAGTCCGCGATCGTGACGACCGACGCCGCCGTACCGGTGATGGCGATGAGTTCGGGAAGCGACCCGGCGCCGGCGACGTGGAGCGCGAGGTCGACCCTCCCGTCATGAATCGCGCGGACCCGCTCAGGCAGCCCCGGGCCGTAGGTGGTGGGGATCGCGGCGAGTCGAGCGATGAAGCTCTGGTTCTCCGGGCTGCCCGTCCCGATCACGCGGGCGCCCCGCGTGATCGCCAGTTGCACGGCGACGCTGCCGACGCCGCCTGCCGCGCCGTCGATCAACAGCGTCGTGCCTTCGCGCACGTCGAGCAGGTCGAGCACCCGGGTCGCCGTCTCGATGCCGGTACCGCCTGCGCCGGCCTCCTCCCACGACATCGACGCCGGTTTCGCGGCCCAGAACTGCAGAACGGCGAACTCGGCGCTCGCTCCCCCGAGCCGCGAGACGTCGACGGCGCCGAACACCTCGTCGCCGACTGCGACGCCGGTGACATCCGCACCCAGTTCATCGACCACTCCTGCGGCGTCGACACCCGGAATGTGCGGCAGAGCGAGTCGATCCCCGGACGGGGACCGTCCCGCGCGGAGCGCGACATCGACCGGCGAGACCCCGGCGGCTCTGACTCTGACGCGCACTTCTCCCCGGCCGGCATGCGGCTCGGGAAACGGGCCCACGGAGAGCACCTCGGGAGGACCGAACCGGTCGAACTGGACTGCGAACACGATCAACCTCTCTGACCTGGACGACAACGCCGCGCACTACGGTAAGAGCAGAAGAGGAACAGCTGTTCCGGATAGTGGGGAAGTGAGAAGTGTGCCGGGCACATTGACTCGGAAACGTCGGACGGACGCCGAGGACAACCGCAGGCGCATCGTGGAGGTCGCGCGGGCCGCGTTCGCCGCGGACGGACTGGACCTGCCGGTGCGTGAGATCGCCCGGCGCGCGGGCATGGGTGTCGCCACGATCTACCGGCACTTCCCGTCGCGCCAGGACCTCATCTCCGCCGTGCTCGCCGAGCAGGTCGCCCGTTGCGGCGAGGAGATGCGGGCCGCTCTCGCCGATCCGGATTCCCGGCGTGCGCTGCGCGGCACCATCGTCCGCTTCGGCGAACGGCAGGTGCATGATCGAGGCCTCAACGAAGCACTGCTCGGTTCGCACGCGTCGGGAGCGGCGTTCGCAGAACAGCGCCGTACGCATGCTGAGGCGTTCGCGCAGTTGGTGGAGCGTGCTCGAGGTGACGGCGCACTCCGCGGTCACGTGTCGGTCGACGACGCGCGAATCGCCCTGATGGCGATCGCCTCCTTCCGGGCTCTGCCTGCCGAAAGGGCGTCCTCAGCCATCCGGACACTGACAGATCTGCTGCTCACCGCTGTGCTGAACGAGGAATAGCCCTGTATGTCGGAAGGGCTGCGTCTGGTCGAGAGCAGGGCGGCGCCCAAAAGGCGGGGCATGCGCACCATGCCGGTGAACACACCCCGCTCTCAAGATTGACTCAGCCCTTGCTGGGCACGAGCCGCGCGGTGGAAGCGTGTACGGCGCCGTCGCCGGCGAACGACACCGACGAACCACGCCAGTTCACGCCTGGCACGGTCACGCAGCCCTCATCACCGGTGGTCAGATTGACCCTGCACATCGCCGCCCCGCTCGCCGCGCTGCTGCACACCGCGGCGGGCCGCACCGGGCCGGCGGAAGCGGCGACGTGGTTCGCCACGGTCACCGGCCACGACGGGTTCACCGTCACCGACGAGGCGGTCGCCGACGTCCTGGCGTCCCAGCCGTCCCTCGCCACCGTGCTCACCGACAACGACCAGCAGCGCTACGCCGGCGTGCTGACCGCCCCGCCGACCGAGGTGCGGCTGCTGGTCCCGGCGCAACGGGTGAACCACAGCGTCGGCGCCGGATACGGAGCGGTCCTCGGCGAGCTGCAGTTCCAGACCGCCATGGGCACGGACCCGTCCCACGAACGGCTCTGCGGCCTCGAGGCGCACGCCCTGTTCGCCTGGGCGTCGCACCGCGGTGACATCAACATGCGCCACCAGTTCGCGCACTTCGGCGTCCAGTGGCTGTCGGTGCTGCTCAACTTCGGGCAGCGGCGCGGCGAGCAGGGCGAATGGACCGCCGCCGTCGACGCCGCCAACTGGCTCACCGGCGTCGTCGGGCAACTCCTGCCGTACGCGATGATCGACCGGAAGGTCCGCGACAACGTGACCGCCGCCCTGGACTGGCAGCGCTCGGTCTACGCCGCCGTGGGCGACACCGCCGCCGTGCGCGGCGTCGAGGAGGCCGCCGCCGTGGTCGCCTCCTTCGACCACGGCCCTCCTGGGAGATGAGTCGGGAAGGTGTGGATGGAGGGCGACCACTCGCCATGTGTCGTCCAGTGGATTCAGGTCAACCGGTGCCGCCGGGGGAGATCAGGCCGGTCTCGTAGGCGACCACCACGGCTTGGACACGGTCACGCAGGCCGAGCTTGGACAGGATGCGCGCGACGTGGGTCTTCACCGTGGCCACGCTGAGGGTCAGCTGGTCGGCGAGCTCGGCGTTGCTCAGGCCGGTGGCGAGCAGGCGCAGCACGTCCAGTTCCCGTGGCGTCAGCTGGGACAGATCGCGGTGGAGGGCGGGCTTCACGTTGTCGCGGCGGGCGAAACGTTCGACTAGGCGGCGGGTGATGGTGGGCGCGAGCAGGGCGTCGCCGGAGCGCACCATGCGTACCGCGGCCACCAGGTGTTCGGGTGTGACGTCCTTGAGCAGGAACCCGCTTGCCCCCGCTGCGAGCGCGGCGTACACGTAGTGGTCGAGGTCGTAGGTGGTCAGGATCAGCACGCGGGTGTCCTCGGCACCGCCCGCGAGGATCCGCCGGGTGGCTTCAAGGCCGTCCATCTGCGGCATCCGGATGTCCATGAGCACGACGTCGGGCCTGGTGCGGCGTACCGCGGCGACGGCTTCGTCCCCGTTGGCGGCCTCGGCCGCCACTTCGATGCCGTCGGCGGCGAGGATCATGCGGAATCCCGTGCGTACCAATGCCTGGTCGTCGGCGATGACGGCGCGCAACCGCTCGGTCATGTCGTCCTCCACGGGACACGGGCCTTGATCCGGAATCCGCCCTCAGCCGTCCGTCCGGCGTCCAGAGTCCCGCCGTAGACGGCGAGCCGCTCACGCAATCCGATCAGTCCCCTGCCGTCGCCGGTCCGCGTCCCGGCGCTCCGTGCGCCACCGGTGTCAGTCACCTCGATCTCCAGCCAGTGGCCGTCATGACCGATCGTCACGAACGCGGCGGCCCCGGCTGCGTGCTTGATCGTGTTGGTGAGGGCCTCCTGCACGACGCGATACGCGGCGAGGTCGACGCCCGGAGGCAGCGGCTCTGGCGGCGACACCTCGACGGTCACCGGCACACCGGCGGCGCGGACCCGTTCCACCAGGGCGTCGAGCTGGTCGAGCCCGGGTTGGGGTTCGAGCCCGTCGGATGGCCCGTCGAGACGCTCACCGCCCGGGCCGGCGAGCAGGCCCATGACATGGCGCAGTTCGGCCATGGCGGCCCGGCCGCCGGACTCGATCGCGAGCAGAGCCTGCTTCGACTGCTCCGGCTCCACGTCCATGACCTTCCGGGCCGCGCCGGCCTGGATCACCATCACGCTGACATTGTGGGTCACCACATCGTGGAGCTCCGCCGCGATCCGGGAGCGCTCCTCCGCGACAGCCCTGCGCATGGCGTCCGCCTGCGCCTGCTGCAACTCGGCGAGCCGATGCCGGCTGGCTCCCAGTTGCCGCCGCCAGAAACGGACGAAGCTCCCGAAGACGCCGACGCTCAGCAGGACGACGAACGGCCCCATCCAGTTCGGCAGCCCAGGCGCCACATCCCGGAAGGCGCCGCCGGCGAGCGCGGCCGCGAGCACGAGGCCCCCCACGGCCAGGAACCGGTTGCGGCTGTAGGCGACGGCACCGTACGCGGCGACGGCGCAGGTCAGCACGGTGATCCAGGTGGCAGCCGCGTGGGTGGCCAGCGCCGCGGCCAGCACCACCCAGAAGGTGATGAGCGGGTACCGGCGCCGCGCCGCCAGCGGTAACGCCGTCAGCGCCACAAGGAACGCGGGCGGATCGTAGGGCAGAGGCTTGGCAGGCCCGTCGCCGAACGGGTTGCCAGTAGGTGGGAGTGGACCGTTGGACAGGACGCCAGGAGGAAGTGGGTAGCCGGTCTGGAAATCAGGACGCGGCGGTAGATCAGGAACCGGTGGGAGATCGGGAACCGGTGGTGAGGGCGGAGCGGCAGGCCGGAGTTGCAAGTACTCCCTCACTTCCGACTGATCCGTGATGGGGCCGATCGCCGGATGTTTCGCCGATACGGCCACTGCGATGGCCGTCAGGACGATCGCGACCACCACGTCGACTGCGAGTGCTCTGCGAGACGGCCTCGGGGGTCCGTCGCCGCGCGGCCCCTGCGTGTCCCGGACGCCCCACCGGTCCAGGTAGTCCTCGTCCAGCCGGCTGCCCAGATCGAGCACATGCCGCCACCACGGTGGTCGTTCGCCGGTCTCCACCGGCACATTGTCACGCGTGCCTGTCCGCCCCGCATCGGCCGTTGTGACGGGGCTCACGGTCTTCGGGAGTACATCGCAGGGATGACCTGGCGGCCCTTCGTCCTCAGGAGGTACGCGATCTCGGTATGGCGGCCGACGCGCGCAGACAAGGGCGGCGCCTAGTTTCGTTCCCGCTACCACGCCGCTCGGGAGTCGCACCCTCGACCTCGACGAAAGCATCGCGGCGCTGTTCAGACCACCTTTCGGACCACCTCTCAGGAGGACGCGGCGTGACTTCTGTCCTGCAGGCCCAGGCACTGGGCAAGAGGTACGGCAAACGCTGGGCGCTGAGCGACTGCACCATCGACATCCCGGCCGGCCACGTCGTCGGGCTGGTGGGCCCCAACGGCGCCGGCAAGACCACACTGCTGAAGCTGGCCGGCGGTCAGCTCCAACCGACGACGGGCGGCATCACGGTGCTCGGCGAGCGGCCCGGGAGCACACCCGCGCAACTGGCCAGGGTCGGGTTCGTCGCCCAGGACACCCCGCTCTACGCGGCACTGACCGTCGCCGAACACCTGCGATTGGGCACCCGGCTCAACCCCCGCTGGGACGCCGCGCTCGCACGGGAGCGCATCACGCAGCTCGGCCTCGACCCCGCGCACCGCGCGGGCAAGCTGTCGGGCGGCCAGCGCGCCCAGCTCGCCCTCACCCTGGGCCTGGCCAAGCGGCCCGAACTGCTGATCGCGGACGAGCCGGTGGCCTCACTCGACCCTCTGGCCCGCCGGGATTTCCTGCAGGGGCTGACGGAGGCCGTCATCACGCACGAGCTCAGCGTGGTGCTCTCCTCCCACCTGGTCTCCGACCTGGAAAAGGTCAGCGACTACCTGATCGTCCTCGTCGACTCCCGCGTCCGGATGGCCGGGAAGGTCGACAGACTGCTGGCCACCCATCACCGCCTCACCGGTCCGCGCCGCGATCCCGATCGGCTCCCCGCCGACCAGCATGTGGTCTCCGCGTCGCACACCGATCGGCAGAGCACGTTCGTGGTCCGTACCGAGGCCCCGATCCACGATCCCGCCTGGACGGTCAGCCGGCTCAGTCTGGAAGACCTCGTCCTCGCCTACATGGAAAAGCCCGCGGAGAACCGGCGGGCCGCCGTGGAGGTACAGCGATGATCTGGCTCACCTGGCGGCAGTTCCGCGGCTCGGCCGTGATGACGGCCGCCGTACTCGTCATCCTCACCGTCGTCCTCGCCCTCACCGGCCCGGACCTGGCCTCCCAATACGCCGCCGGGATCGCCGACTGCACCCCGGACAACACCTGCGACCAGTTCTTCGACCGCTTCTTCGACGGAAATCAGCTCCCCTTCCTGGCCGTCAGCCTTGTCGTGCTGGCCCTGCCCGCTCTGGTCGGGCTCTTCTGGGGAGCCCCGTTGATCACCCGTGAGCTGGAGGCGGGCACGCACCTGCTGGTGTGGAACCAGAGCGTCACCCGCGGCCGCTGGCTGGCGGTCAAGCTCGGGCTCACCGGCCTGGCGGCCGTCGCCGCCGCCTGCGTGTGCGGCCTCGCGGTGACCTGGTGGTCCGACCCCCTGGACAAGTCGGCCTTTCCAGACTTGGCCCAGATGGCTCCCCTGGTGTTCGGCGCGCGTGGCATCGTCCCGATGGGATATGCGGCCTTCGCCTTCGCCCTGGGCGTCGCCGTGGGCATGCTGGTGCGCCGCACGCTGCCCGCCATGGCCCTCACCCTGGCCGCGTTCGCCGCGATCCAGATCGCGATGCCGATGCTGGTCCGGCCCCACCTGATGCCCCCGGTCACGTCGACCTTCGAGATCGGCTACGTGAACGGGGGCGGCATCCACGTAGAGGGTCAGGGGGGCGGACCTGTGTACCTATCCTTGCGGGCGGCCGTTCCCGGCAACGCGGGCGCCTGGGTCCTGTCCGGCGACCTCCTCGATCCGTCCGGACGTACGATCGCCGGCACCGGCGAAGAAGCGCCCGTCCCCGTCTCCGTGACGTCGGGACCCTGCGCGCCGCAGGAGGCGGGACCACACGGCCTGGACGCGTGCTGGGCCGAGATCAACCGGCTCGGCTACCGGCAGCAGGCGACCTACCAGCCCCTCGACCGCTTCTGGCCCTTCCAGTGGATCGAGACCGGGATCTACGCCCTGCTCACCCTCGGGCTCACGTGGTTGTCCTTCTGGTGGGTCCGGAGACGCCTGTCATGACCATCAACAGAACCGCGGCCGCCGTACTCGCGCTCCTCCTGGCGGCGGCCTGCGCGGCGCCGACGCCGCCGCGCGGCCAGGCAGGCACAACAGCCGGTACGGTCTGCGCGCCACCCTCGGGAGTCCCCGAGGCGGAGACGGCCACCACGATCGACGTCATCGAGCAGGCGTACTTCTGCATTCTCGGCAACTACTACAGCGGCGCCACGCTGGACGCCCGCGCGCTGCTGGCCGCCGGATTCCTCGCCCTGACGCAGGAGCTCAACCGCGACGGGCGCGACGTGCCCGAGGCGACCATGCCGGCGCTGACGGGCGACCGGAAAGCCGATTGGGCCGCCTTCGAGGCCGCCTACCGGAGGATCGCCGATCAGGCCCCAGATCTGCGCGACACGCTGGCCGCCGTCACCCTCGAGGCCATGGTGGCCGCCCTCGGCGACAACCACGCCCGCTGGACGCACGACGTCAAGCCTCCGCCCGACTACTACGACGGTGACGGCTACGGCCTGGGTCTCCAGGCGAACGTCAGCGGCTGGCAGGTGGACGGCAGCAGTCCCCGCGTCGCCCTCGCGCCGCTGTTCGTCACCACCGTGGGGGGCGGCGCGGCGCAGGCCGCCGGGCTACGGCCCGGCGACGTCATCGAAGCGATCAACGGGCAGGCGCCCTTCATCCGCGGCGACGCCACCCCTGCGATCGCCGCCCTCTATCCCGACTACCCTGACGCGCGCCCGGTCCGGTTGCGGCTGCTGCGGCAGACCACCGGCCGCCGCTGGAACGTGACGCTCAAGCCCGGCCTCTACCCGCGCGATCCGGCCACCCTGCGGGTCGTGCAGTCGAAGCTGCTGGACGACGACATCGCCTACGTACGGATGACCGGATTCGCTCCCGACTCCGCGAACCGGGTCCTACGGGCGATCTCCAGGATGCGTACCGGCCGGACGCTGGCCGGCGTCATGCTGGACCTGCGCGGCAACGGCGGCGGCAGCCCCGTCGAGGTGGCCCGGCTGGTGAGCGCGTTCGTCCACGGCAAGGTCACCGCCTACCAATGCACCGTGGACGGCAGGTGTGCGAAGTCGTCGACCGACGACACCGTCGAGCTGCTCAACCTGCCGCTGGTCGTGCTCGTCGACCACGGCTGCGCCTCGGCGTGCGAGCACTTCAGCTCCGCGGTCAAGGACCTGCGCATCGGCCGGCTGGTCGGCACCAGAACCGCCGGCATCATCTCCGGCCCCGCGCAGTCGTACCTGCTGAGCAACAACACCCTCCTGAGCTTCCCCGACAGACACCACCTGGGGCCCGATCACGAGGTCATCGACCGGATCGGCGTGCCACCCGACCAGTACGTGCCCCTCACCCCCGAAGACGCGGCCGCAGAACACGACCCCGCATTGGCCAAGGCCCTGACCCTGCTGCACAAGTGAACGGACCTCCCTATGAGACAGATCCTGGCCGTCGCCGCGGGACTGGTCGTCCTGGTGTCCGCCTGCTCCGCCCCCGCACCGCCCCGATCCGACGCGTCCGTCCCACCGGCCGGTCCCGCCGTCCTGCCCGTCCCCACCGGCCCCCATCCGGTCGGCACCACCGTCCTGTACCTGAAGGACACCTCCCGCCCCGATCCCTGGGACCCCGACGTCCAAGCCAGGGAGCTCAAGGTCACCCTGTGGTACCCGACCGAGCAGCGGGACGGACAGCGGGCGCGGTACATGACGCCGAAGGAGTCGGAGCTCTTCCTGAAAGGCACCGGGATCGCGAGCGCGCCGTACGACACGCTGAGCAAGACCCGCACGAACGCCATCCAAGACGCCGCCCCCTCGGGACGAAAGCTTCCACTGGTGGCGCTCTCACCCGGCTTCACCAAGCCGATGAGCACCCTCACGTCCCTTGCCGAGGACCTGGCCAGCCGGGGGTACGTCGTGGCCGGGATCGACCACACCTACGAGAACTACGCCACCACCCTCTCCGACGGGCGGGTGGCCGAATGCCTCGCCTGCGACAGCGACTCCGACCCGGGCTTCGGCGCGGGGGCGGTCCAGAACCGGGCGGCCGACGTCTCCTTCGTGCTCGACGAGCTGCCGTCGGCGTGGGACGGTTCCGGCCTGATCGACCAGTCCAGGATCGCCATGGCGGGCCAGTCGCTCGGCGGGGCCGCCGCCCTGGCGACCATGGTGCGGGACCCCCGGGTGCGCGCCGCCATCGACCTGGACGGCACCACCTACGCCCGCATCCCCAAGAACGGGTTCACCAAGCCGTTCCTGTTCCTGGGGACGGAACAGCACGTTCCCGGCGGGCTCGACAACTCCTGGGACCGCGACTGGAAACTGCTGACCGGCTGGAAGCGCTGGATCGTCCTGACGGGCGCGGATCACGAGTCCTTCACCGACAGCCCGCTGGTATCGGGCGCCCTCGCCATCAAGCCCCTGCCCGGCGCTCTGGCCGCGGCGCGCTCCGCCGAACTCACCCGCACCTACGTGGCCGCCTTCCTCGATCAGCACCTGAAGTCGCAGCGGCAGCCCCTGCTGGAGGGGCCGTCATCCCGCTACCCCGAGGTCGAGTTCTGCCCCGCGACCTGCGGTCACTCCTGAGACGGCTAGCCGCGACCCTTTCGACCTCACCACGGGCAAGCATGCCCTCAACGACGGCGCGCCCCTGTTCCCACCTCACCGACCATGCCCCCTATCAATCTTGAGCTGCACCCAGTGGCCGGGACCTGACCGTGGCCAGGAAGGGATCGCCGGCCGATGCCTCCCAGGCCACACGTCTCACCCGACGCATGTTGACCTCCCTGCCGAGTTGCCGCTCCGCGGCTCTAGCCACGTCATAGAGATCATCTTCATCAACGTCGCCGACGACCAGGACGTCACGTCCCGTGGCACTCGGCCCGGCTCGCCTGAGTAGCGCGCAGCCCAGGAGCCGTAGATGTAGGCCTGCTCGACAGCGGCAGCGTCGGACAGTCGCTCGCCGAGAACGGCCGAGGGCCCATACGTCAGAGCGAGCAACTCAGTGAGTGGCCGAGCCACGACCACATCGGTGTCAGCGCCGACCATCCGCAAGTTGCCCACTCTTCGTTCGACGATCAGGCCCGCCGCCGAGAGACGATCGACCTCGCGGTGACGGTCGAAGCCGAAACATCGAACCTCTTCGCCAGCTCAATCTGGGCGTACTCCTCGCCAGGATGCAGAAAGAGCCATGCCAGGAGCTCTCCCTGAAAGGGAGAACGCAGCAGGGCCAGCAAGACAGAAGGCGGCTGTTTCATAAACTGAAACAAAGCTTGCAGCTTACGCAAGTTGCACGTCTACGTGCGGGAACTCGCGTTCTTGGGTCGAGCCGCTCGTACGCGTCCCCAGACGAGCCCGTCGCCCCCGTCCGGCACTATGCCGAAGGGTCACTTAGCTTGACGCTGGCGCCAAGGATGCTGCTATGGCCGGGCATGTTGTCCTTCAACACCCGCCGATCTACAGACTCCAATACCCTTTGCGCTCGTCTGGATACACAAGGTTGACGATTCGATATGTGCGAAGATATATTCGGAATATGCGAAGCGTCAGGCCTCGGGGCGCACCCGTCTTCCGCACGGAGACACAAGCAAGACTCCTGGCAGCGCTATGTCTTCGCTCAGATCAGACCTGGACGTTGGCGTCCCTTGCTCGATCACTGGGAGTGAGTCCGTCGAGCCTGCATCCTGAGATTCACCGTCTGGAAGAGGCCGGACTCCTGACCGCCACAGCCGTAGGCCGATCGCGCGTGCTGAGTATTGATCAGACTCACCCCGTCGTGAGACCTCTGACGGAGATTCTGGAGTACCTCTACGGCCCAGGCGTCGTCATCTCCGAAGAGTTCGGCTCCATACCGGATATCGAACATCTACTCATCTTCGGCTCCTGGGCCGCCCGCCGCAGCGGCGAGCCAGGACCTCCGCCACACGACATCGACGTTCTCGTGGTCGGCACCGCAGAGCGCGGCGAAATCTACGCCGCAGCCGACCGCGCCCAGGTACGCATCGGACTCCCCGTCAACCCGGTCCTCGCATCCAGGCGACGCTGGCAATCGGCGTCCGATGCTCTGATCCGCCAGATCAAGGCGAGCCCGACAATCGACCTCACCCCAACCGACGCAGGGCGGACGGAGGATGGTCTTTGATGCGGTGGACGCGCGGCGAAGCCGACATCGAGCGCATGCTTTCATCCAAGGAACTCCAGCGCGTCCAAGGCGATGCCACCGATGGAGCGGGCTGGCTGGAGAAGGCCAAGGTCGTCCTGTCAAGCGCACAAGAACTGGTTGAGTCTGACCCGAACTCGGCTTATACCCTGGCCTACGACGCGGCCAGATTCGCCTGTGTGGGACTACTGGCTCAGCAGGGGCTGCGCGCCACTACCGTCGGCGGCCACTACGCCGTCCAACAGGCCGTGGTCCGCCAGTTCGGTGCCGTTTTCGAGCCGTTCGGAGTCATGCGACGGCGTAGGAACGAACTCGAGTACCCCATATTTCCCGACGAGTCTGTCGAACGCGAAGAAGCAGAGCAGGCACTGACCGGTGCCGCCCTCATCATCGAGGCGGCTCACAAGATGATTGATCATCTTGGGTTGTTCTGAATCTCTATACGCAGCACTTGCACCCGGCACATCTTCGGGACGCCGCGTTTCGGCCGTGAACTCCGACGAGGGCTAGCGGAACTTGGAGCGGAACTCTGCCCAAAGGTCGACGGCTTCTTCCAGGTCGAGTGCCGCCACATCTTCCCGAGCCATGCCGACCGTGTAGATCAATCGATCGGCAAGCCAGTCGGGTACCGGCTCGCGCACCGGCATCTCATCGATGCGGATGTGATCGGTGAAGGCACCCAAACGGTCGATGACTTCGCCGAGGCGGACAACGTCGGGCCGTGAACCTCCGGCCGCGCGGACTCGTGCCTGGGCTTCGGCGTAGACCTCGGCGTCAGCCCTCTCTCCGACCGCCCAAATCTCACAGATCTCAACCGTCTTGTCGTCGGTGATCCGGTAGACGATCCTCCACGTGTTCCGCCCCACGACAAGCTTGCGGAACCCGGTCAGCTCACCGCCCAGCGGGTAGCCCGCTTCCGAGTTCTCCAACAGAAGGAGGATCTTCTTGAGGACCTTGGGTACGGCATCCGGGCCGATCCTACGGAGATCATCAATGGCCGGGTCGGTGAATACGACGTCGGACACTGCTACTCGTCGTCATCTGGAAGCGCAGCCAGCGACTCACGGGTATGCCCGAAGGCGGATAGGACCTCGTCCATCGACGTCCGCCGCCCCGTGTCCGTGGCGGCCCTGACGAGAACCAAGGCCAGATCCCGCAGATCCGCTGCGGCTTCTTCCAACTCGTTGAGACGTCGCATGCTCACGACGGCTGCGATCGGCTGGTGCCGGCGGGTTACCACCAGATCCGCGCCCTGCTCCGCGTCAGCCACCAGGCGTGCCACCCCGCGCTGCGCGGCCTCGGTGACCGTGAGCTCGGTCGCGTCATGGAGAACAGCCATACAAGAACTGTATAGATAGATATACAGAAGAACAAGTGACTGCTCGCACGCAGCGGCCTGAAGGCTTGACGCTGGTGCCACCGATGCCGCACGCACCTTGAACAGATATTGCCGGCGTTAGCCGTTGTCAGGAAGCCGACTGTCGGGCGCTGGTCGCCGCACCGAGGCTGGCAGGTCGCTGACGTCTACTCGCGGCGCGGACCCCAGGTGCGAGGCCATGGCCGTCGCCGGTTCCGGGACGGCGTTTCTGGTAGCAAGCTCAGCACGGCCGAGGACCGTATCAAGGCCGCCGTCGAATGCTGCACCGGTTCCGTCTATGCCGCGTCACGTCATAGAGGGTTTGCGATCAGGTCACGAAGGCGGCCTAGTGGCCTCACGTTGACTAGCCTCACCGGCATGCCCCTTGCCTCGATTCCGAGCCCTTCCGTAGGGGTCTGGCATCTCGGATTCATCCCGATCCGGGCCTACGCATTGTGCTTCGTCATCGCGATCGCCTTCGGCATCTGGCTGAGCGAGCGCCGCTGGCGCGCCCGCGGCGGCGAGAAGGGCGCGATCAGCGACATCGCGTTCCCCGCAGTGATCTTCGG
The DNA here is from genome assembly GCF_016863275.1 of Planotetraspora mira. Classification (GTDB taxonomy): domain Bacteria; phylum Actinomycetota; class Actinomycetes; order Streptosporangiales; family Streptosporangiaceae; genus Planotetraspora; species Planotetraspora mira. Next base: position 125,883 of record NZ_BOOO01000020.1, read on the forward strand.
TCTGATCGGCGCTCGCCTCTACCACGTCATCACCGACTGGCAGACCTACTTCGGCTCTCGCGCGATCAAGGAGCCCTACCGGGCGCTGTTCATCTGGGAAGGCGGGCTCAGCATCTGGGGCGCGGTCGCCCTGGGAGGCGTGGGCGTGTGGCTGGCCTGCCGCCGCCGGGGACTGTCTCTGGGCGCCGTGGCCGACACGATCGCGCCCAGCATCGCGTTCGGGCAGGCGATCGCCCGCTGGGGCAACTGGTTCAACCAGGAGCTTTACGGCAGTCCGACCACGTTGCCGTGGGGGCTGGAGATCGACCAGGCGCACGGCGGCGAGCCGGGCGTGCTCTACCACCCGACTTTCCTGTATGAGTCGCTGTGGGACGCGGCGCTCGGTTTCGGACTGATCCTGGCCGGCAGGCGGTTCACACTGCGCCACGGCCGCCTGTTCGCCCTCTACGTCGCCGGCTACACGCTCGGGCGGTTCTGGATCGAGGGGCTGCGGATCGACCCGGTGGGTGGAGTGGACCACGCGGTGACGCTCCTGGGGCTGCGGATCAACCAGTGGACCTCGATCGTGCTGTTCGTCGGCGCGCTGGTCTATCTCTGGATGACGCGCAACAAGGACACCGAAGAGATCGTGGCACCGGCCTCACAACACAAGGCCTCGCACGAGGAGAACGGCGGGCAGGATTCCGACGCGACCAACATGCCGTAAGCCTCCCGAACACTGTTGTGATCCCCGCTCCCCCTCGAACGCCTCGCCCACGGGCCGCCCAACATGCCGCCGCAGGCGGGTCGGCTCTATGCCGAAAACGGCTCTGGCCCTCGACCGAGCTGGGCAAGCCGGGCGATCAAGGCGATGCCCTCTGAGTACGTGTGACGAGCATCACATTTCCATCCAGCAGGCCCTCTGATCTGCGGTTTCTCGCGTTTTGATCCATTTTAGGTGCTCTTTACCGTTTCATGCCTCTTTACGGCGGTATGTGTGAATTGGTACGTTCCTTGCCTTACAGCGGCACCCCCCGTGGCGCCGCCGTCACGGACACGGACGGCCGGCCGTGTTCGGAACGAACATCCACCGTCACCGCCGCCATGTCCTCTCCGCCCCCCTGGGCGCCGGTGATCTGCCGAATCCGTGCAGCAAGGAGGTACGGAGCCGGGGAACCAGTCGACCTTCGATGAAGGTCTGGGGTGAATCGGCGCGCCAAGCGCCGTAGGGCGTCTTCCCTGCCCGAATCCGTCAGCTAACCCGGTAGGCGCAAGCGGAAGACCCTAGGAGCCCCCCTTGTCTGCCAACCCCACCACTCTTTTCCGCATTGCCTGCGTCACGCTCAGCAGCGCCGCACTCACTGCCTCAATGGGAGCCTTCAGCGCAGTGCCTGCGGCCGCCGATTCGGGGACAGTGACAGTCACGCCCCCGGCATCGGGGGTCATCCCACCTGAGCCCGCCACACCACCCGTTGCGAGAGCCACCCCGTACACCGATGAGATTCTCGTGGCGTTAAAGGCGGAAGCCTCCGCGAGCATGAAGGTCACCAAGTCCGCTCTCCAGCAGGCGAAGGCCAAGCGCGCCATTGAGATGGCGACAAATCACCTCGGCGATCCCTACGTGTGGGGCGCCACAGGCCCAAGGGCGTTCGACTGCTCGGGGCTGGTCCAGTTCGCCTGGCGCAAGGCCGGCGTCACGCTCCCGCGCACGACGTGGTCGATGCTCAGCGCCGTCAAGAAGAAGGTCGCCCTGGCGCATCTCAAACCTGGCGACCTCATCTTCACCGACGGCGGCGGCCACGTGGGCATGTACATAGGACACGACAAGGTGATCGCCGCCCCCCATACCGGCGCGGTGGTCAGGATCGACAGTCTCAGCGGTTACTGGAGCAGCAGCTTCGTCTCCGCCGTCCGCCCCGACGCCTGACCCTGGGGCACCATGGGCCGCCCTCTCAGCGGAGATGTCCTGACCGTGCCGACGGGACGTCTCCGCCGAGGGAGGACCACGTCCGGCGTGGACGGTCATGGGCTGACGGGCTGAGGCTGGAAGTCGTGATTGCTCGCCATCACCCACGCAGGCCCGGCAGCGTGTCTACCCTGCGCCCAGGAGTCGCGCCGAAGCATCGGTGACGAACTCTGACACGGCGGACTCGAATTCATTCTCACGGATCTTGAGTTCATCCCGATCGGAAGCGTGACGCAGCGCGTCTATATGTGTGAACGCGGTATCGGCGAGCGGTTCCGGCCCGCCCGACAGCAGCCGCAACCGAAACCGTGCCGTCTCGGCGAGAGCACCCAGGCGATCAGCGTCATCGAGAAGTTGCATGTGTGCGGCCGCATCCGACTGGCTCAGCCATACGGCGACGATGGCGCGCTTGAGTTCGGTCAACGCGGCAGCGAATTCGCTGTAGGCGGCTACGCGCTCCCGGCGTAGCCATTCCTGCCGGGCGCCTGCCTCGGCTCGCCTGACAGTGCGCTGCTGGAACAGGTACGTGCTGAAGGATCCGAATAGCGTCCCGAACACAGCGATCAAGCTTCCGAGAACAGCGCTCACCCACAGGAGTGGATCACACCCGCCGCAAGAGGCCAAGAGGCGCCGATCCATGATGGCGAGGAACCGGCGCCATCTCTAACGCCGGTTCCTCCATGGAGCAAGGAGCCCCTACGCCTCGCCGGTGGTCAGGCCGACCGGGCAGGCGACGCCCGTTCCGCCGATCCCGCAATCCCCGTTGGGGACCTTGTACAGGTAGCGGTTCGCCTCAGGCAGCAGGTGTTGATCCCGCTACGCGTGTATGCCGGACTCTGCGGGCCGGTCCCGAACCGAACCGGTCGGCCGATCGCAAGCCGCCGAACTGTTGCGGGGCATGACGGTCGACAGCGGCCTTCATAGCCCCAGATGCCACGACTCGAGCGTCGGATGACGGTCGGGGTGTGTTACGAGATCGCGCGGAGTCGGCCGGAGGGTCGGCGGCGGAGTTGATCGATGCCCTGGGCCGTCTTTTCGTCTGCAGGGAGGAAAACGATCAGTTGTTGTGCATCCGAGGAGAGTTCGAGCGTCTCACGGAGCAGCCGAAGTTCGTGCCCAGAGGGGTGGTTGAGTCGGAGAATTTCACGTCGCGGAACCAGGTGACGGTTCATGCGCCGCGTGAAGTCTGGGCCGGCGATGGGTGCGAGTTCCGCGGTGAGCCACTCGGAGTTTTCTACGGACGGTGCGAGCCACAGGTCGAAGGCTTGCTCGTCCGCGACGTCGTCCCAGTCGGCGAAGAACGTCCGGGCGGCGGGGTCGGTGAAGACGTAGCGGGTGAGGTTCGGTGTGTCGGTGTCGAGCAACCCGATTTCACCCATCACCAGCTCGTAGCCGCTGGTGTAGGCCAGGACGTCGCCCAGCCGGTTCGTCACCACTGCGATCCCCGGTTCAAGGAGGCGGAGTGTCTCCAGGACAGACGGCCGAACGTCGCGGCGCGGTGGTGCGGGCCAGGTACGGGCGGAACATTCACCGCCGGCGATCTTGGCCAGGTAGCGCAGGTGGTTGCGCTCCGAGCGGTCGAGGCTGAGCGCATCGGCGAGCGCGTTCACCACCGCCGCTGAGGGGTTGCGGTCACGACCCTGCTCGATACGGGTCAGGTATTCGACGCTGACGCCGGCCCGAGCAGCCAGATCCGAGCGTCGCAGACCAGGCGAACGGCGGTGGCCTCGCTCCGGCAGCCCGAACGTCTCCGGCTGGATGCTGTCGCGCTTGGCCCGGATGAAATCCCCCATCGGCGTACCCATGGCAGAAGCATATGGTGCTGCACTTCGACCGCTGGGTGCTCAGCGTGGCCCTCTGGGGGCCAGCCTGAGCGCGGTCTGGTTGTCGCCACCACGACTGCGTGATCGTGGTGGACATGGATGACAAGCACAACTTGGCAATCATCGTCGGGAGCGTCCGGGAGGGACGGTTCGGTCCAGTGGTGGCCTCGTGGGTCGCCGATCAGGCCCGCGCTCATGGTGGGTTCGATGTGAACGTCGTCGATCTGGCACAGGTCGAGATCCCGCTGGCGCTGCCCGCGGCGCCGCCGAAGTTCGCCGGCGACAACTACCCCCGGCCGGAAGGAATGGCGGCACTGACCTCGGCGCTGGAAGCCGCTGACGCGTTCATCGTGGTCACGCCGGAGTACAACCACAGTTATCCCGCGTCGCTCAAGGCGGCCATCGACTGGCACTTCACCCAATGGACGGCCAAGCCCGTCGCCTTCGTCAGCTACGGCGGCGCAGCAGGTGGCCGGCATGCCGTACTGCATCTGGAGAACGTGCTGACCGAGTTGCACGCGGTGACGATCCGCGACGGCCTGGCCTTCCCGAACTACTTCACCGCTTGGCAGGACGGTCGACCGCTCGACCCTGAGGCCTCCGGGTACGCCAAGACGTTGCTCGACCAGCTGGCCTGGTGGGCAGGCGCACTTCGGTTGGCACGCGAGACCGCTGCGTACCCGGCATGAGCGCGGCAACGATGGAGTACGTCCCGCTCGGGCGCACCGATCTGCTGGTCAGCCGGATCGCGCTCGGTTGCATGGGGTTCGCGAACTCTGCGCAAGGCGTCAACCCCTGGGCCTTGGACGAGCAAACTGCGGCACCGATTTTCCGGCGAGCCGTCGAGCTGGGCATCACCCTGTGGGACACCGCGAACGTCTATGGCGGCGGCACGTCGGAGGAGATCGTCGGCCGCGCCGTCAAGAAGTACACCCGGCGGGAGGATGTCGTCATCGCCACCAAGGTGGGGCTCCCGATGCACGACGGCCCTGGTGGCTCGGGACTGTCACGTACGGCGATCCTCCGTCAGGTCGACGCATCTCTTGCGCGCCTTGGCACCGACTACATCGATCTCTACCAGATCCACCGGTTCGATCCGGGTACCCCGGTCGAGGAGACGATGGAAGCCCTCCACGAGGTGGTGGCGGCTGGGAAGGTTCGGTACATCGGCGCCTCGTCCATGTGGGCATGGCAGTTCTCCAAGATGCAGCACACCGCGACGCATCACGGTCACACGAGGTTCGTGTCGATGCAGAACCAATACAGCCTGGTGCAACGCGAGGACGAGCGGGAGACGTTTCCACTGCTCGCCGACCAAGGCGTCTCCAGCCTGCCGTGGTGCCCACTTGCCAAGGGTCGCTTGGCCCGGCCCTACGGGCAGGTGACCGGCCGCTCGGCGAAAGATCCCATCGGACAACGCTTCTTCGGTGACGTCGATCGTCCAATCGTCGATGCCGTTCACCGGGTCGCGACGACGCGTGAGATCTCCATGGCTCAAGTTGCTCTCGCATGGGCCCTTGGCAATCCCACCGTCGCCGCACCCATCATCGGAGCGACCAAGCCGGCCCACCTTGACGACGCCGTGGCCGCCCTGGCTGTGCGACTCGACGAGACTGAGATCGATGCCTTGGAAAGCCGATATACACCCCGCCCACCAACCGGGTTCTGAAGGACGGTCGCCACTGGACGGTGATGTACCGGCGCGCACTTTCACATGCGCGATGAACGCCAGGCCGCGTCGCCTACTCACCGGATATGGGGCTGGCCCAAGATCAGAGCCGGGTTCGCCGGAGGATCTTGGGCCAGGATGTTGGTGAAACCCATGGTCTACGCCTCGCCGGTGGTCAGGCCGACCGGGCAGGCGACGCCCGTTTCTCGAACGTCAAGGGGAGGCTGCGGTCATGCGTGGGGCGGGACCCTGCGGGCGGACGCCGCGAGCCGGTCCGCGAGCGCGATGACAAGGCTGCGGAGGTCATCCGGTCGCTCGATGACGAACGGCCGGTCGAGCGACGCGAGCACCGGAGGCAACCAGTCGAGCCGCTCCGCGCGCAACTCGACGCGGAGCCAGCCCTCGGTCTCCGGATCTGCGCCTCCCGCGGATGGGGACTCCTCCACAGTCGCGACGCTGGCCGGAAGCCGGGCGCGGATCTGCTCGACCGTCCCCTGGATCCGCAGGACCACTTCATGCCGGTACCCAGCCTTGGCGAGCCCTGACAGGACGCGCTGCGCCGGATCGAGTCCGGCGGGCGGCTCGAACGAGCCGGGCAGGGTCCTCGTGTCTGCGATGCGATCCAGCCGGAATGTCCGGTCCTCGCCGATCTCGGCATCCGCACCCGTGACGTACCACCGGCCCGAATGGGCGACGAGTCCGTACGGATGCAGCGTGCGTTCGCTGCTCCGGCCGTCGGCGGCGGTGTACCTGATCGAGATCGGCCGGCGATGGCGCACCGCATCGGCGATGGAGAGCAGGACTGCGGCCTCCGGGGCGGCGAACTCGCCGGGCGGAGCCGTGAAGGCGAGGGATTCGAGCACGGTGGCGAGCCTGCGGGCGAGCCGCTCGGGCAGTACCCGCCGGATCTTGGCCGCCGCTGTCTCACTCGCCGTGCCCGTCGTCGTCATCAACCCTGCCCGGCGACCGGCGACCAGGCCGAGCAGCACGGCGAGCGCTTCGTCATCGCTCAACATAAGCGGAGGCATGCGGTATCCGGGGGCGAGCCGGTACCCGCCGTAGCGGCCGCGTACTGACTCGACAGGCACATCGAGGTCGATCAGGTGGTCCACGTACCGTCGCACGGTGCGCTCGTCGACGCGGAGCCGGTCGGCGAGTTCGGACATCGTCCGGATGCCGCCCGACTGCAGGAGCTCCAACAGCGTGAGCACGCGCTGAGTAGGTCGAGCCATGTCACACAACTTAGTGAGAATACTGGGCGGTTTCTGTCCGGTATTCGTCCTAGTGTGCCGCGGGAGAACGGCCCATAGACCAGGGAGATCACCATGGACTTCGTATCGATCCGCATCATCACGGGCGACGTCGCGCGCCTCGTCGACTTCTACGAGCGAGCCACGGGAGTGCGGGCCAGTTGGTCCACCGAGGACTTCGCCGAGCTCAGGACCACCTCCGCCACCCTCGCAATCGGCAGCACCCGCACCGTCCCGCTGTTCGCGCCTGGCGCCGCCCGGCCGACCGACAACCGCACCGTGATCATCGAATTCCTCGTCGACGACGTGGACAGCGTGCATCAGAACCTGGTCGGCTTCGTCGAGGAGTTCGTCAACGAGCCCACCACGATGCCCTGGGGCAACCGGTCGCTCCTGTTGCGTGACCCCGACGGCAACCTCATCAACTTCTTCACCCCTGTCAGCCCAGCCGCCATCGAGAAGTTCGCTCGCTGACGACAAGGCGACCTCCCGGCCGGCACCTCTGGGTGGGGACTCCGGGATCCCGGCGATCTGGGCGCTCCCGTTGAATGCGACTACCTCATCGTTGCCCCGTCATCTTTCCAAGAGGCAACGACTCACGATCCGGCCCGGCGACTGATCACGCCGGTCATGAGGTCCAGGGGCAGGAGACGCCGGTGCCCACCAGTACGCAATGCCCCCATCGAACGACTCGATCTTTCAGAGCTGTCCAGGAAGCAGGGTGAGCCCGTCGAGGTGGCGGGGGCGAACGACGGTGAAATGGCGGCGATCAAGGGTTGCCACCTCAGACAGCCCTAGACGCTCGGCAATGGAGATCACAGACGCATCGACCGCACCCAACGGAAGGCTGGCGTACATAGCCACGAGATCACCCATGCGGGATAGATCCTCGTCGGTCAGGTCGACCAGTACCAAACCGTTCCCGAACGAATTCAAGAAGGCGGCTTCCGCCTTGCTCCCTTGTCGCTTCTCGACCAGTTGGCAAACCTCGGTGACGACCGTCGCGGGAACCAACAGCGGGCCGGGATGGGAGCGAAGCAGGTGCGCGCAGGTGGCGTGGTGGTCATCCCGGACGTTGATCGCTGCTACCAATGGCCCCGAGTCAATGACGATCACGAAGAGTGATTGTCCTCCGAGCGGAGGATCTCCTCTGACCGTTCCGCGAAATCGGGTTCTGCTTCCAGCATGCCGATGAAGGGCAGATCGCGAATCGCCGGCTCCTCGTTGAGCTGATCACGAACGAGGCGCAGGAGAGGAGCGACCTTCTCGTCGGGCAACTGATCCACCAGATGGTGGAGTTCCTCGCGCATCACGCTCATGCATCGAGTCTAGCCAGATGGCCACTGCTGACAGGAGAACCCACGACCCGGGACTTCCAGCGCAATGAGCCACTCAGCTCCTGCGAAAGATCACTCCTTCCGGGCGTCATGCCGAAGGGTCACATAGCTTGACGCTGGTGCCGCCGATCCCGCAGTAGCCGTTGGGGACCTTAAAAGATATTGCTGGTGGTAGTCCTGTCAGCCGAGGCACAATTTCTCACCACGACCACACAGCCTGTGGATAATCCAGCCTCCCGACTGGGCGGTTCCTCGTGAAGGCGGATCAACCACGAGCCATGTCGTGGAGCTTGAGGAAAGAGCGACCGGATGAGTGGGTGGGGGCGCCTCGCCGGAACGCGACGCGAGTACGTCTGAGGGTGTCCTGACGAAAGTCAGGGGTGGGTAGGTGTCGTTCGGGCCCGCGTCCTGTGGATCTTTGATGATGATTTGGTGTAGATCAGTCCGGTTGATCATCGCCTGGAATCATCAGGACTTGTCCGAGGATGAGCGGCAACGGCTACTGCCGCCGTTGCCGGTCAATCCCGCCCTGGGAGGTGGGTGGGTCGATCACATGCCGATTGGACGGGACCGTGGAATCCACCGTGGTACGGACCCATCGGGACGCGGCCCGAACCTGCCATGTACCGCCCCGTCACATCCCGGTTGGGTGTAGCTCGTTCCGATGGAGTGGCTGAGCTGGGGATTCATGGTTCGGGGCCGTGCCAAATGGGCAGCACTGCCCGGGACGGCCATGTGCCACGCCAGTTCCCCTCAGCCGACCGCGCCTGCCGCCGAGTAGGTGACCAGGGTCTGGTCGGGGTTGTCTGCGAGTTGCAGCACGACGTGGCTGTAGTTGAGCGCACCGAGCCTCGGATGGCGAAGCTTCTTCGATCCGCTGCCCACCGCCATGACGTCATGCCGCGGCCACCACTGCCGGACCTCCTCGCTGTCCCCCTTCAACCCCTCGATCAGGGCCTCGAAGCCGGGATCGTCCGGGTGCCCGGCCGCAGCGAGCCGGAACCGGCCGAGCATGGCCCGGGCCTCCGGTTCCCATTCGAGATACACCGTTCGGGCGCGCGGCGCGGTGAACATCCAGCGGACGAGGTTGCGCTCGCCGTCTGGCAGCGCGTCCCAATCGGCGAACAGCTCACGCGCAGAGGGGTTGGAGGCCAGTACATCCCAGCGGCGTCCCTTGACGATCGTCGGGAACGGCTCGAGCCGCTGCACTAGGGCGACCGCTTCGGGATCGATCCACTCCGCCGCTGCCGCAGCGGTACCAGCGCCGGGCCCGTCCTCGCCGCCACGGGCGAGCACCCGCAGGTACTGCCGTTCTGCGCCGGACATCCGCAGTGCGTCGGCCAGGGCGTCCAGCACCTGGCCCGAGGGCCGCACGGGTCGGCCCTGCTCGAGGAACGTGTAGTACGTAACGGACATGTTGGCCAGCAGCGCGACCTCCTCGCGGCGCAGTCCCGCCGTGCGCCGGCGGCTTCCGGCGGGCAGGCCGACATCGCTGGGACGCAGGCGCTCGCGCCGGGACCGGAGCAACTGCCCCAGGGCCTGCAGATCACCGGTTGCTGCCATACAGCGCAGCCTAGTCATGCCAATACCAGTAACAAGCTGCTCTGGTTACCAGTTTCAGTCTCGCCCAAGCTGGACCCATGACGATCACCCCGGAAACCATCACCATCCCCGTGGCCGACGGCACCACCTTGCCCGCCTACCTGGCCCGCCCGGCCGGCCGCGCCGCCCCGGTCGCGGTGATCGTGGCGCACGAGCTATTCGCGGTGAACCCCGATATCCGAGGCGTGGCCGATGCCTTGGCGCAGGCCGGATATCTGGCTCTCGTGCCGGAGTTCTACCACCGGCACGCCGAACCCGGGCGCTGGCTCGAACGCACCGACGCCGGGCGCCGAGAGGGATTCGCCCTCCTGCACCAGTTGCGCCGCAACGAGGCCCTGGCCGATGTGGACACCTGCCTGAGCTGGCTGGGCGCGCAGCCAGACATTCAGCAGACCGCGATGATCGGCTTCAGCGCCGGCGGCCACCTGGCCTACCTCGCAGCCTGCCAGCTGCCGATCAGCCACACCGCCGTGCTGTACGGCGGCTGGCTGCCCACCACCGATATCCCGATGAGTCAACCCACGCCCACGCTGGGCCTGACCCCTGGGATCGGCGGCCGATTGCTCTACCTGGTCGGCAAGGACGACACACTGATCGACAGGGGCCAGCGCGGCCAGATCCGCGCCGCACTGGAGCAGGCCGACGTCGAGCACGAAATGGTCACCTACCCCGACGTCGCTCACGCATTCTTCTGGCCCGGCACGCCGGCCTTCAACCAGAAGGCCCGAGACGACGCCTGGACCCGGATCCTGGGCCTACTCGCCGACGCCTGAGACTTCCCTCAGAACGAGCTACGCCCATCCCGGTTAAGGGAGCCCATAGATCACAAACCGGAGTCGAAGGGCCGGGAGGCTGGTCCTCGATCAGTGACCGGCAAGCCGGGCGATCAAGGACCAGTACTGGATCAGAGGGTCTACGCCTCGCCGGTGGTCAGGCCGACCGGGCAGGCGACGCCCGTCCCGCCGATGCCGCAGTATCCGTTGGGGACCTTGTACAGGTACTGCTGGTGGTAGCCGTTCACTCCAGGCCATAATTCCTGCTCACCCGAGCGGTTGAAGAGCCGGGCCTCCTGACTGACCGGCCCTTACACTTGGAGCATGGCATTCGACGACGAGGCCCCGAGCGAGTCAGAGGCACTTGACGAGGTGCAGCTTCCTCGGCACCTCGCCGCACTGGTCGGCGCGCTCCACGGGCCGCCGGACCTCGGTGCCCGCCACGACCACTACCTCACCTATCCTCACCACGAGGAGCCCGGCGAAGCGGTCACGGCGTGATCTTGTGCGACACGGGACCCCTCGTTGCGGCATTCAACAGGGCGGATAAAGATCACGGGCGCTGTGTGCGGTTCCTGGCGCGAAACTGGACCCGGCTCGTTGTCCCCTCGCTTGCCGTGACAGAAATATGCCACCTGCTATCTGACCCGGTTCGGCGTGGCAGTTCTGCTCTTGCCGCCGAGTTCTGCGCGGCGATCGCCGACGACGAGCTCCGGGTTATTGAGGTGACACCTCACGACTACCGTCGAATCTCCGAGTTACTCGCGGCATATGCGTCTCTGCGGCTCCAAGCCGTGGACGCATGCGTGATCGCCCTCGCCGAGCGCCTCGATCTTCGCGAAGTCGCAACTCTCGATCAGCGGGACTACCTGGTCGTTGCCCCTCGCCACCTACCCAAGGGGCAACGACTCACGATCTTGCCTGGCGACTGATCAGTCGTCCCCAAAAAGGCTCTGGCCCTCGATCGGAGACCGGCAAGCCGGGCGATCAAGGACCAGTACTGGATCAGAGGGTCTACGCCTCGCCGGTGGTCAGGCCGACCGGGCAGGCGACGCCCGTCCCGCCGATCCCGCAGTATCCGTTGGGGACCTTGTACAGGTACTGCTGGTGGTAGTCCTCGGCGAAGTAGTACTCGCCGGCAGGAGTGATCTCGGTGGTGATCTGGCCGTAGCCGGCCTTGGTCAGGACGTCCTGGTACGCGTCCTTGGACGCCTGGGCCGCCTTCGCCTGCTGAGCACCGTGGGTGTAGATCGCCGACCGATACTGCGTGCCGACGTCGTTGCCCTGACGCATCCCCTGGGTCGGGTCGTGCTCCTCCCAGAAGACCTTGAGAAGCTCCTCGTAGGACACCTTGCTCGGATCGAACACCACCCGGACGACCTCGGCGTGCCCGGTCATGCCGGTACAGACCTCCTCGTAGGTCGGATTCGTGGTGTATCCACCCTCGTATCCGACGGACGTGGAGACGACGCCCGGCGTCTGCCAGAACTTACGCTCCGCTCCCCAGAAGCAGCCCAGTCCGAACTCCGCGATCTCCGTGCCGTCCGGGTACGGCGCCGCCAGCGGCGTGTCCAGCACCACGTGACGACCGGCCACCGCCATCGCCGCGGAACGGCCCGGCAGCGCCTCCGAGGGGTCCACCATCGATGTCTTGTTCCGGCCGAAGAGCCAGCCCATGTCGAACCTCCATCCGCTCTGACTGTCCCAACCAGACGGGGGCTTGGGTTGTTCCTGACGTAAGCGATCCTTAATATCCGGACATAGCAATCCTTATTTGTATTAAATCCTAGAATCAGCAAAAATTTGGACATGCCTGAAACGCGCCGAGGGATCTTGTATGGGATCGCCGCCTACGTCATGTGGGGCCTGTTCCCACTCTACTGGCCGCTGCTCAAGCCGTCCGGCGCCGTGGAGATCCTCGCCCACCGGATGGTCTGGTCCCTCGTCGCGGTGGTCGCGGTGCTGGCCGTACGGCGGCACTGGTCGTGGTTTCGCACGCTGACGCGCCGACAGTTCGTCCTGCTCACCGTCGCCGCCGTCACGATCTCGATCAACTGGGGCACCTACATCTACGCCGTCAACAGCGGCCACGTGGTGGAAGGCGCGCTCGGCTACTTCATCAACCCCCTCGTCAGCGTCCTCTTCGGGGTCGTCATCTTCCGTGAGCGCCTGCGTCCGTGGCAGTGGGTCGCCGTGGGGCTCGGGGCGGCGTCCGTGCTCATCCTCGCCTTCGACTACGGCCGCCTGCCCTGGATCGCCGTCATCCTCGCGATGAGCTTCGGCACGTACGGCATGGTCAAGAAGTCGGCACAGGTCGGCAGCGCCGAGAGCCTCACCGTCGAGACGCTCGTGCTACTCGTCCCCGCGCTCGTCTACCTCACCGTTCTCGAGGTGAACGGCACCGCCACGTTCGGCCACCACGGCCTGGGGCACTCGGCGCTCCTCGTGGGCGCGGGCATCGTCACCGCGGTCCCGCTGCTGGCCTTCACCGCCTCGGCGATCCGCGTCCCGCTCACCGTCATCGGCGTCCTGCAGTACATCGCACCCGTCCTGCAGTTCCTCTGCGGCGTGCTGATCGTCCACGAGACGATGCCCGCGAGCAGGTGGATCGGATTCGCCGTCGTGTGGCTCGCGCTCGCCGTCTTCACCTGGGACGGCTTCCGCTCCGCCCGTGCCACCCGCAGGCAGGCGCGTACGGCTCCCGCACTCGAAGCCGTCTGACGCGCGTACGCCCCGGGGAGTAGGGATTCCGTCTCCCCCGGACCGACGACGCCACAGCCGCGTCCCGCGAGGATCGGCCCTATGACCAAGCATTTCCGTTTCGGCGTCGTGGCGGGCTTCGCGCCGGACGCCGGGAGTTGGACGGCTCTCGCACGCCAGGCCGAGGACCGGGGGTATTCAACCCTCCTCGTGCCCGACACGCTCGGCACCCTGCCGCCTCTCCTCGCCCTCACCGCGGCGGCGACCGCGACCACGACGCTGCGGCTGAGCACGTTCGTGCTGAGCGTGCCCTACCGCCGCCCGCGGCAACTGGCGTTGGAACTGGCCGGGCTCGACTTCCTCTCCGGGGGCAGGCTCGATCTCGGGATCGGCACCGGACGCGCCGACGCCCGGCCTGAGGCCGAGTTCCTCGGCATGCCGTACGGCACGGCAGGCGAACGCATCTCCCAGGTGGAGGAGCTGATCGCCGAGGTCCGCACGGTGTTCGGCGGCTCCGGGCGGTTCACCGGGGCCACGCAGAAGGAGGGGCCGCCGATCCTGCTCGCGGCGTCCGGGGAACGCATGCTCACCGTCGCCGCCGAGCAGGCCGACATCGTCACCTTCGCCGTCCATCCGGCGAGCACGCCCCACTCTCTCCACCGGCCGCTTGCCGTCCTCGAGGAGAAGGCGGGCGCCAGATTCGGCCAGATCGAGCTGAGCAGCAACCTCCACCTGATCGGCTCCGATCCGCCGCCGTGGCTGGAACGGCTGCTCCACGGCGCGGGGCCCGGATCCCTGTCCGTGCTCGACGGGTCGCCCCGCGAGATGGCCGACACGCTCCTGCGCCGCCGGGACGAGCTGGGGATCTCCTACATCACCGTCAACGGCGTGTTCGCCGAGGCGTTCGCCCCGGTAGTCGAGATCCTCGCCGGCCGCTGACGACCTGATCCGAGGCGATCAGATCAGCCGGAACGCTCGACCACGTAGTCGCACAGGGCCAGAAGGGCCGCCCGCGCCGGGATGTCAGGCAAGCCGGCCAGGGCGGCCTTGGCCCGATCGGTCCACCTGATGAGCTCCTTGCGGGCCTGCTCCATGGCGGGGTTGGCGCGGAGCAGCGTCAGCGTCTCCTCGACGTCCTCTTCCCGCACCGGACCGGACAGCAGCGTGCGCAACCGGGTGTCCGCCGGGTCCTCGGACGCCAGCGCGTAGAGGACGGGGAGCGTGTGGACGCCCTCGCGCAGGTCGGTGCCCGGGGTCTTCCCCGAGTCGGAGGTCGGCGCAGCGACGTCGATGAGGTCGTCCCCGAGTTGCCAGGCCACACCGATGGCCTCACAGGCGTCGGTCACCCGCTCGACCACCTCCGGCGGCGCGCCGGACAACAGGGCGCCGAACTGGCCGGAGGTCGCGATCAGCGACCCCGTCTTGTCGGTCAGCACCTGGATGTAGTGCGCGACGGCGTCGGCCCCTTCCGCGGGGCCCATGGTCTCCCTGATCTGCCCGCGGACCAGCCGCGAGAAGGTGCGGGCCTGGATCCGGATGAGCTCGGTCCCCAGGTCGGCGAGGATCTCCGACGCCTGGGCGAAGAGATAGTCACCAGTCAAGATCGCGATGGTGTTGTCCCACCGGGCGTTGGCCGAGGGTGTGCCGCGCCGTACGGGCGCCTCGTCCATCACGTCATCGTGGTAAAGAGTCGCCAAGTGCGTCAGCTCGATCACGACGGCCCCCGCGACCACACCGGGGGCGTCAGGATTGCCGAACTGCGCGGCCAGAAGCATCAACGTGGCGCGGAAACGCTTGCCGCCCGCCTCGAGGAGATGCTTGGACGCCTCCGTGACGAAGGCGTCCTCGCTCTCAACGGACGACCGGAGCATCTTCTCCACCGCCGCCAGCCCGTTAGCAAGGTCCACGGCCAGCTGCTCGTCGATCTGAGGGATGTCCACAACGGGCGGCGCGGCCATAGAACAAGGCTCCTAACGGATGAACAACGACTGAGCAGCGTTCTGCGCCAAGTGGAGCACAGGCTGCGGGAAGACCCCCAGGAATACGGTAGCCAATACCGCCACGCCGACCACAGCCGCGGTCCCCCGCGACGGCAGCACGACCGACGGGCCGTCAGCGGCCGGGTCGCTGAAGAACATCAGCACGATGACACGGACGTAGAAGAACGCCGCCACCGCGGACGCCACCACGCCGACGATCACCAGGGGTGTCGCGCCTCCCGCCACGGCCGCCTGGAAGACGGCGTACTTCCCGAAGAAACCGCTGGTCAGCGGAATCCCGGCGAAGGCGAGCAGGAAGAAGGCGAAGATGCCTGCGAGCAACGGCGACCGCTTGCCGAGCCCCGCCCAGCGGGACAGGTGCCAGGCCTCGCCACCGGCGTCACGGACCATCGTGACCACCGCGAAGGCGCCGACGGTCGTGAAACCGTACGCCACGAGGTAGAAGAGGATCGCCGACAGGGCCTTGGAGTTCTGCCCGGCCGCCGCACCGGTCGCGACGACGCCGACCAGCAGGAATCCACCGTGAGCGATCGACGAGTAGGCCAGCATCCGCTTGATGTCGGTCTGCGTGATCGCGAGGATGGCGCCCACGACCATTGTGAGAATCGCCACAGCCCACAGGACCGGGCTCCAGTTCCAGTCGAGGCCGCCCAGGGCGACCCAGAACACCCGCAGCAGCGCGCCGAACGCGGCGACCAGGGTGCCCGACGCCATCAGCGCCGTGATGGGAGTCGGCGCGCCCTGGTAGACGTCCGGCTTCCAGGCCTGGAACGGCGCAGCCCCGATCTTGAAGAGCAGGCCGACGCCCAGCATGGCGACGCCGATGTAGAGCAGCGTCTCCTGCCCGCCGACCACGCCCAGAGCCGAGCTGATCTTCGCGAGGTCGATCGACCCGGCGTAGCCGTACAGCAGGGCCGTGCCGTACAGGAAGAAGGCGGACGAGAACGCGCCGAGCAGGAAGTACTTGACCGCGGCCTCCTGCGAGAGCAGCCGGCGACGGCGCGCCAGCCCGCACAGCAGGTACAGCGGCAGGGACATGACCTCCAGGGCCACGAACATGACCAGCAGGTCGTTGGACGCGGGGAAGAGCAACATCCCGCCGACCGCGAAGAGCACCAGCGGGTAGACCTCGGTGTGCCCGGCCCCCTCGTGCAGGGCCTGCTCCTCCTCCGCCGATCCCGGCACAGCCGCGGCCGCGGCGACGAAGTGGTCCTCGTCGTTGATCAGCAGAACGCTCACGAAGGCGAGCACCAAGATGGTGCCCCAGATGAACAACGACGGCCCGTCCACGGCGACCGCGCCCATGGCCGCGGGCTTGGTCGGGACGCCCTTGACCACCTGCCAGATGGTCAGCGCGAACGCGCCGGCCAGCGACAGCAGGGTGATCGGCACGTGGATCGCCGAGCGCAGGTAACGCGGAGCGAACGCCTCCACGAGCACGCCCACGATCGCCGCGCCGAAGACGACCAGCATCGGTGCGAGCTGGGCGTACTCAAGAGTCGGCGCTTGGATGGTGCCGTTCACTGAGCCTCCTTGGCAACTTGTACGGCAGGAGCCGGATCGGTCGCCGGAACACTCGACAGGGTGTTCTTGACCGCAGGATGGATCACGTCGAGCAGGGGCTTGGGATAGAACCCGAACACCAGGAGCAACGCGATGAGAGGCGCGACGACCCACTTCTCGCGCGCGTTGAGGTCAGGCAGATGCTTGACGGACTCGGCGGTCGGGCCGTTCATCGTCCGCTGGTACATCCACAGGATGTAGATCGCGGCCAGGATGACGCCGGTCGTCGCGATGGCGGCGGGCACGAGGTACTTCTCGTACGTGCCGACCAGCACCATGAACTCGCTCACGAAGGTGCTGAGGCCGGGCAGCGACAGGCTGGACAGCCCCGCCACGAGGAACGTCCCCGCGAGCACCGGCGCGACCTTCTGCACGCCTCCGTAGTCGGCGATGAACTGGGAGCCCCGGCGCTGGATCAGGAAGCCGGCGATCAGGAAGAGCGCGCCGGTCGAGAAGCCGTGGTTGACCATGTAGAGGGTCGCCCCCGCGCCCGCGTTCGTCGTCATGGCGAACACGCCCAGCGCGATGAAGCCGAAGTGCGAGACCGACGTGTAGGCGATGAGCCGCTTCATGTCGGTCTGGCCGATCGCCACGATCGCGCCGTAGACGATGCCGATCACCGACAGTGTGATCACCATCGGCGTGAAGAACTTCGACGCGTCCGGGAACAGCTCCAGGCAGAAGCGCAACATGCCGTACGTGCCGACCTTGTCCAGCACGCCGACCAGCAGCACCGCGGCGCCGGCCGGCGCCTGGGCCGCCGCGTCGGGCAGCCAGGTGTGGAACGGCCAGAGCGGCGCCTTGATCGCGAAGGCGATGAAGAACCCGAGGAACAGCCACTTCTGCGTGTTCACGTCCTGGATGGTCCCGACGAGGTCGGGGAACATGAACGTGCCCTTCCCGGCGATCGTGTAGAGCGCGATCACCGCGACCAGCATCAGGAGCCCGCCGAACAGCGAGTACAGCAGGAACTTCACGGCCGCGTAGGACCGCTGGGCGCCGCCGTACGACCCGATCATGAAGTACATCGGGATCAGCATGGCTTCGAAGAAGACGTAGAAGAGGAAGACGTCGGTCGACGCGAAGACGCCGATCATCATGGCCTCGAGCACGAGCATCAACGAGAAGTACGTCCGGACCGACCGCTTGCCGGCCTCGGCGTCATGCCAGGAGGCCAGCACCACGATCGGCACCAGCACGACCGAGAGCAGGATCAGCACCAGGGCGATGCCGTCGACCCCCACCGCGTAGTGCACCCCGAGAGCGGGGATCCAGTCGTACTTCTCGGTGAACTGGAACTTGTCGCCGTTCGGGCTGAACTGGACGGCCATCGCGATGGCGAGAGCCAGCACGATGAGCGACACCCCGAGCGTGAACTGCTTGGCGAGCTTGTCGTTGCGGACAAGAGTCACGCCCAGCGCGCCCAGCACGGACACGCCCATCAGGATTGAGAGCCAGGGCATCACAGGTTCCCTACGACGAACCAGGCGCCGACCAGGACGGCGGCACCAACGAATATCGACAACGCGTACGACCGGACGTAACCGGTCTGGATCCTGCGCAACCGGCCGGACGAGCCGCCGATGAGGGCGGCCAGGCTGTTGACCAGACCGTCGACCCCACGGTTGTCGAAGTAGACCGCCAGGCGGGTGAGCCACTGACCCGGCCGCATGAGCAGCGCCTCGTTGAGCGCGTCGCCGTACAGGTCACGACGGGCGAACGCGGTGAGGAACGAGCCGCGAGGGGCCACTCCGGGCACCTCGGCGGAGCCGTACCTGTACCAGGCGAACACCACGCCGACGGCGACCAGCGCGAGCGTGGCCAGCCCGGTCGTGCTGAACGGGTGGAACGAGGGCAGTTCCTCCGGCCGCCCGACCGCGGGCGACAGGAAGAGCATGAACCGGTTGCCCAGGATCAGGAACGCGCCCAGGACGACCGCGCCGATCGACAGGATGATCAGCGGCCACGTCATGACGGCCGGCGACTCGTGCGGGTGGGCGTCGGCCTCCCAGCGCTTCTTGCCGAAGAAGGTCATGAAGACCAGGCGCGACATGTAGAAGCCGGTGATGCCCGCACCCAGGACGGCGAGCCAGCCCAAGATCGCGTTGTGCTCCATCGCGGTCTCGATGATGCCGTCCTTGGTGAAGTAGCCGGACAGCAGCGGGAACCCGATGATCGCCAGGTAGCCGATGAGGAACGTCACGAAGGTGATCGGCATGACCTTTCTCAGGCCGCCGTACTTCCTCATGTTCACCTCGTCGTTCATGCCGTGCATGACCGATCCGGCGCCGAGGAACATGTCGGCCTTGAAGAAGCCGTGCGTGATCAGGTGGGCGATCGCGAAGGCGTAGCCCGCCGGGCCGATGCCCGCGGCGAGCATCATGTAGCCGATCTGCGACATCGTCGAGCCGGCGAGGGCCTTCTTGATGTCGTCCTTGGCGGTACCGATGATCGCACCGGCGAGGAGCGTGGCCACGCCGACGATCGTGACGACGAGTTGCGCGGTGTCGGTGGCCTGGAAGATCGGGCCGGACCGGACCACCAGGTAGACGCCGGCGGTGACCATCGTGGCCGCGTGGATGAGGGCCGAGACCGGGGTCGGGCCCTCCATCGCGTCCAGAAGCCAGGACTGCAGCGGGAGCTGGGCCGACTTGCCGCAGGCGCCGAGCAGGAGCAGGAGTCCGATGGCCGTGGCCGGGATCGACCCGCCCTTCGCCATTCCCTCGGCCACTCCCTGGTACGACAGGGAGTGGAAGGTCGCGAAGATCGTGAAGATGCCGATCGACAGGCCGAAGTCGCCGACGCGGTTGACGATGAAGGCCTTCTTGGCCGCCGTCGCCGCCGTGGGCTTGTGCTGCCAGAACCCGATGAGCAGGTACGACGCGAGGCCCACGCCCTCCCACCCGACGTACAGGCCGAGGTAGTTGTCGGCCAGCACGAGCACGAGCATCGCCGCCACGAACAGGTTCAGGTAGGCGAAGAACCTCCGCCGCGCCGGATCGTGGGCCATGTAGCCGATCGAGTAGATGTGGATCAACGATCCGACGAACGTGATCAGCAGGCAGAACGAGATCGACAGAGGGTCGACCAGCAGTCCCACCTTGGCGATGCCGGGGATGAGGTCGTAGAGCTCGACTCCCCTGCGGCGCTCGCCGGGCGCGAAGCCCAGCAGCTGGATGAAGGCCAGTGCCGCCACGACGAACGACGCGACGGCCATGGCTACGCCGAGCAGATGACCGAACTTGTCGGTCCTCCGCCCGCCCAGCAGGAGAACGGCCGCTCCCAACAGGGGCAGAGCGATCATCAGCCAGGAGGCCCCGATCACTCCACCGGAGTGCTGGATGATCTCAGCGGGTTCCACGGCCACCTCTTAGTACTTCAGCAGGCTGGCGTCGTCGACGGACGCGGACCTGCGGGTTCGGAAGATCGTCACAATGATGGCCAGGCCGATCACGACCTCCGCGGCGGCGACGATCATCACGAAGAACGCGATGATCTGGCCGTCGAGGTTGCCGTTCTGCCGGGCGAAGGTGACGAACGCCAGGTTGCAGGCGTTGAGCATGAGCTCGACGCACATGAACACGACGATGGCGTTGCGCCGTACGAGCACGCCGACGCCGCCGATCGCGAACAGCAGCGCGGAGAGCACCAGGTAATGGGTTGTCACTTGCCGTCCTCCTCGCCGAGCGGCCGGGCCACGTGCCCGTTGGCCCGCTCGCTCAGGGCCTCCTCCTGGAGGATCCGCTCGACCTCGGGAGGCAGCGTGCCCTCCGCGGCCTCGTACCGGGCGACGACGCGGTTGACCGACAGCGGCGACACCGAGCCGTCAGGCAGCAGCGCCGGCATGTCGATGGCGTTGTGCCGGGCGTAGGTGCCGGGCCCGGGCAGCGGGCCGGGGTTCCTGCCCAGCTGGCCGAAGCGGACGAAGCGGGCCCGCGAGAGGTCCTTCTGCGTCTGCTTGGGCTCCGCGCGCTCCCGGTGCGCCAGCACCATCGCGCCGAGCGCGGCGGTGATCAGCAGCGCCGAGGTCACCTCGAACGCGAACACGTGCCGCGTGAAGATCAGCTCGGCCAGGGACGGCACGTTGCCCGCCCGGTTGGCGGCGGCCAGGCCCTTGGGAGGCGACAGGACCGCGTTCCCGATGCCGAGCCCGAGCAGGGCGGCGAAGGCCAGCCCGGCCAGGACGGCCCAGAACCGCTGCCCCCTGATCGTCTCGACCAGCGAGTCCGACGAGTCCACACCCACGAGCATGAGCACGAACAGGAACAACATCATGACGGCGCCGGTGTAGACGATGATCTGCACCGCGGCCAGGAACGGAGCGTCCTGCACGGCGTACAGCACCGCGAGCGAGAACATGACGACGCCGAGCATCAGAGCCGAGTAGACGGCCCTTCGGCTGAAGACGAGCCCGAGCGCGGCGATCACCGAGACGACCGCCAGCACCCAGAACGTGATGGATTCACCCATTGCTACGACCCAACCGGTAGTAGTCCTCCTCGGTCTCACCGAGGCGCATCGGGTGGGGCGGCTGCTCCATTCCCGGCCCCAGCGGAGCGAGGAGCATCTCCTTGGTGAAGATCAGCGATTCGCGGCTCGAGTCGGCGAGTTCGTACTCGTTGGTCATCGTGAGCGCCCGGGTGGGGCACGCCTCGATGCAGAGGCCGCACAAGATGCATCGCAGATAGTTGATCTGGTAGGTGCGGCCGTACCGCTCGCCGGGCGAGAACCGCTCAGCGTCGGTGTTGTCCGCGCCCTCGACGAAGATGGCGTCCGCGGGACAGGCCCACGCGCACAACTCGCAGCCGACGCACTTCTCCAGACCGTCCGGCCACCGGTTCAGCTGGTGCCGCCCGTGGAAACGCGGCGCGGTGGGCCGCTTCTCCTCCGGATAGTTGACGGTCACCGGCTTCTTGAACATGTGGTGGAAGGTGACGCCGAATCCCTTGATCGGGTTCAGCCAATCAGTTGCTCCCACTGGTCACCTCCTTGGCCTCGTGGTGAAGGCGCGCCGCCGGCACGACTCCGTGGTAGTGCGGCAGGTCGAGTGGCGGCACGGGGAATCCTCCGGCCGTCGGCTCCTCGCGAAGCTGCTCGAACTCCTCCTCGACCTCAGCGGCCTTGCTCTCTCTGCGCCGCTGGTTCGTCGTGTCGAAGCGTAGCCATATGGCGAACGCCCCGATGACGATCACCGCGCCCAGAGCCAGGATGCCTCCGCGGTCGACCTCGGGAAGACGCAGCGCCCTGAAGGTGGCGGCGAGCAGGATCCAGGCGAGGTTGAGCGGGATGAGCACCTTCCAGCCGAAGGCCATCAGCTGGTCGTACCGGACGCGGGGCAGTGAGGCGCGCACCCAGACGAAGAAGCAGAAGGCCAGCACGAGCTTGCCGAAGAACCAGAGCATCGGCCACCAGCCGGTGTTGGCCCCGTCCCAGATCGAGATGGGCCACGGCGCGTGCCAGCCGCCGAGGAACAGCGTGATCGCAATCGCGGAGACCGTGAACACGTTCACGTACTCGGCGAGCATGAACATCGCGAACTTCAGCGACGAGGAGTACTCGGTGTGGAAGCCGCCGACCAGTTCGCCCTCACCCTCGGGGAGGTCGAACGGCACGCGGTTGGTCTCGCCCAGCATCGTGATCGCGTAGATCAGGAACGACGGGAGCAGCGAGAAGACGTACCAGGACGGCGTCGGGATGTGCATCCCGAGGATGTCCCAGGTCCCGCCGCCCGCCTGCTTCGCGACGATCTCCGAGGTGGACAGCGTGCCCGCCTGCAGGAACACCGCGACGAACGACAGGCCCATCGCGATCTCGTAGGAGACCACCTGGGCGCTGGAGCGCAGACCGCCCAGGATGGCGTACGGCGAGCGCGACCCCCATCCGGCGAGGACGATGCCGTAGACGCCGATCGAGGCCGTGGCCAGCACCAGGAGCACCGCGACCGGCAGGTCGGTGAGCTGCAGCGGGGTCCGGACGCCGAAGATCGAGACCATCGGCCCGAACGGCACGACCGAGAAGGCCAGGAACGCCGGGACGGCGATGATGACCGGGGCCAGGAAGTAGATGACCTTGTCCACGGTGCGTGGCATGAGGTCTTCCTTCAGGCCCATCTTCAGGCCGTCGGCCACCGACTGGAGCAGGCCGAACTTGCCCGCCCTGTTGGGGCCGTAGCGGTGCTGCATGCGCGAGATGAGCTTGCGCTCGGTCCACACGCCGAGCAGCACGCCCACCATCAGGAACACGAAGATGAAGAGGGCCTTGATGATCGACAGCCACAGTGGATCGTGGCCGAAGTCGCTCAAGTTGGGCGCGGGGTTGTTCACGAGACGCTCCCGATGGTTACGACGTCGCCCGCCACGGCACGCAGGTCGCGTGTCACGGACAGGCCGGCCGAGTTCGACGGCACCCACACGACGCGATCGGGCAGGTCCGCGATGCGCACCGGCAGGATCGCCCCGTCACCGATGACGATCTTTCCGCCGTCGACCGCCCCGATCTCCGCGGCCGTGGACTCGGAGATCAGCGCCTCCGCCGTTCGCGCGGTCCCGGCCAGGTACGGCTCGCCGTCCTGGAGCCGGCCCTCGTCGAGCAGCAGGTGCCAGGTGGCCAGTACGGCCTGGCCGGTCTCGGGCTCAGCGGCCGTGCGCCCGACCGGGCCGCCGGTCACGCTCGGGGCGGCCGGGCGGGAGCCCCGCCACGAGCCGAGCGCGGCGAGCTCGCGCCGGGCGGCCTCGGCGTCCGGCAGGCCCAGGTGGACGTCCATCTGGTCGGCGATCGAGACGATGGCCCGCAGGTCGCTCATGACGCCGGTGACGGGCGTGGCCACACCGAACGAGCGGCCCCTGCCCTCCCAGTCGACGAACGTCCCGGCCTTCTCGGCCACGGCGGCGACCGGCAGGACCACGTCGGCCCTGTCGGTGACGGCGCTGGCCCGGATCTCCAGGCTGACGATGAACGGCGTGTTCTCCAGCGCGGCCAGCGCCTTGGCGGGATCGGGCAGGTCGTACGGGTCGACGCCCGCGACCACCAGTGCGTCGATCTCGTTGTTCAGCGCAGCCTCGACGATCCCGGCGGTGTCCCTGCCGGGGGTGCCTGGCAGGGCCGCGACGTCCCACGCCCTGGCGACCTCGCCGCGGGCGGTCTCGTCGTCGACCGGGCGGCCGATCGGCAGCAGGCCCGGCAGCGCGCCCGCCTCGAGGGCGCCGCGCTCGCCCGCCCGCCTCGGCACCCACGCGATCCTCGCGCCGGTCGCCTGCGACAGCCGTACGAGAGCGGAGAAGGCGCCTCGGGAGGTGGCCAGCCGCTCACCGGCGAGGATGATCGAACCGGCGGGCAGCAGCTCACCTTCGGAGGAGACCAGGTCGCCGAGCGCCTCGGCCTCGGCGCCGGGAGCCGTGCGGATGAGCGTCCCCTTCATCTTGGCCAGCCCCGGCGACGCGAACGGCGCGAGCGCGTGGACCTTGAGGCCGCTCTTGCGCGCTGCCTTGCGCAGGCGCAGGAAGACGATGGGCGACTCCTCCTCGGGCTCGAACCCCGCGAGGAGCACGGCCGGGGCCTTCTCCAGGTCGGCGTAGGAGACCTCGATGCCCTTGCCCGCGATGGCGTGGGCCAGGAACCTCGCCTCCTCCTCGGAGTGCGGGCGAGCCCGGAAGTCGATGTCGTTGGTGTCCAGGGCGACCCTGGCGAACTTGCTGTAGGCGTAGGCGTCCTCGACCGTCAGGCGGCCGCCCACCAGCACACCGGCCTTGCCGCGGGCCCTGGCCAGGCCGTCCGCCGCGACGCTCAGCGCCTCCGGCCAGGAGGCCGGGACCAGCTTGCCGGACTCGTCGCGGATCAGCGGCGTCCTGAGCCGGTCGGGCTGGGTGGCGTACTGGAAGGCCCAGCGACCCTTGTCGCAGTTCCACTCCTCGTTCACCTGCGGGTCGTCCCCGGCCAGGCGGCGGGTGACCTTGCCGCGCCGGTGGTCGGTGCGCTGGGCGCAACCGGAGGCGCAGTGCTCGCAGGCGCTCGGCGTCGACACCAGGTCGAACGGCCGGGACTGGAACCGGTAGGCGGCGCCGGTCAGCGCGCCGACCGGGCAGATCTGCACGGTGTTGCCGGAGAAGTAGGACTCGAACGGCTCGCCGTTGGCAACGCCCACCTGCTCCTTGGCCCCGCGGTCGAAGAAGTCGATCAGCGGGTCGCCGGCGATCTGGTCGGAGAACCGGATGCACCGTGCGCACTGGATGCAGCGCTCACGGTCGAGCAGGACCTCGGTCGACAGCGCGATCGGCTTTTCGAAGGTGCGCTTCTCCTCGACGAAGCGGCTCTCGCCCTGACCGCTCGACATCGCCTGGTTCTGCAGGGGGCACTCGCCGCCCTTGTCGCAGACCGGGCAGTCGAGCGGGTGGTTGAGCAGCAGCATCTCCATCACGCCCCGCTGCGCCTTCTCCGCGACCGGAGAGGTGAGCTGGGTCTGGATGACCATGCCCTGGGCGACCTCGATGGCACAGGACGGCTGGGGCTTGGGGAAGCCGCGGCCGTTGCCCGCGTCGGGGATGTCCACCAGGCACTGGCGGCAGTTGGCCGCCGGCTCGAGCAGCGGGTGGTCGCAGAACCGCGGGATCTGGATGCCCAGCAGTTCGGCCGCCCGGATGATCAGGGTCCCCTTCGGGACGCTGATCTGGAAACCGTCGATGGTGAGCGTCACCAGATCGACCGGCTGCTCGACCGCCCCCGCCGAGGTTGTCTGTACTGTCATGCCTTACCCCACACAGTTGACGCGGCGGGATCGAACGGGCAGCCGCCGATCTCGAAGTGCTTGAGGTATTCCTCGCGGAAGTGCTTCACCGACGAGTGGATCGGGCTCGTCGCGCCGTCGCCCAGGGCGCAGAACGAGCGTCCCAGGATGTTGTCGGCGATGTCGGTGATCGTGGTCAGGTCGTCCTCGGTGCCCTGCCCCTTCTCCAGCCGCTTGAGCACCTGCTTGAGCCAGAAGGTGCCCTCACGGCACGGAGTGCACTTGCCGCACGACTCGTGCGCGTAGAACTCGGTCCAGCGCAGCACGGCCCTGACCACGCACGTGGTGTCGTCGAAGATCTGCAACGCCCGGGTGCCGAGCATCGAGCCCTTCGCCCCGACCGACTCGAAGTCCAGGGGCACGTCGAGGTGCTCCGCCGTGAAGATCGGCGTCGAGGACCCGCCCGGCGTCCAGAACTTCAGCTCGTGGCCCTCGCGGATGCCTCCGGCGAGGTCGAGCAGTTCGCGCAGGGTGATGCCGAGCGGCGCCTCGTACTGGCCGGGCCTGGTCACGTGGCCGGACAGCGAGAAGATGCCGAAGCCCTTGGACTTCTCCGTGCCCATCCCGGCGAACCAGTCGGCGCCGTTGGTCACGATGCTCGGGACGCTGGCGATCGACTCGACGTTGTTGACCACGGTCGGGGAGGCGTACAGGCCGGCGACCGCGGGGAACGGCGGCTTGAGCCTC
Organism: Planotetraspora mira; assembly: GCF_016863275.1. Taxonomy (GTDB): domain Bacteria; phylum Actinomycetota; class Actinomycetes; order Streptosporangiales; family Streptosporangiaceae; genus Planotetraspora; species Planotetraspora mira. The sequence continues at coordinate 152,011 of NZ_BOOO01000020.1, forward strand.
GGCTGGCCGCGGTATCCCTCCAGCGAGTCGAGCAGCGCCGTCTCCTCGCCGCAGATGTACGCGCCCGCGCCGCTGTGGACCACCACTTCGAGGTCGTATCCCGAGCCGAAGATGTCGCTGCCGAGATAGCCCTTCTCGTACGCCTCGCGGACCGCGGCCTGGACGCGGCGGATCACGTGGAGGACCTCGCCGCGGACGTAGATGAACGCGTAGTTGGCCCTGATGGCGTAGGCGGTGATGATGACGCCCTCGACCAGCGAGTGCGGGTTGGCCATCATCAGCGGGATGTCCTTGCAGGTCCCGGGCTCCGACTCGTCCGCGTTCACCACGAGGTAGTGCGGCTTGCCGTCGTTCTGCGGGATGAATCCCCACTTCATGCCGGTCGGGAAGCCCGCTCCACCTCGGCCGCGGAGCCCGGAGTCCTTGACCATCTGGATGATGGCGTCCGGGTCGGTGCTCAGCGCCTTCTTGGCCGCCGCGTACTCGCCGTAGCCGTCCACCGTGAAGGCGTTCGGCAGGTCCCAGTTCTTCGTCAGAACCGGCGTCAGCTGTGTCATCGGTCGTTCACCGAACCCTCGTCGCCGGCGGGCGCCTCCCAGCCGTTGGCCTTGGCTATCTTCAGGCCCTCCAGCGAGGGGCCCGACGCCGCCGGACCGTCACCGGCCAGACCGTCGGGGAACCCCGCGAGGACCCGCGACGCCTCCTTGAACGAGCACAGCCGTCCCGGCCCTCGGGTGGGGACGACCTCCTTGCCCGCTCGCAGGTCGTCGACGAGTTGCTTGGCCGAGTCCGGCGTCTGGTTGTCGAAGAACTCCCAGTTGACCATCATCACGGGCGCGAAGTCGCAGGCGGCGTTGCACTCCAGCCGCTCCAGCGTGATCTTGCCGTCCTCGGTGGTCTCGTCGTGGCCGACGCCGGCGTGCTCGCTGAGCTCGGACCAGATCTGGTCCCCGCCCATGACGGCGCACAGGGCGTTGATGCAGACGCCGACGTTGTACTCGCCGGACGGCTTGCGCTTGTACATCGTGTAGAAGGTCGCCACGCCGACGACCTCGGCCTTGGACAGGCCCAGCATCTCCGCGCAGAACTCCTGACCGTCGTCGGAGACGTAGCCGTCCTCGCTCTGGACCAGGTGCAGCAGCGGCAGCAGCGCCGACCGCGGCTTGGGGTAGCGGCCGATGATCTCCTTGGCGTCCGTCTCCAGACGCTCGCGGACCTCAGGTGCGTAAGTCACCGGTCCACACCTCCCATGACTGGGTCGATCGAGGCGACAGCCGAGATGACGTCGGCGATCATGCCGCCCTCGCAGGTCGCGGGCACCGCCTGCAGGTTCGTGAATGACGGGTCGCGGAAGTGCACCCGGAAGGGGCGCGTGCCGCCGTCGCTCACCACATGCGCGCCGAGCTCGCCCCGGGGCGACTCGACCGATGCGTACACCTGCCCGGCCGGGACCCGGAAACCTTCGGTCACCAGCTTGAAGTGGTGGATCAGGGCCTCCATCGAGCTGCCCATGATGTGCGCGATGTGGTCGGGCGAGTTGCCGAAGCCGTCCGGGCCGAGCGCGAGCTGCGCGGGCCAGCCGATCTTCTTGTCCTCGATCATCACCGGGCCGTTCTTCAGCGGGCCCTGCAGCCGGTCGAGCGCCTGCTCGATGATCTTCAGGGACTCCTCCATCTCGGCCACACGGACGAGATAGCGGCCGTACACGTCGCAGCTGTTCTCCGTCGGCACGTCGAACTCGTAGGTCTCGTAGCCCGAGTACGGCTGGGACTTGCGCAGGTCCCAGGGCAGGCCCGCCGCCCGCAGCATGGGCCCGGTGATCCCGAGCGCCATGCAGCCGGTCAGGTCGAGGTAGGCCACGTCCTTGGTCCTGCGGGTGTAGACCGGGTTGGCGTCGAGGAGCTTGCGCATCTCCTTGATCCGCGACGGCATCACCTTGAGGAACTCGCCGATCTTGTCCACCGCGCCCGCGGGCAGGTCGACGCTCACGCCGCCCGGCCGTACGTAGGCCATGTTCATGCGGAGGCCGGTGATGTACTCGAACAGGTCGAGGACCATCTCACGCTCGCGGAAGCCGAAGAGCATCGGCGTGGTCGCGCCCAGCTCCAGGCCGAACGTGGCGATGGCCACGAGGTGCGAGGAGATCCGGTTGAGCTCCATCATCATGACCCGGATGGCCTGCGCCCGGTCCGGGATCCTGTCGGTGATCCCGAGGAGCTTCTCCACACCCATGCAGTACGCCGTCTCGTTGAAGATCGGCGACAGGTAGTCCATGCGAGTGACGAACGTGACCCCCTGGGTCCACGTGCGGAACTCCATGTTCTTCTCGATGCCGGTGTGCAGGTAACCGATCACCGTACGGGCCTCGGTCACCGTCTCGCCGTCGAGCGTGAGCACGAGGCGGAGCACGCCGTGGGTCGAGGGGTGCTGCGGCCCCATGTTGATGACCAGGCGCTCCTCGGCCGAGTCCGTGACGGTCTCGACCAGCTCGTCCCAGTCCTGACCGGCGACGTCGTAGATCCGGCCTTCGGTCTCAGTGGTGCTCGTCACGACGCTCTCCTCGCTGCGATCGCCGGCTCCTGACAGGCGGCAGTGATGTGCTCCCTCACGAGTACGACCTCCTCTGGTCCGGCGCGGGGATCTCGGCGCCGCGGTATTCGACCGGAATTCCACCGAGGGGGTAGTCCTTGCGCTGGGGGTGCCCCTCCCAGTCGTCCGGCATCTCGATCCTGGTCAGCCCCGGGTGGCCGTCGAAGATGATTCCGAAGAAGTCGTACGTCTCGCGCTCGTGCCAGTCGTGCGTCGGGTAGACCGGAACGGTGGAAGGAATGTGCCGGTCGTCGTCGGGGCAGGCGGCCTCGACCCTGACCCGCCGGTTGTGCGTGATGGAGCAGAGGTGGTAGACCGCGTGCAACTCGCTGCCGGTCTCCTCCGGGTAGTGAACACCGGAGACGCCGAGGGACAGCTCGAACCGCAGCGCGGGGTCGTCGCGGAGATGCCGCAGCACCTCCACCAGGCGCTCGCGGGCCACGTGGAAGGTGACCTCGTCACGATCCACGACCACGCGCTCGATCGCGTCGCCGAAGTCGGGCTCCAGCGCGTCGGCCACCTCGTCGAAGTACGACCCGTACGGCCGGGACGAGAAGACCTTCGGGGGACGCCGGACGACCAGGCGGCCGTATCCGGAGGTGTCGCCGCTGCCGCTGGCGCCGAACATGCCCGTGCGGGCGACCGGGCGAGGCTCTTCCCCCGCCCCGCCCGCCGGCACGCCAGGGAGATTGTCGGTGCTCACTTGTTCGCCCCCTGGTCGATCAGCGGCAGCGTCCGCAGCGCCTGGAGTTCGAGCTCGTCGATCTGCTTGGCCCGGTGCGCGCCGAACTTCATGTTCTGGATCTTGTCGTGCAGCTTCACGATGGCGTCCATCAGCATCTCCGGCCGCGGCGGGCAGCCGGGCAGGTAGATGTCGACGGGCACGACGTGGTCCACGCCCTGCACGATGGCGTAGTTGTTGAACATGCCGCCACTGGACGCGCAGACGCCCATCGCGATGACCCACTTGGGCTCGGCCATCTGGTCATAGATCTGGCGGAGAACGGGCGCCATCTTCTGCGACAGGCGGCCGGCCACGATCATCAGGTCGGCCTGGCGGGGCGACGCCGAGGCGCGCTCCATGCCGAACCGCGCCAGGTCGTGCGTGGGTCCACCCGTCGCCATCAACTCGATCGCGCAGCACGCGAGGCCGAAGGTCGCCGGCCAGACGGAGTTCTTCCGGGCCCAGCCCGCCACCTGTTCGACGGTGGTCAGGACGAACCCGCTCGGAAGTTTCTCTTCAAGACCCATGGCTAATCCCAATCGAGGCCGCGACGGCGCCACACGTAGGCGTACGCCACGAGGACGGTGACGATGAACAGCACCATCTCGACCAGCCCGAACACGCCGAGCCTGTCGAAGGCCACCGCCCACGGATAAAGGAAGATGATCTCGATGTCGAACACGATGAACAGCATCGCCGTGATCATGTACTTCAGGGGGAAACGCCCACCGCCGACCGGCTGAGGAGTGGGCTCGATGCCGCACTCATAGGCGTCCAGCTTGGCGCGGTTCCAGCGTTTCGGCCCGGTGAAGGGCGCGATACCCACGGAGAACACGGCGAATCCCGCCGCGAGGACCGCGAGCACCAGAATCGGCACATACAGCTCCATGGCTACATGTCCTCGCTTGGTCGGTGGAATGGGACTGTCACGACGAGCCCAGGCACAGGCCCCTGGCCCGGCATGAGAACACCGGATGTGGCAGCGGTCTCACGAATCGGCACGAGATCGCCGGAGATTGCTGCTGTGACGGAGTTCATGCGGGCGGAGCCACCTTGGACAGGGCGTTGATGATGCGGTCGGAGGCATCGCCCCGACGATCTGTGAGATTACCGAGGAGTTTCAGCGCGAATCTCATCAGGGTCGGGTGTGGAAGCCCGTGCCGCGTGACGAACTTCATCACCCCGGGCTTGCCGATCGCCTCAACGAAGAGCCGCCCAAGAGTGAAGTATCCGCCATAGACGTCTTTGAGGATACGCGGGTATTCCCGCAGCACACGCTCACGCTGGGCCGCAGTGGTGCGGGACAGCGCCTGGACGATCACATCGGCCGCCGTGCGACCGGTCTCCATGGCGTACGCGATGCCCTCGCCGTTGAAGGGGTTGATCGAACCGCCGGCGTCGCCGACGAGCACGAGACCGCGGGTGTAGTGGGGCTGCCGGTTGAAGGCCATCGGCAGGGCCGCGCCCCTGATCTGCCCGACCATGTTCTCTTCGGCGTAGCCCCAGTCGGCGGGCATGCCCTTCACCCAGCGCTTGAGCAGGTCGCGGTAGTCGATGTTCTTGAAGGCCGCACTGGTGTTCAGCAGGCCGAGCCCCACGTTGGACGTGCCGTCGCCGACGGGGAAGATCCAGCCGTAGCCCGGCAGCAGACGGTCGCCGTCCCAGAGTTCCAGCCACGTCTCGAGGTAGTCGTCGTCGTGCCGGGGGCTCGTGTAGTAGGTCCGCACGGCCACGCCCATCGGGCGGTCCTCACGCTTGTGCAGGCCCATGGCCAGCGACAGCCGCGAGGAGTTGCCGTCGGCGGCGACCACCAGCCGGGCCCCGTAGGTCACGTCCTCGCCGTCCTTGCGGGCGGTCACGCCGACGATGTGGCCGCTGCGCTCGTCGATCACCGGCCCGGTGACGTTGACCTCCTGAATGAGGGTGACGCCGTTCCTCTGCGCGTGTTCCGCCAGAATCTGGTCGAAGTCCATCCGGGTGCGGACGAGCCCGAAGTCGGGATAACTGTGCAGGTCCGGCCAGTCGAGCTCCAGGCGCATGCCGCCGCCGACGACCCGCAGGCCCTTGTTCCTGATCCAGCCGGGGGCGTCGATGTCGACGCCCATCCCGATGAGTTCCTTTACGGCCCGGGGCGTCAGCCCGTCGCCGCACACCTTCTCGCGGGGGAACCGGGTCTTCTCCAGAAGCAGGACGTCCAACCCGGCCTTGGCGAGGTAGAAGGCGGCCGTCGCCCCTGAAGGGCCGGCACCGACGACGATGACGTCGGCTTCCGCTGTTCTCCGCTGTGCGCGGACCTGCTCGCTCACGGGGACCTGTCCTGTCAGAGGAAGGAAGGTCCGAGGGTTTGGGACCTTCGTGCCTTTGTGAACCACTTCACAAACTTGTCGCGCCGAAGTCTAACCCTTATCCCCCGGACAATGTCAGAGGGGGTGTGGCTAAGGATTGACGGCATCCGGCTTGACCGCGCGATGGAGCGCGACGATGCCGAAGGAAAGGTTGCGCCAGGCGACTTTCTCCCACCCCGCCTTCTGGATGATGGCCGCCAGCGTCGCCTGATCGGGCCACGCCCGGATCGACTCCGCCAGGTACTCATAGGAGTCCGGGTTCGAGCTGACCGCCCGGGCCACGGGCGGCAGGAGCTTCATCAGGTACTGCGAGTACACGAGGTCGAACGACTTGATCGGCGGCCGGGAGAACTCACAGATCACCAGGCGCCCACCGGGCCTGACGACCCTGAGCATCTCGCGCAGCGCCTGCGTCGCGTCGGCCACGTTCCGCAGCCCGAAGGAGATCGTCGCGGCGTCGAACACGTCGTTCGCGAAGGGCAGGTGCAGGGCGTCGCCGGCGACGAAGCTGACCCCCCTCACCCCTCCGCCGTACATGCCGGAGCCGCCGCGCCTGGCGACGCCGGTCTTCAGCATGCCGAGCGAGAAGTCGCAGGCGATCGCCCGCGCGCCCAGCGTCGTGAAGGCGTCCGTCGACGTGCCCGTCCCCGCAGCCAGGTCGAGCACCAGCTCACCGGGCCCGGCGTCGATCGCGTCGGCGGTCGCCTTACGCCACAGGCGGTCCTGGCCCAGGGAGAGGACGTCGTTGACCAGGTCGTACCGCCGGGCCGTGCGATCGAACATCGCGGCGACCTCGTGCGGCTGCTTGTCCAGCGATGCGCGCGTCATGCACGCAAGCCTAGGCGGCGAGCCGGGAGGCCCCTCACCACCATTGCGCGATGAGCGGAACGTAGTTCATTGATTACGCTGCGTCTGCTAGAACTTTGGAAATGTTCGCCAGAACCACACTGCTCGCGGCGGCGGCGCTGGTCGTCCTGTCCGCGGTCCCCGCCCAGGCCGGCATGCGACAGCCCCATGTGGTGTCGGCGAACCCCGTCGACACGACCCCGCACGTGCTCGACGGCATCGTCAACGCCTTCGCCGTCGTCGGGAACACGGTGGTCGTCGGAGGCGACTTCAGCGCCGTTCAGGAGGCCCGCGGCACGGAGGAGATCCCCCGGGCCAACATCTTCGCCTTCGACCTCGACTCCGGCCGGGTCTCGCGCGACTTCGCCCCCGATCTCGACGGGCCCGTGACCTCCCTGGCCGGCGGCCCCGACGGCAGCGTCTTCGTCGGCGGCTCGTTCAGCGACCCCCAGTCCGCACTCGTCCGGCTGCGGGTGGACGACGGCTCACCGGTGGAGACCTTCTACGCACCCGTCTACGGCGGCGCCGTCTCCAGCCTCGTACGGCAGGGCACGAACCTCTACGTCGGCGGGGCCTTCATCAAGATCGGGTGGAGTCTCCGTACGGCCCTGGCCCGGGTAGACGTGGAGACCGGAGCCGTCGACCCCTCCTTCACCGTCACTCCGGAGGGCGGTCCCGGCGGCCCGAGGATCTACGCCATGGCGGCCACCCGCGACCGGCTCGTGGTCGACGGGTCCTTCGCGGCCCTCGACGGCCTGCGCCGGCCCCAACTCGGCGTGATCGACCTCACGACCGGAAAGGTCGCCAACTGGCACACCGAGGTCTACGCCCAAGCGTGCAAGCCGAACTTCCCCTCTTACGTCCGCGGACTGGACGTCTCACCCGACGGGCAATATTTCGTGGTCGTCACGACCGGTGGCCCCTTCCCCGGCTCCACGAAGCTGTGCGACTCGGCCGCCCGGTTCGAGACGTACGCCAAAGGCGATCAGGTGCGCCCGACCTGGGTGAACCTGACCGGAGGCGACTCCCTCTATGCGGTGGCGGTCAGCGGCTCGGCCGTGTACGTCGGCGGCCACCAGCGCTGGCTCGACAACCCCCGGGGCGCCGACACCGCCGGGCCCGGCTCGGTCAGCCGGGAGGGCATCGGAGCGATCAACCCGGTGACCGGCAAGGCGCAAAGTTGGAACCCCACGCGAGAAAGGGGAATCGGGGTAAAGGCGTTCCTGACAGTAAAGAAGGGTCTTTTGGTGGGAAGCGACACGACCACCCTTGGACATGAGTACCATGCCCGGATCGGCATGTTCCCGACGACCTAGTTCTCCTCGGTCCCTCCGCGTTTCCTGGTGATCCGCTCACTGAGGGCATCACGCTGTTTCGACAGCAGCACGTAGCTGATGACGCCGCTGACCAGAAAAGCCACGGCGAGCAGCAGGTACGTGCGGAGCCCGACGAGATACAGGACGGCGAGGGCGGCGGCGAACAAGCCGATGCGCGAAAGGGTGTAAACGACTACCGGATGCACAGCGTCGAGGTTACGTCACCTTCCCGAGATGTAGGTCTCTCTTCGCATCGGGCGCGAGCACTGCTAGTGTTCACAACAAGGCGCTTTTGTAAAGAAACACCCATGAGCGTCCCAAAGAGGCTCTATCATATAACAATCGGGCACTGAGCCGGTAACAACCCGTGATCTTCTACGAAAACCACGGATAAATCAGGCTTCGCTCGGCACACTGGTTACCTGTCCGCCCCGCTGCAGGACGCGGGATGCGAGGGGGAGAGATTGTGGAGAGTAGCAGCGAGCGACTGCTGACCCCTGGAGAGGTTGCCGCCCTCTTCCGGGTCGACCCGAAGACCGTGACACGCTGGGCCGCGGCGGGACGAATCAGCAGTATCCGTACGCCCGGTGGGCACAGGCGGTTCCGCGAGTCGGAAGTGCACGCCCTCCTTCGCGGGGAGGACGTCCTCACGGCCGATCGGCCGAATGGCGAATCACCGCGGATCTGACGCAAGTACCAGCACCGGGTGATCCTGCGCGCTACCCGGATAGCGCAGGATCACCGAGTCAGCCCGGCCTGTCCTGCCCCCGGGCGCACATCGGACTCAGTCCTGCTCGGCCTTGAAGGCCAGGAACTCCTGTTCCAACTGATCGTTCTCCTCCTGCCAGCGGCGGCGCCGTTCGGCCTCCTCCGCCTCGGTGATCGACTCGGCCACCCATCGGTCGTAGTCGGGCTCCCCCGGAGCGATCTCGACGTACGCGTTGCCGATCAGGCGCCCGTCATCGCTTGTCAGTGATTGGGGCACACGCAGTGTCCCGTCACCGAGCCGGATCACGTACATCCCGTTTCACCTAGATTCCGTAGCGCCTGTTGAAGAACAGCATGACGTTGAGCGCGGTCCGTGTGTCGCCGCCGAGCATGTCCACCAGAGCCGGACGCTGCCGCGACGCGATCGCCGCGAACGCGTCGGCGAAGAACTCCTTGCGGCCGAGACCGCCGGGCTGCCGGTGGAACGCCGAGGCGAACATCGGCATGCAGTCGTCGTAGAGCGCGGCGAACTCCGGAGAGTCCGAGACCCACTGTCCCGGACTCGCGTCGACGTCGTCCAGTGCATGCCCGACTTCGTGCATCATCACGTCAGGCGTCGGCGACGGCCGATCACCAACGACGATCTTGCGGTCGCCGTACGCGCCGGCGCAGATGTCCCAGGTGGCCCGTCCGGACGGAAGCGGCGCCCCGCGCAGGTACCCCATGTCGTCGAGATCCGGGACGCCCCCACGGCCGATGTAGATGCCGTCGAGCCCGATGGCCAGCTTCGCCTTGAGGCCGTCAGGAAGACGTGCGAGGCCGTCCACCGCCCTGACGGCATCGGCGGACGGCGGCCCGTCCATGGCGTCCCACTGACGGAACAGGACGCGCTCCAGAGGGCCGCAGTGGCGCCGGCCGTCCCTCAGGTCGGGCGCGTCCGGACGGTGCGGCTCGGCACGCGCGGGCTGGTCGTCCAGTTCGAAGTCGCGCCAGGTGTACTGCGGCCTGTCGTCCACGACGGGAGCGGTCACCGCGTGGACCTTCTCGATGGAACGCTCGATGAATCGCCCCGGCACGTCGACGTCATGGGATTCCCGCGCTTCACGAGTCTCCCGAGTCTCACGGGTCTCACGGGTTTCCCGGACCTCGCGGGTCTCGCGGGCCTCCCGGGTCTCCCGGTGCGACGACACGTACGGCCCGCGCTGCCACCACCGCGGCCCCCGCCGGTGGCGTCCCCTGTCGCCCGGCTCCGACATCGCACCTCTCATGTGTCACGTCGCTGTCGCGCGCTCGCCTTTCTACCGGTCCACCGTACGTTGCCGTCCTGGCCACGTCACCCGGAATGATGTACGGCTATCGGCCCGCAAAACACGATCACATGGCGATATGGCTTAACGTGTGGACATGCCTAGCGTGATTATCGGTCTAGCGCTGCTGGCCTTCTGGCTCTACTGCCTGTTCGACGTGATCACGCGTCCCGAGCAGGATGTCCGGAGACTGCCGAAGATCCTCTGGGTCATCATCGTGGTGCTGCTCGCCGCGCTGGGCGGCCTGCTCTGGTTGCTGCTCGGGCGGCCCAGGGTCGGCGACACGGTCCCGGGAGTGGGTGGCCTCTATGGGGGGCCGCCCTCCACGATGCCTCCGCCGGCCCCTCGTGCCGAGGCCCCGAGGGGTCCCGACGACGACCCCGAGTTCCTCCGCCACCTAGAACGCCGCCTCCGCGACGAAGACTGACCCCGGCCCTTCTCCCCCACGCCCTCTTACCCGTGACCTCGTGCTCGTGACTCTCGCCCGTGATTCTTGCCGTGATTCTCGCCGTGATCATGCACAGGTTCGCGATCTTGCCCTCTGACATGCACAGACATCACGCGTGATCATGCACGGATTCGGTGACACCTCCGCCGACCAGCCCGCCCACCGTTCGTGATCATGCTCACATTCGGTAATACCCCTGCCGACCTCGTCTTTCACCGAGCGTGATCATGCGCACTTTCTGCGATTACACCACTGACCTGCGGAAACATCGTGCGTGATCATGCATTTCCCGCCGGCCTGCCGTACGGCGCAGCGGCGTGAACGGGCAAGCAAAGCCCACAGGACGACCCCGCGCATGATCACGACGACCCTTGACGCACGTCAGCGGGCATGTCCGCGAACTTGCGCATGATCACGATATGCGTTTGCCCACCTCAGGCATCCCGCGACCGAACCTGTGCATGATCACGCGCAATGAAGGCGCACGTCGGAGGTCATGATCACGAACTTGTGCATGATCACGGCGGGGAGGGTGGGAGGGGGTTAGCTGGGGACGTCGGCGTAGGAGTGGAGGCCGCTGAAGAAGATGTTCACGCCGATCAGGTTGAAGAGCAGGCAGGCGAAGGCCACCAGCGACACGATGATCGCGGCCTTGCCCCGCCACCCGGCCGTCGCGCGGGCGTGCAGGTAGGCGGCGTACGCCACCCAGGTGATGAACGCCCAGACCTCCTTGGGGTCCCAGCCCCAGTAACGGCCCCAGGCCCGGTCGGCCCACATCGCTCCGGCGATGACGGCGAACGTCCAGATCGGGAAGGAGATCACGATCGCGCGATGCGTGATGCGCTCCAGGTCCTTCCGGCTCGGCAGGACCGACGCACGGTCGTCGTTCCGGATCAGGTAGAGGACGGCGCAGACGCCGGCCAGGATGAACAGGCCGCTGGCGACGATGGCGGCCGTGACGTGGATGGCGATCCAGTAGGAGTGCAGCGCCGGCATCACCGGGCCCGCCTGAACGTGCAGGAAGAGCACGGCGAACCCGAGCCCGAGCGCGGCCGTCACGGTGACGAAGGCGCCGAGGAACCGGATCGGCTGGCGGGTCATGAGCACCAGGAAGGCCGTCACCGCGGCGAAGCAGATGGCCACCACGAACTCGTACATGTTGGCCCAGGGCCAGCGGTCCACGGCGATGCCGCGGGTGAGGATGCCGGCGAGGTTGCCCGCCCATGCGATCCACGTGAGGACGACCGCGATGCCGCCCGCTCTGACCGCCCATGCCTCGGGCTCCGGCTCGCGAGGAGTCTCTGGCAGGACGTCGGCCGAGGGCAAGACGTCGGCCGAGGACGCGCCCACGGCCACCGGTTGGCGCTTCGCGGCGGCGACCGTGCGCACCCGGCCGAAGGCGAGTTCCAGGGCATAGCCGATCATGGCGGCGAGATAGAGGAGGACGGTCGCCAGGATGAGCTGATCGCTCAGGGTGGCGAGTCCCGTGTTGACCTGGGACGACATCTCTACTCCTCGTCGGGGCCTGTGCTCGGCTCAACTGGTGCGGCGGCGGGCCGGTCCCCGGCCTGAGGAGCCTGAGAGTCCGGAGAATCCTGAGAGTCACGGAGGAGGGAGACGAGTTCGGCGAACTCCTCGGAGAAAGCGCCGCTATCGCCTTCCGTGCGGGTCAATCCTCCCACTGTGACTTTGCGGTCCGTCATCCGGACCCAGACCCGGCGCCGGCGGATCATGAGGGAGAGCACGAGGCCGAGCACCGCGGCCGCGGCAGCCCCCAATGCGGGGAGACGGCCGGGGTCGCGAGTGGTCTGAAGGGTGATCCATTCCTTGACGCCGGTGAACTGGATCTTCCCGGCGCCGTCGGGCAGGTCACGCGTCTCACCGAGGGCGAGCGGCGCCGCAGGCTGCGCGGACATCTTGCCGAGGGGCTTCAGCTTGTCGGAGTCGAGCACGTAGACCGACTGCGGCTGGCCCGAGTCGAGGCCGAGGTCACCCTTGAAGGAGCCGATGATCTGCACCGTCGGGTTGACCGCGGCGGGGAAGATCGACACCCAGGCGTTCCCGTTCGGCACCGTGCTCGGCAGGAAGCGCGCCACGAACCCGAGCTGGGTCGGCTGCGCGTCGGGCACCTTGATGGTGCATTCGGAGGTGTAGGTCGCCTGGTCGTCGACGAGGCACGGCACGGGCCCGTCGAAGGCCACCTGGCCCTTCCCGTCGGTCACCTTGAACGTGGGGGCGTAGCCGTGCCCGATGAGATAGGTCAGCGTGCCGTTGACGTCGAGCGGGTCGTTGACCTTCAGATCGACGTCACGGGGGGCGGACGACGGCGTGTCCTGCACGGAGAGCTTCGCGCTGTAGTCCAGCGGCTGGCCCATCTTCTCCCCGGACCCGACGTAGGAGGCCTGGAAGTCCTTGAGCGTGAAGGAGAACGGCGTCAGCGACTCGGCCGAGACCCGCTGCCCCGGCATGAACCGGTCATAGGCCGCGACCGTGTTGGCGAAGCCGTCGCCCTCGACCACCAGCACGTTGCCGCGATAGCCGTACAGGCCTCCGGCGCCGACCGCGAAAAGCAGCGCGAGCAGCGCGACGTGGAACAGGAGGTTGCCGGTCTCGCGCAGGTAGCCCTTCTCCGCCGCGACCCAGTCCGGGCCCGTGACGACGCGGAAGCGTTTCCTGCGCAGTTTCGCCGCGGCCTCCTCGACGGTCAGCCCGCCCTCGAAGGCCTCGCCGTACGGCAGGCGCAGGAGGTTGCGCGGCGCGGCCGGCGGCTTGCGGCGGATCTCCTTGACGTGGGACAGCGCGCGGGGAAGCACGCACCCGGCGAGTGAGACGAACAGCAGCAGGTAGACGGCGGCGTACCACGGCGCGGTGAACACGTCGAAGAGCTGGAACCGGTCCAGCCACTTCGCCTCGGTGGGCGAGTTCGCGAAGTACTGCGCCACCTTGTCCGGGTCGACGCCGCGCTGGGGGAAGATCGAGCCGGGCACGGAGCCGAGCGCGAACAGGAACAGCAGGATCAGCGCCGTGCGCATCGAGGTGAGCGTCCGCCAGCCCCAGCGGAGCCAGCCGATCACTCCCAGGCCCACGGGCCGCGCGGGCTCCTTGGGGGCGGACTCGATCGCGACGGACGCCTCGGGCGTTCCGGTCGTCTCGGTGTCGGGCGGCACAGTCATCAGATCACCGGTTCGAATCCGCCGACCCAGCCCTGCAGGCCGGCGATGAGGTCGCCCCAGAGTCCGGTCACGAGGAGCAGACCCACGCAGACCAGCATGGCCCCGCCCACCCTCGTGATGACCACGGTGTGGCGGCGCACGGCCGCGAACGCGTGCAGGGCCTTGCGGTAGGCGAGACCGGCCAGCACGAAGGGCAGTCCGAGTCCCAGGGCGTAGACGAAGGCGAGGGCGGCGCCTCTGGCGGCGCTGCCCTGGTCGACGGAGAGGGTGAGGACCACGGCCAGCGTGGGCCCGATGCACGGCGTCCAGCCGAGCCCGAACACCACACCGAGCAGCGGAGCCCCGGCGAGGCCCGCCGCGGGGAAGCGGCGGATCCGCACCTCGCGCTCCAGACCCGGGATGAGGCCGATGAAGGCGAGGCCGAGGACGATGGTCAGCACGCCCAGCACGCGGGTGATCACTTGGGAGTTCCCGAGCAGGACGCCGCCGACGCCGCCGAACAGAGCCCCGCCGAGCACGAACACGGCCGCGAAGCCGAGCACGAACAGGGCACTGCCGAGCACCATCCTGCCGCGCTTCGGGTCGCCGCTCATGCCCGTCACGTACGACAGGTAGCCGGGAACCAGTGGGAGCACGCACGGGGACACGAACGACACCAGGCCGGCCAGCAGTGCGATCGGGAGGGCGAGCACCAGCGAACCCGTCGCGACGGTGCTACCGAGATCACTCATCGCTCACCTTGGTGATCGCGCTGAGCAGTTCGTTGTACTTGACCGCGCCGAGCGCGCGACCGGCGATGCGGCCCTGGCTGTCGATGATCAGCGTGGAGGGGATGGCCGCCGGCGGCACGGTGCCCTGGAACGACAGCAGCACCTTGCCCGTCTTGTCGAAGATGCTGGGATAGCCGGGCTGGACCCTGCGGTCGTAGGCCTGGGCGGACGCCTGCAGGTCCTTGAAGTTGATCCCGACGAACTGCACGCCCGCGGCCTTCGTCTTGGCCGCGATGTCCTTGAGCACCGGCGCCTCGGCCCGGCAGGGGGCGCACCACGACGCCCAGAAGTTCAGGACGTAGACCTTGCCGGTGGCGAGCTTCTCCGTCGCGCCGTCGATCGTCGCGCCCTCGATCGCGGGGGCCTTGTGCCGTTCGGCGGCGGAGAACACCTGGACCTTGCCGTCGCCCGCGACGAAACGCGTGCCACCGGGGTCGGAGGACGACTGACCGCCCGCGCAGCCTGCGAGGGCTGTCACGGCCAGAGCGGCGATCACGGGCAGGCTCTTGGCGGTCACGGGAGGCGATCTCCTTGCACTACAGCCGGTAGAGCAGTAACTCTACCGACCACACCGGTCGCTGGGACCGTCGGGTCAGGCTCCCGGAACGGGATTGCCCTTGAGCAGCGAACCCGCGGGCTCGCTGTAGCCGACACTGATGAGACGGCCGTTCTCGAAGGTGAAACTCGTGAGGCTGGCCAGCGCGCACTGACGGCGGCGCGGGTCGTGCCACAGCCGCCGGCCCTCGGCCGCGAGGCGTGTCACCCAGATGGGCAACTGGTGGCTGACGAGCAGCGCCTCGTGGCCCCTCGCCTGCTCGCGCACGTCGTCGATGACCGCCTTCATGCGGGCGACGACCTCGCCGTACGGCTCGCCCCATGAGGGCTTGAACGGGTTTCTGAAGTGGCGGTAGTAGCGCGGGTCGCGGAAGACGCCGTCGCCACCGGCCACCCGCCTGCCCTCGAAGACGTTGGACGCCTCGATCAGGCGATCATCGAGCTTGACCTCGAGGCCCAGCGCCTCGGCCGACGGGGCCGCGGTCTCCTGGGCCCGCTCCATCGGCGAGCTGCGGATCTCCACGATGTCTCTGCCGCCGACCGCCTTGGCGACCAATTCGGCCATCTGCCTGCCGTTGGCCGACAGCGGATAGCCCGGCAGTCTGCCGTACAGGACGCCCTCGGGATTGTGGACTTCACCGTGGCGCAGGAGGTGAACGATCGTGCTCTCAGTCATGGCGAAGACAGACTACCCGGCATCGAGATCGGCGCACGATGCGCGCAGGGCCTCGACCGCGGCGCGGATGGCGGGACGCCGGGCCGCGTCGGTGCGCCATACGGCGTAGAGCCGCCGGACCGGCCGGGGCTGGATCGCCACCACGCTGACGTTCTCGGGCAGCGGGCCGCGCCCGAGGCGCGGGATCAGCGCGCATCCGTGCCCCTCGGCCACCAGGGCGATCTGGGTCGGGTACTCGTCGGCCATGCAGACGATCTCCGGCTCTCTCTCGACCGAGCGGAGCAGGAAACTCAGGAAGTCGTGACACACCGTGCCCGGGGAGGAGCTGATCCAGCTGTCACCGGGGAGGTCGGCGAGTTGCGCCTCACGCCTGCCGGCCAGCGGGTGATCGGCCGGTACGACGACGTCGGCGATGTCGTCCATCAGCGCGGCACGGGACAGGCCGTCGGGCATCGCCATCGGCCGGTTGAGCCAGTCCTGGACCACGGCGAGATCGATCTCTCCGCGCGAGACGTCCCGGAGTTGCCGCTCGGGCTCCCGCTCGTGGACCAGCAGAGCGAGGTCGGGGTGGTCCTTCTTCAGCCGGGTGAGGGCACGGGGAAGGATGCCGCGGGCCGCCGTGGGGAAGGCCGCCATCGTCAGTTTGCCCACCACGGAGCCGCGCAGGGCCTCGAAGTCGGCCTCCGCGGTCTCGACCAGAGCGAGGATCCTCTCGGCGTGGTCCGCCAGCAGCCCCGCCGCGTCCGTCAGCTTCACGCCTCGCCCGTTGCGCTCCACGAGCACCGTGCCGGTCTCCCGCTCCAGCTTGGCGAGCTGCTGGGAGATGGCCGAGGGCGTCACCATCAGAGCGTCGGCGGCGGCACCCACGGAACCGTAGACGGCCACCGCGTGCAGGGCCTTCAGCCGGTTGAGATCCAACATGTAAGCCAGTCTAAAGCATTCGCCTTAGAAAATCTTTCTTGTGCTCAACTATTAAGCGATGCGAAGATATGGACATGAGAATCTTCAACAAGCTCTTCACTAAGCCGTCCCGTCCCTCCCTGTCCGAGGTGTCGTATCTGGAGGCGCTCGCCACCAACGCGCGGCACAGCCGGACCGGTCGCCCCACCGCCGCCCGCTGACGCCCCGCATCCCCCCACCAGCGCATGCGCGCTCGTCACGTGGCCCTGGCGGTCGGTCTCGCGGCCGTCTGGGGCTTCAACTTCGTCGTCATGGACGCGGGGCTGAAGCACTATCCGCCGCTCATGTACGCGGCGCTCCGCTTCCTTCTGGCCGCCTTCCCCGCGGTGCTGTTCGTCGGGAGACCGCGGACTCCCTGGCGCTGGGTGCTCGCGACAGGAGCCACCCTCGGGGTCGCCCAGTACGGCCTGCTCCTCCTGGGCATGCGCGCCGGCATGCCTCCGGGGTTGGCGTCCCTGGTGATCCAGGTTCAGGCGGTCTTCACCGCGGCATTCGCGGTGCCGCTGCTCGGTGAGCGGCCCGGGGTCCGCCGCGTGTACGGCACGGCGATCGCCTTCGGCGGCCTCGCCCTGCTCACGATGGACCTGACAGGCACCGTCCCCCTCGGCGCGTTCCTGCTCTGCGTGGGCGCCGCTGCGGCGTGGGGCCTCGGCAACGTGTTCATGCGGAAAGCCTCGCCTCCCGACTCGCTCCGGTTCATGATCTGGGTGAGCGCCGTCTCCTCGGTGCCCCTGCTCGTGCTGGCCGTGCTGGTCGAGGGGCCCTCCTCGCTCGGCGTCCTCAGCGTCGAGGGCGTGGCCGCCGTGCTGTACACCGCTCTCATCTCGACCCTGGGCGGGTTCGGCGTGTGGGGCCTGCTCCTCGCCCGGTACAACGCCTCGGTGGTCGCGCCGTACGCACTGCTCGTCCCGATCTTCGGCGTGTCGTCGGCCGCGTTGTTCACCGGCGAGCCGATCTCCCCCCTTACCGTCGCGGCGGGCGTGCTGATCATGGCCGGCCTGCTCTACGCCGGCAGGCGCCCGGCGCCGGCCATCGCACCCGGCACCGGTTACCTGCGCACACTCGTCGTCCGCGCCAGGGCCCGCCGCGCCGCCTCCCGGCCCGACACGGTGCTGCTGCAACCCTCCGCCGAGCCGAGCGACCGCCCCACCCCGTGACTCAGCCGCCCTTATCTCTCTCAACTAAGGAGAGAATGGACGAAGAACACGGAGTCGAGCGGAATGGCGACGTTCGGTAACGACGACGATGCTGCGATCGGTGACATGAGCAGTGCACTCGAGTACCCGCCTCCATGGGGCTGGACCGCTGACGATCTCGATCACCTGCCGTCTGAAGGCCCGAACGGCGAGCCTGACGTCTTCAAGCACGTCGAGCTGATCGATGGAGCCCTCGTCTTCCTGTCACCCCGGCGACGGTTCCACCAACGCCTGATCCGCAGGCTCACGGAGCGACTCGACGCCCAGGCCCCCGACCGGCTCTCCGCCGTCGACCAGATGGATGTGAAGCTCGGGCCTCGGATGCGCCCGTGCCCCGACGTTCTCGTGGTCACCACGGAGGCGGCGGCCGACGATGAACGGACGTTCTACGTCCCCTCGGAAGTCCGTCTGGTCGTGGAGGTCGTCTCTCCGGATTCAGTCGACCGTGATCGCAAGACCAAGCCCCAGCGGTACGGCGAGGCGGGCATCCCGCACTTCTGGCGGGTCGAGGAGGACGACGGCCGGCCGGTCGTGTACGTCTACGAGATCGATCCGGCCACCGGCGACTACGGCCTGACCGGCATCCATCACGAACGGCTGGCCGTGTCCGTGCCCTTCCCCGTCGACATCGATCTCGCCGCGCTGGTCGAATGACGCTCAGGCCTGCGCGGCCGCCTTGGCGGCGATCGGAAGGGCCTCCGCGACGCGGGTGAGCGCCTCGTCGTCATGGGCGGCCGACAGGAACCACGCCTCGTAGGCCGACGGAGGCAGGTAGACCCCCTGGTCGAGCATGCTGTGGAAGAAGGCCCGGTAGGCGTCGGTGTTCTGCTCCCTGGCCGAGTCGAAGTCCGTGACGGGCCGGTCGGTGAAGAAGATCGAGAACAGGTTGCCCGCCCGCTGGAGCCGGTGGGGGACTCCCGCGGCGGCCAGCGCGTCGGACGCGGCCCGGCCGATCACCAGGGCGGAGGCGTCCACCCGGTCGTACACGTCCTCGTCACAGGCCTGCAGCGTGGCCAGCCCGGCGGCGCAGGCGAGCGGATTGCCCGACAACGTCCCGGCCTGGTAGACGGGCCCTTCGGGCGCGAGCGCGGCCATCACGTCGGCCCGTCCGCCGAAGGCCGCCGCGGGCAGACCGCCGCCCATCACCTTCCCGAAGGTCATCAGGTCGGCCTCGACGGGGTCGATGCCGTACCAGCCCTCCGCGGAGACCCGGAATCCCGTCAGGACCTCGTCCATGATGAGCAGGGCGCCGTTCTCCGTGCACAACTCGCGCAGGCGCCGGTTGAAGCCCTCCGCCGGCGGCACCACACCCATGTTCGCCGGGCAGGCCTCGGTGATCACACAGGCGATCTCGAACGACCGGAACGCCTCCTCCACGGCCTCCACCGAGTTGTACGGCAGGACGATCGTGTCGGCCGCCGACGCGCCGGTGACTCCCGGGGTGTCGGGCAGGCCGAAGGTGACCACTCCGGAGCCCGCCGAGGCGAGCAGCGCGTCCACGTGCCCGTGGTAGCAGCCGGCGAACTTGATGATCTTCGATCGCCCGGTGAAGCCGCGCGCGAGCCGTACGGCCGACATCGTCGCCTCGGTGCCCGAGCTGACCAGGCGGACCTTCTCCACCGGCTCGACCCTGGAGACGATCTCCTCGGCCAGCAGGACCTCGCCCTCGGTGGCGGTGCCGTAGGAGAACCCCCGCGACAACGCCTCCTCGACGGCCTCCACGACGGCGGGATGCCGGTGTCCGAGGATCATCGGGCCCCAGGAGCAGACGAGGTCGACGTAGCGGTTGCCGTCCACGTCGGTGATGTACGGTCCCTGACCTGCGGCCATGAACCGGGGGGTGCCGCCGACGGCGCCGAAGGCGCGCACCGGCGAGTTCACGCCGCCCGGGACGACCTCACGCGCGCGGGCGAACAGGGCCTCGGAGGATTGCGTTCGAGTCACGTCCCCAGATTAGGGGCCGGGTCCGCCGGCGGCCGTACCGGATCACTCGAGAGCGTCGGCCAGCAGGTCGAGAACGCGGAGTGGATCGGGCAGCGGCCGCCCGTCAGGAGGCCTGATCCAGGTCACCGCCCCTCCGGTGGACAAGGTCGACGACGGTGCGAGGACGTAGCTGTCACGACAGTGCCAGCGCAGGCCAGGCGTGTTGTCGATGGTCTCAGGATCGGCGTCGAGGTGGCAGGACCACCACTCGTCCTCGTCGTCGGGAGCGCCACGGGTGGCGACGAAAAAAAGAACCCGGTCGCCGTTGGCGGCGACCGGGCCGGTCTCGAAGCCTGCTGCGTCCATCGCGGCGAGGGCGGGCAGGCCTGCCGTCGCCGGTACGTCGAAGACGTCGAAAACCCTGCCTGTGGGAAGAATCACGTTGGTTTGGGGTTCCAGCTCCCACCACCGGGTCAGGAGCGCGGAGTCCGTCGTGGCCTGCATCTGCCAGGCAGGCGACAGAGGGTGCATGCCTGGCTCGGGACACCCGATGCGGTCACAGGAACAGGCACGGCCGCCCTCGTCGAGCGGATAGGCGCCCATGCACACGGGCCAGCCGAGTTGGGCGTATTCGAGCACCGATGTGATCTTCCGCGGCGCTCGGTGCGCACGCCGTTTCGTGCGACGAGCCAGCGGTACCCCCACCATGGTGCCCCTCCCCACAAGGAACGTGCTCCCGATAATGCCCTGTCGCCCCACACCGGTGTAGGGCGACCCCCCGTGATGGACGGTCAGGATAGTGTGCGGGCGACTTCTGTGGCCCAGTAGGTCAAGATCAGGTCGGCCCCGGCCCGCCGGATGGCGATGAGCGACTCCATGATGATCCGTTCCCGGTCGATCCAGCCGTTGGCGGCCGCCGCCTCGACCATCGCGTACTCGCCGCTCACCTGGTAGGCCGCGACCGGCACCTCCACCATCGCGCGCACCTGGCTCAGGATGTCCAGGTAGGCCAGGGCCGGCTTGACCATCACGGCGTCCGCGCCCTCGGCGAGGTCGAGCCGCACCTCTCGCAGCGCCTCGCCGACCGGCCCGGCCGGGTCCTGCTGGTAGGCGTTGCGGTCGCCGAACTGCGGCGCACACTCGGCGGCGTCGCGGAAGGGCCCGTAGAAGCCGGAGGCGTACTTCGCGGAGTAGGCGAGGATCGGGATCTCGGCGAAGCCCTCGGCGTCCAGCGCCGCGCGGATGGCTCCGACCTGCCCGTCCATCATGCCGCTCGGCGCGATCACCTGCGATCCGGCGGCCGCCTGCGCGACCGCGGCCGAGGCGTACCGCTCCAGGGTGGCGTCGTTGTCCACCTCGCCGGTGGCGGTCAGCAGGCCGCAGTGGCCGTGGTCGGTGTACTCGTCCAGGCATGTGTCGGTCATCAGGACCAATTGGTCGCCCATGTCCGCCGCGAGATCGCGCAGCGCCACCTGGACGATGCCCTCGGGATCGTCCGCGGCCGAGCCCCTGGCGTCCTTGTGGACCGGCACGCCGAACAGGATGACGCCGCCCACCCCCGCCTCCGCCGCCTCGTGGACGGCCTTGCGGAGCGAGTCGCGGGTGTGCTGGAACACACCGGGCATCGACCGCACGGGCTGCGGCTCGTCGATGCCCTCCTTGACGAACAGCGGCAGGATCAGCTCGGCCGGATGCAGCCGCGTCCCCGCGACCATTCGGCGGAGCGGTGCCGTACGGCGCAACCGGCGTGGCCGGGCCACCGGGAACTGAGCCAGGTCAGTCGCCGGCGGGAGATTGCGGGAACGCGCGTTCACTGTGGACTCTCCGCTCGGGTTCGAAAGGCCCCACATCGACGTCGAGGCCTCATGCGGTTCAACGCATCCGATCCGGGCGCGTCATCCCGCTCGCTCACTTCACGCGACGCCGGGCGCCCCTGCGAGTCTGGGAGGGCCGGCGAGGCACCTCGCCCGCGGAGATCGCCGCGTGCCGCTGCTTGGCACCATAGTCCGCGAGAGCCGCCGCCAGAGCGGAAGCCGATGGTTTGTCCGCCATCACGTCCACGCGCAGGCCGAACTCCTCGGCCGTCTTGGCGGTCTGCGGGCCGATCACGGCGATGACCGTGACGTTGTGCGGCTTGCCCGCGATGCCCACCAGGTTCCGCACCGTCGAGGACGAGGTGAACAGCACCGCGTCGAAACCGCCGCCCTTGATCGCCTCACGGATGGGCGCGGGCGGGGGCGCGGCGCGGACCGTCCGGTACGCCGTGACGTCGTCGCACTCCCAGCCGAGTTCGGTGAGCCCGGCGACCAGCGTCTCGGTCGCGATGTCGGCCCTGGGCAGCAGGACGCGGTTGATCGGGTCCAGCATCGAGTCGTACGGAGGCCACTCCGCCAGCAGCCCCTCCGACGACTGCTCGCCCGTGGGCATGAGGTCGGGCTTCACGCCGAACTCCACGAGGGCCTGGGCGGTGGGGTCGCCCACGGCGGCGACCTTGAGCCCGGCGAAGGCCCGGGCGTCCAGGCCGTACTCCTCGAACTTCTCCCGGACGGCCTTGACCGCGTTCGCGCTGGTGAAGGCGACCCACTCGTAGCGGCCCGTGACCAGGCCCTTGATCGCCCGGTCCATCTGCTGCGGGGTGCGCGGCGGCTCCACCGAGATGGTCGGGACCTCCTCCGGCACCGCGCCGTAGGACCGCAGTTGCTCCGAGAGGCCCTCCGCCTGCTCCTTGGTACGCGGGACGAGCACCCGCCAGCCGAAGAGCGCCTTGGTCTCGAACCACGACAGCCGGTCGCGCGCGGCGACGACGTCACCCACGACGATCACCGCCGGCTCGGTCATGCCCGCGTGCTTGAGATCAGGAGCGAGGCGGCCGAGCGACGACACGACCGTGTACTGCTCGGTCGTCGTTCCGTCGCTGGTGACCGCCACCGGGGTCGAGTCCGGCTTTCCCCCCGCGATCAGGGCCTTGCCGATCGGCACGGCGTCCGCGACGCCGTTGTAGATGACCAGGGTGCCCGTACAGGCGGCGTGCGGCGCCCAGTCGTCGACCTGCGCCGCGTCCACGACGCGGAACTCGGGAACACCCGGCGCCGGCGGGATGCCCGCGTAGGTCAGCACCGCGGTGGCGGGCGGCACGCCTGGAACGATCTCGAACTCGACGTCCGCCTTGGCGCACGCCGCGACCTCGTCGCCGACCGAGGAGAAGAACGACGGGTCTCCCGGGCACAGCCGGACCACGGTCCGCCCCGCCTTCGCGTGCTGGATCGTCCTCAGCGAGACCGAGTTCTCCGCGGCGTCCGGGGAGATGTCCATGACCTCCACGCCCGCGCGGCAATGGCGCAGCAGCGAGCCGTACGCCCCCTGGTCGAGAACGACGACGTCGGCCCTGCCCAGCAGGTCGGCGCCACGCAATGTGAGCAGGTTCTCGTCACCCGGCCCGGCGCCCACGAAGGCGACGAACCCGGAACGGGCCTGCGGACTGCGGTTCGCGGAGCTCAATGGGTCTGCTCCCCCATCAACGTATCGGCCCCTTCTGCGATCATGGCGGCCGCGAGATCACGGCCGAGGTCCATGGCCGCCGGAGGAGGTCCGGAGGCGGACTTGCGCACTGACCGCGCGCCGTCGGCGGAGACGACGACAGCGGTCAGATTGAGAATGTGCCCGTCACCGGACGCGAAAGCACCTACTGGTGCCGCGCAACCGGCCTCGAGGGCTGCGAGGACCGAGCGCTCGGCCGTCACGGCGGCCCGCGTACGCGGGTCGTCGAGCACGCCGAGCAGCTCGATCAGGTCTGTGCGGGAGGCCAGGCATTCGACGGCGAGAGCGCCCTGCCCGGGGGCCGGGACCATGGCGTCGACATCGAAGATCTCCGAGATCTCCCCGTCGCGCCCGATCCTTTCCAGGCCCGCGGCGGCGAGCACGACGCCGTCGAACTCACCAGAGGCTATCTTCCCGATGCGCGTGTCCGCGTTGCCGCGAATGGGCTGGTAGTCGAGGTCCGGCCGGAGCGAGCGGAGCTGGGCCACGCGACGCGGCGAACCAGTGCCGATCCGCGCCCCCGGCGGCAGGTCCGCCAGCTTGGCATTGCTGACCAGCGCGTCGCGCGGGTCGTCCCGGGGGAGGATGGCCGCGATCACGATCTGCTCGTCGGGCGTCGTGGGGAGATCCTTCAGCGAATGGACCGCGAAGTCGATCGCACCCTCGACCAGTTTGCCGCGCAACTCGCTGACGAAGACGCCGGTGCCCCCGAGCTGGGTCAGGTGGGCCTTGGTGACGTCGCCGAAGGTGGTGACGCCGACCAGTTCCACCTCCCGGCCCGTCAGGCCGGTCAGCCGGTCGGCGACGAACTGCGACTGCGTGGTCGCCATCAGGCTCTTGCGCGTCCCGAGACGCAGGGCGGCGCTCACTGCTCGGCTCCCATGTCATCGGACTTGCGGCGGTCGGCCTCGAGAGTGGCGAGCTCTATGCCCGAAACGGCGCCGGGCGCCTTCGGATCGAGATCGAACAGCTCGCGGAGCGCCTCGGCGTAGTGATCGCCCCCAGGCGAGGTGGCCAGCTGCTTCACCCGCACCGTGGGCTCGTGGAGCAGCTTGTCGACGACTCTCCTGACGGTCTGGGTGACCTCGTCGCGCATCCGCGCGTCCAAGGTCGGCAGCCGTGACATCAGCCGGCCGATCTCCGCCTCGACCACCTGCGCGGCCTTGCTCCGCAGCGCGACCACCGTCGGGGTCACCTTGGCGGCCCGCTCGGAGTCGAGGTAGGCGGTGACCTCCTCGGCGATGATCCGCTTGACGGCGGTGATCGCCTCGGCGTGCCCGCCGTCACCGGTGCCCGCTCCCAGACCGGCCTGCTGCATCGACTCCAGGTCGACGAGCGTCACGCCGGGGATGGCGCGCACTCCCGGGTCGATGTCGTGCGGGAGCGCGAGGTCGAGGAGGAAGAGCCCGCCGGGCTCGCGTGTCTCCATGGCGGCCATGACCATCTCCGCCGTGACCGCGCGGGAGCCGGCCCCCACACAGGAGATCACCAGATCGGCCTGGGCGAGCTCCGCGGGAAGATCCGCCAGGTAGGCGGCCCTCCCGCCGACCGTTTCGGCCAGCCGTACGGCACGGGCGTGCGTGCGGTTGGCGATGACGATGTCCGTGACGCCGGCGCGGGACAACGTCGCGGCGGACAGGGCGCTCATCGAACCGGCGCCGACGACCAGGGCCCGCCTGCCGGCGATCGGGCCGATCACCCGCTCGGCCAGGGTCAGGCCGACTCCCACCAGCGACGCGCCGGCACGGTCGATGTCGGTGTCGGTGTGCGCGCGCTTGCCGACGCGAAGAGCGTGCTGCGCGAGCTCGTTGAGCGAGGACCCCGCAGTGCCCTGGTTCTGCGCGAGCCGCAGGGCGGAGCGGAACTGCCCGAGGATCTGCCCCTCGCCGACCACCATCGAGTCGAGCCCGCAGGTCACGTTGAACAGATGCTGGACCGCCCGGTCCTCGTAGTGCACGTAGAGGTGCCTGCCGAGCTGCTCCTGGGGCATGCCGGAGTGCGCGCTCAGCAGATCGCTGATGGCGGTCACACCGCCATGGAACCGATCGACGTCGGCGTAGACCTCGACCCGGTTGCAGGTGGAGACCACCAGGGCCTCGGCCACGTGCTCGCTCTGGCTGACGTCGTGCAGGAGCTTTTCGAGCGCATCGCCGCTGACCGTGACGCGCTCAAGAAGCGCCACGGGAGCGGACCGATGGCTCAGCCCGACGACGAGGAGGCTCATGAGCTCGCTCCGATCGATCGCTCATTCACTTGTTCAACCCCGCCTGGCCACTCCTCGGCCATGATGGGCCCTCCATTGGCCTTGCGCTGCTCGTGGAACGCAAGGATCTGCAGCTCGATAGATAAATCGACTTTACGGACATCTACGCCCTCAGGCACATTCAGCACGACAGGCGCGAAGTTCAAAATACTCGTGACACCCGCCTCCGTGACCCGATCGCAGACATGTTGGGCCGCGGTCGCCGGCGTGGCGATCACCACGATCGACACCGCGCGACCGGCGATGACGGACTCCAACTCGTCGGTGTGCTCCACGACGAGACCGGCGATTCGGTCGCCGACCACTGCGGGATCGGCGTCCAGGAGGCCCGCG
Organism: Planotetraspora mira; assembly: GCF_016863275.1. Lineage (GTDB taxonomy): Bacteria > Actinomycetota > Actinomycetes > Streptosporangiales > Streptosporangiaceae > Planotetraspora > Planotetraspora mira. The sequence continues at coordinate 177,680 of NZ_BOOO01000020.1, forward strand.
ATGCGAAATCCCCTGGATGCGAACCCGCCGTAATTGGCGAGGGCCCGACCGAGGTTACCGACTCCGACGATGGCGACGGCCCAATCCTGGGTGAGACCAAGCTCACGTGAGATCTGGTAGATCAAGTATTGGACGTCGTAACCGACGCCACGCGTGCCGTACGAGCCGAGGTGGGACAGGTCCTTGCGGAGCTTCGCGGAGTTCACCCCCGCGGCCATCGCCAGGTCCTCCGAACTCACCGTGGGAGTTCCGCGCTCGGACAGCCCGTTGAGGGCACGCAGATAGAGCGGCAGTCTCGCGACGGTCGCGTCGGGAATGCCACGATCGCGTGCTTGCGGAATACGGCGTGTCACGTGCCGGTGCTCCAGGGGGACGGACGGCCGGTGCGTCCCCGGCCGCACGAGCGGATGCGACGGATGAACATCACATTAGTGCCTTTGTGAAGCTACGCACAAAGTGAGCGTCCGTTAACTGTCCCAGGACAACGGCCCGGTAGCGAATCCGACCCGCGTACACCGGCATATCCTGGGGCCATGTCCCCTCAGGATCACCGGATCACCCTGCTCGGCAAACCCGGCTGCCACCTGTGCGACGACGCCCGCGCGGTCGTGGAACGAGTGACGCGGGATCTCGGTGTGGAGTGGGAGGAGAGGGACATCACCGTCTCCCCCGAGGACCTGGCGGAATACGGGGAGATGATCCCGGTCGTCCTCGTCGACGGCGTCCAGCATGATTACTGGCGTGTGAACGAGACCCGCCTCCGCGCCGCCTTGCAGGTTTGATCTGCGCTCGCTCCGCTCGCGCGGGCTCAGCGTTTGATCGCCTCGCCTCCGGCAAGGCGGGCTCGGAGCGCCCTTGAGGCGATGCCTTCCCTCGTCGCTCGGGGTCGCTCGTTCCTCGCTTCCCCCTTACTCCTCAGTCCAGGCACCGCCGCGCCCCTCGCGTTCCACCTTGCTCCCCGACGTCAAGAGAGTCCTATGCCACTCTTGGGCGGCACTCGCACGGTGAGGGGCGCGGCCGTGTCTGGACTGAGGAACGCCCGCAGCGAGGCACGAGCGAGGACGTGACGAGGGAAGACGTGGCCTCTAAGGCGCACCGAGCCCGCCGAGCCGAAGGCGAGGCAATTGAACGCGGCGTCCCGAGCCCCGCGAGCGGAGCGAGTGCGTCAAACACGGTAGGCGGCGGGGAGGGGCACCACCTTGGCGGCGTTCACCGTGAGCTCGATGACATTGGTCGCCAGGACGAGCGGCTGCCGCTCGGTGGCGAAACGCTCCATGTGCGGCTGGCGCTGGTGCTCGGAGAAGCCCACCTCGTCGCGGTAGAGCTCGTAGACGATGCGCTGGAGCGGCGCCGACTTGACGGCGTGGCAGATGAAGATCAGCGTGTCGGGCTCGTTCCGCAGGACGGCCTCGACGGTCTCCTCCGCCAGCTTGTCGAAGGCCTCACCTGAGCCGTCCATCAGGGTGAACACGGTGAGGATGCCGTAGATGCCGGCCGCGGGCTTGACCGAGCCGTCCTGGCGCGACGCGGAGACGCCCTGACCGGCCGCCGCACCGAAGGCCGAGCCGAAGGCCGCGGCCGCGGCTGCGGGGAACGCCGGGCTGTCCACCACGGGCAACATGATGCCGGTGGCGGGCATGTCATGGGGATCGACCGGCGGGGCGCCGGGAGCAGGGACGCCGAAGTCGGCCTGGCGGGGCTGGCCGTACGGGTCGGGCATGATCAGCTGCCCTGTCGCCGGTCCCGCGAAGTCGTCCGGCCGAGCGCGGGGCCCGAAGCCGTCCGCCGATTGCATGCGGTTCGCGAAGTCGAGCTCGGCCTCCTCCTTCGCCTGGTACTCGGCAACGAGATCGCCCAGACCCGATCGCCGGGGCGCCGGGGGAAGAGGCGGGATGGGCGACGGGGCGGCGACCTGGGGCTCGTGACGGTCGGCGGCGCGCCGGGAGCGCGACATCCACTCGTCGGGCTCGTCGTCCTCTTCCTCGTCATCGTCCTCGTACGGCGCGAGCGGCCTGGCCACGGCGTACCAGATGCCTCCGGCAGTGACCGCCATGAGGACCACCACGAGGATCGCCGGGAGGCCCAGCTCCAGTGCCGCCGACAGCAGCATGCCCGCGGGGGCCAGCACGACCGTGGCCTGCATGTTGTCGATGTCGAAGTCGTCACCGTCACGCCAGCTCAGCAGGGAGACGGCCAGGGAGATCACCAACATGACGATCACGAGGCCGTGGACTCCGTGGAGCAGATACTCCGGCCAGATGTCCCAGTGCGCTCCGGCGTCGGGAAGCTCCTTGGAGAAGGCTCCCGAGATCGGGTCGAGCAGCAGGATGACCGCGCCGATGACCGTCAGCGCCGAGCCGATCAACCACCCGCCGAAGCGGGAGGAGCCCTTGTCCGCCAAAAGCTGAAGAACGCCGACCGCCAGCCAGAGCGGAGCCAGCAAAGACCCCGTGATCTGCGATATCCGGAAGATCCCGGCCCCGAAACCCGCGAGATGGCCGATCCCGATGGTCCCGAGTGACAGGGTCAGCGCGCCCGCGGCGACGCTCCAGGCGATCAGCCAACCCGTCGGCTCCTCTCGGAGGCGCCCGATCAGGACAGCTGTGGTCATCCCGGCGGTGAGGGCGCCGGCGAGGGCTAAGAAAGCGACAAGGACTCCCATGGTGGAACCCATGCTGCCGGACATTGCCGCCTGACGGGTAGCCGGATCCCCACAAACACCCCCGGACCACCCCGATCAGGGAACAAGTTCTGTCACGTATGGTGACTGCGGCGCTCAGACGGATTGTGTTATTTGCCGATGATTTCTAGAGTGTTCGAGCACGCGGACTCCCCTTCCCCCAAGGGACACCGGATGCCGAACACGTGGCCGTTGGCCGGACTGGCCCCTCCAGTCGCCCGCGGAGCATCGCCTCCTGCGCGCCCCATCGACCCCGCCGCAGGCGAGGACGAGGAGATGCGAGAGCTGGTCCTGCGCGCCAAAACCGGGGACACTGAGGCGTTCGGCGTGCTCTACGACCGTTACCTGGAGTTGGTGTACCGCTACATCTACTTCCGGGTCGGCACGCACGCGCAGACGGAGGATCTCACCAGCGAGACGTTCCTGCGCGCCCTGCGGAGCATCTCGGACTTCACCTGGCAGGGCAGGGACTTCGGTGCGTGGCTGGTCACCATCGCCCGCAACCTCGTGGCCGACCATTTCAAGTCGGGCCGCAACCGCCTCGAGGTCACCACCGCCGAGGTCTTCGACCGGCCGCTGGACGGGCCGCACATCCCGGAGAACGCCGTCGTCACGAACATGGTGAACGAGCGGGTGATGCAAGCGATCAAGCAACTCGGGCCCGAGCAGCAGGCCTGCGTGATCTTTCGCTTCCTCCATGGGATGTCACTGGCCGAGACGGCCGTGGCGATGGGCAAGAAGAGCGGTGCGATCAAGGCCCTGCAATTTCGGGCGATCAAGGCACTCGCCCGGTCACTACCGAAGGATCTCGGTTAGCGCACCTGCCGTAACCTGCGCCCCGTCCCGTCGTTGGGCATGTGGCAGGGGTGGATCAAACGGGGGATGGCGGGAGCATTACTCATGAGCTGCTGGCGGGCCTCGCGCCGGCTGCGCGGACGGACGACACGCGGCGGCCAGGTCGTCGCGCGCCTCTCGGAGCTCAGCGGCTTCCTCAGCGGCCCGAGCCCCGAGTTCCGCGCCGGCCTGCGCGAAGAGCTCCTGCGGACCCACGCAGCGGAACGGGTGCCCGCATCGGAGCCACCCGCGCAGCGGCCGCAGGTGCGCCGCCGATCGCTGTTCGCGCGGTTCCGCCCGGCCCTCGTGTTCGGGGTGCTGCTGATCGGCATGTACGGCACGGGCATCCGGACCTACCACTCCGTCCCCGGCGAGCCGCTCTACCCGCTCAAGCGGGCCGCGGAGTCGACGCTGCTGTCCATGGCGTCCGGCGAGGAGCGGGCTCAGCGGGAGATGGGCGCCGCGCGCCTCAGGGCGGCCGAGACCGCGTCCCTGGCGGCCTACTCGACACCGGACCCGAGCCGGGACGAGCTCATCGAACGGACCCTCGAAGACATGGAGTCCAAGACGAGGGCCGCACTGGGCCGGGTCGAACGGCACGGACAGGACGCGAGCACCGAGGCACGGCGCTTCGCGAGAGAGCAGCGCGACGCCGTCGAGTCACTGCTTCCGAAGCTCGATGCCGCAAATCGCAAGAAAGCGAATAAGTATCTGAAATATATTGACATGTTCATGGTTCCCGGCCGTTGACACGTCATGTGCCGTCCGCGGCTGTTCCCATTCGGGGCAACCCGGGACGGTTAAGCTGATGTGCCATGAGGCGGCTATTGCGACGGCGGGAAGCGGCAGAGATCGCGGGTGAAGTGGCGGCGGCCGCGGCGGTCTCGGCGCCGGCGGTGATCCCGGATCCCACCGCGGCGGCTTTCTTCGACGTCGACAACACGATGATGCGCGGCGCCTCGATCTACCACTTCGCGCGGGGCCTGGCCTCGCGCGGTCTGTTCACCACGAGCGACCTCATGAAGTTCGCCGCCGGCCAGGCCTGGTTCCGCGTCAGAGGAAACGAGAACCCCGAGCACATCGCCCGGGCCAAGGAGATGGCCCTGGCCTTCGTGGCCGGCCTCAAAGTCGACGACGTCGTACGGCTCGGCGAGGAGATCTACGACGAGGTCATGGCCGACCGCGTGTGGGCGGGCACCCGCGCACTGGCCCAGGCCCATCTGGACGCGGGCCAGCGGGTGTGGCTGGTCACCGCGACGCCGGTCGAGCTGGCCCGGGTGATCGCGCAGCGTCTGGGGTTGACCGGAGCACTCGGAACGGTCGCGGAGACGACGGAGGGCGCCTACACCGGCAGGCTCGTCGGCGATCTCCTCCATGGGCCCGCCAAGGCCGAGGCCGTCCGGGCGCTGGCCCGGCGTGAGGGGCTCGACCTGTCACGCTGCTCGGCCTACAGCGACTCGGCCAACGACCTGCCCATGTTGTCGCTCGTCGGCCACGCGTACGCGATCAACCCCGACAGCGAGTTGCGCGAGTACGCCAGGGACCAGGATTGGCAGATCCGCGATTTCCGCACCGGGCGGAAGGCCACGATGATCGGCCTGCCGATCGCGGCGACGGCGGGCGCCATCGCCGGCGGCGTCGCCGCGGGCATCGCACTGCGCCGGCACTACCGCTCGAGCTAGCGGGGACCCGGTCAGAAGAACGGCGGGAAGGCGGGCCCGCGCCGCAGGCGCAGCGCGTCGAGTTGCTGCTGGATCGCCTCGCGGACCTGGTCGGTCAGGTTGAAGACCAGCATGGGGTCGTCGGCGTCCTCAGGGTCGAACTGGTCGGTGCGGATGGGCTCACCGAACTCGATCAGCCACTTGGACGGCAGCGGGATCAGCCCCAGCGGGCCCAGCCAGGGGAAGAACGGCGTGATCGGCAGGTACGGCAGGCCGAGCAACCTGGCCAGCGTGGAGAAGTCACCGATCTTGGGGTAGATCTCCTCGGCGCCGACGATGGCGCAGGGAACGATCGGCGTGCCGGCGCGGACGGCCGAGGTCACGAAGCCGCCACGGCCGAACCGCTGAAGCTTGTAGCGCTCCGAGAAGGGTTTGCCCACGCCCTTGAAGCCCTCGGGGAAGACCCCGACGAGCTCGCCCTTGCGCAGCAGCCTGTCGGCGTCCTCACGGGAGGCCAGGGTGTGCCCCGTCTTGCGGGACAGATGGCCGAGGACCGGCAGCTGGTAGACCAGGTCGGCGCCGAGCAGCCGGACCGCCCGGTGCGCCTCGTCGTGCAGTGCCACCTGCATCATCAGCGCGTCCACGGGAAGCGTGCCCGAATGGTTGGCCACCACCAGGGCGCCGGTCTCGGCGGGGACGTTGTCCACGCCGAGCGTCTCCACCCGGAACCAGTGCCGGTAGAGCGGCCGGATCAGCTCGAGCAGGACCTTGTCGTTGAGCTCGGGATCGAAGCCGAATTCGTCGACCTCGTAGTCTCCGGCGATCCTGCGCCGGAGGAGGGCGAGCAGTTCGGCGAGCCGTTCGTCCACCGATCCCGCAGGGCCTGTGGCGTCCGACGGGCCGGGCGGAGGCGTCCCACGGGCCGCGGAAATGGGGATGATCCGTGCGCCCTCCTCGGAGGGCGTCTCGGAAGCAGAGATCTCGCTCACCGCCTCGTCGCCAGGCCGGACAGCCAGTCGACCAGGGCGGCCGTCCTGTCCGCGCCCATGCCGCGCGACTGTAAGAAGTCGTCGAACGCGGCAGCCGTAGTGAACTTGGGTTTCCAGGCGAGCGTGGCGGCCAGCCGGGTGGTGTCGACGACCCGGCCGTGGCTCATCAGCGCGAGTTGCTCGGGAGAGAAGTCGACCAGGCCGGTGGTCCGCGCCAGCATCCCGAGGACGCCGAAGGCGGGGGACGGGACCGGCAGCGCCGTCCGGCCGGCCCGCCGGACGCACTGCGACAGCAGCAGGACCCCGTCACCGGACACGTTGAAGACGCCGGGACGGTCCTCGACCGCCATCCGGCACATCACCTCGACCACGTCGTCCTCGTGCACGAACTGCAGCCGGGGATCGAAGCCGAAGACGGTCGGCAACGCCGGCTGCGAGAAGTACCGGGTGAGGGGCGAGTCGACGCGCGGTCCCATGAGATTGGCGAACCTCAAGGTCGAGGTCAACACGTCGGACCGCCGTCTGGCGAACCCGCGGACGTAGCCTTCGATCTCTATGGCGTCCTTGGCGTAGCCGCTGTGCGGCACGTCGACGGGCTCGGTGTCCTCGGTGAACACGGCCGGGGCATGCGGCGAGGAGCCGTACACCGCCGTGGTCGAACGGACCACCACCCGGCGCACCATCGCGGATCGCTGACAGGCGGCCAGCAACTGCATGGTGCCGATGACGTTGTGCTCCATCATGGCCGAGCGGCTCTTGGCGGGCTCGCTGACCAGGCTCATGTGCACGACGGTGTCGACGTCCTCGGCCGAGATGACCTGGGCGATGTCGGGGGTCCGCAGGTCGATCCGGACGAATTCGGTACGGCCGAGCAGGGCTCCGCCGTCACGTGTCAGCGAGGACGGCGGCACCGTGTCCACACCGATGACCCGTCCGATCCCCGGATCCGCCGCGAGAGCACTGGCCACTCGGGCGCCGATATGGCGAGAGACCCCGGTGACGAGCACGGTATGGGTCAACGTCGCCTCGCAATATGGGGCATTTCAACGGTGGCCCGGTCCCTCGGGACCGGTGCGCGCTCCGTCTCGACTACTTCTTGTTACGCCGCTGAATGCGAGTCTTCTTGAGCAGCTTGCGGTGCTTCTTCTTGGCCATGCGCTTACGGCGCTTCTTGATCACAGAGCCCACGGGACCCCCAGGTGAAGGTGGTGTCAGAACCGGCGCGCGAACGCACACCGGCTCAACAGCCTACCGGCGATCCATGGTAGATCGCCCCTCAAGGGGGTCCCGCGTGGCCTGCGTCGGACCGTGCGCTCCTTGGAGCGACGGTCTCGGCCGCCGGGCGCCTCATCCAGCCTCGATGAACGCGTCCCTCAAGTAGTCGTGGACGGCCTGCTCAGGCACTCGGAAAGATCGGCCGACCCTGATGGCCGGCAACTCGCCCGAGTGCACGAGCCGATACACCGTCATCTTGGACACCCGCATGACGGTGGCAACTTCTGCGACCGTCAGAAACTTCACCTCGCTGAGAGGTCTTTCGCCTGCACCCATCGGACGCCTCTTCCGCACGTGTTTCCGGGTTATCCCCACTGGTGCCTTCGCTCACGCACGTGTACTGCTGTCAGCGTAAGTCCGGACTCCATGTAGGCAAACCCCCCATTTCATCAGCCACCGGAGTCTTATGCCGTCAAAACCGAGAAATCGCTGGCAGCAGCCGGGTCGTGCCCTTCGCCTCAATCTTGGAACGGACCAACTTCCCTCACATTAGAGTCGCCCAGGATCACAAAAAAGTTGGCAAACGGTGGACACTCTGGTGGAAAAGCGGGCGCGAAATGCCCGAATGGGATGTCCGGATTGGGGTCACAACCCCTGAGTGATCCGTTCCAGAAGGTAGGCCGTGAGCGGACTGTAATAGCGCGGCAACACGTTGTCGTCGAGCGGCACGGCCACCGCGATCTTGTCCTCGGCCTCTCCGACGAAGAGGGCGGGGTCGTTGCAGTCGGCGAATCCGACCGTCTCGACGCCGGCCTCTCCCGCCGCGCCCGCCCAGCCGTGGTCGGCGATCACGAAGTCGGGGCGCTCCTCCGCCAGCATCGCGCGCATGGGATGCGGATCGTGCGTGTGGACCAGGTTGCCCCGATCGTCGAGCATGGCCACGCCGTCGAGATAACGGATCCTCCTGCGCCTGCCGAGCCCGCCGTAGGTGTAGCTCCATCCCTCGGCGGGAAGCAGCAGCGTCGCTCCGTGGGCGACGACGAACCGGGCCAGGGCCAGATGGACGGTCAGCAGGCCGGTCGGGTGCCCGGTGGCGACGATGACCCGGGCTCCGCCGCGGCGGAGCACCCCCGCGATGCGATCGCCCATCTCCTCCACGGCGTCGATCGTCCGCTCCGGATCGATGGTGTCCTGGCCCTCGCGATGACGGGGATCGGCGACCACACCCGTCTTCTTGGCCATGAGCTCGAGGATGTCGGCGAACGTCCATTCGGCGGACAGCGTGAGCCCGAACATGTAGTGCGGGTCACGCAGCGCCAGCGAGCGGTAATGATCGAGGTTGTTCTCGCGGCTGGTCGCGACCTCGCCCGCGATGCGCGTCCGGACCAGATGATCGCTGAGCTCGGCGCGGGTGGGAGGAGGAGGGGAGGCGGGCTGACGGGTCACAATCGGTACAGCACTCCTGGTGTCGTCATGATTCCGGCGGGGTCTCGGATCCGGCCGTCGAGCTACGGCATCGGATCGAGTCCGTGGAGGGGGAACACCGCGTTCCTGCACGCGAGGATCGCCCGGTCGATGGCATCAGCTGGATCGTATCCCTGCGCGATGTCCTGGTATCCGGGGTGGCGGCCGTCCGTCATGGTCAGCGGGGCCGTCTCGCCGGTCCGCTCCTTGACCATGTCCCGCCAGCCCTGCGGTGTGAGGGTCTCGGGATCGACGGGTGAACCCGCCGCCTCGGCGATGAGGTGGGTCCAGGCCCGGGGCACCACCTGCACCAGCTCATACCCTCCGCCCCCGGTGGCGATCCAGCGCCCTCCGGCGGTCTCGTGCGCCAGCCGGTGCAGCTCCGCGTAGGCCGTGCGCTGCCCGTCGAGGCTGAGCATGAGGTGGGCGAGAGGGTCGAGCGCGTGGCTGTCGCAGCCCTGCTGGGTCACGAGGACCTCGGGAGCGAACTCGCGCAGGAGCGGCGGGACGACGGCGTGGAAGGCGCGCAGCCAGCCCGCGTCGCCGCACCCGGCGGGCAGGGCGACGTTGACCGAGGTGCCGTCCGCGCCCGTCTCCCGGGGGAAGCCCGTCCCCGGGAAGAGCGTGGTGGGACTCTCGTGGAGGCTGATCGTCAACACGCGCGGATCGGCGTAGAAGGCCGTCTGGACGCCGTCGCCGTGATGGACGTCCACGTCGACGTAGGCGACCCTCGTGGCGCCCTGGGAGAGCAGCCACGCGATGGCGATCGCCGGGTCGTTGTAGACGCAGAAGCCGCTCGCGGTGAAGGGCATCGCGTGGTGGAGCCCTCCCGCCACGTTGAGGGCGTGCTCGGTCTCGCCGGTCCAGACGGCTCTCGCGGCCTCCAGGGTGGCTCCGGCGACCAGGGCTGAGGCCTCGTGCACCCCGGCGAACGCCGGGTTGTCCGGGGTTCCCAGGCCCCAGCGAAGGTTCGGGCGACCGGTGCCGGAGACCTCTTTGACCCCGTCGATGTAGTCGCGATGGTGAACCAGCGCGAGCTCGTCGTCGGTCGCGGGGGCGCAGCCGGTGATCTCGACGCCGTCGAGCACTCCGAGGCTGCGGGCGAGCGCCATGGTCAGCTCGACCCGTACGGGCGCAAGCGGATGACCTGGCCCGAAGTCATAGGAAATCAGAGCGTCGTCCCAGACGACCCGCACCGCCTGACTCATGCCCGCGACGCTACCGCACGAACGTCCACCGGACCTCATGCGGATCACTCGGAGCGGAGGGCGACCACGGGGTCCAGCCTTCCTGCCCGCCGGGCGGGGGCGACCCCGAAGAAGACCCCGACACCGACGGAGACGCCGAAGGCGAGGGCGATCGACCACCAGGTGATCGCGGCGGGAACCGGTGAGAGCGCCTGGATCAGCAGGGCGCCGCCGACGCCGAGAAGGATGCCGATCAGCCCGCCGATCGTCGTGAGCAGCACGGCCTCGATCAGGAACTGCCACAGGACGTCACGCTGGCGGGCGCCGAGAGCCTTGCGCAGGCCGATCTCCTTGGTGCGCTCCCGCACGCTGACGAGCATGATGTTGGAGACTCCCACCCCTCCGACCAGCAGCGAGATGCCGGCGATGGCGGCCAGGACCCCCGTCAGCATGCTGAGGACCGTGCCGATGGTCCCCAGAAGCTGCGTCTGGGTCACGGCGGAGAACTGCTCGTCCGGATAGCGGGCGTCCAGTGCCGCCACGACCTTGTGCTGGAGCGACTCGATCTCGTCGGGACCGGACGCGCCGACCGCGATGCCGTTGATCCGCGGCAGTCCGATGAGCCGCTGGGCGGTGGTGACCGGGACGTGCACCTCCTGGTCCCGCGCGACGCCGAAGGTCGAGCCGACGGACTCGTAGATCCCGATCACCCGGAACCGGACGCCCGCGATCGTCACCTGGCGCCCGATGGGGTCGACGTCGCCGAACAGCTTCCCCGCGACCTCCGAGCCCAGAACGGTCACCCGGCGGCGGGTGTCGACGTCGGTCGCGGTCATGTAGCGGCCGCGGCGCAGGGGCCGGTCGAAGATGTTCTGCATGTTCTCGTCGGTCCCGGTGAGCGTGGCGAACACCTCGTTACGCCCCACCCGTACCGACTCGCCCGAGTTGACGGCCACCGTGACCTTCGACGGGTCTCCGACGACGCGCCGGACGTAGGCCACGTCCGTCAGGTCGAGGCGGCTCTGCGTCGGGGCGGCTCCCAGGCCGACCTGTCCGGGGACGACGAGAATGATGTTGCTGCCGAGCCCGGCGATCTCCTTCTCGACCGCGTTCTTGGCTCCGGTGCCGATGGCGACGAGGATCACGACCGCCAGGACACCGATGATCACGCCGAGCATGGTCAGCGTGCTGCGCAGCCGGTTGACCCGCAGGGCCTCCAGCGCCATCCGCAGCGCCTCCGCCGTCCTCATCCCGCGTCCCCCTCGGTCACGTCGCCGGCCGGTGCCGTACGGGATCGCGAGTCCAACTCGGTCGCGTCGCCGGCCGGTGCCGTACGGGATCGCGAGTCCAACTCGATGAGACCGTCACGGACATGGATCTGCCGGCGGGCGCGGGCCGCGACGTCCGGCTCGTGCGTGACCAGGACGACGGCCACTCCGCTGTCGGCGTTGAGGCGTTCGAGGAGGTTCATCACCTCTTCGCCGTTGCGCGTGTCGAGATTGCCGGTCGGCTCGTCGGCCAGGACGACCTGAGGATCGCCCACCAGGGCACGGGCGATGGCGACCCTTTGCTGCTCGCCGCCGGACATCTGGGAGGGCCGATGGCCCAGCCGGTGCCCGAGCCCCACGGCCTTCAGCGCCGCCTCGGCCCGGGCGCGCCGTTCCGATCTCGTGACGCCCCGGTAGACGAGGGGCAGCGCCACGTTGTCGAGCGCCGGAGTCCGGGCGAGCAGGTGGAAGGACTGGAAGACGAAGCCGATGGTCTGGTTGCGCAACTCGGCCAGGCGGGTGTCGTCGAGGGTCGCGACGTCGACCCCGCCCACCCGCAGGATGCCCGACGTCGGCCGGTCGAGACAGCCCAGCAGGTGCATGAGCGTGGACTTTCCGGAGCCGGACGGCCCGAGGATGGCCACGAACTCGCCCTGGTCGATGCGCAGGTCCACGCCGCGCAGGGCGTCCACAGACACGCCTTCGAGGTCGTACGACCTGGTCAGCCCGATCGCCTCGAACGCCGCGGGCGACGTCATGGGGGGTTCCGTCGTCATGGCAGGGTTTGCGCCTGCCGGACGGTGTCCGCGCCTTTGATGACCACCCGCTCGCCGGGCGACACCCCGCTGACGACCTGGACGGTGGCGTCGCCCTGGGCTCCCAGCTTGACGACCCGGCGCTCGGCCTTGCCGCCGCGCACCGCCCAGACGATCGACTCCCTGCCGCTCGTCACGATCGCCGAAGCCGGTACGGCTATCGCGTCGGGGGCCTGCCGTACGGTCAGGCGCACCACCGCGCTCATCCCGGGCTTGGGCGCCGGAGCGGGGCTCTGGTCGTCGTAGACGCCGTCGCCGAGCCGCAGGCGCACGGGATAGCTGACCCCGCCGGTGGTCCCCTCCTTCGGGGTGACCCCGACACCCGTCACCGTGGCGGTGTAAGTGGCGCCGGTGACCGCGTCGAACTCGGCCTCCGCGGGCGTCCCCTTCTGGACCAGCAGGACGTCGGTCTCGTCCACGTCGGCGGACAGGATGAGCGCCGAGACGTCGGTGACCGTCACGATCGTGTCCCCCGCCGCCACCGGGACGCCGGTCGCGACGACCCCGCCTGAGCGTCCTGTCGAGGCGGGGGCGGCCGCGCCCGCCTGGCCGGCCAGACCGGCGGGAAGTTGCCCCAGAAGACCGCTCAGGTCCCCCGCGCCGCCTCCCGAGGAGGCGCCGCCCAGCGTGATCACCCCGCCGAACGGGGCCTTGATGACCAGCCCGTCGACGGTTCGCTTGGCCGCCTTCACCGCCGCCTTGGTCTGCGACCGCGAGGCCGCCTGAAGGGACGACATGGACGCCGTGAGGCCGCTGAGCCCCGCGCCGAGCTGGCCGCTCACCTGCGCGACCACCTGGCCGACCGACCGGTTGAGGCCGCTGACCACCTGGTCGAGCTCCCGCCGCTGGGCCTTGTGCTGGGTCTGCGCCGCGTCGATGGCGGCCAGGAGTTGCGCTCTGATCGCCCGGTCCTCGACCTTCGCCGCCGCCTTCCTGGCTCGAGCGAAGTCGCGCGCGACCCTGGCGTCGAGGCTTCCCGGCACCTTCAGCGGCGGAAGCCGTACCGACGTGGACACGCCTCGCGTCGAGACGGGCCGGGAGGCCTGCTTGTCGGCCTTTCGGGCCTGGTCGAGCTGGTCCTTTGCCTGCGGAGAGCTGATCCTCGCGAGGATCTGACCCTTCTTGACGGTGTCGCCGTCCTGCACGTAGAGCTTGGAGATCGTGCCGGACGCGGGGGTGGTCAGCGCCGCCGTGGCGCGCGCGCCGACCGTCGCGGGGGCCTCGACGACCTCGCTGACCGGCGTGCGGGTGACCTGTGCGACCTGAACCGCGGGGGTGTCCGGGGACGAGCACCCGGCCATCAGGAGAACGGCGAGAAGCGGAGGAATTCCGCGACGTGGCGTCACTCGATCAATCGTAAACGGATGGTCAACAACCCCCCTTTAACTACCCACTTCACCACCCGCTTCCCCACCGGCCGTCACCACCGGCCGTCACCACCGGCCTTCACCACCGGCCTTCACCACCGGCGTGATCATGCACAGGTTCGTGATCACGTTGCCTGACCGGCGCAAACCCCGCCCGTGATCATGCACACTTTCGAAATCTTGCCGTCCTGCCAGGGAAAATACCGATCGTGATCATGCGCGAATTCTGTTTTCATCTACCGCGACCAGCGCGAACACCTCGCGCGATCATGCAATCCGCTCGCCATGCGGACGGCCACCACGTGGTCGCCACTCAGGAAAACCCCTTTGATTAGGAAACTTTCCAATCTGGCATGATGTCCGCGGCGGATCGGACATCAGGGGGCGAAGTGGCGCAGGCCGTACAGGCTGTGGGAAAAGAGCAGCGGCTCCCCCTGTGGACGAGGGACTTCGCGCTCTACTTCGTCGGCCGGGCCATCTCCATCCTCGGCGACGCGATGTTGCCCGTCGCCGTCTCGCTGGGCGTTCTGGGAGCCGGATACGGGTCCACCGGTGTCGGATTCGTCCTCGCCGCGTGGATGGCCCCCATGGGCACCCTCATCCTGTTCGGCGGAGTCTTCGCCGACCGGTTCACCGCTCGGCGCATGATGATCGGCGCCGACCTGGTGCGAGTCGTCACGCAGTCCGTCATCGCGATCAGCTTCCTTACCGGCAGGCCCTCACTCGTTCTGCTCATCGTGCTCTCGGCGCTGAGCGGCGCCGCCGCCGCGATGTTCCAGCCGGGCGTGGCGAGCATGGTGCCGCAGATCTCCCGAGACGTGCAGCGGGCCAACGCCACCCTGCGGGTCGCCGACGCCATCGCCCAACTGTTCGGACCCGCGCTTTCCGGAATCCTGGTGGTCTTCGGCGGCGCGGGCGTCGTCTACGGCGTCAACGCCGGCACCTTCGCGGTGAGCGCCGTCTGCATCCTGTCGCTGAGCGTCCGTCCGGTAGCGTCGATCACCGCGGGATCGTCGATGCTCAGAAACCTGCGTGAGGGCTGGGACGAGTTCCGGTCCCGGACATGGATGTGGGCGGTCATCCTCGTCTGGGCCGTCTACGGCGTGGTGGTCTTCGGCCCCCTCGTGCCCCTCGGAGCCGCGCTGGTCACCGAAGAACTGGGCAGGTCGGCCTACGGCTGGATGATGTCGGCCGTCGGCGCGGGGACCATTCTTGGCGGCATGATCGCGATGTACGTCAGGCCTGCCCGGCCGCTTGCCACCGGAGCGATCGTGATGATCGCGTTCTTCCTGGAGCCATTGGTCATCGCCACCCGGATGCCCGCCGGTGTGATGGCGGCCGGGTTCGCCCTCAGCGGGGCGGCGTGGGCCTTCTGGTCGGTGATGTGGGCCACCAGCATCCAGACCAAGGTCGCTCCGGACGTCCTCAACCGGGTGACGGCCTACGAGGTCGGGGGCTCGGTCCTCAGCATGCCGATCGGCCAGGCGCTCTCCGGGCCCGTCTCCGAACGGGTCGGAGCCGATCACGTGCTCCTGTTCGGTTTCGGCGTGGGACTGGCCGGCATCGTCGTCCTGCTGAGCGTGCCCGCGATCCGGAACCTCCGCAGGGCATGAGCGTCGGTAGGCTGCCAACCGGGTTCTAGCGGTGAGGACGATGCCATGATCGCGATTCTCGGAACAGGCAAGATGGGCGAGGCCCTCCTGTCCGGACTGGTGCGGGCCGGCCTCCGGCCGCACGAGATCACGGCGACCGTCCGGCGCCCGGAACGCGCCGAGGCCCTGCGCGAGCGGTACGGCGTGCGGGTGACCGACAACGCCGAGGCGGTCAAGAGCGCCGAGACCATCATCCTCGCGGTCAAACCGCAGGACATGGCGAGCCTGCTCGCCGAGATCGCCCCCCACCTCACTGCGGGCAGCCTGATCATCTCGGTGGCGGCGGGCATCACGACCGGCTTCGTCGAGGCGAGGCTCGGCGGCGAGGTGCCCGTCGTCAGGGTCATGTCCAACACCCCCGTGCTGGTCGACGAGGCCATGAGCGTCATCTCCGCAGGTGAGCACGCGTCGGAGGCCCACCTCAAGCGAGCCGAGGACCTGCTCTCCCCCGTCGGCAAGGTGCTGCGGATCCCCGAGTCGCAGCAGGACGCCGCAACCGCGCTCTCCGGCAGCGGCCCGGCGTATTTCTTCTACCTGGTGGAGGCCATGGTCGACGCCGGCATCCTGCTGGGCATGCCCCGCGCGGCCGCGCTCGACATGGTCACCCAGTCGATCGTCGGCGCCGCGATCATGCTTCGCGACTCCGGCGAGCACCCGGTGATCCTCCGCGAGGCCGTGACCTCTCCCGGAGGCACGACGATCGCCGCCATCGCCGAACTGGAGCGTCACAAGGTGCGCGCCGCGTTCCTCGACGCCATCGAGGCGGCTCGCGACCGCAGTCGCCAGCTCGCCTCCGGCTGACATCTCGTACGGCTCTCGCGCCCGACTGGGCCTCCTGACCCCTCGTGCATGATCACGACAAGAGAATGCCCTGGTCGTACGGCACGGGCGCGAATCTGTGCATGATCACGCCGGGTATCCGCGCAGGTCATACGACACGATCACGAATCCCTGCATGATCACGCCGAGAGAATGTGCAGGTCATGTGGCATGAACACGAACCTGTGCATGATCACGGCCCAGGGGGGAGGGGGGAAAGTCAGGGGGTTCGGCGGCGGAGGGTGGCGGCGCCAAGGATGAGGGCGAGCAGGGCCGAGCCCGCCACGACCGTCACGTCACGCCAGAACTCGCCCCCCAGCTCACCGCCGATGACGACGTCCTTCATCCCCTCGATGGCGTACGACATCGGCAGGACGTTGGAGATCCACTCCAGAACGGTGGCCATCTGGTCGCGCGGGACCAGGATCCCGCCGAGCAGGAGTTGGGGGATCATGACCACCGGCATGAACTGCACGGCCTGGAACTCACTGCGCGCGAAGGCGCTGCAGAACAGCCCGAGCGCCGTGCCCAGCAGGGCGTTGAGCAGCGCGATCACGACCAGCGACCACAACGGCCCGGCCAGGTCGAACCCGAGCCACGTCAGCGAGACGGTCAGCGCGATGGCCACCTGGACGCAGGCCATCAGGCCGAACGCGATGCCGTATCCGAGGAGCAGATCGAGCTTGCCCAGCGGCGTGGCCATCAGCCGCTCCAGCGTGCCCGACGTCCGTTCCCGCAGAGTGGCGATGGAGGTGACCAGGAACATCACGAGGAAGGGGAAGACGCACAGCAGGATCGGCGCCCACGCGCCGAACGAGCGCTGATCGTCGATCACGTAGTAGAGCAGGATGATCACAAGGGTGGGCACCAGCGCCATCAGCGCGACCGTGCGGTGGTCGTGGCGCAGCTGGGTCAGGATCCGCCGCGCCGTCGCAAGGGTGATCGCGGGGTTCATGCCGCCGTCCTCTCCTCCATGAGGCGCAGGAACGCCTCTTCCAGATCCGTCGTGCGCGTGTGCTCGCGCAGCTCATGCGGGGTGTCGTCGGCGAGGATCTCCCCTTCGCGCATCACGATGAGCCGCTGGCACCGGGCGGCCTCGTCCATCACGTGGCTGGAGACGATGAGCGTCACGCCGCGGTCGGCCAGGCTCTGGAACAGCCGCCACAGCTCCTGGCGCAGGACGGGGTCGAGCCCGACGGTCGGCTCGTCGAGCACGACGAGTTCGGGGCTGCCCAGCAGGGCCACGGCGAGGCTGGCCCGGTTGAGCTGGCCGCCGGAGAGCGTCCCACCGAGCTGGCCGGCGACGCTGGAGAGGCCGACCTCCTCGATCACCCGGTCCACGTCCGATTTCGGCGCCTTCAGCACGGCCGCGAAGTAGCGGAGGTTCTCCACCACCGACAGATCCCGGTAGACGGCCGGGTTCTGGGTGGAGTAACCGATCATGCGCCTGAGGGAGGGGTCGCCGGCGGGCCTGCCGAGCACGGTGACCTGTCCCCCGGTCACGATCTGCACGCCGACGATCGCGCGCATCAGCGTGGTCTTCCCGCAACCGCTGGGGCCGAGCAGCCCCGTCACCTGGCCGCGCGGCACCTCGAAGGTGAGCCCGTGCAGCACCTCGACCCCACCACGGACGACCCTCAGGTCCCGTACGGCGATCGCGGGTTCCGATAAATTCATCATGTGTTGAAATTAAGGCTTCACCCGTCGACCGTCAACAGCCGGGAAGGTCTGCCCTCCAGGTGAACTCGGGCCGCCGCTCATCCGTTGTCGGGGGTATGGGAAAGCTCTGGCTCGCGGCACTCCTGTTCCTGGCGGTGGCCTGCGGAGAGACGCCGTCGACGTCGGCGTCGGCCTCGCCGGAACAGCCCGTCGGCGTTCCCGTGAGCTCCGGCGGCGCGGCGCCGTCACCGTCCGCGGTCACTCCCGTGGGCAACACGATCAACCCGCGCAAGGTCCCCTGGATCAGCGCGACGCCCACGGACGACGGCAAGGCTCTGGACGTCGTCTGGTGGTCGGGCGTCGAGCCGTGCAACATGCTCGACCGGGTCGAGGTGGCGGAGACCGCCGACACGGTCGCGGTCACGCTCTGGGAAGGCCACGACCGGCGCCAGCCTGACGCGGTGTGCATCGACATCGCGATCCAGAAGCAGACGCGGGTCCGGCTCCCCGCCCCTCTCGGAGACCGCAAGGTGGTCGACGGCGCCCGCTGACGCCGTTCCCGAAACCTCCTCCGACCTGCCTGTACGGCCCCGCCGTCCAGGCCGTTGCGACCTTGATGAATCCTTGCCGAGATCGGGAAGAATTCCGCGCGTGGCGGGGTTGAGCCTCCTAGACTCAAGACGTTTGACAAAGCCTCAACGGCTGGCTCACTATTGAGTCCAACAAACTCAACTTTGACTACAAGGACGTACTCATGGCACGTGCGGTAGGTATCGACCTGGGGACGACCAACTCCGTCGTCTCGATCCTCGAGGGCGGTGAGCCCACCGTCATCGCCAATGCACAGGGCTCGCGGACCACGCCGTCCGTGGTCGCCTTCGCCAAGAACGGTGAGGTCCTCGTCGGCGAGGTCGCCAAGCGGCAGGCCGTGACCAACGTCGACCGGACCATCCGCTCGGTCAAGCGCGAGATGGGCACCGACTGGACCGTCGAGATCGACGGCAAGAAGTTCACCCCGCAGCAGATCAGCGCCTTCATCCTCCAGAAGCTCAAGCAGGACGCCGAGGCCTACCTGGGTGAGAAGATCGCGGACGCGGTCATCACCGTCCCGGCGTACTTCAACGACGCTCAGCGGCAGGCCACCAAGGAGGCCGGCCAGATCGCGGGCCTCAACGTGCTCCGCATCATCAACGAGCCCACCTCCGCGGCGCTGGCCTACGGCCTCGACAAGGAGAAGGACCAGACGATCCTGGTCTTCGACCTCGGCGGCGGCACGTTCGACGTGTCCCTGCTCGACGTCGGCCAGGAGGACGGCCACGGCTTCGTCGAGGTCAAGGCGACCAGCGGTGACAACCACCTGGGCGGCGACGACTGGGACCAGCGCGTCGTCGACGAGCTGGCGACGCGGTTCAAGAACGCGCACGGCGTCGACCTGTCCAAGGACAAGATGGCCCTCCAGCGCCTGCGTGAGGCGGCGGAGAAGGCCAAGATCGAGCTCTCCAGCCAGACCGAGACCTCGATCAACCTGCCCTACATCACGGCGTCCGCCGAGGGTCCGCTCCACCTCGAGGAGAAGCTGACCCGCTCGGAGTTCCAGCGGATCACCTCTGACCTGCTCGAGCGCTGCAAGGGCCCGTTCCACCAGGTCATCAAGGACGCCGGGGTCAAGGTCGCGGACATCGCCCACGTGGTGCTCGTCGGCGGCTCGACCCGTATGCCGGCCGTGTCCGAGCTGGTCAAGGAGCTGACCGGCGGCAAGGAGCCGAACAAGGGCGTCAACCCGGACGAGGTCGTGGCGATCGGCGCCGCGCTCCAGGCCGGCGTGCTCAAGGGCGAGGTCAAGGACGTCCTGCTGCTCGACGTGACCCCGCTCAGCCTCGGCATCGAGACCAAGGGCGGCATCTTCACCAAGATCATCGAGCGCAACACCACGATCCCGACCAAGCGGTCGGAGGTCTTCACCACGGCCGAGGACAACCAGCCGTCGGTGCAGATCCAGGTCTACCAGGGTGAGCGTGAGATCGCGGCCTACAACAAGCGGCTGGCCACGTTCGAGCTGACCGGCATCGCTCCGGCGCCGCGCGGCGTCCCGCAGATCGAGGTCACCTTCGACATCGACGCGAACGGCATCGTCAACGTCGGCGCCAAGGACCTCGGCACCGGCAAGGAGCAGTCGATGACCATCACCGGCGGCTCCGCGCTGGCGAAGGACGACATCGAGCGCATGATGCGCGAGGCGGACTCCTACGCCGAGGAGGACAAGCAGCGCCGTGAGGAGGCCGAGGTCCGCAACAACGCCGACTCGCTGGCCTACCAGACCGAGAAGTTCCTCAGGGAGAACGAGGACAAGGTCCCGGCCGAGGTCAAGACCGAGGTCGAAGAGGCGCTCACCGAGCTGAAGAAGGCTCTCGAGGGCACCGACACGGCGGTCATCCGCGACTCCGCGGAGAAGCTGGCCACGGTCAGCCAGAAGATGGGCTCGGCGATCTACGCCCAGTCGCAGGGTGACGCCGCCGGCGCGGCGGCCCCGGGAGCCGAGCAGCAGGCCAAGGCCGATGACGACGTCGTCGAGGCCGAGATCGTCGACGACGAGCCGAAGCAGGAGGGCGGCAACAAGTGACCCCGCGCGAGAACGGTTCCGAGGAGGAGCCGGTGATCCGCGACAATCGCAAGATCGACCCTGACACCGGGACGGTCCGTCAGAACGCCGGCGGCGAGCCGGCGGACGGCCCCGTTCCCGGCGGCACGGGGACGTCACAGGCCCCAGCCGAGGGCTCCGCGGCCGGCCTGCTCGCGGAGCGCACGGCCGACCTGCAACGTCTCCAGGCCGAGTACAGCAACTACCGCAAGCGGGTCGAGCGCGACCGGATCGCCGTCAAGGAGCACGCGGTGGCCAGCGTGCTTTCAGAGTTCCTGCCCGTGCTCGACGACATCGGCCGGGCGCGTGACCACGGTGAGCTGACCGGCGGTTTCGCCAAGGTGAGCGAGTCGCTCGAGGCGGCCGTCGGCAAGCTGGGCCTGAGCACCTACGGCGCGAAGGGCGACGCGTTCGACCCGACCGTGCACGAGGCCCTCATGCACAGCTATTCAGCCGATGTGACCGAGCCCACCTGCATCGAGATCCTCCAGCCCGGCTACCGGATCGGCGAGCGCGTCCTGCGTCCCGCCCGGGTGGCGGTCGCCGAGCCCGCGGAGGACGAGGAGCGGGTGGAGTTCACCGGCGGGGACGATCGGATCGACGCCGACGGCGGGTCCGACGAATCCGGCGACAACTGAACAACCGGAAGCCTCTCCCGATCGGGCAAGATCGGGAGAGGCGACCAGTGATTCCCCTTTTCGTACGAAGGAAGCGATAGATGAGCACCAAGGACTACTTGGAGAAGGACTACTACGCCGTCCTTGGTGTGCCCAAGAGCGCGACCGGCGAGGACATCAAGAAGGCCTACCGGAAGCTCGCCCGCAAGTACCACCCCGACGCCAACCAGGGCGACACCCAGACCGAGGAGAAGTTCAAGGAGGTCTCCGAGGCCTACGACGTCCTGTCCGACACCAAGCGGCGCAAGGAGTACGACGAGGCCCGCACCCTGTTCGGCTCGGGCGTCGGCGGTTACACGGGCGCGGGCGGCCAGCGGGGAGGCTTCAACTTCGACTTCGGCGACCTGTTCTCCGGAAGCGGCACCGGTCAGGGCCAGCAGCCGGGCGCGGGCGACCGCCTGGGCGACCTGTTCGGCGGTCTGTTCAACCGCGGCGGCGGCGCCACACGTACGACCACGCAGCGGCCCCGCCGCGGCCAGGACATCGAGTCGGAGGTCACCCTCTCCTTCAGCGAGGCGGTCGACGGCACGACGGTGTCCCTCAGGCTGACCAGTTCGTCGGCCTGCACGGCGTGCGGCGGAACCGGAGCCAAGGCGGGCACCACCCCCCGGGTGTGCCCCACGTGTGAGGGCACCGGGGCGGCCAGCCGCAACCTCGGCAACTTCGCCTTCTCCGAGCCCTGCCGCGACTGCCGCGGCCGAGGGCTTCTGGTCGACGACCCCTGCCCGGTCTGCGAGGGAAGCGGACGCGGCAAGAGCACCCGCACCATCCAGGCCCGCATCCCCGCGGGCGTCGGGGACGCCCAGCGGATCCGGCTCAAGGGAAAGGGCGCGCCGGGCGAGAACGGCGGCCCCGCGGGCGACCTCTACGTGCAGGTCCATGTGAAGCCGCACGCCGTCTTCGGGCGCAGCGGGGAGAACCTCACGATCAATGTGCCCGTCACCTTCCCGGAGGCCGCGCTCGGAGCCGAGATCAAGGTTCCGACCCTCAGCGGCATGCCGGTCACTCTCCGTATCCCGGAGGGCACGCCCAACGGCCGCACGTTCCGCGTCCGCGGTCGCGGAGCCGCCCGCAAGGACGGCACCAAGGGTGACCTGCTGGTCACCGTCCAGGTGGCGGTGCCGCACGACCTTGACGACAAGGCCCGCGCGGCGCTCGAGGAGTTCCGGAACGCGACGGAGGGCGCCGACCTCCGTGACGAGTTGATCAAGCAGTCCAGAAGCGAGTGAGCCGATGGATGCGAATTTCTTCAATCTGTCCGACGACACTCCGGTCTATGTGATCTCAGTGGCCGCCCAGCTGTCGGGGCTGCACCCGCAGACCCTGCGCCAGTACGACCGGCTCGGGCTCGTGAGCCCGGGCCGCTCGGCGGGGCGCGGGCGGCTCTACTCCACGAGGGACATCGTGCTGCTGCGCGAGGTCCAGAGGCTCTCCCAGGAAGACGGCATCAACCTGGCCGGCATCAAGCGCATCCTCGAACTCGAGACCGAGACCATGCGCCTGCGCGACGAGGTGTCCCGGCTCCGGGGAGAGCTGGCCATGATGCGGGCTCTGATCCGCTACGAACTGCCTCCTGCCTGATCTTCCGAAGCGAGGGCATCGAACACATATGGACTACAAGCTGACTCAGAAGAGCCAGGAAGCCCTGTCCGGGGCGGTCCGGCGGGCGGCCACCGAGGGGAACCCCGAGGTCTCGCCCGCCCACCTCTTCACCACTCTGCTGGCCCAGACGGGGGGCACCGCCGTACCGCTCCTGGAGGCGGTCGGCGCGGACTGGAAGCGGCTGCGGACGCAGGCCGAGGAACTGCTCGACCGGCTCCCCAAGGCACAGGGCTCCACGGTGAGCGCGCCGTCCACCTCCCGGCAGTTGCTCACCGTGCTGAACACCGCCGCGCAGCGGGCCAAGCGGCTCGAGGACGACTACGTCTCGACCGAGCACCTGCTCGTCGGTCTCGCGGCGGACGGCGGCCAGGTGGCCGACCTGCTCAAGGCGGAGGGCGCCACCCCCAACGCACTGCTCGACGTCTTCGAGAAGGTCCGCGGGCACGCCAGGGTGACGAGTGAGACGCCTGAGGACACCTTCCAGGCGCTCGAGAAGTACGGCGTCGACCTCACGGAGCGGGCGCGCGCGGGCAAGCTCGACCCCGTCATCGGGAGGGACACCGAGATCCGGCGAGTGGTCCAGGTGCTCTCCCGCCGCACCAAGAACAACCCCGTGCTGATCGGCGAGCCCGGAGTCGGCAAGACCGCCGTCGTCGAGGGACTGGCCCAGCGGATCATCGCCGGCGACGTGCCGGAGAGCCTCAAGAACAAGCGCCTGGTCGCCCTCGACCTCGGCGCGATGGTCGCGGGCGCGAAATACCGCGGCGAGTTCGAGGAGCGCCTCAAGGCCGTGCTCAACGAGATCAAGGAGAGCAACGGCCAGATCGTCACGTTCATCGACGAACTGCACACCATGGTCGGCGCTGGGGCCGCCGAGGGCGCGATGGACGCGGGCAACATGCTCAAGCCCATGCTGGCCCGCGGCGAGCTGCGGATGATCGGGGCCACCACCCTCGACGAGTATCGCGAGCGCATCGAGAAGGACCCGGCGCTGGAGCGCCGCTTCCAGCAGGTCTACGTCGGCGAGCCGACGGTCGAGGACACGATCGCGATCCTGCGCGGGCTCAAGGGCCGCTACGAGGCCCACCACAAGGTGCAGATCTCCGACAGCGCGCTCGTCGCCGCCGCGACCCTGTCCGACCGGTACATCACGGCCCGTTTCCTCCCGGACAAGGCCATCGACCTGGTCGACGAGTCGATGTCCCGCCTCCGCATGGAGATCGACTCCAGGCCCGTGGAGATCGACGAGCTCCAGCGCATCGTCGACCGCCTGAAGATGGAGGAGCTCGCGCTCGCCAAGGAGACCGACGAGGCGAGCCGCCAGCGCCTGGACAAGCTCCGCGAGGAGCTGGCCAACCGCCAGGAGGAGCTCAGCGCCCTGGTCGGACGCTGGGAGCGAGAGAAGGCCGGGCTCAACAGGGTCGGCGAGCTGAAGAAGCAGCTCGACGAGGCACGCGGCGCCGCGGAGCGGGCCCAGCGTGACGGAGACTTCGAGGCCGCCTCCCGCGTGATGTACGGCGACGTGCCCCGGCTGGAGAAGGATCTCGCCGAGGCCACCCGGGCCGCGGAGGAGGCTGAGGTCGAGCCGATGGTCAAGGAAGAGGTCGGCCCCGACGACATCGCCGAGGTCATCTCCTCCTGGACCGGCATCCCCGCCGGGCGGCTGCTGGAAGGCGAGACGGCCAAGCTCCTCCGGATGGAGGACGAACTGGGCAGGCGCCTCATCGGCCAGCGCCAGGCGGTCCAGGCCGTCTCCGACGCGGTACGGCGGGCCCGTGCCGGCATCGCCGACCCCGACCGGCCCACCGGCTCGTTCCTGTTCCTCGGCCCGACGGGGGTCGGCAAGACCGAGCTGGCCAAGGCCCTCGCGGAGTTCCTGTTCGACGACGAGCGCGCCATGACCCGCATCGACATGAGCGAGTACAGCGAGAAGCACAGCGTGGCCCGGCTGGTGGGAGCGCCTCCCGGTTACGTCGGCTACGAGGAGGGCGGCCAGCTCACCGAGGCCGTGCGGCGCCGGCCGTACACCGTGGTGCTCCTCGACGAGGTGGAGAAGGCGCATCCGGAGGTCTTCGACATCCTGCTGCAGGTGCTCGACGACGGCCGGCTCACCGACGGCCAGGGCCGTACGGTCGACTTCCGCAACGCGATCCTGATCCTCACCTCCAACATCGGCTCGCAGTTCCTGGTCGATCCGAAGCTGGAGAGCGACGCCAAGAGGGAGGCCGTGCTGAACGCGGTGCGAGCTGCGTTCAAGCCGGAGTTCCTCAACCGGCTCGACGACGTCATCGTCTTCGACGCCCTCGGCACAGAGGAGCTCTCGCAGATCGTCGACCTGCAGGTCTCTCGGCTCGCCAGAAGGCTGGCCGACCGCCGACTGACGCTCACGGTGACTCCCGCGGCACGCGACTGGCTGGCGCTCACCGGCTACGACCCGCTGTACGGCGCCCGTCCGCTCCGGCGGCTGGTGCAGTCGGCGATCGGTGACAAGCTCGCCAAGGCGCTGCTGTCCGGCGAGATCCGCGACGGGGAAGAGGTAATCGTCGACCTTGACGAAGCCGGTGACACGCTAAGCATTCGGTCTGCTCGGTAAGGTCTTCGCCACCATTGAGGCAAGCCGACCCCCGTGTTTTCCCTCGCTGCTACGTTCGGCGTTCGTCGGAATACCGTAAGCAACCAGGGGGACGTGGATGTCCAGGACATCACGAAGTATGCGGGGGCGGTGCGTCGTTCTGGCGGCGGTCACCGCTGGGGTGAGCTGGCTCGCGACCGGTCACGCGATGGCGGACGGCACGACCATGACCGATGCCTGCAAGCCGCATAACCAGAGCTCGCCGGCGAACCTGAACACTCTCACTCCGCCAAGCGGAGTGCTCAGCATCGCCGACACCGCAGGGGCCGCAGCCGCACACGGGTTGCCCTCCATGCCCGGCCGGCCGGCCACCACACCCGACGGCGACACGCCCAAGGGCGGCACCCCCAAGGGGGGCACTGCCAAGGGCGGCGCAGCGCAGGGCGGGGCTGCCAAGGGCGGCGCAGCGCAGGGCGGCACTGCCAAGGGCGGGGCAGCGCAGGGCGGGACCGCCAAGGACGGCGCGGCGCAGGGCGGCACTGGCAAGGGCGGCGCGGCGAAGGGTGTTCAGGGTGCCCCGGGCAAGTCCGCCGCAGGCCGCCCGAGGACGCTTCCGGCCCCCGCGCCCGACGCGTCGACGGT
This sequence comes from Planotetraspora mira, assembly GCF_016863275.1. Classification (GTDB taxonomy): domain Bacteria; phylum Actinomycetota; class Actinomycetes; order Streptosporangiales; family Streptosporangiaceae; genus Planotetraspora; species Planotetraspora mira. Next base: position 203,421 of record NZ_BOOO01000020.1, read on the forward strand.
GCTGCCGGCGATGCCGAACAGCAAGAAGGCGGCTCCCGCGGGAGCGCAGACGGCGCCTCAGGCCGTGTCCAAGGCAGTGCCCGGCGAGATGCCGAACCCGGCTCCGGCGGTGGACGCGGCGCAGTCCGTGGCCAAGCAGGCCGCGACAGGGGCCTCCGCCGCGACCGAGGCGGCCCAGCCGTCGACGACGGTTCCCATGGTTCCCCTCATGGCCATCGCTCCGGCACGCCCGGGCGTGATGCACCAGGCGTGCACTCCGGTGAAGGCAGCGAACGAGCACAACCCCAAGGGCCGTGACTCGGCCGCGGACGGGCGTGGAAAGAACGACAAGTCGTCATCCCGTTCGGGCGCCGAGTTCCTCCCGGCTCATCCCCACGGCCGTCCCCACCACAAGGCGCCGTCGGCCGTCATCCAGCCGGGGGACAAGCAGCACGGCGGACAGAACGCGATGACACCCGCCGGCCCGGGCCGTCCGGCTCACCCGAACTCCGGCGCCCAGGAGGCCGCCGGAGCCAAGGGCAAGCAGGCCGATCAGGGACGCGCACAGGGCCACCGGCGCCACGACGCGGACGCCAAGACCCGGTCCACGGAGGGCTCCAACACACGGACCGGCGTGGTGCACCCGAAGGCGCCGGCACACCCGAACGGCGCCGTACCGAACGATCTCACCGCCCCCGCTCTGGCCAAGGCCGCGGACACGCGCTCGGTGACCAGGCTCGCGAACAACGCGACCGACAGCACGATCCTGCCCTGAGCAGAAGGACTGAGGACGATCCCGGCCGTACGACTTCGTACCGGCCGGGACGGAAGGGGGCCGTATGCCGCGCGGCCCCTTTTTCATCGCCGCCCCTCAGCCCGCACCGGACTCAGCGGGTGACGTCGAGCAACGCGTCGAGATCGTCCTCAGGCAGTCCCAGGTCGACCCGGATGCGGTAGCGGGTGCGCAGCAGCACCTCCCGCATCGTGGAGCCCGCCGCGCAGGCGCGGACCCCTTCGGTCGCCCACTCGTGGGCGCCCTGCAGATCTCCGTACGCGACCAGCGTCTCGGCGACGGTGAGCGCCGTCGCGGGATTCCATTGCCCGGTCTTGATGTCCGCGATGACGGCCCGGGCCTCGTCGGAACGTTCTAGCTCGAAGAGCGTGTCGGCGATGCCCGACCGGGGATCGATCAGCACCTCGCCACCGTCGTCGACCGCGCTCTGGAACCGCTCGAGAGCGGTCACGGGCTGACCCGCCTGCCGCCACTCCTCCGCGGCCAGCACGAGAATCGCCGCCCTCGACACCTCGCCGGACTCGTAGCCCTGGGCCAGCGCATCGAGTTGCGATGCGAGGGCACCGTGGTCATCGAGCAGGAGCGCCTGTTCGAGCAGTCGATCCAGCTGCTCATGCGTCACATGTGCCACAGAGCCGAGGCTACCGACCTCGGCCGGTCTTTGCAGGGACAACGGCAGGCATTCACGAAGCAACGATTAGTACACGTTCGCACACGAATCGTGTCTCAGTGCAGCTGACCGGGCATATTGCCCGCGCTGTGCTAATCGGAGCTGGCGGAGGGCTGACAGGTCATGTCCAAGCGGGTGATGGTGACTCTTGCTTCCGCCGCAGTGCTGTCCGCAGTCGTTCCCGGTATCGCCGGCTATGTGACCGCGCAGTTCGAGGCGCTCGACCAGGCACGCAAGGACCTCGCGCGGCTCCAGTCCCAGCTCCGCATGGTCGAGTTGAACGTCGAGCCCGCCGCGGCCGTGCCATGCGGTCCCGGGACGTCCTCGGACGACAACATGCGGGAACTGCAGGTCCCCCGGCACACGCATGTCAGGCCCTGGCACAACTCGGCCTACATGCAGGCGATGCCGCCCTCGATATGGAGTTCGCTGGAGGTGCCGAACATCGCACGCCCGGCGGTCTCCCCCTGGCCTCGCGAGCTGGCCCACCAGCCGTTCCGCTTCGAGCGGAGCGTCAGGGCGCCCCGCGACTGGCCTCACGATCATTCCGGCTGGGACGATCGCAGCTGGCGCGAGAGGTAACCGCGGACGAGTTGTCGCGCCTCGGCGACGATCTCCGGCGCCCCCGAGGAGTCGTGCCGGAAGGCGAGTTTGAGGACGGCGTCACCCGCCTCGGCGGCCACGAGGATGGCACGGTCCACGTCTTCGCTGTCGAGCAGGCCGAACTCTTCCAGCAGCAGCGCACGCAGGCGCCCGGCTATCACGGTGTTGTTGTCCGCCACCGAGTCGGGCACGTCGAGCCCCTCGACGTCGCCGAAGTTGAGCGAGCGGAACCCGGGGACCGTTCTGTGGAGGTCGACGTACTCGTCGATGATCGCATCCACCGCCTCCCACCAACCGCCGTAGTCGTCGGTGATGAAGCGGCGGCCGACCCTGGTCACGAACAGCTCGAGATTCCTCCGGGTCAGCGCCTGGCTCAGGGCCCGTTTGTCCGGGAAGAACTGGTAGACGGATCCGATCGCGACACCGGCGCGCTCGGCGACGCGGGTGGTCGAGAGCGCCTCGTAGCCGCCCTCGTCCAGCAACTCGGCGCAGGCGTCGAGCATCCGCTCGACTCTGCGGGCGCTCCTGCGTTGCGAAGGGCGCCGGCGCAGGGGTCCGGCGGGAACCGACGGCTCCTGCCCACCGACAGAAGAACGTTCCACATCCTGTACGCGCTGGCTGGACACATACCCATCTTGCACGCGGATGCCGCCGAGGTCAGGCCTTACTCATGAGTCGCATGGAAATGCCGTGGCGTTCCCTCAGGGCGTGGCGTCGAGACCCGCGCAGCCGCGCAGGTTCCGGTAGTTCGCGATGCCTCGCTGCTTGGCCGCACCGGTCTCCACAATGGGGATTCCGCCGCTGATCCGCGCGGGGGTCCACTGGTCCTTGAGGACCTTTCTGCCATTGATCGTCAACGTCAGCACGCCCGTCCTGCCGGTCTCGGGACCGGAGTTGTAGAACGCGAAATTGCCCAGGCCGTAATGCACGTAGGCGCCGTCGTGATATCCGCCGCCGAGCAGGACGTGCGCGTGGCTGCCGACGATGACGTCGGCGCCCGCCGCCTCGAGCGCGTCCGCCAGGGACCGCTGGACGGATGTGGGGCAGGCGGCCAGTTCTGTGCCCCAGTGCAGGAAAACGATCACCGTGTCGGAGTTCTTCCGGGCCTGCCGTACAGCCTGGATCAGGCGCGGTTCGTTCTTCGCCGAGGCGAGGCCGCCCTTGGCCGCGGTGGCCGTCCACGCCTGGACGAACTCGTCGTCGAGGACCTGCGTCGCGCCGATCAGGGACACCCGGTTTCCCTTGACCGTGACCCGGTACGGGCGGTAGGCCGCCGCCTCGTCCTTGCCGATGCCGACCACGGGGAACTTGCTCTGCTTGATCGCGCCGAGAGTGTCCCGCAGGCCGCTCTCCATGTAGTCCATGCCGTGGTTGTTGGCCATCGTGACCACGTCGACCCCGGCCGCCTTCAGCGCCGTGAAGGCCGTGGCCGGCGCCCGGAAGGTGTACTGCTTGCCCGGGGCGGGCGTCCCACCGGTGGTGATGGCCGTCTCCAGGTTGAGCGCGGTGAGGTCGGCCTTGCGCAGCACGCTGGCGATCGGGCCGAGAGCCGTACTCGGGTTGCTGTCGAGGCGGCCGCGGAGCACGCCCTCGAAATGGACGTCTCCGGCGAAGGAGATCGTAAACGGCCGGCGCGCCGGCTTGGGGGGAGGCGGCTTGGAGGGGGTCACGGTCGCCTCCTGCTCCACCGGACTGGGCGCAGGCTGACCTTGCGCGGCCGAACAGCCGGCGAGGAACAGGACGAGAGCGGGGAGGAGGGCTCGGGGTCTCACGTCTGCGAGCATGCCATCCCAGGTCGACGCGGGCGACTCGAAGGGATTTGTCACAGAAAACTGGGAGAGTTCCTTTACTTGAGTCATTCAGGTTTGATGCTAGCGTGGTTCATGTGGGAGATACCGTCCGACTTCGCCAAGCGGGACTGCGGGTGACCGCCGCCCGGCTGGCCATCTTGCAGACCGTGAGAAACGGCGACCACCTCGACGTGGAAACCATCCACCGGGGTGTCTGCGATCGCGTCGGCCAGGTCTCCCTGCAAGCCGTCTACGACTCGCTGAACGCGCTCCAGCGCGGCGGACTGCTCCGCCGCATCGAGCCCGCGGGAAGCCCCACTCGCTACGAGGCCAGGGTGGGCGACAACCACCACCACCTCGTCTGCCGCGAGTGCGGAAGGGTCACAGACGTCGACTGTGCCGTCGGGCACGCCCCTTGCCTGGAACCCGTGTCCAACGCCGGCTTCCTGGTCGACGAGGCGGACGTCATCTACTGGGGGATCTGTCCCGGCTGCCGCAGCGTCACCACCGAAGTCGCGGGCCCTTGATCAAGGGCCGCTCGCGTATGGATCCGCATCTTTTGAAAGCACATCTCGGAGGGAACCCCATGACCGACAGGCCGATAACCACCACAGACGCAGGGATCCCCGCTCCCAGCGACGAGTTCTCGCTGTCCGTCGGCCCCAACGGGCCCCTGCTGATGCAGGACCACTACGTCATTCAGAAGATGGCCCAGTTCAACCGCGAGCGCGTGCCCGAGCGGGTCGTGCACGCCAAGGGCGGCGGCGCCCACGGCATCCTGCAGATCACCGAGGACGTCAGCCAGTTCACCAAGGCCGACCTCTTCCAGAAGGGCAAGGAGACCGACCTCTTCCTGCGCTTCTCCACGGTGGCGGGCGAGCTCGGCAGTGCGGACACCGCCCGTGACCCGCGCGGATTCGCGATCAAGTTCTACACCGAAGAGGGCAACTACGACATCGTCGGCAACAACACGCCGATCTTCTTCATCCGCGACCCCTCGAAGTTCTCCGACTTCATCCACAGCCAGAAGCGCCGCGCGGACACCCACCTGCGTGACAACAACATGCAGTGGGACTTCTGGACGCTTTCGCCGGAGTCGGCGCACCAGGTCACCTTCCTGATGACCGACCGCGGCACGCCGAAGAGCTGGCGGCACATGCACGGCTTCGGCTCGCACACGTTCCTCTGGTACAACGCGGCCGGCGAGAAGTTCTGGGTGAAGTACCACTTCAAGACCGACCAGGGCATCGAGAACTTCACCGCCGCCGAGGCGGGCGCACTGGTCGCGCAGGACGCCGACCACCACATCCGTGACCTGCACACCGCGATCGAGAACGGCGACCACCCGTCCTGGACGGTGAACGTGCAGATCATGCCGTTCGAGGCCGCGGCGGACTACCGCTTCAACCCGTTCGACCTGACCAAGGTGTGGCCGCACAGCGACTACCCCGAGATCACGATCGGCAGGTTCACGCTCAACCGGAACCCGGAGAACTACTTCGCCGAGGTCGAGCAGGCAGGCTTCGAGCCGGCCAACCTCGTCCCCGGCATCGGGCCCTCCCCGGACAAGATGCTCCAGGGCCGGCTGTTCTCCTACCCGGACGCCCACCGCTACCGCATCGGGACCAACTACCTGCAGTTGCCCGTCAACGCGCCGAAGTCGCCCGTCCACAGCTACAACAAGGACGGCTCGATGCGTTTCAGCAACTCGAGCGACCCGGTCTACGCGCCGAACTCCGTCGGTGGCCCGGCCGCCGATCCGTCGATCTTCGCGGGCGAGAGCCACCAGGTCGCCGGCGAGATCATCCGCAGCGCGTACGTGAAGCACGCCGAGGACGACGACTTCGTTCAGCCGCGCGCCCTGTGGGAGAACGTCCTGTCGGACACCGACCGGGCCCACCTGGTGAGCAACATCGTCGGCCACGCCTCGGCTCCCGAGGTCACCGGCGACATGAGGAAGCGCGTGGTCGACTACTGGACCAACGTGCACAAGGACCTCGGCCAGGGCGTCGCCCAGGGCCTGGGTCTCGCCTGACCCCCGTCCCCTCACAGCGTGCGGCTTGTGCCTGTCTCCTTGGGCGCAAGCCGCACGCGCGTGTCGCACGCGTGGTGATCCGCCGCATTCTCAGGACGTCGAGCGGCGGCTCGCCTAGATGTCGAACTCGCCGTCCTTGACTCCACCGATGAAGGCGTCCCATTCCACCGGGGTGAAAACGAGGACGGGCCCCTCCTGGTTCTTACTGTCACGAACGCCGACCTGGCCGTCCGACAAAACGGCTATTTCAACACAGGCACAGTTGTTGGCACTGCGCGTGCTCTTCCACCAGACAGCGCCCGGCAGATCCGTAGAGTTCATTTATTGGTCTCTCCCCCCGGGGTGATCCCTGTCGGGGCTTCCGAGGCGGCTCAGGATGGCTCATCGCCAGTGGCTAAGACGTTTTTCTACGCATTTCCGAGAAGCCTCGACGTCCAATGCCTTGCTTTCCAGGTAATCGAAAGCGACCTCGTAGCGGTACACGATGGCCTCGTCCTCGACCAGGCGTCCGCCGAGGAGCGCCTCCAGATACACCACGTCATGGAATTCGGGCACCTTGAGATGACTGAAGGCTCCCGTGTTGATCGGATGCTCGGCATCCAGAGGGAGGATCCTCAACTGGACGTTGGGGAGTTCCGAGACCTCGATCAGCCGTCCGAGTTGCTCGCTCATCACTTCGTCGTCCCCGAAACGACGCAGCAGCACCGACTCCTCGAGCACGACGGAGAGGTTCAGCGGACTCTGGGTGCCGAGGACGGACTCTTGCCGGGCCATCCGGACCTCGATCCGGCTCCGGACCCCACCTGGCGCTTCGAGAGTGCTCCGCTGTCCGCTTTCCATCATGGCTCGGACGTATGTCTCCGTCTGGAACAGGCCCGGCACCACCTGGGGTTCCCAGTCTCGTGCCGCCGTGGCTTCGGCCTCCAGCCCCAGGAAAGTGGTGTATTCCTTCGGCAGAGAGTCCCGATACTCCTCCCACCAGCCCTTTCGGGTCGCATCCCGGTGCAGGGCAAGCAGCTCATGGCGCTGGCGCGAATCTACCATGTAGATCACGAGCATGGCCTCGATGTCGGCCTCGCGCGGCGAGGTTCTGGCCGTCTCGATCCGGCTCACCTTCGCCGCCGACCAGCCCAGCTGCGCGGCGACCTGGTCGCCGGTGAACTCGGCGCGCTCTCTCAGCCGGCGAAGCTCCTGACCGAGCCTTCGCCGGCGAACGGTGGGACTGCCATGATCCGGCACCCCGCCGACCTCCTTGGTCACGCCAAGCGGGCGCGCGCCTTCGTCTGGGCCGCTTCGCGGAGCATAGTGCAAATTGCACCGACACATGCACCGCACGCCTAAAAGATCCTTGCAAGTTTCCTTTCGCCAAGTATTGCAGCGATATCCCTCCTGGGTCACGATCGATGCGGGAGGGGTTCCCGGAATTTCGGGGAGGCGCCGATGAAAATGCGGCGAACGGCTCGGCGGACCGCTTCTTTCACATGGGCAACATCCGTACCCGACGACGGTGTCGCCCTTCGCGGATATCGCGACGACGGGGAGGCGTCCGGCCACCGGGAATCATCACGTGCCTAGCGACGGCGACCTGGTCGCTCGCATCACGACAGCCCCGTTCGCGGGCTTTGTTAAAGCCGGGCCGAAAGGCTGCCACCTGCCGACCCGGCGAGCAGAAACGAGAACTCCATCTCGAAGCCACCCGAAAAGGAGTCTCCATGCATCCCCACGGTACCAATTGGTTATTACTAATCAAGACCCACATGAACATGGCGGATCGAGCGCTCTGCGCCGACCAGGACGGCTGGGCGTACGAACTCCGCTGGACGGTGAACCGGACCGGCTTCGGCGCCCGGCACTACCGCGATCCGCGGTTCGATCTCGTACGCGAACTCGAGGAAGTCGGCCGCGCCTTCACCGCGTGACGGGGCATGCCCGCCGTCCGCGGGCCCCACGGACGCGCCCAGACGCACCGCGGGGGCGTCAGGGCGCGGGGAGGCCCTAGAACTTCATTCGGTTCTAGGGCTTCCCTCAGCAGGGATCACCGGTCAAGGATGGGTTCGACTCCCGGACCCTGGAGGCCGCGAATGGAGACCGTCCACCGGACCTGCCCGCTGTGCGAGGCCGTCTGCGGCCTGAAGATCACCCTTGACGACTCGGGGCATGTGACCGAGGTGCGCGGCGACAGGGACGATCCCTTCAGCAAGGGGTTCATCTGCCCCAAGGGCGCCTCGCTCGGCCGTCTCGACGAGGACCCCGACCGTCTTCATACGCCCCTGGTCCGCACGGACGGCGGATGGCGGGAGGTCTCCTGGGATGAGGCCTTCGCGGCCGTCGAGCGGGGCCTCTCCCGGATCCCCGGCCCCAGCCGGGCGATCTACCTCGGCAACCCGAACGCCCACACGATGGCGGGCGCCCTGTACGGCACGCCTCTCGTCCGGGCGCTCGGAACCAGGAACGTCTTCTCCGCCAGCACCGCCGACCAGATGCCCAAGCACGTGTCGTGCGGCCTGATGTTCGGCCACCCGCTGTCGATCCCGGTGCCCGACCTCGACCGCACCGACTACCTGCTCATGCTGGGCGCCAACCCGCTGGAGTCCAACGGCTCGCTGTGCACGGCGCCCGACTTCCCCGGCCGGCTGAAGGCGCTGCGCGGGCGCGGAGGCAGGCTCGTCGTGGTCGATCCGAGGCGGACCCGGACGGCCTCCCTGGCCGACGAACATGTCTTCATCCGCCCGGGCACCGACGCCTACCTGCTCGCGGGCATCGCCCACACGCTCATCGCGGAGGACCTCGTCACGGTGACGGTTCCCGCGGCCGGCCTGGCCGAGGTGGACCGCGCCCTCGCCGACTTCCCTCCGGCCGCCTGCGCGCAGGCCTGCGGCGTCGACGCCGAGGTGATCGTACGGCTCGCGCGGGAACTCGCCTCCGCCCCCACCGCGGCCGTCTACGGCCGCATCGGCACGTGCACGGCGGAGTTCGGGACGCTGGCCCAGTGGCTGGTCGACGTGATCAACGTGCTGACCGGCAACCTCGACCGTCCCGGCGGCGCGATGTTCCCCCGGCCCGCCACAGAGGGGCCCGCGCGGCGCCGGCCGTACCGGACCGGTCGGTGGCACAGCCGGGTGCGCGGGCTGCCGGAGGCGAACGGCGAACTGCCGGTCGCGACCCTCGCCGACGAGATCGAGACCCCCGGCGAAGGCCAGGTCAGAGCTCTGATCACGGTGGCGGGCAACCCCGTGTTGTCCGCACCGAACGGCACGCGGCTGGACCGGGCGCTGCCCGGTCTGGAGTTCATGGTCAGCGTGGACCCCTACCTCAACGAGACCACCCGCCACGCCGATGTGATCCTTCCGCCGCCGAGGGTTCTGCAGTCGGGCCACTACGACTTCGCGCTGCTCGGCTTCGCTGTGCGGAACTACGCGCGTTACTCGCCGCCCGCGCTGCCCCTCGACGGGCGGCCGTCGGAGGCGGAGATCCTCGCCCGCCTGGCGATGATCGCGTCCGGGCAGGGCGTGGACGCCGATCCGGCACTGCTCGACGAGCTGATCCTCGACCAGATGGTGCGGGCGGCGGCCGACACGGGCCCTCTCGCCGGCCGTGACCCCGCCGAACTCCGCGCGGAGTTGGGCGGGACGAACGGAGCCGAGTCGCGGCTCGACGCGATGTTGCGGCTGGGCCCCTACGGCGAGTGGAACGGCGGCGACCTGTCGCTCGCCGAGCTTCGCCGGCACCCGAACGGGCTCGACCTGGGCCCCTTGGAGCCGCGCCTTCCCGGCCTTCTGAGCACCGCGTCCGGCCTCGTCGAGCTCGCACCGGCTCCCCTGCTCGACGATCTCGTACGGCTCCGCGCCGGGCTCGGCCGCACGGCACCCGAGTTCGTGTTGATCGGCCGGCGCCACCTGCGGTCGAACAACAGCTGGCTGCACAACATCGGACCGCTGGTCGGCGGCAGCAACCGCTGCACGCTCCAGATCAACCCCGCCGACGTGACCCGGCTCGGGCTGGGCGACAAGGCGCTGGTCCGCTCGGCCGCGGGCGAGTTGGCCGTGCCCCTCGAACCGACGGACTCGATCATGCCGGGCGTGGTGAGCCTGCCGCACGGCTGGGGCCACGACGGAAGCACCCAGGCCGTCGCGGCCGAGAATGCCGGGTTCAGTGCCAACACCCTCACCGACGAGACGGTCGTGGATCCCCTTTCCGGGAACGCCGTCTTCAACGGGGTTCCGGTCGTGATCGTCGTGCCCTGAGCCGTCCCCGATACGAGCAATCGCCGGAGAAGCGGGCGAGCGGTGATCACAGGGCGTTAGGCTTTCGAGAGTGACGATCGCTCTCCAGGAACGGCTGGACGCCCAGATCACCTTCGCCATGGAGATCGACAAGCTCAAGCGCATCATCCGCCGGAACACGCTGATCGACGGCTCACGGCGGGAGAACGACGCCGAGCATTCCTGGCATCTCGGCATGATGGCCATGGTCATGGCCGAGCACGCCCCGCCGGGAACCGATCTCGACAAGGTCGTCGCCATGTTGCTGGTGCACGACATCGTGGAGATCGACGCGGGGGACACCTACATCTACGACACCGTGGCGGTCGAAGGCCAGGCCGCGCTGGAGCAGGCGGCGGCCGACCGGATCTTCGGAATGCTCCCCGAGGACCAGTGCAGGCGGCTGCGGGCGCTCTGGGACGAGTTCGAGGAGCGCCGCACGCGTGAGGCGCGCTTCGCCAAGGCGCTCGACCGGCTCGCGCCCATCCTGGCCAACCACCACAACGAGGGCGGGTCCTGGGCCCTGAACAAGGTGACCGCCCGCCAGGTGCTGGAGAAGGTGCAGATCATCACGGAGGGTTCGCCGGCTCTGGGCGAGTTCGCGGCCCGGCTGATCGAGTCGTCGGTGGCCAACGGCCACCTCGCCCCCTGAGACCCCCTGAGACTCCGCCACCCTCACGAATACCCCACGACGATCCCATTGGGGCCCTGCGGAGGCCCTGCTGAGGGTCCGTTCCGGCGTGCCGCCCCATGTTCGTGGCCGTGGCGGGCGGGTACGTGGTCCGTGTTAAGGGGGCGAATGATGGAGAAGACGACAAGGCCGCGACGGACGGGCCGGCTGCCACGAATTGTCCCATCGCCGAACCTCCTCGACGGGCTGGAACGGACGACCGCCATGGATCGGCCGGTCAACGCGCTGTCCAAGACCATACGCCGCAGACTGGGCCCGAGCAGGCTCAGGGACGTCCTTCACGGGGTTCCTCTGGGACACCCGCTGCATCCCGCGATGGCGATGGTGAGCGCGGGCTGCTGGATCGCGTCGGCGGTCCTCGACGTCACCCGGTCGGATCCGCGGGCGTCGCGGACCCTGATCGCGACCGGCGTCGGCATGGCCCTGCCCACGGCGACCGCCGGCCTGGCCGACTGGTCGACGTTGCACCGGGAGCAGCAACGGGTGGGCTTCGTCCACGCGATCACGAATCTCACCGCCACCGGTCTCTACACCGGCTCGCTGCTGATGCGGATGGCGGGTCGCGAGCGGACCGGCCGGGCCCTGGCGTTCACCGGCCTCGGCGCCGTCTCCGTGGGCGCCTATCTCGGCGGTCACATGGCCTACCGTCAGGCCGCGGGGGCGAACCACGCCGAGTCGGTCAGCCACCTGGTGCCGCTCGGCTGGCACGATCTCTGCTCGCTCAAGGACCTGCCCAACGGGCGTCCGGTCAGAAGGCGCCTCGGCTACATCGAGTTGTTCGTGCTCCGCCTGGGCGACGGCGTGAGCGTGCTCGCGGACGGCTGCTCCCACCTCGCCGGGCCGCTCCACCAGGGCCGCGTCACCGTCGAGGACGGTGACCCCTGCATCGTGTGCCCCTGGCACGGCAGCGTCTTCCGCATCTCCGACGGCTCGGTCGTGCACGGCCCGGCGACCGCGAAGCAGCCCGCGTTCAGGACGCGGTTACGGCAGGACGGCGTCGTTCAGGTCCGTCCCGCCGACTGAACGCACCCACGCCGCGACCCGGTGCTCAGAGTTCGTCGGGTTTCGGACCGTCCGCGGGGTGCTCCACCAGGGCGAGGATCCTCGAGGACATGAACCGGGCTGTGCGGACCTGCGTGCCCGTCCTGGTCACCTCGCTGACCTCGACGATGCCCCTGCCCGTGCTGATCTCGACGCGGCGGCCCGCCCTCGTCGCGATCACCTCGTAGGTACGCGGAGTTCCCCCCGCATCAATGACGATCTCCACCCAGTCGCCCTTCATAAGGGCGTACATACCCTTTTACGACATCAGCTTCACTATTGCCGCGACTCCGACGCAGACGATGAAACCGCGGAGGAGCGCCGGGGGAAGCCTGCGGCCCACGCGGGCGCCGAAGAACCCGCCCACGGCCGAGCCGACCGCCACCAGCAGCACGACGATCCAGTCCACGTCCGCCACCAGAATGAACAGCACGGCGGCCGTGGTGTTGACCAGCAGGGACAACAGATTCTTGGCGGCGTTGATCCGTTGCAGGTGCTCGTCGAGGAACACCCCGAGCAGGCCGATCAGCACGATCCCCTGGGCGGCGCCGAAATAGCCCCCGTAGACGCCCGCCAGCAGGACGCCCAGCCACAACCAGGGCCCGCCGTGGGGGTGGACCCGCCGGCCGGTCAGCCACCGGCTCAGCTTCGGCTGGAGGAGCACCAGGACGCAGGCCACCGCGATGAGCACGGTCACGATCACCGGGAAGGCGCCCTCCGGCAGCGTGAGGAGCAGGATCCCGCCGGCCAGCGAGCCCAGCACGGAGGCGATCGCGAGCCGGAGCAGGCGGCTCCGCTGGCCGCTCAACTCGGCGCGGTAGCCCAGCACGCCGGTGATGCCGCCGGGTACCAGCCCGATGTTGTTGGACACGTTGGCCACGATGGGCGGGACGCCCACGGCCAGCAGGGTCGGGAAGGTGATGAGTGACCCCGACCCCACCACTGCGTTGATCGCACCGGCTCCAATGCCGGCCGCGAACACGGCGGCGGCGTCCAACGGCGTCAAAAGTGCTACTCCCTCGTACGGCTAACGCCTGATCGTAGGCGGCGGGCCGTACAGGAGCGCGAGCGCCCCCTGATCACCGGTCAGGGGGTGGCGGTCGAACCGTTCTGGTCGGTGTGCGACTGCTCCTTCGGCGCGGAGAACAGGCCGCCGAGATTCTCGAGGACCTTGTTCATCTCCGAGGGGACGATCCAGACCTTGTTGGCATCGCCCTTGGCGATCTCGGGGAGCGTCTGGAGGTACTGGTAGGCCAGCAGCCGCTGATCGGGCTTGCCCTCGTGGATGGCGCGGAAGACCATCGAGATGGCGTCGGCCTGGCCCTTGGCCCGCATGGCCTGGGCCTCCGCGTCGGCCTGAGCGCGGAGCACGACGGCCTCCGCCTCGCCCTTGGCCTTGAGCACGGCCGACTCCCGCTGGCCCTGCGCGGTGAGGATGGCGGACTGTTTCTGCCCCTCGGCGGCGAGGATCGCTGCCCGCTTGTCGCGGTCGGCCCGCATCTGCTTCTCCATCGAGTCCTGGATCGAGGCAGGCGGGTCGATGGCCTTGAGCTCCACGCGATTGACGCGGATGCCCCACTTGCCGGTGGCGTCGTCCAGCACTCCCCGCAACTCGGTGTTGATCTCCTCGCGTGAGGTCAGCGTGCGCTCCAGGTCCATGCCGCCGACCACGTTGCGCAGAGTCGTCACGGTCAGCTGCTCGACGGCGACGATGAAGCTGGCGATCTCGTAGGTCGCCGCCTTCGGGTCGGTGACCTGGAAGTAGATGACCGTGTCGATCGAGACGACCAGGTTGTCCGAGGTGATCACCGGCTGGGGCGGGAACGTGACGACCTGCTCACGCAGATCGACCTCGACCTTGATCCGGTCGATGAACGGCACCACGATGTTGAGACCGGCATGCAGAGTGCGGTGATAACGACCGAAACGTTCCACGATGCAGGCAGTGGCCTGGGGAACGATCCGGATCGTCCGGGCCAGGGCGAATCCCACGACGGCCACCACGACTACGGCGGCGATGAGCTGACCCATCCGACACTCCAGTCTGTGAACCCTGACTGGAGGATATGCCGTTTCGGCTTTACGCGCGGATTAAGCGTTGATGTCGGAGAGTTGGGGATCTCAGTACGGCCGGGCGTACCAGCGGCCCGTCGTGCTCCGGTCGAGCGCCAGGGGCACGCCGAACGTGTGGGAGAGGTTGTCGGAGGTCATCACCGACTCGATCGGTCCCTGGGCGACCGCGGAGCCGTGGCGGAGCAACATCGCGTGGGTGAACCCGGCGGGAATCTCCTCGACATGGTGGGTGACCAGGACCATCGTCGGGGCCTTGGAGTCCTGGGCCAGCGTGCCGAGGCGGCGTACCAGGTCCTCCCTGCCGGCCACGTCGAGCCCGGCGGCGGGCTCGTCCAGGAGCAGTAACTCGGGGTCGGGCATCAGGGCCCTGGCGATCTGGACACGCTTGCGTTCCCCCTCGGAGAGGGTGGAGAAGCGCCGACGGATGAGGTGGGCGCAACCGAGTTGGTCGATGAGCTCGACCGCGCGGGTCACGTCGTGGGAGTCGTACTCCTCCGTCCACCGCCCGAGGATGGCGTAGGAGGCCGTGAGCACGAGGTCGATGACCTTCTCGTCCGGCGGCACCCGCTCGGCGAGCGCGGAGCTGGCCAGGCCGATCCTCGTCCGCAGCTCGAAGACGTCCACCTGGCCGAGCCGTTCGCCGAGAACGTCCACCGCACCCTCGGTGGGATACATCAGCGCACCCGCCACCTGGAGCAGCGTGGTCTTGCCCGCGCCGTTGGGACCGATGATCACCCAGCGCTCGTCCTCGCGCACGGTCCAGTCGATGCCGCGCAGCAGCGCCGCGCCGTCCCTGCGGACGGCCACGTCCTGAAACCGAAGCACCTGACCGCCCATGTGGTCCCCCTCCCGTGAATGCTCCACCAACTATGACAGGCCCGAACACTTATCGTGGATCGGGTGCGCATCGATTCACCGATCTCCGCCACCCTCGTCTCGTGGGGCAACGCCTGGCTGGCCGGGCACGTCGGCCTCGACGAGGCCGTCGACCGCGTCGAGCGGGCGGCGGGCCCCCAAGTGGTGGCAACCGAAGCGGGCGAGACAACGCTCCGCGCCTTTCTCGTGGACCAGCGGATCGAAGGGCTCAGCTCGTTCCGGCTGGCCCTCCCGATCCCCGGCGATCCCCTCGGACTGACAGGACCCCCCGCCTTCAACGGCGCCGCCATCGACGCCGGCCAGGCCGCGGTGGCCGTCCTGCCGGGCCGCTGCCTCGGTCTCGTGCCCGCCGACGACAGAAGGGGATCGTCCTACCAGGGCATCCTCTGGACCGCGTGCGACGCCTCGACCGCCGTGCCGAGCCTCCCCTCACTCGCCGAGGCCGAGCAGGTGTTGTCGGCGGCGATGCGGGCGGCCACCGAGGCGCTGCTCGGCGTCGAGGGGCCGGCACAGGGATTCCCCGCGCTCGACACGGTCGACGACGCCCTCGCCCCCGGGTATCCGGGCCGGGCGCACCGCGTCGGCACCCTCGCCGCACGGCTCGCCCTCGCCCTGCGCCTGGCCGACGAGCGCGGCCTCACGTCGGGGCAGCTCGCGACGCGCGGTGAGGCCCTCCGCGACCTCGACAGGGCGGTACGGCGGGCCCGTGTGGCCGCCCATCACGCCATCGTCGAGTCCGGCCAGCCGCAGATCTAGCCGGTCACGCGAGGCCGTGCCTGACGGCGTAGAGGGCGGCCTGGGTCCTGTCCTGGACACCGAGCTTCATCAGGACGTTGGACACGTGGGTCTTCACGGTCTTCTCGGCCACGAGGAGCTCACGGGCGATCTCCCGGTTGGAACAGCCGGTCGCGATCAGCCGCAGCACCTCGAGTTCCCGCTCCGTCAGGACGGCCATGGCGTCCGGCGCGGGGCCCGGGCCGGACAGCATGGCCACGGCGGCGTCCGGCGCCAGCAGGACCTGGCCACCGTGGACGGCCCTGATGGCCTGGACCAATGCGGCCGGGTCGACGTCCTTGTAGAGGAAGCCCGCCGCGCCCGCCCGCATCGCCGGGGCCACGTCGACGGGGTCGCTCACCGACGTCAGGACGATCACCCGCACGCCGAGACCCTCCAGCCGGCCGAGCGCCCCCAGCCCGTCGAGGACGGGCATCCTGAGGTCGAGCAGCAGCACGTCGGGCGTGAGGGACTCGGCCATCGCCACGGCCTCCTCGCCGTCGGCGGCCTCGCCGATCACGGTCAGATCGTCCTGGACGTCCAGGAACGTGCGCAGGCCCTGCCGTACGACGGGATGGTCGTCGGCGATCAGCACCCGGATCACGCGGGCACCTCCAGACGGATCATCGTGCCGTGACCCGGTCGGGAGACCACCGTGAGCGACCCGCCCGCGGCCTCGGCTCGGTCGTTCATCGAGGCGAGGCCCAGCCCGCGCCCGCCGGCCTCGTCGAACCCCATCCCGTCGTCGCTCACCTCGAGCACCAGCCTCGGCGGGTCGTGCGAGACCCGTACGGCGACGCTCGTGGCGCAGGCGTGCCGCAGGGCGTTGTGCAGCGCCTCCTGCGCGACCCGGAAGACGGCGATCTCGGCCAGCGCCGGCAGATCGCCGGGCGGGTCACCGTCGAAGGTGAACGTGACCGAGGTGGGATGCAGGCGATCGAGCAGGTCGGCGTGCTTGCGGAGGGTTTCGACGAGCCCGTGCCGGTCCAGCTCGGCCGGGCGGAGCTCGACGATCACCGCTCGCAACTCGGCCAGCGCCTCCCCGGCCATCCGCTCCACCTGATCGATCTCCCTCGCGGCACGCTCGGGATCGGACCGCATCAGCGACGCGGCGGCCCTCGCAGTGAGCCGGAGCGAGAACAGCTTCTGGCTGACGGAGTCGTGGAGGTCGCGGGCCATCCGCGTCCGCTCCTCGACGACCGTCAGTTCCCTGCCGCGTTCGTACAGGCGGGCGTTCGTGAGGGCGATCGCGGCGTGGGCGGCGAACATCGTGAGCAGGTCCTCGTCCGCCTCGGTGAACCCTCCCGGCGTCTTCTTGTTGGACAGGAAGATGATCCCCAGCACCTCCTCGCCGTCCTGGATGGGCACGCCGAGGAAGTCCTTGAGAACGGGGTGGGCCCGCGGCCACCACTCGAACCGGGGGTCCCTGCGGATGTCGGCGAGCCGGACGGGCGTGCCCTCGCGGAGCATCGCCCCGAGCATGCCGTGTTGCCGCGGCGTCGGGCCGATGGCCTCCCACTGCTCGTCCGTGATGCCCTCGGCGACGAACTCGGCGAACGCGCCCTGATCGTCCGGCACGCCCAGCGCCGCATAGCGGGCGTCGAGAAGTCGCGCCGCCGACCGCACGATGACCTGGAGCACCTCACGGACGGACAGATGCCGGGTGACGGCCAGCACGGCCGAGCTGACGGCGTGCAGCACGGCGTCACGACCGGGCTCGCTCGTTTCCTCCGACACGCACCTCACCCTAGGCGGTGGAACGGCGACGGGCCTCGGTCGTCGGCCCTAGGCCGAACTGCCGACCCGAAGCCCGGTCCACGGCCCGATGTACGGTCCGCGCCCTCTTCTTAGCGTGAGGTCATGAAGAAGGCACTCATCACCGGGGCCTCCCGAGGGCTGGGACTGGCCCTCGCCAAGGCCCTCGCCGACGACGGCTGGTCCCTGCTCCTCACCGCGAGAGGTGAGGAGGACCTGTTCTCCGCGGCCTTCGACCTCAACGCCGAGGCGATCGCCGGGGACATCACCGATCCCGCGCACGTCGCCAGGCTCGCGGAAGCCGCGCCGGAGCTGGACCTGCTGGTCAACAATGCCAGCGACCTCGGACCCGTCCCCCTGCCTCCACTCGCGGACCTCCCGCTCGCCGGGCTCCGCCGGCTCGTGGAGACCAATGTGATCGCGCCCCTCGCGCTGGTGCAGGCGACGCTGCCCGCCCTGCGCAAGCGGAAGGGGGCGGTGCTCGGCATCTCCTCGGACGCCGCCGTCGAGGCCTACGAGGGCTGGGGCGGCTACGGCGCCACGAAGGCGGCCCTCGACCAGTTGTCCCACGTGCTCGCCGCCGAGGAGCGGGACCTCGCGGTCTGGTGGGTCGATCCGGGCGAGATGAACACCCGCATGCTCGCCGACGCCGTCGGGCCTGGGGAGGCCGCCTCGGCTCCCTCCCCCGACACGGTCGCCTCCGCGCTGACCCGGCTCGTCACGATCCGCCCCGAGAGCGGCCGCTTCACGCGCGAGGCGCTCGCCATCGCGACAGGAGCACTCGAATGAATCCAGGAAGCGTCGATTTCGCCCTTCCGCCCGTCCGGGAGGCGCACGAGCCGCCGGAGGCACGCGGCCTGCGGCGGGACGAGGTGCGGCTGCTCGTCTCCCGCCGCGACACCGGGGAGATCACCCATCACACCTTCGCGGACCTTCCGGGGATCCTCTCCCCCGGTGATCTGCTCGTGGTCAACAACTCCGCGACCCTGCCCGCGGCCGTGCGACTCGACCGGCTCGCCGTCCACTTCTCCGGCACGTCGCCGTCCGGCGATCGGCTGGTCGAACTCCGGCGCCTGACGGCCACTTCCACCGAGCCCTACTCCGGCGGGGCTCCCGGGGAGTGGCTGCCGCTTCCCGGCGGCGCCACCCTGCGGCTGATCGCGCGGCAGACGCCGCGACTGTGGCGGGCCACTCTCGATCGCGACGTCCCGGCGTACCTGCGCGAGCACGGCGTGCCCATCCGCTACTCCTACGTCAGGCGGGACTGGCCGCTCTCCGACTACCAGACGGTGTTCGCCGTGGAGCCGGGCAGCGCGGAGATGCCGAGCGCGGGCCGCCCGTTCACGGCCGAACTGGTGGCGGGCCTCGTCTCCCGGGGGGTCACCGTCGCGCCCATCACCCTCCACACGGGCGTGGCCTCGCCGGAGAAGGACGAACCGCCCTATCCCGAGTGGTTCTCCGTCCCGCGGCGGACGGCGGACCTGGTGCGTCTCACGCGGGAGACCGGCGGCCGGGTCGTCGCCGTCGGGACCACCGTCGTCAGAGCGCTGGAATCCGCCGCGCTGGACGGCCCCGTCCGGGCGGCCGACGGATGGACGTCACACATCGTCACTCCGGCCGGGGGCGTCCGGGCGGTCGACGGCCTGATCACCGGCCTGCACGAGCCGCGGTCGAGCCATCTGATGATGTTGTCGGCGATCGCGGGCGAACCGCTGCTGTCGCGCTCGTACGCGGCCGCTCTGGAAGAGGGCTACCTGTGGCACGAGTTCGGGGACACCCACCTGATCGTCTGATCCCCCCGAGAAGCTACGCGGCCACCGGCTGACGGTGCGTCTCCACGACGCCCGCGCGGACCTGGGCCTCGGCGATCCTCGCGAGAGTCCTCCGAGCACGGCGCGGATCTCCGCCGCGGGGCACCTGCACGCCGGGGAAGAAGGTGACCTCGGCGACCAGGTCCCTGATGGCGACGACCCGCATGATGGACGCCACGAGCGAGTCGTCGCCCACGTAGGACGGCCCGGTCGACAGCTCCTCGCCCTGCCGGAACCGCAGCGCCATCGGCCGTACGGGCACGCCCGCGTCGATGGCCGCCTGGAACACGGCGGGCCGGAACGGGCCCATCTCGCGCCCGCACCAGGTGGTCCCCTCGGGGAAGGCGACCACTGTGTCCCCGTCCCGCAGGGCGGCGGCCACGTCGTCGATCGCCTGGGGCAGGGCGGACAGGCGGTTCCTGTCGATGAACAGCGCACCGCCGCCCGCGGCCAGGGTCCGGATCACCGGCCACTCGGCGATCTCGCTCTTCGCCAGCAGCCGGCAGGGGGTGATGGCGGCGACCACGATCGGGTCGAGCCAGGAGATGTGGTTGCCGACGAGAAGCGTCCCGCCCTCCCCTTCGGGTACGGCACGGGCCTCCAGGGAACCGCCGACGAAGGCGAATCCCCGCCGGGCCTCGATCTTGATCCCCAGCGCCCTGATCAACATCCGCGACCACATCATGGTGAACCGCTTGCGCTGCGCCGTACTGCTCAGGCGGGCGACGAAGGCGAGCGGGACGCCCGAGACGACGACGGCCAGAGCACCCAGGACCCGAGCGGCGCGCCGCAGGGGCCCCGCCATCGCGAGGGGCTCCTCCATGCACTCGCTCGGCATGCACGGGGAGACCGGGAACCACGGCGAGGTGGTCACCGGCAGATGGATGATCGTGCTCACAGCATGTCTCCCAGGAAGTGCCGCAGGTAGCGGGTGTCGACGTTGGCCATCGACAGCAGGACGAGGAAGTCCGCGCTGCGGAAGTCGGGGTCGTGAGCGGGAGCCCCGCACACCCAGGAGCCGAGGCGCATGTAGCCGCGCAGCAGGGACGGCAGCACGAACCGGTCCGGCAGGGGCGCCCCGGTGCTCGTCCACGGCTTGCGGGGCGTGACGCGGTACTCCTCCGGGCCGAGCGGCACCCGGTCGACGACTCCGCCGGCGACCGCGCCGCCGTCGTCGAGCGGCACCGAGCAACATCCGGTCAGGTAGCCGTACCCGCCGTTCACCATGTAGTTGGCGATCCCCGCCCACATGAGGCCGACGACCGCACCCGCGCGGTGGTCCGGATGCACGCACGTGCGGCCCACCTCGACGAGGTCGCTCCGGATGCCCGCGAGCCTGCTGAGATCGAACTCGGCGTCCGAGTACAGCCGGTCCGAACGTCCCGGCGGCAGAAGCCGGTAGGTTCCCACGACGGTGTCACCCTCGCGGACCAGCAGGTGGTCGCAGTACGCGTCGAATCCGTCGACGTCGAGCCCGCTCACCGGGGAGTCGAGGACGGCGCCCATCTCCTGGGCGAACACCTCGTACCGCAGTCGCTGGGCGGCTCTGACGTCGGCGGCGCTCTCTGCGAGCCCGACGGTGTAACGACCGGTGTCAAGGGAGATCGTCATGGGCGCGTCCTTCCTCAAGGTCTCCGTGACCATGACGTCATGCGGAAATGACTGTGATCTCTCACACGTGCGGCAGTGAGGCGTCCGCATGGTGAACCTCGTGCACAGTGGTGAGGCTTCGCCCAGTAACCTCAAACAACGTGAACCAGCGCACGCTCCTGATCACGCTCACAGGTCCGGATCGCCCGGGCGTCACCTCTCGCCTGTTCACCGTCCTGGCCGGGTTTCCCGTGACCGTCGCCGACGTGGAACAGGTCGTCATCCGTGGGCGTCTGACGCTCGGCGTCCTGGTCGCCTACGCCGGCGGCCCGCCCACGGGCACCGGCGGCACGATCGGCGGGCTCTGGACCGCCGTCGAGCAGGTGGCCGCCGATCTCGACATGGACCTGGAGATCGCGACCGGCACGGCGTCGCAGGAGAAGCGGCGGCGCGGCCGGCTGCACGTCACCGTTCTCGGCGCGCCCCTGCTGCCCGCCGCCATGGCCGGCATCGCCGGAAGGGTCGCGGCCAGCGGGGCCAACATCGACCGCATCGAGCGGTTGTCCAGCTACCCCGTCACCTGCATCGAGATGGCGGTCTCCGGCGCCGATCCGCAGGCCATGCGGGCGGAACTCGCCGCCGAGGCGGCGCTGCAGAAGGTCGACGTGGCCGTCCAGCGCAGCGGCCTCAGCCGCCGGGCCAAGCGGCTCATCGTCATGGACGTCGACTCCACTCTGATCCAGGGCGAGGTCATCGAGTTGCTCGCCCGGCACGCGGGCTGCCTCGACGAGGTCGCGCGCGTCACCGAGCAGGCCATGCAGGGCGAGCTCGACTTCGCCGAGTCGCTGGTCAGGCGCGTGGCGTTGCTCGAAGGGCTGTCCGAGCAGATCTTCGAGAAGGTCGTCAAGGAGGTCGTCCTCACGCCCGGGGCGCGCACGCTGGTCCGGACGCTCAAGCGCCTCGACTACCGCTTCGCCATCGTCAGCGGCGGCTTCACCCAGATCACCGACGCCCTGGTCGCCGATCTCGGCATCGACTACTCGGCCGCGAACACGCTGGAGGTCGTGGACGGCAGGCTCACCGGCCGGGTGATCGGCGAGATCGTCGACCGGCCGGGGAAGGCGCGCGCGCTGGAGCGCTTCGCCGCCCAGGCGGGCGTGCCCCTCAGCCAGACCGTGGCGGTCGGCGACGGCGCCAACGATCTCGACATGCTCGCCGCCGCCGGCCTCGGCATCGCCTTCAACGCCAAGCCGGTCGTACGGCAGGCCGCCGACACCGCGCTCAACGTGCCCTACCTGGACTCGATCCTCTACCTCCTCGGGATCTCCCGCGACGAGGTGGAGGCGGCCGACGCCGAGGACGGCATGGTCTCCCGCTGGGACTGAGCTTCAGGCGGCCGCCGCCTCGGGCGTCACGTAGGCGAACGCGGACGTGGCGGCGTCGCACAGGCGGACGGTGTCCACGCTCAGGGACCGGAGGGCCTGGTCTGCCACGGCCGTGCGGATGAGGGCCCGCCGCACCTCCGTCCGCGTGTCGCGCGGATCGGCGTCCAGCTCCGCGAGACGCCGCCCCGCGAGCCGCCCCACCGAAGCGGCGACCACCGCCAGCTCGCAGTCCACGTCACCCGTGAAATCGAACGGTTCGCCGGCCTGTACGGCTTGCGCCGTCGTCTCCAGCCGCCGCGCGACCGTCTCGAGCACCTCGGGCACATGGCCGGGATCGCCCGGATCGTCCCGCAGAACCGAGGTGACGGATATCAGATCGTCCCGCACCCGCTGAGCGGCCTCCACGGCCTCTTGGACGGCGTGGGGCACCGTCCCACCGGGCTCGTGCGCGATGTAGTCCAGGGACAGGGCCACCGCGTCCGCGTCCAGCTCGGACTGCTTGATCTTGACCTCGGCCTTCTCCACGGACGGCTTCCCCCGGGCCACCCCCGCAAGTGTGCGGGCGGCTCCGGCATGGGCCGTCAACATCCGGGCGACCCGGTCGGCGAGCCTGACGGTCTCCCCCCGGGGCCACAGCAGGCGCGTACAGGCCACGGCGATCAGCCCGCCGAGGATGGTCAGCAGGATCCGGGACTCCACGACCCCGGTGCCCGCCGGCAGCTGGAAGTCGATGAGCAGCAGCACGCACATGGTCATGAACGTCGACCAGTAGGCCTGATGGACCGACGCCATGCCGAAGGCGAGCGCCGCTGACACTCCGATCAGCAGTCCGAGCCACCAGTAGCCGGGGTCGAAATGGAGGATCGCCACTGTGACGAGCCCGCCCACCGTGCTGCCTCCGATACGCGCCCACACCCTGGCACGCGTCTCGCCGTACGTCGGCTGAACCGTCACGAGGACGGCGATCACCAGCCAGTGCGGGTGGGGCGGCTTGAACAGCACGATGATCGTGGAGGCGAACGCCGTACCGAGGAGGACCCGGAGCGCGTGCCTGACCCGGGGATTGTCGAAGGCGAACGACAGGCGGAGCTCCGGAGGTGTCTTGGGCCGTGCCGTGAGGGTGGGGAGCACGTTGCGGGTGGCATGGAGCGCCCGCGCGGCGCCCCCCGCCTTCGTCAGGGCCTGCCCGATGCGCTCGGCGCAGTGCCCGATCTGCCGCAACAGGACCAGGACCAGCAGTTCCCGTTCCTCGTGCGGGCGGTCCGCGCGCACCTCGTTCACCCGGGCCTCATAGGCGGGAAGCGGGTCCTCGGTGGTGGCGGGGCCTTCTCCGATGAAGGAGCGCAGGGCCTGGGCCAGGGAGTGCGTCAGGTCGTCGGCACCGGCCCTCTCCGCGGCGGCCGGGGCCCGCCCCTGGACCGCGACGTACATGCCGTGCAAGGCCACCGCCTCGTAGAACACCCGCCGGAGCGCCACGGCCACCTTCTCGGCGTCCCGTGATCGGCGTTGCCACCGGTGGCGGACATAGGCCATCAGCGCCTCGACGAGCGAGTCGCCTGCCTTGCGGCGGAGAACGTCCCATTCGTGGGAGTCGCGCTGCGGATCGGCGGCGGCCTCCACCAGGTCGGCCACCGCCTCGGCCGTCTGGGACAGCAGCAGGGCCAGCGGGCGGGTCCGCCGCCACGGCCAGGGAAGAGTGAGCAGCGCGCTGGCGAGCAGCCCGCCGAGCAGTTGCAGGCCCGTGTGCGCGAGGGGGTCGATGGGCAGCGGGTTGGCCGCCGTGAGCAGGAAGGTGAGCGCGGGCGTGATGCCGATGGGCCGCACCAGCACGCCGAGCCCGCCGAGCGCCGAGGCGGCGGGCACGATCAGCCAGCTCTCACCCGAGATGACGATGCCGAGGACGGTGCCCACCGCGAGCGACACCACCACGCCGAGCATGAACGTCCTGCTCACCCGCGCCGGGTCGAGGAGGGCCCTGCTGGCCACCAGCCACGCGCCCAGCCCGACGGTGGCGCCGCCGATCAGGTGCCCGGTGACGATGCCGACGAGCAGGGGGATCACCAGGGAGGCGGCCCCGGTCAACCCGAAGCCGAGCGCGAGCCGGGGATCCGCGGGCCTCAGCGCTCGGATGGTGTTGGCGAGCAGTAGGCGCAGGTCGTCCTCCTGCCGGAATCAGGGATTGTGCGTGCGGATCAGGCGTCCCGTCCTGGGCACGACCTCCTCCCAGGGCGCCGTGAACTCGATCACGGCGAAGGCTCCTGGGGGGAATCGATCGTCCTGCGTGCCGGTGAGGCTCAGGACGAGCTCATGGACTCCGGGGTTGTGCCCCACGAGGACGAGGGTGTCCACCTCCGGGTCCGTACGGCGGAGCAGTTCGAGCAGCTCGTCGGGGTAGGCCTCGTAGATCCCGCCCTCGAACTCGATGGGCGCGTCCAGGCCGAGCAGTTCGGCCGTGCGGCGGGTGCGGACGGCCGGGGAGGACACGATGAGCCCCGGTTCGAGCGGCCGGATCAGATCGCCCGCTTCCCTGGCGTTGCGCTCCCCGCGCGCCGTGAGCCCGCGCTCCCGGTCGGCCAGCCCGGCGACGTGCTCGGCCTTGGCGTGTCTCACCACGATGAGCGTCTTCACCTGACCGCCTTCTCCGACGCGTCCGGCACGGCCGGGCTCTGAACGGCATCCGGCGTTATCGGGCCCTGGACCGCGTCCGGCGTGATCGGGCCCTCGGCCGCGGCCGGGCTTCCGGCGGATCGCGGCGTGGTGGCGACGCCCTGGAACGTCATCCCGCAGCCCATACGGCGAGGCCGACGATCACAGCGAACATCACCAGCATGGCCAGCAGAACCAGTGCCAGACCCCGGCCTCCGGAGGGTTCGTCCATAACAGCCCAGTGTATGGAGAGAGGGTCCCCCATGGTCATGGGGGACCCTCTCGTCAATCGACCTTCGCCGCCGGAATTCAGCTTCCGACGGTCTCCGGGGCACGCTCCTCGTGGTCGTTGTCGTTGTCGTCCGAGGAGGCGATGCTGACCGACCGCCGCTTGGACACGACGACCGCGCCCACGACGACCCCCACGGCGAGGACCGTCACGCCGACGCGGATCGCCACGTTGTCGGCGTAGGTGACGACCGCCGGGGCGATCAGGAGGGCGACCAGGTTCATGACCTTGATCAGCGGGTTGATGGCCGGGCCCGCGGTGTCCTTGAACGGGTCGCCGACGGTGTCGCCGATGATCGTGGCCTCGTGCGCCGGTGAACCCTTGCCGCCGTGGTGGCCGTCCTCGACCAGCTTCTTGGCGTTGTCCCAGGCACCACCGGAGTTGGCCAGGAAGACCGCCATCAGGGTGCCCGCCGCGATCGCACCGGCCAGGTAGGCGCCCAACGGCGCGTAGCCGAGGGCGAAGCCGACCGCGATCGGCGTCAGGACCGCGAGCAGGCCGGGCGTGGCCAGCTCCCGCAGCGAGTCACGGGTGCAGATGTCCACCACACGGCCGTAGTCGGGCAATTCGGTGCCGTCCATGATCCCCGGCTTGGTGCGGAACTGCTCGCGCACCTCGTAGACGACCCGGCCGGCGGCGCGTCCGACCGCGGCGATGGCCAGTCCCGAGAACAGGAACACCACGGCCGCGCCGATGATCAGACCGACGAGGACGTTCGGCGAGTCGATGGACAGATTGAAGCTCGCGAACGAGCCCAGCGCGTCCTTGACGCCCTGCGACGCCGTCGCCAACTGCCCTTCGACCGCCGTCCGGAACGAGCCGAACAGCGCCGTCGCGGCGAGCACGGCCGTCGCGATCGCGATGCCCTTGGTGATGGCCTTCGTGGTGTTACCGACGGCGTCCAGAGAGGTGAGCACCTGGGCACCCTCCCCTTCCACGTCGCCGGACATCTCCGCGATCCCCTGGGCGTTGTCCGACACCGGGCCGAAGGTGTCCATGGAGACGATGACGCCGACCGTGGTCAGCAGCCCCGTGCCCGCCAGGGCGACGGCGAACAGCGCTATGGTCACGTTGCCGAAGCCGAGCAGGAACGCGCCGTACACCGCGCCGCCGATCAGCAGCGCCGAGTAGACGGCGGACTCCAGGCCGACCGAGATGCCGGCCAGGATCACGGTCGCCGGTCCCGTGAGCGAACTCTTGCCGATATCCCTCACCGGGCGGCGGTTGGTCTCGGTGAAGTAGCCGGTGAGGACCTGAATGGCACTGGCGAGGACGAGGCCGATGAGCACCGCGCCGATCGCGATCAGGCGAGGGTCGGAGCTGAGCCCCGCGATCGCCGGGCTGACCCCGCTGAGCCCGGAGAAGCTCGACGGCAGGTACACGAACGCGGCCACCGCGACGAGGACGGCGGAGATCCCGGCCGAGATGAAGAAGCCGCGGTTGATGGCCGACATGCCCGAACGGTCGCCGGAGCGCGGCCGGGTGGTGAAGATGCCGATGATGGCGGTGATGACGCCGATCATCGGGACGATCAGCGGGAAGACCAGACCCTCGGTGCCGAAGGCCGCCTTGCCGAGGATCAGGCTGGCGACGAGCATGACGGCGTACGACTCGAACAGGTCGGCCGCCATACCGGCACAGTCGCCGACGTTGTCGCCCACGTTGTCGGCGATGGTCGCCGCATTGCGCGGGTCGTCCTCGGGAATGCCCTGCTCGACCTTGCCGACCAGGTCGGCGCCGACGTCCGCCGCCTTGGTGAAGATGCCGCCGCCGACACGCATGAACATCGCGAGCAGCGCGGCGCCGAAACCGAAGCCTTCGAGCACGCTCGGAGCGTCACTCTTGTAGATGATCACCACGACGGCCGCACCGAGCAGACCGAGGCCGACGGTGAACATGCCCGCCACACCGCCGGTGCGGAACGCGATGCGCATCGCGAGCTTCTCACCGGATTCACGGGCCGCCGCCGCCACGCGGACGTTTCCGCGGACCGCCAGCCACATGCCGATGAAGCCCGTGAGCGCGGAGAACACCGCGCCGATCACGAAGAAGACCGACCGGCCTACGGCCACGCTGGTCGAATCCGCAGGCAACAGGAACAGTAGGAAAGGAATGAGGACAACGAACACGGCAAGTGTCCGGAACTGCCGTGTGAGATATGCGGCGGCACCTTGCTGTACGGCATGCGCGATGTTCTGCATGCGTTCGGTGCCCTGACCTGCGGCGAGCACTTCTCGCACCAGACCGCCGGCGACCGCGAGGGCCAAAAGGGCCACCGCCGCGACAACGACCACGAGTGTGAGATGGGAACCGCTAAGTGCCACCGCTGTGCCTTCGCCAGCGGCTAGATAGGCAGACATCCGTCCTCCTCGGCCAGACGGGTTGGATTCTGCCCGGAGGGCGCTGCTGACGGTGTACCTGCCGGTCCTAGCGGCGCACTTCCGGGTGATTGGCAAGTGCCGCTTCCGGTTGCATCCGCAATACCTTGGCCGGTGCCGGGAGTCTACGCAGCGACGCCGCGGATATGAAGGCCTCTCGCCTCGGTAATTAGGACCACGTCCAGTAATGGTGCAAGTTTTGCCCCGCCCGATGGTCCTTTTGACCAGGTGAGTCAGGATGCGGGCCTCGCGTGTCACTCCTGTTACGGCGGGCCTTAAAGGGGATATTCAAGATGCCCTTAATGTGCTCAGGAATGGCCGTTCGCCACACTGTCACCAGGGATGACGCGGTTCCAATTACCGGCAGGCCGTTTTCCGGCCGGTCTGGTGCGACGCTCGACCGCCGGGGGGCGATCGCTCACGAGCATGCGAGCCGCGGGATACGCGGCCTCCGAGCCTCAGGGATGTGCCGCCTGGATGGAGCGGCTCGACCGGACGGCCGGAAGCCTCGGCGGCACGGCCGACTTCATGTTCCAGGATGTGGAGCGGCCCTTGCAGTGATTGACGGAGGCACGCGGAAAACCGCCCCCGCTCCCGGGGGCGGACACCCGCTCCCGGTCAGATCGCGGCGATCCCGTCGACCGACGCGGGCCAGCTCATCCTGATCCGCATGCCCTTGGGACCCGGCACCACTTCGACGTCGTCGGCGAGCCCCGCGATGACCGCGACACCCAACTCCGCCATCTCATCAGGCATGAAAGCGCCGTCGACGTCCAGGACGTAGGGCTTCGGCTCCTCGCTCGGGGCGGCGTCGGTGACGGTCACCTCGAACCGGCCCGCGTCATCGCGTAACTCGATGCGGACAGGCTCACCCGGGCAGTGAAGGCGATGCGCCTCCACCGCCCGCGAGCACGCCTCTCCGACCGCGAGGCGGACCTCGTCCAGGATCGCCTCCGCCACCCCGGTGCGCCGGGCGATGGCCGTCGCGACCAGTCGCGCCGTACGCACGTGGGCCGGCAACGCGCTGAACGTCAACTCGACGGTGGCCATGTTGGCTCCTCGGCCGTCACTTGTCCCGGCCGTGGGCTTCCTTGGCCTCTTCCACCGAGGCGTAGATGCCGAAGACCTTCGTGAGACCGGTGATCCGGAAGATCTTCAGAATGCGCTCCTGCGTGCAGACGAGTTCGAGTGACCCGTCGTGCGCCCGGACCCGCTTGAGCCCGCCGACCAGCACACCAAGGCCGGTCGAGTCGAGGAAGTCCACCTTCTCCATGTTCACGAGAAGGTGGAAGTTGCCCTTGTTGACCAGGTCGATCAGCAGCTCACGCAGTCTGGGCGCGGTGTAGACATCGATCTCACCCTCGACATCGACGATGGTGAGACTGTCCTCGGAATGGTGGTCCAACTTCAGATCCACAGATCCTCCAGCGCCGTACTTGCGTAGGTCTCGATGAGAGTCGTGCATCCTGGTAGCCCCAGAACCATGACCCTGACGCGCGGCATTCAACCACGCTCCGACTCCGTGTCTATACGAAATCACGACTCCGGGCGACTCTCCCCGCAGATGGCAAACTGGAAACCAGTGACTCCGTTTACTTCTCCCTCGGAACGATCAGGCCCCCTTCTCGGCCGCCTGCTCGCTGTTCCCGCACGCCAGCGGCGTGTCACCCATGTGGAGCATGTTCCAGCACGTCAGGCGGGTCAAGTCCATTGGCCGGATTGGGCTCCTGAACTGCTCGTTACGCGCTTGGTGAACCAGGGCGTCCCGGGCCTCTGGCAGCACCAGTTCGAGGCCGCCGAGCATGTTCACCGTGGCCGAAACGTGATCATCGCCACAGGAACGGCCTCGGGAAAATCCCTGGCCTACCTGGTTCCGGCGGTGACGGAGATCTTCTCCGGCGGCACCGTGCTCTACCTCACCCCGACCAAGGCACTGGCCGCCGACCAGCTCAGGACCGTCAGGGGATTGCGGCTCGCGCAGGTGCGCGCGGCCACCTTCGACGGCGACACCCCCACCGACGAGCGCCAGTGGGTCCGCCAGCACGCCAACTATGTCCTGACAAATCCGGATATGTTGCATCGGTCGGTCCTGCCCCGGCACGCGTCGTGGTCGTCCTTCTGGCGACGGCTGCGGTTGGTCGTGGTGGACGAGTGCCACGGCTATCGGGGCGTCTTCGGCTCCCATGTCGCCCAGATCCTGCGCCGGCTGCGCCGGGTCTCCGCCAAATACGGCTCTCAGCCCGTGTTCCTGCTGGCCTCGGCCACCGCGAGCGAGCCCGCTCTCGCGGGAATGCGCCTGACAGGCCTTGAGATGGCCGAGGTGACGACGGACGCCTCTCCTCGGGGTTCGACCACCTTCGCCCTGTGGGAGCCTCCTCTGACCGATCTGCGGGGCGAGGGCGGCGCCCCCGTCCGGCGGACGGCGACCGCAGAAGCGGCCGACCTGCTGTCGGATCTCGTGATCGAGGACGTCCGCACACTGGCGTTCGTCCGATCTCGGCGCGCCGCCGAAACGGTCGCCCTCGCCGCGAGGCGCAACCTGGAGGAGAT
Organism: Planotetraspora mira; assembly: GCF_016863275.1. GTDB lineage: Bacteria > Actinomycetota > Actinomycetes > Streptosporangiales > Streptosporangiaceae > Planotetraspora > Planotetraspora mira. The sequence continues at coordinate 233,412 of NZ_BOOO01000020.1, forward strand.
CGAGACGGGCGAAGGACTCGCCCTGCCGTTCGGCGCCGATCTCGTGGGATCGGCTCCGCCGTACGGCCAGGACCCCGCGGGACCGACGGTGCGACGGGCCGGGGAGTTCGAGGAGCCGGCCCTGGCGCGCGGTGAGGAACTCGAGGAGCCGGCCCTGCCGTACGGACCGGGCCTGGGGGGACCGGGCCTGGGGGGACCGGCGGTCGCCGGCGACGGCGGCCCGCATGGGGAGACGCTCACGAGCAGGGAATCCGAGTCCGAGGATGGCGCCCGCATTCTCGACGGCCCACCGGCCGGCCGGCTGGCGGACCGGGTCGCGGCCTATCGAGCGGGCTACCTGGCCGACGACAGGCGTGTGCTGGAGAAGGCCCTGCGTTCGGGAGCCCTGGTCGGCCTGGCGACGACCAACGCGCTGGAACTCGGCGTGGACGTGTCCGGCCTCGACGCCGTCCTCATCGCCGGATGGCCGGGCACCCGCGCCTCCCTCTGGCAGCAGGCGGGCCGGGCCGGGCGCGCGGGGCAGGACGCGCTGGCCGTGCTGATCGCGCGCGACGATCCTCTGGACACCTATCTGGTCCACCATCCCGAGGCGTTGTTCGGCCGCCCGGTGGAAGCCATCGTTCTCGATCCGGACAATCCGTACGTGCTGGCGCCCCATCTCTGCGCAGCCGCCTCGGAGATCCCGATCACCGACGACGACCTCGAGATCTTCGGCCCGGCCGCCCGGGACGTGCTGGACGATCTGGTCGCCCGCGGGCTGCTGCGCCGACGTACGACGGGATGGTTTTGGACGAGCCGAAACAGGGCCGCCGACCTTGCGGACATCAGAGGATCGGGCGGGAGCCCGATCCAGGTGGTCGAGTCCGGCACCGGGCGGCTCCTGGGCACGGTCGACGAGTCGTCGGCGCACACCACCGTCCACACCGGGGCGGTCTACCTGCACCAAGGCGAGACGTTCGTGGTCGAGGAGCTGGAACTCGACGCCGGGGTCGCCCTGGTCTCCACGGCCGAGCCCGACTATTCGACCTTCGCCAGGGACGTGACGGACATCCGCGTGATGGAGTCGCTGCGGTCTCAGGCTTTCGGTCCCGGTGAGCTGCATTTCGGCTCTGTGGAGGTCACCCATCAGGTGGTCTCCTACCTCAAGCGCCGCCACCAGACCGGCGAGATGCTCGGTGAGGAGCCTCTCGACCTACCGGCCCGGACACTGTGCACGCGCGCGGTGTGGTGGACTCTGCCCTCCGCCGCTCTCATCCCGCTGACGGCGGACCCGGACGGCAAACCGGTCGATCTGGGCGGCGCGGCCCACGCGGCCGAGCATGCCTCGATCGGCCTCCTCCCGCTGTTCGCCACGTGCGACCGCTGGGACATCGGCGGCGTCTCGACAGAACTCCACCCCGACACGGGATTGCTCACCGTCTTCGTCTACGACGGTCATGAGGGTGGTGCGGGGTTCGCCGAACGAGGGTACGCCAAAGCGGCCGAGTGGCTCTCCGCCACCCGTGAAGCGATCTCCTCCTGCGAGTGCGAGAGAGGCTGCCCGTCCTGCATCCAGTCACCCAAGTGCGGCAACGGCAACGAGCCTCTCGACAAGGCCGGCGCCCTCCGCCTTCTCGGCGTGCTGCTGGGCTCCTGATCGGCTCACCGGCCCCCCACGCCGCTCACGGCTCCCTGCGGCGCCGTCCGGTGTAGGGATCGTCGTCGTCCCCGATCCATTCGCCCTCTGCCGGTCGGTAGAACCTTCCCTGATCGGCCGCGTCCTCCACCGGAACCTGCTCGAGGGGGCCGGTTCGATCGGTGTCCGCGGGCACGGGGGAGGCCACCAGCACGGGTTGCGACCTTCCCGCCCCGCTGACGAGCACGATGGAGGGACGCCTGGCGATCGTGGTGGCGGTGCCCCTGACCAGCCCCCACGTGGTGGTCGCGGAGGTTCCCGAAGCGGAGCTTCCTGAAATCGTCGGCGCGAGTCCCGGATGACGACGCGTGGCCGCCGGCGCCAGGGCGGGAACGCCCGTCCCGCCACCGGCGGAACCCGGAGCGACGGCACGCAGCCCGCCCGTCCAGATGCGGCTCCCCGCCCCTGCAGGCCGGGCCACACTCGCGCCGGCGCCGATCGGCACCGCCGCCACGGCTCCGGCACCTGAGGGCGCGTAGACGCCCTTGCGGCGCTTCAACCGGCCGCGCACGTGGGCGCCCAGGAGGAGCGCCGCGCCGACCAGAGCGAGCAGGATGCCGTAACCGGGTCCGCTGAGCAGCGAACCGGACGGCTCCAGGACGGGTTCGCCCGCCATGGAACCCGGAGGAGCGACCTCCGGCGGGGTCGCGTCCGCATCGGGCAGGTCGGGAAGAGTGAGACCGGCCTTCGAGGTGCCGCCGGCCAGTCGCTGGAGGGGCTGCGATCCGGCCGTGGCCGTCGAGCCCCGAGTCGGGACGGAGGAGGTCGCGGAGGGCGACGCGGAGGACGACGTCACCACCGAGGACGTCGCGGTCGGAGTCGGCTGCGCCGCGACCGGCATGTTCAGGTAGGAGACCGCGGATCCGCTCGAAGCGACGGTGCCGCCCGAGCCGTCGGAACGCACTGCCTTCACGGAGAACCCGACCCGCTGACCCGCCGCCCCCGCGGGAACCGTGAGACTCGCACGGCAGGACGAGCCCGAGCACGCCGTGGCCAACGGGATGGCTTCCGACTTCGCCGCCGTCGTGCTGGAGACCGTGTAGGACCGCAGATCGGGTTCGGACCCCTTGGCCCACGTGACGACCACGTCAGAGGTGCCCGTGAGCACGGCGTTGACGGCGGAGGGCGCGGCCGGAGGCCTGCTGACCGTGAACGTGGACGTCTTGTAGGTCTTCGCCGTGATCTCTCCGCGGAGCGACACCGTGAAGACGCCGTTCGGAACGGCCCCGGGATCGAACGAGCCCTTGATCGTCTGATTGAGACCGCCCTGGGCGACCCTCCGCCGGGGTACGGACGGTCCCTCGACGTAGAGGCCCATGCTCAACTGCAGAAGGCCGGTCTTGGCCGAGATCGTCACCGGGCCCGAGGTCTTGATGACCTCTCCAGCCGATGGTGAGGTGATGCCGCTGGGTGCCGCGCTCGCCGGGGCGGCGCCGACCATCAGAACGGACACCGTCGCGAGCGGCACGACTCCCGCCGCCACGGCCAGGCTGCGAAGCGCGGTCACGACCCATCCTTCCGCCAAGAACCGGCCTGGGACCCGATCCCGAGGAATCTTCAGGATGACCGGGAGTACCCGAAACCTTAGCCAGTCGTCCACTCTTAGACGCCGCGTCCAAGAAGTCGTGATTCTATTGCGACGAACACCCACGGTCACATATCCCTGTAAACCTCCCCATGCCAGGATCATCGGGCTGCTCACGACTTCACGCCGACTGGTCCCGCCCTTGCCACGGCGGCAGCCGTACGACTGCCGAAAACCGGAAGCGCGAAACGCACGGAGACCGCGACGGTGGCGATCCCGTCCGAAATCGAGCACCTGTGCACTCGCGCCCCGTTGGCGTCCGCCACCGTCCGCGCCCGCGCGCAGCCGTCCTCCAGGGCGGACGCCGCCCGGGCCGCCGCGGCGAGCGCGCTGAGATCGGCCGCGCTCTGCGCGCGGTGCCGTGCCACGCGGGCGACCGCGACGTCCACGACGGCCATCGTCGTGATCCAGACCACCGCCATGATCGCGATCATCCACACCGTCGCGGAGCCCTTGTCCGGACGTCCCGACCACCTCATGGCCGTACGCCCGGCTCGAGCATGGAGACGGCCGACGTCTTCACGTCGACGGCAGGCGACATCGGACCCCACGCAGGCTCGACCCGGACGGAGACCTCGACACGGGCGACCTCCGCACCGGAGGAGACGTCGATCCTCGCGTTCGCCGGGACCGACCGGGCGACGGCCTCGCGGACGGCCCCGGCCGGCTCACCTCGCGCGGCGGCCCGGGCGCCCGCCCGGGCCGCGTCCACGCATTGGAGATGCACACCGACGACGGTGACCGCCCACAACGAGGCGGCCAGCACGATCACCAGAGCCGGAAGGGCGACGGCCGTCTCCGCCGTCACCGAGCCCCGCTCCCGCCTCGGCCTGCCGATGCTCACCGGTCCCGGTTGTGCCGAGACCACATCGGCCGACACAACATCGGCCGAGACCACGTCGGCCGAGGTACCGGGGCCCGGAGTGCCCACGCTCCGAGGTGACGCCACGATCCTTCGCACGCTCTGTTCCTCCCTTCAGGACTCTCTTCCGGAATCTGCCGCGAGCCCCATTCAGCCGGCCAGCTTGAGCGCCTTCTGAATGAGCGCGGAGAGCATCGACCTCACCTCGGCACTGGTCACGATCTTGAAGAGCAACGCGGCGAATCCGCAGGCGGCGATCGTCCCGACGGCATACTCCGCGGTCGACATGCCGGCCTCGGCCCCCGCGCGGGCTCTCGCGAATGCTCCTTCCGCGACTCGCGAACGGGCGTCGACGGAAGCTTCGGCCGGCGCGTCCGTCCGAGCCCCCTCCCGGCCCCCGCTCCGAACTCCCGCCCGTCCTCGGGCGGGGGTCTCCGCGCAGACGAGAAGCGTCCACTGCACCCCCGCCCGGTGGGCCGCGGCCCGGACGGCGCCGACCACGCGCCGAATGAACTGAGCCGGCGCCTGCTCGACGCCGAGGGATGTGGGCTCCGCTCTCCAACCGACCATCGGTCCTCCTGACACCCTGGGACGGCCCATCCGCCCGCTGCCGGAGCCACGTTGCTGGATTTCGCGTCGCCTTCTTCGCGGCGAATCGGCATCTGTGGATGAGTCGCTTCCTGAGCGGCACCTGTGGATTCCAGAAAGCACGAGGCCACGCGGCATTGCCCGGCCGCTGCCCGCATCGGCTGTCCACAGCTGTGGAAGACGCTGTCCACAACGCCTGGAGGCTTTACGCGCGACGCGATGGACCGGCGCGCTTCACACCGGGATCGCATCGATGGTCACGGCAGAAGGATCTGTGTCGCCAAACCCGCGACCACAGGCACGATCCCCAGGAACACGAACGCGGGGAGGAAGCACAGACCCAGAGGCGCCACAGCCTGGACTCCGACCTTGCGAGCGGCGGCCGCGGAGGCGGCCCGAGAGACCTGGCGCGCGTCATCGGCGAGCCGCGTGAGCGCGTCGGCGACGGGAGCCCCGTTCCGCGCGGCCCTGATCATCGTCCGAGCCAGCGCACCCAGCGGCGGGTCGCTCCCGACGGCCGCCCAGACGTCCTCCGGGTTCGCCCCGAGCCGCACCTGGGCCGCCACCCAGGAGAGCCTGTCGCCGAGAGGTCCGCCAAGGGCGTCCGCCGTGGTCTCGATCGCCCCGCTCAACGGCTGACCAGCCCGCAGGCAGGCCGCCATGAGGTCGGCCGCGAACGGAAGATCGGCGGTCATCCGCTCGCGGCGACGGCGCGCCTCGGCCGGCTCCCGTCTGCCGACCATCACGAGCACGCCACCCGCGACCAGCACGCCCACCACCACCCCCGGGAGACCGCCCACGAGCAGGAAGGCGACGAACCCCACCGGCGCCGCGACCGCGAGCGACGGCACAGGGACATCACCGCCGGAGCCGTCCGTCGTGCCGGGACCACTCGGTACGCGGATTCCGCGGAGCCGCTCCACCGGGGACATCGCAACCGGCCAGGCCAGCACCGCGAGCACGGTGAGGGCCATCGCGGTCATCACGATCATGTCGCCCGACCTCCCGGCACGCGCCTGCGCGGCTCCTGATCGACCGGCTCCCGTCTCTTCGGGGACCGTCCCTGCGCTCCGGCGACGAGACGACCGGTCCACCAGACACCCGTCGCGTCGAGCGCGAGGCCGATGGTCAGGCAGCCGAGCCCGGCTGGGCTGCCCAGCAGGAACGACACGGGACTCATGCCGAGACCCGCCGCCATGAGGAAGCCCAGCAGGGGAAGGCCGGCCAGCATGCGGGCCGTCGCCCGCGGACCCGCGAGCTGCGCGGCCACGTCTTGCCGATGAGACTCCTCGGCGCGGAGCGACGCCGCCAACCGCTCGACGAGCGCGACGAGGTCGCCCCCGACGGTCACACTCACCTGCCAGCAGGCGGCGAGCCGTACAAGCCCCTCCCCGCCCTGAAGAGGAGCGGCGCGAGCGAGAGCGGCCGGAACGTCGCCGCCGTCGCGGGCCGCGGCGACCACCGGCAGCAGGGCGGCAGCGTCGGGCACGGTCATGGCGGAGACCGCTCTTGCCAGCGCTTCGCCCGCCTGTTTCCCCGCGGCGACCTCGGCGGCCACGCCCTCGCACAGCTCGATGCACGCCGCGCGCCAGGCCGCCGCCTCGGCCATCGGGCGCCGGCGTTCCACCAGCGCCTTCCACACCGCGTGGCCGGGTCTCGGATCACGCACACCGAGAACGGCGGCCAGTCTCTCGGCCTGGGCACTCGGGCCCGCGCCGACCCAGGCCGCGACCATGGCGGCCAGGACGGCTACGGCGACCATGAGATCTCCGGGCACAGCCGGCTCAGCGCGTCCAGGGCTGGGCCTGGACTGACACGTCCGCCGGCCGCGAACGTCAGCGCGGGCACGGCGACCACCAGCCCGGAGGCTTCGCGTTCGAGCAGGCAGACCTCCGCCACCCGGCGACGCCCGCCGCCGGGCTCGCGGACGAGATGGACCACGAGGTCGAGGGCGGCCGCGATCTGACTGTGCACGGCCTCGCGGGAAAGACCGGCCGCGCACGCGAGCGCCTCCAGCCGGGCGGGCACATCCGTCGCCTTGTTGGCGTGCAGGGTGCCGCAACCGCCCTCGTGACCGGTGTTGAGCGCCGCCAGCAGATCGACGACCTCACGGCCGCGCACCTCGCCCACGACCAGACGGTCGGGCCGCATGCGGAGGGCCTGCCGTACCAGGTCGCGAAGACCGACGCCTCCGGCGCCTTCGAGGTTGGGCGGCCGGGCCTCGAGCCGCACCACGTGAGGGTGGTGGGGGCGCAGCTCCGCGGAGTCTTCGACGAGGATCAGGCGCTCTCCCGGATCGGCGAGGGAGAGCAGACTCGACAGGAGGGTCGTCTTCCCCGTGCCTGTGCCGCCGGTGACGAGGAACGCCTGGCGCGCGGCCACGATGGCCCGCAGGACCGCCGCCCCGGATCCCGTGACGAGCTCCTCGATCGTGAAGACGCGGCGTGACGGCAGCCGGAGCGACAGACAGGTGCCGTCGGGCGCGATGGGCGGCAGCACCGCGTGCAGGCGCACCCCGCCTGCCAGGCGCGCGTCCACGTAGGGGCTGGCGTCGTCGAGCCGCCGCCCGGCGGCGGCCGCGAGACGCTGGGCCAGCCGCCGGACCTCTTCGTCGCCGGGGAAGGTGACCGACGTGCGGCGCAACCCGTCGCCGTCGTCGATCCACACCTCGCGCGGGCCGTTGACCAGGACGTCTGTCACGCCGGGCTCGGCCAACAGTCCTTCGAGAGGGCCGGCGCCGATGAGCTCCGCCTTCAGGACACGGGCGATCGCGAGGACCTCGGCGTCTCCGAGCACCGCACGCTCGGCTCGCAGTGCGGCGGCCACCTGCGCCGCGGTGGGCGGTGCACCGGCCCGCGACAGCCGTGCCCTGACCGCCTCGGCCAGCTCCGCCGAGACGGTGTTCACCGTGGTCACGGCGCGAGCTCCGACAGCAGTTCGGAGCAGAACCGGCCGAGCGGGGTGCGGCCGAGCGGGGGCGGATCGCCCCGATCCAGCGTCTCGACGAGACCGCGCGACTCGGGAACGAGCCCCGCGCAGGGAAGGTCCAGGGCCGTGGCGACGACATCCGGTTCGAGCGTCCCCGCGCGGATGACCGCCCGCAGGTCGCCGGTGTGACGCCGGAGCAGCGCGAGCGTCTGGGCCGCCGCGAGAGTCCCCCGGACATCGGCCTGGACCACCACCAGCGTCGCCGTCGCCCTGGACAGGGCCTCCGCCTCCCCTTCGCCCACCGTTCGCGGGAGGTCGACGACCACCAGATCGCACCCGCGCCTGGCGGCGTCCAGCACGGCTCGCATCGCCTCCCGTGGAATGTCCGCCGGCTCGCCGCGATGCCAGGACAACACGGTGAGCTCGCCGAACGTCGGCAGCGCGCCCTGGAGCGCGGCGAAGCTGACCCGGCCCTCCCGCCCGACGATGTCCGGCCAGCGGGCCCCGGTCGCCTCCTCCTGGCCGAGGACGACGTCGATGCCCCCGCCCAGGGGGTCGGCGTCGATGAGCAGCGTCCTCGCCCCCGCGCGCGAGGCCGTGAGGGCCAGCGAGGCCGACAGGACCGTCGCGCCGGCGCCTCCCCTCCCGCCGACGACGCACACCACGGTGCCCGACCTGGTCACAGGGTCGGCCAGCTCGCCCAACTCCTCGACCAGAAGCCGCTCCTCGTGAGGCAGTTCGAGCACGGCCTGCGCCCCCACGGCCACGCATCTGCGCCACATGTCCGGATCGTTGCGCACCCGGGTCACGAGCAGCACGTTCGGCCGGGGAGGCGGCGCGACGGCGGCGAGGGCGTCGGCGAGATCACCTCCGACGACCACGAGCGGGGCCCGGGTCCAGTACGGCCGGGCGTGGCCTGCCGCGTGGGCGACGTCGATCTCCACTCCGGCGGCTGCGGCGATGCGCAGCAGATCGTCGAGGAGATCCTGGTCGTCGGTGATGGCCAAGGGCCGGTGCATCGGTCTCTCCCTGTCGGTCGGGGAGACCACCGTGCGCCGTCACGTCTTCCCGCCCGGCGCCCGAACGCGGCTCTGTGGATGAGGACCGGCCTGTGGACGACGGTGTCGTCCCACGGCCGCGGCGGCTCAGGCCGTGCGGCGGAAAGTGGAAGAGAAAGCAGGCGACCCCCGCTGGGGGGGAGAGCGGGGGTCGCCAACCGGTCCGGCTCTGGGGGGGTAGAGCCGGCTCCGTATTAGAAGAAAGCTTTAAGTAGGAGGCCACCGCGTGACAAGTCGCACATGCTAGGCCTCCTTAGGAAGAGACACACCGTATGCTGCCCGATCGATATGAGGTTCGTCGAGCATCCTCTCTAAACTGAGTCAGTTTTTTTCACTGAGTCAGTCTCGACTGTGGACATCCACTTCCGGTTCCGGTAGGGCCACCGGTCACACCGAGTGAAACCAGCAACCCGTATCGGTCGAGTGAGCCCCAACTACGGAGACTCTCCCTTACCGCCATAAGACCATACGAATGCCTGTTTCCGGAAGAGCGTGATCGTCGTAAAGGTCTTGGTCCCGGGGTTTCCAACCGAAGCAATCGGACGTAGAAAGGGCTTACGGGCTGCAAGGTCCGCGTACGGCCGCAGGGCACCCACGCGCGACCAGCCGCGGGAGGCGTGCCGAGACGGGCTTGACCCGGTCCGGCAAATTCGAGGTGCACGCTTGGTAACCCAGTGTGACGTACAGGCGACGGCGTTCCATCCCAGGGACGCCGTCCGCTTTGCCCCCAGCTGATTTCCCGTTTCCCCGGCGAAACCGGGCCCGGCGGCAATGCATGCCGTTCCCCGGCTTTGCGCGGCTCCACGTTCTCCCCTTTCGCCACCTGTATCAGCGCGACAGCGCTTCGCATACGGCGGTGGTCTCGCGGGCTCCCAGGACGGTGGCCGCGGCGCAGTGCCGCACCCACGTCCCCACGCCCTCGGCGGTGCCCGTGAGATAGCCCCGCAGGCTCTCGCCGTACGCGTCGCCGAGATCGGCGTGACCCACCTCGACGGCGACGAGCGACTTGGGATCGAGCCCGTACTCCACGAGCGTGAGCCGCGCGGCCGCCCGGGCGACCACGCCGTCCACGACACCGAACGGCCGGAGCACGGCGAGCTCGGCGTGCACGATCGCCGACAGGACGAGGGCCGGCGCCTGTGAGGTCGCCGAGACCAGCTCCGCCAGGGCGGCCATCCGCGCCGCGGCCTCCTCAGGACCCGGCGCCGCGCCGAGCCCGAGCGGGTCCGCGGAGGTCGGCGCGGTTCTCGGCCGGCCGGGATCAGAGGTCAGGCCCGTCGCCGCCAGGGTGTGCAGGCGGGCGAGGACCTGGGGAGGGGCCGATCGCCAGGTCTTGCCGAGCCGTCCGAGCTCGGCTGACGCCCGCAACGCCCCCTGGACGACCGGGTCGGTCACCTCGCCCAGCCGGAGCGGCTCCAGCCCGACCTCGACGCCTTCCAGCGACGCCGAGGCACGCGCGCCGCGGAGGGCGGACTCCGCCGACACCTCGGGGCTCCGACGGCGCAACAGCCGATGTCCGTAGAGGCGGTCGACCGCCTCTCGCGCCTCCTGGACGGCCTGGGGCACACCAGGCAACGCGGCGACGGCGGCCAATGGGTCGTTCACAGAGATCGACCTTACCGGCCAGTAGGGGTCGTTCGGCGAGCCGGTCGAGCCGCTGAGCGCAGGAAATGCACACTTGTCCCTCTAAAGGGCTGATTTCCCAGCCATAGCGCTATTAACGGAGACAAGAGGTGGTCACACCGGCTGGTCGTAGGCTGCCTGTGGACCTACCTGGATTACTTGTACTTTGCGCCCCTGGCCTGGTGAAGTGGGACACACACATCCATGGCTTGGCCGAGGCGGCCGAACGAAAGTGATTCCACAACGCTGTGAAGGAGTACGGAGTGGCCCCCGAGACCCCCGGTCACGAGACCCAGGAGACGCTGTCGAACCTGCTGAGTGAGACGCGGCGGTTCGCACCACCGGCCGACCTGGCAGCGGCCGCGAACATCACGGCGAGCGCCTACGAGGAGGCGGCCGAGGACCGGCTCGCCTTCTGGGAGCGCGCGGCCGAACGGCTGACCTGGGCCCAGCCCTGGGAGACCACCCTGGAGTGGAATCCCCCCTTCGCCAAGTGGTTCATCGGCGGCAAGCTGAACGTGGCCTACAACTGCGTCGACCGCCACGTCGAGGCCGGCAGGGGCGACAAGGTCGCCTACTACTGGGAGGGCGAGCCGGACGGCGACAGCCGGACGATCACGTACGCGGACCTCCAGGTGGAGGTCTCCAAGGCGGCCAACGCCCTCGAGGAGCTGGGCGTCCGCAAGGGCGACCGGGTCGCCATCTACATGCCGATGATCCCCGAGCTGCCGATCTCGCTGCTCGCCTGCGCGCGCATCGGCGCCATCCACTCGGTGGTGTTCGGCGGCTTCTCCTCGGCGGCCCTGAAGAGCCGCATCGACGACGCGGACGCCAAGATCGTCATCACGGCCGACGGCGGCTATCGGCGCGGGGCGCCGAGCGCGCTCAAGCCGACGGTCGACGAGGCGGTGGAGCAGTGCCCGGGCATCGAGCACGTGCTCGTCGTCCGCCGGACCGGCCAGGACGTCGCGACCACCGACAAGGACGTGTGGTGGCACGACATCGTCGACCGCCAGCCGTCCGAGCACGAGCCCGTGCCGCACGACGCCGAGGACCCGCTCTACATCCTCTACACGAGCGGCACCACCGGGAAGCCCAAGGGGATCCTGCACACCACCGGCGGCTACCTCACCCAGTCGGCCTGGACGCACCACGCGGTCTTCGACCTCAAGCCGGAGAGCGACATCTACTGGTGCACGGCCGACATCGGCTGGGTGACCGGGCACTCCTACATCGTGTACGGCCCGCTCGCCAACGGCGCGACCAGCGTGATCTACGAGGGCACGCCCGACACTCCCCACCGCGGCCGGTTCTGGGAGATCGTGCAGAAGTACGGCGTGACGATCCTCTACACCGCTCCCACGGCGATCCGGACGTTCATGAAGTGGGGCGACGACATCCCCGCCAAGTACGACATGTCCTCGCTGCGGGTGCTCGGGTCGGTCGGCGAGCCGATCAACCCCGAGGCGTACGTCTGGTACCGCGAGCACATCGGCGGCGAGCGCTGCCCGGTGGTCGACACCTGGTGGCAGACCGAGACGGGCGCCATGATGATCAGCCCGCTGCCCGGCGTCACCGCGGCCAAGCCGGGCGCGGCCATGCGGCCGCTCCCCGGCATCGTGGCGGACGTGGTGGACGACCAGGGCGTGTCCGTGCCCGACGGCGGCGGCGGCTTCCTCGTCGTCCGCGAGCCCTGGCCGTCGATGCTCCGCACGATCTGGGGCGACGACAAGCGGTACATCGACACCTACTGGTCACGCTTCGACGGGATGTACTTCGCCGGCGACGGCGCCAAGCGCGACTCGGACGGCGACCTGTGGCTGCTCGGCCGCGTCGACGACGTCATGCTGGTCTCCGGCCACAACATCTCGACCACCGAGGTCGAGAGTGCGCTGGTCAGCCACCCGAAGGTCGCCGAGGCGGCCGTCGTGGGGGCGACCGACCCCGTCACCGGCCAGGCCATCGTGTCGTTCGTGATCCTGCGCGGCAACGCGGAGGAGGGCGCGGACATCGCCACCGAACTGCGCGCCCACGTGGCCAAGGAACTCGGCCCGATCGCCAAGCCGCGTCAGATCATGATCGTGCCCGAGCTGCCCAAGACCCGTTCCGGCAAGATCATGCGTCGCCTGCTCCGCGACGTGGCCGAGAACCGCTCGCTCGGTGACGTCACCACGCTCACCGACAGTTCGGTGATGAACCTCATCTCCGAGAAGTTGCCGAGCGCCAAGAGCGAGGACTGAGCCGGTCGGCTCACCTGGGGCGTGGGTGCTCGGCACCCGCGCCCCTTCGCATGCTTCGGTAACCTTGTCCCCAGGTGTGCCGGGAAGTCTGGTCGGCGAACTGACAGAAGCCGATCCGTGGGAGAGACAATGGACCGACCCACCGAGGGACGGCCACCCAGATCCACCGTCGGGTACGCCCAGCGGATGGCCGAGGCCCTGCGGGCGGAGACCATCGGCGGCATCGTGGTCCTGGCCGCCACCGCCATAGCGCTGATCTGGGCGAACTCCCCATGGGGCCCTTCGTACGACGCGTTGAGGAATACCGTTGTCGGCCCGACGCACCTCACGCTCTACGAGTGGTCCGCCGAGGGCCTGCTCGCGATCTTCTTCTTCGTCGCCGGCATCGAGGTCAAGGAAGAACTCGTCCATGGCGAGCTGACGAGCCTCAAAGGCGCCGCCCTGCCGGTGATCGCCGCTTTCGCGGGCATGGCCGTACCGGCGCTGTTCTATCTGGCGGTCAGCTGGGGCACTCCAGGCGCCACCAGAGGGTGGGCGATCCCGACGGCCACCGACATCGCGTTCGCCCTGGCCGTGCTCGCCGTGACGGCTTCGGCGATGCCCGCCGCGCTGCGCGCCTTCCTCCTCACGCTGGCCGTGGTGGACGACCTCGGGGCGATCACCGTGATCGCCCTGTTCTACAGCGAGAGGGTGCACCTTCTGCCGCTGCTGGGGGCGGCGGCAGTCCTCGCCATGTACTGGTTCCTCCAGCGGCGGCGTTTCCGCCATGTGGTCGTCTATGCGGCGCTCGGCGTGGCCGCCTGGACGCTCATGCACGAGAGCGGCGTGCACGCGACGGTCGCCGGGGTGCTGTGCGGGCTGCTGACCAGGGCCGGCAACGAAACCGACGGCCGGCTCTCTCCCGCCGGCCGTGCCGCCCACTTCGCACGTCCCCTCTCGGCCGGTCTCGCGGTACCGGTGTTCGCGTTCCTCGCCGCGGGGGTGAAGCTGGACCCGGCGTCACTCGGCTCGGTCTTCACTGACAGGATCGCCCTCGGCGTCGTCGTCGGGCTGGTCGTCGGCAAGTTCGCCGGGGTGCTCGGAGGGGCCTGGTTGTCGGTGCGCCTCGGGTTCGCGAGGATCAGCGACGACCTGCGCTGGCATGATCTCGCGGCGGTGTCCGTCCTCGCCGGGATCGGTTTCACGGTCTCGCTGCTGATCGGCGACCGGGCCTACCCGGGCTCCGATCGCGTGACCACGGCGGTGCTGATCGCCAGCCTGATCGCCGCGGCGCTTGCCGCCGCCCTTCTTCACGTGCGCGTACAGGCGCGAACACGACATGATGTTCTGTAGACGCAGATAGGAGATCGCTGATGCCCGAGGACGAATCGCTCGGCGCGCTGGTCGCTCAGGCCAGCCATCAAATCTCGACCCTCGTCCGTTCGGAGATCGAGCTGGCCAAGGCTGAGCTCAAGTTCGACGCGAAGCGGGTCGGCGTGGCCGCCGGGCTGTTCGGGGCCGCCGCCTTCATCGCGCATCTGTGCCTGATCCTGGCCTCGTTCACCATCGCGTACGGCCTGGTCGCGCTTGGGATGTGGACGTGGGCCGCGTTCCTCATCGTCACGGTCTTCTACCTCGTGGTCGCCGTAGGGCTGAGCTTCGTCGGGTACCGCCGTCTCAAGGGCCTGTCGGGAATGAAGCGCACCGCCCGGTCACTGAAGGGCCTCGCGAGCACCACCGAGGCCGACGCGGCGCCCCCGACCACCCCCGCGACGTCCAAGCCCTCTCCTCCTCCGCCGTACACCGGCCCCACCGCCGGACAGGTCGGCGCACACCGGGAGTCCATCAGCGATGGCACTTGACGAGTCCGTGGTCCGGGTCGAGGGCCCGTGGACCCACCGCGACGTCCACGCCGGGGGCACCCGGTTCCACGTCGTGGAGGCGGGTGAGGGGCCGCTGGTGCTGCTTCTCCACGGCTTCCCCCAGTTCTGGTGGACCTGGCGGCATCAGCTCGCGTCCCTGCCCGCCGCCGGTTACCGTGCCGTCGCGGTCGATCTCCGGGGGTACGGCGCGAGCGACAAGCCTCCTCGCGGGTACGACCTGCCCACGCTCGCCGTGGACGCCGCCGGCCTGATCCGCGCACTCGGCGAGACCGGGGCCGTGGTGGTGGGCCACGACTGGGGCGGGCTGCTCGCCTGGACGATGAGCGTGCTCGACCCGAAGACGGTGCGCCGCCTGGTCCCCGTGGCCGCTCCGCACCCCCTGCGGATGCGCGCGGCTCTGCTGACCGACTTCTTCGGGCAGATACGGGCCAGCGGGCACGCCTTGGGGTTCCAGGTCCCGATCGTGCCGGAGCGCCGGCTGACGGCCGACGGAGGCGCGCTCGTGGGGCGGCTGATCGACGCCTGGGCGGGCCCGGAGTGGCCACCGGGCGACGTGAGGCGTACGTACCAGGACGCATTCCGCATTCCGGGAGTCGCCCACTCGGCCCTGGAGTACCACCGCTGGTTCGGGCGTTCGACGCTCCGGCCCGACGGGCTGCGCTACGCCAGGCAGATGCGGACGGAGATCGAGGCGCCCACCCTGCAACTGCACGGCGCCCTCGACACATGCGTGCTCCCCCGGACCGCCCAGGGTTCCAGCAGGTACGTCGCCGCGCCGTACCGGTGGAGGCAGATCGAGGGGGCCGGGCACTTCCCCCACGAGGAACGGCCGGACCAGTTCGACGCCGAATTGATCTCCTGGCTCACCGACCCCGAACCCGACCGATGACCCCCAAGCCCCGCTCCCCCTTGGGCGTGATCATGCACAAGTTCGTGGAAAGGCCACCTGACCTGGCCACTCTCCGATCGTGATCATGCACAGGTTCGGCAAGTGCCGTCCCGACCTGCGAAAACCCCCTCCGTGATCATGCAAGAGTTCTCGATCAATAACCATGAGCAGGCTGAACACTGTTCGTGATCATGCGATGCGGAGAAGACATGCGCGACCGTGATGAAGCAGGCAGACCACGCAGTTCCCGTCCCCGGGACGACTACGGCAGGCCGCTGCCGTACGGCACGGAAGGTGTGCCGCGCGTTCCGGACGACTACACCCCGGATGCCCTGCAGGCGCTTCGCGAGGCGCGCCGGTTCCTCGAGACCGGCCGCCCGTTCCACGCGCACGAGGTGCTGGAGGCACGCTGGAAGACCGGCCCTGCCGACGAGCGGGAGCTCTGGCAGGGGCTCGCCCAGATATGTGTCGGTTTGACCCACATTCAGCGGGGCAACCCGTCCGGGGCCGTCGCCCTCCTGGCCCGTGGAGCCGCCCGTCTCGGCTCGTACGGCTCTCGCAGGCCGTTCGACCTGGATCTCCGGGCGATGACCTTGGCCGCCGATCAGATCATCGTTGAGATCGACTCGGGGACCTCCGACGCGGACATCGCGATCGCCCGCATCGTGGGACATCTGGGCTGAGATGGGCCTCGCGACCGATGGACCGCATGATCACGCATCGGGTCCGGCCAGGTCAGGCCGGGGACGGCCGAATCCGTGCATGATCACGAATGGCGCCTTCGCAGGTCATGCGGCATTTTCCCGAAACCGCGCATGATCACGGAGGGGGTTTTCGCAGGTCGGGACGGCAATCGCCGAACCTGTGCATGATCACGCCCAAAGGGTGGCCAGGTCAGGCCACCTTTCCACGAACCTGTGCATGATCACGCCTGACGACGTCACGCCTGAGGGGTCAGTCGCATTCCTGGGTGCCTACGCGGGCTACTGCGGCGCTGCCGTCCTCGGCGTCGGGAAGGACCTCCTCGGCCGTGAGCGCGTAGCCCGTCTCCGGCTGGTCGGTGGCCGCCGCGAAGATCACGCCGAACACCTTGCCGTCCGGGCTGAGCAGAGGACCTCCCGAGTTGCCCGGCTGGACCTTGCCCCGGATCGCGTACACCTCCCGGTCGACCTTCCGGTGGTTGTAGATGTCGTACGACTCCGCCCGCTGCTTGACCCTGATCCTCGCGGCGAGCGGGGTGAAACCGTGACCCTTGGGGTATCCGGCGATGACCGCGCTGTCGCGACTCTCGGCCGAGTAGTCGAAGCGAAGCGGCTGCACCTGAAGGTCGGGCACGTCGAGGATGGCGATGTCCCTGTCGGGGTTGTAGAGCACCACACGGGCGTCGTGGCCGGCCCCCGTGGAGTCGGTGACCCGGAGGTCCCGCGTCACCCCTGCGACCACGTGGGCGTTGGTCATGATCTTGTGGGCTGCGTAGACGAATCCGGTGCCCTCGATGCGCTTGCGGCAGGACGGCGCGGTGCCCTGCACCTTCACGATGGACTTGCGAGCCCGGGTGAGGTTGGGACTGCCGGTCAGCACCCCTTCGTCGGGAGGCGCCACGTTCTGGCCGCCGATGGAGGTGATCACCTGGGGCCACTCGGAGGAGTCGACGAAGTCCCTGAACGGCTTCTGCAGCGCCCGGACGCCACTCGGCATGGCGTCGTCGACCGTCTGCCAGACCACCGATCCGTTGACCTGGTCCTTGATCACGGCGAGGCTCATCGAGACCATCAGCGACCCGAGCAGCCACGCGATGAGCAGGACGGACAGGCCGCTGGCCACCGAGCCGCCGAAGGCGTCCACCGTCTTCGCGGGCTCCCAGGCCACGTGGCTGCGCACCACCGCCCCGACCGTGGACGACGCGAACTGCCCCACCGTCGCCGCCAAGAACACGATCACGATGGCCAGCAGCGCCCTCTCGATGTCGCCGCTCAGGATGGCGCCCGCGATCGGCGGCGCGACGAACATCCCAAGCAAGGCTCCGCCGACGAATCCGATGAAGCTGAAGGCCCCGATGATGAAGCCCTGCCGATAACCGGATACGGCGAAGGCCACCACGAGGCCGATCAGTATGAGATCCAGGAGATCACCGCGCACAGTTTCAACGGTATCCAGCCGCGACCCTCATCGTGCAGGCGTCCCACAGGTCTGCTCGATATCGTGACGTCATGGAGGCAGGGGACGGACGATCCGCCGACGGCGAAACCCAGCGTGAGCAGGCCCGTCGGGGCTCCGGAGGGCCGACCGGCGATCACGGATCCGGTGTCGGCGAACTCATCCGGATGGCGCTCGACGACAAGGACCCGGACGGGACCACACGTTGGCAGGCCATCACCGCGCTGCAGGCACGAGGTGACCTGGAGACGTTCACCGTGGCCAGGCGGCTGTGTGCGAGCGCGTCCGCCGTCGAGCGCGTGCTCGGCGTGGACATCCTCGGGGAGCTGGGCCGTGACCGGCCGTTCGCCGACAGGACCCTGCCCGTCCTGCGCTATCTCGCCGTGAGCGAGAGCGATTCCCATGTGCTCTATTCGGTGCTCATCGCTTTCGGGCACCTGCGCGACGTGCGCGCCCTGCCATCCGTGATCGAACTCTCGGGGAGCGACGATCCCGTGGTCCGGTACGGCGCGGCCTACGCGTTGCCCAACGTCATCGGCGACCCGCCCGACCCGGCCGGGCTCTCCGCGCTGCGACGTCTGACATCGGACACGGACGAGGACGTCGCCGACTGGGCGACGCTCGGCCTGACACTAACCTCGGGCGGCCAGGTCAAGGACTTCGGGAGGCAGATCCTCGATCCGTGACCTGTCCCACGGCCGCTCGAATCCCGCCGCGGACAACACGCCGTCGAGAACTCCCGCGGTGAATCCCCACACCAGCAGACCGCGCACGCGGAACGCGGGGTGCGACACGGCTCCGGCGGGATAGCGGAGCTGGAGCCGGTTGGCCGGATCGACGAGTTCGGCGACGGGGATCCGCTCCACCGCCTCCACCTCGTCCGGCGAGGCGGCGTGCACGGCACACGGCGTGTGCCACCAGGCCAGCACCGGCGTCACCCGGTTGTCGCTCCGCGACACGTACAGCTCGGACATGGTGCCGACCACCTCGACGCCTCGCGGGTCGAGACCGGTCTCCTCCTCGGCCTCACGCAAGGCGGCGCCGATCGGGCCGTCGTCTTCGGGGTCCAGACCGCCGCCGGGGAATGCGGGCTGCCCGGCGTGCACACGCCCCTTGGAGCTGCGCTGGATGAGCAGGATGTCGGGACCCTCCGACCCCTCCCCGAAGAGCAGCAGCACCGCCGCGCGCCGGCCGTCGCCGTTGGCGGGCGGCCGCAACGCGGCAGGCACCCGGGTCCGTACGGCTCCCGCCGCCAAGTCGGTCAACCAGCCGGGAACCACGTGCACCTCCGATGAGCGCTGACTCGGCCCTTCGGGGGCCTGAGCCGACCAGCCTGCCGTACAACGATCGTGGAGCGCTCAGGCTTCCCACTGAGGGGAAATCGTGCGCGGCGCCGTGACCGGCCGCCCGGAGTCACGAGAACGGACCGGACTTGACCAGCTTCCCGGCCTCCTCGGGATCGGTGGGGCCGGTGCCGTACGACGGGCAGAGCGCGGCGAGCGGGCAGGCGCCGCAGGCCGGCTTGCGCGCCTGGCAGATCCGGCGGCCGTGCCAGATCAGCCGATGGGACAACATCGTCCACTGGGACTTGGGGATGAGGTCCCCGACCTCGTGCTCGATCTTCACGGGATCGGTCTCCGTGGTCCACCCGAAGCGGCGGGACAGCCGCTGGAAGTGGGTGTCCACGGTGATCCCCGGAACGTTGAAGGCGTTGCCGAGGACCACGTTCGCGGTCTTGCGGCCGACCCCCGGCAGCTTGACCAGCTCGGCGAGGGTGGAGGGGACCTCTCCTTCGTGCCGTTCACAGAGTGCCTGGGCCATGCCGATGATGCTGTTCGTCTTCGCCCGGAAGAACCCGGTTGATTTGATGATCCCCTCGAGCTCCGCCCGGTCGGCGGCGGCGAACTCGGCAGCTGTCCGATACTTCGCAAAAAGGACCGGAGTAACCATATTTACCCTTTTGTCCGTACACTGCGCCGAGAGGATCGTGGCGACCAGCAGTTCAAGGGGGTTGCCGAAGTCGAGCTCGCAATGAGCGTCAGGATAGGTTTCGGCGAGGATTCGATTGATCCGCCGGGCACGACGCACCAGAGCGAGCCGGGACTCGACAACCGATGGGACTTTGCGGGACACCCCGTAAGCCTATGCGGAAGGCGTGGGTCACAATGGCTAGCACGGAGCCGACGACCGAGCGCGAACCACAGTAAAGGAGGCACCGTGAGCACCGAAGAAGTACTGAGCAAGGCTCCCCTGTTCTCCGCGCTCGACCGTGAGAGCGCCGCGGCGCTGCGGACCAGCGTCACCGAGGTCGAGCTGCCCAAGGGCCGTACGCTCTTCAGCGAGAACGAGACGGGAGACCGGCTCTATGTGGTGCTCGAGGGCAAGATCAAGTTAGCGCGAACAGCCCCCGACGGCCGTGAGAACCTGTTGAGCGTCCTCGGCCCGGGTGAGATGTTCGGCGAACTGTCCCTCTTCGACCCTCGCCCTCGTACGGCGTCCGCCATCGCGTTGACCGACGTCCGGCTCGCCGGGCTGGGGCACGACGATCTGCGTCCATGGCTGACCGGCCGTCCCGAGGTGGCCCTCCATCTGTTGCGCGCTCTCGCGCAGCGGCTCCGCCGTACCAACGACGTGCTGGCCGACCTGGTCTTCACCGACGTTCCCGGCCGCGTCGCCAAGCAACTGCTCGACCTGGCCGACCGTTTCGGGAAGAAGACCGACGACGGCATCCGGGTGCACCACGACCTCACCCAGGAGGAACTGGCCCAGCTTGTGGGCGCCTCACGGGAGACGGTGAACAAGGCTCTGGCCGACTTCGCCCAGCGAGGCTGGCTGCGCATCGAGGCCAAGGCCGTCGTGATCATGGACAGGGAACGGCTCTTCAACCGCTCGCGCTAGAGCGTCTTGAGGTAGTTGAGCTGGGCCGCGACCGACATCTCCGCGGCGGGCCACAGTGACGCGTCCACGTCGGCGTACACGATCTCGACGATCTCGCGGGCGTCCTTGGCTCCCTGCCTGATGGCCGCGCGGATCTGCTCCAGCCGCTGACGCCGGTGAGCGATGTAGGCGTCGAGCACGCCGATCGGCTCGGGCAGCACCGGCCCGTGGCCGGGAAGCAGCGCCTCGGCCTCGAGCATCTCGGCGCCGCGCCTGAGCCTGTCGAGGCTGCGAAGATAGTCGCCCAGATCCCCGTCGTGGGCGATCACAGTGGTCCCCCGGCCGAGGATCGTGTCACCGGTGAGCATCGCGCGGTCCTCCGGCAACCAGAAGCACAGCGAGTCGAACGAGTGCCCCGGCGTGCCGACGACCCTGACCTCCGTGCCGCCGGCCGTGACCACGTCCCCGTCGCCGAGTCCCTCTTCCCCCAGCCGATGCCGGGGATCGAGCGCGCGGACCGGCGCGCCCACCATCTCGGCGAACCGCCTGGCGCCACCGCTGTGATCCTCGTGCCCATGGGTGAGCAGGATCGCCGTCACCCTGCGCTCCCCCAGGTGACCGGTTATGCGCTTGAGGTGCGTCTCGTCGTCCGGACCCGGATCGACGACCAGCACGTCGTCCGACCGTCCCACGACCCACGTGTTCGTGCCGTCGAGGGTCATCGGCGAAGGGTTGGGGGCGAGCAGGCTGATGGCGCCGGCCGTACCCGATCCGTCCGGGCCGTCGACCGGGATCCGCAGTCCGCTCATGCCGAGTCCCGCGTCGCGTTGGGGAGGCGGTAGTCGATGTCGGGGACGTCCAGCACGACCTGGCCGTCATGCTCCCTGGCGGACGGCATGAAGGTCGTTATCGTCTGGTCGTTCGCGAACACGCCGTCGATCCTCTCGAACGCCGCTATCTCGGTCAATGTATGAAATGTCGGTGGCATGAGCATGATCTCGCCTGCCCTGGCCCGGGCGAGTGCGGTGTCCGCGGTCATCCATGCCACGACGTCCGCCTCGCCGCCCACGTCGCGCGTCCGCTGGCCGGCGGGGAGGGCGGCCACGAAGAACCGCGTGTCGAATCGCCGGGTCTCGATCTCGGGCGTGATCCAGTGCGCCCAGGCCTTCAGCAGATCGGACCTCAGCACGAGCCCGCGACGGTCGAGGAACTCGGCGAACGAGAGGGTGCGGTCGATCAGCGCCAGGCGGTCGGCCTCCCAGTCGTCGCCCGTGGTGTCCGCCACGACGGTCTCCGGGTCGGGCCCGGCGAGCAGGACTCCGGACTCCTCGAAGGTCTCCCGTACGGCGGCGCAGACCAGGCCCCGGGCGGTCCGCTCGTCGGCCCGGAACGCCTCACCCCATTCGGCGGGCGAGGGACCGGCCCAGCCGACGGCATGATCGGTGTCGCGGGGGTCGACCGATCCTCCGGGGAAGACATAGGCGCCCGCGGCGAAGGCCATCGTCGCCTTGCGCTTCAGCAGGTAGACCTCGAGGGGATCGTCCCGGAGCAGCACGACGGTGGCGGCGTCACGGGCGGGGACAGGGATGATCTGGCCGGCCAGGATGCCTCGCGCACGTTCCCCGAACTCTCCCGGCAGCGGAATGCCCACGTGCGTCCTCCTAGCAGAACATCACTCGGTTTCCGGAACCTCATGCTATTCACCCCGCCGCCCCAATCACACACCCCTCGCGCGTGATCATGCACAAGTTCGTGATCAATAGGCCCGAGCTGCGCCGATGCATATCGTGATCATGCACAGATTCGAACAAGCCTGCCCCGACCTGGCCAAACACGCTTCGTGATCATGCGCACATTCGTCCAAACCCTTGACCACCTGCACAAACAAGCTCCGTGATCATGCACGAGGTCGGCACGCGATCGTCATACCGTCGCCCGACAAGGCCGAGGTCATCCGCGTGCATGATCACGAAGGACATCGGCACAGGTCAGCCCGCACAACCACGAAAGTGTGCATGATCACGAAATGCATAAGCACAGCTCAGGCCCATTGATCGCGAACCTGTGCATGATCACGCCCGGAGATGGGGCTGGTCAGCGGCCCCGTCTCCGAAGGTGTGCATGATCACGCGCAAAGAAAGGGGGGTTAGGGGTGGAGCTGGGCGATGATCTCGACTTCTACGGGGGCGTCGAGGGGGAGGACGGCGACGCCGACGGCGCTACGGGCGTGCTTCCCCGCATCCCCGAAGACCTCTCCGAGGAACTCGCTCACTCCGTTGACGACCTGCGGCTGGCCGGTGAAGTCCGGCGCGCTGGCGACGAACCCGACGACCTTCACGATCCTGGCGATCTTGGAAAGATCTCCGACGACCGACTTCAGGGCCGCCAGGGCGTTGAGCCCGCAGATACGGGCCTGCTCCTTCGCCTCGTCGGCCGAGACCTCAGCGCCCACCTTGCCGGTGACGGCAAGCTTCCCGTCGACCAGCGGCAGCTGGCCCGAGGTGTACACGTAGTCGCCCGTCCGTACGGCGGGCACATAGGCGGCCAGCGGGGGCACGACCTCGGGCAGCACGAGCCCGAGGTCGGCGATCCGCTCTTCCGGCGTCGCCATCACTTGGGCCGCTTCATGTAGGCGACGAGCTGCTCAGGGTTGGGCCCCGGGACGACCGAGACGAGCTCCCAGCCGTCTTCTCCCCAGTTGTCCAGGATCTGCTTCGTCGCATGCGTCAGCAGCGGCACCGTGACGTACTCCCACTTGGTCATGCGCACAGGCTATCGATGCCGCCGCCCCCGTCGCTCTCGCCTGCGCCCGTTCCATGGGACACATGAGGCGCCACCCGGATCGCCGCTGCCGCCCGGGCCAAGTCTTGCCAAATCGACGTGCAAGCCATCCTGCGCGGTTCACCACGAAGTCGGGCGAGATGAATCGGCATGTGACCGTTGGGTAGCCTTCCAAGCGTGGGCGAGTGGAGCAGGCCGGCCGACCGGCACAGCTGTGGCGGGGCCCGCGCATCGACCCCGTCAGGCAGGCCGGAGGAGGCGAAGTGAGACAGCCAGCCGGCAGAAAGAGCGCAGCCCGTGACTCCGACTGGGAAGGCGTGCGGCTGCACGTCGTGACCGGGAAGGGCGGCACCGGCAAGACCACGGTGGCCGCGGCGCTCGCCCTCGCACTGGCCGCGGGCGACCGCAAGGTGTTGCTCGTCGAGGTCGAGGGACGGCAGGGCATCGCCCAGGTCTTCGACCTTCCGCCGCTGCCGTACGAGGAGCGGAAGATCGCTGTGGCGCCCGGAGGCGGCGACGTCTACGCGCTGGCGATCGATCCGGAAGAGGCCATGCTCGACTACCTCGAGATGTTCTACGGCATCAAGCGCATGGGCAAGGCGCTCACCCGGATGGGCATGATCGACTTCGCCACGACCATCGCGCCCGGCCTGCGCGACGTCCTGGTCACGGGCAAGACCAGCGAGGCCGTACGGCGGCGCGACAAGTCCGGGCGGAGGGTCTATGACGCGATCGTCATGGACGCTCCCCCGACCGGCAGGATCGCCCGCTTCCTCAACGTCACCCAGGAGGTCGCCGGGCTGGCCAGGGTCGGCCCGGTCAAGAACCACGCCGACATGGTCCGCGGCGTCCTCGCCTCGCCGGAGACGGCCGTGCACTTCGTGACGCTCCTGGAGGAGATGCCCGTCCAGGAGACGCTCGACGGCATCGCCGAGTTGCGTACGGCCAAGCTCCCCGTCGGGGGCGTGTTCATCAACATGGTCCGGCCGACGACCCTGCCGGACGCCGTCCTCGACGCCGCCGCGGCGGACAGGTTCGACCTCTCGGAGCTCGCGCTCGGGCTGAAGGCGGCCGGGCTCGCGGACGGCAAGGCCGACGCGTCGCTGATCGCCGAGGCCCTCGCCCTGGAGGTCTCGGAGCATGCCCTCCGTACGGAGCTGGAAAGGCGCGAGCGCGGCACCCTGGACACCGCCGGCGCCCCTCGGTACGACCTGCCGTTGCTGGCCGACGGCGTGGACCTCACCGGCCTCTACGAGCTCGCCGAGGCCATCAACGGCCAGGGCGCGGCATGACGGCCGCATACTCGTCCGATCGGGCAGAAGAGGTTGATCTGTGAGCAGGACCGCCCCCGCGCTGGACATCGACGCGATCCTGGACGACGACGCCACGCGGATCATCGTGTGCTGCGGCTCGGGCGGCGTCGGGAAGACCACGACGGCGGCGGCGCTCGGGCTGCGCGCCGCGGAGCGCGGGCGGTCGGTCGTGGTGCTCACCGTCGACCCCGCCAGGCGACTGGCCCAGTCCATGGGTCTCAGCGAGCTCGACAACACCCCCCGCCGGATCACCGGTAACGGCAGCGCGGCCGACAGGGTCGACGCGGCGAACGGCGGTGAACTGCACGCGATGATGCTCGACATGAAGCGGACCTTCGACGAGATCATCGAGGCCCACGCCGACCCGCAGCGGGCGCAGCAGATCCTGACCAACCCGTTCTACCAGTCGTTGTCGTCGAGCTTCTCCGGCACGCAGGAGTACATGGCCATGGAGAAACTGGGCCAGCTCCGCCGTTCGGGCGACTGGGACCTGATCGTGGTCGACACCCCGCCGTCGCGGTCCGCCCTCGACTTCCTGGACGCGCCGGAGCGGCTCGGGCGGTTCCTCGACGGACGGCTGATCCGCATCCTCACGGCCCCGGCCAAAGCCGGAGGACGAAGCGCGTTCAAGCTGCTCAACGCCGGCTTCGGCATCATCGCGGGCATGCTCACGAAGGTGCTCGGAGCGCAGGTGCTGAAGGACATCCAGACCTTCGTGTCGGCCCTCGACGCGGTCTTCGGCGGATTCCGGCAGCGCGCCGAGCAGACCTACCGTCTCCTGCAGGCGCCGGGCACCGCCTTCCTCGTCGTCGCCGCGCCGGAGCGCGACGCCATGCGCGAGGCCTCCTACTTCGTCGAACGGCTGGCCGACGACCGCATGCCCCTGGCCGGTGTGGTGGTCAACCGGGTGCACCAGGCATCGGCTTCCACGCTGTCCTCCGCCCGGAGTTACGCCGCCGCCGAGGATCTGGAGGCGCGCGGCGAGCACGACCTGACGGTCGCCGTGTTGCGGTTGCACGCCGATCGCATGCAACTCGCCGCACGTGAGCAGCGGGAGCAGGAACACTTCACCTCGGCGCACCCCACGGTGCCGCTCGCCCAGGTGCCCGCCATGCCGGAAGACGTCCACGACCTGGCGGGACTGCGCCAGATCGGACGGCTTCTCGCGTCGTAGCGTCGTGCCGCGTCGCAGGTGTCACGACGCGCACGCGGCGGTCTTCTCGTCGCGGCCACCGTGCCACGCGGTGACGGCGTGGCAGGCGTGGCATCGGTGATGGATGGAGGGGGAGACGCGGAGAGCGCCTGCCACGAAACCCGAACAGCCGGGGTACCGGCCGTGAGATCAGACTGACCCGACGTGGTGACTCGGGCCCGAGATGCCGCAAGGGTGTGCGGTGGTGCCCAGCCGGTCGGGGTTCAGCCGGCGATCAACTCATTGGTGCGTTCGTACTCTTCCTTGGCTGATTCGAGCAGATCGCGCCAGGAGTCGACGTCGGGCCGTCGCCTCAGCAGCGCTCTACGTTCCCGCTCGGTCATTCCGCCCCACACCCCGAACTCGATGCGATTGTCCAGCGCATCGGCGAGGCACTCGGTACGAACGGGGCATCCTCGACAGATCAGCTTCGCCCGGTTCTGTGCGGCGCCTTGCACGAAAAGCGCGTCAGGATCCGCACCTCGACAGGCGGCACGGGAGGTCCAATCCGTGATCCACATGTTCGACCCCACTCCCCTTAGGTGGTCAGTCGTCACTTCGGCCGACGGGCGCGGGCGTCGAGCCTCCTTGTTGCAGTTGCCGCAGAGGAGAACGTACGCAAGGAGACGATCGGACCGACAGTCCCCGGGGGGACCAATTTCTCGCATGGTCATGTCAGGCCATGTGGCCGGGAATGACTAGTCCTCCCCGGGAACCTGTAATGCAAGCTGGTGCAATTGGTGCCGATCGAGTGACCTTTCCCACGTACTCTTGGATCCGTGCAAGCTAAGGGCAAAGGCCGGCCGTCGGCGTTCTGGAACCTTCTGCGGCTGATCGCTGCGGCCGGCGTGGCCGGTCTGATAGCGGCGGCCATCGCCCTTCCGGCCGTGGGCGGAGCGGGTGTCACCGTGAAGTCGGCGACCGAGGCACTTCGGCTTGCCCCGGAGGACCTGCCCGAGCCTCCGCTGCCCGAGAAGACGACGTTCCTCGACGTCAACGGCAAGCCGTTCGCCCAGTTCTACTCGGAGAACCGCGTGTCGGTCTCCCTCAACCAGATCGCGCCGATCATGCAGAAGGCGATCGTGGCGATCGAGGACTTCCGGTTCTACGAGCACGGCGCGCTCGACCTCGAAGGCACGAGTCGCGCGCTGATCAAGAACGTAACCACGGGCGGGGTGACCCAGGGCGGTTCGTCAATCACCCAGCAGTACGTCAAACAGGTCCTGTACAACATGGCGGAGTCCGATGAAGACAAGGCCGCCGCCGTCGCCCCCACCTTCTCGCGGAAGCTGAACGAGATCCGCTACGCGATGGCCATCGAGAAGAAGTACTCCAAGGACGAGATCCTCAACCGGTATCTCAACATCGCCTATTACGGCGCGAGCGCGTACGGCATCGAGGCCGCGTCCCTGCGGTTCTTCGGCAAGCATGCCTCCCAGCTCAACCTGACCGAGGCGGCCACGCTGGCGGGAGCCGTACAGGACCCGAACGCGACCGACCCGCATCGAGGCAAGGGACCCAGCGGGAAGCTTCTCGAACGGCGCAACACGGTGCTGGACCGGATGGCCGAGCTGAAGATCATCACGCCGGACGAGGCCGCGAAGTCGAAGGCGAAGAAACTCGGCTACAAGGACATGCCGATCCCGGGTGGCTGCGAGGAGAGCGCGTACCCGTACTTCTGCCTCTACGTCAGCAACGAGATCAGGAACAACCCGCAGTTCGGGAAGACGCCCAAGGACCGCGAGAAGTTCCTCAACCGCGGCGGCCTGACCATCAAGACCACGCTCACCCCGAAGATGCAGAAGGCCGCCGACAAGGCGATCAAGAAGTACGTCCATGCCTCCGACAAGCCGGTGGCGTCCGAGGCGCTCATCGAGCCCGGCACGGGTGCGATCCGGGCGATGGCGTCCAGCCGCAAGTTCGGGCGGAACAAGAAGAAGAATGAGATCTCCTACAACATCGTGGCGAACTCCGACCACGGTGGCGGAACCGGGTTCCAGGCCGGGTCGACGTTCAAGATGTTCACGCTGGTCACCGCCCTCAAGGAGGGCCTGAAGTTCAACGACGGCTTCAAGGTCGGCGGCACGTTCGAGGCCAACGCCTACTCCGACTTCAAGAACTGCAAGGGCCAGAGCGTCGGAGCCCCGGGCGTCGCGCAGCACAACTCCGAGGGTGGCGAGGGCGGGTTCGAATCCCTCCAAACCGGCACATGGGGGTCGGTGAACACCTTCTTCATGACGCTGGAGCGGAAGGTCGGCCTCTGCAACGTGGTCAAGACCGCCAAGGACATGGGGATCACCCGCTCCGACGGTACGAAGCTCCGCGAGGTCCAGACCTTCACCCTCGGTGCCAACGAGATGGACCCGGTCACGGTAGCCGCCGCGTACGCCACGCTCGGGGCACGCGGAAAGTACTGCAAGCCCATGGCGATCACCGCCGTCGTCGACCGGAACGGCAAGTCGACGTCGGTCAAGCCGTCGTGCAAGCGGGTCATCGAGCCGGCGATCGCCGACGCGGCGAGCAACATCCTCAGTGGGGTGTTCACCAAGGGCACGATGTCCGGAGTGGGCGGCATCCCTGGCAGGGACGCGGCCGGCAAGACCGGAACGGGCGACCAGTCACGGACCGTATGGTTCGCCGGATACACCCCCGACCTCGCCGGGGCGGTCAGCCTCGGTGACCCCCGTGGCCCGGTCAAGTACCCGCTGAGCGGCGAGACCATGAACGGCCACCAGTACGGCTCGGTGTTCGGCGCCACGATCCCCGGCCCGATCTGGAAGGCCACCATGATCGCGGCGCTGAAGGGCACCGACCCGACGAGCTTCGTCCGGCCCGACATGTCGAGGTTCGGCGGCTGCCGGACAGCCTGCGCTCCCAAGCCTCCGAAGAAGGAGGACAAGCCCGGGGACCCCAAGGGCCCCGGAGGGCCGGACGACCCCGGAACCGGGGGCCCGGGCCAGGGCCCGAATCCCCCGATCGTCCCGCCCGCCCAGTGACGATGTGAAAAGCCCTCCCCGCCACCGGCGGGGAGGGCTTTGTTCTGCCTGGCATGAGGGGGACGGGTTCTCTCCCCCTGCGGGCCGGCGGCCTCAGTCGCTGAGGCGGGCACGTACGGCCTGGGCGACGCGGCCGCCCTCGGCCCGGCCGGCGACCTTGGGGTTGAGGACCTTCATGACCTGCCCCATCGCCTTGGGGCCGGCCGCGCCGCTCTCCGCGATCGCCTCGTCGACGAGTGCGCCGAGCTCAGCGTCGGACAGCTGGGCGGGAAGGTACTCGTCGAGGATGGCCTGCTCGTCGAGCTCCGCCTGCGCCTGCTCGGCGCGGCCGGCGTTGGCGAAGGCCTCCGAGGCCTCCCTGCGCTTCTTCGCCTCGCGGGTGAGGACCTTGACGATCTCGTCGTCCGAGAGCTCCCGCGCCGTCTTGCCCGCGACCTCCTCGACGCCGATGGCGGCCAGCGCCATCCGGATCGTCCGGAGCCGCACCTCGTCACGAGCCTTCATCGAGGTCGTGAGATCGGCCTTCAACTTGTCCTTCAACGCACTCATGGATCCATCTTGCCGTGTCAGCGGCCCGCTTCTCGCCAGGTTATGTCTGAGGGGGGACAGCGGTCGGGCATGATGGGCTGTGTGAGGAAAGCCACCGCGATTCCCTTGTCCATCCTCGGTCTCGGTGTGGCCGGTCTCGGCTACGCGTCCGTCGTGGAGCGGAACTGGTTCCGCCTTCGCCGGTTCGACGTGCCCGTGCTCGCTCCCGGGCAGCGCCCGATCAGGATTCTCCAGATTTCTGATCTTCACCTCACCCCTGGCCGTTCCAGGCTCATCAACTGGGTGCGCTCGCTGGCCTCCCTGGAGCCCGACCTGGTGGTCAACACGGGTGACACGCTGGCTCACCCCGACTCGATCGGGCCGTACATGCGGGCCGTGGAGCCGCTGCTGGACCGGCCGGGCCTGTTCGTCTACGGCTCCAACGACCTCTACGCCCCGAGGCCGAAGAACCCGGCCCGATACCTGTGGCGTACGTCCAAGAACGACTCTCGACAGCACATCCCGAACCTCCCCTGGGAGGAACTGGGGGCCGCCATGACCGCGGCGGGCTGGGTTGACATGAACAACGCCACGGCGCGGTTGAAGGTCGCGGACCTGGACGTCCACGTGGGCGGCATCCACGACTCTCACATCGACAGGGACCGGTACGACGAGATCGCCGGGCCTACGCCCGCCGACGCCGATCTCCGTCTGGGCGTCATGCACTCTCCTGAGCCCCGGAACATGTCCCGCTTCGCGGCGGACGGGTATCAGTTGCTGCTCGCGGGCCACACGCACGGGGGGCAGCTGTGCATCCCGTTCTATGGCGCCCTCGTGACCAACTGCGGGATCGACCGGGCGCGCGTGAAGGGGCTGAGCAGGCACGAAAGCTCCTGGCTCCACGTGTCGGCGGGTCTCGGGACCTCGCCGTACGCCCCGGTCAGGTTCGCCTGCCCGCCCGAGGCCACATTGTTGACCTTGGTGCCCCGCCGACCGGCACGCTGACGCACAAGCACGCACAAAGTCCGCTAGACTTGCCGAGTCGCAGGGCAAGACGACCTGCGCGTCGGGGTGTAGCGCAGCTTGGTAGCGCGCTTCGTTCGGGACGAAGAGGCCGCAGGTTCAAATCCTGTCACCCCGACCAAGAAGTACCAGCTGAGAGGCCGGTTCCGATCATCGGAACCGGCCTTCCGCATCTCCTGGGCGGCGTTCTGAAACCGTGATCGACCCGGAGATGTTCAGCCGAGCTCGGCGATCAGCCGGCGCAGGGTGTGGAACGCGGGTTTGGGGGAGTAATCGTCACGCAGGACGCCGAACCGATGAAACTTGTCGTCCTTGGAGCTGTCGGCGTCGCGGAGGGTGAACAGCTCCCAGTGCGTGATGTTGAGATCTGCGCGCAGAGCGTGCACGGTGCGGATGATGCTCTCCAGGACGGCAGCCTGCTGCTCCTCCGGCCGATCCGGGCCGGTCGGCCAGCCGTTCTCGCAGATCCTGATCGGCACTGAGGTCGGGATGCCCGCCGTCGCCAGGTCTCGTTCCCGAAAGTCGCGCAACAACTGTTCAACGATGATCGGCAGTTCGTCCGCGCTCAGCCTCGGACCGAACACGTCCGGGTAGATGTCGATGCCCGCGTAGTCGACCGCCGCCGCGAACTCCGCGCCTCCCGAATCGCGGACCCCGGCCCAGAAACCGCTGGCCGCCGGATCGATGTCCGGGACCACCGCGAACCCGATCTCCGCGGTCGCCCCCACCTCTCGCTTGGCTGCCGCGCCGGCCAGCACCCCTCGCACCAGGGCGTCCAGCGCGCCGGGGAAGGCCCCGTCCGCGGCGGCTCCGGCCCAGGTCAGGTTCGGCTCACCGGTGACCTGGAGCGCGGCCAACTCCCGACCGTGCCGGGTCACCACCTGCGACACGAACGAAGCCCACGCCGCCACGTCGCCACCGGGATCCCGGTAACACAGCACCAAGTCCAACGGCACACCGATTCCGGCGAGCTGAGCCACCTGCGCACTCACCTCGGCGGTCGACTCGGGCCCGGACCAGACCACGTACATCCGCGGCAGGAGGGCGTCGCCATCCCCCTGCAGTTCGCCGAGCGCGCGTCCGATCGCCTCGAAGTCGTCCGGCGGTCCCACGGCGAGCCCGTCCGGCCCACCCGCCATCCCCAGCGGGAAGACCCCGAAAACCAAGGGAGCAGTCATGTCCCGACCCTAGATCGCCTCCCTCCGCGGCACGCACCAAAAGCCGCATTTCTGAGCAGACCTGAACGCAGGCCCGAAGCAGTCGGCCGAGCGCCTTCGGACGCCCCCGAAGCGGTAGCCGTCCACAGGGTGTGATCGGGACAAACGGTCACCCTTACTCTGACCGAAGACCTCCCGCTATAGGCTCCCACTACGTGCCCTTTGAGCTGCGGTGGAGGACATACGCCCCGTGGATGGACCTGGTTCGCCCCGCCCGGCCGTACGCGCCGGGCCATTTCGGGCTGCCCTGCGCCGGACCGGTGGTCGCCCCTTCCCGCCTATCGGACGCGGTTGTCCATGGACCGCCTAAATCTCAACAAACAGGCCATACGGCCATATATCGCGGCAATAGCGTCGAAACTGTGGTTTAGAGGATTTGGAGCATCATGAGCAAGGCGGCTCGGCAGTCGGCCCGTGAGCGGGTCCGCGAAGAGCGAATCCGGCAGGCCCAGAAGGAGAAGCGCCGGCGGATCATCGTGATCACGTCCATCGCGGTGGTCGTGATCGCCGCCATCGTGGCCGGCGTCCTCGTACAGGCGAACAGGACGAAGCCGACGTCCTTCTCGGGCGCGGTCGCTCCGATCACGGTCCAGGAGGCCGGCACGGTCACCATGGCCCAGCCCGCGGCGACCAAGCCCGTGCTGGACATCTACGAGGACTTCCAGTGCCCGATCTGCAAGGAGTTCGAGCACATCAACGGCGGCCTGATCAAGCAGTACGCCGCCGAAGGCAAGATCAAGGTGGTCTATCACCCGATCGCCTTCGTCAACCCGCAGGGCTCCCTTCGGGCGGCCGCGGCCGCACAGTGCGTGCCGAACAACTCCTGGTTGGCCTTCCATGACGTCCTGTTCGCCAAGCAGCCCGACGAGAAGGTCGCCCTGACGATCGACGACCTCAAGAAGTTCGCCGCGGACGCGAAGATCACCGACCCGGCCGTGCTGTCCTGCATGGAGTCCCAGCGCTACGCCCCTCAGGTCCAGCAGTTGACGCAGACGGCGCTGGCGTCGATCCAGGGCACTCCCACGCTCCTGCTCGACGGCAAGAAGGTCGACGACAACGACGCGCTGACCTCCTCCGGCCTTCGCGACGTCCTCCAGACGGCGACCAAGTAGCCGGGCGGTGGGGTCCCGCCGTGCCGTACGGCTCGGCACGTGCCCGCACGGAGGCGGGACCCCACCGTACACGACCGAATGACACCCTCCAGACGACACGCCAACACGACATGTTGGGTGTGACTTTCTCCGGACCCCTATATATGGTGTTCCCTGCAGCTGGTTCGGCCGCCCATCCAGGGTCGGCCGAGGCAAGAGGGAATCCGGTGCGGACGTGCTCGCGTGCCCGGCGCGCGAGCCTCGCCAATTCCGGAACTGCCCCGCAGCGGTGATTGGGAACGACCGCTGTCACATGCACTGGATCCATCCGGCCCGGGCCGGGGACGGTCCGGGAAGCGACAGCCAGTAGGAAACACGGCGTCCGCCGTGCCGCCCATGAGTCCGAAGACCTGCCAGCGCGCCGCGCACGACCACGTGTGCGCGGCTGGTCCGAGGCCGCGCGGGACGGCTGACGGCTCCGGCGCCGCCTTCAGGGCGTATGTGCCGGTATGCCACCCTGCGCGCCGATCGGGCCACCGGTCAGAGGGTCGCGAGGGGAGAGCTGTGACGGTCATAGAGGGTGTTTCATCAGGGGTTGCCGGTGCCGAGACGCCGCACCGGGTTCAGATGCGGGTGCGCAAGCGCAACGGTTCCACCGAGCCGGTCGACGTCAACAAGATCGTTCGAGCGGTCGAGCACTGGGCCGGGGACCTGAACGACGTCGACCCGCTGCGGGTGGCGACGAAGACGATCAGTGGGTTGTACGACGGTGCGACCACCGACGAGCTGGACCGGCTGTCGATCCAGACCGCCGCCGAGATGATCGGTGAGGAGCCGCAGTACTCCCGGCTGGCCGCCCGGCTGCTGTCGGGATACATCGAGAAGGAGGTCCGCGGCCAGGGCGTCGCCTCCTTCAGCCAGGCGATCCGGCTCGGCCACGCGGAAGGGCTCATAGGAGACGCGACCGCCGAGTTCGTCGCGGCCAACGCCCGCAAACTCGACGACGCCGTCGATCCCCGGGGTGACCTGCGGTTCGAGTACTTCGGCCTTCGGACGGTGTACGACCGCTACCTGCTGCGGCACCCGGTCACCCGGCTGGTGGTGGAGACCCCGCAACATTGGCTGCTCCGGGTGGCCTGCGGGTTGGCCCACAATCCCGCGGAGGCGATCGAGCTCTACCGGCTGATGTCGTCGCTGGCCTATCTGCCCAGCTCACCGACCCTGTTCAACTCCGGGACGCGGCACAGCCAGATGTCCTCGTGCTACCTCGTCGACTCTCCGCGCGACGAACTCGGGTCGATCTACGAGCGGTACGCGCAGGTCGCACATCTGTCGAAGTTCGCCGGCGGGATCGGCATCTCCTGGTCGAGGGTGCGCTCCCGGGGCGCGCTGATCCGCGGCACCAACGGCCAGTCCAACGGCATCGTCCCCTTCCTGCGCACGCTCGACTCGTCGGTCGCGGCGGTCAACCAGGGTGGCAGGCGCAAGGGCGCCGCCTGCGTCTACCTGGAGCCGTGGCACCCGGACATCGAGGAGTTCCTCGAACTGCGGGACAACACGGGCGAAGACGCCCGGCGCACGCACAACCTCAACCTGGCCAACTGGATCCCCGACGAGTTCATGCGCCGGGTCGAGGCCGACGGGATCTGGTCGCTGTTCGACCCCGACGAGGTCCCCGAACTGCCCGACCTGTGGGGGGAGGAGTTCGACGCGGTCTACCGCACGGCCGAGGAGCAGGGCCGCTACGTCCGCCAGGTCCAGGCCCGCGACCTGTACGGCAAGATGATGCGCACCCTGGCCCAGACCGGCAACGGGTGGATGACCTTCAAGGACGCGTCGAACCGGCTGTGCAACCAGACCGCGGAACCGGGCGACGTGGTCCACCTGTCCAACCTGTGCACGGAGATCATCGAGGTTTCCAGCGACACCGAGACGGCCGTGTGCAACCTCGGCTCGATCAACCTGGCGGCGCACATGGCCGGCGGCGGGATGGACTGGGAACGGCTGCGCGCCACGGTGGGCACCGCCGTGACGTTCCTCGACCGCGTGATCGACATCAACTACTACCCGAGCGAGCAGGCGGCGGCGAGCAACCCCCGCTGGCGCCCGGTCGGGCTCGGCGTCATGGGCCTGCAGGACGTCTTCTTCGCGCTGCGCCTGCCGTTCGACTCGCCCGCCGCGAAGGAGTTGTCGACGCGCGTCGCGGAGGAGATCTACCTGACCGCGCTCGAGACCTCGGCCGATCTGGCCGAGCGGTTCGGCGCCCACCCGGCCTACGACCGGACCCGGGTGTCCAGGGGCGACCTGCAGCCCGACCTGTGGGGCGTGACCGTGACGCAGACCGAACGCTGGGGAGCGCTGCGCGAGCGGATCGCCGCCCACGGAGTGCGCAACTCCCTGCTGATCGCGATCGCCCCGACCGCCACCATCGCCTCGATCGCCGGGTGCTATGAGTGCATCGAGCCGCAGGTCTCCAACCTGTTCAAGCGCGAGACGCTCAGCGGCGAGTTCCTCCAGATCAACACCGCGCTCGTGGGCGAGCTCAAGGCCCGCGGCCTGTGGACCCAGGAGATCAGGGACGCGATCAAGCGGGCGGAGGGCTCGGTGCAGGGCATCGAGGCGCTCCCCGTCGAGCTGCGCGAGCTGTTCCGCACCGCGTGGGAGCTGCCCCAGCGGGCGCTGATCGACCTGGCCGCCGCGCGGGCGCCGTACATCGACCAGAGCCAGTCGCTCAACCTGTTCATGAGCGCGCCGAACATCGGCAAGCTCAGCTCGATGTACCTCCACGCGTGGAAGTCGGGTCTGAAGACGACCTACTACCTGCGCTCGCGTCCCGCGACCCGGATCCAGCAGGCCACGGTGGCCGTGGCCAGGCCCGCGATCCCCGTGGACGAGGCCGTCGCCTGTTCGCTGGAGAACCCCGAGTCCTGCGAGGCCTGCCAGTGACCCGCGTGCACTCCGACCCCGACGAGAAGAAAGACACCCCGATGTTGCTCGACCCCGGCATGGACCTGACGTTGCGGCCCATGCGCTACCCGCACTTCTTCGAGCGCTTCCGCGACGCGATCAAGAACACCTGGACGGTCGAAGAGGTCGACCTGCACTCCGACCTCAAGGACCTCGCCCGGCTGTCGTCGGCGGAACGGCATCTGATCAGCCGGTTGGTCGCCTTCTTCGCCACCGGCGACACGATCGTGGCCAACAACCTGGTGCTCAACCTCTACCAGCACGTCAACTCGCCGGAGGGGCGGCTCTACCTGTCGCGCCAGCTGTTCGAGGAGGCCGTGCACGTCCAGTTCTATCTGAACCTGCTGGACACCTACGTGCCCGACGAGCGGGAGCGCTTCGCGGCCTTCGACGCGATCGAGAACATCCCCTCCATCCGGCGCAAGGCCGAATTCTGCTTCCGCTGGATCGACTCGGTCTTCAACCTGCGCGAGCTGCGGACGCGTGACGACAGGCGGGCGTTCCTGCTCAACCTGATCTGCTTCGCGGCCTGCATCGAGGGCCTGTTCTTCTACGGCGCCTTCGCCTACGTGTACTTCCTGCGGTCGCGCGGACTGCTCAACGGCCTCGCCTCCGGTACCAACTGGGTGTTCCGCGACGAGTCGATGCACATGGCCTTCGCCTTCGACGTGGTCGAGACCGTACGGCGCGAGGAGCCGGACCTGTTCGACGACGACATGCGGCGCCAGGTCAGCGAGATGCTCGCCGAGGCGGTCGACTGCGAGGTCCAGTTCGCCGAGGACCTGCTCGGGCAGGGCGTGTCCGGCCTGTCGCCGACGGACATGCGCGCCTACCTGGAGCACGTGGCCGACCGGCGGCTCGCGCAGCTCGACATCCCGCCGCTGTACGGGTCGAAGAACCCGTTCGCCTTCATGGAGCTACAGGACGTCCAGGAGTTGTCGAACTTCTTCGAACGGCGGGTCTCGGCCTACCAGGTCGGGGTGACCGGCACGGTCAGCTTCGACGACGATTTCTGAGGGCTCGCGGCGACCTCCTCCGCGTCGCGCGGGAAGGCCACCACCGCCGGAGGCACCCGGTAGAGCGAGGCGTCGGAGGAGTACTCCGCGCGGCGTCTCGACGTGGCGTCGACGTCGCGCACACCGGCCCGGCGCAGCGCCGCGGCCAGTTCCGCCGGCTTCAGGATCCCCCCTCCCCGGCGCTCCCGTGCGTGTGCGTGTGGCGGGGAGCGTGGACGGGGGTCTGGTCGCCCGCGCGCAGCGGCGCGTTCTCGTAGCGGCCCTCGTGGGCGATGATCGGGCGCCGGTCCCCCACCAGCTCGGGGTGGCGTTCCTCCAGGTCACGGCGGGCCTCGGCGGTCCGCCGCAGGTGGGTGACGTACTCGCGGTCGCCGCCGTAAGTGCCCCGCCAGGTCTGCGGCATCATCTCGGCGCGCGGAGGCGTGCCGGCGGAGCCGCCGACGCCGAACCTGCTGGGGACCTTGCCGGTGGCCGCGCCGCATTGCGGGCAGTCCGGCAGAGGGGCGGCGAAGGACTGGATGACCTCGAAACGATGGCCGCCGCCACAGCGCAGCTCGTATATCGCCATTGCCGTCACCTCACCACAGTGCGATCGATCGGGTCAGGATCCCCGCCACGTCGTCCTCGCCGACCGGCAGAGGGGCGGTGGCGAGCAGGCGCTGCTGTTTCATCGCGCCCTCCACGAGTGCGGGCACGTCGGCCTCCGTGTAGCCCACGCCGCCGATGCCGTTCGGGATGCCGATGTCCCGCATCAGGTTAATCAGCACCCCCGGAAGGAGTTCCGCGAGGTCGTCGGGCTTGGCCGCCGCCGGGTCGAGCAGCTCGGCGGCGCGCAGGTGCCGCTCCGGCTCGGCCTCGAAGGTGAACCGGAAGGCCTCGGGGGCGGTCAGCGCGACGGCCATCCCGTGCGGCACCATCGGCTCGTCGGCCGGATAGCCGTCCGGGTGGAAGTCCTTGACGCGTCCCGCGATGGGATAGGCGTTGGCGTGCGGGATGTGCACACCCGCGTTGCCGAAGCCGAGGCCGGCGAAAGTGGCCGCCAGCGCCATGTCCCCCCGGGCCGCCGCGTCGTCCCCGTGGCGTACGGCCCTGCGGAAGGAGCTGGCGAGCAGGCGCAGCGCACGCTCGGACCACATGTCGGCGACGGGGTTCGAGCCGCAGTACGGCACCCGCTCCTCCGGGCGCTTGTGCTCGAAGGAGGTGTACGGCCTGGCGGTGTAGCTCTCCAGCGCGTGGCAGAGGATGTCCATCCCCGCCGCCGCGGTCACTCCTGGGGGCTGGGTCAGCGTGAGGTCGGGGTCGACGACCGCGAGGACGGGGCGGAGCCGTACGTGGCTGATCCCTGTCTTGACCTCCTGCTCCAGCACGTCGAGCACGCAGATCGTGGTGCTCTCCGAGCCCGTGCCCGTGGTCGTGGGCACCGCCACCAGCGGCTTGAGCGGCTGTGACGGGGCCCGGCCGCCTCCGACCGGCGCGTTGACGTAGTCCATCAGCTCGCCGGGGTTGGTCGTGAGGAGGTTGACGGCCTTGGCCGTGTCGATGCTCGACCCTCCCCCGACGGCGACGAAGGCGTCCCAGGGGCCGGACGCGCGGGCGTTCTCGATGGCGGCGGCCAGGCTCTCGTCCGTCGGCTCGACGTGCGCGCCGTCGTAGACGTGCGCCTCCATGCCGTAGCCGGCGAGCTGGTCGGCGACCCGCTGGGGCCCGCCGGTGGCCGCGACGCGGGGATCGGTGACCACGAGGACCCGGCGGACGC
Source organism: Planotetraspora mira (assembly GCF_016863275.1). Lineage (GTDB taxonomy): Bacteria > Actinomycetota > Actinomycetes > Streptosporangiales > Streptosporangiaceae > Planotetraspora > Planotetraspora mira. The sequence continues at coordinate 271,636 of NZ_BOOO01000020.1, forward strand.
CGTACTGGGCGAGGTCGAAGCCGATCTCCGCCGACGCGCCGGGGCCGAACTTGAGCGCGGGGGCGCCGTAGGTGAATACGGACTCGGGGTTGCTGGGAGCGTCGTACACGGTCGCCTCCCCTCAGCTGTAGAAGCCGTCAGGAGCCGTGCGCATGGCGCGGAGCTGCTCCGCGTCATGGCCGAAGATCACATCGGCCTCCGACCTCTCCGCGATCGAGCGGATCTTCTCGACGGAGGCGTACCAGGCGCTGAGATCGTTGACAATGGCCGCCGGGGTGGCGGGAGGGCCGTAGGAGTCGCCCATGTAGACCGCGTCCGAAGTGAAGATCATGGTGCCGGACTCCGGCAGGTCGACCCGCATGGCCATGGTCCCCGGGGTGTGCCCGGGGGCCTCGATGAGCGTCACCCCGGGAAGGATCTCGGTGTCGCCGGAGACCGTCTCGAAGTCGAGGCCCTCGTAGTCGGACTTCAGATGCGCTCCGTTGAACGCGCCCTCGTAACCGAAGGCGAACTCCTTCTCCTTGTCGTTGCAGACCAGGCGGGCCCCGGTGCCCGCGAACGTCCGGACGTTGCCCGCGTGGTCGAAGTGCAGGTGCGAGAGCACCACGTAGTCGAGGTTCTCGGGGCTCACGCCGAGCCGGCCGAGGTTGGCGTCGAGGTACTGCTCGTCGGAGACCTGGTCGTAGGGGAAGAACTCCTGGAGGCCGGTGGGGACCCAGCGGGTCTCCCAGTCGCGGGGGCAGCTGGTGTCCCACAGGAGGGTGCCCTCGTCGGTCTCCACGAGGACGGCGTGCGTCGTGCAGGGATACCACTCGACCGGCTTGTCGCGCTCGGCTCTGGGTCTGATGGAACGGCCCGGCTTCAGCAGCAGCCAGGACAGGTCGCAGCTCATCGCTCCGCAGTCGAGGACATGCACCTTCATGACCGCTCCTCCGCTTCGCATTGTTACCAGCAGATTTCCGAATCTGGCATGTAGCATGCTGCATGTCAACGATTGAGCACGGCGGCGTTCGGGGGTAGGGTCCCCCACACGGGTCGAGTTCCGGAAGGTGCCAAGTGCTAGCGGTCGACGGCGCGTCCAGCCTCACAGAGCAGGTCATCGAGTCCGTCCGCGAGGCCATCCACTCCGGTGAGCTGCGTCCCGGCGAGCTCTACTCCGTCTATCAGCTCGCCGCGCAGCTCAACGTGTCACGCACCCCGGTCCGCGAGGCGATGCTCCGGCTGGCCGAGGCCGGCATGGTGCGGTTCGAGCGCAGCCGCGGCTTCCGCGTGCTCAGGCGCGACCCCAGGGAGATCGCCGAGGTCTTCCACCTCCGCCTGCTGCTGGAGGTGCCGGCCGCCCGCATCGCGGCGGGCCGGGCCGAGCCCGCGCTGATCGAGGCCATGCGCGGCGAGCTCGACGCCATGCGCGCCGCCGCCGCCGACCATGACGAGCCCCGCTTCATGCGGCACGACTGCGCGTTCCACGAGCTTCTGCTCGCCGCGGGCGCCAACCGCAAGCTCGTCAGCATGGTCGGCAACCTGCGTGACGCGACGATGACGCTGGGGGCGTCCACCGTCGACCGCTCCAGGACACTCGCCGACATCGCCGCCGAGCACGAGCCCATCCTCGCCGCGGTGGAAGCCGCCGACGCCGACGCCACCGCCCGGGCCATGCGCTCCCACATCGCCCACATGGGCGAGTTGCTGCTCGCCCAGGTCGCCGCCGAGAACGGCGTCGCCGCAGCCCCCGAGGACGTCGATCTGATCCACAGCGCGTGATCCCGCCTCCCGGTGAGCACGGCTAGGCGCCCAGCAGGTCGCGGACCCTGGCCGCGTACGCCCGGGGGTGGGTCAGGTTGCCGTTGTGGCCGCCGGGGAACTCCTGGGCCTCGACCCCGAGCAGGGCGGCGAGCTCGACCGCGCAGCGGTGGTCGAAGACCGTCCGCGGCGTGGCCCGGCCGACCGCCGGGATGATCCGGATCGGCGAGCCCGCCAGCGCGGCGACCTCCAGCGTGTCCCGGGCGACGGCGGCGAAGTCGTTCTCGACGAAGAACGCGAAGTTCGCCTTCCTGCGGTCGTCCATCGGAAACCGGGTGACGCCCGGCTCGGTCTCCTGGGCGACAGGATCGATGCCGAGGATGCGCGCGACCTCGGCGAACGTCGCCGCCAACCCCTCCCGCCGGTAGAGGTCCCGCAGCTCGAGGAGCTCCTGCTCCTGCCGCACCCGCAGTTCACCGGGCAGCAGCCGGGGGGCGACCGGCTCATGGGCGATCAGGGTGTGCAACAGCCCAGGATGTCCGATCGCGACGTGAAGGCCGAGGACGGCCCCGAAGCTGCAGCCGAGCATGGAGGCGGGCTCGTCGGTCACCTCAGCCAGCAGGCGCCGTACATCGTCGGCGTGCTCCGCCACGGTGGCGCCCGCGGCGGGGTCGTCGAGAGTGCTGCGGGACAGGCCGCGGCGGTCGTAGGTCACCACCGTGTAGTCCGCCACCAGATGGTCGACCAGGTCGCGGCTGCGCCCCGCGTCCCCCTCGCCGCTCTGCGAGATGAGCAGCACCGGCCCGCTGCCACGGACCTCGTAGTAGAGCTTCGCACCGGGCACGCGCACCATTTCTGCGGTGTTCATGAGCAATTCCTTCCGATCAGATGCATCACTCTTGATGCATCTATTTAGATGTATCATGAACGCATGAACGGTGTCGAGCTCTTCCTCCTCGGACGGACCCTGATGAAGATCGGCGAGGAGGCCATGCCGGCGGAGGGCATCGGCCCGCAGACCACCGGCGTCCGAACCGTCCTGGTGGTGGTGACCGACCTGCGTGAGCATCCGGAGACGTCGGTCGGCGAGATCGCCGCCCGCACCGGCCTTCCGCAGAGCGCCGTGTCGGGGGCCGTCGCCAGGCTCAAGGAGGCGGGCTCCATCGTGACGGAGACGGATCCGCGAGACCGCCGCCGCGTCCTGATCCGGCACGCGCCGGAGGTCTCCGCCCGGCTCGCGCACGTGCGCGCCTCGTCGATCGAGGGGGCGATCGCCTCGGCGGCCGGGACCGACGATCCCGAGCAGGTCGCCGAGATCGTCGCCATGCTCCAGGCGCTCGCTCGGCGGTTGTCCCCCGGAGACACTCCCGCGCATCGGTGAAATCACCAGTTGTCATCCGAGAAACGAACCCGAACGACATTTCCCTTTTAGGGATGACATGTGCGCGTAACACTGGGGAGCGTGTCTCGCGCCCCCCGGACTGTTCAGGCACCGGTGCTGCGCGGCCGTCACGACGAGCAGGAGTCGCTGAGGCGGTTGCTCGCCGGGGCCCGCACCGGATCGGGCGGGGCGACGCTCCTGCTCGGTGCGGCCGGGATGGGCAAGACCACGCTGCTCGACCTCGTCGCGGCGGAGGCGCACGACTTCACCGTGCTGAGGGTCTGTGGCGTGGAGCCGGAGGCACAGGTCGCGTTCTCCGGTCTGCACGGCCTGTTGCGGCCTGTCACGGCGGCGCTCGCGGCGCTGCCACCCGTCCGCGCCGCCATCCTGCAGCGGGTGATCGAGCTGGGTGTGGCCGACGCCGGGCTCGCGCTGCCGGCGGCGGTGCTCGACCTGCTCTCTGCCGTCGCGGCCGGAAGACCGGTGCTCGTCTGCGTCGACGACGTGCACCATCTCGACGCGGCCAGCCGCGACGTGCTCTTCTTCGCCGCCCGCCGCGTGTCCGGGGAACGCGTCGCGCTGGTCTTCACCGCGGACGACCGGTACTGCGGCCCGGGCGGCGTCCCTTCCCGTGTGCTGGCCCCTCTCGACGGGACCGCGATCCGGGAACTGGCCGACGAGCTCGCACCCGTACGGCTCGGCGACGACCTGCGGGCATCGCTGGAACGGATCGCCCGGGGCAACCCGCTCGCCCTCAGTGAGCTCGTCGGCTCGCTCACACCAGAACAACTGGCGGGCACGGCCGCGCCGCCGGGATCGTTGCCTCCCGCCGGGCGGTTGTGGCGTGCCCACGCCGGCAGGCTGGCGGGCCTGCCCTCCGACACCCGTGACCTCCTGCTCCTCATGGCGGCCGATCCGGACCTGGACACGGCGACACTGCTTCGCGCCACCGGTCCGAGATGCCCCCTCGTCGGCCTCGAACCGGCGGAGAGCGCGAACATCGTCCAGGCGGTCGACGACCGCTACGTCTTCAGCGAGCCCGCCATGCGCGCGGTGGTCTACGACGGAGCCTCGGCCGCCCGCAGGCGTGCGGCGCACCGCGTGCTGGCGAACCTCCTCGACCCCGGCCACCAGCGCCTGCGCCGCGCCTGGCACCGTGCGGCGGCGCTCGACGGCCCTGCGGAGGAGCTGGGCGACGAACTCGCCGCCGCGGCCGAGGCGGCCCGCCGCCAGGACGGCCATCCCGAGCCGTTCCTCGCGTTCGAACGCGCCGCCGAGCTGACCGAGCACGGTGACGTCAGGTCGGCACGGCTGGCCTCGGCCGCCCGTCACGCGTCGATCGCGGGCCTGCCCCAGCACGCCAGGTCGCTGCTCGCCCGGCTGCGCTCGCTGACGATCAGCGAGGAGACGCGGGGCCGGGCGGAGCTGCTCCACGGCAGCCTGGAGTTGCTCGCGGGAGAGACCGCGAGCGCCCACGACAAGTTCCTGGCCGCGGCCGGATGGCTCCTCGACCGCGACCGCGCGCTGGGCATCCGCGCGCTCGTGCGCGCCGCCGAGGCGAGCTACTTCGCCGGGGACAACCAGCGGTTCATCGCCATCGCCCGCCAGGCCGCCGCCGTGCGCCGTTCCGACGACTCGCCGGCCACGCAGCTCATGTTCGAGTATCTGGCCGGCCTGGCGGCGACCTTCAAGGGACGGCACACCGAGGCCGCCGGACCACTGCGCCGGGTGTTGCGGCTCGCCTCCACCGTGCGGAATCCGGCGATGCCGGTCTGGGCGGGCGTCGCGAGCCTCCTGCTCGGCGAGGACGGGCACGCCCACATGCTCGCCACGAGAGCCGTGGAGGTCGCGCGCAACCGGGGGAACGACTCGGCGCTGCCGCACCTGCTGGAGTCGGTCATCCAGGCCGAGATCTGGATGGGCCGCTACGACTCCGTCGCCGCCAACGCCATGGAGGGGCTCCGCCTGGCCCAGGAGACCGGACGGCTGAACGCCGCCGGCCACCACCTGGCGTGGCTCGCCCTCACCGCGGCCGTCCAGGGTGACGAGGAGACCTGCAGGATCCGGGCCCAGGCGGCCTTCGAGCTCGCCGACGCCCACGGGCTCGGCGTCGCCGCCGCCCTGGGCAACTGGGCCCTGGCCCACCTCGACCTCGCCGCGGGCCGCGTGGCCGACGCCGCCGCCCGCCTGGGGGCCGAACGCAGGAACAACCACGTCGTCGTGCGGGTCATGGCGACCCCCACCTTCATCGAGGCGGCGGCGCGTACGGGTGACCGGGAACAGGCCAGGGCGGCTCTACGGGTGCTCGACCGCTGGGCGGACAGCACACGCAGCCCCGACCGGCTCGCCCTGGCGATGCGCTGTCACGCTCTCCTCGCCGGCCCCGGCGAGGCGGAGCGGCTCTTCCACGACGCCCTGGACCTGCACCAGCAGGGCTCCTGCGAGTTCGAGACCGCCCGCACGCGCCTGCTGTTCGGCGGCACCCTGCGCAGGAGCCGGCGGCCGACCGCCGCCAGGAAGCACCTGCACGACGCGCTCGAGACGTTCGAACGGCTCGGCGCCCGCCAGTGGGCCGAACAGGCGGAGGGCGAGTTGCGCGCGGCGGGCCAGACCGTCCGGCCCGCCCTCGCGCAGAAGACCGACCAGCTGACGGCCCAGCAACTCCAGATCGCCCGGCTCGTGGCGGAGGGTGCGACCAACCGCGAGGTCGCGGCCCGCCTCTATCTCAGCCCGCGCACCGTCGAACATCACCTCAGGAACATCTTCGCCAAGCTCGGCATCCGCTCCCGCGTCGAACTGGTCCGGCTGCTGTCATGACCGGTGCCGCCACACCGGGTCATCTCACCGTGTCGTGACGAGGCACGTGATTTCGCCGATGCCCGGGTGACACGGCGGCCGAACAATTGCGACGGTCAGCAGTCATCGGGAACCCCCACCCGGCGCGAGCCGTCCACTCCACGGAACCGGACGGCCGCCTGCGTGGCTCCCCATCTACCGCAGGGAGCACAAGCGACGTGCAGCCACGGATGATCCCCTCCCGTTCCGTCCATCCCGTCACCCCCTCCCCGGCTCGGCGCTCCCGCGCCGCCCGGCTGGTCGCCGCCGTCGGCCTGGCGCTCGCCATGGTCGCGGGCGGAGCCGCCTTCGGCGCCCCCGCCCAGGCCGCGGCCAATCCGTACGAGCGCGGCCCCGCTCCCACCAACGCGAGCATCGAGGCCACGCGCGGTCCGTTCGCGACCGCGCAGACGTCGGTCTCCTCACTCGTCTCCGGGTTCGGCGGCGGCATCATCTACTACCCGACCGACACCAGCCAGGGAACCTTCGGGGCGATCGCGATCTCCCCGGGCTACACCGCGTCCTGGTCGAGCCTCAGCTGGCTCGGCCCCCGCCTCGCCTCCCAGGGCTTCGTGGTCATCGGCATCGAGACCAACTCCGTCTTCGACCAGCCGGACAGCCGTGGGCGGCAACTGCTGGCCGCGCTCGACTACCTCGTCCAGTCCAGCTCGGTGCGCAGCAGGATCGACTCGAGCAGGCTCGCCGTGGCGGGCCACTCGATGGGCGGCGGCGGCACGCTCGAGGCCGCGAACTCCCGGCCGTCACTGCAGGCGGCCATTCCGCTCGCGCCGTGGAACCTGACCAAGAGCTGGTCGGGGATCCGCGTACCGACGATGATCATCGGCGGCGAGTCCGACAGCGTCGCCCCGGTGTCCTCGCACTCGGAGCCGTTCTACAACAGCATCCCGGCGTCGTCGGAGAAGGCGTACATGGAGCTCAACAACGCCTCGCACTTCTTCCCGCAGACGTCGAACACCACGATGGCCAAGTACATGATCTCGTGGATGAAGCGCTTCATCGACAACGACACCCGCTATGACCAGTTCCTCTGCCCGGCGCCGAGGAGCACCGCGATCCAGGAGTACCGCGACACCTGCCCCCACGCCTAGAGATCCTCCGCGACCGGCACCTGCCGGCGGGCCGCCCGCCCGCGCAGGTGCCGGCCCGCCAGGGGGTCAGGAGCCCCAGACGTACCCGGTCACCCTGACCACCCGGGCCACGACCACCGTCACGTCGTCCTTCGGGCCATGGCGGTAGGCCAGCCGCAGCAGGACCTCCGCGCACGCCTGCGGGGCGGCGTGGAAGTACCGGCCGACGACGGCCTGGATCTCGGGAAACGACAACACGCCGGTCAGGCCGTTGGAGGCGAGCACCACCAGGGCGCCCGGCCGCACGGCCGTGCTCTCCACGTCGCCGGTCACCTGGTCGGCCGCGCCGACGGCCCGGACGATCGGGTCCAGCCCCACGGAGTGCGGGGTCGTCAGCATCTCTCCCTCGTCGGGCGAGGTGAACAGGAAGATGCTCCCGCTGCCGACGTGCGCGGAGACCAGAGCCCACGCGCCGGCGATCTCGGCCAGGAGCACCACGTCGAGGGACGTCGCCATCCCGGCCAGTTCGGGGGCCTCCTCGCCCTTCCCACGCAGGGTGGCGTTGGCGAACTCCAGGCTGTCGCGGAGCGCCTGCAACGGATCGAGCGAGTTCCCCGCCTGGTCGGCCACGACCGCCCCGAGAGCGAGGGCCGACGCCCAGCGACTCTCGGTCGCCCGGGTGATCCCGTCGGCCATCGCGATCAACTGCTCCTGGATGAGGTAGCCGTCCGCGTTGTCACCCTGGTTCCCCGCGTTCGTACGGCCGGCCGCGTCGAACTTCACCAGGGGAACCGGCCGCGGGTCCCCGCCGGGCCGCGAGCGCAGGGCCCGGCGCCCGACCGCGTCGGGGCTACGCCGGGGGACACCGTCGTCCAATGCCGGGCGCGGAGGGGCCACCAGCGGGGCCAGCGGCAGGCCGGACCAGTCGTGGGCCCCCGCCGTCCCGTCGCCGCCGTTCTGGTCCCCGTTCTGGTCCCCGTTCTGGTCCCCGTTCTGGTCCCCGTTCAGGTGGCCTTCGTCCGGGCCGTCGCCGCCCTGGCCGTGCACCTCCCGGGCATCGTCCACGTCGCTTTCATCTGGGCCGTTTTCGTCCGGGTCGTCTTCATCCTGGGCGGTCTCATCCGCGGCGTCGCCGCCCTCGCCCGTCGCCACTGCTCCTGCCGGGCGTGCCCCCGCGGTGCCGCCCGGCAGGGTCTCGTCCCCACCCGCACCCAGTCGGCCACGCGGCGGGGTCCACCGCTCCATGCCGCGCACGTACTGGACGCCCCTGTTCTCGCTGGCCGCGAACGCGATGATCCCGCAGATCACGAGACCCGCCACGACAGCCGAGGCCGCAAGCGTGACAATCACTCAGCCCGCCCCGGGGTGTCGCCGAAGATCTCGCTACCTCTTTCTCCAGAAGGTCCGTCCGCCGGCCGTACGGCGTACGCAGCTCACCCAGGATCAGGCCTGACGGCCGTGCCCGCATGAGGTCTAGCCCCTAATCGGCCCGAAAAGGGCCGAAAGGGCATTGTGATCTTAAAAACGGCTCCAGCGGAAGGCCCCGTCACTCCTCACCGGCGATCAGCCCACCGATTCGGGTCTCCCACAGGCGGTGGGGATTGCGGTGCCGCTCGGTGAAGTACATCGCGAGCAGGAGGCGCTCCGCCGTCGACGCCCGCGCAACGTGGATCTTCACCAGGACGTTGGCGAGGTGGCTTTCCAGCGTCTTCGGCGAGATGTGCAACTCGGCCGCCACGGCCGACCTGCTGTACCCGTCGGCCAGCATCGCCAGAATCTGAATCTGCCGCTCGGTCAGCCTCTCGATCAGGCGAGGCCGTTCCATGGAGCCGATCGGGACGACGTGCCGGGGGTCCAGCCGTTCCAGCGGCGTCGCGCGGCAGGCGGCGATGATCGCGCTCCGCTCCGCGGCGAAGCGGGCCGGGGACAGCCCCGCGCGCTCGCTCGCGACATCGGGACGCGTGCCGTACGTGAGTTCCGTGAGCAGCGCCGTCTGCGGGCCCGACCAGGCGAGCGCGCCCGAAGCCGCGGCGTCCAGGAGCGCGGACGCGAGTTGCGGCGAAAGGTGGGCCTCACCTTCGCCCGCGTGCACGAGCGCAGTGGCCACGCTGTCCGGATGTCCCGCCGCCCTCGGCAACACGCTCAGGGCGCCCATGGCGAGCGCCCGGACCTGGATCTGCCAGTCGACGCGGTCGGTCCAGACGACCGTGGGGTGCCGGGTCAGCACCTCGCCGACGGCGTCCTCCTGGTGGCCGTCGACCGTCATGTCGAGCAGGCACACGTCGAATTCGGCTGTGGACGCGGACAACGACGGGATGTCGTGGGCCTTGAGCACGACCTCGAACCGGGCGTCCGCGTCCAGCGTCTCGACGATCGCGTCGCGCATCGCGGCATGCGCGTCCACCACGGCCACGGCGAGGGGATCGCTCATCTCGCCTCCTCCGCGACGGCGGCCAGCGGGAACTCGATGATCACCTTGGTGTCCCCCGGGATGGAAGGCAAGGTAAGGTCACCGCCCAGCGACTGGAGGCGGGCCTTGATCGCGTTGAGGCTGCCCAGGACCGGCTTGTCCGGGAACCCCGGCCCATGATCGGTGACCGCGACGGCGGCCCTGCCTCCTCGTATGTCGGCACGGACGTAGGTGTGGTCCGTACGGGCGTGGTCGGTGACGTTCAGCAGGACCGCCCGCAGGGCCTCCGCGAAGATGAGCTGCACCCGTTCCGGCACGGTCGCGGCGTACTCCCGGAAGTTCTCCGAGATGACGGGCTCGGCGATCAGGCGCCTGTCACGGGCGTCGAGGATCTCCCTGTGCAGGATGCGCAGCAGGGACGTGCGGTCGGCGGCCATCCCCGTGTCGAAGAACACGCGCAGGCGGGCGTAGTCGGCCCGCAGCATCTGGCGGAGCTCGTCGAACTCGCCGACGCGGGCACAGTCGTGGGCCGTGACCTTGAGCAGGGTGTTGCCCCAATGGTTGTACAGCTCCGAGGCGAGCTGGAGATAGGCCCGTTCCTCGGCCGCCCGGCGGCTCAGGTCGGCCAGATCCGCAGCCGTGCGCCGCAGGTAGGCGGCCCCCCGCTCGATCACCGTGGCGAGCACCACGAAACCGCTGGCCGCGATGATGGTCGCGGACTCCAGCGCCTCGGCCGGCACCCCGAGAAGGACGACCCCGAGATAGAGGGCGGTGATGGAGGCGGTCCCCGCGACGAGGATCCGGAGGTTGCGGGACAGCGCCGCGCCGCTGATCTGGTCGGTCGTCCAGAAGACCAGCGGGGCGAGCGCCTCCGGCCGATCCGCCGCCGGAGCGCCGAGCCCCGCGATCACCAGCATCAGGACGCCGCTGCCGAGGTCGACGCCCGCCGTCAGACCTCCGCCGTACTCTCTCCTGCGGATGATCCGGGCGAACAGCCACACCGTCTCGCCGCCGCCGATGACCAGGACCGCGGCGCCGGCCACCGGGTCGAGCCGATGAAGCATGTCGACGGCGGTGCCGGCCATCTGGAAGACGTGAAGCAGGCGGAACAACAGGAAGATGCGGGCGAGGGACCATTCCATCCGCTCGCGCGCGGACCGGTATCGCTCGGCGCGGTAGTACCCGGCCAGGTCCCCCGATCTCGCCACGCCAGACCGAAGCCGCACCCCATCCCCTCTCCGCGCGTCAGGTCACTGCCGGCGGGCCTGCGTCCTCATGGTGAAGGGGCGGCTCTACCGACCAGTAAGGATGACGCCCCGGGGGCAGGTGAGGTTCACGGGAACCTCGGCGAGGCGAGGGAGAACCTAGGCGAGGCGCGCGGGGAAGCCGCCGGTGGCGACCGGGCCCCAGCGGGTGGGGGTGATGCGGAGCAGCGACTTGCCCTGGCGCTCCATGGCCGCGCGGTACTCGTCCCAGTCGGGATGCTCACCCGCGATCGAGCGGTAGTAGTCCACCAGCGGCTCCACGGCCTCGGGCATGTCGATGACCTCGGCGGTGCCGTCCACCTGGACCCACGGGCCGTCGAAGTCGTCCGACAGGACGACCACGCTCACCTGCTCGGACCGGCGGGCGTTGCGGGTCTTGGCCCGTTCGGGATAGGTCGAGACGACGATCCGGCCCTCCGCGTCGACGCCGCACGTGACGGGCGACGCCTGCGGGAGACCGTCACGCCGTGTCGTGATGACGATCGCCCGGTGCCGTTCCCGGAGGAATTCGAGAAGCTGCTCACGGGTGACGGTGTCCGCGGTCGCGATCTTTGGGCTCATACGGTCAACTCTAGTGAGCCCCCCAGGGCCTGCTCAGACCCGCCAAATCATGACAATCTGGGCTAAATATGGGTAGAGGGGAGAAATAGGATCTACTTTCAGGGGTGCTTGCAGGGATACGCACTACCTACGTAGGGCGGAATGGGTACCGATACGGGGGTTTTCCCCGTGCTCTACCAGCACTCGGACGCGAGATGCTGAAAACGTCGTCAAGAAAGTCCCATCTATCCTCAGCGAGGACCAAGGGAACGAATCATGTGCCAGCACCAGCCTCCGTGCCCACCCGCCACCGCCTCCGATCGTGAAGCCGCACATCTGGTCGCCTTCCACCCCGAGCAGGGATGGGGCCTCCTGTGCAACGGCGTCGTGCTCTTCGATGACACCGGTGAGCTCCTGCCCGACGGAAGCAGCATCCCGGCCCACCGTGCGAGTGTGGGCGTCGCGGCATGACCCAGATCATGACGTCTCTCCACGCCAAGGCAGGCAACCCGCCCTGGCGGGTGGGGACGTCCATGTGTTTCTCACCCATTCGCGGCGAGCAGCACGCCGCCGCCCGGGAGCGGTGGACCGCCACCCGCCGACGGCATCGTGTGATCATGGTTGAAGGACCCGAGGTGCAAATGTCGTTCTGGCCGCTGGCGGCCAATGCCCGTTCTGTCGCCAGGGCACGGCGGCTCACCCGCGATCGGTTGGCGGCCTGGGGCATGGAAGAAGTCGCCGACGTCGCCGAGTTGCTCGTCAGCGAACTGGTCACCAACGCCCTGTGCCACGCGCACGGACCGGTCGGACTGACGCTCTCGACCATGGAGGGCCTGCTGCGCTGCGAGGTCGAGGACGCGGGCACGGTGCTGCCGAGCGCGTACTGCGCGGGACACGACGACGAAGGCGGCCGCGGCCTCTGCCTGCTCGACACACTGGCCTGCTGCTGGGGTGGTTCCCGCACCCCCACCGGCAAGGTCATGTGGTTCGAACTGCCCGCGGGTTCCCCCTCCGCTCACTGAGCCACGCGGCGACCTGCGCCCGCGAGTTGAATCCCAGTTTGTTCAAGATGTGCTCGATATGACCTTCGGCCGTGCGCTGTGAGATCACCAGCGCCGCCGCGATCTCCTTGTTGCTGAGTCCCCGCGAGACGAGCTCGGCGATCTCCGTCTCCCTCCGCGTCAGCGGAGCCAGGCGGGCGGCCGGCTCCACCGGCTTCGCGCCGACCGCCTCCTCCTGCAACGCGTAGGTGATCACCTCTTCGTACGGCAACGCGGCGCCGTCCCTGACCGCGGCCCGGAAATCCTGCTCGCCCAGCGCCCGGAGCGTCCGCTCCTCACATTCGTCGTGGTAGCAGGCGAGATGGCCGAATCCCGACAGCGGGGCACCCAGCACACCCCATACGCCCTTCAGAGCGCCCAGCAGGCGGGCGGCCCGCTCGTACCGCTCCTCACCCGCGGCGATCCAGGCCAACGCCTCCAGGCCGATCGCGACTCCGAGCGCGTCGTCGAGCGCGTCGTTGAACCTGAGGCTCTCCTTCTCCAGCACCGCGGCCCGCCGGGAGTCGCCGAGGCGCCAGACCCCGATGCCCATGGCCGCCATCGCGTACGCCCGGTGCCACCTCTCCCCATGGGCCTCACAGATCGCCACGGCCTCCTCGGCGTCGGACACCGCCAGCAGGTCCTCCCCCACGACGGAGTGCACGAGGGACAGCCGGATGAGCGCGAGCGCGAGGCCCAGCGGGTCCCCCGCGCATCGCTGCAGTTCCACCGCCTCGTGGTGCAGCTTGATCGACGTCTCGGCCTCGCCGCGGCACGTGGCGACCATGCCCTGGAAGAGGGTGACGTAGGCGAGCAGGCTCTCGGACCCGAGCGCCTCCGCCACGGAGCCGGCCTCCTCGATCAGGGCCGCCGCCGACGGGATGTCCGCCTGGACGAGGGCGACCCAGGTGGCGGCCCACAACGCCCTGCCCCGCTCCTCATCCGGCGCCGCTTCCTGTGCCAGGCCCTCCTCCAGCCAGCGCCGGCCCTCTCCGAGGTAGTAGCCGCTGATCCAGTGATAGAGCAGGTCGGTCGTCATCGCGAGGCCCTCGCCGCGGCGGCTCGGGTCGGCGAAGCAGTACTCCAGGGCGTTGCGCAGGTTGGCGTGTTCAGTGGAAAGGCGCAGGAACCAGTCCACCTGCGCGGGACCGAACAGCTCGGCACGCGCGCGGGCGGCCACGGCCCGGTAATGATCGCAGTGCCGCCGTCGCAGAGCGGGCTCCTGGCCGGTGGCGACGAGATGCTCCCTGCCGTACTGCCGGACGGTCTCCAGTAGCCGGTAGCGGACCGCCCCCTGCTGCTCCTCCCTGGCCAGCACCGACTTGTCCACCAGCCCGGTCACCACGTCGAGGACGTCCCCCCTCGCGATGCCGTCTCCCGAGCACACCTCCTCGGCGGCCTCGAGGTCCAGACCGCCCGCGAACACCGAGATCCGCTGCCACAGGAGCCTCTCCTGTTCCGTGCACAACTCGTAGCTCCAGTCCATCAGCGCACGGAGCGTCCGCTGGCGGGGCAGCGCCACCCTCGATCCCGAGGTGAGCAGGCGGAACCTGTCGTCCAGCCGGGTGAGGACCTGCTCCGCCGACAGGGCGCGCAGCCGCGCCGCGGCGAGTTCGATCGCGAGTGGCAGGCCGTCGAGCCGGCGGCAGATCGCCGCGACGACCTCCTGGTTGTCCGGCGTCACTTCGAAGTACGGAACCACGGCCGCCGCGCGCTCGGCGAACAACTGGATGGCGTCGGATTCCACGAGCGCCTCCGACGCGAGCGGCGAGGCCTCCCGGACCGGCAACGGGGCGAGGTGGAGCGTCTGCTCGCTGGCGATGCCGAGCGGTTGCCTGCTCGTCGCCAGCACACGCAGGTCGGGAAGGGCCCGGACCAGCGTGTCCACGAGGACGGCGCACTCCATCAGCAGGTGCTCGCAGTTGTCGAGCACGATCAGCGCCTGTCTGTCCGCCAGATGCTCGACGATCAGGTCGGAAGGAGGCATCCGGGAGAAGTCACGGATCTCCAGGCCCTCCGCGAGGGTCTGCGCGAGCAGGTCGGCGTCGTCCAGCCCGGCGAGTTCGACCAGCCAGACGCCGTCGGGGAACTGTCTGCGCGCGTCGGCGGCCGCTCGCAGCGCCAATCGCGTCTTGCCGACCCCGCCCACACCGGTGAGGGTCACGACGCGCGAGCCGGACAGCAGCCGCCGGACCTCGGCCATCTCGTGCCGACGCCCCACGAAACTCGTCACCTCGGCGGGCAGCCCCGAGGGCCGCCGCGTCGAGGCTCCCGGTAGCACCGCGGTCATACCGCTTCGGCCACCCCGATCTCGAGCGAATTATGCCCTGCCATATTCAGGGTACATTTCTGCCCCAAACCACACCGATCCGGTTTGACCAGGCACTTCCCGCCGCCTAGCGTTAAAAATCATGGCCGGTACGGCGTTCACGCGGCAGGTCGGCAATCTTCCCGCCGACGTGACGAGCTTCGTGGGTCGCAGGCACGAGCTCGCGGAGATCAGGCGGCTTCTGTCCGTCTCGCGCCTGGTGACCCTCACCGGCGTGGGCGGAGTCGGCAAGACCCGGCTCGCGCTCCGCGCCGCCTTCGAGCAGCACCGCGCCTTCGACGAGGTCTGGCTGGCCGACCTGAGCGGGCTCGACGATCCCGCTCTGGTGGGCCAGACGGTCGCGGCGACCGTGGGCCTGCGCGACCAGACCACGGGGTCCACCGTTCGGGCGCTGTCGGAATTCCTCTCCACCCGCCGGACGTTGCTCGTCCTCGACAACTGCGAGCACCTCCTCGACGCCGTGGCCACGCTCGCCGACACCCTCCTGCGCGGCATCCCCGAGCTCCGGATCCTCACGACGAGCCGGCAGTCGCTCGGGATCATGGGTGAACGTGTCATGCGGGTCGCGCCGCTCCCGGTGCCGGAGTCCGACGGCGCCCGGACGCTGAAGGCCCTGGAGCGCTACGACGCGGTCACCCTCTTCACCGAGCGCGCGGCGGCCGTCCTGCCCGGATTCACGCTGGACGACGGCAACCGCGAGGCGGTGGCCACCCTGTGCCGCAGGCTGGACGGCATCCCTCTCGCGATCGAGCTCGCCGCCGTCCGGCTGCGGACGTTGTCGGTGGACGGGCTCGTCGAGCGCCTCGACGACCGCTACCGCTGGCTCACCGGCGGGAGCCGTACGGCGGTGCCGCGCCAGCGGACGTTGCACGCCCTGATCGACTGGAGCTTCCAGTTGTTGTCGCCCGCCGAGCGGACGTTGTGGACGCGAATGTCGATCTTTCCGGGCCATTTCGATCTCGAAGCCGCCGAGGCCGTCTGCTCGGGCGACGGCATCGCCCGCGAGGACGTCCTCGACCTCCTCGACGCCGTGGTGGACAAGTCGCTGCTGCTCAGGGAGGAGCACGCGGGCGACGTCAGGTACCGCATGCTGGAGACCCTGCGCGAGTTCGCCAGGACCCGGGAGCCCGGACCCGACGAGCGCCGGGCGCTGGCGCGCCGGCACCGGGACTTCTACCTCCGGCTCACCGGCCAGGCGGCCGCCGAGTGGTTCGGACCCCGGCAGGTCTCCTGGTTCGGCCGGCTCAGACAGGAGCAGGCCAACCTCCGGGCCGCGCTGGAGTTCTGCCTGCGGGAGCCTGGAGAGGCCGCGATCGGACTCCGCATGGCCACCGACCTGCACCGGCCCCACTGGCTTCCCAACTCGCTGTTCATCCAGGGCCGCCACTGGATCGGCCACATGCTGGACGCGGACCCTGACCGCACCGCCGCCCGCGCTCAGGGGTTGTGCACCACGGCATGGCTGGCGTTCACCCAGGGGGACGCCGCCGCGGGCGAGCCGCTGCTGGAGCAGGCCCGGGACCTGGCCCGCGAGCTGGATGATCCGGTGAGCCTGTCCCAGGTGTGCCTGGTCTCGGGCAAGGCGGCGCACAACCGCGGCGACTTCGAGCAGGCGGTTCCGCTGCTCGAGGAGGCCGTCACCCTGCTCACCGCCGTGGGCGACGGCTTCGCGGTCGCGACCGCGCTGCTCGCCCTGGCGGACGCGACCGGCTGCCTCGGTGACCGGGCGCGCGCGGGAGAGCTGTTCGAGCAGGGACTCGCGCTGTCCGCCGACCGCGACGAGAGCTGGTGCCGCGCCTGGACCCTGGCGATATTCGCCATCCACCTGTGGCGGCAGGGCGACAACGAACGTGCCACGGCGGCGGCGCGGGAGGGCCTGCTGCTCGGCAGGGCGTTCGACGACAGGCTGAGCCTGGCGACGGCCGTCGAGGTCCTCGCCTGGATCCTCTCCGCGGAGGGGCACCACACGAAGGCGGCCCGCATGCTCGGCGCGGCCGACGCCATCGCCCGCACGGTCGGCGTCTCCACGCTGCGGATGGGAAGGTATGTCGAGCAGCATGAGGAGTGCGTCGCCGCCCTCGAGAACCAACTCGGCGCCAAGAGACTCGCCCGCGCGATGCAGCAGGGCGGACGGCTGACTCTGGAAGAGGCCGTCGCGGAGGCGCTCGGGGCCGAGCCGTCGAGCGAGGAGGCGGAGGCGACCGCCTCGGCGGCGTCACCGCTGACCGCACGCGAACTGGAGATCGCCGAACTGATCTCCCAGGGCCTGAGCAACAAGGAGATCGCCGCCGCCCTCGTGGTCGCCCAGCGGACGGCGGAGGGCCACGTCGAGCACATCCTGGCCAAGCTGGGCTACACCTCACGCGCCCAGATCGCGGCGTGGATGACCGCCCAAAAAGCCGAACAAGACGGCACCTGACGCCCCACCCCCACCCCTTGGCCGTGATCATGCACAGGTTCGGCGGCGTATGGGCTGACCTGCCCAAACCCCCGGCGTGATCATGCACAGGTTCGGTCCCGCATGACCTGACCTGCGCGAACACCGCCCGTGATCATGCACAGGTTCTGGCAGGCATGGTGTGACGTGCGCGAACATCCAGCGTGATCATGCACACGCAAGGCTCCGTACGGTGTGACCCGACCGAGCGCCCGGCGCATTCACGACCCGAACCCACCTCCGGACAGGTGAATGCCGATCCCGGCGCCATCGCCCTCTGCATGATCACGCATTGCGTTTCACCAGACAGAGGGCACTCCGGCCGAATCCGTGCATGATCACGAACGGTGTTCGCGCAGGTCAGGTCACATATCCAAGAACCTGTGCATGATCACGCCGGGGGTTTAGGCAGGTCACGCGACATGTTCAAGAACCTGTGCATGATCACGCGGGAGGTTTGGGCAGGTCAGCGCGTACGTTGCCGAACCTGTGCATGATCATCAACAAGGGGCGTGATCACCAACAAGGGGTTCGGTCAGGTCGATGGCGAGAAGATCGGCGAGCGCCCGCAACTCGGCGATGCGGTGGCCGGTGCCGAGGGCCCAGTGATGGGAGATGCCCGTCGCACTCCAGGCGTCGGTCCACTCCCCGGGATCGCAGCCGAAGTCGACCCGGGAGGTCGTGTTGCCGATCTTCAGGAGCGGCCCGCCGACCACCTCGCCCTCGGACGCCACGAAGCCGAACGTGCCGTCCCGCTTCTGGATCAGCCCGAAAGCGGTGACCGGGCCGTGGGTGACGTCGAACTCGACCGACACGCCCCACCCGCGCTTGCCGTGGTAGACGCCGAGCCCGCGCAGCAACGGCCGCCGGGAGCTGATGGCCAGGTGAGCCGGACCGTCGTGGCCCATCTCGACGTGTCCCCTGGCGAAGTCGAGTGCCTGGAACTCGGTGAACGAGCCGCCCCCGCCCAGCCTGTCCATGATCAGCATGGCCAGTGACGTGCGCAGCTCGTATTCGCCGACCGCCGGAACGCCGCGCGCCGTGAGCAGCGAGGCGCCGAGGATCATGCCCGCCCCCAGCCGCTCGTGGACCTCGCCGTCGAGGCCGCGGTGGTAGTAGGCCAGGCTGTCCAGCCCGAAGTCGTCCACCAGCCGGTCGAGCCCGACGGACACGCGGGCCGCCCACGAGAAGTCGTCGTCGTTGACCGTGTCGGCCAACTCGAAGACGTCCCTCGCGAGATCCATCCGGCCCTTGATCTCCGAGTCGGTCACCTTCTCGACGCGTACGCGCAGATCGTCGAACTCCAGCACCTCGACGTGCCCGCCGAAGTTGGCGGAGACCAGGGTGAGGTCGGTGGCCACGTCGAGCATGCCCGGGTAGAGGTGCCCCATCAGGCCGTGCCGTCCGCGTCGCAGCGCCGCCCGCACACCCGCGGCTTTCACCCATCGGCCGATCTTGGTCCAGGCCCGCTCGTCCTCCAGATAACCGGAGACGGACCGGAACGGGATGCCGACGCGCATGAAGGCGTTGGCCATCTCCGGCAGGGGGCAGGCCCCGCAGTACGCCAGCCACTGACCGGTGTCGAAGGTCTCATGGTCCATCGACTCGGTCGGCTGAAGGTTGATCAGCAAGACGGGTGCGCCGGTGCGCTGGGCCACCGGCACGAGCATGGTCGCGGTCATGTAGGTGGTGAGGAAGCCGACGATGATGTCGCAGCCGGCCTCACGCAGCTTCTCCGCCGCGGCGTCGCCCTCCTGCGCGTCGGAGACGAATCCGGCGTCGACCACGTCGCAGCCGAGCGCGCGCATCCGCTCGCTGACACGCGCGGCCGACCGCTGGAGCTGCGGCAACAGATCGGGGAACTGCGGCCAGTAGGCACCCAGCCCCCCGGCGACGAGCCCCACCCTGGTGCGGGGGACGGTCACGTGGTCGGGTTCGGTGGTCATGCTCTCTCCTCTCGGAAACCGGCGCGCCGTCGTCGGCGGGCCGGGTCTGTCCCCTGGATTCAGCCCCCTGATCAGCGCAGGAACGCGGCGGCCACCCCCGCGTCCACGGGGATGTGCAGCCCTGTGGTGAGGGAGAGGTCTCCACCGGTGACGGCGAAGACGGCGGCGGCGATGTGCTCGGGGAGCACCTCACGCTTGAGCAGCGTCCGCTGCGCGTAGAACTCGCCGAGCTTCTCCTCGGGCACGCCGTAGACGGCCGCGCGGTTGGCCCCCCACCCGGACGCGAAGATGCCGGAGCCCCGGACCACCCCGTCGGGGTTGATCCCGTTGACCCGGATGCCGTGCTCGCCCAGCTCGGCCGCGAGCAGCCGCACCTGATGGGCCTGGTCGGCCTTGGCGGCGCCGTACGCCACGTTGTTGGGCCCGGCGAAGACGGCGTTCTTGGAGGCGATGTAGACGATGTCGCCGCCCATGTGCTGAGCGATCATCACCCGGGCGCTCTCCCTGGTGACCAGGAACGAGCCGCGGGCCATGACGTCGTGCTGGAGGTCCCAGTCGTCCACCGTGGTCTCCAGCAGGGACCGGGAGAGCGACAGCCCCGCGTTGTTGACGATCAGGTCGATCCCGCCGAAGGCGAGCACGGCCTGCCGTACGGCGGAGACGATCTGCGCCTCGTCGGTGACGTCGACCTGTACGGCCGTCGCGACGTCCTCCGGCCGGTACGCCCTGGCCCCGAGCTCGGCGGCGACCTTCTCCGCGGCCCCGAGGTCACGGTCGGCGACGACCACGCAGGCTCCCTCGGCGGCCAGCCGGCGGGCGGTGGCGGCTCCGATGCCCGACCCGCCGCCCGTGACCAGCGCGACCCGCGTGGCCAGGGGCTTGGGCGCCGGCATGCGCCGCAGCTTGGCCTCCTCGAGCTCCCAGTACTCGATCCGGAACTTCTCCGACTCCTCGATCGGGGCGTAGGTGGACAGCGCCTCCGCGCCGCGCATCACGTTGACGGCGTTGACGTAGAACTCGCCCGCCACCCGGGCGGTCTGCTTGTCCTTGCCGAAGGAGAACATGCCGACGCCGGGCACCAGCACGATCGCCGGGTCGGCCCCGCGCATCGCGGGAGAGCTCGCGGTGGCGTGCCGCTCGTAGTAGGCCCGGTAGGCCTCGCGGTAGGCGGCGTGCAGCTCACGGAGGCGGCCGATCACGTCCTCGACGGGAGCGCCCGCCGGGAGGTCGACGACCAGCGGGGCGACCTTCGTCCGCAGGAAGTGGTCCGGGCACGACGTCCCGAGCGCGGCGAGCTCGGGATGCCGCTCGCGGGCGAGGAAGTCCAGCACCTCGGGGGTCGCGGTGTAGTGGCCCACCTGGGGAGCGTCGGTCGAGCACAGTCCCCGGATCACCGGGAACAGGGCCGCGGCGCGCTCGCGCCTCTCCTCGTCGGCCGGGGGCTCGTAACCCGGTTTGACCGGCCCGAACGGCTCGGCCGCGCCGTTGTCCGCGATGTACGCCTCGGCCGTACGGATCATCCACAGCGAGTTGGCCTCGCACTCCGCCGACGTCTCACCCCATGCGGTGATGCCGTGCCCGCCCAGGACGACGCCCACGGCCTGCGGGTTGGCCTCCTTGATCCCGGCGATGTCGAGGCCGAGCTGGAACCCGGGCCGCCGCCACGGCACCCACACCACCCGGTCACCGAAGATCCGCCGGGTGAGCTCTTCGCCGTCGGCGGCCGTGGCGATCGCGATGCCCGCGTCGGGGTGGAGGTGGTCGACGTGCGCCGCGTCGAGGAGGCCGTGCATCGCCGTGTCGATCGACGGCGCCGCGCCCCCCTTGCCGAAGGCGCAGAAGTCGAAGGCCGCGACCATCTCGTCCTCGCGCTCGACACCGGGATAGACGCCGGCGAGGGCGCGCAGCCGGTCCAGCCTCAGTACGGCCAGGCCCGCCTCGGTGAGCGTGCCGAGGTCGCCCCCCGATCCCTTGACCCACATGAGCTCGACGGCGGATCCGGTGACCGGGTCGACGGCCTCCCCCTTGGCCGAGGCGTTGCCCCCGGCGAAGTTGGTGTTGCGGGGATCGGCCCCGAGAGTGTGCGCACGCTGGAGCAACTGCTCAACCGGCGTGGTCATGATATTTCCCCCCTATATCGGTGATAAGCACCGGTTAGGCGCCCCAGCCGGCCTGGTGGCCGCCCACCCTTTCTGTCCGAATCTTCGCGAAGTAGCCCGAGCGGGCGTAGGCCTTCATCGGCTCGGGGTCCAGGCCCATCTCCTCGCGCATCGAGGCGAGCAGCGGGCGGACGTCGGTGTTGTAGGCGTCCATCAGGACCGCGTTGGCTCCCAGGACGTCGCCCTCCGCCTGCGCGGCGGCCAGGGCGTCGGCGTCGACGAGCAGCGCCTTGGCGGTGGCCTCCTGCACGTTCATGACCGAGCGGATCTGGCCGGGGATCTTGGGCTCGATGTTGTGGCACTGGTCGAGCATGAACGCCACGTCGGCCGTGTACCCGCCGCCGCGGATCACCTCGTACATGATCCTGAACAGCTGGAACGGATCGGCCGCCCCGACCATCAAGTCGTCGTCGGCGTAGAACCGGGAGTTGAAGTCGAAGCCGCCGAGCTTCCCCTCGCGCAGCAGGAACGCCACGATGAACTCGATGTTCGTCCCGGGCGCGTGGTGACCGGTGTCCACGACCACCTGAGCCTTCGGCCCGAGGCGGACGCAGTGGGCGTAGGCCGTGCCCCAGTCGGGCACGTCGGTCGCGTAGAACGCCGGCTCGAAGAGCTTGTACTCCAGCAGGAAGCGCTGGTCGTCGCCCAGCCTGTCGTACACCGCGGACAGGGCCTCGGCCAGCCGGTCCTGCCGGGAGCGGATGTCATCCTGGCCGGGGTAGTTCGTCCCGTCGGAGAACCACAGCTTGAGGGTGTCCGACCCGGTCTGGTCCATGATGTCCACGCACTCCAGCAGGTGGTCCAGCGCCTTGCGCCGCACCGCCGGGTCGGGATTGGTGACGCTGCCGAGCCGGTAGTCGTCGTCCTGGAAGACGTTGGAGTTGATGGCGCCGATCCGCACGCCCAGGCCGGTCGCATGCCGGGCGAGGTCGGAGTAGTCCTCGACCTTGTCCCACGGGATGTGCAGGGCGACCGTCGGCGCCACCCCCGTGAACGCGTGCACCTGGGCCGCGTCCGCGAGCTTCTCGTACGGGTCGCGGGGCACGCCCTCCTGGGCGAACACCTTGAACCGCGTGCCGCTGTTGGCGTACGCCCAGGAAGGCGTCTCGATGTGCTGCCGCCGCAACGCCGCCTTGATGTCGCTCATGGAATCCCCGATTCAGTCGGTTTCAGTACGTCCAGTACGTCCAGTACGGATCAGTCGAGATGGAAGACTTCGCGGAGGGCGACCATGCCCTCGTCGGGTGCGCCGTCCCCGTGGTCAGAAGAAAGGCCCTCGAAGAACGGCGCCATCTCCGCCTGCCAGCGGGCGTTGACGTCCCGCTCGGCCATCGCGGCGCGGGCCGCCTCGAAGTCGTCGGTCTCGAGGTAGCCGACCAGCAGGCCGTCCTCCCGCAGGAAGAGCGAGTAGTTGTGCCAGCCGGTCTCGCTGAGGGCGGCCCGCATCTCGGGCCAGACCGCGCTGTGACGCTCGCGGTACTCTTCGAGCCGCTCAGGCCTGACCTTCAGCAGGAAGCAGACACGCTGCATGGTGGAATCTCCTCTGCGGGCACGGCGTGCCGACGCCGGCACGCCGTACCCGTGGGGTGGTCAGTAGTCGAAGTCGTCGATGTTCTGGGCGTCGAAGGTGAAGGGCGGGCCGAGGATGACCTCACCGTCCTTGCCGATGGTGAACTCGCCGAGCTTGCCGGCCTTGAACTTCTCTCCCTCGGCGCCGGTGATCTGCCCGGAGGCGAGCGAGGCCGCGGCGTAGCTGGCGAGGTAGCCCAGGTCCTTGGGGTTCCACAGCGCGAACTTCTCGACGGTGCCGTTCTTGACGAACTCCCGCATCTGGTTCGGCGTGCCGAGACCGGTGACCACGATCTTGCCCTTGTACTTGGACCCGGAGACGTACCGGGCGGCGGCCGCGATGCCGACCGTCGTCGGGGCGATGATGCCCTTCAGGTCGGGGTAGGCCTGTAGGAGGCCCTGCGTCTCCTGGAAGGACTTCTGGTCGTCGTCGTCGCCGTACGCGACCTTGACCAGCTTCATGTCCTTGTACTCGGGCTTGGTGAGCTCGTCCTTCATGAACTCGATCCAGGTGTTCTGGTTCGTCGCGTTGGCGGTCGCCGACAGGACGGCGATCTCACCCTTGTGGTCGATCATGTCCGCGAGCATCTTCACCTCGCTGCGGCCGACCTCCTCGGAGCTCGCCTGGTTGATGAAGAGGTTGCGGCAGTCCTTGGACGCGTCGGAGTCGTAGGACACGACCTTGATGCCCTTGGTCATGGCCTGCTTGAGCGGACCGCAGACCGCGTTCGCGTCGTTGGCCGCGATGAGGATGGCATCCTGCTGCTGCTGGATCAGGGTGTTGATGTAGGACACCTGCGAGGACGCGGACGCGTCGGAGGGGCCGACCTCCTTGGCCGTTCCCTTGTACTCCGCCGCCGCCTCGATGCCCGCCTTGTCGACGATCGTCTCGTACGGGTTGTTGATCTGCTTGGGCAGGAAGGCGATCTTCAGCCCTTCCTTGAGCGGAGCGTTCGGGTTCGCGGTGGCCGACGACTGTTCCGGCGCGGCGGGCGCCTGCGAGGAGACGGACTCCTTGGTGGTCCCGCCGCAGGCCGCTAGACCGAGTGAGACCAGGCCGACCATGGCGACTGCCGAGGTGAACCTTCGTGACGAAGTGAACATAGGTGTTCCTCAGGTGGTGGGAGGTGTGGGCACAACCGGCGATGGAACGCGTCTTCGTTGCCGTGCGACGGCGACGAGACGTGGGGTGATCACTGAGATGACCAGCAGCAGTCCTGTCACGATGGACTGGATCTCCGTCGAGACGTCGTTGAGCATGAGCAGATTGCGCAGCAGCCCGATCAGCAGCACACCGGCGATGACGCCGCCGAGCGTCCCCCTGCCGCCGTCGAAGTCGACGCCGCCGAGCAGGACGGCCGCGATGACGGCCAGTTCCAGCCCGCTGCCGTTGTCGGCACGGGCGCTGCCGTACCGGAGTGTGTAGACGACGCCGGCGAACGCGGCGACGACTCCGGATACCACGAAGAGGATGAGCTTGATCCGCTTGACCCGGATGCCCGCGAAGTGCGCCGCCTCGACCTGCGCGCCGATCGCGAACAGCGCCCGGCCGAAGCCTGTGGCGTGCAGGAGGACCGCGGTGATCACCGCCAGCACCGCGAACACCGCCACCGGATACGGGATCGGCGTGCCCGGGACGTCGCCCACGGCCAGGTTCACGTACGTCTGCGGGAACTCCGCGATGGCCCGGTCACCGAGCACGACCAACGCGAGGCCGCGGTAGAGCGCCAGCGTGCCGATCGTCACGGCGAGGGACGGGAGCCCGAGCCTGGTCACCAGCAACCCGTTGACCAGGCCGCACACCGCGCCGACCACGATCACCAACGGTATGATCGTCTCAATGGCCCAGCCCGCGTCCCAGAGGTTGCCGACCAGCGCGCTGGACAGGCCGAGGACGGACGCCACGGAGAGGTCCACCTCGGCGGCGACCACGAGCAACGTCATCGCCAGGGCGATCAGAGCGATCTCGCCGAGGTCCCCCAGAGCGAAGGAGAGGTTGTCGATGTTGGCGAACTCGGGTGACCCCGCGGCGCCGCCGATGAAGACGACCACCAGCAGGATTCCGACCAGCACGTCCCAGCGGAGAAACCGGCTGAGCGGGGCGCGCGCGGAGTTCACGGCCGTCACGTCAGGAGCCATGTCTGGCGTTCCTCCTCCGGAGTATTCGCGCGACGCGCAGGGCGAGCAGCCGGTCCACGCTGATCGCCAGGAGCAGGAGCGCCCCGGTGATCGCCTGCTGCCAGAAGGGGTTCACCTTGAGCACGACCAGCGCGCTCGTGATGGTGGTCAGCAGCAACGCGCCCAGGGCCGCGCCGTACACGGTGCCGACGCCGCCGGTGATCGCGACGCCGCCGACGACGACGGCACTGACGACCTGCAACTCCCAACCGTGGGCGTCGTCGGCGACGACCGTGCCGAACCGCGCCAGCCACAACACGCCGGCGAGACCGGCGAGACCACCGCTGAGCAGGTAGGCCGCCATCACGCGGCGCCGCACCGGCACTCCGGCCAGCCCGGCGGCCTCGGGGCTCGACCCGATCGCGTAAAAGTCCCGTCCCGAGGCGTAGGAGCGCAGGTAGTAGCCGACCGCCAGCATCACGATGACGGCGATCAGCGGCAGGTACGGGATGCCGAGCACGCTGCCGTTGCCCAGCGAGAGCACCGACTCCGGCAGGTCGACCGCGTTGATCTGCCGTCCGTGGGCGATCGCGTGGTCGAGCCCCTGGATGATGTACAGCGTGCCCAGGGTCACGACGAGCGCGGGCACCCGGCCGAAACTGACGAGAAGGCCGTTGACCAGGCCGCACACCCCGCCGATCACGATTCCGAGCACGATCGCCACGCCGACGCCGAGCCCGTGGTCGGCGGCGAGGACGTCGCCGACGGTGAACGCGACGAGACCGACGACCGAGCCGACGGACAGGTCGATGTTCCGCGTGATGATGACGAAGGACTGGCCGACGGCGAGCAGCGCGAGGATCGAGGCGTTGAGGAAGATGTCCTTCAGCCCCTGCGCGGACAGGAAGTTGCCGTTGGTTCCCGCGGTCACCGCGACGAGGACGGCCAGCGCCGCCACGATGCTCAGCTCCCGGGCCCGGAACACCAGGTCGACGATCCCGCGGGTGCTCCGCCCTGCGGTCACAGCGGTCATGAGGCCCTCCCCGTGGCAGCGGTCATCACGCTCTCCTCGGTGGCGTCCGCACGTGGAATGTCGGCGACCAGCCGTCCTTCCTGCATGACGAGCACCCGGTCCGCCATGCCCAGCACCTCGGGCAGCTCGGAGGAGATCATCAGTACGGCCATGCCGTCGGAGGCCAGCTCCGACAGCACCCGGTGGACCTCGGCCTTGGTGCCCACGTCGATTCCCCGGGTGGGCTCATCGATGATCAGCACCTGCGGGCGGGTCGACAGCCACTTGGCGAGCACGACCTTCTGCTGGTTGCCGCCGGACAGGACGTTCACGGCGTCCGAGAGCCGGTTGAACTTCAGTTGCAGCCGGATCGCCCAGTCACGGGCACGGTCGCGCTCGGCGGCGCGGGAGATGACCGGGCCGCGCCGTAGACCCTTCAGCCCGGTGAGCCCGATGTTGCGCTCGATCGACTGGTCCATCACCAGGCCCTGCTGCCTGCGATCCTCGGGGACCAGTGCCACGCCCGCGGACATCGCGGCGGTCGGCGACGCGGGAGGCAGCCGCCGCCCGTTCACCTCCACCCATCCGGCGTCCCAGCGGTCCACTCCGAACACGGCCCGGGCCACCTCGCTGCGGCCGGCGCCCACCAGACCGGCGAGGGCGACGATCTCACCGCGACGCACCTCGAAGGAGACGTCGGTGAACACTCCCTCGCGGGTGAGCCGGTGGACCTTGAGCGCGACCTCTCCCGCGACGGCGTCGAGTTTCGGGTAGAGGGTGTCGAGGTCCCGGCCGACCATCCTGCGGATCAGCGCCTCGTGGGTGAGCCCGGCGACCGGTTCGCTGGCGATCCAGGCCCCGTCGCGGAGCGTCGTGACCTGCTGGCAGAGCTCGAAGATCTCATCCAGCCGGTGGGAGATGAACAACAGCGCGCAGCCCTGCTCGCGCAGTGCCTTGACGACGGTGAACAGCCGCGCCACCTCGTTGCCCGACAGGGCCGCCGTGGGTTCGTCCATGATCAGCACCCGCGCGTCCCGGGACAGCGCCTTGGCGATCTCCACGAGCTGCTGGTCGGCGATGGACAGGCCGCGCGCGGGCTGTTCGGGATCGAGCGCGACGCCGAGTCGGGCGAACAACTCGGCCGCCCGTGCGCGCATCTCGCCGCGGTCGATCCGGCCGAGGGACGCCCGGGGCTGCCGCCCGATGAAGATGTTCTCGGCGACCGACAGGTCGGGGAACATCGTCGGCTCCTGGTAGATCACCGCCACACCGTGCCGCTGCGCGTCCGCGGGCTTGTGGAACTCGACGGGCTGCCCGTCCATGAGGACCTGTCCCGAGTCGGGACGGTGGACGCCGGAGAGGGTCTTCACGAGGGTCGACTTCCCGGCCCCGTTCTCGCCGGCGAGAGCGTGGGCCTCTCCGGCGCGCAATTCGAGGGAGACCTCGCGCAGAGCCCGGACGGCCCCGAAGGACTTGCTCACCCCGGCGAGCGCCAGAACAGGTGGCGCGTCCCCGGTCCCCGGCCCGTGCGGCGCCGTCGCTTCAGCCGCTCCAGTCACGCGTCACACTCCTTCCCGGCCTGTGGGTAAAAAACGTTTTACAACGCGGTTCCCGGACGCTAAGCCGCGCCGTCGGGGCTTGTCAATGGGTGATGAAGAGGCCGTTTCCGATGTGTTACGCACCCCGAGAGCCCAGGGGTGGGAGCTCCAGATACGCCCGATCAGGTAGGGTCTGGCCAACATTTGCTAACACGTTTTAATAGATGCAGTTCAAAGACGCCGTTCATGGACGCCGACGTGAGGAGGACAGTGGGGACCGTCAGCATCAGGGATGTCGCCACCCGGGCCGGGGTGTCACCCGGCACCATCTCCAACGTCCTCAACCGGCCGGAACGAGTGGCTCCCGCGACCCGCGAGCGTGTCCTTCGCGCCATCAGCGAGCTCGGTTTCGTCCGGCACGGCTCCGCGTCGACACTGCGGGCGGGCCACAGCCGCACGGTCGGGTTGTCGGTCATGGACATCGGCAACCCGTTCTTCACCGACATCGCCACGGGGGTGGAGGAGGCCGCGAGCGAGCTCGGCTACGCGGTCATCCTCGGCAACTCCGCCGGCTCGCGGCCCAAGGAGGAGCGCAACCTGCTCGTCCTGGCCGAGCAGCGTGTCCGGGGCGTGCTGATCACCCCCACCGATGACGATCCCGCCCGTCTCGACGCGCTGCGCGACCGCGGCATCAGAGTGGTCCTCCTCGACCATCCGGCCCACCGGCCCGACCAGTGCTCGGTGACCGTCAACGACGTCACCGGAGGCTGGCTCGCGGTCTCCCACCTGCTCGAACGCGGAGCACGCCGGATCGGCTACCTCACCGGCCCGCGGACGCTCCGCCAGTGCGTCGACCGCGGCGAGGGGGCGGCGCGGGCGGTGGCCGCCGCCGGCCTCGACCCGGACACGATCCTCGATCCGATCGAGACGCCCGCCATGACGGCGAAGTACGGCCAGCAGGCGGCCGAGCGGCTGCTCGCCTCCGGCCGGCTGCCCGAAGCGATCTTCTGCGCCAACGACCTGCTCGCCGTCGGCATGCTCCGCGGCCTGCTCCAGGCCGGGGTCCACGTGCCCGGCGAGGTGGCGCTGATCGGGTACGACGACATCGACTTCGCCGCCGCCTCGGCGGTGTCGCTGAGCTCGATACGGCAGCCGACCCACCAGCTCGGGCGCATCGCCACCGAGTTGCTACTCGACGAGTGCGACAATCCGGACACTCACGCCCACCAGCAGGTCGTGTTCCAGCCCGAACTCGTCGTCCGTGAGTCGACTGGCGGACGGCGTGACCCCCAGCCCGACGAGGAGTCGAGATGAGCGTCTACGCCGCGGTGGACCTCGGCGCGTCCAGTGGCCGGGTGATCGCCGTACGGATCGACGGCGACCGCGTGAGCGTCGACGAAATCCACCGATTCGCCAACCGGCCGGTCCGCGCCGCGGGAACCCTGCACTGGGACATCCTCGCCCTGCACCAGGGCATGCTGGACGGCCTGCGCCTGGCCGGCCCGGTCGACTCGATCGGCATCGACTCCTGGGCGGTCGACTACGGACTGCTCGACGGCGACGGACGGCTCCTCGGCAACCCCGTGCACTATCGCGACGGGCGGACCTCCGGCGTCGCGGAGCGCATGACGGGCGAGCTGGGGAACGCCGAGCTCTACCAGGTCACCGGGCTGCAGTTCCTCCCGTTCAACACGATCTACCAGCTGCTCGCCGAGCCGCTCCTCGATCGTGCGGAGACGCTGCTCATGATTCCCGACCTGCTCACCTACTGGCTGACCGGGTCACGCGGCGCGGAGGTGACGAACGCCTCCACGACCGGGCTCTACGACGTCCGGACCGGCGCCTGGGCGTCAGGGCTGGCCAGGCGGCTGGGCATCCCCTCCGGCGTCCTGCCTGAGCTGCGGCCGCCGGGATCACCTTCCGGAACCCTGCGCGCCGAGATCGCCGAGGAGACCGGCCTGTCGCAGGCGACCCCCGTCACCGCGGTCGCCTCGCACGACACGGCCTCGGCGGTCGCCGCCGTGCCCTCCCGGACCGACCGGTTCGCCTACATCTCGTCCGGAACCTGGTCGCTGGTCGGCATCGAATTGCCCCGCCCGGTCCTCAGCGAGGAGAGCAGACTGGCCGGCTTCAGCAACGAGACCGGCCTCGACGGCACCATCCGCTACCTGCGCAACGTGATGGGCCTGTGGATCCTGCAGGAGTCGCTGCGCACCTGGGGCGGCGCCGACCTTCCCGCCCTTCCCGCCCTTCCCGCGCTGCTCGGCGCGGCCGAGCAGGCTCCGCCGTTCCAGGCGCTGATCGATCCCGACGATCCCGCGTTCCTGCCGCCGGGCGACATGCCGGCGCGGATCGCCGCCTATTGCGAGCGGACCGGCCAGCGCCCGCCGGACGGGCGCGCCGCGACCGTCCGGTGCGTGCTGGAGAGCCTCGCGCTCGCCTACCGCCGCACGATCGACGACGCCGTACGGCTCAGCGGCCAGGAGGTGGAGGTCGTCCACCTGGTGGGCGGCGGCGCGCGCAACGCCCTGCTGTGCCAGATGACCGCGGACGCCACCGGCCTCCCCGTCATCGCCGGCCCGGTCGAGGCCGCGGCGCTCGGCAACGCGCTGGTCCAGGCCCGCGCCCAGGGCGTGGTCACCGACATCCGCGATCTCGTACGGCGAAGCGAGCAGCCGGTCACCTACCTGCCGAGGGGGGACCAGAACGCCTGGACCCGCGCCGGCGCCCGGTTACCCAGTCGCTGATCCGAGCAGACTGATCCGAGTAGACGCAGACCGGCCGCCTCAGGACGAGCCGAGCTTCTGCAGCAACCGCTCGCGTCTGGCCTCAAGCGTCTCTATCAACGACTCCTGCTGCTCCGCGTTGGTGATCACCATCGCGATCTCGGCGGCGTCCGTCGGGGCGTCCCAGCGCTCGCCGATCTCCCGCCTGATGGACGCGGCGCTCTCCCGAAGCCTGACCAGCTCCGCCTCCAATTCCTTCAGCTGCTCCCTGATCTCAGCGTCGTCCATCGTCCTACCGTCCTCGTCGCCGTCTTTGTCGCTGTCTTTGTCGCCGGCCTTGTTTCCGTCCTTGTTGTGGCCTTGTTGCCGTCCTTGACGGTTCGGGCCGTACCACCGGCCTATTCCGCGAGAGCGCCCGATTAATCGAGATGCTCGAGGCCGCCCGTGCATTCCCCCGGCGGGGACGGCTCATCGGCCGAGGGTCACGTGTCCTTCGGCGACATGCCAGTAGTCGCGCGACTCCACGGCGAGCCCGGCCGCGTCGAACCGGACGATCACGCAGCCGGCCAGCGTCACCGGCCTGCCGTCCTCGGACGACAGGACGACGAACTCGGCCACCGCCGTGTCCCCGTCGACGAGCGGCTCACCGAAGCGGACGCTCTCGACCCGCTCGTTCTCGAACGACCAGCGGACGT
Source organism: Planotetraspora mira (assembly GCF_016863275.1). Taxonomy (GTDB): domain Bacteria; phylum Actinomycetota; class Actinomycetes; order Streptosporangiales; family Streptosporangiaceae; genus Planotetraspora; species Planotetraspora mira. The sequence continues at coordinate 302,464 of NZ_BOOO01000020.1, forward strand.
AGTCGGCGAGTTCCGCCCGCCCACGATGGACCGGACGGAACGGCATCGAGCGATGCTCGCAGTCCTCGGCGTACAAGGACACGATCAGCTCGACATCGTGCGCCGCCCAGCCCCGTTCCCACGTGCGGGCGAAGCGGCCTGCGGCTTCCCTGGTGTCCACGGCGCCCGCCTCCGGTTACGAGAACGAACCGATGTACGCGGTGGTATTGGACGCGCGGGCGTCCTGCGCCGCCGTCAAGCGGCCCGCCAGGTAGGACGGCATGATCGTGGCGGCCTCCTCCGCGGTGAAGAAGCCGTACCCGTCGAGCTCCTCCGCCTGCAGGACAATGCTGTTGCCGTCGACCACCGTGCCGCAGTCGAACAGGAAATGGACGAGCGGGAGGGGACGGTCCTCGATCGGGGGCACCCAGTGAACGACCAACAGGCGGCCCACCGGTGGCTCCAGGCCGAGCTCCTCGAGCACCTCACGGGCACAGGCGACGTCCGGCGACTCGCCCTCGTCGACGTGACCACCCGGCCAGCCCCAATGATCGCGGTAGTTGGGCTTGACCAGCAGGACACGGCCCGAGGGGTCGGTGATGAATCCGGCCGCGGCCGCCACCACCTTGCTCAGCCCGGCGTAGAAGACATCCGCGGGGATCACGACGACGCCTGGCCGGAGAAGGAGCGCATGGCAGGAGCCTAGCCGGGGTTCCCCGAGAGCGGCCTCAGGGACGTCCCCTAGATCTCGAGCACGAGAGTAATACGCCGGTCGCAGGACGTCTGATCTGGTCAACGGGCCCGATGTGCACGCCTTGATCGATTTCTACGGTTGAGACATCCACTGAGGGAGAGAGCATGAGACGCCGGAAGAACCTCGCCGCCTCGATCGGCGGCTGGAGTGCCCGCCATCGATGGTCGGCTCTGTTGATCTGGATCGCTTTCGTCGCCGCGGCGACGTTCCTGGGCAGTGCCGTGGGCACGGCCGAGATGAAGAATTACGAGAGCTCCAACGGGGACTCACGACTAGCCGAGCAGATCTTGGACGGCGCGGCCTACAAGGACGTCGCCAGAGAGGTCGTCCTGGTGCAGTCGCGCACCGGGACCCTCACCACCGGCGACCCCGCGTTCCGCGAGGCCGTCATGGGCGTGAAGAGTGCGGTCGAGGCCACCGGCCAGGTCGAGAACGTGCGCACGCCGTACGACAAGGAACCCTCACCCGTCACCCCTGACCGGCGCACGACCCTGGTCCAGTTCGACATGAAGGGTGACGCGGGGACGGCGGGCGACCGGATCCAGCCGGTGCTCGACGCGGTCGCGGGCGTGCAGCGGGCCCATCCGGACCTCCGGGTCGAGGAGGCCGGCGGGGCGAGCGCCGACAAGCTGATCGGCGAGGCGATCGACAAGGACTTCGTGCGGGCCGAGCAACTCTCGCTGCCGATCACCATCGGCATCCTGCTCGCCGCGTTCGGCGCGTTGCTGGCCGCGCTGGTCCCGGTCGCCCTGGCGATGACGGCGATCTTCTCGGCTACCGGGTTGCTGGCTCTCACCAGCCAACTTCTGCACGTCGACTCGGCGACCAGCAACGTGATGTTGCTGATCGGCCTGGCGGTCGGCGTCGACTACAGCCTCTTCTACGTCATGCGACAGCGCGAGGAGAGGGCGAAGGGCCGCGACAAGCGCAGGGCCATCGAGATCGCCGCCGCCACGTCCGGCAGGGCCGTCCTCATCTCCGGCATCACCGTCATCGTGGCGATGGCCGGGATGTTCCTGACGGGCAACGGCATCTTCATGGGCTTCGCCGAGGGCACGATCCTCGTGGTCCTGACAGCCGTCGTCGGCTCCCTGACCGCCCTGCCCGCGCTGCTCTCGCTGATCGGCGACAAGATCGACGCCCGGTTGATCCACGGCACCGTACGGACCGTCACCAGGGGAAGGGTCGGCTGGCGGCGCGTTCTCGGGGTCCGCGGAGGGGAGAGCAGGTTCTGGGGCGCGATCATCGGGCCGGTCCTGCGTCATCCGATCGTCTCCGTGGTCCTCGCCGGCAGTCTCCTCGTCGCGCTCGCGATCCCCGCGTTCAGCCTCAAGACCGGCGCGCAGACCATCGACGACCTGCAGGGCAACTACTCGATCGCCGAGACCTTCAAGCGGATCGACAAGGCCTTCCCCGGCGGGAACGAGCCCGCGGTGGTCGTCGTCAAGGCCGCCGACGTCACGACCCCTCAGTTCACCGCCTCGATCGAGGAGTTCAAGAAGCGGGCGCTGGCGACGGGCGAGGCGAACGAGCCGATCAGCGTACGAATAAATCCGGATAAGACGGTGGCCCAGATCGCCATCGGCATCAAGGGCACCGGGATGGACGCGGTCTCGGAGCACGCCGTCCACACCCTGCGTGAAAAGGTCATCCCCGCCACGCTTCCCGGAGCGCACGTCACCGGCAGCACGGCGGGCTCGATGGACTTCGACGAGCAGCTTCGCCGGACGATCCCGCTGGTGTTCGGCTTCGTGCTGCTGCTGGCCTTCGTCCTGCTGCTGATCTCGTTCCGCTCGCTGGTCGTCGCGATCAAGGCCATCCTGCTCAACCTGCTGTCCGTCGCGGCGGCGTACGGCGTGCTCGTGCTGGTCTTCCAGAGGGGGTACGGCGAGAGCCTGCTCGGCTTCACTTCCACCGGGATGATCACCAACTGGCTGCCCCTGTTCCTGTTCGTGATCCTCTTCGGCCTGTCGATGGACTACCACGTCTTCATCCTCAGCCGGATCCGGGAGGCCTACGACAGGGGCATGCGCACCGAGGACGCGATCGCCTCCGGCATCAAGAGCACCGCCGCCGTGGTCACGAGTGCGGCGCTCATCATGGTGGCGGTGTTCGCGACCTTCGCCACGCTGTCGCTGCTGACGTTCATGCAGATGGGCATCGGCCTGGCGGCCGCGATCCTGATCGACGCGACGATCGTGCGGGCGGTCCTGCTGCCGGCGACGATGAAACTGCTGGGTGACTGGAACTGGTACCTGCCGCGGTGGCTCAACTGGCTGCCCCAGCTCTCCCACGGCGACCACGACGACGACGGCGAGGGCGGTGATGACGGCGGCGACGGCGTCCGGGAGGACCGGGTGCCCGCCCTCGTCGGCTGACGGCACGGCTGACATCACGGCTGGCAGCGCGACTTGCGCCTGGAGGTCCACCAGATGGACACTCCAGGCGCAAGCCGCACATATCGGTAAAATCCCCAGCTATGGGACGAAGCGGTGGAACACGCAAACCCCTGATCTTCTGGGCCGCCGGCGTCGTCGCCTACATGATCGCGGTGTTCCACCGGCAGTCCCTCGGCGTCACGGGCATCGACGCCTCGGCCCGCTTCGGGGTCGGTGCGACCGGTCTGTCCGTCCTCGCCATGGTGCAACTGCTGGTCTACGCGGCGATGCAGATCCCGGTCGGGGTCCTGGTCGACCGGCTGGGATCCAAACGCATGCTGCTGGCCGGAGCGTCGGTGATGGCGCTCGGCCAACTCGTCTTCGCTCTGGCGACGAACCTGCCCGGAGCCGCCGCCGGCAGGATCCTCATCGGCTGCGGCGACGCGATGACGTTCATCAGCGTGATCCGGATCGTCAGCGTGTGGTTCCCGCCGCGGCGCAATCCCGTGATCGTGCAGGTCACCGGGTTGCTCGGCCAACTGGGCGCGGTCGCCTCGGCCGTGCCGCTGATCACGTCCCTGCACGCCAACGGCTGGACGCCGACCTTCCTCGCCGCCGCCGCGCTCGGCGTGGTCTCTCTCATCGTGGTCGGCGCGGCGTTGCGCGATCGGCCCCCCGAGACGGAGACGGCCGCGCCCGCCATGCGGGCCGCGTGGGCCGAGCCGGGCACCCGGCTCGGGATGTGGACGCACGCCGCCACCCAGTCCTCGGCCGCGGCCTTCACGATCCTGTGGGGCTACCCGTTCCTGGTCCAGGGCGAGGGGTTGACTCCGCGGACGGCGGGACTGTTGCTGACCACGATCACCGTGCTGTCGATGTTCTGCGGACCTTTGCTCGGCTTCCTCGCCGGGCGGTTCCCGCTACGGCGGTCCTGGATGGTGCTGACCGTCATCGGCAGCACGGCGGGAGCCTGGACACTCGTCCTCCTGTGGCCGGCCCCCGTGCCTTTGTGGCTGCTCGTGCTGCTCATGGTCACCCTCGCGACGAACGGGCCGGGCTCGATGATCGGATTCGACTACGCGCGGACCTTCAATCCGGCCGAGCGGATCGGCGTCGCCACCGGCATCGTCAACGGCGGCGGCTTCGTCGCCTCCATGTCGGTGATCGCTCTGATCGGCGTCTCGATGGATCTCCAGGGCGACTACCGCTGGGCGTTCGCCGTGCAGTACCCCGTGTGGATCCTCGGCGCCGTCCAGGTCCTCCGTTACCGCACGCGGGCCCGTCGCCTGCCGCGCCTGCGGCCGGCGACGAGCAACGCCTGAGGCTCCCGTCACGGGCCGGCCCGGCTGGAAGCCCCCGGCCCGTACGACCTGTCACGAGTGTTGGTCGCCTCGGAGGTGCCGTGCCGCGCTGACGAGGTTGGTGAGCGCCGCCTCGACCTGTTCGTACGTCCGGGTCTTCAGCCCGCAGTCCGGATTGACCCAGACCCGGTCGGCGGGCAACACCCGCAAGGCCGCCTTCAGCGCGACCTCGATCTCCCAGGTGCTCGGCACCCGCGGCGAGTGGATGTCGTACACCCCCGGGCCGAGCCCTCGTTCGAAGTCGCCGATCGCCGCCTCGTCGAGGATCCGCGCACCCGATCGCGCCGACTCGATGGTCGTGACGTCGGCGTCGAGGGCGTCGATCGCATCGAGGATCTGGTCGGCGTCGGAGTAGCACAGGTGCGTGTGGATCTGCGTGCGGTCGCCCGCGCCGGACGTGGCCCTGCGGTAGGCCGCCACGGCCCACTCCAGATAGGCGTCCTGGTCCTCACGTCGCAGCGGCATGAGCTCACGCAGCGCCGGCTCGTCGACCTGGATGACCGGCACACCCGCGGCCTCGAGGTCGCGCACCTCGTCTCCGATGGCGTCGGCGACCTGGAACACCACGTCCCGCAGGGGCCGGTCATCGCGGACGAACGACCAGGCGACGATCGTCACCGGGCCGGTCAGCATGCCCTTGACCGGCTTGTCCGTCAGAGACTGCGCATGGCGTGCCCATCGCACGGTGATCGGCTCCGGGCGCCGGACATCGCCGTGCAGAATCGGCGGCCGCGTACAGCGCGAGCCGTACGACTGGACCCAGCCGTTGCGGGTGACCGCGAACCCGTCGAGATGCTCGGCGAAGTACTGCACCATGTCGTTGCGCTCAGGCTCGCCGTGGACGAGCACGTCGAGCCCGAGCCGCTCCTGCAGGGCGACGACCCGGGCGATCTCGGCACGGACGAGGTCGTCGTAGGCCGCCTCGCCCAGCTCACCCGCCGCCAGCGCCGCCCTGGCCTCGCGTAGCTCGCCGGTCTGCGGGAACGAGCCGATCGTGGTGACCGGGAGCGAGGGCAGGCGCAGGTGCTCGGCCTGTGCCGCCGCCCGGACCGCGTACGGGCTCCTGACCGGGCCTTCTTCGGACACGCGGTCTGTCACACGGTCTGGCACACGGCCCGGATCGCGGCCCGGCACCAGTTCCTCTGTGTGGTCCGCCTGCACTGAGCCGACCACCGCGGCCTTCGCCTGAGCGGCCACGGCGGGCGCGGAGATCGGGCCGACTGGATCGGCGGCCAAGAGGGCGGCCAGCTCGACCACCTCGGCGACCTTCTGGTCCGCGAACGCCAGTCGCCGCCGCACGGCGGAATCGAGGCCCGGCTCCAGATCCAGGTCGTACGGCACATGCAGGAGCGAGCAGGACGTGCTCACGACGACATGCCCGGCCTGCTCGCGTACAGCGCGGAGCGTGGCCAATGCCTGTTCCTGGTCGGTGCGCCACACGTCACGCCCCGACACCACGCCCGCGACCACGATCTTTCCAGCAAGCGTGGCCTTTTGGGCGAGTGTGGTCTCTTTGCCGAGCGTGGTCATTTGGGCGGGCGTGGTCTTTGGGGCGGGCACGGCCTGCCCGGCGTGCGCTGTCTTGTCCACGAGCGTGTCGAGGCCCGAGGCGCCGCCGGCCACCAGATCGAGACCGATGGCCTCGACCGGCGTGGCGGCGAGGACCGGCAGGGCGTCGCCGAGATCGCCGAAGTACGAGGCGACGAACAGAGCAGGCCGGTCGGTCAGGTTCCCCAGCCACTCGTAGGCGGTCGTGACGGCGGCCAGTTCTTCGCCGGTTCTGTCGGTCACGAGGGCCGGCTCATCCAGCTGGACCCAGTCGACGCCCTCCGCGGCGAGCTCCGCCAGCAGCCGCTCGTAGGCCCCGAGCACATCGGCCAGCCGGTCCAGCGGGGCGAATCCGGCCGGGCCGCCCGGGGCCGCCTGCGACAGCAGGAGGAAGGTGACCGGGCCGACCAGCACCGGTCGCGTCTCCAGGCCCAGCCCACGCGCCTCCCGTACCTCGGAAAGCGGCTTGGTGGCATCCAGCCGGAAAGAGGTGTCCGGCCCGATCTCGGGGACGATGTAGTGATAGTTCGTGTCGAACCACTTCGTCATCCGCAGCGGCGCGATCCCCTCCGCACCCCGTGCCATCGCGAAGTAGGCATCCGCACTCGTGCCACCGCGATACCGATCAGGTACGGCGCCGAGCAACACGGCCGTGTCGAGCATCTGGTCATAGAGCGAGAACGTGCCGGACGGCAGCGCACCCAGGCCGAGCCCGTCGAGCCGCCGCCAAGTCTCCTCCCGCAGTTGCAGTCCCGTGTTTTCGAGGTCCTGGTACGTCGAGCGGCCGTCCCAGTACGACTCCAATGCGCGCTTCAGCTCCCGGTGAGGCCCGATCCTCGGATAGCCGAGCACGGTGGAGGCGGGAAAGGTCGGCGGACGCGCGGTCATGGTGGCTCCCTTGGCCGTTCAGGGTTCGGACGGACGCATCCTGCCCACCCGTGGCGTTCGGTCGCTTGATCCATAAGCCCGAATTATGGATCTCCATCGCATGTGACTCAGCGCGCCGAAACTCTCGTTTCGAGGCATGCGCGGATGCCCCCATGAGCGCACGGGAGCGACATGAGCGCATGGAATCGCACGGAAGCCGTATGGGGGCCCCGCGCGGGGCGCGCGCGGGGGGCGGAAGCCGCACGCCGGCCGATCATCGCGGCGAAGAGGGCCGGGCATCAGCCACTCCAG